>NZ_VIRM01000051.1 GCF_006874475.1 Microbispora hainanensis
GAGCCACGCGCCGCGCGACGGGATCACCCGGCAGCCGAACAGGTCCTTGTCGGAGGTCTTGTCGACCGAACGGTCGAAGTAGACACCCGGCGAACGGACGAGCTGGGAGACCACGACACGCTCGGTGCCGTTGATGATGAAGGTGCCCTTCGACGTCATGAGCGGGAAGTCGCCCATGAACACCGTCTGGCTCTTGATCTCACCTGTGGTGTTATTGATGAACTCCGCCGTGACGAACATCGGGGCGGAGTAGGTCATGTCCTTGTCTTTGCACTCATCGACTGAGTACTTGGGCGGCTCGAACCTGTGATCCCGGAACGACAGGGACATGGTTCCGGAGAAGTCCTCGATGGGACTGATCTCCTCGAAGATCTCTTCGAGACCGGATTGGGTCGGAATGTCCTTGCGCCCGGCCTGGCGAGCCGCCTCGACCCGGCCCTTCCATTTCTCGTTTCCGAGCAACCAGTCGAAGGACTCGGTCTGCAGGGCGAGAAGGTCGGGTACTTCGAGCGGCTCCTCGATTCGTGCGAACGACACGGTTCGGGGACCGGCGGGTACGGCGGAGGCGTTGCGCGAGGCTGCCAACAGATGTCCTTCCGAGGGCTCGCGGACTGACTACACGCACGCCAGACGACCAGGACTAAGAGTTACTCAGAGAGACGGTCGTCAAAGGGCAGCGCAAAGGGGCAGTGTAGCCGATCGGCATACACCTGTCCACTCCGCTATCGCTCTGCGCTCCACGTTGGTGGCAGCATCACCCGTCAGCGCCGAAACGTCAAGCCCGAGAGCCGACATTTCGCCTAACCGGCAGGGGTCTCGCAGGGTTTTTCCGCCCTCGCGACCGAGCGAGCTCCGGGGATCCAGTCCCTACCCGGGACCGGACACGGGTAACGCTCAGTCACGCGAACGACCCAACGCTGACCGTCGGTCGACGCCGCCGTGCCGTGGATACCCACCGGGTGGCACCGCTTAAACGTGTTCTTTGCTAACAATTTAGCCACGGGCTCAGGGAACGGGCGTGTCACCCAGGAGCGTGGACAGCCGGGAGGCCTGCCAGCCGTCGCCCTGCGTCACCATGACCAGGCGGGCTCTCCCCTGGCTGACCTGCTGCTTCGGCTCCTCCTGACCCGGGCCCGACCGCGTCGTGACCATGTTCACGAACAGCAGCACCCGGACCTCTTCCGGCGTCGCCGACTCCACGCCGGCGGCGGCCACGACCGCGTGCTGCACCGTCCGCCGCTCGCGCGCCTGCGGTCCCAGCGTCGCCGCGAGCGTCCGGTAGTGCTCCGCCAGCTGCCCGGTGGCGTGCGCTCCCGCCCTCAGCATGTCCCGATCGATCGTACGGTAGTCGTACGACAACATGTCGGGTGCGTAGGACCGGGCGGCCGACAGGGCCTCTCTGGAGGCTCTCTCGGTGGCCTGGAGGCGGCGCAGATCGAGCAGGAGCCACACGGCGGCGACGGCCAGCCCGGCCGCCACGAGGGCCGTCAGCGCCCGCAGCAGGCGCCTCACCGCACCAGCTCCGCCCGCGAGACCAGCCACAGGCCCGAGGCCTTCGTGACGTCCATGCGCCACCGGAAGAAGCGCTCCTCCGGAGGGGCCTTCCTGCCGTCCTCCCAGTGGATCACGGCGTCGCCGACGATCAGCACCTGTGCCGTGCGCCGGTCGCCGGCGAGGGAGGTGAGCGCGGAGGCCCGCAGCACGCCCGTCTGCACGGCCTTGTTCTTCAGCGTGGCGGCCTTCAGAGCCGCCTGCCCGGCGGCGTACTGGGCCCGCTCCGGGCCCGTGGAGGTCGCCAGAGCGCGTTTGATGTCGTCGTCGATGCTGCGGTGGTCGATCGACATCAGGCTCACGGCGTGCGCCGCTGCGGCCCGTACGGCCATCTCGCCGTCCTCGGCCGCCGCGAGGGCCTCCGTACGGGCCTGGGCGAGATGGCGGACCGCCAGGGCCAGCGCGACCACGAGGAGCACGAGCCCGGCGGTCAGCGCGCGCCGCATCCCCCGCACCTCCTGAGCACCCGGTCGTCGTCTCGGCCCGTTCACGTCGCGCGGATCCACGGTCGTGCCCGGCGAAGCCGGCGTGCCACCCGCGCTCGCCGTGGTCGGACACTCCCTAGTCGGCACGATAGATCAGCCGGCCCGCCCTGCCCATAGATTCCGCATTCCGTACGGTGTCCGGGCACGCGAAAGGGGCGGTCCCATCCGGCACCTGGATGGACCCGCCCCTTCGGTGAAGCGTGTTGCGAGACCGTCTTACTTGACGGTGACGGTGGCGCCGGCGCCCTCGAGGGCGGCCTTCGCCTTCTCGGCCTGCTCCTTGTTGACCTTGCCGTCGAAGACCGGCTTCGGAGCGCCGTCCACGAGGTCCTTGGCCTCCTTGAGGCCCAGGCTCGTCAGGGCGCGGATCTCCTTGATGACCTGGATCTTCTTGTCGCCGGCGGCCTCGAGGATGACGTCGAACTCGTCCTGCTCCTCGGCCTCCTCGGCGGCGCCACCGGCGCCACCGGCGGCCGGGGCGGCGGCGACGGCGACCGGAGCGGCGGCCTTCACGTCGAAGGTCTCCTCGAAGACCTTCACGAACTCGGACAGCTCAAGGAGGGTCATCTCCTTGAAGGTCTCGAGCAGCTCGTCGGTGCTGAGCTTCGCCATGATGTGTTCCTCCAGTGGATCTAGCAAAAAACGTGTAAAGGGACCGCGGTGCGCGCTTCCCCCGTCCGCTGCGCGGACCTACTCGCCGGCCTCTTCGCGCTTGGCGCGCAGAGCCTCGGCCAGTCGAGCCATCGTGGTGGGCAGCGCGGCGAAGGTGGCGGCAGCCTGGGACTGCTTGGCCTTCAACGCACCGGCCAGCTTCGCGAGGAGCACCTCACGGGACTCAAGGTCGGCAAGCTTCGTGATCTCGTCGGGGGTCATCGACTTGCCGTCGACGACACCACCCTTGATCACCAGGAGGGGGTTGGCCTTGGCGAAGTCACGCAGACCCTTCGCCGCCTCCACCACGTCGCCCTTGACGAACGCGATGGCGGTCGGGCCCTGGAACAGGTCGTCCAGGGAGGTGATCCCGGCGTTGTTGGCCGCGATCTTGGTAAGCGTGTTCTTCGCCACGGCGAACTTCGCATTCCCACCGAGAGAAACGCGCAGCTGCTTGAGCTGAGCGACGGTGAGACCGCGGTATTCGGTCAGAACGGCGGCGCTGGATCCCTCGAACTCACTCTTGAGCTCGGCGATCGCGACGCTCTTCTCCGCCTTCGCCATGGGCCTCCTTCCAGATGTGCCGCCGGCGAAGGCCCTCAGAAAACAGACAAGCCCCGGCGCAGGCGCACGGGGCTTGGATAGACGTCAAACGTCCTCAAGCATCTCCACACCTACGCGGGCCGTCCACTCACGTGGATCCTTCGGTCACCGGGTTGTGGGCCCAGTGACGACCGGCGGTCTTCGGCAGGAGACAGACTACGTTGTCAACCGGCAGGACGCCAAATCAGCCTGTGGTGCCGGACGGCTGCCGCGTCGTGTCCGGCAGCGTCTGCGGCAGCTCGCCGACCTGGTCGGCGGCCGGCGCCTTGATCGAGACCGGCTCGTTGAACGACTTGAACATCGCCGTCGCCTTGAACGTGCCGGCGCCCGGCTTGCCGCCGTTCAGCTCGACCTTGCGCGGCAGGCCCTGGGCGTCGATCCAGGCGTCGAACGTGACGTCCTTGGCGTTCGCCAGCTCGGCCTGCAGGTGGCCGCGCCGGTCCTCGGGAAGCTGCTTGACCGCCTCGGCCACGGGGAACGTGCCCGAGTAGTGGGTCGTGTCCACCCCGCCGACCTGCTCGCTGCCCACCGGCTTGACGTCCTTCGACGCCGTGAGCATGGCGGCGCTCGTCTTCAGGTCGAACTGCCGGGCCTGGGCGAGGTACTGCTCGATGTCCACGCCGGCCTGCGAGCCGAGCTGCTTCAGGTCGAGCCTGATCCACGGCTTGGTGGCGCCCACCAGGGTCCTGAGCATGTCGAGCTTCACGTACGCCACGTCGCCCTGGAGGATCACCCGCACGCCGCCGGGCACGTTCCGCCCGTTGAACGTCACCTGGCCGAGGTTGATGTCGGAGGCGATCTGCGGGGTCTTCTGGTAGAGCATGGTGCCCTGGACGACCCCTGCCTGACCGCCGTCGGCGCCGGTGACGTTCAGCACGAGGTCGGCGGCATAGGTGTTGACGTCGTCGGCCTTCTGCGCGGTCTGCTGGATGACCTCGGCCGCCGAGAGCTTGGCGTTCTGGAGAGACGGAGTCGCGGTCGTGCCGCATCCCGCGACCGTGATCGCGGCCACCGCCCCCGCGGCCACCATTAGTCGTCGCATTGTGTCCATCCCTTCGGTGTCCCCCTTTACCTGCCCTTGACCCTATGCGCCTAACGCGGCCGGCGCGTCGCTAGCGGACAAACCCCCATGAGCCGTGCACAGAACCTTCACATCACCCGAGTTCTGCCTGCCGACAGCACGCCTCCTGACCGCCCGCGGACGCGCGGAAGCCCCCGCCCGGAGAGGGCGGGGGCTTCCGTTCCGTCGTGTCGGCCGGGAAGACGGCTCAGGCGTCGATCTCGGCGGTCATCGCCCGCGTCACGTTCGGGTCGACCGGGATGCCCGGGCCCATGGACGTGGTGAAGGTGACCTTCTTGAGGTAACGGCCCTTGGCCGCCGACGGCTTGAGACGCAGCACCTCGTCCAGCGCCGCGGCGTAGTTCTCCACGAGCTGGCGGTCGTCGAAGGACGCCTTGCCGATGATGAAGTGCAGGTTCGCGTGCCGGTCGACCCGGAACTCGATCTTTCCGCCCTTGATGTCGCTGACGGCCTTGGCCACGGCGGGCGTGACGGTGCCGGTCTTCGGGTTCGGCATGAGGCCGCGGGGGCCGAGCACGCGGCCCAGACGACCGACCTTGCCCATCATGTCGGGGGTGGCGACGACCGCGTCGAAGTCGAGACGGCCCTTGGACACCTCGTCGATCAGCTCGTCGGAGCCGACGATGTCGGCGCCCGCCGCGCGAGCCTCCTCGGCACGGTCACCGGTCGCGAAGACCAGGACCCGGGCGGTCTTGCCGGTGCCGTGCGGGAGGTTGACGGTGCCGCGGACCATCTGGTCGGCCTTGCGCGGGTCGACGCCCAGCCGCAGGGCGACCTCGACGGTCGCGTCGAACTTCGTGGTCGCGGTCTTCTTGGCCAGCCGCACGCCCTCGAGCGGGGCGTACAGGGCGGTGCGGTCGATCTCGGCCGCCGCGTTCTTCCAGTTCTTGCTGCGCTTCACTTCGTGCTCCTCGTGGAGATCGTGGTCCGGGCCTGCGCGGGCCCTCCCACTGCGTTGGTCACCGCTGAGAGTCAGTCGGCGATGGTGATGCCCATGGAACGGGCGGTGCCGGCGATGATCTTCTCGGCGGCCTCGACGTCGTTGGCGTTGAGGTCCTGCATCTTGGTCTCGGCGATCTGGCGAAGCTGCTCGCGGGTCAGCTTGCCCACCTTGTCCTTGTGCGGGTTCGCGCTGCCCTTCTGCAGACCGGCGGCCTTCTTGATCAGCTCAGGCGCCGGCGGCGTCTTCGTGATGAAGGTGAAGGTGCGGTCTTCGAAGATGGTGATCTCGACGGGGATGATGTTGCCCCGCTGGGCCTCCGTCGCAGCGTTGTACTGCTTGACGAAGTCCATGATGTTGACGCCGTGCGGACCGAGCGCGGTACCGACCGGCGGCGCGGGGGTGGCCTGCCCAGCGGGAAGCTGGACCTTCACCAGGGCCGCGACTTTCTTCTTTGGAGGCATTTGTCCTTCTCCGGGTCCTTTGTCCTACAAAAGCCTCACAGGCACGCCGAAGCAGGGCGTGCGTGAGGACGGCTATCGAGTCTACGCGAGGCGGTCAGATCTTCGAGACCTGGTTGAACGACAGCTCGACCGGGGTCTCTCGACCGAAGATCGAGACGAGGACCTTGAGCTTCTGCGACTCGGCGCTGATCTCGCTGACCGTGGCCGGCAGCGTGGCGAACGGCCCGTCCATGACCGTGACGGACTCGCCGACCTCGAAGTCGACGGTCGCGGTGGTGGTCTTGGTCGTGGCCTTCTTGACTTCCTCGGAAGGCTCCGGCGCGAGCAGCTTGGCGACCTCGTCGAGGTTCAGCGGGCTCGGCTTGTTGGACAGGCCGACGAAGCCGGTCACACCGGGCGTGTTGCGCACCGCGGCCCAGGACTCGTCGGTCAGGTCCATCCGGACCAGAACGTAGCCGGGAAGCACGCGCTCCTTGATCGGAGTCTTCTTGCCGCCCTTGAACTCCGTGATCGTGTGGGTCGGCACCTCGACCTGGAAGATGAAGTCCTCCATGTTGAGGGACCCGATCCGGCTCTCGATGTTCTGCTTCACGCGGTTCTCGTAACCGGCGTACGAGTGGATGACATACCACTCGCCGAACTGACCGCGAAGCTGACGCTTGAACTCCTCGACCGGGTCGACATCCGGAAGGACGTCACCGTCCTCGTCGACCTGTGCGGCGACCTCGGCCGAGTCTTCGCCGTCGCCGTCGCCGTCGTCGTCGTCGTCTGAGTCGGCGACCGTGGTCTCCTCGACCTCTGCTACGGCCTCGTCCTGCTCGGTGCCCCACTCGTCATGCTCGTCATGGGAGCGGTCGGCCGACATCGGGGACTCGGACACGGGACTCTTCCTTCTTCGCTTGGTGTCTTGACGTGCTGTGACGTCTCGGGCGGGATCAGGATCCGCCGAAGAGCCAGAGCACTGCCTTACCCAACAGCGTATCGATCCCGAACACGAGCCCAACCATGATCACAACGAAGACCAGGACAACTACCGTGTACGAGATCAGGTCATTGCGCCGAGGCCAGATGACCTTGCGCAGCTCGGCGACGACCTGCCGGTAGAACAGAGCGGGCGAGGTGCGCTTTGCCTTCTTCTCACTGGTCGGCTTGCCTGGCTTGCCAGCGGTTTCACCGCGGGTGTCGATCGCCACAGTCCTCACCTGATCCGTCGTGTCCGTCGCAGTTGCGGCGCGCTTTCACGCCATTGTTGCGCGGACCGCACTCCGCAGGGCACGAGGGACTCGAACCCCCAACCGCCGGTTTTGGAGACCGGTGCGCTACCAATTGCGCTAGTGCCCTAAGCCGTGCACCACGATACCCGAGAAACGCGCCGAAGCGTCCGTCGCGTCGTTCACGTGGCCCACTAGTCGGTGAAGTGTACGCGGGAATCACCACTCCGTCGAACCACATGGCCGCCGCACCGCCCGGAGGCGGCCCGAGTGCCGTTTCTGTGCGATCTAAAGCTACCGTGCGGACCCGTCCGGATCCTGGATATGGAGACGAAACCGCGTGGCGCGTCTGGAACGATGGAGGCATGACGCGACCTCGCATCTCCGCACGTATTTCCGCGATCTCCGAGTCCGCGACTCTGGCCGTGGACGCCAAGGCCAAGGCGATGAAGGCGGCCGGTCGCCCGGTCATCGGCTTCGGCGCCGGCGAGCCCGACTTCCCCACGCCCGACTACATCGTCGAGGCGGCCGTCGAGGCGTGCCGGAACCCCAGGTTCCACAAGTACACGCCGGCCGGGGGCCTGCCCGAGCTCAAGCAGGCGATCGCCGACAAGACGCTGCGCGACAGCGGGTTCCAGGTCGAGGCCTCCCAGGTCCTGGTGACGAACGGCGGAAAGCAGGCGGTCTACGAGGCGTTCGCCACGCTGCTCGACCCGGGTGACGAGGTCCTGGTCGTGGCGCCCTACTGGACGACGTACCCGGAGGCGATCAAGCTCGCGGGCGGCGTCCAGGTCGACGTGGTCACCGACGAGACCACCGGCTACCTGGCCTCGGTCGAGCAGCTGGAGGAGAAGCTGACCGACCGCACCAAGGTGCTGCTGTTCGTCTCGCCGTCCAACCCGACGGGGGCCGTCTACTCCCCCGCCCAGGTCGAGGAGATCGGCCGCTGGGCGCTCGACAAGGGCCTGTGGGTCGTGACCGACGAGATCTACGAGCACCTGGTCTACGGAGACACGAAGTTCTCCAGCATCGCCACGGCCGTGCCCGAGCTGCGCGACCGGGTCGTCGTGCTGAACGGCGTGGCCAAGACGTACGCGATGACCGGCTGGCGGGTGGGCTGGCTGATCGGCCCGTCCGACGTGGTCAAGGCGGCGACGAACCTGCAGTCCCACGCCACCTCGAACGTCTCCAACGTCGCCCAGGCCGCCGCGCTCGCGGCCGTCTCCGGCGACCTGTCGGCCGTCGCGCAGATGCGCGCGGCGTTCGACCGGCGCCGCCAGACCATGGTCCGGATGCTCAACGAGATCCCCGGCGTGCTCTGCCCGGAGCCGTTCGGCGCGTTCTACGCGTATCCGTCGGTCAAGGCGCTGCTGGGCAAGGAAATCCGCGGCAGGCGCCCGCAGACCTCGGCCGAGCTGGCCGAGCTCATCCTGGAGGAGGCCGAGGTCGCGCTGGTGCCCGGCGAGGCGTTCGGCACCCCGGGCTACTTCCGCCTCTCGTACGCACTGGGCGACGACGACCTGGTCGAGGGCGTCAGCCGGGTGGGCAAGCTCCTGGCCGAGGCCCGCTGAAGCTGAGAATCACTAAAACCGAGGCTCACTGAAACGGAAACCGAGGCCGTCGGGACTCTGCAAGTTTCAGCGCGAAGGCCCGGTCCCCGAGAAGCGGGACCGGGCCTTCGCCGTGCCGGGGTGCGCCCCACCCGCCTCCGGGCCCGTGGGGACCGCGGAGGCCCGGATCGGATCGGGATCACTTGTCGAGGGTGGCCCCGGCGGCGATCTTCTTGAGCTCCCTGTCGGCCGCGTCCGCGCCGATCTTGGCCGCGTAGTCAGGGCTGATCATGACCTCGGCCCCGACGCCGGGAGCGAGGGTCCACACGATCGTGCGGGTGCCGCCGTCCATGACCCGGTCGCCGCCCTCCGACACGCTGACCAAGTAGGCCTTCCTCCCGCCGATCTCGATCGCCGTGGCGCCCTGCGCGGCGTAGCTCTGCATGCGCTTGGTCAGCCGGCTCACGGCGCCCTTCCGATAGACGATCATCTGGACGCTGTACATGCCGGGCTCCAGGCCGGGCTCCGCCCAGCTCGTGGTGTAGCTCCGCTTGCCGAAGCCGTCCTTGCCGGACCACTTGCCCCATTCGAGCCCTTCGGGCAGATAGCCGACGTGCACGCCGCCGAGCGTCCGGCCGTCCCCGAGGTCGCCGAGGTCCTGGGGCATCCCCGGGTCTTCGGTGCCCTCCGAGGGGGCGGGGGTCGGGCCGGCCGTCGTGGCGATGATGATCGTGACCGCCGCGCCAGCGGGAGCGGCCGTCCCGGGCTGCGGCATCTGACCGAAGACCGTCCCCGCCGGGGCCTGGTCGGTGACGATCTTCGTGATCCGCACCGTGTAGCCGGCCTCCTTCAGGATGGCGTCGACCTCCTTGGCGTTCTTGCCGGTCAGGTCGGGCACGACCCCTCCCGGCGTCGCGACCGCGTCACCGGAGGCGGCCGTGGACCCTGCCGCGGCTCCCTGATCGCCGGCGCCGGCCCCCACGAGGCTGCCGCCGGCCGGGACGGTGTCGGGCCGGGCGGTCAACGCCACGGGCACGCCCACGGCCACCGCCGCCGTGAGCACGGCCGCTCCCGCCACCCGAAACCTGACGATGTGGCGGCGGTTGCCCCGCCGGACGGCCTGGCCCAGCGACGGCGACGCGTGCACGCCGGCGACCTGAGCGGCCATGGCGTCTTTCAGCGCCTCTTCGACGTTCATGCGGACACTCCTTGCAGGTTCTCCATGCGTGCGCGCACGCGTGCCAGCCCGCGGGCGGCCTGGCTCTTGACGGTGCCGACCGAGCAGCCGAGCAGCGCGGCGGTCTCGGCCTCCGACAGGTCCTCCCAATAGCGCAGGACCAGTACGGCCCGCATCCGGGCCGGCAGTTTCCTGAGCTCGGCGACGAGCACGTCGCGCAGGCCGAGGTCCGGCGACTCCACGGGCGTCTCCGGCGGGTGGGCGAAGGTGATCTCCTGGAGCACCTTGCGCCGCCTGGCCTTGCTGATCGCGCCGTTCACCACGACCCGGCGCGCGTACGCCTCTGGGTTGTCGTGGCGGATGCGCGGCCAGTGCCGGTAGACCTTCTCCAGCGCGTTCTGGACCATGTCCTCGGCGTCGGACTCCGAGGCGCCGCAGACCAGGATCGCGGTGCGCAGGAGGGCGGTGCTGCGCGCGGCCAGGAACTCGTCGAAGGCCGCCTCGTCTTCTTCGGTCATGAGCTCCCCTTTCGCCCCTCCCCAACGCGCCAACCTCGCCACGGGTTGAGAGCGACATGCGGCAACATATGGAGATGGCACGTCCACTAAACACGCTCCCCAAAGCACATCTGCACCTGCACTTCACCGGCTCGATGCGGCATTCGACGCTGATCGAGCTCGCCCGGGAGCAGGGCGTCCATCTTCCCGACGCTCTGGTGGAGGACTGGCCGCCGAAGCTGCGGGCGACCGACGAGCGCGGCTGGTTCCGGTTCCAGCGGTTGTACGACATCGCGCGGTCCGTGCTGCGCCGGCGCGAGGACGTCTACCGGCTGCTGCGCGAGGCCGCCGAGGACGAGGCCCGGGAGGGGTCGCGCTGGCTGGAGATCCAGGTCGACCCGTCCGGGTACGCCCAGCGGTTCGGCGGGCTGACCGAGACGCTCGAACTCGTCCTCGACGCGACCGAGAAGGCGGCCAGGCAGGCCGGGATCGGCATGGCGGTGATCGTGGCCGCCAACCGCATCCGGCACACGCTCGACGCCAGGACGCTGGCCCGCCTGGCGGCGCACTACGAGGGCAGGGGCGTGGTGGGCTTCGGCCTGTCCAACGACGAGCGGCGCGGCCGGGCCAGGGACTTCGAGCACGCCTTCCGGATCGCCAGGCGGGCCGGGCTGCTCGCCGTGCCGCACGGCGGCGAGCTGCTGGGCGCGGCGAGCGTCGCCGAATGCCTCGACGACCTGGGCGCCGACCGGATCGGTCACGGGGTGCGCGCGGCCGAGTCGCCCCGCCTGATGGAACGGCTGGCCGACCGGCAGATCACCTGCGAGGTGTGCCCGCTGTCCAACGTGGGCCTCGGGGTGGCGGAACGGCCCGAGGACGTGCCGCTGCGGCGGCTGTTCGACGCCGGGGTGCCGATCGCCCTCGGCGCCGACGACCCGCTGCTGTTCGGCGCCCGGCTGCTGCCGCAGTATGAGCTCGCACGGGACGTGTACGGCTTCGCCGACGCCGAGCTCGCCGAGCTGGCCCGGCAGTCGATCCGGTCGTCGACGGCGCCCGACGCGGTCAAGAAGGAGTTGATCGGCGAGATCGACGCCTGGCTCACCTCTCCCGAGTGAGCCCGCCGTTCATTTCAGCGGTCACTTCACCGGTCATCTCACCGGTCATCTCACCGGTCATCTCACCGAGCGGGCGATCCGCACGGCCTCCTCGAGGTCCGGTCCCTCCAGCCGCAATCCGACCAGCCTGTGCTGCCACACGAGCGTCGGCCCGGCCACCCGCTCCTGGCGCGGCGCGCCCCCGCCCGACGGCACGTACGACACCCCGTGGGGCTGCTGGATCCACCATCCGCCGACCGCGCTCACCTGATCGGGCCACGGTTCTCCGAGCTCCTTGCGCCAGACGACGCCCAGCGTGCCGTCGTACTCGTCGAGCCGGACGCCCGGCCACAGCAGCGTCACCACCCGGCCGCCGTCGGCGACGCGGATGTCGGCGGGCGCGCCGAGCACGGACGGCACGACGACCGGGAAGCGGACGGTCCGCCGCGCCTCCTCCAGCGTCACCCGGCGCTCGCCGGGCAACGGGCTCGGCACCCCCGTGGGCAGCGGCCCGGCGCCGCCCACGTGGATCTCGACGCCCGCGAAGCGCAGCACCGACACCACCGCGGCCCGGCCCTGCGGGGTGGCCCCGAGCAGCACGGCCATCAGCACCGCCACCGCCGCCGCCGCCACGCGCGGCGTCGGCCGCCACGCGGCCCGCCGGGGTGCTCTCTCTTCCGCCCGGCCGTCCTCGATGCGGGCGCGTACGGCGCGCGCCACGCCGGCGGGCGGCGGCGCGGGGGGCACGGCCAGGTCCTCGCCGAGGGCCCGGAGCCGTGACTCGAGATCGTGCGGTGCGATCGGTTCGCTGTCACCCGAGGTGCTCACGGCCCACCTCCTCCCGCAGGCGCCGCAGGGCCCGGAACGTCCGCGACTTCACCGTGCCGAGGCGCACGCCGAGGACCTCGGCCGTCTCCGCTTCGGACAACTGCAGGAAATACCGGCAGACCACGGCTTCGCGTTCCCGGTCGGGCAGCGTGCGTACGGCCTCCAGCAGTCTGCTCCTGCCGTCGGCGTCCACGGCCGCGCCCTCGGGGTCCTCGGGATCCCCCGGCCCGTACGGCTCCCGCTCGCGGCCCAGCCGTACGGCGAGGTCGGAGCGGCGGCCGCGCGACCGGGTGAGGTCATGGGTCACGTTGGCCACGATGCGCAGCAGCCAGGGGCGGAAGGCCGAGCCCCGGCGGAATCCCTTGAGGTGGCGGAACGCCTTGACGAACGCCTCCTGGACGACGTCCTCCGCCTCGTCGGCCGCGCCGAGCAGGCTCGCCGTACGGTGGGCGACCGCGCTGTATCGGGTGACCAGCACCTCGAAGGCGTCAAGGTCACCGGCCAGGGCGCGGGTCACTGCTTCGTCGTCGTCCATCGGGGCAATCGGGGGGGTGGGATGGAGGTGAAGCCTACGATCACACGGGCATCCCGTCCACAGCGCTCCGCGAAGAAACGTGCCGCCGGAAGAACAGTGTGGGCGTAAGCCGTCATCGACGGCCCCTCCGGCGAAGCGGACGTCCGCCAATGGGGCGGGCACTACACTTTCCACGACCGTCAGCGTGCAGATCGAGGATCCTATGTCTGGGTATGACCGAGTAGTCCAGCCGGCGGCCGGGGACGAGGCTCTGGAGAACCACCTCGGCGGCGACGAGGCCAAGAACTACCGGCAGTACGAGTTCGACATGGTCGCCCCGCACGTCGGGCGGTCGCTCCTGGAGATCGGTTCGGGTCTCGGGCACTTCGCCGAGCAGTTCCTGCCGCGCCTGGACAGGCTCGTGGTGAGCGACTTCGATCCCTACTGCGTGGAGCAGCTGCGCAAGAGGTTCGCCGACCGCGACGACGTGTCGGTGCTCCAGTTCGGCCTGCCGACCGACATCCCCCTCGCCGACCCGGTCGACACCGTCGTGATGATGAACGTCCTGGAGCACATCGAGGAGGACGCCGAGGCGCTGCGGTCGCTGGCCAAGGTGACCGCTCCCGGCGGCCGGATCGTCATCTGGGTGCCCGGCTACATGCAGCTTTACGGGGACTTCGACCGCAAGGTGGGGCACGTCACCCGCTACACCCCAGCCACCCTGCGCAAGACCGTGACCGACGCCGGGCTTGACGTCCAGGTGCTCAAGCCGATCAACTTCCTCGGCGGCATCGCCTGGTGGGCGGCCGTACGGCGGGGCGGCGTGGGTTACCCCGACCCCCGGCTCGTGAAGATCTACGACCGCACCGTCGTGCCGACGACCCGGTTCATCGAGCGGTTCATCCGCCCGCCGTTCGGCCAGACCGTGTTCTGCGTGGCGCGCGTTCCGCGCTGACACGCGAGTGCCGCGCGGGGCGCCCGCGTAAACCCGAATTGTGCGGCAAATGCTTTCTACCTGCACAATGGGTCCCCCATGAGTGAAACCAGGATCCTCGTCGTCGAGGACGAGCCAAACATCCGGGACATCGTGGAAGTCGCCCTCAGATTCCACGGCTTCCGGGTGACGGCCGTGGGCACGGGGGCCGCGGCGCTCGGCGAGGTGCTGAGAGATCAGCCCGACCTGGTCGTCCTCGACGTCATGCTGCCCGACATCGACGGATTCGAGGTGTGCCGCCGGATCCGGGCCGACGGCGTGCACCCTCCTGTGATCTTCCTCACCGCCCGCGACGCGGTCGCCGACACCGTGCGCGGGCTGACGCTCGGCGGCGACGACTACGTCACCAAGCCCTTCTCCGTCGAGGCACTGGTCGCCCGGATCCGCGCCGTGCTCCGCCGTACGACGGTGCCGGCGGCGGCCGAACGGGCCGACGGGCCGATCCTCCGGGTGGCCGACCTGGAGCTCGACGAGGCACGCTGGGAGGTGCGGCGTGGCGGCGTCCCGGTGGACCTGTCGCCGACCGAGTTTCGCCTGCTGGCCTTCCTGATGGCCAACGCCGGTCTGGTCCTCACCAAGCGGCGGCTGCTCGAGGAGGTCTGGGGCTACGGCGGGAGTTCGCAGGTGCTGGAGACCTACATCTCCTATCTGCGCCGCAAGCTCGACCCGCTCGGACCGCCGCTGATCCACACCCAGCGCGGCATCGGATACGCCCTGCGGCCTCCCCAGGACTCCTGATGTCGCTCAGGACGCGCCTGCTCGCCGGGCTGCTCGGGGTGAGCGCCGTCCTGCTCGTCGTGTTCTCCCTCGTCAGCGTCATCGTCCTGCGCGGGCACCTGCGTACGCGGCTGGAGGGGCAGGTGGTGGCGGCGACCGTCACGGCGGCGCGCCGGGTGGTCGTGGGCGACCCGCTCGAACAGGCGCTGACCGGCTCCACCTATGCCCTCGCCGCCTACGACCTCAGCGAGAACCGCGCCCATCTGGTCAGCGGCGACGCCGCCGACGCCGCGGCGGTCCCCGTGCTGGCCGAGGCCATGGGCAAGGACAGATTGCTGGCGTACGCGGCGCAGGGCCGCACGTTCGACCTCGACCCGAGCCACGACCACGAGATGATCGCGGCGGCGTCGATGTCGCCGAGCGGTCTGCGACTGGTGGTCGTCGCGGTGCCCCTGGACGCGGTCGACGATCCGGTGCGCCACCTGCTGATCAGCGAGCTGGCGACCGGCGGGGCGCTGATCCTGCTGCTGGCCGCGGGCGGCCGGCTGCTGATCGCCGGTGGTCTGGCGCCGCTCGGGAAGATGGCGGGCACCGCCCACCTGGTGGCCGAGCGCGTCGACCTGTCGGCCCGGATGCCCGAGGGGCCGTCGGAGGTCGGCAGGCTCGGCGCCGCGATCAACCTCATGCTCGACCGGATCGCCGACGCCTTCCGCGACCGCCAGGCGTCGGAGGACCGCGTGCGCCGCTTCGCCGCCGACGCCTCCCACGAGCTGCGCACCCCGCTGTCGACCATCTCGGGATATGCGGAGCTCTACCGGGCCGGGGCGATCCCGTCCGAGGACCTGCCCACGATCATGGGTCGGATCGAGGCCGAGGCCAACCGCATGGGCCGCCTGGTGGGCGAGATGCTGGAGCTGGCCCGGCTCGACCGGGGCGCCGCGCTCGCGCTCGACGAGACCGATCTGGCCGAGATGGCCCGCGAGGTCGCCGCCGACTCGGCCGCCCTCGATCCCGCGTATCCCGTGACGGTGGAGGCCCCGCCCTCCCTGGTCGCGACCGTGGACGAGGCCCGGGTGCGCCAGGTGCTCGTCAACCTGCTCGGCAACGTGCGGGCGCACACCCCCGAGGGCACCAAGGCCACCGTACGGCTGCTGCGGGCCCCGGAGTCGGTGACGATCGAGGTGCGCGACACCGGGCCGGGGATGAGCGAGGAGCAGGCGGAACGCGCCTTCGACCGCTTCCAGCGCGGGGAGGTGCACCTGTCCGGCGGGGCGGGGCTCGGCCTGTCGATCGTGAAGGCCATCGTGGAGGCGCACGGCGGCCGGTGCCGGATCGTCTCCTCCCCCGGCGAAGGGATGGCCGTACACATCGCGCTGCCCGCGATGCAAAAGGCTACTGGCGGGTAGTTAACGAGCACAGCTCGTTTCACCGCCGAGGAGGTCGACGATGACGACCGATTATGCCAAGGCCAGGGAGGTGGCCGAGCAGGCGCGCGAGACGGAGTGGACCCGCCCGAGCTTCGGCAAGCAGCTCTTCCTCGGGGACTTCCGGCTGGACCTCGTGCACCCCGCCCCCCGGCTCACCGAGGAGGAGATCAAGAAGGGAGACGACTTCCTGCGCGCCCTGCGGGCGTTCCTGCAGGAGAAGGTCGATCCCGCGCTCATCGAGCGCACCGCCGTGATTCCGGACGAGGTGATCAAGGGCCTGGCCGCGATCGGCGCATTCGGCATGACCATCGAGGAGGAGTACGGCGGGCTGGGCCTGAGCCACCTGTACTACTGCCGCGCGCTGGAACTCGTGACCTCGTGCTCCCCCGCGCTCACCGCGCTGCTGTCGGCCCACCAGTCCATCGGGGTTCCGCAGCCGCTGCGGCTGTTCGGCACCCCGGAGCAGAAGCGCCGCTTCCTGCCCCGCTGCGCCCGGGGCGAGATCTCCGCCTTCCTGCTCACCGAGCCGGACGTCGGCTCCGATCCCGCCCGGCTGTCGACGACCGCCGTACGCGACGGCGACGCCTATGTGATCAACGGCGTCAAGCTGTGGACGACCAACGGCGTGGTGGCCGATCTGCTGGTGGTGATGGCCCGGACCGGCTCCAAGATCTCGGCCTTCGTGGTCGAGGCCGACGCCCCCGGCATCACCGTCGAGCACCGCAACCAGTTCATGGGCCTGCGCGGCATCGAGAACGGCGTCACCCGCTTCCACCAGGTGCGGGTGCCGGTGGAGAACCTGATCGGCCGGGAGGGCCAGGGCCTGAAGATCGCCCTGACCACGCTCAACACCGGCCGGCTCTCCCTTCCGGCCACCTGTGTCGGCGCGGCGAAGTGGGCGACGAAGATCGCCCGCGAGTGGGGGCGCGAACGGGTCCAGTGGGGCCGGCCGGTCGGGCAGCACGAGGCCATCGCCAGCAAGATCGCCTTCATCGCCGCCACCGCGTACGCGCTCGAGTCGGTGGTGGACCTGGCCGGCCGGATGGCCGACGACGAGCGCAACGACATCCGCATCGAGGCCGCGCTCGCCAAGCTGTACAGCACCGAGATGGCCTGGCGGCTGATGGACGAGCTGGTGCAGATGAGAGGCGGGCGCGGTTACGAGACCGCCGAGTCGCTGCACGCCCGCGGGGAGCGCGGTGTGCCCGCCGAGCAGATGCTGCGCGACCTGCGGATCAACCGCATCTTCGAGGGCTCGACCGAGATCATGCACCTGCTCATCGCCCGTGAGGCGGTCGACGCCCACCTGTCGGTCGCGGGCGAGCTCGTCGATCCGAAGGCCGACCTGCGGGCCAAGGGTCGGGCGGCCACCCGGGCCGGCGCCTTCTACGCCAAGTGGCTGCCGAGCCTGATGGCCGGGCCCGGCCAGGTGCCCACGTCGTACGCCGAGTTCGGCCCGCTGGCCCAGCACCTGCGCTACGTCGAGCGGACCTGCCGCAAGCTCGCCAGGTCGACGTTCTACGGCATGTCGCGCTGGCAGGCGCAGCTGGAGCACAAGCAGGGGTTCCTGTCGCGGATCGTGGACATCGGCGCCGAGCTGTTCGCCATCACCGCGGTCTGCGTGCGCGCCCAGGAGGACGGGGCCGAGTTCGGGCGCAAGCCGTACGAGCTGGCGGACACCTTCTGTCACCAGGCCCGGCATCGGGCCGAGGCGCTGTTCGACCGGCTCTGGGACAACACCGACGCCATGGACGTGCGGCTGGCCCGGCGGGTGCTCGACGGGCGCTACACGTTCCTGGAGGAGGGCATCATCGACCCGTCGCTGGAGGGGCCGTGGATCGCGCCCCAGCGCACCGGGCCGTCCATGTTCGACGACGTCCACCGGCACATCGGCTGAACGGGCACGGCCCCGCCCCCCTTGTGCGCGGGGGCGGGGCCGTTCGGCGAGCCGGTCAGGCTCACACGTCGAGGCACCACATCCAGCCGTGGTCCGAGACGTAGCAGCGGTACCAGCCGTCGGGCTTCTGGGCGTGCGCCGGGGCGGACAGGACGCCGAACGTGGTGACCGCGACGGCGGTGGTGGCGAGCACGGCGGCGACGCGCTTGATCGACCTCATGGGTATCTCCTGACTCCTGTGCAAGGGATGTCTCTCTGACGCGTCTGAGTACACAGGACCCCACTTGTCGCGGTCTGGTGAGCCACTTGGAGACGGCTTGGCCGTCTTGGACGGGCGAAAAACCCTTTGTCCGGCGATACGGCGGCTTGTTACCGTCGTCCGCATGTGGATTCTGTACGGCGACCGCTGATCAGCCCAGCTGATCCGCTCAGCTTTCCGGCCCTGTCCATCCGACGCGGCAGCTGAGTGACGGCACCTCGGTGCCGCGTTCCCGACGTACAAGGAGATCCCGTATGCGTACTCGCGCGTCCAGCAAAGGCGGCAAGCGGCAGAACCCGCGCACGCCGCAGCCCCAGCGTTCCTTCCCACCGCCGCGGCAGATCCCGGCCCCGCCCATGCGACCGGTGCGCCAGCCGCGGCGCCTGCCGAAAGGCCGCTGAGTAAGCCGGCCCGGCAGAGGAAAGGGCACCCCGGAATCGATCCGGGGTGCCCTTTCGGTGTCCATGCCCTGCCGTCATGGCCTTCGCAGGGATGACAGACCCGAGCTCAGACCGAGAGGAGAACAGCCGGATCGATGGAGAGCTCGACTGGGACATCCGTCTTCAGCAGGTCCCCGGCGAAGACACGATCGACCTGCGGGTAGACATCATGACCTGGCATCAGCGCCCAGACCGTGACGTTCGGCTTGGGCTCCAGGTCCACCACCCAATATTGGGCGATCCCCGCTTTGGCGTATTCGCTGGGCTTCTCGTACCTGTCGGTGCGCTCGCTGGCGCTCTCCCGGGAGACGACCTCGACCACGAGGAGCAGGTCGACTCCCTGATATGCCCGTTCGTCTCGCTCGACCGCGCGACGAGCGGCCCTGCCGTCGACGACCGCGACGTCGGGCACGCGTATCCCGGTCGACGTGAACACGTCGACCGGGCCGTTCACATAGAGATCGGCACCGGCGCGCGCGACCGCCGCATCCAGTCGGGTCCGCAGGTTCCGGACCGCGTGGTCATGACGAATGCTGGGCCAGGGGGACATGACGATCCATCCGTCGACGAGCTCGTACCGCGCGTCCCTGGGCATGCGATCCAGATCGGCGATCGTGTACGGACCGTGGTGATAGGAGTGCTCTCTGTCATCGTAAGCGACGCTCATCCCGCCTCCTTCGCCCCGGATCCCACGAGCCACGACTCAGCGTAACCCAGCGGGCCCACGAGGACCGGGGCCCGGCACCGGACGTCGCCGGCCCGGCAGAGGAAAGGGCACCCCGAAATCGATCCGGGGTGCCCTTTCGCGCGAACGGTCAGAGACGCTCGATGATCGTGACGTTGGCCTGGCCGCCGCCCTCGCACATCGTCTGCAGGCCGTAGCGCCCGCCGGTGCGCTCGAGCTCGTGCAGGAGCTTGGTCATGAGGATCGCGCCGGTGCCGCCCAGCGGGTGCCCCAGCGCGATGGCGCCGCCGTTGGGGTTGGTCCGGGCCGGGTCGGCCCCGATCTCCTTGAGCCAGGCCAGCGGCACCGGGGCGAACGCCTCGTTGATCTCGATGACGTCGATGTCCTCGATCGAGAGCCCCGCCTTGGCCAGCGCCTTGCGGGTGGCCGGGATCGGCGCCGTCAGCATGTAGATCGGGTCGTCGCCGGTCAGCGCGAGCGTGACGATCCGGGCGCGCGGGACCAGGCCGTGCTCGCGCACCGCCTGCTCCGAGGCGATGAGCAGCGCGCCCGAGCCGTCGGAGATCTGCGAGGAGGTGGCCGCGGTGATCCGGCCGCCCTCGCGGAGGGTCTTCAGCCCGGCCATCTTCTCCAGCGTGGTGTCGGGCCGCGGGCCCTCGTCGTCGATCACGCCGTTGATCGGGGCGATCTGGTCCTTGAAGTGTCCGTTGGCGATCGCCTTCGCGGCCCGCTGGTGGCTCTCGTAGGCGTAGCGCTCCAGCTCGTCGCGCTCCAGGCCCCACTTCTCGCACATCAGCTCCGCGCCGCGGAACTGGGAGATCTCCTGCTTGCCGTACCGCTCGACCCACTTGTCGCCGAACGGGAACGGCATGCCCTTCTCCAGGGCCGCCGAGATGCTCGATCCCATCGGCACGATGGACATCGACTCGACGCCGGCCGCGACGACCAGGTCCTGCGTGCCCGACAGCACCCCCTGCGCGGCGAAGTGGATGGCCTGCTGCGACGAGCCGCACTGCCGGTCGATCGTGACCCCGGCCACGGTCTCCGGGAGGCCCGCGCTGAGCCACGCGTTGCGCGCGATGTCCATGGACTGCGGGCCGAACTGCATGACGCAGCCCATGATCACGTCATCTACGGCGGCGGGGTCGACGCCGGTGCGCTCGACGAGCGCGGAGAGAGTGTGGGCGGCCAGGTCGACCGGGTGGACCGTGGAGAGCCCGCCCTTCTTCTTGCCGACCGGCGTGCGAACCGCCCCGACGATGTACGCCTCTGCCACAGTGCCTCCATAAGAAACCGAGCAATGTTCGGTTAGTGAGAGGTTACATCAGAACTTTCGTCGGGGGAGGCGGGGAAACGGACATATTCAGGCATAACCTCCCGGGAGCGCGTCGGCAGGCTCGGCAAGCTGGAAGCCCCGGCTGTCGGCCGCGATCCCCCGGAGCTCGTTGGCGAGCGTCACCGCGACGGCCGCCCGGACGAGCAGCGCCTCCCGCGCCTCGTCGGCGTCCTCCGCGTCGTTCCCGCTCGGCGCCTCTTCCGCGTCGGAGCCGGAGTCCGTTCCGGAGGTGGCGTCCGTACCCGAGCCGGAGTCCGTTTCAGAGGTGGCGTCCGCGTCCGGGCCGGAGTTCGTGTCGGCGTGGCCGTCCAGCGGGGCCGCGTCCGCGCTCGGCGCGCCTTCCGTCGTACCGCCGGCCGCTTCTCCGGAGACGGCGCCGGCCGCGCCCTCGTCTCCGGTCTCCTCCGTACGTGCGATCGGGGAGACCCGGACGATCGCGATCTCCGTGAGGTACGGCCAGCGGGTCTGGGCGGCGGGCGGCAGACGATGCCCCTCCTCGATCGTGACCAGCACGTCGGCGCCCGCGTAGACGTCCGCCACTCTGCCACGGCGAACGGGGACGTGGACGACGCCCTCGATCAGCTCGCCCTCCGGCCACCTCTCGGCGTCCACCGCCTCGGCGTGCCGTAGGGCCTCGGCCAGGATCGGCAGGATCTCCTCGGGCTCCGGCACGGCAGGCAGGTAGACCAGCGGGTCTCCGGTCTCCTCGGCGGGATCGAGCGGATCGCCCTGGCAGAGCAACCAGCCGCCCAGGCGGTAGGCGATGCCCTCGGCAAGACTCTTGTCGAAGAAGTCCACCGGCAGCGGGCCCTCGGCCGCGATCCGGCACGCCCAAAGTGTGTCCTCGTCGGGCACGCCGAGTTTGGCGAGGACGTCACCGGTCAGTTCGACGGGCGCCTCGATGCGCGACCCACCCGCGAGGATGTCGTCGCCGTCGGTTCTCGCCTCGGGATCGGCGAGTTGCGCGACCGCCAGCAGTGTCTTCGGATCCGGCCGGGCAGGCAGCAGCGCCGTGGGCCCCGTGCGCAGCCGACCGGGCAGCAGGAGTTTCGAGAACCAGCCCACAGGCCCTCCTCATGATCGGGTCGAAGAGACCATAGCCCCGACGGCCGCCCGCCACGAGCCCTTCCCGCGAGGTGCCCGAGATCAGGACGTCGACTTCGCGAGCCGCGAACCCGTCATCAGGGCATAGACGATGACGTTGTCGACATAGTGGCCAGTCGTGTGGTTGTAGGTGCCGCCACAGGTGATCAGCCTGAGCTCGGCGTTGTCGGCGTGGCCGTACACCCGGTTGGTGGGAAACGTTTGTTTGTCCGCCTGTTCGATCCCGCCCACCGTGAAGACGGCCACGGTGCCGTCGAGACGGACGACCTCGATCTTGTCGCCGTACTCCAGCTCGTGCAGGCGGCTGAAGACGGCGCCGCGCGTGGTGGTGTCCTTGTGGCCGAGCATGACGGCAGGGCCGGCCTCCCCCGCCGTCGGGCCGCCGCGATACCAGCCGACCAGGTTCGCGTTGCTGATCGGGGGCGTCTGGATCGCGCCGGAACGGTCGAGGCCGACCGACTTGATCGGCGCGTTGACGCCGATCTTGGGGATGATCAGGCGCTTGGGCGTGGACGGCTGCATCGCGGGCGCGGCCGGGATCTTCGGGAGCGGCGGCGGCGCGGTGGCGACCGCCTGCGTCAGCGGCTGCCCGGCTCCGCCCGGCCCCACGGAGGGGGCGAGCCCGTCCTGCGGCGCCGCGAGCTTCAGCGTCGAACGCTCCGACGCGGCGTACTCGTCCGGATTGTTCACCATGATCACTACGCCCACGATCATGATGACCAGGCCCACGATGGCCGCCGTGATCAGCAAGCGCCGGACGGCCTCCGCGCCGCTGCCGGGAGGCTTCTCCTCTGGCGGCGGAGGCGACGGCTGTACGGGCTGCATCTGGGGCATCATCACCGGTTGGAAGACCGGCTGGCCGTAAACCGGCTGTGGGTAGCCCTGCCCGCCCGGCCCGAGAGGCACGCCGTACGGCTGGCCCGGCGGGTACTGTCCAGGTGGCGGGGTGGTCATGGCTCGCGTCCTACTGCCTCACCGGACGTCGCCGGGCCCGGAGCACGAGCCCGCCCGCGCCCGCCGCCAGCATGAGCGCGGTGCCGCTGAGGACGAAGAGCCGCGCGTCGGGGCCGGCGTCGCCTCCACCGCCGGTGGCCGCGCCGCCCCCGGGCGTGTTCTCGATCTGGGCGGACTTCGACTTCTTGGTCTTGACCGGCGTGGGCGACGCGAAGACCGTCTCGTACACCGTCCTGGTGTTACGGGGCGTGGGCGAGGCGCTCGCGGAGGGGCTCGCGCTGGCACTGGCACTCGCGCTCGGGGACGCCGAGGGGCTCGCCACCGCGATCGTCGCGACGGCGGGCGCCGTGTTGGCGCCCGTGCTGGCGACCACGCAGTTGTAGAGCGCGGTGGGCGTCGTGGTGGTCGTGCCCGTGCCGGCGGGCGCGATCATACTGATCTTGAAGTCCTTCGCCGTCAGCACGACGGAGGTGGCCCCGCTTTGCGGTGTGACGGTCATCGTGGCCGTGGGAAGCGGCGGCATCGACCCCTGAGCCGCGACGGCGGAGGTCAACGCTGCGCCGGTCGGCGAGGGCGTGGACACGCCCGCGGTCATGCCGGCCGGCAGCGCCGACGCCGACACGCTGGGCTGCAGCTCGATCTTCGCGCCGCTCGCGATCTCCACCGGCGCGGGGAACGCCGACGTGGTGACGGGCTGGACGCTCAGGGTCGCGGTGTACTGGGTGCCGGACACCGCCGTTGTGCTGGCGGTGAGCGTCACCGTGAAATCGTGCGTCACCGCAGCGCCACCCACGTTCGGAGTGCAGCTGTACGTCACGGTCTTCGTTTCGGCGTGCGCGCCGAGCGCGCTCAGGCCCAGGAGAAGGCCCGCGCTGACCACTCCGGCCGCGGCGGCCCTTCCGGCGACACGGCCCCGCGCCTTTGACTTCAGCACTGACGTCTCTCCACTTCGATGCTCGCAGTCAACAGGCGTACCAGCATTCCAGCGTACGGTCACAGTCAGGTAGAGATCTTACGGACAAATACCCCAAGACCGCCTCCTATTGCTCAAACATTCTCCCGTTCTCGGCATGTCCGCGTCAGCCGGACGCTAGCCGGACGCTAATGCCTGCCGTACGAGCCGGGGTTGAGGCCGAACCGCCGCAGCAGCAGCCCTCCGGCCGCCGCGGCGGCCATCAGCGCCAGGCCGGTGAGCACGACGAGGCGGGCGTCCGGGCCCGCGTCGCCCCCGCCCCCGGTCTGCGCGCCGCCGAGCGGGGTCGTCTTGATCTGCTTGGTCGCCGTGCGGGAGGCCGTCGCGGTCGCCGTGACCGTGGTGGTCGTCGTGGTCCTCGGGCTCGGGGTCGGGCTCGTCGATGCCGCCGCGCTGGGGCTGGGCGAGGCGCTCGCGTCGTCGTCGGTGTCGGACGGGCTCGGCGAAGCCGAGGGAGACGGCGAGGCGGACGAGGAGGAGGCGACGGCGAACGCGAGCGACGCCCTGCTCGCGGACGCCGGCAGCGTGCACGTGTAGAGCGCCTCGCCCTCGCCTGTGGTGTCCCCCGCGGCGCGCAGCTTCAGCGTGAAGTTTCCGGCCGCGACCCCGACCGTGCCCGTCGCCGTCGGCGTCAGCGTGACGAGCAGTTGGGGGATCGGCGTCAGCGTTGCCGACGGCGAGAGTGACGACGCGAGCACCGTGGAGGCGGACGGGCTCAGCGTGATCGCCGCAGGACTCTCCTCCTGCGTGCCGTTCTCCGTGTCGGTGCCGTTCTCCGGTTCAGCACTGGCGGAGGGTGACGGGCTCGGGGATGCCTCCGTCGCCGACTCGTTGCCGTCAGGAGAAGGCGATACCGACGCGGAAGGCGATGCGGACGCGGAAGGCGATGCGGACGGAGAGACTGACGGAGAGACGGAGGGGGAGGGCGACGGGCTCGGCGTCGGGGTGGCACTGGGACTGGCACTGGGACTGGCACTGGGACTGGGGCTGGGGCTGGGGCTGGGGCTCGGCGACGCGTCCGCGGGCTCGCTCACGACGGGAGCGCCGGTCACCTCCACCACACCCTCGGCGATCATTACGTCGTTCGCCGCGACGCCCGTCGCCGGCGCCACCATCGCGCTCTGGCCGTCGGACGGCGTCGCGGGAGCGATCTGCCAGGTCACGGTCGCCGCGCTGCTCACCACCGGGTCGGCGGGCCCGACCAGGGTCACGTTCACCGGGTAGGTCGCGGCGGCGGCGCTGCCGGCCGGAGTGCAGGAATACAGCACGGTCGTGTTCTCGGTCTCGGCGAGCACCGGCCACGTCATCAGGGCCAGCGCGGCCGCCGCTCCCGCCGCCGATCGGGCCGCGATGCGACGCCGGGCACTCCTGCGCCGGGCACTGGGGTCGGGCACGACGTCTCTCCTGCCACCACAGTCACGTACACGTGGCGAACAGTCTCCCAGGAGTTGACCATCGACATAACCGGCGGGCGGCCTATGTCAGGAAATTCCCAGGGAACCTTCATCGTCCCGCAACAGTAGGGAGGGTGGAGGTGTTGACCATGAGACGACTGCTCGTGGCCCTCGCGGCGATGGCGGTGATCCTCGCGCCGTCCCTGCCCGCGCACGCGCGGGCCGGCTTCTGGGCCGTGACCGAGCTCGACCCGCTTCCCGCCACGGTGCGGCCCGATGTCTCCTACACGGTGGGCTTCTGGGTCCTTCAGCACGGCACCCATCCGTACGACGGCCCCGGCGACCTCGAACCGATCGCCCTGCGCCTGATCGGAAAGGACGGCACGACCCTGACGTTCGACGGGACGCCGTTGCCGGAACCCGCGCACTACGCCACGTCCATCACCGTGCCGGCCGGACGGTGGCGGGTCGAAGGTGTGCAGGGCATGTTCGCGACGTACGAGATCGGCACGCTCACGGTGCCGGGCGGGCTGAAGACGGCTCCGCCGCCGTTCCCGGTGCCCGTCGGCATCGTGATCAAGGATTATTGGGGGCCGGTGAAACCACCCGGGTTCCCCTGGAAGGCGACGAACGTCGTTCCCAACCGCCTGCCGACGGCGACGTCCGCGGCGTCCGCGCAGCCGGCCGGTGTATCCCAGTCGGCCCCCGCCCCCCAGGTGGTCCGGGCCGCCCCGCCGACGCGGCTGGCCGCGGCCGGCGGCGACTCCTCGCCGTGGCGTCAGCCGTACGCGCTGGTGGCCGTCGCGGTGGCGGCGGTGGCGGGCACGCTGCTGGTCCAGCGCGCTGCCCGGACGGTCGTACGGCGAAGGCCGCACGATCCGCCCGAGCGCGAGGAGCGGGAGGGCGAAGAGGTGATCAGCATGGGCTGATCACCCCTGTGATCACTTGGTCTGCGTCAGCGTCGCGTAGACGATGATGTTGTCGGTGTAGTGGTGCTGCTTGGCGTTGTAGACCCCGCCACAGGTGATCAGCCGCAGCGACGACGTGATCGTGTTGCTGTAGACCCGCTTGGTCGGGAAGGTCGACTTGCTGACCTGCTCGATCCCGTCAACGGTGAAGATCGCCATCTTGCCGTCCGCGCGGAGAACGGCGATCTTGTTGCCCCGCTTGAGCTCGCGCAGACGGCTGAAGACGGCGGCGCCCTTGCGGGTGTTCACGTGTCCGAGGATGACCGCCGGCCCCTGGTCGCCGGGGGCCGGCCCGTAGCGGTACCAGCCGGTCAGGCTGGGCTTGCTCAGCGGGGGCGCCTGGATCACGCCGGACTTGTCCACGCCCACCGAGCCCACCACGGCCTTCACGCCGATGGCGGGAATGCTGATCTTGAGCGGCCGGCCGGCGGCCTTCTTGCTCGTCGTCTTCTTCGCGCCGGACGACGAGGACGACAGCGGCTTCGAGGACGACGAGGCCGCGCTCGTGAGGGTCAGCGGGGCGATCGGCTGCAGCGCGGGATCCGGCGGCGGCGCGGTCGGGTCGGCGGCCGTGAGCGGCACGCCCGGCCCGCCCGGGCCCACGGCCGGCGGCAGGAAGGCCACGTTGCCCGCGCCCCGGACGTTGACCGCGTCCGGAACCTGCCCGCTCTGCTGCGGGTCCGAGGGGCTCAGCACGACGAGCATCCCGGCCATCACGGCCGCGATGCCGCCGAACGACCCGGCCACGAGCAGCGTCGCGAGGACCGGCTGGGGCAGCGGCTTGCGCGCCTTCTTGGCGTCGGCCACCGCACCGGTCTGCTCGGGAGCACCGCTCTGCTGGGGAACGCCGCTCTGCTGGGGAGCGCCACCGTGCTCGGGAGCGCCACCGTCAGGAATGCCGTCGTTCATCGTCATCCTCCTCAGCCCCGCTCGCCCGAGTGGGCCGCCCTGCGCCGGAGCATTGCCACACCGCTGAGCATGCCGATCAGCAACAACGCGCCGCCCGAGCCGATCAGCAGCATGCCCGAGGACGACACACGCTCCGGAGCCTCACCGGTCTGCGCGCCGCCCTGCGGCGTGATCGCCACCTGCGCCACGCTCGGCGTCGCGGTCAGCGTCACCGTCCTCGTCGCCGTCGGCGACGGACTGCCCTGCGTCACCACCGCCGTCACGATGTAGTGCTGCGTCTGCACGGCGGCCGGCGACGGACTGGCCGACGGAGAAGGCGAAGGCGTGGCCGAGGGCGAAGGCGACGGGGAAGGCGACTCGTCGCCCGGGTCCTCGTCGGTGGGACTGGCCGAAGGGCTCGGCGACGAGCTCGGCGAAGCGGACGCGTCAGGCGAACTGTCCGGCGACGGACTGGCCGTGTTGTCGTCACCGCCCCCGATCTCCACCTGGATGGCGCCCGGCGCGTTGGCGAGGGTGCACTCGGCGCGGTACTCCTTCGGCGGATTGACCAGATCACGAGTGATCACGCGGAAGGCGTCGAGTTGGCCCGCCTTGGCGTCCTGGACGTTCTTGATCGTGATCGTGTGCTGCGCGTACTTCAGACCGTGGAACTTCCACAGGGTCTCGCCGCCCTTGTGGGCATCGTTCACGAGAGTGCCGTCGGGGTTTCGCGAGGGGTCCACCCGCGGCGGAGTCGCCGCCTGGCCGTCGATGGCGATGTCTATCGGTCCCGCGTCCCGGTCCTTTTGCGCGACGTATTCGATGCCGGTGCCCGTGAAGGTGTAGGACGCCCAGGCGTCCTTGTCCGTGGTCCGATGCAGGTCGAGGTGATAGTCGTTGTCCTCGCTCGGCCGGTCGTTGAGGTCCTCCCAGCCGCCGCTGTAGGTGATCGCCGGATCGTCGTCGTTGACCATGACTTCAGAGGCCGCCGGCCGGAAATCGACGAACAACGTGTTGCCGGGCCGCACCGTGACAGTGCCTGCCCGGTCGGTGTGGCCGAAGTCCGAAATGCCGACGGGCAGATTGAGCGGGACGCCCTTGTCAAGCGGCCCCGACTGCTCCACGGTTCCCTTCGGCTGAAGCTGGCCGATCCAGCTGCCGCTGATGTTGGCTCGGCCGGTCACATCGATCCGGCCACCCTTGGGCATGTACGCGGGCGATCCGAAGCGCGTCGCGTCCTTGTAGTTCAGTTTCCACTCGACGTTGAGCGGGTCACCGACGTTGAGCGTCGTCGGGACGGTGAGCCTCGTCCTGAGGTTCACGGTCCCGGAGCCCGTTCCGGCGATGCCGTTGTTGCAGGTGTAGTCGACGACGAGAGTGGCGGTAGCGGCGCCTGCTGTCATCGACGGCCCGACGACGAACGCCGTTCCGGCCAGGCCGAGGGCCAGAGCGGCCATGGTCCTAGGGAGACCAGCTTTCCACCGAATCACCGCATACTCCGATCACAGGACCGCCCTGGCGGGCCTATAGCAAACCGAAGGTAGATCTTAGAGGCAACCGAAGCGGGCCAAAGGGGTCGTTATGACGATGGTTTCGGAGTTGTGACCCTCCGTACAACATGATCCCGATCGACCAGGGAGGACTAGAATCGTATTCTGGTGCGGCCAACAGACCCTGGGACCGGAAGGCTTACCCGATGCGGCGAGACCTCTTCGACGAGGAGCACGACCTCTTCCGCGAGACCGTCCGTGAGTTCATGGCCCGCGAGGTCGTCCCCCACCACGCGCAGTGGGAGAAGGACGGCATCGTCCCCCGCGACGTGTGGAAGAAGGCGGGCGAGCTGGGCATGTTCGGCTTCTCCGTGCCCGAGGAGTACGGCGGTTCGGGCATCACCGACTTCCGCTACAACACGGTGATCGTCGAGGAGATCATCCGTGTCGGCGCCAGCGGCCTGGGATTCGGCCTGCACAACGACATCATGGCGCCGTACATGGTCGATCTGACCAACGACGAGCAGAAGCAGCGCTGGCTGCCCGGCTTCGCGTCGGGCGAGCTGATCACGGCCATCGGGATGACCGAGCCGGGGGCCGGCAGCGACCTGCAGGGCATCCGCACCACCGCCGTCCGCGAGGGAGACCACTACGTGGTCAACGGGCAGAAGACCTTCATCACCAACGGCATCAACTCCGACCTCGTCGTGGTCGTGACCAAGACCGACCCCTCGGCGGGCGCGCGGGGCACCTCGCTGCTTGTGGTGGAGCGCGGCATGGAGGGCTTCACCCGCGGCCGCAACCTGGAGAAGGTCGGCATGCACGCGCAGGACACCGCCGAGCTGTTCTTCGAGAACGTCCGGGTGCCGGTGGCCAACCTCCTGGGCGGCGAGGAGGGCCAGGGCTTCTTCCAGCTCATGAACAACCTGCCGCAGGAACGGCTGTCGATCGCGGTGGCGGCCGTGGCCGCGGCGGAGACGGTGCTGGAGCAGACGATCGAGTACTGCCGCAACCGTACGGCCTTCGGCCGCAGCATCGGCAAGTTCCAGAACACCCGGTTCCTGCTGGCCGAGCTTTCCACCGAGGTGGAGATCGCCCGCCACTACGTGGACAAGTGCATACGGGCGCTCAACGCCAAGGAGCTCACGGCCGTCGACGCCGCGAAGGCCAAGTGGTGGACGACCGAGCTGCAGAACAAGGTCATCGACCGGTGCGTCCAGCTCCACGGCGGCTACGGCTACATGCTGGAATATCCGGTGGCGAAGGCCTGGCTGGACAGCCGCGTGCAGACGATCTACGGCGGCACCACCGAGATCATGAAGGAGATCATCGGCCGGTCCTTCGGCTTCTGAAAAAGGGCCCCGGATCAGCAAAGGCACGGATCAGCCGTGCTGCTGTCCCCAGATGAGCAGCATGGCCACCACGAACACGACGATCACGCCTCCGTAGGCCACCGGGCTCAGCCGGAAGAACCGGCGCACCTTGTTCAGCAGCCACGCGAACAGGAACGCCAGGAAGACCAGAAGGATGAGTCCGGTGTCCACACTGATCAGTATGCGCGGGTTTCCCCGCCCCCGCGTGTCCCTCGGCACAAGCCGCATGCGCGGCACGAGCCACACGGGAGGGCTCAGCGGGAGCCCTCGCGGGCGCCGCCTTCGAGGATCACCCGCGCGACCAGCTCCGGGTCGTCGCTCATCGGCAGGTGGCCGCAGCCCCGCAGCAGCAGCGCCCGCTGCCCCGCCCACCGTGCCGCGCGTACGGCCTGGCGGCGCGGCAGCAGCCGGTCGCGGTCGCCCCAGGCGATCGTGACCGGCACCTGAGGCGGCGCGGGCGGCGCGACCCACGCCATCGACTCCAGCGTCTCCTCGAACCCCACGCACTCGCGCATCGCCGTGGCCGCCGCGACCACGGCCTCGCGCGACAGCCGCTGCGGGTGAGCCACGAGCAGGCCCATGGCGAGCGCCCTGCCCTCGGCCGTGTCGGCCGCGAGCGCGGACAGCCCGCCCATCCGCGTCGCCTGCCGCAGCAGGCGCAGCACCGTCCGCGCGTACACGTGCTCGGACCGGGACCAGAACCCGATGGGAGACAGCGCGACGGCCGTGCGGACGTCGGCGGAGGACGCCAGGTCGAGCGCGATGTAGCCGCCGAGCGAGTTGCCCGCGACGTGCGGCCGGCTCAGGCCGAGGCCGGTCCAGAACTCGCGCACCGCCCGCCCCAGCGTCTCCGCGTTGTACGGCGTGCCGTACGGCAGGGGCGGAGAGTCCCCGAAACCGGGCAGGTCCACCGCGATGACGTCGTGCCGTTCGGCGAGCAGGTCGAGGACCGGCCGCCAGCCGTGCCGGTGATGACCGATGCCGTGCAGGAGGACCAGCGGCGGGCCGCTGCCGCGGCGGTCGTGGGCGAGCTCCATGTGTCCGAGTGAAGCACCCGGAACGGCCGGAAAGAAGCGTGCGGCGCGGCGCGTACGTCGCCGTCAGTTAACGCGTTGGTCTTCTGCACCTGCAATCATGTTCCGTCGCAATGGTTGAAAATGGAATGAACCGACACATGACTATCACTAAGCCGGAGGAAATCACCGGCGTCGTCCCCGACCTGCCGGAGCCGGACGCGAAGGCCAGCGTCGTCGATCTGCTGGAACGCGGCGGATCGGTCGTGGTGCCGATCGGCATCGCCCTCTACGCGCTGCTCTACCTCGGCATCCAGCAGGTCTACGGCATCTTCAACATCAGCCCCGAGCAGGCGGGCATCGACCAGGCCACCATGTTCGGCCGCCTGGTGGGGTCGCTGGTCCTGCTCGTCATCGCCGGCGCCCTGCTCACGGGCATCGTCGTGGCTGTCGTGTGGCTGCTCGACAAGGTGACCCTCGGCTATCTGTTCCGCCTGGTCCAGGCCATAAGGGAGCGCCCGTGGGCCGCCGCGATCGTCGGCGCGCTGTGGTGCGGGGCGACCTACTGGGGCTTCCTCGGCTACCTGGGGCTGGGCGAAGGCGTGTCGCTGGCCGGTGTCGTGATCACCTCGGTGCTGATCGGCGCCCTGGCCTTCCTCGTGCCGTTCCGGCTGCTGCGGCGGCGGCCGTCCGGCCGCGCGGGCATGAAGATCGTGGTGGCGGCGTTCACCGGCATCGGGCTGGGCTTCGCGCTGATGGGGCAGATGGAGAGCGACGCGATCGCCGTCGCCGAGAAGGGCAGGCCCGCCAGCATGCTGCTGTCCATGGTGGGCTTCCAGGACCAGTGGGTGGTGCTCAACGACCGCGAGAGTGGCAAGGTGCTGCGCAACGGTGTGGAGGTGCTGCTGCTCGGCGAACGCGAGGGCACGTACGCGCTGTATGACTGCGCGCATCAGGAGACCTTCCGCATCTCGATGGAGGCGACCGTGCTGCGGCAGGTGACGCTCGAACCCGAGCGCCCGGACGGCTACAGCTGCCTCGACCAGAAGCACTGACCTGAAGCGCCCCCACAACGGGAGGCGCTTCACCGTCTAACGGCCGCCGATGGGGATCTCGAACCAGACCGCCTTGCCCTCACGGGTGGGGCGGGAGCCCCAGCGGCGCGCGAGCTGGTCGACGAGATAGAGGCCGCGGCCGCCCTCGTCGTTCTCCCCCGCGCTGCGGATGCGGGGCAGGCGCAGGTCCTGGTCGAAGACCTCGACCCAGACGGACTCCGCGCCCCTGCGCAGCCGCAGCGTGAACTCCTTGTCGCCCGCGATCTCCTCTTCGAAGCCCGGCACGTCCCACGACTCGTCGAACGGCAGCGGCGGCCCGTCGAGCACCAGTTCGCGGCGCGGCACGCTGGCGCTGGCGGCGTGCAGCACCACGTTGGTCACGACCTCGGAGACGAGCAGGCAGGCCAGCTCCGCGCGTTCCTCTGGCACCTGCCATCCGGCGAACGCCTCGGACGCCATCCGCCGGGCCTCGCTCACCATGATCGGCTGGGCCGGGAACGTGCGCTCCTGGGACTGCAGCTCGGCGCCCGCGGAGCGGACGACGAGGATCGCCATGTCGTCGTCGATCTCGCCGGGTACGGCCACCGTGGCCAGGTCGGCGATGCGCTCGACGGACTCCCCCGACGCCTTGGCGAGCTTCTCCCGCAGGATGTCGAGCGCCTCGTCGTCGGCGGGGACGCCCGTGGCGGAGTCGCGCGGCGGCCTGCGGTCGACCAGGCCGTCGGTGTAGAGGAGCAGGGTCGCGCCGGGCGGCAGCACCCGCGTCTCCTCCTTGTAGACCAGGTCGGCGTGCATGCCCTTGGCCCGCACGCCGAGCGGCTGGCCGACCTCGGTGATGTCCAGGTCTCTGACCTCGCCGTCCACGATCAGCAGCGGCGGCGCGTGCCCGGCGTTGGCGAACGACAACTGTCTCGACCACGCGTCGTACACCATGTATTGACAGGTGACGATCGGCGGGTTGGTGATGTCGGCGCCGAAGTCGTCGTGCTCCGGCGCGGCGACGATCCTGGTCCACTCGTCGAGGCGGGCGAGGATGTCGGCGGGCGGTTTGTCGTCCTGGGCGAAGGCCCGCAACGCGGCCCTGAGCTGGCCCATGACCGCCGCCGCCTTGGCACCCCTGCCCTCGACGTCGCCGATCACGATGCCGACGCGGCCGGCCGACAGCGGGATCACGTCATACCAGTCGCCGCCCACCTGGGTCTGGATGCCCTGGCCGTGCGAGGCGAGCGGGGCGGCCGGGTAGTAGCGGACGGCGATCTCCAGGCCGTCGAGCGAGGGCAGCGGCTGACGCGGGAGCAGGTGCTTCTGGAACGACTCGGCGGTGTGCCGTTCCTCCTCGAACAGCAGCGCGTTGTCGACGGCGAGCGCGACGCGGGTGGCGATGGCGCCGACGAAGTCGCGGTCGAAGGTGTCGTAGTGGGGCGACCGCCGGTTGGTGAGGTTCGACAGGCCGAGGTACATGAGGCCGAGCGTCTCGCCGCGCACGCACAGCGGGGCGACGATGGCGGAGGTCATCCCGATCTCGCCGCACAGCCGGGCCGCGCCCTCGCTCGGTGCGGGGTGGCTGACCTGGGAGAAGTCTTCGACGAGGATCGTCTCCTGGCGGCGCAGGGCGCTCTCGGCGTAGTGCCCGAGGGGATATCTGATCTCCGCGCCCACCGGCCGCCAGGTGTCCGGCGGCGGCGTCCAGCCGTTCACGTGCGTGGAGACCTTGCGCACCAGGCGGTCGCCCTCGTTCAGCTCGATGAAGCAGTGGTCGGCGAACTGCGGGACGAGCATGTCCGCGACCCGGTTGAGCGTCTCCTCGACATACAGGGAGCCGGCGAGCCGCTCGCCGATCCGTTCGAGCAGGCCGAAGCGGTCCTTCTCACGCTCGTTGCTGCGCATCGCCTCGCGCGCGGTGATCACGATGCCGCTCACCGAGCCGGAGGGGTGGCGCAGCGGCACGGCCTGCGCGCGTACGTAGATCGTCGTGCCGTCGCCGCGGGTCACGTCGAACGTGCCCTCCCACACGTTGCCGCGCAGCACGTGCTTGGCCAGTTCGGCCGCGAGCGGATGGTCCTTCTCCGAGATTCCGAGGGTGTGCAGCGACTCCTTGCCGGGAGACGCGCCCACGCGGCCGAACAACTGCTCGGCGAAGGGGTTCCAGTACAGGACGTTGCTGAAGCGGTCGGTCACGACCACCGCCATCTCCGCGTGCTCGAGCACGGAACCGGCGGAAAGGTGGTCGTCGGCGTCCTGTGACAGATCTCCCCATCGCCTCATGCCACGACCGTCCCTTGTCGAGGTGGGTTCGCTATGCCGGGCACGGGCGCTCCTGCGATGGCTGGGTCGCGAGAAATGAAAGGACTCCCTAGGGGATTCAACCAGGCACAACTCATTCCGTCATCGTCTGGTGACAAAAACGTGTGAGGCGACGTCCCTCGGAAGGTCCGCGGTCGTGGTTCCCACCTCACCATCACCAGTCACCGTTACACCGTTGTCACTCGCCGCGAGCGTGACCTCGCGTCCCGGTTGTATCCCAACTTGCTTGAGTTTAAGCATCACAGCCGGGTCGCTTTGCACTTGTTCGCTGATTCGGCGCACTACAACGGGCACGGGGGCCTGTCCCGCGAGGGTCACCATGGGAGACACCATCTCATCTCCGGTCGAAGCGGACTGGGGCACCCCCAGCTCGTCGAGACCCGGGATCGGGTTGCCGTGCGGGCACACCCGGGGGTTCTTGAGAAGGTTCACGAGCCGGGTCTCCACCGACTCGGACATCACGTGCTCCCAGCGGCACGCCTCGATGTGGACCTCTTCCCAGGGCATGCCGATCACCTGCGTCAGCAGGCACTCGGCGAGGCGGTGCTTGCGCATGACGCGGATCGCCAGCGTGCGGCCCAGCGCGGTCATGCTGAGGTGCCTGTCACCCTCGACCTTGACCAGGCCGTCGCGCTCCATGCGCGCGACCGTCTGGCTGACGGTCGGACCGCTCTGCTGCAGCCGCTCGGCGATCCGGGCGCGAAGCGGGACGATGCCCTCCTCTTCGAGCTCGAAAATCGTCCGGAGATACATCTCCGTCGTGTCGATCAGGCCGTGTGCGGTCAAGGCTCCTCCAGTCCTTGTAAATCGATGCTACGACCTCCCCCGTGTTCGCAGCCGACCCTATTGGGGAAGCGACCCAGGATGGGAAACATCGGGGCCCAGCGATTCCTTCCGGCGGAGATCAGCCTGCCCGCGCTCAGGGAGGCCGCGCGGCACTGCGAGGGCTGCGACCTCTACCGCGCCGCCACGCAGACGGTCTTCGGCGAAGGCGCCCCCGACGCGCGGTTCATGCTGGTCGGCGAGCAGCCCGGCGACCAGGAGGACCGCGAGGGCGCGCCGTTCGTCGGGCCCGCGGGGCGCGTGCTCGACAAGGCCCTCGAAGAGGCCGGCATCGAGCGCGAGGCGGTGTACGTGACCAACGCGGTCAAGCACTTCAAATACGAGCCACGCGGCAAACGCAGAATCCACCGGAAACCCACCATGGGAGAGATCAACGCCTGCCGGCCCTGGCTGGAGGCCGAGATGCGGCTGGTGGACCCGGATGTGACCGTGGTGCTGGGGGCCACCGCCGCCCGGGCCCTGCTGGGTGCGGACTTCCGCGTGACCAGGCGCCGGGGAGAGCCGGTCCCCCGGCGCGAGGGGGCCTACTACGTGGCGACGATCCACCCCTCGGCGATTCTGCGCGCGCCCGACCGGGACGCGGCCTACGCCGGCTTCGTCGCCGATCTCACGGTCGCGGCCGGGCTGCCCTGAAAGGTTCAGGGAGCCAGACGCTCCAGTGTCCAGGTCGCGCCGGTCCGCCGGTAGCGGAGCCGGTCGTGCATGCGGTCGGTCTGGCCCTGCCAGAACTCGACCTCCGCGGGCACCACCCGGAAGCCGCCCCAGAAGTCCGGCAGCGGCGGGTCCTGCGGCCAGCGCGCGGCCAGCTCACGGAACCTGGCGTCGAGTTGCTCCCTCGACTCCACGACCGCCGACTGGCGGGAGGCCCACGCGCCGATGCGGGAGCCGTACGGACGAGAGTGGAAGTAGGCGGCGCTGTCCTCGCGCGGGAGCCGTACGACGGAGCCCTCCACTCGGACCTGCCGCCTGATGGGATGCCAGGGGAACAGCAGGCAGGCCCGCGGGTTCTCACCGAGGTCGCGGCCCTTGCGGGACTCGTAATTGGTGAAGAAGACGAACCCGCGCTCGTCGAAGCCCTTGAGGAGGACGGTGCGGGCGGAGGGGCGGCCACCGGCGGAGCTGGTGGCGACGACCATCGCGTTCGGTTCCGGCAGGCCCGCGGCGACCGCGTCCGCGAACCACAGCGCGAACTGCGTCACCGGGTCGGCCGCCATGCCGGATTCGAGCAGGGGCTCACCTTCGTAGCTGTGCCGGAGCCCGGGGAGGTGCGAAGCGCTGTCCACGGAAAGGTATTCTCGCGTGCTCGGTGCACGTCTCGCTCGGTGGCCCCTACCTGGGGGAACCCCGTTGGGTAGGGCCGGGGGCGCGACAGTCGGGCGCTGCGGGTTAAATTGACCCGCCGGTATCTCGACATCAAGGCTCTGGACTTCACAAGAGAGGGAGGCGGCCGAGAATGTCCGACTTCAAACCCGGGCTCGAAGGCGTGGTGGCGTTCGAGACCGAGATCGCGGAACCGGACAAAGAAGGGGGCGCCCTGCGTTATCGGGGCGTCGACATCGAAGAGCTCGTGGGCAATGTCTCCTATGGACACGTCTGGGGCCTGCTCGTCGACAACACGTTCCAGCCGGGTCTGCCCCCGGCGGAGCCGTACCCACTTCCCGTCCATTCCGGCGACATCCGAGTAGACGTACAGAGCGCGCTGGCCATGCTGGCGCCGTCGTACGGTTTCCGTCCGCTGCTCGACATCGACGACGACCAGGCCCGCGACGATCTCGCACGCGCCTCGGTCACCGCTTTGTCGTTCGTCGCGCAGTCGGCTCGTGGCCTGGGCCAGCCGATGGTCCCCCAGAAGCGCGTCGACGAGGCCGAGAGCATCGTCGAGCGCTTCATGGTCCGCTGGCGCGGTGAGCCCGATCCCAAGCACGTGAAGGCCATCGACGCCTACTGGACGTCGGCGGCGGAGCATGGCATGAACGCGTCCACGTTCACCGCCCGCGTCATCGCCTCCACCGGGGCCGATGTGGCGGCCGCCCTGTCGGGCGCGGTGGGCGCGATGTCCGGCCCGCTGCACGGCGGCGCGCCGGCGCGCGTGCTGCACATGATCGAGGGCGTCGAGAAGATGGGTGACGCCCGCAAGTACGTCCAGAGCGAGCTCGACAAGGGCCAGCGGCTCATGGGCTTCGGCCACCGGGTCTACCGGGCCGAGGACCCCCGTGCCCGCGTGCTGCGGCGTACGGCCAAGGAGCTGGGCGCGCCGCGCTACGAGGTCGCGGCCGCGCTGGAGACCGCCGCGCTCGAGGAGCTGCACGCCCGCAAGCCCGACCGGGTCCTCGCGACCAACGTGGAGTATTGGGCCGCGGTGGTCCTCGACTTCGCCGAGGTGCCGTCGAACATGTTCACCTCGATGTTCACCTGCGCCCGGACCGCCGGGTGGGCCGCCCACATCCTGGAGCAGAAGCGCACGGGCAGGCTGGTCCGCCCCAGCGCGAACTACGTGGGCCCGAAGCAGCGCTCCATCAACGAGGTGCCCGGCGCCGCCGAGGTCGTCGGCAAGGTCTGAGACCCGGGCGCGGGTCGCGGCCCTGCGGCGTGCCACAAGCTCCGAGAGACCGCAGGGCCCGACCGCGCACCGTCGGCACACGTGGCGGCCCGTTCCTTCCGGGGAGCGGGCCGTTTCCGCGTACGGCTCACTCACCGGTCCGGACGTGTCAGCGGCCGGAGTCCGCGGGCGCGGCTGTAGGCGTGGACGAGACTGAGGGAGCCGCCGGGGCGTTCCGGACCCCGCGCCCCGCGTCGAGGTTCCGGCAGATGTCCCTGGTGTCCGGGGGCTCGGTGGTCGCCAGGAGCCCGCAGCGGACCGCGACCTCGGACTTCCCCGAATCGGTCACCTTCAGGATCGCGACGGCCTTGTTCTCGGGCTGGTGGACGGTGGCGCCGAAGGAGATCACCCCGCTGGAACCGTTCCACCTGTCGCGCGGGGAGATGAGGGAGATCTGGTAGAGCACGTCTCCCCTGCTGGGCAGCCCGCCCCGGTAGGCCGCGTTGACGCGCTCGTAGAACAGCTTGACGGCGTCGTAGCTGAGGATGAGGTTGTCGTCGGACTCGTTGGCGTGCCGGCCGCCCAGCAGGCTCTGGACGAAGCCCGTGGGCGCCGCGGCGCCGTCACGCCACAGCTCGCGGCTCGCCAGCGCCGCGTAGTAGACCTGGACCCGCCGGTAGTTGCCGATCTCGGCGCCGCTGTTGGCCACCGCCTTGATGACGTCGTCGCCCGCGAGGACCTTGATCTGCTCCTTGCCGCAGTCCTTGCCCTCGACGTAGCGCAGGAAGTCGAGGAAGTCGGCCGCGCGCCCCGCGTAGAGGAGCAGGTCGGGCCGGTGGCCGCAGGCCCGGCTCACCGCCATGTCCATCCCGGTCCCCCGGTCCTTGTAGGGGACGCTCTCGGCGATCCTGATCCGCTCCGCCCGGGCCTCGCTCACGTAGTCGTCGGCGAGGTTGTTCGTGTAGTTGTCGTTGTCCGTCTGGTCCTTGACGACGACCGCGGTCGGCTCGGATACGGCGCCGAGGAGCCGCTCGCGGGCGAACCGGACGGCCAGCCGCGCCTGCCGCAGGTTCGTCGGGCCCAGCCGGAACACGTATGGCGAGGGGTAGTCGGATCCGGCGGAGCCGTCGGGAACGTACCCGAGCCGGTCCGCTGTCGCGGTGGTGACCAGCATCGGGATCTTCGCCGTGTGCAGCGTCCTGATGGCGTCCTCGACACCGCTGACGCTGCGCTGGAAGCCGATCACCCCGAGCATGCGCGGGTCCTCGGCCGCCATCTCGCTGACCAGCTCCGCCGTACGCCGCCCTTGGGCGAAGTTCGTGCCGGCGTTGGCCACCAGCACCTGGAGTCGGGGCGCGCTCGAGACGCCCCGCTGGTATTCCTCGACGGCCGCCAGCTCAGCCCGGGCCCCGACGAACGCGCTGTCGTTCTCGTTCTCCGCGACGGAGTATTCGCCGAACAGCACCACGCTCACGTACGTCCCGGCCTTTCTGGCCAGGGCGTTGTTGCCGTCGATCTTGGCGACGAGATCCTTCATCTCTTGGGAGGGGAAGATGTCCTCCGGGGCGGGCCCGTCGGCGTTCACGACGCCGACGCACTCCGTGCCGATGCGCTCGACCCACGACAGGCCGCCGCAGTGCGCGTTCCGGTCCTGCTGGATGCGTCCCAGCAGCACGACCGGCCCGATCAGCAGCAGCGCCATCACGCACCAGTAACCGAGGGCCCGCATCCGGGGGGCCAGCAGATGCGGCCGATAGTCGTCGTCCAGCGGCATCGCGGGCGCGCTGACCATCAGCCGCAGCGGCGGCACCCTCCGCCGGGCCGCCGTCCGCCACGCCGCGACGAGCGCGGGCAGGTCCGCCAGCCGGCCCGCGGTGACCGGGCGGCGGCCCGGCGCGAACGACTCGGGCACCGCGGCCAGCGCCAGAAGCGGCGGCAGCAGGCCGGTCTCCTCGACCGTCTCCTCCAGGGTGCGCAGGAACCGCTCGTTGACGTCGCCGGGCCGGCGCGCGTCGAGGACGAGCATCGCGTAGAGGCCGCGTCCCCAGCTCGGCCACGGGATCAGCCACTTCCCGTAGGCCTGGCGCAGGTCCTGGCACAGCGCGTGGACGAGCAGCCGCTCGACCTCCGCCTCGCTCGCGTTGGCGACGCGCAGCGCGTACTTCGGCAGGCGTTCGAAGGGCTTCCTGGCCAGGTAGGGCTGCTTCCCGAACCAGCCGTTGAAGAAGGACCCCCGGATCGAGAGCATGGCCTGGATCAATGTGCCGACGACGGCGACGAGCACGCCCAGCGCCCACGGGATCAGGCCGACCAGGTCGGAGGCGCCGCCCAGCCACCAGGCGGCGAGCGTGCCCACCGGCACCCAGGTGGTGGCCGCGCGGCCGAGGAAGTCGGCCGCGGTCCTGCGCCCCCGGTCGCCGCCATATCTGCCCCTGCGCCAGTCCTTGAGCCGCTCCTTGAACTCCTCCTGGCCCGTACGCGACTGGGGATCGGGCGGCCAGGTCCGGGCGGGCACGTCGACCTGCTCCCCGGGAGGCGGCTCCTCGCGCTGACGCCGCGCCCACAGCACGAACTGGACGAGCGGGAACCGCGGCGGGGGGAGGAACGAGCCGCCGACCGGCTTGCCGAGCTGGCCGTGCTCGCCCGCCAGCGCCTCGACCAGCTCACGCAGCGTGTCGTACTCCCCCGCCCGCACCGTGGCCTGCGGGAGGAAGTCCTCGAAGGGCTCGGCGAGCCGCCGGGCCGCGTCGAACGCACCACCGTCGCGGCCGACGACGAGGACGAGAGGCAGTGGACGGTCGGCTCGCCAGAAGAACGGCCTGCGAACCAGTGCCTCGATGACGGCGTGCGGGTCGGCCACGCGAAAGTCTCCTGGGGGGCGGAGTGCCGGTCGTCAGGTGGTGCGTGATCTTAAAACCCGACCATGATGTCTCAGAATCCGGACCATGGTCTAGAGCATCCGCAGGTCTCACTAGGCTTGAACCGTGGCTGACATCGTGATTCCCGCTGACATCAAGCCCGCCGACGGCCGCTTCGGCTGCGGGCCCTCGAAGGTACGCCCCGAGCAGCTCGCCGCTCTGGCCGACGCCGGGGCGAAGGTGATGGGCACCTCCCATCGGCAGAAGCCGGTGAAGAACCTCGTCGCCCGCGTCCGCGCCGGGCTCACCGACCTCTTCTCCCTCCCGGAGGGGTACGAGGTCGTGCTGGGCAACGGCGGCACCACGGCGTTCTGGGACATCGCGTCCTTCGGGCTGATCCGGGAGAAGTCGCAGCACCTGCACTTCGGGGAGTTCTCCTCGAAGTTCGCCACGGTCGCGAAGAAGGCTCCCTGGCTCGCCGACCCCTCGGTCATCAAGGCGGAGCCGGGCAGCCACCCGCTGCCGGTCGCCGAGGAGGGCGTGGACGTCTACGCGCTCACCCACAACGAGACCTCGACCGGCGTCGCCATGCCCATCAAGCGGGTCGTGAACGACGAGTCTCTTGTCCTCGTCGACGCCACCAGCGGCGCCGGCGGCCTGCCGGTCTCCGCCGAGGAGTTCGACGTCTACTACTTCGCCCCGCAGAAGAGCTTCGCCTCCGACGGCGGCCTGTGGATCGCGCTGTTCTCGCCGAAGGCGCTGGCCCGGGTGACGGAGATCGCCGAGAGCGGCCGGTTCGTCCCCGAGTTCTTCAGCCTGCCGACCGCGATCGACAACTCGGTCAAGGACCAGACGTACAACACGCCGGCGGTCGCCACGCTGTTCCTGCTGGCCGAGCAGCTCGACTGGATGAACGCCCAGGGCGGCCTCGCCTGGACCACCGCCCGGTCGGCCGACTCCGCCTCGCGCCTCTACACCTGGGCCGAGAAGACGTCGTACACCACGCCGTTCGTGGCCGACCCGGCGCAACGCTCCAACGTCGTCGGCACCATCGACTTCGACGACGCCGTGGACGCCGCGGCGGTCGCCAAGGTGCTGCGGGCCAACGGCATCGTGGACACCGAGCCCTACCGCAAGCTCGGCCGCAACCAGCTGCGGATCGCGATGTTCCCGGCGATCGACCCCGCCGACATCGAGGCGCTGACGACCTGCGTCGACTACGTGGTCGAGCGTCTCTAGTCGTTCCCACGGCGGCCGCCTCCCTGGCGGCCGCCGATCTCGCCGACGGTCTCCGGACCGTCGGCTTTTTCGTTTCTCCGGTTCCGTAGTTTCTCCAGTCCTGTAACGGTGTGCGGCGCTCCGTCCAAGCAGGGATGTGTTTTCTCACACGACCGAGGGGAGCGCCGGTGCGCCGTAGACAGACGGGTCCGGCGGACTTCGCCTGTGATCCCGACGCGTTCGAGGCCTTCTACCGGCGGCATGTCGACGCCGTGACACGGTTCCTGGCCAGGCGGGTGGACGATCCGCACACCGTCGCCGACCTCACGGCAGAGGTGTTCCTCGCCGTGCTCGATTCCGCGCACACCTACCGCCCGGACAGGGGCAGCGAGATCGCCTGGCTTTACGGCGTGGCGCGCAACACGGTGCTGGCACAGCGCCGCCGTACGGCGAGGGAGTTACGCGCCACCAGCAGGATCGCCGGCCGCCGCCTGCTCAACACCGACGACATCGCCCGCCTGGAGGAACGCGTCGACGCCGAGTCGCCGGCCCGCCTGGCACTGGAGGCGATGGCCGATCTGCCGGACGGCGACCGCGCGCTGCTGGAGCTCGTGGCCGTGGACGGGCTCAGCCCCGCCGAGGCCGCCGCCGCGCTCGGCATCAGGCAGGGCACCGCCCGGGTCAGGCTGCACCGCGCCCGGCGGCAGGTCCAGCGCTTTCCCGGGGTCATGGAACTGATCGGAGGAGCCAAGTGAACGACACTTTCGAGGACAGACTGCTCGCGCAGCTCAAGGCGGAGATCGTGGCCCGGGAGGCGCGTACGCGCGTGCCGGCCGTACGCAGGATCGCCCGGCCCCGATACCTGGCCGGCGCCGCGGTCGCCGCCGCCGCGGTGGCCGCCGCCGTACCGCTGGTGGTCGGCGGGCACACTCCTGCGTACGCGCTGACGAAGAACCCGGACGGCTCGATCAACCTCAAGATCAACGAGTTCCGGGACCCGGACCAGGTCGAGCGGGACCTGGCCACGATGGGCGTTCCCGCCGACATCACCTACCTGCCGCTGGGCAAGAGGTGCGCCGACGGGCGCGCTCCCTTCGTGGAGGGCGACCGAACCTCCTTCGCCAAGAAGGACCTGGAGAGCAGGGACCCGGCCGTCCAGGCGCGCATCCGGAGGGCGACGGAGAATCTCGCCTCCAGCAAGGCCATCCGGCCGGAGAACGGCATCACCATCCACCCCGAGTTCATCGGTCCGGGCCAGATCGTCATGATCGAGGTCAACGAGAATCCGGTGGAGCCGGACACCGGCCACCCGGGAGTCGCCTGGCAGTTCTCCGGCAGGCTGGCGGAAGGGCCCGTGCAGCCCTGCCGGGTCGTCGACGACCCGACCGCGTTCGAGATCGGGAACGCCACGCCGCCTCCCGGCTCCTGAGCCGTTCGCGGGTCAGATCGTCACGGGCTTCCGGCGGCGTAGCAGCCAGGCGGCGAGCACGCCGCCGATGAGGCCGAACAGGTGGCCCTGCCAGGAGACGCCCGGCTGGGTGGGCAGGGCTCCCCAGAGGATCGAGTAGTAGAGCACGGCGACCACGACGCCGAGCACGATGTCGAGGGTCCGGCGGTCGAAGAGGCCCCGGGCCACGACATAACCGAAATATCCGAAGACGAGGCCGCTCGCGCCGATCGTCAGGGTGTCCGGCGGGCTGGTGAACCACACGCCCAGCCCGCTGACCAGGATGACGACCAGGCTGGCCGCGAGGAACCTGCCGATCCCCCGGATGGCGGCCACGAACCCCAGGATCAGCAGCGGCACCGAGTTCGCCATCAGATGGCCGAACCCGGCGTGCAGGAACGGCGCGAACAGGATCCCGGGCAGGCCGTCCGTTTCGTGGGCGACGATGCCATACCTGTCGAGCCGTCCGTTCTCCACGTAGTCGACGATCTCGATCGCCCACATCGCCGAGACGAGCACGATCATCAGGATCGCACTGCCGAGGGCGCCGGTGAGCAGCGCGGACGTCCGCTCCCGCATCGACCGGCCCGGCCGGGGGAGCCCGGGCCCGGAATCACTCATGCTTTCACCGTACGCAGTCCCGCTCACAAACGAGCGGACTGCCCTGATCCGGCGGGATCATGCCGCCGGGTTGCGGAGGGAGGCCGGGCGGCGGTATCAACAACCACCTGGCGTTCCTGTGCATGGACCTCACCGATCCGCAACTGCACGAGTATGCCCTGGTCATCCATGAGGCACAGCGAGGGGCGATCCTGGCCCTGCTCGACGAGGCGGTGGCCGAGGGCGAGCTGCGGCCCGGCACCGACACCGCCGCGCTGGCCGAGTCCGTCCAGGCGCTGATCGCCGGCACCGGCCTGACGTGGGCCCTCGACCGGCAGGGCACGCTGCCGGAGCGGCTCCGGCAGGCGGTCACCGCCCTCATCTCGCCGCATGCCCGTTCGAAGGAGACGTCGTGAACGACAGACAGCCGCTCGCCGGGAAGGTCGCCCTGGTCGCCGGAGGCACGCGGGGCGGCGGACGCGGCATCGCCGTCGAGCTCGGGGCCGCGGGCGCCACGGTCTACGTCACCGGCCGCAGCAGCACGGCCGGCCGCTCCGACCTCGACCGCCCGGAGACCATCGAGGAGACCGCGGCGCGGGTCACCGCGACCGGTGGCACCGGCATCGCGGTGCGCACCGACCACAGCGACCCCGAGCAGGTGCGTGCCCTGGTCGACCGGATCGCCGCCGAACAGGACGGGCGGCTCGACGTCCTGGTCAACTCGGTGTGGGGCGGCGACGCGCTGACGGACTGGGAGCATCCCCTGTGGGAACAGGACCTCGACACCGGCCTGCGCGTGCTGCGCCGGGCGGTGGAGACGCACATCATCACGAGCCGCTTCGCGCTTCCGCTGATGGTGGCCCGCCGGAGCGGGCTGGTGGTGGAGGTCACCGACGGCAACACCGCCCGCTATCGCGGCGTGTTCTTCTACGACATCGCCAAGTCCACCGTGATCCGCCTCGCCGTCGCTCAGGCCGCGGAGCTGAAGCCGCACGGTGTGGCGGCCGTCGCCATCACGCCGGGTTTCCTGCGCTCGGAGGCGATGCTCGACCACTTCGGCGTGACCGAGGCCACCTGGCGGGACGCGATCGCGCAGGATCCCCACTTCGCCCACTCCGAGACCCCCGCCTACCTGGGACGGGCCGTCGCCGCCCTCGCCGCCGACCCCCGCGTCATGGCCAAGACCGGACGCGCCCTGGCCACCTGGGGGCTGTACAAGGAGTATGGATTCACCGACGTGGACGGCACCCAGCCGGACTTCGCCGCCCACTGGGCGGACGCGCTGGAGGAAGAGCACGGCCCGCTCGGCGACCCGCTCTGACCCGGCTTCGCGCTCGCCCGGCGTCCGGCCCCTACGAACAGCGGCAGCGGGCGGCGGCAGCCGGCAGCGGGAGCAGGAAAGGAGACAGAGGCGGGCAAGGAGGCAGGGGCGGGCAAAGGGGCGGGGGCGGACAAGGAGGCAGGGGCGGGAAGGCCGCGTGGCGGCGCCTGCGACGGGCCCGGACATGGCTCGGGGCGCCCCTGGACGGAGCGCCCCGAACGGTCCTGCGGGCCTGTGAGGGAGTGTGGTCACTCGCCCTTCCAGACGGGGGCGCGCTTCTCGGCGAAGGCCGCCGCGCCCTCCATCGCGTCCTTCGAGGTGAAGACCGGGCCCACGATCTCGCCCTGCCTGCGGAACATCTCGTCGAGCGCCCAGTCGGCCGACTCGACGATGACCCGCTTGGTCGCGGCGAGCGCCAGCGGCGCGTTCGCGGCGATCCTGCGGGCCAGTTCGAGCGCGCCGTTGAGCGCCTCGCCCGGATACGTGATCAGGTTGACCAGCCCCAGCTCGTACAGCCGGGCCGCCGGATAGTGGTCGCCGGTCAGGGCGATCTCCATGGCGGCGTGGTACGGGATCCGGCGCGGCAGCCGCATGATCCCGCCCGCGCCGGCGACCAGGCCGCGCTTGGGCTCGGGAAGGCCGAACTTGGCCTCCTCGGACGCCACGATGATGTCGCACGACAGCGCCAGCTCGAAGCCGCCCGCCAGCGCGTACCCCTCGACGGCGGCGAGGACGGGCTTCTTGGGCGGCGCCTCGGTGATGCCGCCGAAGCCCCGGCCCTCGACCACCGGCATGTCGCCGGTGAGGAAGCCCTTCAGGTCCATGCCTGCCGAGAACGTGCCGCCGGCCCCGGTGAGGACGATCACGGACACGTCGGGGCTGTCGTCCAGCTCGTCCATGGCGGCGGCGATCCCGCGCGCCACCGCGCCGTTCACGGCGTTCCTGGCCTTGGGACGGTTGATGGTGACGACGGCCACGCCGCCGTCGACGATCTCTACGAGTACCACGTCCGGCTCAGCGGCCGGCCCGGAGTTGACCTCGGACACCTGACCTCACTCGCCTTACTTGGGCTGGAAGCGGATGCCGCCGTCGAAGCGGATGACCTCGCCGTTCATGTAGTCGTTCTCGATCAGCGCGCGCACCAGGTGTCCGAACTCGGAGGCCTTGCCGAGCCGCTTGGGGAACGCCACGGGCGCGATGAGCTTGGCCTTGAACTCCTCGGCGTTCTTGTCGCCGATCTTCCCGTAGATCGGGGTGTCGATGATGCCCGGGGCGATGGTCAGCACGCGGACGCCGATGGCCGCGAGGTCGCGGGCCGCGGGGAGGGTCATGCCGATGATGCCGCCCTTGGACGCGGAGTACGCCACCTGACCCGTCTGACCCTCGATGCCGGCCACCGACGCGGTGTTGACGACGACGCCGCGGGCGCCGTCCTCGTCCACCGGCTCGGTCTTGGCCATGGCCGCCGCGCCGATGCGCATGAGGTTGAAGGTGCCGATCAGGTTGACGTCGATCACCTTGCGGTAGGACGCCAGGTCGTGCGGCGAGCCGTCCCGGTTGACCGTGCGCTGGGCCCAGCCGATGCCGGCGCTGCTGATCACGGCGCGCAACGGCTTGCCGGTGGCGACCGCGGTGTCCACCGCGGCCTGCACCGACGCCTCGTCGGCCACGTCGGTGTGGGCGAACACGCCGCCGATCTCGTCGGCCAGCGCCTTGCCGCGCTCCGCGTTCAGGTCGGCCACGACCACGGTCGCGCCGACGCTGGCCAGCTCGCGAGCCGTGGCCTCGCCGAGGCCGCTGGCACCGCCCGAGATGATTGCTGCTGCTCCGTTCAGATCCATAGCCGGACCTTAACGCGCGAACCGAATGAAGTTCTACTCGGGGTGCTGCAAAATCGCGGTATCGACGTCGGGGTAGACCTTGATCCGCCGATCCAGGCCGGTCGTGCGCAGGATGCGGGCCACCGGAGGCTGCGGCGAGGCGAGGGACACACCCCCGCCCTCGCTCGTGGCGAGCCGCCATGCCTCGATGAGCACGCTGAGCCCGCTCGAGTCCATGAACGACAGCTCGGCGAGGTCCAGCACGAGCGTCGGGCCGTCGTCGCGTATGGCGTCCCGTATCTCGTCACGCAGGAACGGAGCCGTGAACAAGTCGAGCTCCCCCTCCACGGCCACCACCACGACGGCGTTGGAAAGCGATTGGCGGGCGAGCCGCAGCTTCATCGTCGGGACCTCCTCAGCTCCGGCCCACTTTACTTATCCATCACCCCGGCTGAGCAGGGACGGCGAAGCCATAGGGAAGTTCGAGCCGGTGTGCGGCCAGCAACCGCGCGTCGGCGAGCAGCTCGCGCGTCGGCCCGTCGGCCGCGATCACCCCCTCGGACATGACCAGCGAGCGCTCGCACAGCTCCAGCGCGTACGGCAGGTCGTGGGTGACCATCAGCACGGTCACGTCCAGGCTTCTGAGAATCTCGGCCAGCTCCCGGCGGGAGGCCGGGTCGAGGTTCGACGACGGCTCGTCGAGCACGAGGATCTCCGGCTCCATCGCCAGCACCGTGGCCACCGCCACCCGCCGGCGCTGGCCGAAGGACAGGTGGTGCGGCGGCCGGTCGATCGCGTCCAGCATGCCGACCCGCTCCAGCGCGTCGCGTACGCGGCGGTCGAGCTCCGCGCCGCGCAGCCCGAGGTTGGCCGGGCCGAACGCGACGTCCTCCCGCACCGTCGGCATGAAGAGCTGGTCGTCCGGATCCTGGAACACCAGCCCGACCCGGCGGCGGATCTCCCGCAGGGTGTCCGCGCGTACGGGGAGCCCGGCCACCTCCACCGTCCCGTGGCCGGCCGTGAGGATGCCGTTGAGGTGCATGACGAGCGTGGTCTTGCCCGCGCCGTTCGGGCCGAGCAGGGCGACCCGCTCTCCCCGCTCGATCGTCAGGTCCACGCCGTACAACGCCTGCGTCCCGTCCGGATAGGCGTACGCGAGCCTGCTCACCGTGAGGGAGGGGCTGCCGGAGGTCATGTCGTGCTCCACGCCAGTAGGGCCGTCACCGCGGCGAGGCAAGGCAGCATGCCCGCCATCGCCCAGTCTCGCCCAGTTGCTGATATATCCCTAATCGTCGGCATCTCGCCCATATAGCCGCGGCTCAGCATGGCGAGATGGACCCGCTCCCCCCGCTCGTACGCGCGGATGAACAGGGCGCCCGCCGACTTCGCCAGCACGGGGGCCTGCCGGAGGTCGCGGGCGACGAATCCCCGCGACTCCCTGGCGATCCGCATGCGCCGCATCTGGTCGAGGATCACGTCGAGGTAGCGCAGCATGAACGTCGCGATCTGCACGAGCAGCCGGGGCAGCCGCAGCCGCTCGGCGCCGAGCAGCATCATGCGGGGCTCGGTCGTGGCCGCGAGCAGGATCGAGGCGACCACCCCCAAGGTGGCCTTGGCCAGGATGTTCCAGGCCGCCCACAGGCCGGGCGCGCTCAACGACAGGCCGAGCACCTGCACCCGCTCACCCGTGCCGATCAGCGGAATAGCCAGCGCGAACAGCACGAACGGCACCTCGATGGCCATGCGCCGCACGATCGTGCCCGCCGGCACCCGGGCGGCGGCCGCGACGGCGGCCAGCAGCAGCGCGTCGACGGCGAACGCCCAGAAGCGCTCGCGCGGCGTGGCGACCACGAACACCGCGAACGCGACGACCGCCGCCAGCTTGCACTGGGGCGGCAGCCGGTGGACGGGCGTGTCGGCGGGCCGGTAGATCGGGTGATGGTGTCCGGCGCTCACTTCGCACTCACCGTGTCTTCATCCCGTGTCATCATCCCGTGTCGTCATGGCCGACCACGTCCCGCCCGGCACGCGGGCAGGGCGCTCACGGCCTCGCCGGCGCAGTGTTCGCCGTGCCCGCCGTGCGGGTCGTCGTGCTCGCGCGGCTCACCGGGCGCTCGCGGGCGTCATCGCGTCGGTTCCGCGCCTGCGCCGGCGGACGACGTAGAACACGCCGCCTCCGGCCGCGACCGTCAGCGCGACGCCCGCCACCCCGGCCAGGCCGTTGGACAGCCGCTGATCGTCCACACCCTTGACGCTGTATCCGGCCAGCGGGCCGTTCTCCGCCGTGTGCGGCTTCTCCTGCGCGCTCAGGCCCTTGTCGGCCGCCACCTTCTCCAGCCCGTCGGGGGCGCTGGAGGCGTAGAACGAGACGACGCCGGCCAGCAGCACGGCCACGAGCGCGCCGCCCACCAGGACCGGGCGCAGACCTATACGGGCCGGGGGAGCCTCCGGAGCCGCCGGCCCGACCTCGACGTCCCCGTCGGCGGTGCGCAGCGTCAGCGTCCTGGTCATGCCACGCGCGCCGTACACGAGGTCGGGACGCACGGCCAGCACACTGCTCACGGTGAGCGCGGTGATGAAGCCCTCGCCGAGGCCGATGAGCAGGTGCACGCCGCCCATCGCGGCGGCGACCGAGCCCAGCTCGATCGGCGCGGTGCCGCCTAGCCAGAACAGGGCCGTGAACACGAGCGCCGCCGATGGCACGGAGACCAGCGCCGCCACGAACGACGCGGCCACCAGCGTCGCCCGCCCGCGCGGCGCACCCCTGGTGATCAGCCGGAAGACCGCCCAGCCGACGACCGAGGTCACGATCGCCATCAGCGTGATGTTGACGCCCAGCGCGGTCAGCCCGCCGTCGGCGAAGAAGAACCCCTGCACGAGCAGCACGACCGCGACGCACAACACGGCGGTATACGGCCCGACGAGTATCGCCGCCAGGGCCCCGCCGAGCAGGTGACCGCTGGTGCCGGCCGCCACGGGGAAGTTGAGCATCTGCGCCGCGAAGATGAACGCGGCCACCAGGCCCGCCATGGGGGCGGTTCTGTCGTCGAGCTCCCGTTTGGCGCCCCGAAGGCACACGGCCACCCCGGCGGCGGCGAAGACTCCGGCACCGACGGACACGGGGACGTCGAAGAACCCATCGGGCACATGCACGGCTTATAACCCCTTCGAAACGGGCGAATCCCCTCCCACTTTAGAGCACCATGTTGTAGTTGCAAATAATTCGCAATTAGCGCTGCCGCAGGAGCCTGGCCATCCGCCTGACCACGGTCAGCGGGGTCGCCACCCGCACCGACACGCTGAGCCGCCGGTTGACCGCCGTGGCGTACGGCCGGACGGTCCACTGCGCCACTCCCCCTCTCAGCGCGCCGCGCCACCACCGCAGGGGCCGGTCGAGCGCGTCGGCCTCGGCGACCTTGACCGGGAATCGCACCGGAGGGCCGCCGAGGCCGAGTTCGAGGTAGGCGTCCCAGGTGCCGGGCCGCAGGCCGGCGGTCTCGGCCGCGAACTCCCGCGGCCCGGCCGCCACCGCCCGCTCACGGTGTTCGCGTCCCGACGCCCGTTCACGCCAGATCACCTGCCGTACGGCCGCGGCGGCCGCCTCCTCGCCCACCGTCGCCCTGCCCTCCACGCGCAGCCGCCTGCCCCGCCACCACGTCCGCGTCAGCCGTACGACGGCGGGGACCCGCACGACGTGGCCCCCGAGGTCGAGACCGAGATGGCCGTGAGACCGGGTGAGGAAGGGCACCGCGACGACCCCGCCCACCAGGTGGGCGGCCGGAACGCCGACGCCGGGTTCGCGGCGGGAGCCGAGCCGGGCGAGCCGGCGCGCCCCCTCGCACTCGACGGCCACGTGGACGTCCCACACTCCGGGCGGCAGCGCCGCCACGTCGAGCACCGCGGTGAAGGATCCGACGGCGCCGGTCGCGCCGCGCGTCACGACGGGCACGCGTTCCCGGCGCGACATGCGCTCGCGCAAGACCAGGCCCACGGCACCGGTCAACTCCGCACCGGTCAACCCCGTGCCGCTCGGGAGGCCGCCCGAGAGGCCGCCCGATATGCCGCCCGATATGCCGCCCGATATGCCGTCCCTGTCGCCGAGGACGGCCCACCCTTCGATCACCAGGCGGTCGCCCCGCCACTCGACACCGGTCAGCCGGTGCCGTAGCGGCGCGGCCTCCACGAGCGCGAGCCGTACGAGCCGGTCGGGGTCGTCGAGCGCGGCGACGCGGGCGGCGTCCACGCCGTCGAGACCGGCGCGCACGCCCGGTGTCAGCCACTGACCGCAGATGTCGGCCACCTCGACGGCGATCTTCTCGCGCTCGGCCTCGCAGGCCGCCAGGAACGGCACCCCGAGCTGGGCGAGCACGTCGCGGCGCAGGTGCCGCAGGAGCAGGCGGTCGCGCAGCGCGCCGGGCGGCACGTGCCGCGTCATGACCTCGATGGGCGTGCGGACCACGCGCAGCCAGCCGAGCGGATCCCGCGCGGACGCCTCGCCCCAGCCCTCCGCGGAATAGCCGCCCTCCGCGTGATAGCAGTCCCCGTCGGCGACCACCGAGATCACCTGCGCGTGGCAGTACGCGTGGACGGCGAAGGTCATGTCCTCGCCACGCCGCTGCGTCTCGTCGAACCGGATGGCGTGCCGGTCCAGGAAGTCCCGGCGGAAGAGCTTGAAGCAGGTCAGATCGTCATAGACGGCGGTTAAGGAGGCCCTGTCGGCGCTCTCCCGCAGCCCCGGGCGGGCGCCGGAGATTCTTCCCACGACGACGTCGGCGCCGTTCCGGTCGGCCGCGGCGACGAGGCGGGCCAGCGCGTCGGGGGCGAGGTGGTCCCCGGCATCGCAGAAGAAGACGTATCGGCCGGATGCTCGTTCGAGTCCGCGGTTGCGGGCGCCGCCGGGCGTGCCGGGCTGGGCGTCCCGGATCACGGTGATCACGCGCGGATGGTGGGCGGCGTAGAGGCCGAGCAGCGCGCGGGTTCCGTCCCGCGAACCGCCGTCGACCACGACGATCTCCTTGGCGACCCGCTGCACGAGCAACGAGGTGAGGCAACGGTCGAGCGACGCCCGGCGGTTGTACGCCGGGACGACGACGCTGACGTCGATCCCCCGATCGACGCGTTGGCCACTCCCCGTATCCATTGCACTTCATTATGTGCCGACGACCCGCCCCACCTCCGGCTGCGCCGCGCCGGGCGCGTACATCGCGTTCACCGCGACGGAGTAGCGGGTGCGGCGCGCGACGCGGCAAACTGAGCGCTCACCGAGTCACCGGGGGTTTCGCGTAGATGCGTACCGCGTTGTTCCCAGAGGGTTTCGTCTGGGGAGTGTCCACGTCCGCGTTCCAGATCGAGGGCGCCACCGACCTCGACGGCCGTGGCCCCTCCATCTGGGACGCCTTCGCGGGCGGGGCGTACGGCGACCCGGCCTGCGACCACTACGCGCGCCACGCGGAGGACGTGCGGCTGATGCAGGACCTGGGCCTCGCCGCCTACCGGTTCTCGGTCAGCTGGCCGCGCGTGCTGCCCGATGGGCACGGCCGCGTCAACGGCGCGGGGCTCGACTTCTACGACAGGCTCGTGGACGAGCTGCTCAAGGCGGGCATCGCGCCGTACGCGACGCTGTATCACTGGGATCTGCCGCAGGCGCTGCAGGACGCCGGGGGATGGACCGCGCGGGACACCGCCCACCACTTCGCCGACTACGCCCAGGTCGTGTACGACAGGATCGGCGACCGCGTGGACACCTGGTTCACGTTCAACGAGCCGTGGGTCGCCGCCTTCCTCGGCCACGCCTCGGGCGTGCACGCCCCGGGCCTGCGGTCGGCGGGCGACGCCTTCGTCAGCGCCCACCACATGCTGCTCGCGCACGGGCTGGGCTTGGAGGCGCTGCGCGCGCGGGGCGCCGCACGGGCCGGCGTCGTGCTCAACCTCTCCCCCGTCCTCACCCCCGCGCAGCTCGGGGACATGTCCACCGGCATCCCCGAAGAGGACGCCGAGGCGGTGGCGCGGATCGACGCCCTGCACAACCGCCAGTTCCTTGAGCCGGTGCTGCGCGGCCGCTATCCCGCCGAGCTGCTGTCACTGGTCGAGAAGGCCGCCGGGCTCGGCCACGTCCACGACGGAGACCTCGACCTCATCGGCAGGCCCATCGACCTGCTCGGCGTCAACTACTACGCGCCCATCGCGGTGCAGGCCCAGCCCAGCGCCCCGGCCGACCCGGCCTTCCCGGGCAGCGAGGGCGTGCTGTTCTGCAGCGTGCCCACGGCCGTCACCGCGATGGGCTGGCCCATCATGCCGAGCGGCCTTTCCGTGCTCCTGCGGCGCCTTTCGGAGGAGTATCCCGAAACCGAGCTGATGATCACGGAGAACGGCGCCGACTTCGAGGACGTCGTCACCGCCGACGGCATCCACGACGTCGACCGGATCAGCTTCGTCGAGGAGCACCTGCGCGCCCTGCGGGCCTCGATCGACGAAGGCGCCCGGGTGCGCGGCTATCTGCTGTGGTCGCTGCTCGACTGCGTCGAATGGGCGGACGGCTACCGGCGCAAGTTCGGCATCGTCCACGTCGACTTCACCACGCAGCGGCGGCTGCTCAAGGACAGCGCCCTGTGGTATCGCGACGTCATCAAGCGCAACGGGCTCGGGGCGGAGCGGCCGAAGCGGCCCACGCTCGAAACCGTCGCCGCCCGCGCGGGCGTCTCCCGGGCCACGGTCTCCCGGGTGGTGAACGGGGAGGCGCGGGTCAGCCCCGACGTGCGCGCCGCCGTGCTGCGCGCCGTGCAGGAGCTGGGCTACGTGCCCAACGCCGCCGCCAGGAGCCTCGTCACCCGGCGTACCGACTCGGTCGCCCTCGTCCTGTCGGTCCCCCGGCACGGCGGCGAGGCGCTGACCTCGGCCGTCGTCCAGTACGTCACCAGCGTCCTCGAAGGGGCCGGCAAGCAGATCACGCTGATGCTCGCCGACACGGCCGAGAGCCATCGGCGCATCGTCCGTCATGTGGAGGCGCGGCAGGTCGACGGCGTCGTGCTCGTCCCCCCGGACGGCCCGGACACGCTCACCGAGCGGCTCGCCCGCACCGGGGTGCCGGTCGTGCTGCTCGGCAAGCCCGCCATCGCCTCCCTGGTGCCGCATGTGGACGTGGACAACGCGGGCGGCGCGAGGGCGGCCACCCGGCACCTCATCGACCGGGGCCGCCGCCGGATCGGCGTGGTCTGCGGCCCCATGGACCTCGTCGCCGTACAGGACCGGCTCAACGGGCACCTGGCGACGCTTCACGAGGACGGACTGCGGCCGATGATCGCGCTCGCCGGCGTGGAGCGCGAATCGGGCGCCGCCGCCGCCCGCGAACTGCTGGCCGGCGACCAGGCCCCGGACGCCGTGTTCGCGACCTCCGACGAGCTGGCGATCGGCGCGATGGAGGCGGCGCGCGAGAGGGGGCTGCGGGTGCCGGAAGACCTGGCGGTCGTCGGCTTCGGCGACATCCACGCCGCCTCCTGCACGACTCCGGCGCTCACCACCGTGCGGGTGCCCGCCGCGGACCAGGCCCTGGCGCTGGCGCGGCTGCTCCTGTCCCGCCTCGACGGCCGCCACACCAGCCCCGTCGTCCTCCCCACGCGCCTGGTGGTCCGCGCCACGACATGACCGGGCCTGCCATCGATCTTTTGCGCCGTACGGCATAGGTTGTCTGGTGTCGTCCCCCGGTGCGAAGGCAGGTCCTGGTGACTAACGAACTCAGCCACGAGCGGTTCGAGACCCTCAAGCGCGAATTCGAGGCGATCGACGGCGACGGTGACGGCTTCATCACCGAGGCGGAGCTGCGGTCGTACTTTCCCGGCCTGCCGCCGGAGGCGATCGGCGCGCTCGACCGGGACGCCGACGTGGACGCCGACGGCCGGTTCTCCCTGGAGGAGTTCATCCGCCTGACCGGAGCACGCGACTGAGACACCACACGGACGCAAACAAAAGTGCGCCTCCCGCAAAAATACGTCTCACGCATCTTTGCGTCACACGCAAGTAGTTGTATGGTGATTCCGTGAGCAGGGAAGGCGAGCGCCCGGGGCTGCGCGAGCGCAAGAAGCAGGAGACGCGCATCGCGCTGAGCTGGGCGGCGATCAAGCTCGCCGTGGAGCGCGGGCTGGAGAACGTACGCGTCGAGGACATCGCCGCGGAGGCGCGCGTGGCCCCGCGGACCTTCAACAACTACTTCTCCAGCAAGGGCGAGGCGATCGCCGCGAGGCATCTCGACCGCGCCCGCCTGATCGCGCAGGAGCTGCGCCGCCGCCCGGCGTCGGAGCCCCTGTGGGAGGCCGTCAAGAACGCCGTCGTCACCCAGCTCTCCCTAGGAGAGGACTACGACAACGGACAGCCGGACCAGCAGTGGCAGGCCGGCATCCGTCTCATGATCACCGAGCCCTCGCTGCTGGGCGAGATGCTCAAGGCCAACGCCATCGCCGAGGAGGAGCTGGCCTCCGCCATCGCCGAACGGACCGGCACCGACGTCGACCGCGACGTCTACCCGCGCCTGGTGTCGGGCGCGGTCGGGGCCGCGATCAGGGTGGCGATGGACCAGTGGTTGCGGGCCGATCCCCCGGTGCCCGTCAGACCGCTCATCGAGGACGCGCTCGACCGGCTCTCCGCCGGACTGCCCGAGCCCTGACATGAACCCCGGGCCCTGACACAAGGACCCCCCGTTCCCGGACCGTGATGTGACGTGCCGCGCCGGCACGCCACCCGACCGTTCACGCCCTGACGCGGACGCCGAGCGCACCCGGCGCCGTCCCGTCATCCGTCATGCCCGCGAAGTCGCCACACCGCGAGTTCGCCCTGCCACGAAATCACCGGGCCCCGAAATCACCGGGCCCCCAAATCACCGGGCCCCCAAATCACCGGGCCCCGAATCCGCCGCGCCGCGAGTTCGCCATGCCCGCCCAACCCCCAAGGAGGACCGCCATGACCGCCGACGTCGTGATCGCCGGAGCCGGACCGAACGGGCTGATGCTCGCCTGCGAGCTGAGCCTGGCCGGAGTGCGGCCGATCGTGCTGGAACGCCTCAACGGACAGACCAAGGAGAACCGGGCCAACGGACTCGTCGGCCAGGTCGTACGCGTCCTCGACCGGCGCGGCCTGTACGAACGCCTGAGCGGCAGCGCCGAGCCGCCCCGGCCGAGCCCGGGCTTCGTGTTCGGCGCGATGCCCCTCGACCTGGGCAGGCTCGACGACAATCCGATGTACGGCTTGGCGGTGCCGCAGAAGCGCCTGGAGCAGATCCTTGAGGATCGCGCCCGCGAACTCGGCGTGGAGATCCGCCGGGGACACGAGCTGACCGGCCTCTCCCAGGACGAGGACGGCGTCACCGCGGAGATCGCGGGCCCCGAGGGGCCGTATCGGCTACGGACCCGCTACCTCGTCGGCGCGGACGGCGGGCGCAGCGTCACCCGCAAACTGTGCGGCATCGGCTTCCCCGGAGTGACCAGGGACGACTCGGTCTCCCGCACCGCGCACGTCAGCGTGCCCGCCGAGCTGATCGATCCCGCCACCGGCGGACTGAACGTGCCCGGCTACGGACCGATCCCCCCATTCATGCACCACCGCACCGAGCACGGCATGTTCGCGTTCGCGCCGTTCCCCACCGGGACGCTCGTCAGCGCGACGGAGTGGAGCCAGGACGGCGGCGACCAGCCGATGAGCCTGGACGAGCTGCGGGAGAGCGTCCGCCGGGTGCTCGGCGTCGACCTGCCGTTCGGGCCGCCCGAGGGCGCGGGACCCCACATGCTGCGCCGCCTGAACGGCGGCAACACCCGCCTGGCCGAGCGTTTCCGGGACGGCCGGGTGCTACTGCTGGGCGACGCCGCGCACGTCCACAGCGCGATCGGCGGCCCCGGCCTCAACCTGGGCCTCCAGGACGCGGTCAACCTCGGCTGGAAGCTGGCCGCCGAGGTCCACGGCTGGGCCCCGCCCGGCCTGCTCGACACGTACGAGACCGAGCGGCGCCCGGCCGCGGAACGCGTGGTCATGCACACGCAGGCACAGGCGGCGCTCATCGCCCCCGGGCCGGAGGTCACCGCGCTGCGCGTGCTGTTCGGCGAGCTGCTGCGCGACGAGCGGACCATCAAGCACATCGCGGACCTGATGTCCGGCGCGGACATCAGGTATGACCTCGAAGGAACCCACCCCCTGACCGGCCGTCCGGCCCCCGACCTCGTGCTGGAGACGGAGACCGGCTCCGTACGGCTGGCCGAGCTGACCAGGACCGCCCGGCCGCTGCTCGTCGACCTGACGCCGGACGCCGCGCTCGCCGGGGCCCTCGACGGCCGGCGCGACCGCGTCGACCTGGTCACCGCGAAAACGAGCCGGGAAGGTCTCCCCACCGCGCTGCTGCTGCGCCCCGACTGCTACGTGGCCTGGGCGTCGGACTCCCTCCGGCCCGGCGCCAAGGAGCTCGACACCCTGCGTACGGCCCTGGCCTCCGCCTTCGGCCCCGCTCGCTGAAAGACCAAGCGTCGAAGTCGGGCCCGGGCGCGTCCGTCCGGGCCCGCGGGACGTGAACCGTCAGCCGGTGGCGCCCGACAGCTCCGGGTTCTGCTGGCGGATGGGCGTGAAGAACGCGGCGACGGCGATCAGCAGGCAGGCCGCCCCGGCCAGCAGGCAGACCGCCTCGACCCCGTGGTGCTGCGCGCCCCAGGTCAGCACGGCCGCCCCCGCCGGGCCCAGCGCGTAGTGGGTCATCCAGAAGGCCGAGGTGACCCTGCCGAGCAGGTGGTCGGGGGTGACCTGCTGGCGCAGCGACATCGAGCAGATGCCGGCCACGCTGACGCAGGCGAGATAGGCGGCGGCCGTCGCCCCGGCCACCGGGACGCCGGTGGACACGCCGAGCCCCATGATGGCGAGCCCGGCGACCGCGATCGCCCCGATCCACGACGCGCCGAACCCCAGCCGGCGGCGTACGGGACCGACGAGGAGCGAGCCGGCGACGGTGCCCAGCGCGGCGACCGCGAGCACCACGCCCACGGCGCCGTCGGACTGGCCGAGGTCGTGCTTGAGGTGATAGATCAGCACATCGGTCAGCCCGAGCGTCAGGAAGATGAAGAACGACAGCAGGACGGTCAGGGCACGCAGCACCGGCTGCCGCCACAGGAAACGGGCCCCGGCGAGCAGCTCGTGCCAGGGCCCCCGCGCTGGTTCCTCTGCCGACGGCGCGGGCTGCCGCCTGAGCCGGATCAGCAGGACGCCCAGCGCCGAGACCCCGAAGCTCGCCGCGTTGATCGCGATCGCGGCCGTGGGCCCGAACCAGCCCGCCACCACCCCCGCGAGCAGCGGCCCGCCGATCCCGGCAGCGGCGGCGGTGGCGCTCAGCCGCCCGTTGGCCTCGGTGATCCGGTCCGCGTCGACCAGGCCACGCACCGCCGTGACGTACGCGACCTGGAAGACCATGCCGATCGCCTCGCTGAGCGGCAGGACCACGAAGAGCAGCCAGACCTTCGGCCCGAAGGCCCAGGCGACCGGGACGACGCCATACAGGGCCATCCGCGCCACGTCGCACCAGATCAGCAGGCGCCTGCGGTCGAGCCGGTCGACCAGCACCCCGGCGAAGATCCCCGCCACCACCGACGCGGCGCTGGCAACGCCGGTCAGCAGGCCCATCTGCGCGACCGACCCGGTCACGTGCAGCACGAGCAGGGGTACGGCGATGAGGGCGAACGAGTCCCCCGCGACCGACAGCGTCTGGGACGCCCAGAACACGGTGAAGTTCCGGTCACGCCACAGCGATGATCCTTCTGGCACCCGACCATGCTGCCGTACGTCGATCAGGTGCGCGGGCGACGGGTCGTTCGTCCATCCGGGTGTGCTGGCCTGGAGATCAACGGCTGACCCGAGCTCCCGGGGGGCCCTTCGTGCCCGGGGCCCCGCGGGTTCACTTCGCTGACCCCGGCTCGATCTCCGCCCGCATCGGCTGCCAGGGCGACGCGTCGAACACCAGCATGATCGCGACGATCTTGCCGTCGTCCAGGCGGAAATGCTCGGCCGTGCGCTGCGTGCCGGCGGGCGTGGCCGTGTGCACGTCGTAGACGAGCGTCGCCTCGGCGTCGCCGTACAGCTCGCTGATGAGGTCCACCCCCGTCACGATCGACACGAACCCCGGCAACGTCGCCAGATGCCCGGCCCGGTCGCCCGAGGTGAAGAACGGGCTCTGGAACCGGAAGGGCTCCCCCAGATGCGCCGCGGCGGCGGTCGCGTCCCCGCGGAATCGGGCCTCGTGATACCCGCGTACGGCGCGGCGCGTCTGTTCCAGGGTGGTCATGGCCGGGTTCCGGTCTGACGGAGGTGGGCGGAGAGGCGCTGCTGGTTGACGGCCACGCGCAGGCACAGATCGCGCAGGACGACCAGTTCCTCGGGCGTGAACCCCTGGAACAGCGCCTTCATGGCGAGTTGCGATGGTTTGCGGAAGTCCTCGATCCACGTCCGGCCGGCCGGGGTGATCTCGGCGAGGACCGAACGCCGGTCGCCCGGATCGGGGACCCGGCGGACCAGCCCGTCGCGTTCGAGGGTGTCCACCAGGCCGGTGACGTTGCGGGAGCTGACCCCGGCGGCCCGCGCGAGCTCGCCGATGCTGATCCCCTGCTCGCGCGCGGCGAGCCGGATCAGCAGGTCGAGCGCGCCCGCGCTGAGTCCTCTGCCCTCGGAGCCGTGGGAGCGGAGGCGCTCGACCGCGTGCGAGGCGGTGCGGACCGCCGCGCTCGCCTCGAACGCGGGCAGGTCGCCGTCGTCACCGGCGATCCACGCCATCGCCGCCCTGGCTCGCGGGTCATAGAGGAAGCCGTCAGGATCGTGCTCATAGGCATCTACGTCCTTCATAGTAAGAACGTAGATTAGTACGTACTTCCAGATTTTGCGACCCACTGCTGGAAAGGCAGGCCGGCGGCCCGGCTTTCAGCAGGGCGGGACCTCGTCATGGGCGGCCGCCTCCGCCATACAGGCGGCTTCCACGCTCCCGGTGTCCGCCTCCACGCATGCCGCCTCCACGCCGCGGGTGGCCACCTGCTGGAGCAGGCTGAAGAGCGTCTCGCGCTGGTCGTGGTCGAGCGCGCCGAGCACCTCGTCCTCGACCGCCGCCAGCGCGCACTCGGCCCGCGCGAGCCGCTCCGCCCCGGCTTCGGTGAGCTCGACGATGTGCCTGCGGCGATCCTCCGGCGACCGCCGGCGCTCGATCAGTTTCTCGGCTTCGAGGTCGTTGAGCAGCCCGACGACGTTCGTCCCGTCCATCTCCAGCGTGCTCGCGAGCGCCTGCTGGGTGCTGCCGCCCCGGGCCCGCAGCACCGTGAGCGCGACGAGGTGGCGGGGACGCAGACCGAGCGGCGCGAGCACCGACTCGGAACGCAGACGCAGACGGCGCGCGAGGTGTTCGAGCAGCGCGCCGCACCGATGCACGGGCTGTTCAACCTGTTCAACCTGGTCGGCCTGGTCGGCCTGATCGACGACGGGCGGGGACGTCATGACTCAACTCTAGCCGACTTGACCTGCGATAGGTATGGGACTAATCATTGGTCCTGCGTCAATCATCTTCGAAAGGTTAAGAGATGTCTCATCTGTTGCACATCGACGCGAGCATCCAGGGCGAGCGTTCGGTCAGCCGCAAGCTCACCGCGCGGGCCGTGGCCGCCTGGCGCGCCGCGCATCCCGGGGGCACCGTCACCTACCGTGACCTGGGCAGCAGCCCGCTCCCGCATCTCGACCAGGAGAACGGACTGGCCCGGATGGTCCCGCCGGAGCAGCACACTCCCGCTCAGGCGGCCTCGTGGAGGTTGACGGAAGAGCTGGTCGGCGAGGTGAAGCAGGCCGACACGATCGTGCTCGGGCTCCCGCTCTACAACTACGGGCCGCCCAGCACCATCAAGTCCTGGGTCGACCACCTCATCGCCCCCGGGCTGTCGTACGACCCGACGACGAACCAGGGCCTGCTGGGCGGGCGCGAGTTCCTGGTCCTCGCGAGCCGGGGCGGCGGCTACCGGCCGGGAACTCCCCGCGAGGGATGGGACCACGCGGAGCCGTGGCTCCCGCACGGCCTGTCCCTGACGGGCCTGGAGCCGCGCTTCATCACGGCCGAGCTCACCCTCGCCCACGTCACACCGGCGATGGCCGACCTGATTCCGCTGGCGGAAAAGAGCCTCGCGGCGGCGGAGCAGGCGATCGACGGCCTCTGGAGCCCCGTCGCCGCATAAGGACTCCGGCATTCGACCGGCGAAGGCCACTTCCCGGGCGAGGGAAGGGGCCTTCGCCGTCGCGAGCGCGGGCAACCGGCGTTCAGCCGCTCCCTCGACGGCCGGCTACAGGAACATTTCGAAGCGGGACGAACTCCCTGTCGGGCCGAATGAGAACTATCGTGACCAGCATGGAAAATGCCCCTCAGCGCCGGGACTCCCCCACGTCTCACCTGCGCGCCTCTGACCAGAACAGGGACCAGGTCGCCGCCCTGCTCGGGGAGGCCCTGAGCACGGGTCAGCTGAGCCACGACGAATACTCCGAGCGGCTCGACAGCCTTTATCAGGCCAAGACCGTGGGAGAGCTCGAACTCCTCACCAACGATCTCCAGGTCGAGCGGCACGGCTCCGCCGCGAGCCCGGCGTCCTACACGACGGGCGCGAGCGCCGTCTCCTACGCGCCGAGCGAGAGCACCGAGCCCGACAACGTTGTCGCCATCTTCGGCGGCGCCGAGCGCAAGGGCCGCTGGCGGGTACGGCGGAAGACCACGGCACTGGCCGTCTTCGGCGGCATAAAGTTCGACCTGTCCGAGGCCGTGTTCGAGGCGAAAGAGGTCGAGATCACCGTCAACGCCATCTTCGGCGGGGCCGAGATCATCCTCCCGGAGGGGGTCGAGGTGCGCTGCGAGGGCGTCGGCATCTTCGGCGGCTACGACGTGCACAACAGCCCGGACACCGACCCGTCGGCGCCGGTGATCGTGATCAAGGGCATGGCACTGTTCGGCGGGGTCAGCGGCAGGTTCCGTCGCCGCCGCGACCGCTGAACCCTGCCGCGACCGCTGAGCCCTGCCGCGACGCCGAGCCCCACCGCGACGCTGAGTCCCGCCGCGACCGTGCGCACCCGGTCCTCGGCCGGACAGGGCGGCATGGCGCACGCCTGACGGCCCGCCGGCTCCGGCCGTGCCGCATTCCGCGGACCAGGTGGTGTTCTGAGGCGCTTACTGACTGGAGTCCGCCGGGCGGCGGTAGACGCCGTACCACCAGGTCAGTGCCAACTCGCGAGCGAACGCGGCGTCGCTGCCGGGATCCGCGGCGGTGACGTGGTCGACGAGGGCCCGTTCGCCGCCCATGACGATCACCCGGGTGGCGCTCACCGGGTCCATGTCGGCGGGAGTGCGGCCCGCGTCCTGCTCAGCGCGGAGCACCGCGATCGTCCAGTCCGTGAACTGGTCGAGTTCCGCACTCCAGAAGTCACGCACGGTCGCGTCATAGGTGGCGACCTCGGCGAGCGCCCGCCGTACGGCGGCATGTTCCCGATAGACCTTCACCACTTGCAGGAAGGCGTCCGCGAGGCGTTCGACGCCGTCCGATGGCGCCCATGCCGAGGTGAGGTCGAAGGACGAGGTCATGAGTTCCGCAGCGAGGCGCATGATCAGATCGATCTTGTCGCGGAAGTGGCTGTAGAAGGTCGAGCGGGCGACGCCGGCTTCGGTGCAGATCTGTTGCACGCCGAGCTCGGTGAAGTTCGCGCCATTGATCAGGAGACGCTGCGTCGCGGCCAGGATGTCCGCCTCGGCCGAGGTGGGGCGGCCGACTTTCGCGGTGCGTCGTCGGGTGATCGAGGGCATATCCGGATCCTAGGGTCGTCACCTTGCGGTTAACGTCACACTACACGTCGCACTACACATCGTCCGTACACGGTGTAGCGTAATTTCCCGACACGGTGTCCGGACTCGGCGACCGGCAGGGCGTGGGAACGCCCGGTCTCCGGCCGATAGACCGGACGTACCCACAAGAAGGAGTAGCTGGTGAAATATCGTCTGCTGGGACGTACGGGGGTCTGGGTCTCCGAGATCTCCCTGGGCGCGATGACGTTCGGCGGCAAGGATCACCCGGTGTACCGCACCCATGGAGCACTCGGGCAGGAGGAAGTGGATCGGATCGTCGGCACGGCACTCGACGCCGGGATCAACTTCATCGACACCGCCGACGTCTACGCCGACGGCGAGAGCGAGGAGTTGCTCGGCCGGGCGATCGGGAGGCGCCGACGGGACGTGCTGCTCGCCACCAAGCTGCTCGCTCCGGTCGGGCCGGGACCCAACGACCAGGGGCTTTCCCGTCTCCACGTGATGCGGGCCCTGGACGACAGCCTGCGTCGGCTGAAGACCGATTACATCGATCTCTATCAGCTCCACAACTACGACCATGTGACGCCGATCGAGGAGACGCTGAGCGCGCTCGACGACGCGGTGCGACAGGGCAAGGTCCGCTACATCGGCTGTTCCAACTTCGCCGCCTGGCAGATCAGCAAGGCGTTGGGCATCTCCGCACTGCACAACCAGGCGAAGTTCGCCGCCAACCAGACGCACTACTCGCTGGTGTCGCGCGATGCCGAGCGCGACCTGGTGCCCTTGGCCGAGGACGCCGGGCTGAGCCTGACGGTGTGGCAAACCGCTTGCCGGCGGATTCCTCACGGGCAAGTTCGACCGCGGCGGAGCGACCACCGAACAAGACTCCCGCCGAGCCCGGAACGGCTTCGACTTCGTGCCTTTCGACGAGGAGAAGGGCTTCAGGGTGCTCGACGCACTGCGGGTCGTCGCCGCGCGGCACGAGGTGAGCCCCGCTCGGGTCGCAATCGCCTGGCTGCTCGCTCAGCGCGCCGTCACCAGCGTCATCGTCGGCGCTCGCAAGCTGGAACAGCTCACGGACAACATCGCCGCCGGCGACCTGACGCTCACCGAGCAGGATCTCGCCGAACTCGACGAGGTCAGCCGGTCGCCGATCGCCTACCCGAACTGGATTCAGGAGTGGTTCGCTCCGACGCGAATCCCGGCCGGCAACCTGGCCTGATCAAAACGTCCGGCATTCGGCATGGCCGTTCAGTCTCGGCCGCATCCACACCCGGGCGATCGTCACCGTGCACGTCAGCGACACCACCCTGACGTCCGAACTGCCCGACGACACCCGCGTGGTCCACCGCACCACCACTCAACCCGTCCGCAGCGTCAAAGCGGCCCGGTCACGCAAGGCCGGTCATGTTTCCCAGGGCACCCGTCAAGCATGTGGCGGGACAGAACTGTCAATCATGTCGTGAGACCGGACAAATCGGTGATCACAGGCCTGTGGCGGTGCTGCGGCGTTCGATGAAGACGACGTCGCGCCAGCGGCCGTGGTGGCGGCCGATGCGGTGGCGGGTGCCGACGACGCGGAAGCCGGCCTTCTCGTGCAGGCGCAGGCTGGCGGTGTTCTCGGGGAAGACGCCCGACTGGATGGTCCAGATCCCCTCGGTCTCGGTGGACTGGATGATGGCGTTCAGGAGCGCCAGCCCAATTCCCCGGCCACCGTGGCCGGGGTGGACATACACGGAGTGCTCGACCACCCCGGCGTAGACGCAGCGGGACGAGACGGCACTGACCGCGATCCAGCCGACGACCTGTCCGCTGACGGCGTCGACGGCGACGTGCCGGTGGTGCGGCAGCTTCGCGATGTCGAACGCTTCCCAGGTCGGTGCCGTGGTCTCGAAGCTGGCGTCGCCGCCGTCGAGACCGGCTTGATAGATGGCGAGGACCTGCGCCGCGTCGCTCTCGCGCATGGGACGGATGGTCACGCCTGACGGCACTGCGGGCGTGGACGCCTTGATGATCTCGGACATGAGCCTCTCCACCTATGACGGTGCCCGTGGTCAGGCCGTACCGGCGAGGGCGGGCGACGCCGGGCCGATCAGGGCCGACATGCGGGCCAGGACCTCGGGCTTGATCCAGTAGTACACCCAGGTGCCCCGGCGTTCGGAGTCGATCAGCCCGGCCTGCTTGAGCACCTTGAGGTGGTGGCTGATCGTGGGCGGGGTCAGGTCGAAGGCCGCCGTCAGGTCGCACACGCAGGTCTCGCCGCCCTCGTGGCAGGCGATCAGCGACAGCAGGCGCAGCCGTACGGGGTCGGCGATCGCCTTGAACAGCGGTGCCAGCTCGACGGCCTCGCTCTCCGACAACGGCTCGCACGCCAGCGGCGCGCAGCAGGCCGCATCGGGCACGCCCGCGTCGATGATCGGCAGCTCATGCTTCGACATGTCTCTAATTTGACACAAGTCTATGCAGAGCCACAAACTCCGGGTATCCATTGCTTAGAAGTTCATCGAAGCAAGCAGTCAGCCCGGCCGCTATAGGAGGACACCCATGTCCCGCGTCCAACTCGCTCTGCGCGTCGCCGACCTCGAAGGCTCGATCGCGTTCTACTCCAAGCTGTTCGGCGTCGAGCCCGCCAAGCGGCGGCCCGGGTACGCCAACTTCGCCATCGCCGAGCCCCCGCTCAAGATCGTCCTGCTGGAGGGTGAGGCGGGCGAGCCGACCCTGATGGACCACCTCGGCGTCGAGGTCGAGGACAGCTCCCAGGTCACCGCCGCGACCGAACGCCTGAAGGAGGCCGGCCTCGCGACCTTCGAGGAGAACGACACCACCTGCTGCTACGCCCTGCAGGACAAGGTGTGGGTCCACGGTCCCGGCAACGAGCCCTGGGAGGTCTACGTGGTCAAGGCCGACGCCGACAGCCTCACCAAGCAGGCCGACCCCGTCTGCTGCACCACGGACGATGCCCAGAACGAGACGGCGAGCACGGACAAGTCCTGCTGCTAGGCAGGATCGACGACGGCCCTGCCTGTCCGTGTGGCGTCAGAGAGACATCCAGCAGTACAGGTGGTGCCGGTGCCGGGTGGCCCGTACCGCGAGATCGCGCAGGTCGTGGAGGAGCTCGGCGAGGTCGGCCGGGTCCGCGTGGCCCCAGAACTCCTGCGTCTCGGACCAGGGTTGTGCCACGGCGCGGATCCGGTCATCGGTGGCGGCGGCGAGCGCCGAGGTGAACTCGTCGGTGACGGTCAGCACTCCCTGCCCTCCGTCCTCGCTGAATCTCAGCGGGGCGGAGTGCCGGGGCCGCGCGGTGATGTCCTCGTATCGGCTGCCGGTGAGCAGCGCTTCCAGGGTGCCCATCATCACGTACGGGTCGATGTTCGTGAGTTCGGCGCTGTCCTTCGGCTCCACACCGGGGGGCGGACAGGTGGGACCGGCGGGCCAGTCGAAGACGTCGGCGGCTTCGTCGTCCGTGGCCGCTCTGAAGTAGTCGTAGAGGACTCCCATGATCGGGCAGAGTGCCAGGAGTAGGGGCTGGCTGTCACCACCACAGTCGCGGATTCGCCATCGCGCAGCGGCGAGAGCTTCTCCGCCAGAGCCCGCCACGCCCTCATCGTGGACGGAATGTCATCCCTGCGCCGTCTCACGCCAGTTGATCGACCAATCGAGATCCTGGCCCTGATATCGGATCGTGGGAGTGCCTTCCACACCTCTGCTGAAGCCCAAGGCGGTGACGTCGTCGGCCCGCTTCGCGGTCTCCGGAGACGTGAGACACTCGGCGAACTCCTCGGCCGGAATGCCGACCTTGCTCGCGAGCTGCACGAGCTGCTCGTTGGGGAACCCGCCCTTCTGTAACTCGTCCGGCTGGTGGGCGTACAGCTCGTCGTGATATCTCAGCCATTTGCTCGGATCCCGGACGCAAAGTGAGGCGATCAGAGCCCGTCGGGAGTTCTCCCGAGTGATCGGCCAGTCGTCCTGGAAGATGGTCATCGGGTGGATCATGACGGCTATCTCGCCTTTGACGGCCAATTCCCGCACGAACGCGCCGTTGTCGCCCTGCTCGAACTCCAGGCACACCGGGCACTGGTAGTCCTCGTAGATCTCCATCGTGGGACCCGCCACATCGGGCTGAGCTATGCGGACGGTGCCATCCTGCTCCAACGTGACCAGGCGGTCGACGAGGGCGGCAGGCACGCCGGCAGGTGGAGCCGCGGCAGGCTTTTCAGGCGTGCCGCACCCTGCCACTACCGCCGAACATGCAAAAGCAACAAAGAACCCGAGAAGCCGCTTCGGACGCGGAGCCATACACACCTTCAAGATCTCAACAAGTGCCGAAGCGGCAACTCTAGTGATCTATGCGCATATGTCTCCACCCCGTTTGCGGGAGACCACCACGACATGCGCTGGCGAGATCACCCAGCGGGATCCGTTTCCCACCTCGGTTCGAGTACGCGCGTCATCCAGATCGTGTTGCCGCGTTCGGCGTCCTCGGTGATGCGGCCGCTCCAGTGGAAACCGAGCTTCTCGAGGACGCGGAACGAGGGGGCGTTCCACTCCCGTACGGTCGCCCAGAGCCGTCGCCGCCCCGTACGCGTCGCGGCTTCGACGATCGCACGCGCGGCCTCTGTCGCGTACCCATGGCCGTGCGCTCGTCGTGCCAGCTCATAGGCGATCTCGGGTTCGTCGAAAGACGCCTGGCCGACGGTCAATCCGCAGTACCCGATGAACTCTCCGGTGTCTCGCAGCTCGATCGGCAGCAATCCGAGCCCTCGATCCGCCATCAGCGGATTGTCGACGAGCCGGCCGCGCATGTCCTCGACCGTCGGGCGCCCCTCGGCGTCGATCCGCCGTAGCGCTCGCGCATCCCGCTCAAGCCACAACCCGCGATACTCCTCGGCATCCGACGGCATCCACCGCCGCAACCGCAGCCGCTCGGTCACCAACTCGGCCGGCAGAGCGTCATAGATCGCCACCCGACCAACCTAACCGGGCGCATCCAGTCCTCACGTCCTCGCGTTCTGAGCAGGTTCCGCAGCCCCCGGGACAGCTCCCGCGTACGGCACCGACCGGCCTCCCGCCCTCGTCTGCTTCAACGACACCGGGCACCTCTGAGCTCCCCCGGGAAAGTTTCAGCACTTGCCGGATAGAGCCGCAGGTCACCTCGCAAAAGAACGACGACGAACAACGCGACCTGTACCGATATCGCCCGCACTGCAATGCTTCGCAGTGGAAGTTCAGCACGACATCCATGGCGAGGAGATTAAGTGCGGAAACTCAGAGCTTTAGCCGTCGCCGGCGCTTTGGTCAGTGGGCTGGCAGTCACCGCGACCGCCGTCCCCGCGCACGCCGATACGCTGCGTAATGTCTACTACTCCTCATCCGACTGCTATCGGTACGGGGACTACGGCGTCCAGAACCACCTGTGGAACTGGTATCACTGCGATTACCAGTACAACTTCTGGTTCCTTTACAGCGTCCCGTAAAAAAAATTCCTCCACGGTCG
>NZ_VIRM01000052.1 GCF_006874475.1 Microbispora hainanensis
ACCACGTGGCTTCGCCGACGTGATCTCGGGCACGGCCTGGACGCGGGCTCCTCCCATCGCGGAAGGGGCCCGCTTTCATGGTGCGCCCGGCATGGGCGATCGCTTGGGGGTGGAAGTCCCCTGGAGGAAGAGGTGGTGCTGACTCCGAGCCGGAGGCAAGGGCGTCATCGTGAGGTGGGGTCTGGAGGAAGCCCGAGGCGAAACCCTGCACCGAGGAACACGAACCGCGTATGAGGCGGGGCGATCTGGGTGAGCCTGCCATGGAAGGTGAAGCCCGTCACCATCAACAGGGTCGTCACGTAGACGCGGCGGGCGTAGGGGGAAAGTGGTCGTTCTTACCCGGGGAGATCTGTCTGGGGTCGGTTGTGCTGTCGTTGTCGCCGCGCCGACGGGTTCGGTCGTGAGACTGGATCTGATCAGGCAGAAGTCAGCAGAGGTCGTAGTACCGGTGAGGGGAACGGACAACCAGCCGGGAAGGACCGAACGTCGAGTAGAGCCGATGAGGGTGAGGTGCTCGTGCCGGTCGCGGTGATCGCAGCCATCCCGCATGCGCGGGCCCGCTGTGGGAGGGGCCGGTGAGTTCCGGTGAGTACCGCGGTGGAGCGTAGCGGCCGGTCGGCGCCCTCGCCGGAGCCGGTGATCCCTGGCCTGGAGACGTCGTTGTGGGAGCAGATGCTCTCGCCGGCGAATCTGGGCAGGGCGTTGAGGCGTGTGGAGGCCAATCGGGGTGCGCCGGGTGTGGACGGCATGACCACGGCCGAGCTTCGGCCGTGGCTGCGTGAGCACTGGGCAAAGGTCCGGGAGGCGTTGGACGCGGGCACGTTTCGGCCGCAACCGGTGCGCCGGGTGGTGATCCCCAAGCCCGGTGGTGGGGAGCGGCTGCTGGGGGTGCCCACTGTGCTGGACCGGTTGGTCCAGCAGGCGATCGCGCAGATCCTGACGCCGATTTTCGACCCGCATTTCGCGGGCGCGTCGTTTGGGTTCCGTCCCGGCAAGTCCGCCCATCAGGCGGTGCGGGCCGCGCGGCGGTGCATCGACGACGGGCTGCGGTGGGTGGTGGATGTCGATCTGGACCGGTTCTTCGATCGGGTCAATTTCGACATGCTGATGGCGCGGGTGGCGCGCAAGGTCAACGACCGTGATGTGCTGCGGCTGATCCGGGCGTATCTGGAGGCCGGGGTGATGGTCGATGGGGTCAGGCAGGCGAGTGTGGAGGGGACCCCGCAGGGGTCGCCGCTGTCGCCGATCCTGTCGAACATCATGTTGGACGATCTGGACCGGGAGCTGTGGCGGCGCGGTCATCGGTTCGTGCGTTACGCCGATGACCTTAGGGTCTTCGTGCGGAGCAAGCGGGCCGCCCGCAGAGTGCTCGACAGCGTCACCGGCGTGGTCGAGCGGCGGTTGAAGCTCAAGGTGAACCGGGACAAGTCCTCGGTCCGGCATGCGCGGGAGGCCACGCTGCTGGGGTTCGGGTTCTACTTCACCCGCTCCGGGGTCAAGATCCGGGTCGATCCGAAGGTGATCAGTCGGTTCAAGGACCGGATCCGGGAGCTGACCGGCCGGGGGTGGAGCGTGTCGATGATCTGCAGAATCGACAGGCTCAATGCGTTCATCAGGGGGTGGATGGCCTATTTCCATCTCGCCGAGCTGTCTCAACGGCTGCGGGGGCTGGACAAGTGGCTGCACCGCCGGATGCGGCAGATCCGCTGGAAGGAATGGAAGCGCTACTCGGCCAAACGCCACAACCTGCGCAAGCTGGGCATCCCTGAGCGCACCGCGCGGGAATGGGCCATCAGCAGCAAAGGGTACTGGCGGATTGCCGGGTCGGTCGTCCTCCAGCGGGCACTGCCCGGCCTCTACTGGGATGGCCTTGGCCTGCTGGGACTACAAAGCACCTGGCACAGGCTCAGAACAACGGCTTGACGAACCGCCGGATGCGGGCCCGCATGTCCGGTGGTGTGAGAGGAGGGTCGGGCGACCCGACCCTCCTACTCGATTCCAAGTTCAACCGCGGCACGACCCAGGTCGCGACCACCAGCCCGGTCACCACCGAGGCGAGGCCGACCGGCCGTACGCACGAGGGTGCCCCCGGCTACATCCGCGATGCGAAGTCGGAGCTGTTCCTGCTCGCCGTCTCCACCATGGTGGGCGAGGACACCTTCTATGAGAAGGCCGGCGACCGCGACGAGCGCTTCCGCGCCCTCGTCCACCAGGTGGCCGTCGAGGACGGGGACTGGCTGGCCCGCTTCCTGCCGTGGCTGCGCGGCGAGGCGAACATGCGGTCCGCGCCGATCGTGGCCGCCCTGGAGGCCGTACGAGCCCGCCTGGCGGCCGGACTGCACGGCGGCAACCGCGAGCTGGTCGCCTCCGTGCTGCAGCGTGCCGACGAGCCGGGCGAGGCACTCGCGTACTGGACGTCGCGGTACGGCCGGGCCATCCCCAAGCCGGTGAAGCGCGGCGTCGCCGACGCCGTCCAGCGGCTCTACACGGAGCGGTCCCTGGCGAAGTACGACAGCGACGCCCGCGCCTTCCGCTTCGGCGACGTCATCGAGCTCGTCCATCCCGCCCCGGCCGCTGACAAGCGGCTGTGGCAGGGCGACCTGTTCGCCCACGCGCTCGACCGGCGTCACGGCCGGGACAAGCCGGTCCCGCAGTCGCTGCGCATGCTGCGCGACCGGGCCGAGCTGCTCGCCATCCCGGTCGGGGAGCGGCGCTCCGCGCTGGCCGACCCGAGCCGCCTGGCCGCCGCGGGCATCACCTGGGAGGCGCTCGCCGGCTGGCTGCAGAGCGCGATGGACGCCGATGCCTGGGCGTCGGTCATTCCCTCCATGGGCTACATGGCGCTGCTCCGGAACCTGCGCAACTTCGACGAGGCGGGCGTCGGTGACGAGCTCGCGGACCAGATCATCGCCAAGCTGACCGACCCGGAGGAGGTCGCGCGGTCGCGGCAGCTCCCGTTCCGCTTCTACTCGGCATACCGGTCGGCGCCGTCGCCGCGCTGGGGCCGGGCGCTGGACACGGCGCTGACCCTGGCCACGCGGAACGTGCCCTCGTTCCGGGGACGGACGCTCGTGCTCGTCGACACGTCGTCGTCGATGTCGTCCGGTGCGGTCTCCGCACGGTCGATGGTCACGCCGGTCCAGGCCGCCGCGCTGTTCGGCGTCACGTTGGCGGCGCGCGGCGACCAGGTCGACCTCGTGGGCTTCGCCGACGGCACGTTCCGGCACAAGATCCGGCCGGGAGCGTCGGTGCTGCGCGCGGTCGAGCGCTTCTGCGGACGGATCGGCGAGGTCGGCCACGGCACGCAGATCGCCGACGCCCTGCACAGGTCCTGGAAGGGGCATGACCGGGTGGTGATCCTCTCGGACATGCAGACCATGACGGGCCACTACGCGAGCGGGGTCACGACCGCGGTCCCGGCACATGTGCCGGTGTACGGGTTCAACCTCGTCGGATACAGGACGGCGGCGATGCCGACCGGCTCCGCCGACCGCCATGAGTTCGGCGGGTTCTCCGACGCGTGCTTCCGGCTGATCCCGCTCCTGGAGGCGGGCCGAGACGCCGGCTGGCCGTTCTAGCGACGAGGCCGCCTCGCCCGACCGTACGGCCAGGCGAGGCGGCCGTGAGAGGAGCCCGACGCGCGGCAACCCGACCACAGGCGGACACAGTGCCATGTCCTGACCCGGGGAGGGCTAACAATTCGATCTCTCCCGCCGGACCTGCCTATCGGCGGGTGGATCATCGGCTTTTGGACCGATACAGCTCGCGCCCCCCGGAGCAAGCGATGGCGTACCCGCAAGGCCCTCAGGACCCGCAGCAGTGGCACACGCAGCCAGGACAGTTCTACGGCCCGCCCCCGGGCTACGGCTCCCAGCCCCCGCAGCCGCCGAAGAAGTCGTCGAACACGGGGTTGATCGTCCTGGCGGTGATCGGCGGGCTCTGCCTGGTGCTGTTCGCCGGGTGCGCCGCACTGATCGCTCTGTCCGGCGGCAACACGCCAGAAGTCGTAACCGCCACCGCGCCTGCTGACACGACCATGGCCGAGCCTCAGCAGCAGGTTACCGAGGAGACGCAGGACCAGGCGGCCGAGGAGCAGTCGCAGCAGCAGACGACCGAGCAGTCCCAGGACCGGACGGCGGAGCAGGGCGTACTGGAACCAGCCGAAGTCGGCGGGACGCTCACCCTGGAGGGCAGGGACCCCGGGGTCAAGGTCGACGTCACCGTAACCAAGGTCGTGGAGAAAGCGACCCCCGCCAGCGATTTCCTGAAGCCGAAGTCCGGCAACCGGTACGTCGCTATCGAGTTCCGTATCAAGAACAAGGGGCGGGCCGTCTACAGCGACGCACCGTCCAACGGCGCGAAGCTGATCGACGACCAGGGGCAGCAGTACAACACCACCTATGGCGAGGTCCGCGAGGGTGTCCTCTTTGGCGCGATCACGGTCTCGCCGGGGGACATCCGGAAGGGCGTGGTGCTGTATGAGATACCGGAGTCGGTGAAACTCGCGAAGTTCCAGTTCGCGCTCAACAGCGGATTCGCAGATCAAAAGGGTGAATGGGTCCTAACGTAAGCAGAGGTAGTGAAGGCGTAGACGAAGCCGGCGTGTTTCCGCACTGCCAGGCCCAGGAGGTCCAACGTCCCCCGCGGCCCTGTCCGCAGGGTGCGGATCGGGCTCCAGGGCCGCGCAGGCCACGGCGTCGGCGACGGCCCGCGGACCACCGCCGGGGGCGAGTCGTGCGCGTGCCCGCAGCCCGAGCGCGAGTGCCGCCGTCGCCGGTATCAGCACCATGCTGCGGCCGCGGGTCGCGGGAGCGGCGGCCAGCGCCGCGACAGCCGCCGCGCCCACGGCGACGACCGGGTTGCAGCGCGGCACGCGCCGGTCCGGGTGGACCATGGCAAGCCACTGCTGCGACCCGCCCTGCCTGTAGAGCCTGCGCCACACGCTGCGCACCGACTCCGGGCCGAGCCGGGCCTGGACCATCTCGGCGTCCGGCTCGGCCCGCAGCGTGAAGCCCCGCCTGGTCAGGCGGATGCCCAGGTCCATGTCCTCGCCCCCGGCCACGGTCGGCGACGTCTCCGCGAAGCCGCCGACCGCTTCGAACGCCGTCCGTCGTAGCAGCAGGTTGGATGTGGCCGCCCACTCCAGTTCGTCACCGGCGGCCGGCCTCTTCAGGTCGCCGTGGAGCAGGGAGGACCGGCGCATGATCCGGACCACGGCCGCCGGGCTCTCCACGACGACCGTCGGGCCGGCCAGCCCGGCAGTGCCCGTCGCCACGCGGATGGTCTTGACGTACCGCCGCAGCAGGCCGGGTGAGGCGCGGCAGTCCGAGTCGACGAACAGCAGAAGATCGTGGGAGGCGTGACGAGCGCCCAGGTTACGCTTCGCCCCGACATGCCGGGGACCATGCAGATAGCGGGCATCGTGCCGTTCGCACTGCTCGCGGTGGCGCGCGGCGTCCTCCGGACCGGAGTCGTCCACCACGAGGACCTCGACGGGCTCGGGACAGCGCGCCGCCGCCGCCCGCACGCTGGCCAGCATCCGCTCGGTCGCCGCCACCCTGCCGCGGACGGGGACCACCACCGACACCCCCGGGGAGAGCGCGGATTCCCCGGTCATGCCGGCCCTCCCGTCACCGATGTCCAGCGTGACTTTCCCCGGACCGACCACGGCGCCCGTATCGGGGATTATCCCGGCTCGGGCGTCGATTCGGGATGCAGTCAGCGGCCCAGGGGGATGATCCTGCGGAACTTGCCGCTGGCCGACTGCTCCGGCGGCTCCACGGCGCGTTCCAGCGCGACGTGCTCGGCCTTGTGCTCGGCCAGGAGGCGCGAGATCTCCTCGCGTACGCTCCGCCACACGTCATCGGGGTCGGCGCCGTCCGCCTGCGTCAGCCGCACCCGCAGCGTGGCCGGCGCGCTCTGCACGACCTGGAACTGCGCGATGCCGGGGACGCGGTCCAGCAGCGTGCCGAACGCCATGGGGGAGATGCGGACGTGCCGGTCGCCGCCCGCGGGGAACTCGAGCAACTCCGCCGCGCGGCCCTGCACCTGGACAGCGGGCAGCGGGCTGCCACACGGGCAGGCGTCGGGCCGCATCAGGACGTTGTCGCCCATGTCGTAGCGGAGGATCGGCTGGATCCGGTTGGCGAGATTGCTCAACAGGACGGTGTGTGATGGCTGCCCCGGCGGGACGGGCCGTTGGTCGGCGTCGACCGGCTCCAGCACCACCCAGTCGGTGTCGAGGTGCAGCCAGTTGTGCGCGCAGCCGTAGGCGAGGAAGCCGCACTCGGTGGCGGCGTAGGCGGAGCGGACCTGGGCGTGGAACGCGGAGGCGATCCGGGTGCGGTTCTCCGCGGTCAGCGCCTCGCCGTCGGCGATGACCATCCCCGGGTGGATGTGCAGGCGGCCGGCCTCCTGCTCCCTGGCCAGCAGCCCTAGCATGCTGGAGAAGCCGGCGAGCGAGCTGGGCTTGTACCGGTTCGGCTCGGCCACCAGTTGCGGCAGCGGCTTGTCGATGGAGAACTCCCGCAGCAACCAGCCGAGCCGCGGATGGTCGCGCCGGAACCGTGCGGCCGTGGCGACGGTGGAGAAGCGCGCCATGAGCGCCTGCTTGCCGGTGACCGGGAGCCGTGCCGGGTCGTCGATGTCGTCGGGCAGCGCGCGGTGCAGCTCCCGGTAGTAGGGCGAGTGGGCGCGGGCGTAGGCCACGGCCTGCCGCGCGCGGCGACGTCGAGCCCGTACCGCGCGGCTCGCCACAGCTCGTCCTGTGACCGGCCGAGTTCGACGCTCGCCAGGCTCGCCTGCTGGACGGCGCCGATCAGGGAGCCGGTCATCGCGGCGGCGGTGACCGGATCCAGCCGGCCCGGGAACGCCTTGAGCAGTTCGCCGGCCATCCTGCGCTGCAGGTCCAGCAGCAGGTTGAGCCCCTTGGCCTGCAGCGCCGGCGTCGTCATCATCAGGCGGACCCCCGCCGACAGCTCCTCGGGTTCCTTGCGGGGCACCTCGGGGCGGCGCCGGGCGGCGTACTCCTGCACCGCCCTGACCAGCAGCTCGTCCGGGCCCTCCTGCGGTCGCGGCGCCGCCAGGGCGGCGGCGTACGGGACGTTCGACGAGGTGCCGATGCGGCCGGAGCTAGAGCTGCACCGTCAATGTCTCCGCGCCGGGAAACCCCATGCCCGTGTCAGTTCACCCGGCCCCAGATGCCGAGCAGGTCCTTGCCCGGGCGGAAACCGTGTGCCTCTGCCATGTGCGCCGCCTTCTTGAGCCCACTGGCCAGAGCAGACGGCAGGTGTGCGTCGCTTACGCCCGCGTTTCCACCCGCGGTCAAAGCCTCGATCGTCGGATCGACGCCCTGCGGGTGGCCGGCTGCCGCAAGGTCTTCGCGGACAAGAAGTCCGGTAAGAACGCCGTGCGGCGCAACACCGAGCTAGGGCGGCAATTCGCGATCCGCCGACCGTTCGCTCAGACGGGAAGTTCGGTGATGCCGAGGGCGAAGTCCACGTTTCCCACCCCGTGGTTGGCGAGGCCCACCGTGACCACGCCCGCTCCTTCCAGCCAGTGCGCCATTTTCAGGCCGCCGACGTCCAGCGGGCGCAGCCCGAGGCTCTCGATGAACGCCCCCACACGTGCCTTGGCCTGCGCGTCATCGCCGGCGATGAAGACGTCGGGCCGGCCCTTCTCCAGCACATGACGGAAGACGGTGTTGAACGCCTTCACCACGCCGGCGCCGGCCGGGGCCGCCTTGGCGACTTCCTGCGCGATCGAGGTCTCCTCGCGGTGGGCCAGCCCGTCGAAGGTCGAATTGAAGGGATTGCTGATGTCGACGATGACCTTGCCCGCGAGAGCGTCTCCATAACGGGCGATGACCGGCACGACACCGTCGTACAACAGGGCCACGATGACGATGTCCCCGGCGGGGGCGGTGCCCCATTCTCCTGTCGTGGCGCCGCCGCCGAGAGCCTTGGCCAGGTCAGCGGCCTTGGACTGATCGCGGCCCATGACTTCGACGGTGTTGCCGCCCGCTACCGCCCGCGCGCCGATGGTGCGGGCCATGTTTCCCGTGCCGATGATGCTGATGGTGCTCATGACATGTCCTGCCCTGGTGTGGTTCTCCGGTTCAGATGGCGGTGGTGCCGCCGTCGACGACGAGTTCCATGCCGTTGACGTAGCTGGAGTCGTCGGAGGCGAGGAAGAGGGCGACGCTGGCGATTTCTTCGGGGCGGCCCATCTGGCCGCGGGGGATAAGGGACTCGAACTGGCGCTTGGTGGCCTCGTCGAAGAGCTCTTCCTGCTTGGCGGTGGCGACCTGGCCGGGGGTCAGGACGTTGACGCGGATGCGGCGGTCCTTGAGCTCGTTGAGCCAGACACGTGCCCAGGCCTGCTGGACGGCCTTGCTGCCGGCGTAGACGCTCCAGCCGGGGAAGGCGCCGAGGGAGGCGTTGGAGCCGGTCATGAGGATGGAACCGCCGTCGTTGAAGAGCGGAAGGGCCTTCTGGACGGTGAACAGGGTGCCGCGGGCATTCAGGCCGAACCAGGCGTCGAACTGGGCCTCGGTGATCTCGCCGAGCAGGGCGGGCTCGCCGCCGCCGGCACTGGCCCACAGCACGTCAAGGCTGCCCTTCTCCCGCTTGACGGTGTCGTACAGGCGGTCCAGGTCGTCCAGGTCGGCGGCGTCGCCCTGGACGCCGGTGACGTTGCGGCCGATCTGCTTCACGGCCTCGTCAAGGGCCTCCTGGCGGCGGCCGGTGATGAAGACGTGCGCTCCTTCATCGACGAACAGCTTCGCGCCGGCCAGCGCCATGCCGGTGGTGCCGCCGGTGATGACCGCGACCTTGCCGTCGAGCTTTCCCATAGTCGCTTCCTCGGGTCGGTGGTGCCGTACGCACCAGGGGAGACGGTGTTATGTACACCGATCTGTGTGCTTACCGTACGGGCAGGGCGGGCGCGGCGCAAACTATGTACACCGGTCGTTACCCAGCCGGCCGTACCATGGACCCATGACGGAGTTGGAGAAGGGCCCGAAGGGCCGCCGCCGGGGCCGGGGCGCCCGCGAGCGCATCCTCAGCGCGTCGCAGCAGCTGTTCCGCGAGCAGGGCATCAACCGCACCGGCATGGACCAGCTCTGCGCGGCGGCCCAGGTGTCCAAGCGCACGGCCTACCAGCACTTCACCGGCAAGGACGAACTCGTCGCCGAATACCTGCGCCGGTTCGACCCCTCCGTTCTGTCCGGCGTGTTCGACCGCACCGACCTCACGCCCCGCGAACGGCTCCTCGCCGCCTTCGACATCCCCCCCGACACCCCCCTGTGCCCCTACATCGGCGCGGCCGTCGAACTCCACGACCCCCAGCACCCCGCATCCCAGTACGCACGCGACTACAAGAAGGCCGTCGCAGCGCGGCTCGCCGACACCGCCCGCGAAGCCGGCGCCGCCGACCCCGAACAGCTCGGCGAGCAGCTCGCGCTGCTCATCGACGGCGCCGCGGCCCGCACCCGGGTTCTCAATGCCGACGCCTTCCCCACCGCCGCCGCCATCGCCGCCGTCCTCATCGACAACGCCATCCCCACCACAGCAGGCGACCACCGGCGACGGGAGGAAGTGCCAAGCTGACTTGGCACTCCGCGGCCGGGCTGAACGCGCTGCCGGTCGCGCGGCTGCACCCGCTGGTACGCGCGACACGGGACTGACCCCCGCCGGAGCAGCCGCCGACGACCCGGCTCGACCCGGAGCCCCGCGTGCTGTTCGTGGCCGCGGGACTGTCCAGCGAGACCTTCAGTACGAGCCGACGTACGACGGGCGGGATGTGGCCGTGCAGGGCAGCAGCATGGCTCGGATAGCTTGCGAGAATTACCCATCTCCCAAGTTATCCGGCCGCGCTCGGCACGCAACGGATCATGCTTTTCGATTTTCCATTTCCAGAAATCCAGAAAATCGGTAGGCTGGGCCGCCGTGACGACCTCCGTGACCATCACCGCGTGCAAGCACTGCGGCGCGCCCATCGAGCAGCCGATCCGGCGGGGGAGGCCGCGCGAGTACTGCCCGGACGGCGACTGCCAGGCGGCGGCCAAGAGGGAGCGGGAGCTGCGCCCGGCCACACCGGGCCTGGAGGGCGCGCTGGCGCGGGTGGAAGACCTGTACGAACGCATGGAGAAGGGCCTGGCGGCGGCGATCGAGCCGCTGGCGCAGGTGCTCGCCCAGGAGCTGAGCCCGGCGGGAGTCGAGGCGAAGCTGAGCGCGATCCAGGCCGAGGCGCACACGAGCGTCGCCATCGCCCGCGCCGAGCGCGAGCAGGCGCTGGAGCAGGTGCGGCTGGCCCGCGAGGCCGCCGAGGAGGCCCGGAGGGAGGCCGAGGAGGCCCGCCGCCGTACGGAGGAGGCCTACGCCGAGCGGGACATCGCCTTCGCCGACGCGGAAACCGCCCGCGAACAGGCCCTGGCCGCGCTGCGGGAGGCGGCGAGCACCGAACGGCGGGCCAGGCAGGAGACCGACCAAGCGGTCCGCCGGGCCGAGGCCGCCGAAACCGCCCGCGAGCAGGCCGTACGCGAACTTGCCGACCGGGTGGACCGGGCCGTGGCCGAGGTCCGCCTGGCCCGGGAGCAGGCCGGGCAGGCCGTCCAGGAACGCGACGAGGCGCAGGCCGACGCGCGGGCGGCGCGGGCGGAGGCGGAGCTGGCCCGCCGCGCGCATCGTGAGGCCGAGCAGTCCAGCGCCGCCGCGCTGGCCCGCGCCCAGGCGGCCGAGGCCGAACGCGACCGCGCGGTCGCACGTGCGGAGGCCGAGCGCGACCGGGCCGTGGCGCAGGCCCACGACGAGCGTGACCGGGTGCTGGCCAGGGCCGAGGCGGCGGAGGCGGCCCGCGAGCAGGCCGTCGCGGAGGCCGCCCGGCTGCGCGCGGAGGCGGCGCAGGCCGAGGCGCGCGCGGGTGCGGCTGTCGCGACGGCCGCCCGGGCGGAGCAGGACGCCCGTGCCGCCGCGACCGAGCGGGAGCGGATCCAGGCGGAGCTGTCGCTGGAACGGGCCCGGCTGGCCGACCTGCGCGCGCAGCTCGACGTGGCCCGGGCCGAGGCGGCCCAGCTGCGCGAACGCGCGGTCGCCGCCGAGCTGCGGCTGCGCCAGGATGCTCCCGGACAACCACCCGTGCCACCACCTGGGCCGTGACGGCGCTCCGTCGTCTCCTCTGGCCGCCTGCTACGCGCTATGCCGCCGCCTCGACGGCCGAGCCCGCCGCGGCCGGCTTCCCGGTGACGCGGCGGCGCCGGACCGGCAGCCCGAACGTCGGGTTGGCGACGTTCCAGGCGGCGCCCTTGCAGATCATCTCCTTGTACACGGCGGCCGGCCGCCCGGTCAGGACCGCCCCCACCGAGCGGTCGTCGGCGGTGACGTACTGGATCAGGCCGTTCCTGCGGCCCAGCGAGATGCACTGGTTGAAGTAGCGGACCGGCACCTTCGGAAGCTTTCCGCCGGTCAGGCGCGCCACGATCGCATCGGCGGCCTGCCAGGCCGCCAGCGTGCCAGAGGCACACGACATGCGCAGCGGCTTGTTGCCCGGGCCCATCGCCAGGGCCGCGTCGCCCACGGCGTACACGTCCGGGTGCGAGACCGAGCGCATGGTCGCGTCGACCACGATCTGCCCGGTGCCGGTGATCTCCAGGGTGGTCTCCTCGGCGATCGGGTTGACCGCGAAGCCGGTGGCCCACACGGTGACCGCGGCGGGGATGGCCGCGCCGCCGGCGGTGGTGACACGGTCGGCTTCGACGCCGGTGACGGCGGTGTTCTCGTGCACGGTGATCCCGAGCGTGCCGCAGACCTTCCGCAGGTGCGCACGGCCCTTGGGCGACAGCCAGTCGCCGAGAACGCCTCCGGCGACGAGCGCGACGTCGAGGTCGGGGCGGGCCTCGGCGATCTCGGTGGCGGCCTCCAGGCCGGTGAGTCCGCCGCCGACGACGACCACGGTCTGCCCGGCGCCGAGGCCGGCCAGGCGCTCGCGCAGGCGGAGCGCCCCGGGCCGGCCGGCGATCTCGTAGGCGTGCTCCGCGACCCCGGGGACCCCCTGGGCGTTCCAGCCGCTGCCGAGGGCGTAGACGAGCGTGTCGTAGGAGAGTTCCTCGATCCCGGCGCCGGACCCGGGCGCGGTCGAGCCGGCGCCGTTCACGCCGGCGACGGTGACGCTCTTGCGGTCGGCGTCGAGGCCGGTGACCTTGGCGAGCTTCAGCTCGACGCCGGTGCCCGCGAACATCTCGCTGTACGGCCGGGGCTTGAGATCCTGGCCGGTCGCCAGCTGGTGCGTGCGGACGCGCTCGACGAAGTCGGGTTCGGCGTTGACGAGGGTGATGGCGACGTCCTCGCGGTGAAGCCGCCTGGCCAGGCGGCCGGCGGCGAGGGCTCCGGTGTATCCGCCTCCAAGAACGATGATGCGGTGCTGCATTGCCTTGCTCCTGTCTGTGCGATCTGCCACCTGAACCGGGCAGCACGCGGGTTCCTGACAGGACGGCGATGTGACGTGTCTCACACCGTGAACTCGCACCGTGAACTCGCACCGTGAACTCGCATGGTGACCCCACAGCGATGAACTCACACGGTGAGCACGGGCTCCCCGTGGTCGGCCGCGGCCCACTGGGCGGTCGCGCGTTCGAGCTTGTCCGGGTTGACCTGGCTGCGCACCCCTGCGATCCCCTCGGCGGTGACCTCCAGGCACATGATGCCGACGACCCGGCCGTCCACGACGGCCACGACGGCGGGCTCGCCGTTGGCGGTCCAGAGGTAGATCTGGGACTCGCCGCCGACCAGGGCCTGCTTGGCCTCGGCGGGTTTGAACAGGCCCCGCAGGAACTTCGCGACCGCGACGGCGCCCGTGAACGCCTTGGCGCGGGCCGGGATCTTCCCGCCGCCGTCGCCGATCGCGACGGCGTCCTCGGTGAGCAGGCCCACGAGCGGCTCGATCCGGCCCGTGGTGGCGGCGGCCAGGAACTCCTCGACGACGCGCCGGGCGGCGGCCCTGTCGGCCGAGGTGCGGGCCTTGCCGTCGGCGACGTGCTTCTTGGCGCGATGGAAGATCTGCTGGCTGGCGGCCTCGGTGATGTCGAGGATCTGGGCGATCTCCCGGTGCGGGTAGTCGAAGGCCTCCCGCAGCACGTACACCGCCCGCTCGCTGGGGGACAGGCGCTCCATGAGGGTGAGCACCGCGTAAGAGACCGATTCGCGCTGCTCGGCGGTGTCGGCCGGGCCGAGCATGGGGTCGCCGGCGAGCAGCGGCTCGGGAAGCCACTGGCCCACATAGGTCTCGCGGCGCGCCCGCGCGGAGGTGAGCTGGTTGAGGCACAGGTTGGTGAGCACCTTCGTCAGCCATGCCTCGGGGACCTCGACGTGGCCGACGTCGGCGGCCTGCCAGCGCAGGAACGTCTCCTGCACGGCGTCCTCGGCCTCACCGGCGGAGCCGAGGAGCCGGTAGGCGATGGCCTCCAGACGCGGCCTGGACGCCTCGAACCGGTCGACGTCGTTCATGGTCAAGGGCATGACCCGATCCTAGGTCGTGCCGAATCGCCACTGTGTGCGGGGCGAACTCAGGAGCAGCGCCCGGAGACGAGGGGGAGACGCAGGACGACCCGGGCGCCGCCGTCGTGCTCGGCGGCGTACAGCCGGCCGCCGTGCTCCTGGGCGATCTCCCGCGCGATGGGCAGGCCCAGCCCGCACCCGCCGGGATCCCGTGCGCTGGCCTCCTTCGAGCGGTAGCCGCGCTCGAAGACGCGTTCGCGGTCCTCCGGCGAGATGCCGGGACCGTCGTCGATGAGTTCGAAAACGGCGTCGGGAGGGTCGGCGGTGACCACGACCTCGATCGTGGACCGCGCGTGCCGCTCGGCGTTGGCCAGCAGATTGTTCAGCAGGCGGGCCAGGCGGACCGCCGAGGCGCGTACGCACACGCCGGGGTCGAGGCGGGTGCGCACGGCGGCGCCTGGGGTGTGGCGGTCCAGTTCCTCGCTGACGAAACCGGCGAGGTCGATGAGGCGCTCGTCCTCGTGGGTCTCGCTGTCCAGGCGGGCGAGGTCGAGCAGGTCGGCCACGATGTCGTTGAGCCGCTCCGCGTCGCGCAGCAGCGTGCGCAGGATCCGCTGCAGGTCGGTGCCGGGGTCGGCCAGCGCGACCTCCAGCTCGGCGAGCAGGCCCGTGATGGGGTTGCGCAGATCGTGGGAGGCGTCGTAGACCAGCCGCCGCTGCCGCTCGACGGCCTCGCGCAGCGCGGAGGTCGTCTCGCACTGCTCCAGGTGCGCCCGCCTGAGCTGATCGTTGAGGGTCTGCAGGTGCTGGGCCAGGGAGCCGTGCTCGCCGCCTCCCCCGGGGCGCCGCAGCGCGCGGACGAAGTCGGTGACCTCCTCGCTGGTGAGGACGATCATCAGGACCTCGCCGTGCGGGCCGAGCACGGGCGTGTTGACCGTGCTCCAGTAACGCTCCTCGAACACCCCGGGCCTGTCCACCGCCTCGATGTCGTACCGCTGCAGGGGCATGAAGTCGCGGCGGCAGGTGGTCAGCACCCGTTCCAGGGAGGTCTGCAGCACCGGCGGCCCCTGCTGGCCGGCGTCCTGCGGCGCGGCGGGATTGGGCGGGAATACCTCGAACAGGCAGCGGCCCAGTACGTCGCGCGCGCTGCGCCTGGCCAGGCTGAGACAGGAGTCGTTCATGTCGAGCACGGTGAAGTCGGTGGCCAGCAGGATCGACAGGGCCGGGCTCACCCGGAACACCGCCTCGTAGTCGGCCTCTGCCCTCGTGACCACGGTGCCCATCCCACACCCCGCCTTCCGGACCCCGCCGTCGGCATGACAGGCAGCCCGTCCGACACCGGTCACTGTGTCCCATCCCCTCAGGAACGCGGGTCAAGGGCGTACGGCCACGAAGGGGCGAAGGAAAAAGCGATGAACGCCGCCGCGGCCATCACGGCGGCCGTCCGTCCGCCTCACCCGCCCATCTCACCCTGCCCGGCGCCGGGCGACGGCGACGGCCGCCGCGGCGCAGACCACGGCCGGCATGACCAGCGCGTACGCCGCGCCGTGGTGTCCCTGATCGGGTACGCCGACGGTCACGAACGCGCCCGTCACGGCGACGCCGATCGTGGCGCCGCACTGCCGGGCCGCGTTGAGCAGCCCACCGGCCATGCCGGCGGTGCCCTCGGGAGCCGCGGTCACGATCAACGTGGCCAGGGCGGGCAGCGCGAACGACACACCGAAACCGGTGGCCACCAGCCCGGCCAGCAGGAACGGGTAGGAGGCGCCCGCCCAGACGGCCGCGCCGAACGCGACGCCGCCGGCCGCGAGCAGGCCGAGCCCGGCCAGCACCGGCGGCCGGGGCCCCGACCGGGCGACGATCCTGCCGGTCAGCAGCGGATTGACGGCGAAGGGCAGCGTCATGGGCAGCAGCGCCGCCCCGATCTGCCCCGGCGTCAGGCCCAGCGCCTGCTGGAAGAGCAGCGGCAGCACGAACAGCACCCCGCTCATCGCGAAGTTGACCGCCGCCCCCGCCACCAGCGCGCCGGGGACGCCGGGCGCCCGCAGCCCGACGAGCGCCCACAGCGACGGCGCGAGCGCGCTCAGCAGGCTGCCGAGGCCGAAGGCGGCGACGGCCACCCGGAACACGCGGTGCGCGCCATACCTGTCGGCCGCGGACCCGGCGGTCAGCAGCGCGGCGCCGAACACGAGGGTGTAGCCGGTCACGGTCCACTGCAGCCCGGTGACACCCCCGCCGAAGGACCGGGCGAGGTCGGGCTCGGCGACCGACAGGACGGTGGTGTCGAGCAGCACCATGAAATAGCCGAGGGCGATCCCGGCCAGCGCTCGGGTCCGGCCGGGCACCGCGGGGGGAACGGCGGGGGGAGCGGCGGAAACAGTCGACGTCACGAGGAACTCCAGGAGATAGACAACCTGGGGTCACTGTGGCGTCGGCGGCTGGACGGCTCCACCGGCCCGGCCGCAGGCCGCGTTCGGAATAACCGAACGCTCCAGGCCCGTTCGGTGCGGCATGGAACTGCGGCAGTTGCGGACTTTCGAGGCGGTTGTGGCCCATCGGACGGTCACCGACGCCGCCGTCGCCCTGGATCTCGCGCCGTCGTCGGTGTCGGAGCAGATCAGAGCCCTGGAACGGGACCTCGGGGTCGAGCTGTTCGAGCGGGGGCCGCGGGGGATGCGCCCGACCGCGGCGGGCGAGCGCCTGCGCGGCTGGGCGCGGCGTCTGCTGGACCAGGCCGACCAGGCCAGGCACGACGTCGCGCAGGCCCGCCCGGTGATGCGGCTCGGTTCCCTGGAGACGATCGCGGCCGTGTACGTGCCCGCCGTCCTGGCCCGGCTGGCCGAACGGCGTCCCGACCTCATGGTGGAGGTGCGCTCGGACGGCGTCCGCGACCGTCTCCTCGACGCGGTCGCCGCCGCGGACCTCGACGCGGCGCTGCTGCTCGACGCCGGAGACGATCTGGGCGGGCTCGGCTTCGGCGCGCCGGCCGCGCCGCTGGCCTTCCTCGACCTCGATCCCGTGCCGCTCGCGCTGGTCGCCGCGCCGGACCACCCGCTGGCCGCCGCGTCCCGGCTGCGCCGGGAGGACCTGTACGGCCAGCGGCTGCTGGTCAACGTGCCCGCCTGCTCGTTCTGGCTGGCGGGGGAGCGTCTGCTGGGCGACCGGGTGGAGCGGGTGCGGGCGGGCGGCGTTCCCGTCATGCGGGCGTGGGCCGAGCGCGGCCTCGGGATCGCGCTGCTGCCGTGGTTCGCGGTCGCCGACCGGGTCGCGGCCGGCGCCCTTTCCCGGCTCGCGTTCGACGTCCCCGGCCTGAACCTGCGCCTGGTGTGGCGGGCCGACCGTGAGGCGCTGCCGGGCATGCGCGAGATCCTCTACGCGAGCGCCGCCTCCGAGGCGGTCAGCCTCCCTCCGCCCCTCGGCCACGGCGCTGCGCCGCGGTGAGCCAGGCCGCCCCGGCGAGGCCGAGCACGGAGGCGGCGGTGAGCCATCGGAAGGCGGCGTGGAAGGCGTCCTCCACGCCGAGGGGCAGCCGGGTGGTGAGCACCACGGCGAACACGGTCCCGCCGAGCGCGCCGCCCAGCCGTTGCAGGATGTTGACCTGCGTGGTGGCGTCCGCGAGCTGCTCGGGGGCGACCGCCTGGTAGGCCGCGATGCCGACCGGCGTCACGGCGAGCGCGAGGGCCATGCCGCGCAGCAGCAGCAGGCCCTCCACCGTGGCCGTGTTCATGTCCGTGCCGAGCAGCGCGAACGGCACGGTGGTGGCCACGGCGGCGAGGCCGCCGTACACGCTGACGACGCCGCCGCCGAAACGGTCCGTGAGGCGGCCGCTGACCGGCAGGAGCAGGGCGGTGCCGAGGCCGAGCGGGATCAGCGCCAGGCCGGTCGCGGTCACCCCGGTGTCCCGGCCGACCTGGAAGTACAGCGGGAACAGCAGCGTGGAGCCGAACATCGCGGCCCCGGTGAGCGCGGCGGTCGCCGTGGCGGCGGCGTACGCCGGGTTGGCGAACAACCGCAGGTCGAGCACGGGGTGGGCGGCCCGGCGCACGTGCCAGGCGAACGCGGCGAGTGCGAGGGCGCCGGCGGCCACCGGCCCGAGTGCGCCGCCGAGTCCACCCCCGGATACACCGCCGGATACACCCGAGGCGGCGCCGCGCTCGCCCCAGGCGCTCAGGCCGTAGATCAGGAGCGGGACGCCGGCGGCGACGAGCAGCAGCCCCGGCCAGTCGAGGCTCCCCGGGTGGACGGAGGGCCGCTCGCGCGGCACGTGACGCAGGCCGAGCCAGAGGGCGAGCGCGCCGAGGGGGAGGTTGACCAGGAACAGCCACGGCCAGGAGCCGAGGTGGAGGAGGAGGCCGCCGAGGCCCGGACCGAGGGCGGGCGCGAGCGTGACCGCGATGCCGAGGGTCGCCATTACGCGGCCGAGACGGTGGGTGCCGACCGCCTGGCCGAGCACGGTCTGCCCGGCGGGCAGGAGCAGGCCGGCGGTGAGCCCCTGCGCGACGCGGAACGCGACAAGCCAGCCGATGTCGCCGGCGAGGGCGCACAACCCGGAGGTGAGGGTGAAGCCGGTGAGCGAGGCGAGCCAGACCGGCCCGGCGCCGAACCGTCGCACGAGCCAGCCGCACGCGGGCAGCGACAGGCCCAGGGCGATCAGGTACGCGTTCGCCACCCACTGGGCGGAGCCCAGGCCGGCCCGCAGATCGGTGGCGATCGTGTCGAGCCCGACGTTGACGACCGAGGTGTCGAGCTGGCTCATGAACGCGCCGAACGCCATCACCAGGGCGAGCCGCCAGACGGGCCAGGGGATGGGCGCGGCGGCGGCCCTGGCGGTGGGGGGAGCGGCCATCACGCCGCCGCCGGTCGCCGGACGCCCCGCAGCGCGGTGCCCCAGGCGGTGAGCTGGTCGAGCAGGACGTCCAGCTCCCGGTCGCGCCGGGGTCCGGGGGCGAAGTCCTCGCCGTCGAAGTCCGCCGCCAGCGACAGCGCCACCTGCGCCCGCACGTCGGCGACCTGCAACTCGCCCATGACCACGCGCAGGTGCTCGACCGCACGGGCCCCGCCCGCGTCGATGCCGTAGCTGACGAACCCGGCGGCCTTGTTGTGCCACTCCCGGTAGAGGTAGTCGATCGCGTTCTTCAGTGGGCCGGGGATCGACCGGTTGTATTCCGGGGTGACGATGACGTACGCGTCGAAGCGTGCGATCGCGTCCGCCCACGCCTTGGTGTGCGGCCTGTCGTAGCGGCCGTAGGCGGCGGGCCAGGGCTCGTCGAGCACCGGCAGGTGATATCCGGCGATGTCGACCACCTCGGCCGCGAGGCGCTCGCGGCGCGCGGCCCGCCCCTGCACCCAGCGTGCGACGGCCTCGCCCCGGCGGCCCGGCCGGACGCTTCCCACGATGACGGCGACAGCGAGTTCGTGCTGCACGGCGTCCCCCTTCAAGGTAAAGTAAACCGTGTACGGCAAAAACTAGCGTAACCCTGATGGAGGACATGTGGAGGGGTCAGGCCGGACGGACGGGCCGAGGCGGGGCAGGCCGGCCAAGGACGAGGCCATCACCCGGGCCGCCCGCGCCGTCTTCGGACGCGACGGGTACGCCCGCACCACCACCGACGCCATCGCCCGCGAGGCGGGCGTCTCGACCCGCACGCTCTACAAGCATTTCGGCAGCAAGGAGCGGCTGTTCGCGGTCGTGCTCGCCGAGAGCGCGACCCGGGTCGCCGACGCCTTCGCCGAGTACGTCGAACGCGGGCTTCGCGAGGCGAGCGGGCCGGAGGAGCGGCTCATCGCCGTCGGCCGCGCCCTGGTCGCCCATCGCGTCGACTTCCCCGACCACTTCGCGCTCGTGCGGATGATCAACGTGGAGGGCCGGCACTTCCCCCGCGAGCTGCTGGAGGAGTGGCAGGAGGCCGGACCGCTGCGCGTACGGGGCGAGGTCGTCCGCCGCCTGGAGGAACTGGCCTCCGAGGGCCTGCTCCGGATCGCCGACCCGGAGCGCGCGGCGCTGCACTTCATCGCTCTGGCGACGTTCGAGGCCTCCACCCGGTCGGCCGAGGGACCGCTCACCGGCGAGCAGATCACGGACATGGTGACCGCGGGCGTACGGGCCTTCCTGGACGGCTACCGCAGAACGGAGAGCTGAGCGGCGCACGACCGCGCCGGATGACGGGTTCGTGACTTCGCGGGCGGGACGGGCTGGTCTCGGCGGCCCGGACCCGCCGCAGGTCAGGAGCAGGTCCGGGGGTGCCCGGCAGGCTGGAATGTCGGTGGCACGACGTACGCTTGCCGCGTGAGCAGCAGACCCGCCTCTGAACAGCACCTGCGCGACCTCGCGTTGCTGCGCCGCGTCCGTGACCGGATCGACCGGGAGTATGCCCGGCCGCTGGACGTCGAGGCGCTCGCCCGGGGGGTGAACATGTCCGCCGGGCATCTCAGCCGGCAGTTCCGGCTCGCCTACGGCGAGTCGCCGTACAGCTATCTGATGACGCGGCGGATCGAGCGCGCGATGGCGCTGCTGCGCCGGGGCGACATGAACGTCACCGAGGTCTGCTTCGCGGTCGGCTGTTCGTCGCTGGGCAGCTTCAGCACCCGCTTCACCGAGCTGGTCGGCGTGCCGCCCAGCACCTACCGGCGGCAGGCGGCGAACGCGACGGCCGGGATGCCGCCGTGCGTGGCGAAGCAGGTGACCAGGCCCGTCAGGAATCGAGAAGCACCTGCGACCGAGCCGCAGCTAGCGTGACAGCCATGGACGTCACCATTCACTCGGCCTTCCTCCCGCACGACGACCCGGACGTGGCGCTGGCCTTCTACCGCGACGTCCTCGGTTTCGAGGTCCGGGGCGACGCCGGTTACGGCGGGATGCGCTGGATCACCGTCGGCCCCGCCGGCCAGCCGGGCACGTCCATCGTCCTGTACCCGCCGGGCGGCAACCCCGGCGTCACGGACGACGAGCGCCGCACCATCGCCGAGATGATGGCCAAGGGCACCTTCGCCATGATCACCCTGTCCACCGGAGACCTCGACGGCCTCTTCCGGCGGCTGCGGGACCGGGGCGCCGAGATCGTGCAGGAGCCGGTCGAGCAGCCGTACGGGGTCCGCGACTGCGCCATCCGCGATCCGGCCGGCAACATGATCCGGATCAACGAGCTGCGCTGAGCCGGCCTCGTCCTACCGCGTGGTTCCTCGCCCATCGGCGTCCCCGGCCGTCCCCCGTTGTCCTACGCGTCCCCTGCGCCGCCGAAAGAACCAGGCGGACCGCTCGAAGCTGGTTAGATCGAGCCTTGCCACGCCGACGGAGACCGCCAGGGGCGCCCCCGCCTGAAGTTATGGAGAGCACGATAAGCATGGCCACGAGTACGGACGCGCAGTCCCCTGCGCCGCACGTTGCCGACACCCACGATCTGATCCGCGTCTACGGCGCACGCGAGAACAACCTCAAGGACGTCAGCATCGAGATCCCCAAGCGCCGGCTCACGGTGTTCACGGGCGTCTCCGGCTCGGGTAAGAGCTCGCTGGTGTTCAGCACGATCGCCGCCGAATCGCAGCGGCTGATCAACGAGACCTACTCCGCGTTCGTGCAGGGGTTCATGCCGACGCTGTCGCGTCCCGAGGTCGACGTGCTCGACGGGCTGACGACCGCGATCGTTGTCGACCAGGAGCGGATGGGCCCCAACCCCCGCTCCACGGTCGGCACGGTCACCGACGCCAACGCGATGCTGCGCATCCTGTTCAGCCGGCTCGGCCGGCCGCACATCGGCTCGCCCCAGGCGTTCTCCTTCAACGTCGCCTCGGTCAGCGGAGCGGGCGCGGTCAAGTTCGAGCGCGGCGGCAAGACCGTGAAGGAGCGGCGCGAGTTCACCGTCACCGGCGGCATGTGCCCGCGCTGCGAGGGCCTGGGCCGCACCTCCGACATCGACCTGTCCCAGCTGTACGACGACTCCAAGTCGCTCAACGAGGGCGCGCTCACGATCCCCGGCTACAGCGTCGACGGCTGGTATGGCCGCATCTTCAGCGGCTCCGGCTTCTTCGACCCGGACAAGCCGATCCGCGACTTCACGAAGACCGAGCTCGACGACCTGCTCTACAAGGAACCGACCAAGATCAAGGTCGACAACATCAACCTCACCTACGAGGGCCTGATTCCCCGCGTCCAGAAGTCGATGCTGTCCAAGGACAAGGAGGCGCTGCAGCCGCACGTCCGGGCGTTCGTGGAGCGGGCGGTGAAGTTCACCACCTGCCCCGAGTGCGGCGGCACCCGGCTCAGCGAGGCCGCGCGGTCGTCCACGATCAAGGGAATCAGCATCGCGGACGCCTGCGCGATGCAGATCAGCGACCTGGCCGGCTGGATCCGCGAACTCGACGAGCCGTCGGTCGCGCCGCTGCTCGCCACGCTGCAGCAGCTTCTCGACTCGTTCGTGGAGATCGGGCTGGGCTACCTGTCCCTCGACCGGGCGTCGGGCACGCTGTCCGGCGGCGAGGCGCAGCGCGTCAAGATGATCCGCCACCTCGGCTCCTCGCTCACCGACGTCACCTACGTCTTCGACGAGCCCACGACGGGCCTGCACCCTCACGACATCCAGCGGATGAACGACCTGCTGCTGCGGCTGCGGGACAAGGGCAACACGGTGCTGGTCGTGGAGCACAAGCCCGAGATGATCGCGATCGCCGACCACGTCGTCGACCTCGGTCCCGGCGCCGGCACGGCGGGCGGCACGGTCTGCTTCGAGGGCACCGTCGAGGGGCTGCGGACCAGCGGCACCGTCACCGGCCGCCATTTCGACGACCGGGCGGCCCTCAAGGAGACGGTGCGCAAGCCCACCGGCACCCTGGAGATCCGCGGCGCGACGGCGAACAACCTGCGGAACGTCGACGTCGACGTCCCGCTCGGCGTGCTCGTCGTCGTCACCGGAGTCGCCGGGTCGGGCAAGAGCTCGCTCATCCACGGGTCGGTCCCGGCCGGCGCGGGCGTGGTGTCGGTCGATCAGGGCGGCATCCGCGGCTCACGACGGAGCAACCCGGCGACCTACACCGGGCTGCTCGACCCGATCCGCAAGGCGTTCGCGAAGGCCAACGGCGTGAAGCCGGCGCTGTTCAGCGCCAACTCCGAGGGCGCCTGCCCCGCGTGCAACGGCGCCGGCGTCATCTACACCGACCTGGCGATGATGGCGGGAGTGTCCACCACCTGCGAGGAGTGCGAGGGGAAGCGGTTCCAGGCGGCGGTGCTGGAGCACAAGCTCGGCGGGCGCGACATCAGCGCGGTGCTCGCGATGCCGGTGTCCGAGGCCCAGGAGTTCTTCGGCTCCGGCGAGGCCCGCACGCCCGCCGCACGCGCCATCCTCGACCGGCTCGCCGACGTCGGGCTCGGCTATCTCACCCTCGGTCAGCCGCTCACCACGCTGTCCGGCGGCGAGCGGCAGCGGCTCAAGCTCGCCACCCACATGGCCGGCAAGGGCGGCGTCTACGTCCTCGACGAGCCGACCGCCGGCCTCCACCTCGCCGACGTCGAACAGCTCCTCGGGCTGCTCGACCGGCTGGTCGACTCCGGCAAGTCGGTCATCGTGATCGAGCACCACCAGGCGGTCATGGCGCACGCCGACTGGATCATCGACCTGGGCCCCGGCGCCGGTCACGACGGCGGCCGGATCGTCTTCGAAGGCACCCCGGCCGACCTCGTCGCCGCCCGCTCCACCCTCACCGGCGAGCACCTCGCGGCCTACGTCGGCGCCTGACCTCGGCCGTCACACGAACGCCGTCACACGAACGCCGGCCCGCGATACTCCGAGTCCGCCGGCCGGCGGACGTGAACCCGGCCGCTCGCCGGTTCGACCCGGACCAGCCGCGTCCGTAGATCCCGCGACCATCTGTTGAGAAGATCGGGGGTGCTCCGAATACGAAACGCAGTGCTGGCAAGATTGCCGGAACCACTGCACTCGCTGGCGCTGAAGCACCGTGAACCACTGAAGTTCGCGGTGGTGGGTGGAACAGCGTTCTTAGTGGACAACGCGGTGTTCTACGGGTTGAAGCTGGCCGTTTTGGAACCCAAGCCGGTGACCGCGAAGATCATCGCAGTGCTCGTGGCGACGATCGTGTCCTACGTGTTGAACCGCGAATGGTCGTTCCGGACCAGGGGCGGCCGCGAGCGCCGTCACGAGGCGGCGCTGTTCTTCCTGGTCAGCGGCGTCGGTCTCGTTCTCAACTCCGCGCCGCTGTGGATCTCCCGGTACGTGTTTCGCCTGGAGACCCCGGACGTGAGCCTGATGAGCCAGGAGATCGGCGACTTCATCAGCGCGCAGATCATCGGAACCCTGATCGCCATGGTCTTCCGCTTCTGGGCGCTCCGGAAGTGGGTCTTCCCCGACGAGTCCGCGGATGACCGCCGGATAGACAGCGAACAGAAGCTCCGTGAGTCCGACATCGTGGAGCGTTGTCAAAGCTCGTGATCATGCGGACCGGCTCGGACCGTGCGCATGATCGGCTTACGGATGGGCGTCGTCCCGGAGGCGGCGCTCGCGCCGGCCGCGGGCGAGTTCGGTGCCCAGGGCGTCCAGGCGCTGGTTCCAGAAGCGGCGGAAGTGGTCGAGCCAGGTGTCGACCTCGCGGAGCGGCGCGGGATCGACGGCGTACAGGCGCCGGGTGCCCTCGGCCCGGACCGTCGCGAAGCCGCTCTCCCGCAGCACGCGCAGGTGCTGGGACACCCCGGGCTGGGAGATCCCGAACTCCTCCTGCACGATTGCGCCGATCTCCCCGGCGGGGCGCTCGCCCTCCGCGAGCAGTTCCAGGATCCGGCGGCGCACCGGATCGCCGAGGACGTCGAACGCGTGCATGCCGTCAGGCTCGCAGGTCACGCTCGCGTAGGTCAATTCGGCAGGAGCCGGACGCTCTCGGCCGAAGACGGCGAAGCGCGCCGGATCACCGGCGCGCTTCGGGACCGTCGTCCGAACGGCAATGGATCGTCCGCCAGAAGGCCGTCCGTCAGGAGGAGGCGGAAGCGGAGGCGGAAAGGTTCCCGGGGTACATCGGGTAGCCGTATCCCGCCACCTGCCAGGTGGGCCGGGTGCGGGCCTCGACGGCGCCGCCGTCGCCCGTGTTGCCCTCGATGGTCTGGATCGTTCCGTCGCCGTTGTCCTTGACGACGAACCCGACGTGCTCGATGTCGTCGATGTCCTTGCTGCCGCTCCAGGCGAAGAACACCACCGCGCCCGGCTTGGGCGTGTGACCCCAGCGGCCGTGGTCGGCGAACCACTGGGCGTGCTTCACGGTGTAGGCGTCGGAGCCCATCACCGGGGCGATGCCGAGCTGCTCGCCCACCCAGGAGACGAACATGTCGCACCAGGGGGCGTTGAGGTAGTCGGCGAGCTTGCCGCCGTCGCGGGCGAGGGTCTCGCGGGCGCGGGGCGTGGACATGTACCAGTGCTGGAACTTGGTGCCGCCGCCCTTGGCGTTCTCGGTGATCCCGATCTGGCTCCTGGCCAGCGTCAGCACGTCGGTCGAGGTGATCTTGGGCAGCCTGGCGGCGATCTCCGGCATGGTCTGCGCGGCCGCCGGGCCCTTGCCGGTCGCCGGGTTGTCCGCGTGCGCCGCCGGCGCCGCGATCAGCACGGCCGAGGCGAGGGCTCCGCCCGCGAGGGCAGCGCGGACCCAGGTGTTGAAGACGTGCATGGTGGGGCGTTCTCCCTTACTTCCATGCCACCTACCGGGTTAGCTGACGGGTTCGGGCTGGAAGGCGCCCTACGGCACGCATGCCGATTCACCCCAGGAGAGGTGGGTCCCCGGCTCCGCGCGGACGCGGACTCGGTGGCCGGGCGGCAGGCCGGGATGGCCGGCCGCTTCGGTCTGAGGAGGGCTTCTTGACCATTGAAATGAGCAAGTGCGCCCTGAGCTGCCTAAAAGCTAATAGACCAGGTCAGACCGGTCAAGTTAGGGCAAGAGGGATTTTACCCGTCCAGTCCGGCATAAAGGGGACGGCGATGGTGGGGGGTGGCGGCCCCGGACCGCAGTCCGGAGTGCGCGGCCCCGCTCCTGACGGCGATCCCGCCCTGCCCTGTGCTGTCCTGCCGGCCCGGCGCGGGGTCGCACCCCACCCACCAGGACCCGGAAAAATCTCCCGACCTCGCTTGGCGTGCGCTTGGTCGCGACGTCAACGGGAGATCGCGCACGCGCCCGCGTCGAGGTCGTCGACGAGGGCCGGGCCGGTGGGCGCCCACCCGAGGAGGGTTCGCGTCGCGGTGCCGGTCGCCGCGAGGTCCATGCCGAAGAAGGTGCCGATACTCATCACGTCGGTCACTGTCATCACTACACTTGGCCGCATGACGCGTTGGGCGCCCGGGGCCGCCGAGCGGCTGCAGGAGGCCGCGCTCGAACTGTTCGCGACCCACGGGTTCGAGCAGACGACCGCCACGGACATCGCACAGTCCGTCGGCCTGACCGAGCGCACCTTCTTCCGTCACTTCAGCGACAAGCGCGAGGTCCTCTTCCATAATCAGCACCTGTTCACCCAGGCGTTCCTCGCCGGTGTGGAGGCCGCGCCCCCGGACGCGTCCCCGATCGAGATCGTCGCCTGCGCCCTGCGGTCCGCGACGTCCTTCTTCCCGGACGAGCGCCGGCATCATTCGCGAACCCGGCAGTCCGTGATCGATCAGAACCCCGCACTGCAGGAACGCGAGCGGCACAAGCTCGCCACCCTCGCCGAGGCGGTCGCGGGCGCCCTGCGCGCGCGAGGCGTGGACGAGGCCGCGGCCACCCTGGCGGCGGAGTCGGGCGTCACCGTGTTCAAGGTCGCTTTCGTCCAATGGCTCCGCGAGGACGAACATCGCTCCCTCACCGCCCTCGCGGAGGACATGCTGCGCGAACTGCGGGCCCTGACCCGCGACCGGGCCTGAGCGACCCGCGGGGTCACGGCGGATACGACCGCACGGCTCACTTCGGCAGGCGTACGGTCACCGCCAGGCCGCCCTCGGGCCGGGCCAGCGCCTCCGCCCCGCCGCCGTGGGCCACCGCGATGGCCCGGACGATAGACAGGCCCAGGCCCGCACCGCGGGCGGAGCGGACCCGGTCGCCGCCGAGCCGGCGGAACGGCTCGAACAGATCGTCCACCTCGTACGGCGGAACCGGCGGCCCGGTGTTCTCCACCGTCACGCTCACCCCGGCCTCGTCCTCCCGCAACCGGACCCAGACCTCCCCGTCCCGCACGTTGTATTTGATCGCGTTCTCCAGCAGGTTGAACACGCAGCGTTCGAGGAACAGCGGATCGCCGTGCGCGACCGCCGGGCACAGGTCCTCGTGCACGACGACCTTCCTGCGGCGCGGCTGCAGGTCGATCTGCTCCATCGCCGTACGGACGACCTGCCGCAGGTCGACCGGCTTGCGCGCGGTCACCTCCTGCTCCGACTGCGCCAGCACGAGCAGGCCCTCGATCAGCCGCTCATACCGCGCGTTGGTGCCGAGCAGCGCGCGGGCCAGCGCCTTGAGGTCCTCCGACGCCGCGGGCTCCTCCAGCGACACCTCCAGGACCGTACGGTTGATCGCCAGCGGGGTGCGCAGCTCGTGGGAGGCGTTGGCGATGAACCGGCGCTGGGCGTCGAACACCCGATGCAGCCGGTCGAGCATCGCGTCGAAGGTGTCGGCGAGCCGCTTGACCTCGTCCTGGGGGCCGCGCAGTGCGATCCGCTCGTGCAGCGTGCTCTCCGACAGCCGCTGCGCGGTCTCGGTCACCCGGTCGAGGGGGCGCAGCGCGCGGTCGGCCACCAGGTAGCCCACCACCACCGCGACGGCGCCGACGAGGACCATGACGACCACCGACGAGCGGAGCACGTCGCTCAGCGCGTCGGTCGCCCCCTGCTCGACGTTGGTGCGCACCCGCTGCGCGAGCGTGTCGCTGTCGGGCAGGTTGGTCCCCATGACGGCCCCGGGGTCGCCGATGCCGGTCACCTTCGACGCCACCGCCACCACGAACCGCTGGTTGAGCGCCCGCGCGGTCAGCAGGTGGGTGAACCACAGCAGCACCGACCCCGCCAGGAAGAACAGCCCGCCGTACAGCAGGGTGAGCCGCATCCGCAGGCCGAGCCTGCTCCACAGCGACAGGACACGCCTCACAGCCGATACCCCCGGCCCGGCACGTTCTCGATCACCGGCGGCTCACCCAGCTTGCGGCGCAGCGAGGTGATCGTGACGCGCAGCACGCCCGTGCCGGCGTCGGCGTGCTCGTCCCACACGCTCGCGCGCAGCCGCGCCGAGGTCACGAGCCCTCCGCCCGCGCGCATGAGTTCGTGCAGCACGTCGAACTCCTTGCGGCCCAGCGTCACCTGCCGCCCGTCGCGCACCACCGTACGGCGGGCGGGGTCGAGCCGGATCCCGGCCCGCTCCAGCACGGGCCGCACCGCCCGGGGCGAGCGCCGGGCCAGGGCCCGGATCCGGGCCACCAGCTCGGCGAACGCGAACGGCTTGACCAGGTAGTCGTCGGCGCCCAGGGACAGCCCCCCGACCCGGTCACGCACCCGCCCGGCCGCCGTCAGCATGAGGATGCGGCTCGCCCCACTGGCCGTGACCAGCTCCCGGCACACGTCGTCGCCGTGCACCTCGGGCAGGTCGCGGTCGAGAACGACCACGTCGTAGTCGACGTAGGCGGCCAGCTCCAGCGCCTCCTGACCGTCGTAGGCCACATCCACCGCGATGGCGTGCAGCCGCAGCCCCCGGGCGACGGCCTCGGCCAGCTGTTCCTCGTCCTCGACCACGAGCACCCGCATCCCAACCTCCCGCTCGGCTTCGAGGGTGGCGCAGCCGGTGTTAGCCGTGGATAAGCCGATCTCGCTTATCCGCGTTTAGCACCGCCTCCGCTGGAGTTGGGCCCCGTCCCGGGCGAACGCCCTGGACGAGGAGGAACGACAGAGGAGGAACGACCCATGCGCTCACGACCGCTGCGCGCCCTGGGCCCGGCATTAGGGCTCGCACTGGCGCTGGCCGGCTGCGGCGCGGCCCCCGCGGACGACGGGATCGCCAGCGCGGGCGGCGCCACGGCCGGGCCGTCGGCATCGGCGCCGGCCCCGGTGGACCGGCAGGACGCCCAGCTGAAGTTCGCCCAGTGCATGCGCGAGCACGGCGTGGACATGCCCGATCCCGGTCCGGACGGCCGCGTCCGCATCATGAGCAAGAAGGGCGACCAGGCCGCGACGGAAAAGGCCATGCAGGACTGCCGGCACTTCATGAAGGACGCGATCGGCGACAAGGCCGGCGGCGGCGATCCCGAGGCGCGCGACCGGATGGTCAAGTTCGCCCAGTGCATGCGCGAGCACGGCATCGACATGCCCGACCCGGACCCTGGACAGGGGATCCAGATCAGGATCAAGCCGGGCCAGCAGAAGGCGATGGAAGAGGCGCAGAAGGCCTGCGAGGAGTTCGCGCCGGGGAGGAAGCCGTGAGGAAGGGCCTGGTGATCGCGGGCGCCGGCGTCCTCGCCCTGGCCGCCGCGGGAACGGCCGTCGCCATGGCAGGCGGCGACGGCGCGGGAGCGGCCGAGCCGTCCCCGCCCCCGGTCCCCGCCACCGCGTCGATCACGCGTCATGACCTGATCGACACCAAGACCGTGGAGGGGGCGCTGACCTACTCCGGCGAGCGGCAGGTCACCGTCGACGCCGCCGGCACCGTGACCTGGACGCCCGCCGAGGGCGCGGTCGTCCGGCGCGGCCGCCCGCTGCTCAAGGTCGACCGCAGGCCGGTGGTCCTCATGTACGGATCGCTGCCCATGTACCGCCCGCTGCGGCAGGGCGTCGACGACGGCCCGGACGTCGAGCAGCTCGAACGCAACCTCAAGGTCCTCGGCTACGGCGACGACCTGACCGTGGACGACCACTTCAGCTACGCCACCTATCTGGCGGTGAAGGAGTGGCAGGACGACGCCGGGCTTCCCGAGACCGGCCAGGTGGACGCCTCGCAGGTGGTCGTCCTGCCGGCCGCCGCCCGGGTGACCGATACCAAGGTCGAGGTCGGCGACAGGGCCGTCCCCGGGCGTCCGGCCCTCACCGTCACGGGCGTACGGCGCCTGGTGCACGTGGACCTGTCCACCGACGACCAGTCGCTGGCCAGGAAGGGCGCCAAGGTCACCGTGGAACTGCCGGGCGGCGAGCGGGTGGCCGGGAAGATCACCTCGGTCGGCACGGTGGCCGAGGCCGTCACGTCCGGGCAGGGCCAGGACGAGGGCAGCACCATCGACGTCGACATCACCTTGAGCAAGACCCCCAAGACGCGCCTCGACAAGGCCCCGGTCGAGGTGGAGCTGGTCAGCGAGCGGCGAAAGAACGTGCTGGCCGTGCCGGTGGAGGCGCTGCTGGCCCTGCGCGAGGGCGGCTTCGGCGTCGAGGTGGTCGAGGGCGCCTCCACCCGCGTGGTCCCGGTCGAGCTCGGCGCCTTCGGCAGCGGCATGGTCGAGATCACCGCGGCCGGGCTCGCCGAGGGCATGAAGGTCGGGGTGCCCGCCACATGAGCGTCCCGCAGCCCGAGCAGCCCCGCGTGGTGGAGCTGCGCGAGGTGACCAAGGTGTACGGCGCCGGCGTGCGGGCCCTGCGCGGCGTGGACCTGCTGGTCGAACGCGGCGAGCTGGTCGCCATCGCCGGCCCGTCCGGCTCCGGCAAGTCGACCCTGCTGCACCTCATCGGGACCCTGGACCGGCCCACCACGGGCACCGTACGGATCGCCGGGCACGACGTGGCCGGCCTGTCCGACCGGGAGCTTTCCGCGCTGCGCGCCCGCCACCTGGGCTTCGTCTTCCAGCAGTTCCACCTCGCGCCGGGGGCGAGCGCGCTGGACAACGTCGCCGACGGCCTGCTCTACACCGGCACGCCGCTGCGGGCACGACGCGAACGCGCGGCCGCCGCCCTGGAGCGGGTGGGCCTCGGCCACCGGCTGGGCCACCGGCCCAGCCAGCTGTCGGGCGGGGAGCAGCAGCGGGTGGCGGTGGCCCGCGCCGTGGCGGGCGACCCGCCGCTGCTGCTGGCCGACGAGCCGACCGGCAACCTCGACTCGGCGGCGGGCGCCGAGGTGCTGAACGTCCTGCGCGACCTGTACGCCGCCGGCACCACGATCGTCGTCATCACCCACGACCCCGAGATCGCCGAGTGGTGCCCCCGGCAGGTGCGCGTACGCGACGGCCGGGTCGTCGCCGACGCCGGGGCGGGCGCCGGACGCCGCCCGCCCGGGCCCAACCCCAAGACGGCATCCGGCCCCGCAGCGCCGCCCGGCTTCGAGAATGTGCCGGGTGCCGAAACGGCGGGGGCGGCGAAGGGAGCACCACGATGACAGGTCAGCGGCTGACCCCCGCCCGGCTCGGGCCGTCCGACGTCCTGCGGACCGGCGCGGCCGGGCTGCGCACCCGCCCCGCGCGGGTGGTCCTGTCGGCGCTCGGCATCGCCATCGGGATCGCCACCATGATCGCGGTGCTGGGCATCTCGTCGTCTTCCCGCGAGCAGCTGCTGCGCCAGCTCGACCGGCTCGGCACCAACCTGCTGACCGTCGCGCCGGGGCAGACGATGTTCGGCGAGCAGGCCAAGCTGCCCGTGGAGGCGCTCGGCATGGTCCGGCGCATCGGGCCGGTGCGCACCGCCTCGGCCACCGGCACGGTCGGCACCACCATCCGGCGCACCGACCGCATCCCCAAGGCCGTGACCGGCGGCATCGCCGTCCAGGCCGCGACCGCCGACCTGCTCACCACCCTGGAGGGCCGGGTCGTCACGGGCGCCTGGCTGAACGCCGCCACCGAGACGCGGCCCGCCGTCGTGCTGGGCGCCAAGGCCGCGCAGCGGCTCGGCATCACCAGGACGGGCGTACAGGTCTGGATGGGCGAACGGTGGTTCACCGTCGTCGGCGTCCTCGGCGCGATGCCGCTCGCCCCGGAGATCGAGCGCTCGGCGCTCGTCGGGTTCCCGGCCGCAGAGAAATACCTGGGCTTCGACGGTCACCCGACGACCATCTACGAGCGATCCGCCGAGGAGTCGGTGGAGGCCGTACGCGCCGTGCTGCCGCGCACGGTCAACCCGGAGAACCCGGAGGAGGTCACGGTCAGCAGGCCCTCCGACGCGCTGGCGGCCCGGGCGGCGGCCGCGAGCGCGTTCACCAACCTGCTGCTCGGGCTCGGCGCGGTCGCGCTGCTGGTCGGCGGGGTCGGCGTGGCCAACACCATGGTGATCTCGGTGCTGGAGCGGCGCAAGGAGATCGGCCTGCGCCGCTCGCTGGGCGCCACCCGCGGCCAGGTGCGGCTGCAGTTCCTCGCCGAGTCGCTGCTGCTGTCGGCGCTCGGCGGGGTCGCGGGGGCCGTGCTGGGCGGCCTGGCCACCGCCGGCTACGCGCTGTCGCGCGGCTGGCCGCCGGTGGTCCCGCCCTGGGCGTTCGCGGGCGCCGTCGGCGCCACGCTCGTCATCGGCACCCTCGCCGGTCTCTATCCGGCGATGCGCGCGGCCCGTCTGTCGCCGACGGTGGCGCTGGCCACCACCTGACGGGTCACCTCCAGCCGGCCGGGTCGACGCCGCCCGGCACCGGGGCCGCCGGATCGTACGGCTCACGCGTGAAGATGAACGTGTTGAGGTCGAGGTGGGTCGCCCCGCCGGGGGAGCGGACCACCCGCAGGGTCTCCCCAGCGTAGTAGCCGTCGAGCCCCAGCCAGGTGCCGTCGGCCCGGGCGGCGAACCGGGAGGCCCGGCCCTGCCCGCTCACCGGGGTCAGCGACAGGCCCCGCTGCGGCAGGACCCGCAGCACGTACGGCGTCGGCCCCCAATACCACGGCCCGGTCAGCGCCAGCAGGTCCTCGTCCACCGGGGAGGGCGACCACTCGGCCGGCAGCGGCGGCTCGTGCTCGGCCAGGATGTCCAGCAGGGAGGTGTCGAGGTTGCGCACCCCCGAGGTGGTGTTGGCCATCCACAGCACGGCCGTGCCGTCGGCGGGGTCGGCCCACACGGTGGCCAGGAAGCCGGGCATCGACCCGGTGTGACCGGCCAGCCGGCGCGGGCCGCCGGGCCCGGTGTGCCGGGCGAGCTGGAGGCCCAGCCCGTAGCCGCGGGTCCAGGTGTCGCCGTCGTCCACCACGGCCGGCTCGCGCATCTCGGCGACCGTGGCCGGGCGCAGCACCTCGCCGGTGTCGCCGCCGATGAAGGCCGCCCACCGGGCCAGGTCGGCGGCCGTGGACCACATCTGCCCGGCCGGGGCCATCGCGCCGTGGTCGTTCTCCGGCTCCGGCAGCAGCGTGTCGGCCCACGGGTGCACGGCATAGCCGGTGGCGTGCGGCGCACGGGGACGCGGGGTCGTGTCGCGCATGCCGAGCGGCTCCAGGATCTCCTCGCGTACGGCCTCGTCCCACGGCGCCGACCGCTTGCGCGCGACCAGCTCGCCGAGCAGGGCGAACCCGAGGTTGGAGTAGTGGTAGCGGCGGCCGGGCCGGTGCCGGGCCGACTCGGGGCCGAGCGCGGCGATCAGGTCGGCCACCGGCACGCCCGGGGTGCGCTCCCACCACTGGCCGGGAGACTCGGCGGTCAGCCCGCCGCTGTGGGACAGCAGCTGGGCGACCGTGACGTCGCCCAGCGGGGTGCCGGGCACGTGCTTGTCGAGGGGGTCCAGCAGGTCGAGCCTGCCCTCGTCGCGCAGCCGCATGACGACGGTCGCGACGAAGGTCTTGGTGATGGATCCGATGCGGTACTGAGTGTCCCGCGTGGGCGGCTCACCGCCGACCCGGCCGCGCGCCCCGAACCAGGCGATCTCGCCGCCCCGCACGATCGCCGCCACCACCGACGGCAGCCGTGCCTCGGCCTGCTCGGCCGCCAGCCGGCGCAGCAGTGCGCGGGCCGTCCCCTCCAGCACCATTTTTGGTCGTCCCCTTTCCGTGATCCGCACCAGGCTAGCGTTCCGCCGCCCGCGCGGCCCGGGACTCCGCCCAGCCCGCGCACAGCTCGGGAAGGCCGGGCTCTCAGCCGCTGAGCCACCGGCCGATCTCGGCGCCGACCTGCGCCTTCACCTCCGCAGGGGCGAAGCTGCACGCGACCGAGGCACGGGCCAGGTCCGCCAGCTCGGCGTCGCTGCAGCCGAAGACCTCCCGGGCGCGCTGGTATTCCGCCGCCAGCGAGGTCTCCCCGTCCGTGTTCACGGTGACCGTCAGACCGGCCTCGACCAGGCGCGGCAGCGGGTGCCCGGCCAGCGAGGGGACCAGCCCGAGCAGGACGTTGGAGGAGGGGCAGACCTCCAGCGGCACGCGGCGTTCGCGCAGCTCGGCCACCAGATCCGGATCCTCCAGCACCCGGATGCCATGGCCGATCCGCTCCGCGTGCCCCACCGTCAACGCCTCGCGCACGCTGGCCGGGCCTGCCGTCTCCCCAGCGTGGTGCACCAGGTGCACCCCCGCCTCGCGGGCGGCCTGGAACACCTCGGCGAACGGCGCCGCCGGGTGGGACTCGTCCCCGGCCAGCCCGATGGCGATCACCTGCGGGTGCCGTACGGCCAGCTTGAGACTGTGCCACAGCCGTTCGGCGGGACGGCGGCGGGAGTGGTCCAGGATCACCCGGGTCCGGATGCCGTACCGCTCCTCGCCGGTGGCGAGTCCCTCCAGCACGGCCTCCAGCGGCATGTCCGGATCGCCGAGACGCTCGCCGTGAGCCGCCGCGGTGAAGGTGACCTCCGCGTAGCGAACCCCGTGGGCGGCCTCGTCCTGGCAGAACTCCTCGGCGATGCGGCGGAAGTGCCCCGGCTCGCGCAGCAGCGCCCGCACCCCGGCGCGCTGGTCGGCGAACTCCCGGAAGTCCCGGAACGGCCGGTCCTGCACCGGCGGCTCGCCGCCCAGCTCGCGGATCGTCGCGGGACGCACGGTGCTTTCCAGGTGAGTGTGCAGGTGAGCCTTGGGCAGCAGACGGAGGTCTCTCACCGGCAGCACCCTAGGCAATCGGCGCCCGCGGCACCCACACATTTTCGAGCGCGGCCACGGCCGCCCCGCTCGGGGTGGCGGTCGCTGTGGGCAATGTGCTGCTGCCGAGCCTGATCAAGCGCGATTTCTTTACAGAGTGGGTGTGCTGAGCAGTGCGTGCGCCACGGTGATGGGGGCTGTCGCTGTGGTGTCGACGAGTGATCCGGCGACCGAGCGTCCGCCTTATCGTCCCAGGAGGAACGGCAGTGCCTGCTCGGCCACGACCGGGCCCGCTTTTGGTTCCGTCGGGGACAGATGGCCGAGGCCGTCGATGGTTGTGAGAGTGGCGTGGGGAAGGGTGTCGCGGAGCATGGCGAACTCCGCTCGGTGCTCGGGCTTGGAGCGGCCGCCGACGAGGAGCAGCACGGGGGCGGTGACGTCTTTGAACTCGGCGAGGCGGCCGTACTGGGCGGCGAGCTGTTCGTGTTCGGCCAGACAGGCTCCCAGAAGGGGCCGCATCCGCTGCCAGGCCGGTCCGCGGAAGACGATGCGCAAGACCATGCGCAGGTACCAGTGCGGCAGTTTGGTCATGAAGTCCGGTGCGCCGCCGGAGCCTCGGATGAAGTGGACGAAAGCCCCGTAGTGGTCGCCGGCGGCCAGCCGTTCCCGGAAGGGGGCCATCCAGGCGGTGGGGACGGGGGAGCAGGGCACTCCTGGCTCGTAGACCGCGATGCGGTCGAACAGCGGGAAGGAGCGTGCGGTCTCCAGGACGACCAGACCGCCGTAGCTGTGCCCGAAGGCCAGGCGGGCCCCGGTCGCGGCCTGGACGGCGCGTAGGTCCTCGACTTCCTTGGCCAGGGAATACTCCGGTCCCTGGGGGCCGCTGGCGCCGCGTCCGCGCCGGTCGACGACGTGCACGGTGAAGGAGCGGGCCAGCAGGCGGGCCGGCGGCAGGTAGTCGTCAGAGGTGCGAAGGTTGCCGCCGACCACGATCAGGTCCGGTCCTGCGCCCAGGGTCCGGTAGCCGATCACGGTGCCATCGGCCGAAACTGCCGTGTGCTCGTGTAAGGGCGGAATATCGGTGTTCCGGCTCACTTGCCCGCCTCCCGCTCCAGCCGGTCGAACGTGGTCAGCAGCCGCGCGGTGTGCTCGGCGTACTCGGCGTACGGCACGCCGCTCTCGGCGACGACGGCGGCGAGCCGGTCTTCGAACTCCTGCCGGATCGAGGCCACCCGCCGCTTCCCCTCGTCGGTGAGGCTCAGCCGCCGGCGGTTGCCCCCGGCGGGGTCGGGCTGGACGTCGAGGAGGCCGTCGGCGGCCAGGACACCGGTCATGCGGCTCACCGACGGCTCGGTCACGCCGAGGTAGTCGGCGAGGGTCCGCTGCGTCGAGGCGCCCAGTTCTCCCACCAGGGTCAGCGCCAGGAACCGGCTGTAGGAGATGCCGTGCTCGGCCCGGAGGATCCGGTCGGCGGCCCGGTCCAGCCGGGCGGTGAGCACGTGCAGGTTGAGGCTGAGGTTCCGTTCCATGGCGCTAACTTAGCAAGCTAACTTAGCCAGAGCAAGATGCAGGCGTTCGTACGCGACGGGCGGCCGCCGGTGCGGCGCGGCCGCACCGAGGAAGCACGCCGGTGGCGGGCATGGCACGCTGGTGCGGCTTGTCGCGCGAGATCGAATCCTCGTGGGCCACACTGAGCCCATGGAATACGTCGGCCGGGTGCCCGCGCCGCCGCTCGACCAGTTCATCGACGACGTCTACTGCCTGACCGGGGTGCCGCGACACCGCAGGATGAACGTCCCCCCGATGCCGTCGGCACACCTGTTCATCAACCTGGGCGAACCCGCCCGCCTGTGGGATTCCGACCCTTCGGTGCCGCCGGAAGTGTTCACCGATGGCTGGTTCATGGGTGTATGGACCAGGCGTTTCCTCTTCGAGCACCCCGCACGGGTGCGGCTCGTCGGGGTGCACTTCAAGCCTTGGGGGATGTCGGTGGGCACAGTGATCATGCACAACGCGGTGTCGGTTGACGGGTTCATCGCCGACGCGAACGACGACGTCGGGCCACTCCACGATTGGTACTTCAACGGGGACACCCCGATCGCCGGAGGCGGCGACCAGCAGTACGACCATTCCGGCGCCGGAAGCGGCTTCAAGCTCTCCCGCGCATCGGCGGAGTACGTCCGGCCGATATGGGAGGCGGTCGGCGCGATCGTGATGGGCCGCGCGCTGTTCGACCTGGTGAACGGCTGGGAGGGCCGGCCGCCGGCAGGTGACCACGTGATCGTGGTGTCCCACCGGCCCAAGCCCGAGGGTTGGCACCCCGAGGCGTCGTACCACTTCGTCGACGACGTGACGGCTGCGATCGACAAGGCCCAGGAGCTCGCCGGGGAGCGAATCGTCAGCGTGAACGCCGGTGACGTGGGCGGCCAGATCCTCACGGCCGGCCTCGTGGACGAGGTGGCGATGGACGTGGTGCCGGTGGTGTTCGGGTCGGGCAAACGCTACTTCGGCGGCATCGACGGGCAGCATCTGCTGGAGGGCCCCCACGTGGTCACCCAGGGCGACGGTGTGCTGCACCTGAGGTTCAAGGTACGCCGCTAGCCGCGCTGCCAGGCGGGGTGCACTCGGATCTCGATGTCGTCGCACGCCGTCTCCGGCGCCGGTTCGGCGCTGACGCGGACCTGTATCGGACGGCCGGTGCCGGACTCGACGAACGACAGGGGCGGACGGCCGTCCTGCAGGTGCCTGTCGCCCCACTGCATCAGCGACAGGAACACCGGCAGCAGGTCTTCGCCGGCCTCCGTCAGCCGGTATTCGTCGCGGGCCCGGCTTCCCGGCTCCCGATAGACGACGGACGCGACGATCCCTGCGGCCTTCAGCTGTTTGAGCAGGTCCGCTCGGCGGCGTCGGTCGCCGCCCTCGCGGAGATCGCCTCCGACGCCGAGATCGTGTTCAACAACGCCGGGATCCTGCTGCCCGCCCCACTGCTGACGGGTGACTTCGAGGATGTCACCGTGACGTTCGACGTCAACGTCTTCGGGCCGCTGCGGATGGCGCGGGCCTTCGCACCGATCCTGGCCGCGAACGGCGGGGGCGCGCTCGTCGACATGCACTCCGTGCTGTCCTGGCTGGCCGGCGGCGGCGCCTACGGAGCGTCCAAGGCGGCGGCGTGGTCCCTCACGAACTCGCTCCGGATCGAGCTGGCGCGCCAGAACACCCAGGTCGTCGGTGTGCACGCGGGGTTCATCGACACCGACATGGTCTCCGCCATCGAACTGCCGAAGGCGACTCCGGCCGACGTGGCCGCGCGGATCGTCGACGGCCTGGAGTCCGGGGCCGCGGAGGTGCTCGCCGACGACGTCACGGTCGCCGCCAAGGCGGCACTGTCGGGCCCCGTGGAGAACCTGACCTTCTCGACCGCCCGCTGAGACCGCATCTGCGCACTCAAGGAGTACCGCACCGCCATGCCGCTGTGGACCATCCATCACACGCCCGGGATCTTCACCGACGCGGAGAAGCACCGGCTCGCCGCCCGTATCGCCGACCACTACGAACAGATCGGGCTGCCCCGGTTCTACGTGGTCACGCTGTTCCACCAGACCCGGCCCGAGGACTTCTACGTCGGCGGGGAGCCGACCCCGGCCGGGGTCCGCATCACCGTCGACCACATCGCGCGAAGCAACCCCGACCGGAAGAGCCGGCGCCGGACCGCCCAATGGATAAAGGGCATGCTGCAGCCCCACCTCGAAGGGCACGCGGCGCTGCACTGGGAGTTCCACGTCGACGAGACCAGCGAAGACCTCTGGATGATCAACGGGATCGCGCCGCCTCCGGCGGGCTCCGCCGCCGAGAAGCACTGGGCCGCGAGCAACTCGGCGTCCCCCTACTGACCGCGCCGCCGGTGCGTCGCCCCGGCCGATGAGTGACCCGGGCTGCACCTGAGGTTCGCGGTGCGCCGCTGACCGTGCCGCCCGCTCAGGGATTCATCGGGATTCGATGCGGCCCAGTGGTTCGCCGGCCGCGGCCAGAGCGGCACGCGCCTCCGGCCAGGCGGAGCCGTCGACGCCGAGCGCGGTGCGAAGGTAGGCCCAGGTGAGCCGCTGGATCAGGGCGACCCGCCCGGGGTGCTCGTCCGTGGTCTCCGTGACGTTGTAGCCGGAGATCCCTCCGAGCGAGTGTTCCGCACCGAACACAGTGAGCAGGCTCTTGCCGTGTGGGCTCCGGACGTACGCGTCGGTGAACCAGTCCGGCCCCCGGACCGACAGCAGGGACTGGTCGCGGTCTCCCGCGACCACGAGGGCCGGTGTGGTCATCTCCGCGAAGCCCGGGTTCATGAACGGGAAGTGCTCGGCGGCGAACGGAGTCAGGTCGGCTCCGCCCGTGCCGGGGACGGCGAGCAGCACACCCGCGGTGATCCGCGGGTCGGACAGGTCCTCTCCCGGCTCGCCTTCCGCGCCGAGGACTCGCGCGCCCAGGAGCATGCTCGCCGTCTGCGCGCCCCAGGAGTGGCCGGCCACGGCGATGCGGCTCCGGTCGAGCCGCCCGGCGAGCCCGGGAGCGGCGGCTTCGACGAACTCCAGCCCGTCGAGGACGCGCGTGAGGTCCTCGACGCGGAACCGCCAGATCAGGGGCGTACGGGGGTCGTCGGGAGGAAGGTTCAGCGTCCTCGAGTCGAGATGGGTGGGCTGGATCACCGCGAAGCCGTGGGCGGTCCAGAAGTCGACCAGCGGGGCGTAGCCGTCCATCGACTCCCCGAAGCCGTGCGAGAAGACGATGACCGGCAGTTCGTTTCCGGTCGCCGGCGCGGACACGCGTACGCGCAGGTCCTCGCCGCGGCCGGGGGCCGGCAGCACCACCGGCTTCACCGAGATGACAGGGGTGGGCGCGCCGACGGCCACATCGGTGGCCGCCATGCCTGTGTGCGTCATGGGTTGGTCTTCCTCTCAGTTGTTTCGTGAAGTGATGAGTTCGTCGGTCACCCAACGGGCGACGCCTTCGGGGTAGGGCGACGGCAGCCCGAGGACGATGTGCCGGAAGCCCGCGCCGATCGCCTCGGTGATCGCGTCCCGGGTGGGGCCGGGCCGGTCGTAGGAGACGGGCAGGTGGATCGAGCGGGTGATGGAGGCGGGGTCGCGGCCGATCTCGGCGCAGTAGCGGTCGAGCAGCGCGCTGCGGCGGACGACGTCGCCGATGTCGCCGCCGGGGACGTTCCACAGGTCGGCGTGCTCGGCGGCCACGCGCAGCGTCGGCGACGAGCGGCCGCCGATGAGGATCGGCGGATGGGGACGCTGGACGGGTTTGGGGTTGCAGAAGGCCCCGGTGAGCCTGACGTGGGTGCCGTGGAAGTCGAACGGTTCGGCCTCGGTCCACAACCGCCGGATCACCGTGCAGGCTTCGGCGAGGCTCTCCACGGCGTGCGCGGCGTCGTGGAAGGGCAAGCCGTGCGCGTCGTACTCACGCCGGGCCGGCGGATGGCCGGGCCGTGAACCGGCGCCGATGCCGAAGTCGAGCCGTCCGCCGCAGATCTCGTCGACGGTCGCGGCGATCTTGGCCAGCATCGCGGGCGGCCGGAACCGGTTGCTGGTCACCAGTACGCCGATCCGCAGCCGCCGGGTCTGTGCGGCGAGGGCGGCGAGCAGCGTCCAGCCTTCGTAGGCAGGCCCGTCCGGGTCGCCGGCGATGGGCATGAGGTGATCGAACAGCCACGCGTGCTCGATCTGCGGGATCGCGTCCGCCTCGCGCCAGACCCGCAGGACGTCGTGATAGCCGACCTGTTGCGGAGCGGTCATGATCCCGAAACTGGGGCGGAGGGAATGCGGCATGGGGATGGTCCTTTCGCCGCGGGCGGCGCGGGATGAGTGCGCCGACGGCGGCCGGGTGGAAAGGGAAGTGCGGGAACGACGCATGGCTTGGTCGCAGGCCCGCTGCTCTGGCATCATGAGCAAGCGGGACCGTGTCCCGTTTTGACGATACGGAACCATGTCCCGTTTAGCAAGTCCGGTGATGGAGGGAGCCGCGCGATGAACGACAGCGACCGGGGCGCGGGGCGGGCGGCCCGGCCCAGACGGGCGGACGCACGGCGCAACGAGAAGACCCTGCTCGACGCGGCCGCCGAGGTCTTCGTCGCCTCAGGGGTGGACGCGCCCGTACGCGACATCGCGGCCAAGGCCGGCGTCGGGACGGCCACCATCTATCGCCACTTCCCGACGCGAGCGGACCTCATCATCGCCGTCTACCGGCACCAGGTGGAGGCCTGCGCCGAGGCCGGACCCGCCCTGCTGGAGTCCGGCGCGACGCCCTATGAAGCACTGCAACGATGGATCGGCCTGTTCGTCGACTTCCTGGTCACCAAGCACGGGCTGGCCGCCGTGCTGCGCTCCGACGAGGCCGGGTTCGAGGCCCTGCACGCCTACTTCCTCGACCGTCTCATGCCCGTGTGCACCCGGCTGCTCGACGCCGCGGCCGCCGCCGGTGAGATCCGCTCCGACATCCCGGCCCTCCAGCTCATGCACGGCGTCGGGAACCTTTGCATCGGCGCCGAGCACGATCCCGACTACGACGCCCGACGGCTGGCCGCACTGCTCATCGCCGGGCTCCGCCTGCCGGACTAGGTCATGTCCGTGCTGCGACGTTCACGGGGCGCCTGGCCGGTGACGACGCCGGCCAGGCGACGTCGTCGATCGCGAGCCACGGCGCCTCGGCCACGGCCGCGGGCGTGAGCCCGGCGAACGCCTTGACCTCGCGGGTGAGGTGGGACTGGTCGACGTAGCCGCTCGCCGCGGCGACACCGGCGGCGCCGTGCCCCGCCGCGAGCAGGTGGGCGGCGTGGTCGAACCGCACCAGCTGGGCGGCGCGTTTGGGGGTGATGCCGAGCTGGGACCGGAAGCGCGACCACAGGCGCTTGCGGCTCCAGCCCACCTCGCCGGCCAGGCCGTCGACCCGCACCCGCCCCCGGCTTGCGAGCGTCCGCCGCCAGACGTGGACGACCTCCGGATCGACCGGGGGAGCGGCGTGCAGCCGCCGGCCGAGGATGTCCCTCGCGACCGCGAACCGTTCGTCCCACGACGTGGCGGCGCGCAGCCTGTCCTCGGCTCGCCCGGCGTCGCTGCCCCAGACGTCATGGAGAGGCACCACCGTCCCGCTGAGCTCGGCCGGCGCGCCGAACACGGCGGCCGCCGCGACCGGCTCCAGCCGGATCTGGAGGCACTCGACCCGGCGGCCGGCTGCCCGGAAATCGCCGGGAAGGAGCCCGGCGACGACGCTGCCGCGCCGGGTCCGGCCATGGGCGTCGTGGATGGCGGTCTCGGTGTCGCTCAGGTCGACGAACAGGGTGACGAACGGGTAGGCGACCATGGTGATGTCCCACAGCGCGGGGGAGCGCTGGCGGAACCCGGCCATGCTCACCCCCGGCAGCCGGCCCCGCGTGCGCGGGACCGCGACGTCCACCCACGCCCAGTCGTATAACGTCCCCGCCGACGGCATACGACCAGCCTAATCACCGGAGCCGCACGCGTCGTGATCTCCGCGTCATCTCCGAGTGATCTCCGATGGCGGCCGGGCGGCGCGGGGCGCGTGATCGGCGGCTCCACGCCGTGTCCCGAAGCCGTGTCCCGAGGTTGTGTCCCCAGGTTGCGTCCCGAAATTCGGTTGCGGGGCCTTGTTACGGTTTCCGCATGCTCTCGTCCTCTCAGCGCGCCCTGCTGCCGCGCTCGGCACCTGCGGCCTCGGGGATGTCGTCCCGCTCGATCGGTGCGCTGCTGGACCGGCTCGACGAACGGTCCGTCGAGTGCCACTCCCTCATGGTCGTCCGCCACGGACACGTCGTCGCCGAAGGCTGGTGGGCGCCGTACTCGGCCGGACGCCCGCACCTTCTCTACTCGCTGACCAAGTCCTTCACCGCGGTCGCCGTGGGGCTCGCCATCAGCGACGGGCTGCTCGCGCTGGACGACCGGGTGGTGGACGTGCTGCCCGACCACGTTCCGGCCGGCATCTCGGAGCAGGCACGCCGCATCACCGTTCACCACCTGCTGTCCATGACGACCGGACACCGCGACGACAGCCTCGCCGAGGCATGGGACCTCGAACCGGGCGACCTGGTGAAGGGCTTCCTGCGCGTGCCGTTTCCCGAGCCCGAGGGGACGCGGCACGCCTACGACAACCCGACGACCTTCGTCCTGGCCCGGATGGTGGAACGGGTCACGGGCCGCGGCCTCCCCGAGCTGCTCGACGAGCGTCTCTTCACGCCGATGGGGGTCGACCACGCCGAATGGGACCGGGTGGCGAGCGGCGCCGCCTTCGGATTCCACGGACTGCACCTCACGACCGAGGCCGTGGCCGCCTTCGGCGAGCTGCTGCTGCGCGGAGGACTGTGGGGCGACCGGCGGCTCGTCCCGCGCGAATGGGTGGAGCTCGCGACGCGGCGGCACATCGGCACCCAGCAGGTCGAGGGCTGGTCGGAGAGCCGCGACACGCTGTGCGGATACGGCTACCAGTTCTGGATGTCGCAGCACGGTTTTCGAGGCGACGGCGCCTTCGGCCAGCTGTGCGTGGTCGTCCCGTCGCACGATCTCGTGGTCGCCGTCACCGCCGCCGCGACGGAGGGGGCGGAGATACTCGACCCGATCTGGGAGTGCCTGCTGCCCGGCGTGGATCAGGCGGACAGCGCCCGGGACGACGCGATCCTCGCCGAGCGGCTGCGGCGGCTGTCGTTCGCGCCGGTGCCCGGTTCTGCCGGCCCGGAGCATCCCGTCACGGCGAAGATCGACGACTCCGCCGGGGATTCGCCGCTGCCCGGCGGCACCACGGTGACCGTCGATCCCGTGGACGGTGGCTGGCTCCTGCGGCTCGGGCCGGTGCTCGACATCGAGGCCGGCCACGGCGCATGGCGGGAGAGCTCGCCGCTCGGCCGCCCCGTCGTCGCGACCGGCGCCTGGCAGCGCGGCACGTTCGTCGCCGAGCTTTACGTCATCACCACTCCCCACCGGGTGCGGCTGGTGGTCGACGCCGAGACGGGGACGGCGGTGGCGACGTGGAACGTCGTGCCCCTGACCGGCCCCGATCTTGCGGTGCACGTGCGGTCGCCGCTGATGACCCGGCCCGACGTCGCGTAGGAGGCCGGCGGGCGCGGGCCGCTCCGTCCCCCGTGGCGGCGGTTGCGTCCGGCGGGTCCCGCCGTGTGGGAGACAATGCGACCCATGACGAATCCTCCCGGGGGCGCCGCGGGCAGGCCGCCCGGCGTGCAGCTCGACGCCGTGCTGGAGCGGATCACGTACGCCAATGAGGAGACCGGTTACACGATCGCCAGGGTCGCCACCGAACGGTCCGGCACCGAGCTGCTCACCGTCGTCGGCCCGCTGCTCGGGGCGCAGGTGGGCGAGTCGCTGCGGCTCACCGGCCGCTGGGGCTCCCACCCCAAGTACGGCAGGCAGTTCGAGGTGTGGTCCTACACCACCGTCCTGCCGGCGACGATCCAGGGCATCCAGCGCTACCTGGGCTCGGGGCTGATCAAGGGCATCGGCCCGAAGATGGCCGAGCGGATCGTGGACCACTTCGGCACCGACACACTGCGGGTCATCGAGGAGGAGCCCAAGCGCCTGGTCGAGGTGCCCGGCCTCGGGCCCAAGCGGACCAAGATGATCGCCGCGGCCTGGGAGGAACAGAAGATCATCAAGGAGGTGATGATCTTCCTGCAGGGCGTCGGGGTGTCCACCTCGATCGCCGTGCGCATCTTCAAGCAGTATGGCGAGGACTCCATCGACGTGGTCCGCAAGGAGCCCTACCGGCTCGCCGACGACGTGTGGGGCATCGGCTTCAAGACCGCCGACACCATCGCGCAGGCCGTCGGCATCCCCCACGACAGCCCCGAGCGGGTCAAGGCCGGGCTGCGCTACACGCTGTCGCAGGCCGCCGACGACGGCCACTGCTATCTGCCCGCCCCCAACCTGGTCGCCGACGCCGTCAAGATCCTGGAGGTGCCGCCCGACCTGACCACCGCCTGCCTGGAGGAGCTCGTCGCCGAGGAGGGCGTGGTCCGCGAGGAGATCCCGGCCAGGGGAAACGGCGAGCAGGCCGGGGACGACGAGAGCACGGTCCCGGCGATCTACCTCGTCCCCTTCCACCGCGCCGAGCTGTCGCTGGCCGGCACCCTGCGCACTCTGCTGACCGCCGGCCACGACCGGCTGAAGGCGTTCGCCGACGTGGACTGGCCGGCCGCCTTCGACTGGCTGCGCGGCCGCACCGGCGCCGACCTGGCGCCCGAGCAGGCCGAGGCCGTACGGCTCGCGCTGACGGAGAAGGTGGCCGTGCTGACCGGCGGCCCCGGCTGCGGCAAGAGTTTCACCGTGCGTTCGGTGGTGACGCTGGCCCGCGCGAAGCGGGCCAAGGTCATCCTCGCCGCCCCGACCGGCCGGGCGGCCAAGCGGCTGGCGGAGCTGACCGGCCACGAGGCCACCACCGTGCACCGGCTGCTCCAGCTTCGCCCCGGCGGGGACCCCACCTTCGACCGCGACAACCCCCTCGACGCCGACCTGGTGGTCGTGGACGAGGCGTCCATGCTCGACCTGCTGCTGGCCAACAAGCTGGCCAAGGCGGTCGCCCCGGGCGCGCACCTGCTGTTCGTCGGCGACGTCGACCAGCTTCCCTCGGTCGGCGCCGGAGAGGTGCTGCGCGACCTGCTGGCCGCCCCCGGCATTCCCCGGGTGCGGCTGACGCAGATCTTCCGCCAGGCGCAGGAGTCGGGGGTGGTCGTCAACGCCCACCGCGTCAACACCGGGCAGCACCCCCTGGTCCGCGAGTTCCCCGACTTCTTCCTGTTCTCGTGTGAGGAACCTGAGGAGATCGCCGCCCTGACCGTGGACGTGGTCGCCCGGCGCATTCCGCGGAAGTTCGGGCTCAACCCGCGCAGGGACATCCAGGTGCTGGCGCCCATGCACCGCGGCGCGGCCGGCGCCGGCGCGCTCAACACCGCCCTGCAGGAGGCGCTGACCCCCGCCCGCGAGGGCATGCCGGAGCGCCGCTATGGCGGGCGGGTCTTCCGCGTCGGCGACAAGGTCACCCAGCTGCGCAACAACTACGACAAGGGCGCGGCCGGGGTGTTCAACGGCACGGTCGGCGTCGTCACCGCCATCACCCCCGAGGAGAGCAAGCTGACCGTGCTGACCGACGAGGACGAGAACGTCGACTACTCCTTCGACGAGCTCGACGAACTCGCCCACGCCTACGCGGTCAGCATCCACCGCTCCCAGGGCAGCGAATATCCGGCGGTCGTCATCCCGCTGGCCACCAGCGCCTGGATGATGTTGCAGCGCAACCTTCTCTACACCGCCATCACTCGTGCCAAGAAGCTCGTGGTCATCGTCGGGTCGCGGCGGGCGCTCGGCCAGGCCGTACGCACGCGGGGGGCGGGCCGCCGCCACACGGGGCTGACCCACCGCCTCCGCGTGCCCTGATCTTCCGTGCCCTGATCTCTCGCGTCCTGGCCGGCGCGCCCGCCCCGGCCGCGTCAGTACTGCGAGACGTAGGTCACGAACGACGGCTGGTCGACCCGGGTCGTGCCCTTGTAGCAGACCACGTCACGCACGTAGACATTGGACCCGTAGGTCGTCCACAGCGTGAGCAGGTTGCAGTACTCCGGCCCGGGACCGTACGCCGTGACCTGCACGTTGTTGGGCGTCACCCCGACCTTGGGGAAGGACACCAGGCGCATGCCGCCCCCGGCCGTCTGCACCGTGTTGATCCCGCCCTGGGAGTTGTAGTTGATCCCCGCGGGGCCCGGCGCGTACGGCCCGGGGTTGGCCGGGACGTTGTCGAAGGTGTAGGCGAACAGCTTCGGCGGCGCGTACGCGCCGGTGATCGCCCGCTCACGCTGGTAGGTGAGGGTCCAGCCGGTGTCGTACGGCTTGTCGGCCACGTCGTGGCACAGCACCTGGATCTTCTGCCCAGACGGCGCCCAGCTCCACGCGCCCACCTTGCAACGGGCCGGCTTGCTGGAGTCGACCGCGGTGACCTGGATGTTCCCCGCCTGTGCGGCGGAGCCGAGCCCGGGCAGCCAGACCGTCCAGTCGCCGGTCGTGTTGGGGTAGACCGCGTTCACGCCGAGGGAGGAGTTGTAGTCGGAGGCGATGGAGGTGCCGTCCCAGAAGACGTAGCCGAACGCCTGCGCGGCCGAGAACAGCGCACCGCTGCTGCTCGCGAAGACGATGGAGAACAGCGCCTTGGCCGGGCCTCCGCCGAACCGGTAGCACCGCACCGCGACGATCTCGTCGGAGCCGGACTGGCCCCACTTCTCGATCTGGCACCACTCGGCCGACTGCGAGATCGCGGTCACGTGCGCGATCCCGCCCTTGGGGATCCCGATCTTGGGGAACCGCACGAAGTATTCGCCGGGGACGCCGGGCGTGACGCTGACCGTCGGCCCGGGCCCCCAGCTGCCCGCCTGGTAGGCCAGGTTCGGCACGCCGGAGCTGGTGTCGACGTAGGCGAACCCCCACACGTCGGGAACCGCCGCGTTGGCGGCCCCCGCCCCGGCGACGGCGCCGCCGGCGACCATCGCACACAGTAGTAGTAATCGGGTGAACACGGAGTGTAACAGGCGCATGCCGTCCTCCATCGCGGTGATGCCCAGTGGGCGTACGAGATGTCGACGCCGGTTTGCCGGCGAGTGGTGCCCGTTCGTGGAGCCGTGGAACGTTCTAGCGAGGCGCGGGGATCACCAGCGGCCTCCCGCCCTGTGATAACCCGGGGGCCGATCGTTGAGAAGACCCAAAGGCCCATACGCCGCACATCACGCATTTAGGCGTGAAACATTCATCGTTCGACGTGAGCCGAAGGATCACGGCCCTAGCCTGCCGGGGAGGCGACGACCACCACCGAAGGGGGGAAGGGGGCGGCCTCCATGCGCCCCCGGCCACCGATGACAGCAGATCCGCCCGCCACGCCGGAACGGCGGCTCACCCGGCACGCGGACGTGCGCGCCGTGCTCGCCGATCCCCGCTTCCTCGTCCCCGCCGCCCCCGCCGCGCAACCGGGATCGGGGATGGCGTGGCTGCGGGGAGCGGTCAGCAGGTTCAGCAACGGGGCCGAGCACGCCGGCCGCCGCGCGCGTGTGGCGGGGCTGATCGACGCCCTCGATCCCGTACGGCTGCGCCGAGAGGCCCGCGAGCGGGCCGGGGCCGAACTGGCGGGCGCCGCCCGTGTGGACGTGATGGCCAGGATCGCCCGCCGTGTCCCGGTCGGCGTCCTCGCCACCGCGCTCGGCGTCCCGGAGGAGCGGCGGGAGGAGGTGGCCGCAGCGGTGACGGCCATGGCCGCCGCCTACCACCTCCCGCCCGCGCCCGGGGCCGCGTCGCCCGGGGCTGCGTCTCCTGAGGACGCGGCGGTGGCCGTGCTGGCCGACGTGCTGGGCGACGCGCTGGGCGAGGGGCTGGGCGAGGGGCGGGCGCCCGATCCCGGCCTGCTGGCCGCGGTGGCGGGGGCGCTGGTCCAGGCGTGCGACGCCACCGCGGGCCTGGTGGGCAACACCCTCGCCGTCGTGACCCGCCTGCCCGCCGCCCTGTCCGTACGCTGGCCGGTCGAGGCGCTGCTCGCCGAGACCCTGCGATGGGACCCGCCCGTACGGCTCACGCGCCGGGTGGCGGCCGAGGACGCCACGGCCGGAGGAGTTTCGGTGCCCGCGGGAGCCGTCGTCGTGCTGGACCTGGCGGCGGCCAACCGGGACCCCGAGGTCTTCCCCGACCCGCACCGTTTCGACCCCGCGCGTTTCGACCGTTTCGATGCGGATGGTCGGGGCTGCGGCGGGGGCGGCGGCGGGAGCCGCGGCGGGAGCGGCGGGCACCTGGGTTTCGGCAGCGGGATCCGGCCCTGCCCGGGGGAGGGGGCCGCGCTCGCCCTGGCGGCGGGCGTCCTCGAGGCCGCTCTCGCGCACCGCCTCGCCGACCCCGAGATCCCCTACGAGCCGTCACCGAACCTGCGCGTGCCCGCCTGCCTCCACCTGGAGGGCGCCGACACCACGAAAGGACCTCGATGAGCACCCACGCCGAGACGTTCCGTGCGCTTCACCATGCGAAGCACCCGCTGGTGCTGCCCAACGCGTGGGATCACGCCTCGGCGGCGGTCCTGGCCGCCGCCGGGTTCGCCGCGGTCGCGACCACGAGCCTCGGTGTCGCCGCGGCCGCGGGCAAGCCCGACGCGACCGGCGCCACCGCGGCGGAGACGCTGGCGCTGGCCCGGCGGCTGGCCGGGCTGCCGTGCCCGGTGTCGGTGGACATCGAGGGCGGCTTCGCGGACACGCCGGAGGGGGTGGCCGAGATCGCCACCGAGCTGGCCGCACTCGGTGTGGCCGGCGTCAACATCGAGGACGGCCGGCCGGACGGGACGCTGGCGGACCTCGGCGAGCGGTGCGAGACGATCGCGGCGGTCAAGGCGAAGGCGCCGGGGCTGTTCGTCAACGCCCGCACCGACACCTACTGGCTGGGGGCCGCAGACCTGGCCACGACCGCCGGCCGGCTGCGGGCCCTCGCCGAGGCCGGAGCCGACGGGGTGTTCGTCCCCGGGGTGGCCGGCGGCGACGACATCCGGACGCTGGTGGACGCGGTCGATCTGCCGCTGAACGTGCTGTTCCTGCCCGGCCGTCACACCGTCGCGGGTCTGGCCGCGCTCGGCGTGCGCCGGATCAGCACCGGATCGCTGTTGCTGCGGGCCGCTCTGCACGCGGTGGCCGAGACCGCACGGGCTGTCGCCGCGGGTGAGCCGATCCCCGCCGGCCTTCCGTCGTACGAGGACGTGCAGGTCCTCACCACGACGGGCACATGACCCGCCACTTGATCAGTCTTGACGCGCACCTTACCGTCTACAGAGACGGGCACACCGAAGAGCGACCGAAATGTGACCTGAGCACCGGAGAAAATGCCAACATAGGAGGCAACCCCGAATAAGGTCTTATGGTGCCCTTCGCGCTCATGGGGGAGTAGTTGTGCTGAGCACTGGAAGTCGTTCGAGGTGGCCGATCGCCGGACTCGCCGTGATGCTGGCCGCTTCTCTGTCGGCATGCTCCGGTGGATCGAGCACGCCGGGCTCGGCCGGTGGGGACTCCGGCGACGCCGCGCCCGCCATCCCGGCCCCGAAGATCACGATCAGCCCGGCGACGGGCAGCGCGAAGGTGCGTCCCGACAAGACGGTGGTCGTCACCGCCTCCGACGGCGAGCTGGAGGAGGTCACCGTCCAGGCGGGCGGCACGACGATCGAGGGCGACTTCGACTCCACGCGCACCAAGTGGACCTCCAAGGAACCGCTTAAGCCATCCGCCAAATACACCGTGTCGGCCAAGGCCACCGGCCAGGGCGGCCCCGCGACCGCGACCAGCCGCTTCACCACGCTCAAGCCCAAGGTCGGGCTGGAGGTCGTGGACGTCACCCCCGGCATCAAGGGGGAGACCGTCGGCGTCGGCATGCCGATCATGGTCAGGTTCAACGCCCCGGTGCAGGACAAGGCCGCCGTGGAGCAGGCCCTCGAGGTGGACGCGGAGAAGCCGGTCAAGGGCGCCTGGCGGTGGATCGACGACAAGTACGTCATCTACCGCACCGCCAAATACTGGCCCGCGCACCAGAAGGTCAAGTTCACCGCGCACCTGACCGGCGTGAAGGCCGGGCCGGACACCTACGGCGTCGAGGACCACAGCACGACCATCAAGATCGGCGCGGCCTGGGTCAGCTCGGTCAGCACCAAGACCCACATGATGGTGGTCCGGCGCGACGGCAAGGTCGTGCAGACCATGAAGATCAGCGCCGGCATGGCGACCACCCGCGAGTACACCACCACCAGCGGCATCCACCTGACCATGGAACGCGGCAACCCGGTCACGATGATCTCCCCCGGCAAGAAGGAGGGCGACCCCGGCTACTACAAGGAGATCGTCAACCACGCGGTGCGCATCTCCAACAGCGGTGAGTACGTCCACAGCGCGCCCTGGTCCGTGGGCTCGCAGGGCCGGGCCAACGTGAGCCACGGGTGCATCAACGCCAGCCCCTCCCAGGCCAAGTGGTTCTACGACAACTTCCACCGGGGCGACGTCGTCAAGATCGTGGGCACCAACCGGATCCTGGAGTGGAACAACGGCTGGGGCTTCTGGCAGATGCCGTTCAGCAAGTGGCAGCAGGGCAGCGCCCTCGAGTCCTGATCCCTCGCTCGCATCGAGGAATCCCGAAACACCGGTGGGTGAGCGGTAGCCTGGGCTCATGGCGGAGACCGTGACCTCGCCGGACCCCGGGCTGGTGGAGGCGTTGCGTGCGCTGTCGAACCCGATGCGGTTGCAGCTGCTGATGTGGCTGCGTGAGCCCGAGCGTCACTTCCCGCTGGAGGAGGCGATCGCCGACCCGGACGAGGTCGGCGTGTGCGTGAGCCACATCCAGGCCAGGGTGGGCCTCGCGCAGTCGACGGTGTCGGCGTACATGGCCGAGCTGCAGCGGGCAGGCCTGGTGAAGGCCACACGGGTCGGCAAGTGGACCCACTACAAGCGCGACGAGCAGCGCATCGCCCAGCTCGTCGCGACCCTGGGGGAGACCCTCTAGAAACCACGGCGACGCACGGCGGGACCCTCGCGTTCGCTTCACATCGCCCGCTGCCGCGCACGCCGACGCGCCGCATCCTGGCGGCGTACGGGCCCAAGATGCTCGAACTGGCGCGTGAGCGCTCCGTCGGCGCCCTCACCTACCACGTCACGGTGGCGCACACCGCACGAGCACGGGAGATTCTCGGGCCGGACGCGTTCCTGGGCGTCGAGCACGCGGTGCTGTTCGAGTCCGATCCCGCACGGGCCCGCGCGGCCGCGCGCGAGCACCTCCGCCCCTACCTGAACACGCCGTACAACATCGCCAAGTTCCGGCGGCTGGGCTACCCGGACGAGGAGATCACGGGCGGCGGCAGCGACCGCCTCGTCGACGACCTGGTGTTCTGGGGCGACCTCGACACGATCGTGGCCAAGCTCGGCGCCCACCGCGACGCCGGCGCCGACCACGTCGCGATCCAGGTCATCGGCGTCGAGCCGGGGAAATCCCCGATGCCGCACTGGCGACTGCTCGGCGACTGCTCGGCGACGCGTTGCTGCCCCAGCAGGCCGGCGTCCGGCTCACGGCCTGAGGGGCGGCCGGGGGTCCTACTGCACGCCCCACTTCATGAGAGCGAAGGCACCCACGATCTTCAGCGCCACGAGCGCGATGACCACACAGAACACGATCAGCGCGGGGCGGTGCTCGAAGTGCTTGCCCTCCTTCAACGGAGGCCGCTTCGCCACGCGCTCGGCGATGCGCTCTTCGATGGGTTTGCGGTGGAACATGACCGCAGACTACTACCCGTGCCGCCCGGCCCAGATGCCGATCATCAGGAGCGGCGGGCCGCGATGGCCGGGTCGTGGTCACAGGGCCGGGGAAAAGGGTTGGACGAGATCATGATCGGGCTTGTAGCGTGCGGTCGACCGTGACATCGCCCGAGGAGGTGAGACCCATGAACGCTGCATCGACGTGGGTGCTCCCCCTTCCCGTCACGGCCGGGCGATTGACGTAGGTGTCGCCGGGAGCGCCTCCCCACCACGGCACTCCCGAAAGGCACCACCTATGCGTTTCCCGTTCACCGGCGACCCGTCGCCGGCCTCCGATGCCGAGCACGCGCCCGCGTACGACGTGATCATCGCCGGGTGCGGTCCGACCGGCGCGATGCTGGCCGCCGAACTACGGCTCCACGACGTGCGGGTGCTCGTCGTCGAGAAGGAAACCGAGCCCAAGTCGTTCGTCCGCATCGTCGGTCTGCACATCCGCAGCATCGAGCTGTTGGCGATGCGCGGACTGCTGGAGCGCGTTCTCCCGCATGGACGACGGCGTCCCGCCGGCGGTTTCTTCGCCGCCATCGACAAGCCCGTGCCCAAGGGACTGGACTCCGCGCACGCCTATCTGCTGGGCATCCCGCAGCCGGTCATCGAACGCCTGCTCGAAGAACACGCGGTCGAGCTGGGCGCGCACGTGCGGCGCGGCTGCGCGGTGACCGCTTTCGAGCAGGACGACGAGGGCGTGACCGTCGAGCTGGCCGACGGGGAACGGCTGCGTTCGCGCTACCTCATCGGCTGTGACGGCGCGCGCAGCACGGTGCGCAAACTGCTCGGCGTCGGCTTCCCCGGCGAGCCCTCGCAGACCGAGACGCTGATGGGCGAGATGCACGTGGGGGTGCCGCAGGAGGAGATCACCGCCACGATGGCCGGCATCCGCGAGATCCACAGGTCGTTCTGGATCAGGCCGTTCGGCGGTGGTGTCCACAGCGTCGTCGTCCCCGCCTCAGGAGTCGCCGATCGCGCGGAACCGCCCACCCTCGAGGATTTCCGGCAGGCGCTGCGCGCCATCGCCGGGACCGATTTCGGCGTGCACTCCCCACGCTGGCTGTCCCGCTTCGGCGATGCCACCCGGCTGGCCGAACGCTATCGGGTCGGGCGGGTGCTGCTGGCCGGCGACGCGGCGCACATCCATCCGCCCATCGGCGGGCAGGGCCTCAACCTGGGCGTCCAGGACGCGGTCAACCTCGGCTGGAAGCTGGCCGCGCAGGTCCGCGGCTGGGCGCCGGACACCCTGCTCGACACCTACCAGGCCGAACGTCGTCCGGTCGCCGCGGACGTGCTGGACAACACCCGCGCCCAGCGGGAACTGCTGTCCCCCGAGCCGGGCGCGCAGGCCGTACGCAGGCTCCTCACCGAGCTGATGGACTTCGAGGAGGTGAACCGCCACCTGATCGAGAAGATCACCGCGGTCGGCGTCCGCTACGACTTCGGGGAAGGCCCCGGCCTGCTCGGCCGCCGCCTGCCCGACATCGAGGTGAAACAGGGCCGCCTCTACGACCTGCTGCATCGCGGGCGCGGCCTGCTGCTGGACCGCACCGGAGGCCTGACCGTCGGCGGCTGGTCGGACCGGGTCGACCACCTCGCGGATCCCACGGCGGCGCTGGATGTTCCGGGCGTCCTGCTCCGTCCCGACGGCCACGTCGCCTGGATCGGCGACGACCAGCGGGACCTGGACCACCACCTCCGCCACTGGTTCGGCACGCCCGCCGGCTCACCTCGCCCCGAGGGCCGGTCATGACGGCCCGCCGGCCGGATTGACGGCGAGCACACAGGCGACGGGCGGGTCGAGGTCGAGGGTCTCGACCCGCGGACGGGTGAACCCGGCCCGGGTGAGCAGGTCCTGCAGCTCTTGCGCGGCCCGGGCCGTGGTGTCCCGGGTGGCGCCGGGGCAGCGGGGCTGGCTGACGAGCGCGATGCGCCCTCCGGGGCGGAGCAGGCGGCGCAGTTCGCCGAGCCGCTCCACCGGGCCGGGCCAGAACCCCACGGAGTTGACGGCGAGGATCGCGTCCAGCGGGTCGCCGAAGCTCGGCAACCGCTCCACGGAGGCCTGCACAAGGTGCACGCGGCCGGCGCGGATGGCGGCGGCGTTGCGCCGGGCGGCCTGCCGCACCATGGCCCGCGAGTGGTCCACGCCGAAGACGTGGCCCCGGACGGCACGGGCGGCGAACGCGGCGATGGCGATGCCGGGACCGAAGCCGATCTCCAGCACCCGGTCGGTGGGCCGCACGTCCAGCAACGCCACCGCCCAGACGTTCCGCTTGCGGTTGGAGGGGCGAAGCGCGAACAGCCGGCCGTTCGCCCACCCGACGAATCCCCTCGGGCGATGGGCCTGGTCCACCAGGTATCCGATCACGCGTTGCTTGAGAGATGTCCCTGTTGTCTGCATGGTCGCCAGTCAAGGGCTTCACGTACGCTTGAAGTCAATGGGCGAGCAGTTGACGATCGGCGAGCTGGCGCGCCGCACGGGCGTCGCCACCTCCGCGCTGCGCTACTGGGAGGAGCTCGGCCTGCTGCCGCCGCCCGCCCGGGTCTCGGGCCAGCGGCGTTATCCCCCGTCGGCGGCCGGGCTGGTCGGTGTCATCCTGATGCTGCAGGACGTCGGTTTCACGCTGCGGGAGGCCAAGGCGTTCGTCGCGTCCCGGTCCCCGGACGGCGACGGCCGGCGGGAGCTGTACGAACGCAAGCTCGCCGAGCTGGACCAACGGATCGCCCGGGCTCAGGTGGCCCGCACCGCCATCGCCCACGGCCTGGCCTGCCCGCACGAGAACATCTTCGAGTGCCCCAACTTCACCAAGGGGGTCGCGGCGATCCTGGCGGGAGGCTCTCTCGAAGAGGTCCACGAACAGATCCATCCGGACTGACCTGCGGGTCAGTCCCCGACCTGCCCGGTCGGGCTCGGACCGCCGAGTCCGCCGAGCAGTTCGCGCAGCAGGCCGGAGAGCTGCTCTCGGCGTTCGCGTGAGAGATGGCCGACGAGGCGATCCTCGGCCACGAGCAGGTCGGCGACGACGCGGTCGAGCAGGGCGTGGCCCGCGTCGGTGAGGAAGACCGCGCGCGCGTGGTAGCCCGACCCGGCGGTGGTCCGCTCGACCAGCCCGGCCCTGACCGCCCGCTCCACACGCTGCGTGATCGCGCCCCGCGTCACCATGCACGCGTCGGCCAGCTCGCCCGGGCTCATCCGGTAGGGCGGGCCGGAGCGGCGCAGCGTGGACAGCAGGTCCAGGGTCGCGACGTCCACGCCCAGGTTCGCCAGGAGGCGGCGACGCTCGTCGCCGAAGACCTTGGCGGCCCACCAGATCCGGGTGATGACCCCGATCGACTCCACCGGGACACCCGGCAGCTCGCGCCGCCAGGCGTCCTGGATGGCGTCGGCGCCGTCGCGCGGCGGCTCAGCGGGCGGCGGCGCGGCCCGCGACGGTTCGGGCGGCGGCTCACCGGCCACGTTCGGCCCCGCCGTTCACCTGGATGATCTGCGCGGTGACGTGCCCGCCGCCTGGCGAGGCGAGCCAGTGGACGGTCTCGGCGACATCCTGCGGCGACCCCGCCCGGCCGGTGCAGGTCTGCCCGACCAGCATCGCGCGGCGTTCGTCGTCCATCGTGCCGCGGAAGAACTCGGTGTCCTCGATGAACCCCGGGGCGACCACGTTCACCGTGATGCCGCGCGGCCCGAGGACGGAGGCGAGGTCGAACGCGTACGGGTGCAGGGCCGCCTTCATCGGGCCGTACGAGGTGCCGCCCGAGCCGCGGAAGGCCGCGATCGAGCTGATGAACACGACTCGCCCGTCCGGGTTCAGCAGATCCCGCAACGCCTCGGTCGGCAGCACCGCCGTCAGCACGTTGGCCCGGAAGTTGCCGGTCCACCGCTCCGCGACGTCACCGGGGCCACCGGGGCCACCGGGGCCACCGTGCCTCTCGATGTTGCCGCCCGCGTTGTTGACCAGCACGTCGATCGTGCCGAAGCGCTCGGCCAGGCCCGCGCGCACGCGCTCGACCTCCGCGGGCTCGCTCAGGTCGGCCGCCAGCGCCGTCGCGCCGATCTCCTTGGCCGTCCTTTCCAGGACGTCGGCGCGGCGACCAATGATCACCACCCGGTCCCCGTCGGCCGCGAAGCGCGCCGCCACGGCCTTGCCGATGCCGGTGCCGCCGCCGCTGATCACTACCGTGCGCGTCATGCCGATCCCTCCGCGAGTTTAGACCTAAACTCAGCGTAGGGCATCGGCGGGCCCAGCCGTCGCGGCAGCTCAGCCGTCCAGCCCGAGCCGTACGGCCCGGGCGAGGGGGGTGGCGTCGCCGGCGGTCAGCGGCTCGGCCAGGAAGAACGGCATCTGGGACATGAAGCGCGGCCGGGTGCCGCGATGGGGCTGAGCGGCGTGGACAAGGTGCGGATGGCACAGGTAGACGTCGCCGGGCAGTCCCGTGGCGAGGGTTTCGGGCCGGTGCGCGGTCGCCTCGTCCAGCACCGGGCCGGAGGCGAAGAACTCCAGCCCCTGCTCGCCGTACGGTTCCAGGACGCGGACCGTGTCGAGATGGGAGCCGATCCTGATGCGGGTGGGCGCGTCGCCGGGACCGACCTCCGACAGCAGCACCAGCACGAGCATCGTGTGGGACGCGAGAACGACCTTCCCCCAGGCGCCGTCCGGTCCGGGGTCGTTCTGGTCGATGTGCCAGCCGGTGTCCCCGGCGTCATCGGGGTGGGGGAAACGCACCGGCGTGTTGCCGATGGTGCCGCGCGGCACCCACCCGTTCTTGCCCGCGACGAGGTCCAGCGCCTCTGCCAGTGCCGGGGCGCGCATCGCCTCTCCGAACGGGCCCTGCCCCATCGGGTCGGGGGCGGCCCAGACCACCGGCTTCGTCCAGTCCTCCGGCCGGTCGGGGGACAACCCGATCTGCCGCCACAGCAGGTCTCTGATCCGGTCGCCGGTCTCGCGGGGGAACGCCTCCTCGATCTTGAGGAAGCCCTCGGTGACGAAACGGTCGAGGTCGGCGTCGGTGAAAGCGGCCATGGCGGGACGGTAGCGAGGCCGGGCGGCCGATGTCGATCGATTAAACCCCTCGGCTTGAACCCCTCGGCTTGAACCCCTCGGCTTGAAGCGCCCGGTTTGAATCCCCTGGCGCCTCACCCGCCGAGCTCGGACAGGCGGCGCAGGGCCGCCTCCAGCTCGCCGGTGAGGCGGGCGACCTCTCCCTCCAGTTCGAGGATGCGGCGGATGGACGCGAGGGTCATGCCCTCCGTGACGAGGCCCACCACGTAGCGCACCTGCCCGATGTCGTGGCGGGAGTAGCGGCGCTGTCCGCCGGCCGACCGGCGTGGCCGGACCACCGCGAACTCGTCCAGCCGGCGCAGGAACGCCTGCTGGACGTCGAGCATCTCGGCGACCTGGCCGACCGAGTACAGAGGCGCATGCTCGTCGTCGATGGGCAGGCCGGGCATCATCACCTCCGGTACGGCGGCGGGCCGGCGTTCGTGGGACGCCGGCCCGCGGGTGTCGTCACTTCGTGGGGTGCTCAGGCGTTGATCGCCTTGTGCTCCCCGCTCCTGATCTCGATCTTGCGCGGCTTGGCCCGCTCCAGGACCGGGATCCGCAGCGTCAGGACCCCGTTGTGGTAGCCGGCCTCGATCCGCTCGCTGTCCAGGTGCTCCGGCAGGTAGACACGGCGGCTGAACTGCCCCATCGTCCGCTCCCTGACGAACACCCGGTCGTCGTCGCCGAGCTCCTCCTCGCGGCGGGCGCTGACGGTCAGCACGCCGCGGTCGACGGTGACGTCGACGCTGTCGGGATCGACGCCCGGGAGGTCGAACCGGAGCACGACGTCATCCTTGCGGCGGACGCCGTCCAGGGGCATCACGCGCCAGCCGCCGTCAGTCGCCCCGAACGCGGAGCGGGCGAGGCGGTCGAACTGCCGCTCGAATTCCTGGACGAAGGGGTCGATCGACGTGAGCAGCATCGCAACCTCCTTCTTGCGAGTCCCACAGGAGGAAACCTTCTACTTCAGTTATAAGTTGCTTGCGCGCAGGATGCAAGCCGCCTGGGCGGTGGCGGCGCGACCTCGGGTTTCGCGCCGCAGCGGCGTCTCCGCCCGGCGTCACCAGGCCTTGCCGGCCGGCTCCCGGACCGTACGGTTGATCCGGTTGAAGAAGTTGGTGAGCGCGATGTTCAGGATGATCGCCGACAGCTCACTCTCGTCGAAGTGGGCGGTAGCGTCGTCCCAGATCTCGTCGGTCACGCCCGGCGCGCCGTCCTGGATCCGGGTCGCGGCCTCGGCCAGCGCGAGCACCGCCCGCTCCTCCTCGGTGAAGAACGGCGCCTCACGCCACGCCACCACGCTGTGCAGCCGCTCGTCGGTCTCCCCATGCTTCTTCGCCGACTGCACGCCGGCGAACACACAGGCGCTGCAGCCGTTGATCTGGCTGGCCCGCAGGTGAACCAGTTCGAGCACGAGCGGGTCCACGCCGCTGGAGTGGACGGCCTTGAACAGGTGCTGGATCCCGGTGGTCACGTCGGGGTTCGCCGGGCTCTTCATGCGTGCTTCCATCGGTGGTGCTCCTTCGTCGGTTACCTCGGCCCGTCCGGGCCCGTCATCCCCATGACGGAGCAGATACGAGGGAGGTAACAACATGTCCGACACCAGCCCCGCGGACCCCGTGACCGAGGCGTTCGAAGCCCAGCGCGACCGGCTGCGCGCGGTCGCCTATCGCATGCTCGGGTCGCACGCCGACGCCGAAGACGTGGTCCAGGAGGCCTGGCTGCGGCTGTCCCGCCAGGACACGGCGACCATCCACAACGTCGCCGGCTGGCTGACCACCGTGGTCGGCCGGATCAGCCTCGACGTCCTGCGGTCGCGTCAGGCCCGGCCCGAGGCGTCCTACGACGACCGGCTGCCCGAGCTCGTCGTGACGGTCGACGCCGGCCCGGCGCCCGACGACGACGTGGCGCTCGCCGACTCGGTCGGGCTGGCGCTCCTCGTCGTCCTGGAGTCGCTCGGGCCGAGCGAGCGGCTGGCGTTCGTGCTGCACGACCTGTTCGCGGTCTCGTTCGACGAGATCGGCAAGATCCTCGGCAGGTCCACCGCCGCCGCCAAGATGCTCGCCAGCCGCGCCCGCAGGAAGGTGCAGACGGCCGAGCATCCGGCTGCCGGCGGACGAGAGCAGCGCGAGGTGGTCCAGGCGTTCCTCGCGGCGGCGCGCGACGGCGACTTCGAGGGGTTGCTGCGCGTGCTCGACCCCGAGGTGAAGCTGACCGCCGACCTCCCCCACGGGGTGGTCGTCGTCCTCGGCGCCACCGAGGTCGCCGCGGGCGCGCAGAGCCGGGTGGGCGCCGGAGCGGCCGCGCGGGGCCGGGCGGTGGTCGTCAACGCCCTCCCCGGGTATGTGGCATGGCGCGAGGACGGCACTCCGCTGTCGGTCATGGCCTTCACCATCGCCGGCGGCCGGATCACCGACATCACGGTCGTGGCCGACCCGGCCAAGCTCGCGGCCATGGAGCTGCCGGAGCCGGAGTGAGCCGCCGCCGGAAAATCGGCTCCACGCGCGCGGTGTCTTCTGGCTGCGCGGTGCCTTCTGGCCGCGAGCTGCCCGCGGCGCGCGTCGGCCGTACCCGTCGGCCGCGGCCCTATCGTGCTCTGAGTTTCCGGAAGAAGTCCCGGATGTCGGCAACCAGGAGGTCCGGCGCCTGCAGCGAGGCGAAGTGCCCGCCGCGGGAGAACCGCGACCAGTGGACGACGGTGTTGGACAGCTCGGCCAGCCCGCGGATCGCCCGGTCGCCGAGGAAGTTCGCCACCCCCGTCGGCACCGGCGAGGGCGCGGGCCGCCGGCCCCACGCCTCCGACGCGGTCTCCAGGTACATCCGTGCGGCCGACCCCGCCGTGGCGGTCAGCCAGAAGATCGTGACATTGGTCAGGACGGTGTCGCGGTCGACGGGGGTCCGCTCGGTCCGGGTGGGGTCCCAGTCCACGAACCACTCCAGGTTCCACGCGAGCTGACCGGCCGGGGAGTCGTTGAGCGCGTACGCCAGGGTCTGCGGCCGGGTGGACATCTGGGTGGCGTAGCCGGAGTGGCCGTACCACCACGACTGGTTCCGCCCGGCCTGCTCGCGCTCGTCGTCGGTGAGCCCGTCCAGCTCGCCGGAGCCGATGGGGGTCGAGGCGGTGGCCAGCGCGTTGACATGCACGCCGATCACGCGTTCGGGCTCGATCCGGCCGAGCTCGGGAGAGACGATGCTGCCGAAGTCGCCCCCCTGAGCGCCGTACCGCTCATATCCCAGGCGCCGCATCAGCTCGGCCCAGGCCCGGGCGACGCGACCGGCCCCCCAGCCGGTCTCACGGGTCGGGCCGGAGAACGCGAAACCCGGCACCGAAGGCGCGACGACGTGGAAGGCGTCCGCCGGATCCCCGCCGTATGCCCGGGGGTCGGTCAGCGGCCCGAGGATGTCCAGGAAGTCATACACCGTGCTCGGCCAGCCGTGCGTGACGATCAGCGGGGTGGCCTCGGGCTCGGGGGAGCGTACGTGCAGGAAGTGGATGTTCTGGCCGTCGATCTCGGTGGTGAACTGCGGGACCTCGTTGAGGCGGGCCTCGTGCTCGCGCCAGTCGTAGCCGGTGCGCCAGTGGTCGACCAGCCCCATGAGGTAGTCCTTGTTCACCCCGTAGGACCAGCCGACGCCGGGAAGCTCGTCGGGCCAGCGGGTGCGGGCCAGACGACCGGCCAGATCGTCGAGGTCGGCCTGCGGGATGTCGATACGGAAGGGTCGTGGTGTGCTCACGGCGTCAGCCTGCCCCGGGTGGAGGACAGCCACCGTCCTCTACGTCTGGCACGAAGGGGACGAAAACGCCACGGCCTGGAAGCTCTGACCGCGGGCCGGGGCGATGCGGCCAAGCGTGCCGATTTCCGGCGCGGTCCACACCGCGCCGTCCACACCGCGCCGTCCGGTCCCGTCGTGATCGCGTACGGCCCGGCACCGGGTCCGGCCACGGTGTGCGCAGCGCCTCCTCGACCTGGTCGCGCAGCGCGGGCGTCTCGTCGGTGATGGTCACACGGACGATACGTACGGGGCCGGTGGCGGCCGGGGCCGCTGGGGGAGTCAGACGAGGGCGAGCTGGCGGGCGGGGGATCGGCGCCGCCGCCATCGCCGGGCGTCCCTGCCGATGCCGTAAGTCTCGGCGAGGACGCGCACCTGCTCGGCGATCCGCCGCCGGTAGCCGTCCTCGGCGACCTGGCCCTTGCCGTACAGCGCCTGGTAACGCGGCACGAGACCGGGGTGCTCACACTCCAGCCACCCCATGTACCACTCCCGCGCGCCCGGGGGCAGGCGCAGCACGACGGGCGTCACGCTGACCGCGCCCGCCTCGGCCGCCCGCCGTACGGTCGCCATGAGGTGATCGGTGGAGTCGGTGATGAGCGGCAGGATCGGCGCCATCAGCACACCGCAGGGAATGCCGGAGTCGTTCAGCGTCGCGCAGATCTCCAGGCGCCGCTGCGGCGTCGCGGCCCCGGGCTCGACGGCGCGGCGCAGGCGGTCGTCGACGAAGCCGACCGACACCAGGGCGCCGACCTGGGTCACCTTCGCCGCGTCGCGTAACAGGTCGAGATCGCGCAGGACGAGGGGGCTCTTGGTGAGCACGGTGAACGGGTTGGCCGCGTCGGCGAGGGCCCGGATGACACCGGGCATCAGGCGGTAGATCTCCTCGGCCGGCTGGTAGCAGTCGCCGGTGAGACCCAGCGCGACCGGCTCGCCGCTCCAACGGGGGGAGCCTAGCTCGCGCCGCAGCCGGCGGGCCAGGTCGGTCTTGACGACGATCTTCGTGGAGAAGTCGCGGCCCGGGTCCAGCCCCAGGTAGCGGTGGCCGCGCCGGGCGGTGCAGTAGCCGCAGCCCGACTCGCAGCCGCGATAGGGGCTCGCGCCGTAGGTGAAGGGCAGCTCGGCCGCCTCCGGCACCCGTTCGATCGCCGCGCGGGCCGGCACCTCGTAGCAGGTGATGCCGTCGAAGACGCGGGTGACGGCCTGCCGTTCGATGCGCGGGCGGGCGGGTCCCTCGACGACGAGCGTCTGCTGCTCAGACCGCGCAGGCTGCTCCGCCCGTCCGGACTGCGCATCGGACTGTCGTGGCTGTCCGGGCTGCTGCGCCTGGTGCTGCTCGGACTCCGCGGGCTGTCGCATGAGCTGCCCGGGTTCCTGCACCGTCTGCTGCTGCCCGCGTGGCCGCGCAGCGGGCTGGTCCTCCGCACGGGAAGTGGCGTCGCGACGCATGAGGTTCAGTAGAACACGCATTCGACGCTCGCGCCAAGTATCCACGCCCGCGCGCGCCCCGCCCGCAGGTGCCCGACGACTGCCTGCCGTACATGCGGACCATGAGCGAGATGAGCGCCCACGAGCACGCGCGACTGCGCCGGCTGGTCGCTCCGGCCTTCACTCCCCGGCGGGCCGCCGGGTTCCGGCCCCGGATGGAGGCAATCGTCGAGGCGCTGCTCGACGACCTGCCCGCCCAGGCCGATGAAGGAGGGCGGGTCGATCTGCTGCGGCATTTCGCGCGGCCGCTGCCGATGGACATCATCTGCGCGCTGGTCGGCATCCCCGAGGAGGATCGCCCGCGCTGGCGCGAATGGGGCGCCTCCGGGGCCGCCGGGGCGGGCCGGGACTTCGCCCGCGCCATCCCGGGGATCATGGCGGGCGCCCGGGAGGCCGTCGCCGCCCGCCGCGCCCGGCCCCGGGGGGAGGAGGACGGCCACGAGGACGTGCTGGGCGAGCTCGTGCGTGCCCAGGACGAGGACGGAGACCGGTTGAGCGACACCGAGATCGTCACCATGGTCTGGCACCTGGTGCTCGCCGGGCAGACCCCGGCCAACCTCATCGCCGACGCGGTGGCCGCCCTGCTGTCCCATCCCGATCAGCTCGCCGCCGTACCCTCCGACCCCCGCGCTGATGCCCGGGGCCGCTGAGCCTCGCCCCGCTCGCGCCGTCGGTGTGCAATCGGTCCACAAGCCTGGAGCCCCTGGTCGGCCCGCCCATGGCTTTGCCGCGCCATGGCGCGTAAAATTGGGACAAGCGTACCGTTTTTTATGGATGAGGTTCCCATGGCCTGGCTCCTGCTCGTCGGCGCGATCGTCTCGGAGGTCCTGGCCACCTCCGCGCTCAAACTCAGCGACGGCCTCACCCGCTGGGGCTGGACCATCGTGGTCGCCGCCGGTTACATCGCCTCGTTCCTGCTGCTGGCCTGGGCGCTCAAGCTCCGCATGCCGGTCGGCATCGCGTACGCGGTGTGGGCGGGCACCGGGACCGCGGCGATCGCGCTGATCGGCGCGCTGTTCCTCGGCGAGAACATGAACCTCGTCAAGGCGGCCGGCATCGCCCTGATCATCGCCGGGGTCGCCGTCCTCAACCTCGCCGGCGCCCACTGATCGATCGGCGCCGGTCGTTTGACCCGGCGGCGCCCGCCCGCTAAGCGTGATCCCTACGGATCCCCGGCCCGCGGGGAGCCCCGACGATCCAGGGGAGGAACTCGGCGTGCCCGATCAGGACCGGCCCGCACCCGTCCCGGCGACGGCCCGCTCACGCGGCGTCGCCGCGCGGGCCGTCTCGCCCGCCTCGTCCCAGCCGCGGCGCCCGCAGGAGCGTGCCGTACGCCGCAGGGAGGCGCTGCTGGACGCCGCTGTCGACCTGCTCGGCGACGGCGGCTTCGCGGCCGTGACGCACCGCGCCGTCGCCCGCCGGGCCGGGCTGCCCCTGGCCGCCACCTCCTACTACTTCACCAGCCGCGACCAGTTGCTGGCCGAGGCGTTCGCCCTGCTGGTCGAGCGCGAACTGGCCCGCATGCGGGCGGCGGTGGACCACCTCGCCGGCCGTACGCCGCTCGCGGTCGCCGAGACGCTCACCGGCGTCTACGCCTCCGACCGGCTGCGCCAGCTCGGACTGTGGGAGCTGTACCTGCAGGCGGGCCGCGACCCGGCGCTGCAGGCCATCGCCCGCGCCTGGACGGACGGCTGCGACGACATCGTCGCCGCGGTGCTGGGCGGCGCCGGCTACCCCTGCGGGCCCGGGGAGGTCCGGTTCGTCGCCGGGCTGCTGTCGGGCCTGTGGGTGGAAGAGGTCGTCGAGGCCCGCCCCGACGGCAGGCGGCGGGCCCGGGAGGCGGTGGCCCGCGCGCTGGCCGCACTCGGCCCGCCCGCTAGGGTCGGCTCATGATCTTCCATCTCGCGCTGGCCGCCGACTGGGACGCGGCCGTCCCGGCGGGTGAATACCGCGTCTCAACCCTCGGCCGGACCCTGGGGGAGGAGGGCTTCATCCACGCCTCGGCCGACCCGGGCCAGGCGCGCGGCGTGGCGGGCCGCTACTACGGGCACGTCACCGAGCCCCTGGTGCTGCTGGAGATCGACGAGGATCGGCTCGGCTGCCCGGTCAGGCTGGAGGTGCCCGAGGGGGCCGACGAGGCGTTCCCCCACATCTACGGGCCGATCCCGGTGGCCGCCGTCACGGCCGTCACGCCCTTCTCTTTCTGAAGCGCCGGTGATCCGGGGCCGGGGTGTCCGATACGTTCAAGACGGCGGACGCGCCCGTCTCCTACCGTGGGCGTCATGGCACCGACGTTCGATCTCATCGGCCTGGTCGTGACCGACATGGCCGCCTCCCTGTCCTTCTACCGCCGGCTCGGGCTGGACATCCCGCCCTCCGCCGACACCGAGCCCCACGTCGAGGTGACCTTTCCCGGCGGGCTGCGTCTCGCGTGGGACACCACGGAGACCATCCGTTCGTTCGACCCCTCCTGGTCGCCCGCGAGCGGCGGTCCCCGCGTCAGCCTCGCCTTCCGCTGCGACGGCCCGGAGGAGGTCGACCGCCTGTACGCGGAGCTGGTCGAGGCCGGATATGAGGGACACCTGCCGCCGTGGGACGCGTTCTGGGGGCAGCGCTACGCCGTCGTGCACGACCCGGACGGCAACGGCGTGGACCTGTTCGCCTCCCTGCCCACCACCTGACGGGCTCCGCCGGACCGGAGGGCCCGGCGGTCAGCGGATCAGCGCGCCGAGGGTCACGCCGGTCAGCGACCTCACCTCACGAGACAGGTGGGCCTGGTCGGCGTACCCGGTCACGGCGGCAACCGTGGCCGGCGGCGTCCCCTCGCGGGCCAGGTCCACCGCCCGGTTCATCCGCAGGATGCGCCCGAGTGTCCGCGGCCCGTACCCGAACGCGTCCAGGCACCGGCGGTGCAGCCGGCGTTCGCCGACGCCCGTGTCGGCGGCGATCCGCGCGACCGGCAGGCCCGCCCGCACGCCCTCGACGACGGCGCCGACGAGAGCGGCGTCGACGCGGCGGGGTGCCGTGCCCAGGCGGCGTGCCGCCTCCTCCTCCAGCACCGCGCCCAGCCGGCCGGCCGCATCGGCGACCTCGGCGGCCTCGCCGGCCCGCTCCGTCAGCCGCCGCGCCTCGGCGCCCGGCCACAGGTCGGCCAGCGGCACCCGCTGGTCGCGCAGCTCGTGCGCCGGGACTCCGAAGATCATCGGGCCGGTGCCCGGGCCGAAGCGCAGGCCCACATAGCGGGCGCCGGGCCGGTCGGTCACCACGTGGGCGGCGGTGTCCGGCCCCGCCACCAGCAGCGCGCCGTCCGCCCAGATCACGTCCATGCACCCGTCCGGCAGCACGCGCCGCTCGCCGACGGCGGAGCCGGGGGAGGTGCTCCACCACAGCACCGCGTCCGGCACCCGCGACGCTCTCTCCCGGTACATGCCCGCATTATCTCGCGTGCGTGATGCCCCTGTGTCCGATTCGGGCGGGGATCAGCGGGGGTTGCCCGCCCGCAGCCAGCCGACGTAGTCGGTCACGGCCCGGTCGAGGTCCCATTCGGGGGCGTAGCCGGTGTCGTGCCGCAGCCGGGAGATGTCGAGACGGGCGTCCACGTCCGGGGCCGCCGGTGAGCGCCCGGGAAGCAGCGCGGGCTCCGCCCCGGGTACGGCCCTGCCGATGGCGTCGGCGACCTCCCGGTTGGCGACGGCCCGGCCCCCGCCGATGTTGTAGGTGCGGTGGCGCAGCGTCGCGGTCGTCTGCAGGAGCGCCAGGGCCCGCCCGCAGTCACGCGCGTAGCACATGTCGATGGCGTCCTCCGCGTAGGCGGGCGCCGCCGCGCCCGCCACGCCGCCGTCCGCCGCCATGTCCTGCGCGGCGGCGTGCACGAGCCGGGGAGCGGCGAAGAACGGCGAGGACGGCCTGCCCAGCGGGCCCCAGATCGCCCCGATCCGGGCGGCGAGCACGTCCAGCCCGGACGACGCGGCGACGTCGGCGATCACTTCGGCGATCTTCTTGCCTGCCGGGATCGCATGCGGGCTCGCGACCGGCAACGGCGCGTCCTCGCGCAGAGCCGAGCCTGTGACCCCCGCGTAGACGCCGATCGTGCTCGCGACGACGACACGGCCGACGCCCCACTCCTGCGCCGCGCGCAGCACGGCGAACAGCCCGGCGGTGTTCGCCGACAGCTCCTCCAGCGGCGCCGACGCGCCCATCCCCGCCGCCGCGAGGTGCACGATGCCGGTCACGCGGTGACGCTTCCCGGCCGCCAGGACGCTGCCGAGGTCGGTGCAGTCCATCGGCTCCACCACGGCCCGCCCGTCGCGCGCCTCCCGTCCGGTCACCAGGCCCGGCGGCGGTCCCGCCGCCCGCTGGCCGAGCACACAGCGTTCGCCGAGGTCGAGCAGGGCACGCACGGTGTGCGCGCCGATGAAGCCGCGACCGCCCGTCACGAGGATCATCCGGATCCCTCCAAATCGATAGCAAGCTAACGATAAGGCTAGCGGCGGGATCACTAGCAGGCAAACGAATCGTAGGATGGCCAGGTGACCGAAGTGCTGAGACTGCTCACGCGGGCGCAGAAGCTGTTGCGGGCGGCGGCGGACGAGGCCATGAGCCGCCACGGGGTGCGCGTGGGACAGAACCTCGTGCTGGAGGTCCTGTGGGAGACCGACGGCCTGACGCCGGGGGAGCTGGCGGCCCGCCTGCAGGTCACCACCCCGACCGTCGTCAACACCGCCACCCGGATGGAGGCCGCCGGACTGCTCGTGAGACGCCGCGACCCGGCGGACGGCAGGCTGGTCCGGCTGCACCTGACCCCGAAGGCCCGCGCCGCGGAACAACCGATCGCGGAGGCCAGGCGCCTGCTGGCCGAGCACGCCACCGCGACCCTCACCGACGAGGAACGGCGCCACCTGCACAGCGCCCTACAGAAGATCATCGAGCGGATGACCGAATCCACCCCACCCACCGGCCCCGGCGACGACGCGGACTGAGCAA
>NZ_VIRM01000053.1 GCF_006874475.1 Microbispora hainanensis
GGAGGGGGGGGGGGGCAGACGCCACCGCCCCCCGGGGGCCGCCGGGACCCCCCGGGACGGGGGGGGGGGGGAAGGAGAGGGGATCGCCCCGCGGGTGGGGGGGCCCCCCCCCCTCCGGGAACAGGGGGGGGCCGCCCGCCTCTCCGGCCCGTCCGGGGGCCGCGGCGAGCCGCCGCAGGCACGCCAGCACGTCGGCGGGGGTGGCGTCGGACACGAAGTACGGATAGGGCTTGACGTGCAGGACGATCTCGCCCGCGAGCCCGTGGACGAGGAGATGGTCGGCCAGCACGAGATCGGGCAGCAGTTCGCGCCCGGCGTTGTCGGCGACCAGGCAGATCCTTCCCGGGGCGGCGGCCTCGATCAGCGACCACAGCAGCGGGCGGTCGTCCACCACCAGTTCCGCGGCCTTCTCCCGGTCGCCGGTGAGGGTGACGCCGAAGGACAGGTCCGCCCGGTTGCCCCAGAGCGAGCCGAGCAGCAGCGCGTCGGCCCGCTCGGCCGGGGAGAGCGCGGCGGTGTCGTCGAGCGCCGCCAGCTCACCGTCCACGACCGGGCCGCCGAGCTCGGCCTGCTTCATGGGGCCGAACGGATCGACCCCGCGCCACGGGCCGTCGCCGAAGTATCCGGTGGCGTCGAGCACCTTCCGGTAGAAGTAGCTCTCCCCCCACAGGAACGGCACGTCGGCATAGGGTCGGCCGATCTTGCCGTGCCCCCACTCGGCCCAGGCCGCGGCGTCGTGCGCCGACGGCTCCAGCGGCTCCATGACGTCGCGCACGACCTCGTCGAGGAGCCGGTCGAGCGCGCGCCGCCGGTCCGGCGGGTACGGCAGCGCCTCCGCGACCTGGCGGACGAGCACCGGGTGCCGCTCCCTGAAGACGCTCAGCGCGTAGGAGCCGGGGACGTTCCCCATGATGGGCGGCGGGGTGGGCAGGGCCTCCACCACGGTCTCGTCGCGGGCACCACTCATCCCCGGCGTCCTCCTTCTGCTCGCGGAACGGCACCGCCAGTAAATCGCAGCGGCCGGAGGGCCGAGGGAGGCGGGGCAGAGGGCAGAGGGCAGAGGGCAGAGGGCAGAGGGGCAGGGGGGCAGGGGGGCAGGGGGCAGGGAGCAGGGCGCAGGGGTCAGCCGTCGCCGGTCATGCGGCCGAGACGCTCCATGGCGTCGATGTACTCCTCCACCATCTCGAAGACGACCTGTCCGGCCGGCTTGACCTGGTTCATCGCACCGATGATCTGACCGGCCGGGAACGTGGCCAGCTCGGTCGCGTCCGACCTGCTGATCCGCCGCAGCGCGTCGGAGATCAGCATGAACTGCAGCGGCATCGGCAGCGTGCCGGGCGACTCGGCCGACTCCCACGCGTCGGTCCACTCGTTCTTCAGCAGGCGGGCGGGCTTGCCGGTCCAGCTCCGCGACCTGACCGTGTCGCGGGAGGTGGCCGCGATGATGCGCCGCCGTACGGTCTCGGAGGTGTCGGCCTCCTCCACGGCCAGCCAGATCGAGCCGGTCCACACGCCTTCGGCGCCGAGCGCCATGCCCGCGGCCATCTGGCGGCCCGACCCGATGCCGCCCGCGGCCAGGACCGGCACGTCCACCGCGTCCACCACCTGGGGGATCAGCACCATCGTGGAGATCTCGCCGGTGTGGCCGCCGGCCTCGGTGCCCTGCGCCACGACGACGTCCACGCCGGCCTCGACCTGTTTGATCGCGTGACGGGGCGTGGAGGCGAGCGCGGCCACCTTCACGCCCTTGGCGTGCGCCTGCTCCACGACGTCGGCGGGCGGCGGGCCGAGGGCGTTGGCGAGCAGCGCGATGGGATGCCGGAGCGCGACCTCGACCTGCGGCCGGGCGGTCGCGTCGGTCCAGCCGAGCAGCACCTTGCCGGAGTCGGCGCCGTCGAGCGGCGGCACGCCGTGCCGGGCCAGCAGGTCCTCCACGAAGGCCCGGTGCCCCTGCGGGATCATCCCCTGCAGCCGTGCCACCAGTTCGGCGGGAGTGTCCACGTCGAGGTCCGCGCCCGCGTAGGAGGCGGGCATCACCACGTCCACGCCGTACGGACGGCCGTCCACGTGGTCGTCGATCCACTTCAGCTCGATCTCGAGCTCTTCCGGGGTGAAGTACAGGGCGCCGAGCACGCCCATGCCGCCGGCGCGGCTGACCGCGGCGACGACGTCCCGGCAGTGGCTGAAGGCGAAGATGGGGAACTCGATTCCGAACATGTCGGTGACACGTGTCCGCATGCCTCGAACGTACGACGGCTCCCACCGAACTGCAACGCGTTCTAATAAGCCGCGCGCGACAGGTTCCTACCGGTCGGTAACCATCCGCCGGAGGGCGGGAGAAAGCCCAGGCGAGAACGCGTTCCACACCACGACCGGCACCCCAGTGGCACCAGACGTCACAGCGGTGACGACAGCTCACGGGCCAAAGTCAGATTTCATGACAATGCGGGATTGCGGCCATAACACGGGGGCCGTACCGTCCCCCTATGGATCTGGAGATCCGCCATCTGAGAATCGTGCACGCGGTCGCCGAAGCCGGGAGCGTCACGAAAGCGGCCACCCGGCTCGGCCTCGCCCAACCGTCGCTCACCGCGCAGCTCAAGCGCATCGAGCGATCACTCGGAGGTCCGCTGTTCGAACGCGACCGCAACGGCGCCCGTCCCACTCCTCTCGGCGAGATGGTGCTCGCCCGCGCCCGGGTGCTGCTGCCCGCCGTACGGGACCTCCAGGAGGACGCGGTCAGGTTCGCCAACACCTCCGTCAAGCTGCCCGGCTATCGTCTCGGCGCGACGAACGGGCCCATACTCGGCGGGCTCGTCGAGCGTCTGACCGCCGACCAGCCGGGCATCCCCGTCACCACCCGCACCTCGTGGTCGGCCGGTGAGCTGACCGCGCTCGCGGTGGCGGGCCGGCTCGACTTCGTGCTGCTCGGAACGTGCGGCGACAGCCCGCCACCCCCGGCCGATTCGATGAACTGGACCACGGTCGGCACCGATCCGGTCTTCGTGCTCCTGTCCGAGGAGCACCCCCTCGCGGGAGAGAGGGAACTGGAGCTGTCGAGCCTCGCCGAGGAGCACTGGACGGTCGCCCCCGGCGACGGCTGTTTCGCCGACTGCTTCGCCGCCGCCTGCGCCCGTGCCGGGTTCGTCCCCGAGTCCATCTACGAGACGGATGTCGCGACCTGCCTGCACCTCGTCGGAGTGGGCAAGGCGGTCGCCCTGTGCCAGGCCACCTTCCGGCTCACCGCCGGGCTGGTCATGATGCCGCTGGCCGGTGCGCCGCTGCGCTGGCGGCATCTGCTCGGCTGGCACGCCGACTCGATCGGCGCGCGGGCCGCCGCCCCCGTCGTCGCCGCGCACGCCCGGGCCGCGTACGCCGACGCGGTGCGGCGCAGCGCCCGCTACGCCGACTGGCTCGCCACCAACCCCGAATACGGCGCGGTTCCCTAGCGGAAATCGCGCACCGGCGTATTCCGGCCCGGCGCCTCATCAAGGACGGCGCGCAAAAGGACTATTTCGGAATGCCCCCGCGGGCGTGGTTCGGAGGCGGACAATTTCGGGCCAGCGAATCCTCTCGCGAGGGCGGTTCCATAACTCGGTGATAGGGGCGAACTGATAGATCCACCGGAGAGCGGAGGTCGGTTACGTTGACGGCACCCCCCAGAGACAAGGAGAGCCCCACATGCTCCACAGACGCACCGTACTCGCCGGATGCGCTCTGGCCGTCACGGCCCTCGCCACGGTCGCCACCCCCGCCATGGCCGAGCCGAACGACTCTCCCGCCTCCTCCGCCCTGAAGCCCCCGCCCGCCATGGTGGACGCCATGCAGCGCGACCTCGGGCTCACCCCCGCCCAGATCGACGCCCGCCTGGCCAACGAGGCCAAGGCCATGTCCGCCGACGCCAAGGTCCGTGCCGCGATCGGTGACGCGTACGCCGGATCCTGGGTCTCCGGCACCACCTCCGAGAGCTTCATCGTCGCCACCTCCGACGCCTCGAAGGCCGGTGCGATCCTGTCCGCGGGCGCGCAGCCGAAGATCGTCGGCCGCAGCCTCGCCGCGCTCGAGTCCGCCGAGGCCGCGCTCGACAGGGCCGCGGCCGACGCACCCGCCTCCACGCCCGTCTGGTACGTCGACGTGCGCAGCAACAGCGTCGTCGTGCTGTCGTCCGACACCGCCGAGGCCGAGGCGTTCGTGGCGGCCAGCGGCGCCGACACGTCGGCCGTACGGGTCGAGCAGTCCGACGAGCAGCCGCAGACCTACTACGACGTGCGCGGCGGCGACGCCTACTACATCAACAGCTCGGCCCGGTGCTCGATCGGCTTCTCCGTACGCAAGGGAAGCACGAACGGCTTCGTCAGCGCCGGCCACTGCGGGCGTGCCGGCAACACCACGACCGGCTACAACCAGGTCGCGCAGGGCACCTTCCAGGGCTCCTCGTTCCCCGGCAACGACTACTCGTGGGTCGCGGTCAACAGCAACTGGACGCCCAGGGGCTGGGTCAACAACTACAGCGGCGGCAACGTGGCGGTGAAGGGCTCGACCGCCGCGACCGTCGGTTCGTCGATCTGCCGGTCGGGCTCGACCACCGGCTGGCGCTGCGGCACCGTCCAGCAGCTCAACGCCAGCGTCCGCTACTCCCAGGGCACGGTGAGCGGGCTGACCCGCACCAACGTCTGCGCCGAGCCCGGTGACTCCGGCGGCTCGTTCATCTCGGGCAGCCAGGCCCAGGGCATGACCTCGGGCGGCTCGGGCAACTGCTCCTCCGGCGGCACCACGTACTTCCAGCCGGTCAACGAGGCTCTGTCGGCCTACGGGCTGACGCTCGTCACCGGCTGATCCGGCCGATCACAGGAGGCTCTCCCGCCGGCCCGGCACGGGCTCAGCGGGGGAGCCTCCTCCATATGGGACGGGGAAGCAGCCGCATGACGGCGAACGCGAGCCGCAGCCGCGCGGGCACCCACACGGTCACCTTCCGCGTGTCCAGGGCCTCCACGACGCCGTCCGCGACCTCGGCCGCCGTCACCGACATCGGGGCGGGGGTCATTCCCCGGGTCATCCGGCCGATCACGAATCCCGGCCGGACGACCACGACCCGGGCCCCCGAGCCGTGCAGCGCGTCGGCCAGCCCCTGGGCGAAGCCGTCGAGCCCGGCCTTGGCGGAGCCGTACACGAAGTTGGCCTTCCGCACCCGCACCCCGGCCACCGACGACAGCACGACGAGCGTGCCGTGGCCCTGCTCCCGCAGCCGCCGCGCGGCGGCCAGGCCGATGGAGACGTGGCCGCCGAAGTTGACGGCGACGTCGCAGGCGGCGGCCACCGGGTCGGCGTCGTAGACCGCCTGGCTGCCGAGCACGCCGAACGCCGGGATCACCACGTCGAGGTCGCCCACCGTGGCGGCGGCCTCCTCGATCAGGGCGGCGTGCGTCTCCGGCCGGGCGGCGTCGAAGTCCAGCACGTGGACCTCGGCCCCGAGCCGTTCGAGAACCTCCACCGGCGCGGACGCACCGCGGGCGGCCAGCACGACCCGGCGGGCGCCCCGCCTGACCAGCCGCTCCACGATGGCGAGGCCGATCTCGCTGCGCCCGCCGAGCAGCAGGACGGTGTCGACCGAGCCCAGCGCGTTTCTCACAACCACTCCTCCGGCGGACAATCAGCCACAGAGCCCGGCACAGAACCCGGCAGAGAACTCAGCACAGCCGCAGCCTACGGGCGAGATCGGAGACGAAGACGCCGTCCGGGTCGGCCCGGCGCCGGATCTCCCGCCACTCCCCCAGACGGGGGTAGGTCGCGGCCAGAGTGGCGGCCGACATCCGGGAGTCCTTGGCCAGATAGAGGCGGCCCCCGGCCGCCGCGACCCAGCCGTCGAACTCGGTCAGCATCGCGGCCAGCCCGCTCTGCCCGGCCGGGATGTCCAGGGCCAGCGTCCACCCCGGCATCGGGAACGACAGCATGCCGGGCGTGCCCGCTCCGAACCTCTTCAGCACGGTCAGGAACGACACGACCCCCGCGCCCGACAGCCGCTCGACCACCCGGCGCAGCGTGTCCTCCGCCCCGAGCGGCACCACGAACTGGTATTGCACGAAGCCGCGCGGGCCGTACATCCGGTTCCAGCCGGCCACGCCGTCGAGGGGGTGGAAGAACGGCGCGAGGCCCTGCACGATCCGGCGCGGGGCGGCGGGCGCTTTGCCATACCAGGCGGCGTTGAAGGCCCGCACCGTGGCCCGGTTGAGCAGCCCGCCGGGCGCCCAGGGCGGCGCGGACAGCAGGGGACGCGGCGCGAAGGCGAGCGGGTTGCCCCGCGCGCGGGCGGGCAGGTCGCCGGGCGCGGCGTGGTCGCCGCGGGTGAGCACGCCCCGGCCCATGCGCCCGCCCCGCGCCAGCAGGTCGATCCACGCGACCGTGTAGCGATGCCCGTCGTCGGTCGCGGCCATCGTCTCCAGGGTCTGGTCGAGGTCGCGGGTGCGCTCGACGTCCACCCGCATCCACGCCGTCTCGATCGGCACGCACTGGAAGGTCGCCTCGACGACGACCCCGGTCAGCCCCATGCCGCCCACGGTGGCCCAGAACAGGTCGTCGCCCGGGCCGAGCGTACGGACGCTCCCGTCGGCGGTGAGCAGGCGCAGCGACCGCAGGTGGGCGCCGAAGGACGAGTCGACGTGGTGGTTCTTGCCGTGCACGTCGGCCGCGACGGCCCCGCCGACCGTGACATAGCGGGTGCCGGGGGTCACCGGCACGAACCAGCCGCGTGGGACGAGCGCGGTCATGAGGTCGTGCAGGCTGATCCCCGCCGACGCGGTGACGAGCCCGGTGGAGTCGACGTGCCATGACGGCTGAAGCCCGGTGGAGTTGAGCGCGGTGCAGTCGAGCACGAGCCCGCCCGCGTTCTGCGCGGCGTCGCCGTACGCGCGGCCGAGGCCGCGGGCCACGACGCCGCGCCGGCCCGCCTTCGCCACCAGGTCCGCGGCCTCCTCGGCGGTGCGCGGCCGGGCCACCGTCGCCCGCGTGGGCGCGGTGCGCCCCCATCCCGTCAGCAGGGTCGTCATGCCAGTTGGATACCGCATGCCAGCAGGATCAGCATCAGCGCGAGGAAGACCTGGAGCGGGCGGTCGCGCAGCAGCAGTTCCTCGGGCTCCTCCCCCACCCCGCGGTCGACCAGCAGCGCGTGCCGCAGCACGACCAGCACGAACGGCACGATGCTGAGCGCGCAGAACGCCTTGGCGGGCCCGGTGTGCTCCTGAAGCGCCCACAGGCAGTAGGTGACGATCATCGCCCCCGAGGCCATGACGCGCACGTGGCCGAGGTAGCTCGCGGTGTACGTCTCCAGGGTGGCGCGGGCGACCTGGCCGTCCTGCGGCCCGGCGCGGAGCTCGGCCTCGCGCTTGCCGGCCACCAGCAGCAGCGAGCCGAGCGAGACGACGACCAGGAACCAGCTCGTCACCGGCACCGCCACGGCGACCGCCCCCGCGTACGCGCGCACGACGTGGCAGCCCGCCACCGCGACCAGGTCCACCACGGGCTGGTGCTTGAGCCACAGGGTGTAGGAGAAGGTGAGCGCCAGATAGGCGGCGACGACGGCGGCGAGCGGCCACCCGCCCGCCAGCCCCACGAGCAGACCGGCCGCCAGCAGCACCGCTCCCGCGGCCCGCGCGAGCCGTACGGACACGATCCCGGCCGCGATCGGGCGCAGCCGCTTGCGGGGGTGGCGCCGGTCGGCGACCACGTCGGCCGCGTCGTTGAAGAGGTAGGACCCGGCGGCGGCCAGGCAGAAGGCGGCGAACGCGATGAGCGAGCCGCGCAGCCCCGCCCCCGTGGTGAGCACGCCGGCGGCGGCCGGAGCGGCGAAGACGAGCGCGTTCTTGAGCCACTGCCGGGGGCGGCAGGCCCGCACCAGCCCCGCCACGCGGGAGCGCCGGGAGGACATGCCCGCCGGAGGCGTCGCCACCGCCGGGCCCATCGGCACGTCCATCGGCGGGTTCAGCGCGCTGTCCCGCTTCACGGGGTCGCCCGGCTTCCCGGGTCAGTCCGCGCGGCCCGGCCGCAGCAGCCACACTCCGACGACGGCGAGCGCGAGCCCGAGGATGAGCGACACCAGGGGAAGCGTCGTCTTGATGAGCGTGATCTGGGCCAGGTTGTCGCGGGCCGTTTTGACGAGCTCGCCGACGGTCTCCGGCGTGAACGAGGCGGTGGCGATGAGGGCGGGCATGCGCTCGACGCCGTCGGCCGTCTTCAGCACCTCGTGGCGCTGCTGCTCCTGCTTGACCGGGACGCCGGTGGTCGGCTCGACCCAGAAGGTGATCACGCCGTCGTAGACGCGGTCGACCTGGATGTCGCCGGTCCCCTTCATGCCGAGCACGGAGGCGGGCGCGCTGAGCTGCTCGACGGGCGTCGGCGGGATCTTCTGCACGAACCGGTAGACCGGCAGGCCGTTGATCGTGTCCTCGCCGTCGAACGTCGCGTCGTACGCCTTGCGGGTGTCGGTGTTGAACACCTGATAGGTCTTCTTCTCGACGCCGAACGGGAACAGGAAGATCTGGCCCTGCAACTGCACCGGCTCCGCGCCGGAACCGCTGTTCACGCTCGTGCCGCAGCAGGTGACGCCCTGGCCGTTGTATTTGTTGAACGCGCTGCGGAACTGCGTCATGGAGATCTGCGGATTGTTGTTGGTGACGTCGTTGGCGTTGGTGAACTGGTCCCATACGACGTGGTCGTCCTTGGCCTCCTTGACGTCGCCCCTGGTCGTGACCGTGATGTCGAGGGTGCCGGTGACGACCTTCAGGTCGCGCATGCTGAAGTAGCGGGCGTTTTCGGCGGTCAGCCGCGTGACGCTGTATTGGTTCGCCGGTGCCTGCACGAGTTTGTCCGCGACCTGGAATCTCAGCAGCGGCGCGAGAACGACAAGGAACGCCCCGAGTCCTACGAGGACCACTCCCAATCCGCGGCGCATCGCTCCTCCTGGGGCAGGCCAGTTGCTACCTATTTGTCCTGAAACACGTTCCTATTTCGCTGTATGTTAGACGGGGCAGTGACCAACGTCACGAGGGATGCGGAAAAGTGACCGAAACAGGTTCTAGCTCGACGGCGACTCGTGACATGTTACCGGCCGGTTCGCAACCTGTTCGTGACACACCGGTGCTTTCCGGTCAGGCGCCCACCGGACATGTGGACGCCCTCGACGGCGTGCGGGCGCTCGCGGCCATCGCCGTCCTCGTGTTCCACGTCGCGATCGAGTCGGCGGCGGCGTTGCATGACAACTTCTTCAGCAGCCTGCTCGCCCGGGGCGACGTCGCGGTGCCGATCTTCTTCGCGCTGTCCGGGCTGCTTCTTTATCGGCCCTACGCGCGCGCCGCGCTGCTCGGGGAGCGTCCCCCGAGCGCCCGGGTCTACCTGGTCAAGCGTGCCCTGCGCATCCTCCCGGCGTACTGGCTGGTCGTGGTCGTGGCCATGACGCTGTGGGCCGGGCCGCACCTCGGCGACGTGAAGACGTGGCTGCAACTGCTGCTGCTCGGCCAGACCTACGAGATCCACCCCTGGTGGTTCGGCCTCGGGCCGCGCGGGCTCGCCCAGATGTGGAGCCTGTGCGTCGAGGCCGCGTTCTATGTGCTGCTGCCGCTGGTCGCCGCCGCGCTGGCGGCGTACGCGCGGCGCGGCGGCCCCGACCTCGGCAGGCGCGCCCGGCGGCTGCTGACCGGCGTCGCCGTGCTCGCCGGGTCGTCGTTCGCGTGGGCGCTGCTCACCTATTTCCCCGCCTATCGGCCCTACCTGAACACCTGGCTGCCCCGGGCGTGGGTGTTCTTCGCGGTCGGCATGGCGCTGGCCGTCGTCTCCGAGTGGGCCCGGCAGGAGGAGAACGGGCACGAAACCGGCGAGGACGGCCCGGCGCACCGGTTCGTCCGGGCGGTGGGCGCGTCGGCGGGCTCGTTCCTGCTCGTCGCCGCCCTCGCGTACGCCGTGGCGGCCTCGCCGCTGACCGGCACGCGCTTCAGCGGTGTGGACGGCGTCTGGGCCGACCTGTCGGAGCTGGCCCTGTATGCCACCGTGGCGGCCGGGCTGGTGACCCCGGCCGCGCTGCTGCCCGCCGGGGGCTCGCCGTACGGACGCTTCCTGGGCAGCCGGGTGATGCGCTTCCTCGGCCGGGTGTCCTACGGGGTGTTCCTGTGGCAGTTCGTGGCCCTCTATCTCTGGTACGACTTCACCGAGCAGCAGCCGTGGAGCGGAAACTTCGCCGGCAACCTCGTCGTGGTCGGCGCGTTCACGCTGCTGCTCGCCACGCTCACCCATCGCTACGTCGAGGAGCCGGCGAGGCGCCTCGCCCTCCGGGCGACCTCTTCACTGAAGGGGACGCGGAAGGGGACGCGGCAGGAGACGCAGACGGCGACGCAGACGGCGACGCAGACGGCGACGGAGACCTCTTCACAGAAGCAGACGGCGAGGGCGACGGGGACGGAGAGGGCGGCGTCGCCGCGGCCGTAGGGGCGGGCGCGCCGGGCACGGGGTCGCCGTAGGCGAAGCCCTTGAGGCACACCGCCGCCGGGTCGTCCAGCCGGATCAGCAGCCCCTTGCCGACGGCCGTGACCGGGAACCGCACCAGCGCGCCGCCGGATCCGGTGGCGTGGAACCGCAACCGCCCCCGCTGCCCGCTCATCTCGTAGCCGCCGGTGCCGTCCCGCTTGGCGGTGTAGGCCAGCCCGGCGATCGGCCCGGGCCCGCCGAAGGAGACGACGTCGGGAAAGAAGATCGCGTCGCCGAACAGCGGGAAGCACGAGCGGTCGCCCGGCGGCAGCACCCCGACCGACGCCTTCACCTCGACCGGCGCGAGCCCGCCCTTGTCGTCGAAGACGAGCGCGTGCTCCGACGGCTCGGGCACCCGCATCCGGGCGCGCAGCGCGGGCCGGGCGAGCGGGGCCAGCAGGTGGTGGCTGAGCCTGCGGTTGCCGTTCCACGGCAGCACGATGTCCTCGGGCAGCGGGCTGGAGTAGATCACCGCCGTGTCCGGCGCCGCGGCGAGGGAGGCTCGTACGGCGGCCAGGTAGGCCCGCACGCGGTCGCCCGACAGCGTGTCGCGGTAGTTCTGGATCGAGACGATCGACATCGCGAGATAGGCGCCCGCGACGAGGCCCGCCGCGGTGGGCAGCCCGCTCCCGGAGGGTATCGGCCGGCGGTAGGGCTCGGTCTCGTCCCGCGCGGGCAGCAGGGCGAGCCCCAGGCAGACCGCGAGCACGATCGCGGCGTCCGCGACATAGCGGGTCTCGGAGCCGACGACCTGGGCGAGCCCGGTGCCCCGGGCGATCGCCGTGGGCACGCCGTCCGCGGCCACCAGATAGCCCGCCAGGATCAGCCAGGCGCGTACGGCCCGCCGCCGCCACAGCACGGTGGCGGCCACCAGGGCGGCGAGCACGGCCCACCCCGCGCCCACCAGCAGCGGGCCGGGGTCGGCCAGCCCGCCGTTGGGCAGCACCGGGCCCCACGACAGCGGTCCGCCCACCACCCCGGCGGGGAAGACCTGGCCGAGCAGGCGGCCCAGCAGGTCCGCGGCGTCGCCCGGCGCCGGGACGGCCGCGCCCTCGCCCGGCGCGGTGCCGCGGCGGGCCAGATAGAGCGCCGCATATCCGCCCATCAGCAGCATGTAGGAGCCCCACAGCCGCCAGTGGGAGCGCAGCTCGCGCAGCATGAGCGCGATCCACGGGCCCGACCACGGCCGCAGGTGCGACGTGGTGAGCGCGAACAGCAGGAACGGGACGAATACCCCCTTCGTGCTGAACGCCATGCCCGCGAGCACCCAGCAGAACGCCCGGCGGGCGTGCCGTGCCCCGCCCTCCCCGGCCCACCTGACCTGGGCCGTCAGGGCCATGACCATCGCGAGCTGCAGCGGCACCGCGTTGATGGCGGCCGACCACCAGCCGAAGGCCGGGACGGTCAGCGGCGAGAACAGGGCGAAGGCGAGCGGCAGCAGGATCCCGGGCCGGGTGCCGAAGAGCCGCACGAGCAGCCGCAGCAGCATCACCGCCACGGCCGCCTGGACGGCGAGCGTGACCGCCGAGACCAGCAGCCAGTCGTACGGCGACAGCCGCGACAGCACCCAGGTGAGCGCGAGCGCCCCCGGCATCAGGTGACCCTTGTGGACGCGGAACAGGAAGTCGAGCGTCAAGGAGTGCTCGTAGGCGTCGCCCACGAACAGGAAGTCGTCCTCCACGAAGGAGGAGGACGTCAGCACGGGGATCCGCACCGCCAGCGACGCCACGACCAGCAGGACGCCCGCGATCACGACGGGGTTCCGCAGGCTCGCCCGCCATCCCGGCAGGACGCCGGGCCGGTCCGTACGCGTGGTCTGAGTCATCGGAATTCTCCCAGCGCCGTGGGACAAAGGGGGATGTTATGCTCCGGCGCACCCGACAGGAGAGGGACGTCGTGCACGCCGAGCCGTTCCGCGCCGACCTGGCCCGTTCGATCCGCCTGTTCAGCGCCTTCCGCAAGGAGCAGACCGATCCCGACTTCTTCTACGGCCTGCTCGCCCGGGACACCGTCGCCCAGCTCGCGGCGTACGCCGACCTCGACGGCGCGCTCGTCGCCGACGTCGGCGGCGGGCCCGGCTACTTCACCGACGCGCTGCGCGCCGTGGGCGCGCGGCCGGTGTGCGTCGACTGCGACGCCGGGGAGATGAGCGCGCGTACCGGCGCCGTCCCCGACGGCGCGGTGCTCGGCAGCGCCCTCGACCTGCCGATGAAGACCGGCTCCGTCGACGTCTGCTTCTCCTCCAACGTGCTGGAGCACGTGCCCGATCCGTGGCGGATGGGCGACGAGATGGTGCGGGTGACCCGGCCGGGCGGCCTGGTCTACCTGTCGTTCACCAACTGGCTGTCGCCCTGGGGCGGCCACGAGACCTCGCCGTGGCACTACCTGGGCGGGCGCCACGCCGCGCGCCGCTACGCGCGCCGCCACGGCCGCTCCCCCAAGAACGTGTACGGCACGAGCCTGTACGCCGTCTCGGTGGCCCGGGCGCTCGCGTGGGCCAGGCGGCATCCCGGCGCCGACCTCGTCGACGCCCTGCCGCGCTACCACCCTCGCTGGGCGACCCCGGTAATCCATCTACCCGGCGTTCGCGAGATCGTGACCTGGAACCTGCTGCTGGTGCTGCGCCGTCGCTGACCTCACCGGCCGGGTGCCGATCGCATAGCCGCCGGCCAGCAGAACGGCGAGCAGCGCGCACCCCAGCGGGATCCACTCGCGCGTCAGCAGCATCCACCGGCGGAACCGGGCCGCCTCCTCGGCGAAGGCGTGCACCTCGGCGGTGCTCGTCGTCAGGTCGGCGTCGAAGGCGACCAGCCGCTCGACCTGGTCGGGCGTACGCAGCGTGTCGCGCCGCCGCTCCTGCGTGCGCACGGTCAGCCCGCTCTCCGGCTCGACCCAGATCGTGCGGGTGATCTCGGTGTATCTCGCCACGGCGACCCGCTCCTCCTCCGGCATGCCGACCGTCGTGCCGGGCACCGGGCCGGGCAGGTCCGCGGTCTTCACCGGTCCGGCGGAGTAGGTGTAGCGGTAGGCCGGCACGCCCGCGACGGTCTCCTCGCGCTCGAACCGCAGCTGCTCCTCCCGCCGCAGCAGCGGGTCGAACATCGCGTACGACCGCGGCTCGGCCCGGGCGGGCAGCCGGAAGGCCAGCCCGGTCTGCCGCACGCCGGGATCCTCGTCGACGTACGCCCCGCAGCAGTCGACGGCGAGGCCGGTCCGCCGGTCGAAGGCCGTGCGGCGCTCGTGATAGTCGACGCGCTCGCCGTCCCGGGTGTCGAGCGAGGAGAACTCCACCCACACGGCCGTGCGGTCGTCGCCCGCCTGCATATCGCCATAGACCGCCACCGTGTTCTGCACCGGCACGTCGCGGTGCAGACGGAAGGTGGCGGTGTCGAGATAGGTGGCCGAGGGCGAGACCAGCCGCTGCACGCGGGTCTGCTCCAGCGGCACGACCGTGGTCCGCGGATAGACGTAGAAGTGGAACAGCGCCCCCACGGTGATCAGGAAGGCGATGCCCGCCAGGAGGAGCGGGCGCCGCAGCCGCACGAACGCGTCCGTCACCGGCTCACCCCTCCCTGGTCCCGTACGGCGGCCAGCAGCCGGGCGAGCACGACGAGACAGAGCACGTCGGCGGCGAGGCCCTGCCCGGCGGCCTGGGCGAGCCCGGCGAGGCCGAGCGCGACGACCGCCACCCACGCGGAGGCGGCATGCCGGGCGAAGGCCCGCAAGCGGCTCGGATCGGCGTGCTGGGCGGCGGCGATCCCGCGCAGCCACAGGAACGCCGCCAGCGCGGCGGCGACGACGGCCACGCCCGCCACGCCTCCGGCCCACAGCCCGGCGACCGGCGCCGCGATCCACACCCACAGCACGCGAACGCGGCCCGGCCCCACGCCGCGCAGGCGCGACCGGCCCCGCACCAGCGCCAGGGCCACCACCACGAGGGCCAGGCCCAGCCCGGCGAGCAGCGCCGTGCGGTAGGCCCGGTCGGGCTCGTAGCGCAGCACCACCTCGCCGCCGCCGGCCGGCAGCTCCCACGCCTGCCGCCAGCCGTCGAGCCGCGCCGGGGTCAGCCGCACGCCGTCGAGGTACGCCTGCCAGCCGGCGTTGTAGTTCTCGTTGACCACCAGATAGGACGGCGCGGCGGCGGCGACCCGCAGCCGGCGCTCCTGCGGCCCCCACGACATCACCGTGGCGGGGGTGGCCGTCACCTTCTCGTGGTCCTCGCCGGCTCTGTTGTCCAGCACCACCGAGCGCACCCGGAAGGCGTCGCCCGGCGCCACGCTGACCCGGCTGCGGCCCTCGGTCAGGTGCAGGGGCGCGCACCCCGAGTAGGTCAGCGGACGGCCGTTGAGCACGTCGTCGAGCGTGCCGCCGACCACCCGGGTCGGCACGTCGTCGCCGTCCACCCGCAGCGTCGGGCCATAGCCGCAGGGCAGCCGCAGCGGGATGGCGCCGAGGCCGCCGAGGGGTTTCACCCCGGGGACGGCGATCTCGGCCACCTCGATCGGGCGGGAGGCGGGCGCGGTGAACTCGATGGTGAAGGTCCGCGTCTTCAACGCGGGGAACGTGAACACGCCGTCGCGGTCCACCCACCCCTGCACGGCCCGCTCCCCCGCGCGCAGCGTGAGCTTCACCGGCGGGATGCCCTGCGCCGAGTCGGGGAACAGCACCCGGATCCGGGAGAAGCTCCGGGTCGTCCCCAGGTCGATCGACAGCGTCGGATGCCGGTCGAACGGCTGGGCGTACCACAGCGTCGCAGGGTCGCCGTCCATCGCCTGGCGGCCCAGCACGGCCCCGTGCTCGGTGGCCGTCGACGACGCGCTGACGTGCGGATACCGGTCCGGCAGCGTGGTGAGCAGGTCGGCCGCCTTCGGATCGCTGAGCACGGCCTGCCCGCGCACCGTGCGCACACCGGCCCGCGTCACGGGGATGAGCCGGTCGAAGCCGTAGCCGTCCTCGCCGAGGATCTGCAGGCGTGATGAGCAGGTCCAGGTGACCGAGCCCCGCATGCACGCGTCGGCGTCCCCCCGCCTGGTGAGCAGCACGGTCCCCGGATCCAGCACGGTCCCCGGATCCAGCACGGTTCCCGGATTCAGCACGGTTCCCGGATTCAGCACGGTTCCCGGGTCGCCCGTTCCGGTGTCCGGCACCGCGATCGTCCGCACCGCCCGCACGCCCGGGATGCGCAGGTCGGTGATGCCGGCCCGGCTGCCGAGCGTGGTCTTCGGCTCGTACGCGAGCCGGGTCACCCGGATCCGCAGCCACGAGCTCGTCCCGGGCACCGGGCGCAGCGGCTGGAGCGCGTCGGTGCGCGCCACCGCCACCCGGCGGACGCCGCGCTCGGTCTCCAGCGCGACCTCGGCCACCGGCGGGCCGAGCGTCCCCTGCTCGAAGGCCGCCGAGATCTCGGTCAGGTCCACCGGGCCGGTGAAGCGGACCTTCAGCCACTCCCCGACCGCGCCGTGCCAGCCGTCCGACCGCCAGCCCGTGCGCGGGTCGTCGTCGAGCGCGGCGTACGGCTGCCGCCCCGGGTCGCGCTGGCCCACCGCGGCGGTGACGGCGGAGTCCGCCGAGGAGGCGGTGACGTCCTTCACGTCGAGATAGCGGGCGGTCGAGGTGGCCGCCGACCAGGCCGGGTCGGTGAGATCGGTGGTGACCGGCGCCTGGCCCTCCGGCAGCGTCGCCGACGCGATGCGCCGCACATCGCCGAACACGATGTCGCGTTTGCGCAGCGTGTCGGTGAGGATCGTGTCACGGGCGGGGATCGCCGCCGCCCCCGGCTCGTCGCCCACCAGCACCGGGCGGTCGCCGGTGAGCAGCCCCTCCTCGGCCAGGTCGAGCACGGCCTCGGGGGCGCCCTCCACATGCAGCGTGCCCGCGCGGGGCACGGTCGAGACGAGCGGGGCCGTTCCGGGGATCGTGTAGACCTCCAGCGCCGGGTAGGGCTGGTCGAGCCAGCCCGAGGCGGTGCCGTTCGCGGTCAGGCCGATCAGCGGCCCGAACTCGGCGGTCCGCGACAGCCCGGAGTCCTGCAGCGTCTGGTGCACCCGGGCGGGCCAGGCGGTGCCGAGCGTCTCCCTGACCAGATCGTTGCGGATGAGCAGGTGGGTCACCCCGGCCCGGCGCAGGGCCTCGGTGAGACCGGGCGAGCCGTGCCCGGTGGCGAAGCGCTCGTCCACCGCCTGCACGAGCCGGGCCAGGCCGGGCGACCCCCACGGCACGTTGGCATGGGTGGCCCAGCGGGCGGTCAGCAGCGACTGCATGGGCTCGTCGAGCGGGCGGCCCCACAGATACTCGCCCCGCGCCGAGCCGGGCATGGCGAGCACCATGCCGTCGCCCGTGTTGCGGTTCAGCCAGGTGGCCGCCTCGCGCCAGTAGGCGGGGATGTCCGCGAAGGCCCCGCGGGCGGTCACCCCGGCCGTCCCCACCGGCACGAGCGTGAGCGCGAGCAGCCCGGCCGCCGCCGCGGTGACGGGCCTGCGCAGGCGCACCGCCCCTGTTGCCGGCAGGGCGATCGGAAGCGCGGCCAGGCCGAGCGCGAGCGGCAGCCGGATCAGCGCGTCGAACTTGTGCAGGTTGCGGAACGGCGCGAGAGGCCCGTCGAGCAGGTCCTTGACCTGACCGGTCCAGGGGTGGGCGAGGTCGCCCGCGTGCCCCGCGGTCACGATCAGGAGACCGGCGATCACACACAGGACGAGGAACGTCCGCTCGGGGGTGGACCTGCGGACGACGCCGGTCAGCCCGAGCCCGGCCATCAGCGCCGTCGCGGCGACCAGCCACGGCACGGTCGCCTGCTCGTAGGCCGCGGGAAGCCACGGCTGCCCGTCCACGGGCAGGAACGAGATCCAGCTCGACGTGCCGCGCAGCGCGTTCACCAGGGAGGTGACGCCGGTGGTCGCCGACGCCGTCTCGATGAACGGCAGGAACGAGAAGATGTAGCGCCCGAGCAGCAGCAGCGGGACGAGCCACCACATCGACACCAGGCCGGCGAACGGCAGCCACCAGCCGAGCAGCGCCCACTTGCGGCCGCCGTGACGGCGGCTGAGCAGGTAGAGCAGCGGGACGACCAGCACGGCCAGCTCCGCCGCCGCGTTGACGCCGCCCGCGAAGAGGAACGCGGCGGCCGACAGCGCGGCGGCCCGGCGCGGGCTCCGCCCCTCTCGGGTGCCGTGCACCAGGGGCAGCAGCATCCACGGCAGCACGGCGCTGGGCTGGAACTCCGAGGAGTTGATCCCGATCAGCGCCAGCGCGTGCGGGGCCAGGGCGTAGGCGAGCGCGCCGAGGACGCGGGTGCCGGGCGAGCCGATGCCCATCGCCCGGGCCAGCCGCTCGGTGCCGAGGAACGCCGCGCACAGCACGAGCGACATCCAGAGCCGCTGGATGTCCCAGGCGGGCATGTCCAGGGCCCGGAAGAGCACGTAGAACGGCCCCATCGGGAAGAGATAGCCGTACGCCTGGTTCTGCAGGTGGCCGAAGTAGGCCGGATCCCACAGGTGGAGCGCGCGGCCGAGGAACCCCAGGGGGTTCACCGCCATGTCGAGCTTGGTCTCGGAGATCACCGCGCCGGGCGCGGTGTTGAACGCGACGGCCGCGAGCAGCAGGCAGCCCGCCAGCAACCGGAGCCGGTGCCGCAGCGTACGGCCCGGCGGCGCGGCGCGCTCGGCGGGGGCGGGAGCCTCGCCGGGTTCCTCCGGCGTGCGCATCACCTCTTCCCGGGCGGGACCGGGCTCCCTCGGGTGGACCGAGACGTCGACGGACACGGGCGCTCAGGACTTCCCGGAGCGGGACTTTTCAGAGCCGGACTTCCCGGAGCGGGACTTCTCCGAGCCGGACTTCTCCGGGCCGGACTTCTCCGGGCCGGACTTCTCGGGGCCGGACTTCTCGGGGCCGGACTTCTCCGAGCCGGACTTCTCCGAGCCGGCGCCGGGGGTTCGCGCGGGGAGCCGGTCGAGCTCGCCCGCCACCAGCCTGGTCATGGCCGCCCCCGTCTTCCCCCAGGTGAACTCGCCCGCCCATTGGCGGCATGCCCGTGCCATCCGCGCCCTGGTCAGGGGGTCGTCCAGCTCGCGCAGCGCCTGGCCGACCACGTCGGCGAGCCGCTCGCCGTCGCGCACCAGCCACCCCGTCACGCCGTGCCGTACGGAGTCGCGGAGGCCGGCCACATCGTAGGCGACGGTGGGCACCCCCAGCGCGGCCGCCTCGATCACGGTCAGCCCCCATCCCTCGAACTCGGAGGCCGTGACGTTGAGCCTGGCGCCGCTCAACACCGCGTTCTTCTCCCTCTCGGGCAGGAACCCGTGCAGGTGGACGCGTCCGGCCACGTCGGGCCTGCCCGCCCGCTCGGCCAGCCGCTCGTGCTCGGGGCCTCGCCCGATCACGTGGACATGCAGGCCGGGACGGCCGGGCACCAGCTCGGCGGCGAGCTCGACCACCCGCTCGACGCGCTTGTGGCCGACCAGGCGGCCGAGGTAGACGACGGCAGGATCGCCGGGCACCGGCTCCCGCGCGACGGGCCGTGCGGTCGGGCTGCCGTTGGGCACCACCTCGATCGGCGCCAGCCAGCGCAGGCGCGCACGCATCTCGTCGCGGGACGACTCGGAGACCGTCACCGTCGTGCACCGCCGATAGAGCAGCCGCGCCACCGGCCCCTCGATGAAGCAGCCGATCCGCGCCAGCCACCGGGGGAAGAAGGCGTAGAACTGCCGGTCGTGCACGTGGTGCACCACGCAGATCACCCGCGTACGGCGGCGTGCCACGACCGGCGAGAAGAACGGGATGCCGTTCATGCAGTCGATGATGACGTCGAACCGGCGGCGGTGCAGCAACAGCCAGAGCGGGACGAGAAGGTAGACCAGGTATTTGTTGCCCATCCGGCGCAGTTCGATGCCGTCACGCGACTCGCCCCGGGTCTGGAAGCGCTCCCGGCTGGTGAGGAAGTGGACGCGCGCCCCCTGGCCGACGAGGTAGGCCGAGACCCGCCAGGCGTACTCCTCCGCGCCGCCCGCGACGGTCTGGCTCGGTTCGCGGAAGTTCAGCACGGCCACGCGTACGCCGTCGAGCAGGAGAACGGCGGCGGGTGCCGCGGCCGTGCCGGTGGCCGCCAGATGCGGCCTGTCGGGCGGTTCGAGAGGGGCCGGGTGCCCCGAGGACTTCGCCTTCGCACCCTGTGCGACCACGACCACTCCTTCGGGTGACGCGTCTCGGGCGAGTTCGGGGAGGCACCGCGCGAGTGGCCGGCTGTACGGGTGGTCCGGGGGCGCGGCGGGCGGGGCGGTGCGGGCGAACCGGGGCACGGACGCATGAGGGCATGGCGCGACCACGCCCCTGACGAACTGGGTCTTCGCGGGGAGTCCTTTTCGAGAAAGTCCTTATGGCACGGGCGTCAGGTCTGGTGCGCTCACCTGTCGCCGTAGTTGTAGAGCGGCTTGTTCGGCGGCTCGGCGGTGGGCGCGGCCACGTTGACGACCGCCACGGAGGCGACGCCGGCGAGCACGGCCCCGACCGCGAGAGCAGCCAGCACCTTCAACACGTGGCTTCCTCCTTGTCGGAACGCACAGTGTCTTGGTATGCACGGTGTCTTGGGATATCTACGGTGTCTTGGGGTAGTACGGTGGGCCGAGATTAGAACGTGATACAGCTCCTACACCATAGCCTTGGTCAAACCGTGATAAAAAGACTTACCGTCCAGTATGCCGCGAGACGCAGGTCTTCCCAGATCACAGACGCATCAGGAGAAGTTCCCGACCCCTGTAGACGAGGGCCGCTCCCGGCAGCCGAGACAAGAACGTGTTCTCATCGACTCCTCCGGCGAGCACGTACCGCACTCCCTCCCGCCGCAGCGCCGCTGTGAGTGACGCCGTGGGCGACGCAGTGGGCGACGCAGTGAGCGGCACGGAGAGCGGCACGGAGAGCGGCGCAGTGGGCGACGCAGTGGTCGGCGCCGCCTCGGGCGCGGCCAGCAGCGCGCCGATGCGCCGCGCGCGCGGGCTCTCGGCGGCCAGCCGGATCCGTGTCCCGTCACCCGCGCCGACGACGAGCCCGTCGTTCCACACCACAGGCCGGGAGAACATCTTGGTGGCGGGATCGAGGACGACCCGGCCGCCGTTCCACGAGAACGCCCGGTAGGCGCTCCAGGGCAGCGACAGCAGCGCGCCGGGGGCGGGATCCCCGTTGACGACGGCCTGCACGCGGCGCCATTCCTCGGAGTAGCCGGCCGTCCCGAGCCTGCCGAAGGCGCCCAGCGCGAACGTCGGCAGGGCCAGCACCGGCACCGCCACCGCGGCCACGGCGACCGGCGCGGGCAGGGCGGCGCGCAGGGCCGTCACCGCCACCGCGACCCCCACGGCCTGCGCCAGCGCGAGCGGCGCGACGTACGCCTGGCCGTCGCGGAGCGGGCCGAACCCGGCCCACCAGCCGATCAGCGCGCGCGGCGCGCCCGGCGCGAACGCCCCGGCGCACGCGATCAGGACACCTGCGCACGCCGCCGTGGCCAGGCCCCGCCACCATGCGGGCCGCCGTACGAACCCGAGCCGGACGAACCCGAGCCGTACGAACCCTGCGACCGCGACGAGAGCCAGGGCGAGGCGGACGGCGGCGAGCGCGGGCATCTCCTGTCCCGGCACGACGGCATGGGAGTTCCAGATGCCGCCGAGCGTGAGCAGGCTGCCGAGCGTTCCAAAGGGCCCGTCGGCCCGGGGCGCGAAGGCGGCCACCCCGGCGGGATCGGCCGCGGCGTCCGCCCTGGCCACCGAAGCGAGCGCCGGGATAAGCCACGGCAGGCCGAGCACGGCGAGGACGCCCGCCGTGGTCAGCACCGCCCGCGCCCGGCCTCCACCGCCGCCTTCCCCGCGGTCGCCCTTCTGGCGCAGCGCGGCCACCGGGAGGACGGTCAGGGCGCTGACGAGCATGGCCTGGAACCCGCCTATGGCAGCGGGCAGGAGGGCCACCGCGAGCCGCACGGCCCCGCCGCGCGACACGGCGGGCGACACGGCGGGCGACACGGCCTGCGACACTGCGCGCACGGCCCAGGGCAGCCCGGCATATCCGAGCAGGAGCGCCCACTGGCCGATGAGCAGGCGCTGGGCCAGATAGGCGTTCCAGGCGTAGAACGCCGCCGCGGCCAGCCGGGGCACGATCCCGCCCCCCGGCAGGGCGTCGCGCGCGAGCGCCGCGGCCCCCGACGCGGCCAGCACGAACAGCCCGAGCAGGATCGCCTTCTGCACGATCTCGCCCGGGATCACGGCCGACAGCACCGCCACGACCTGGTCGCTCGGCACGGCCCGGGGAAAGCCGTCGCCGAGGCGCACCGGCGGGTCCGGCACGAAGACCATGTCGTAGCGCAGGACGAATCCCGGCCCGAGGGCGGGCCCGAGCGCCAGTACCCCGAACGCCAGGCCGAGCAGGACCGGCCCCAGCCGTACGAGCACCGCCCCTGGGGAAGCGCCGGCACGCCCCCCGAGGCCACGCCACGCAAACCGGAAGGGCCGCCACATAGTCGTACAGGCTAGTGCCGGTCACCCGGGCGCCCGGGGGCCTGCATGACCGGCCGATCACCCGAGGGCTACTTGCCCGGCTCGGGGTCGCGGGGCAGCCCGAGCATGCGCTCGGCGATGATGTTGAGCTGCACCTCGGTGGTGCCGCCGTAGATCGTCATCGCGCGCGTGGCGAGCACGGCACGGTTCCAGTAGCCGGCGTCGCCGAGCTTCCAGTCGGCGGCGGTGACGGCGGCCGTGCCGAGCAGCGAGACCGCCACCTCGGAGACGTGCTGCGCGTGCGCGGTGGACAGCAGCTTGCGCACCGACGCGTCGGCGCCCGGCTCGCTGCCGGCGAGCTGCTTGAGGGTCACCCGCAGCGACAGGGCGTTGATCGAGTGCGCCTCGCAGACGACGCGGGCGAGGTCCTGCCGCTCGGCGGGGGTGAGCTCACGGCCGAGCCGGCCGACGAGGCCGAGCAGGTCGGGTACGGAGGCGCCGGTGCCGCCCGAGCCGGACGACAGCGAGACCCGCTCGTTCGACAGCGTGTTCCTGGCGACGCGCCACCCCTCGTCGACCTCGCCGACGACCATCTCGTCGGGCACGAAGACGTCGTCGAGGAACACCTCGTTGAAGAGGTTCTCCCCGGTCATCTCGGTCAGGGGCCGCACGGTGACGCCCGGCGCCTTCATGTTCACGAGGAAGTACGTGATGCCGTCGTGCTTGGGCTTGGAGGTGTCGGACCTGGCGATGCAGATGGCCCACTCGGCGACGTGCGCCACCGACGTCCAGATCTTCTGGCCGTTGAGCTTCCAGCCGCCCTCGACCTTCTCCGCCTTCATCTGCAGCGACGCGAGGTCGGAGCCGGCCTCCGGCTCGGAGAAGAGCTGACACCAGATCAGCTCGCCGCTCAGCGTCGGCGGCAGGAACCGCTCCTGCTGCTCCGGCGTGCCGTACGTGACCAGCGACGGCACCACCCACGCGCCGATGATCATCTGTGGCGGCTTGATCTTGGCCGCCCTGACCTCCTGGTGGATGAGCACCTGCTCCAGCGGTGAGGCCGCGCGGCCCCAGGGCCCGGGCAGGTGCGGCATGACGAAACCGGCCTTGGCCAGCGCGCGCTTCTGCTCGGCGCCTTCCAGGGCGGCGATCTCGGCGAGCTCCGCCCGGATGGACGCGCGCAGCGGCTCCGACTCCTCCGGCAGGTCGATCTCCATCTCCCGGGCGACACCCTGGAGAGCGAGCCCGGCCACCCGGTCGGACCACTCCGAGGAGGAGCCGAGCAGCGCGCGGAGGGTCAGCGCCCGGCGGTAGTAGAGGTGCGCGTCGTGCTCGAAGGTGTAGCCGATGCCGCCGAACGTCTGGATCGCGTCCTTGGCGCACTGCACCGCCGCGTCGGGCGCCATGACGGCGGCGATGGCGGCGGCGTAGTCGCGCTCGGCGCCCTCCGCCCGGGTGGCGTCCCAGACGGTGGCCCGCGCCTGCTCCAGCGCCACCAGCATCCGCGAGATCTTGTGCTTGATGCCCTGGAACTGGCCGATCGGGCGGCCGAACTGCACCCGGACCTTGGCGTAGTCTGCGGCGGCGGACACACACCAGGCGGCCACCCCGGCAGCGTCCGCCCCGAGCACGATCGCGGCCACGTTCCGCACCTCGGCGCCGGTCAGGCCGGTCAGCACCCGCTCGGCGGGGACCCGTACGCCGTCCAGCTCGACCTTGGCCACGCCGCGGGTGAGGTCGAGCGACTTGACGGCGGTGACCGTCGCCTGGGCGGCGTCGATGGCCACCCACTCCTCGCCGCCGTCCGTGGCCACCGGCAGGACCAGCACGTCGGCGACCGTCGCGCCGAGGACATATCCGGCCGCGCCGCTGATCGTCAGCGCGTCGTCGTCGCGGACGCCGGTGATCTCGGCGTCGAGCGCCACCGCGCCGGTCAGCGACCCGTCCGCGAGCCCGGGCAGCAGCTCGGCCTGGGCCTTGCCCTCGGAGGCGAGGATCGCGGCGCTGGCGAGCACGGTCGGCACCATCGGGCCGGGCGCCACCCGCTCCGACAGCGCCTCGATCGCCACGGCCGCCTCCAGGAGGCCGTAGCCGGAGCCGCCGAACTCCTCGGGAACGTGCAGCCCGAGCAGCCCCTGGCCGGCGAGGGCGGGCCAGAAGGCCGGGCGCTCCTCCGTTCCCGGATCGGCGAGGACGCCCACCGTGCTTCGCACGAGTTCGGCGGGCACGGCCCGCTCGGCCCATCCGCTCACCGACTCGCGAAGCGCCTCGTGCTCCTCGCTCAGCCCGATCGCCATAAGATCCTCCAGCCCTAGGTCCTTGTAGAACCATATTCTAGAGGAATATTCGCTGGCTAGGCCGGGTTCCGCGCGCTCCGGTATCGGCCGTTCCCGGCGCCCGTCATGAGCTGCGCCGGTCCCGGCGCGCCGCCTTGCGGCGACCGTAAGCGCAGGTAGACAGGGGACTATGCAGCTCTCACGGAAGGTCCTCCGCACGGTCGCCACCCCAGCCGTGGCCGTGCTGGTCGCGGGGGGATGCTCGCCGGGAACCGAGATCGCCTCTCCGACCGCCCCTCCGAAGACGAGAACGGCCGCGCCCTTGCCGACCCGCCCGATCGAGCTGGAGATGACCTACGAACAGGTCATCAAGAGCGTCCTTCCGTCGATCGTGCAGATCACCACAGGGGAGGCGCTCGGCTCGGGCATCGTCTACGACACCGACGGCCACATCGTGACGAACGCCCACGTCGTGGGAGCCGCCACGACGTTCCAGGTCACGCTGGCGACCGGTGGCAAGCCGAGGAGGGCCAGGCTGGTGAGCTCCTATCCCGCCGGCGACCTGGCCGTCATCCAGGTCGAGGACAAGACCGGGCTCACGCCCGCGACCTTCGGCCGCTCCGCCGACCTCAAGGTCGGCCAGATCGTGCTCGCGATGGGCAACCCGCTCGGCTTCTCCGGCAGCGTGACCCAGGGCATCGTGTCGGCCCTGGGCCGCACCGTGACGGGCGAAAGGCACGCCGGCGGCGGCGCCGCGACCATCACCAACGCCGTGCAGACCTCCGCGCCCATCAACCCCGGCAACAGCGGCGGCGCGCTGGTCGACCTGTCCGGCCAGGTCATCGGCATCCCGACGCTGGCCGCCGTCGACCCCAACCAGGGCACCGCGCCCGGCCTCGGCTTCGCGATCCCGAGCGACACCGCGACCGACGTCGCCCGCCAGATCATCCAGTATGGCCGGGTCGTCAACAGCCACCGGGCGGCCCTCGGCGTACGGGTGGGCACGGCGGTCGACGCGGCCGGCGAGCCGATCGGCGTGGCCGTCGGCTCGGTGGCCCCCGGCGGCAGCGCGGACAAGGCCGGCATCCGCGCCGGCGACGTGATCCTGAAGGTCAACGGCACGCCCACGCCCACAGCCACCGACCTGGCGCAGGTCCTGGCGACGCTCAAACCGGGCGACAGGGCCCAGGTCGAGCTGCTGCTGCCGGACGGCACCAAGAAGACGGTCACCGTCGTCCTCGGCGAACTGCCCGCCGGAGGATGACCCCGATCCTGACAAAGTGGTGTGAGATAGCGCGGAAACGCTTGGAGGCGGCTCCTACCTGCTTGTTACGTTCGATTCCGTGATCTCACCGCGACTCACCCGGTTCATCGCCGGGCTGCCCAAGGCGGAGCTGCACGTCCACCACATCGGCGCGGCGTCCCCGCACATCGTCGCCGAGCTCGCCGCCCGATATGAGGGAACGACGCCCGTGCCCGCCGACCCCGCCGAGGTCGCGGCGTTCTACGACTTCCGCGACTTCGCTCATTTCCTCCAGGTCTATCTGCAGGTGGTGGACCTGGTGAGGACCTCGGAGGACCTGTGGACGCTGACCTACGGCGTGGGCGGCGACCTGGCCGCCCAGCAGGTGCGGTATGCCGAGCTGACCGTGACACCCCATTCCCAGCTCGTCCGGGGCTTCGCCCCGCAGGAGTTCTGCGAGGTGATCGAGGACGCCCGCCGCAGGGTCGAGGCGGACTTCGGCACCGTGCTGCGCTGGTGCTTCGACATCCCCGGCATCCCTGGCCCGCCCGCCGATCAGACGCTCGCCGTCGCGCTCGGCCAGCGGCCGGACGGCCTGGTCAGCCTGGGCCTCGGCGGCCCGGAGACCGGAGTGCCCCGGTCGCAGTTCGCCCCGCACTTCGCCGCGGCCCGCGCCGCCGGGCTCCACTCGGTGCCGCACGCCGGCGAGGTCACCGACGCCGATTATGTCTGGCAGGCCGTACGCGACCTCGGCGCCGAGCGGATCGCGCACGGCATCCACAGCGTGGGCGACCCGGCGCTGCTGGAACACCTGGCCGAGCACAACATCACACTGGAGGTCTGCCCCACCTCCAACGTCTGCACGGGGGCCGTGCCCAGCCTCGCCGAGCATCCGCTGCCCGCACTGGTCGCCGCCGGGGTGCCGGTCACCGTGAACAGCGACGACCCGCCGATGTTCGGCACCGACCTCAACCGGGAGTACGCCGTGGCGGCCGAGCTGCTCTCCCTGGACGAGAAGGGCGTCGCCGGCCTCGCCCGCGCCGCGGTGGAGGCGTCCTTCCTCGGCGCCGACGGCAAGTCGGCGCTGCTCGCGGAGATCGACGCGTACGCCGCTCAGAACTCGTCGGCGCCGCTCACCTGAGCGATGTCGAAGACGTGCCGGGAGGCGGCGCAGATGGTCTCCAGCAGGTGAATCGGCAGGTCATCGGCCGAATAAGCCGTTCGCACGATCTGGACCACCCACTCGCCGAGGTCCAGGTGCAGCGTGGCCGCCTCGTCGTCCCGGGGCGGCCGGGCGACCAGCTGCTCCTCCGCCCGCCCGAACCGGTGGCCCTGCTCCTCGATGCGCGCCTGCAGGCTCGGCGCGAGGAAGCCCGGCTCGCACAACGGGGTGTCCCCGAAGAGGTCGAGCCGCAGGAAGCTCGTGGCGACCCGCACCGGCACGTCGCCGGCGAGCAGCAGCTTGCGCCGGGCCAGCACCGGCGTGCCCGGCTCGACCCGCAGCCCGGTGGCCACATGCTCCGACGCGGGCTCCGCGCCGACGTACAGCATCCGCCGCCCGGCCCGCACCCCCTGCATCTGGGCCTCCGTCAGGAACAACGAGGCCGATCCCCGAACGGCAGGCTCCGACGGCAACGCCCGCCGCACCAGCACTCTCGGCTCCCCCACGACTTCCAGCTCCCCCACGGCGGATCCCCTCCCACGTACCGCCCCGACAGTACTCGTCACGATCCGCGACTCCGTACTCGTCCTCGGTTCGGGGCACCGGCCCGGACACCTACGGCACGTAGGCGTGCCACTAGGCGACGCGTCCGGTCCGAAGTCCGGCAGACAGCGGAAAGGGCGGGGAGGAAGCGTTCGCTTCCTCCCCGCCCTTCGGCGGAGATGTGGAGGTGGCGGGAATCGAACCCGCGTCCTTCAACACCAAGACAGGGCTTCTCCGGGTGCAGCCTGTTGCGCTTTTCTCGGCCCCGGCAATCTCACAGGCGAGTCGCCGACGGGCCCAGTCACTGTTTGGTTTCCCGTACGGCCCCGTGACCGGGCCGGACGGTTGAGCCTTCTAGCGATGTCAGTTCCGGGCCGAAGGCACTCCCGGGCTGACAGAGGTTACTCGCTGCTTAGGCGGCGAGAGCCAGGGAAGCCTGGCTGACCTCAGTGCTCTTCTTATTGGCACTTATTGTTTTGCGGTCACAGTGTTGACGGGGTTATGTCCGCAGTCCCCGACCCGCTTCCCCTGACTTGCAATGTCGAAGTCGAAACCGGTCACCCCCTGTGCAGTTGTCAATCCAGACCCGAGGGCCTGGCAAGACAAGCTTACTCGTGACAACACCGGCGACGCGACTCGAATTCCGGTGGGACGCCGAAGCCCCCGGGATCGCGGCCTGTGGCGCGCGTCCCGGGGGCCGACCGGCAGGGTCGAGCCGGTCGAGACGGGCAGGGCTCCCCCCGAGATGGAGCCCTGTCCTCATCACGGCGACTGGGCCCGCAACCCCCCAAGCGGGTCCCAGTCACCTAGAAAGACGCCGGTCGCCGCCCTGATGGTTGCTCGCCTCCGAGCCTTTTTCAGATCTGGGGCTGAGCCTCGCGGAAGAAGCTCCCGGCGATCGCCGACGCGGCCGCCAGGTCGCCGCTCTCCGACAGCACGGCGATCGCGACGTCCCCCTGCCAGCCCACGAACCACGAGAGCCTGGTGCGCTCCTTCTTCTCCGTCTGGGTGACCTCGGCGGCCACGCCGTACACGGGGTCGCCGGGGGCGGAGGCGGCGGAGGCCGCGCCGGACGTCACACCGGCCCGCATGAGCGTGCGCAGCTTCGCGGTGATCGCGGGGTCGAGCGTCACCGGCTGGGCGGTGGCCTGCGTGGCGCCACCGCCGGCCGACGGGTCGGGGGCGGCGGGCGAGGTCACCAGCACCGGCGGCCGCCACGTGCCGGACTTGACGGCCGCGGCGACGAGGGCCATCGCCAGCGGGCTCACGCGGGCACCCTGACCCGCCATGATCTTCGCGATGGCGGCGTCGCCCTTGGGGGCGTTCATCGACCCGCTGAACGTCTTCAGCGGCAGCCTCCAGTCGCCGCCGATGCCGAACTGGGTCGCGCTGTCGGCCAGCCGCTGCCCGCTGATCCGCCGGGCCAGCGACGCCAGGGCGGTCACACAGCCCTGTGCGAAGTCGGTCTGGAAGGTCGGCGTCGTCACCCCGACGACGCCCGGCTGCTGGAAGCGGGCGCCGCCCACGGTGCGGTCGGCGCTGCAGGGCACCTTCTGCTTCGGGTCGAGGCCCGACTCGAGCAGTCCTTCCGCGGCGATGATCGAGAAGGCGGTGCCGGCCGCGAACTTGCCGGCCAGCGCGTCGTTCTCCTGGTGCAGCTGGTTGGTGGAGACGGCGAGCACCTCACCGGTGGATGCCTGCACCGCGACGAGCGCGGCAGGGCGGGGTCCGGCCACGGCGGAGTCGCCCACGTTCTGCAGGCGGCTGTCGATCGTGGTCTGGACCGACGAGTTCTCCCGTCCCGGCCACGCCTTGAGCTCCTTGACCTGCCGGCCGGTAGCGTTGTCGAGGATGACGACCCGGGTCTCGGTCGAGCCGGTGAGCTGGTCCTGGTAGGCCCTCTGCAGGCCGTCGCGGCCGAGCGTGTCGCCGGCCCGCTGCGGTCCGCCGAGTTTCTGCTCCGCCTCCGGTGTGATCGCCGTGACTACCCCGACGATCTGGGTGGGCGACTTGGGGGCGACCGGCGGGTTGTCGATCTGGAACTCCAGACCCGGAATGGCCTCCAGCTTGGACTGGATCTGGGCGAACTTCGTCCGCCCGAACGTCGCGAGGGGGACGAAGTCCTGCGGGGGCGACGACAGGATGCGGCTCAGCAGGCGGTCCTGGGCGAAGCCGGTGACCTTCGAGAGCTGGTCGCAGAGCCGGCCGGCGTCCTTGACCTTGGCGGGGATGACCCCGGCGACGTGCAGCACGGTCTCGTTCTGCAACGGGTTGCCGTTCCGGTCGAGGATCGGCTTGCGGCCCTTGGGGACGGTGGCGACCGCGAGCCGCTGCCCGGGGTGCAGGTCGGGGTGGATGACGCTCGGCGACCACCGCACCTTCCACTGGCCGCCGACCAGGTGGAGGGGCAGGTTGCCGTCGTACTGCCAGAGGGGGTTGTTCTCACCGAGGTCCACCTCGGCGTGGTAGCCGGCCTGCGCCGCGTCGCCGTCCTGGCTGATCCCCCGCAGGGTGAAGCGGATCGAGGCGGCGTCGAGTTGCAGCCGGGCGTCCTCCAGCGACTTGCGCACCACCGCCGCGTTGCCGTCGGAGCGCCGCGCGGCGGCGGCGTAGTCGCCCGTCTGCCAGCCGACGAGGAAGTCGCGCACCGCGTCGTGCGGCGTCGGCTCCTCGAAGCAGCCGGTCAGCAGGGGCGCGGCCAGCCCCAGCGCGAGCGCGGCCCGTACGGCTCTCGCCCGGACGACCCCGAATGATCGGAAGGACACGGGCTAACGGCCCCCCCGCCGGCGGACCGCGTTCGACATGGCCCGCGCCATCTCCCGGCTGGCCTGCTTCTCCATGAGCGTCTGCCGCTTGTCGTAGTCCTTCTTACCCCTGGCGACGCCGATTTCGATCTTCGCCCGGCCGTCCTTGAAGTACATCGACAGCGGGATCAGCGTGAGGCCCTTCTCCTTCAGCGTCGCGTCGAGCTTGCCGATCTCCTTGCGGTTCAGCAGCAGCTTGCGCGTCCGCCGGGCGGCGTGGTTGGTCCAGGTGCCCTGGCTGTACTCCGGGATGTACACGTTGATCAGCCAGACCTCGCCGCCCTCGACCGACGCGTAGCCGTCGGTCAGGTTGGCCTTTCCCGCCCGCAGGGACTTGACCTCGGTGCCGGTCAGGACGAGACCGGCCTCGTAGGTGTCCTCGATGAAGAAGTCGTGCCTGGCACGCTTGTTCTGGGCGATCAGCTTGCGCCCGGTCTCACGTGGCATAAGGGGAGCCTACCGTCGCCTCGAAGGGCGGAAACGAGTTGCGCGGCGGTGCGGGCTCACACCCGCAGGTAGCGGCGCAAGGTGACGAAAGAGGCGAGCACACAGATGAGCACGCCGATGGCCATGGTGCCGGTGATCACGCCCGCGACCGTGTCCCAGCCGAGGGGCGCGGCCATATAGGTCTGGATCGACTCGAAGATGAAGACCTTGACGATGATCAGGATCACACCGGACAGGACGCCGCCGATGAGGCCCGCGATCAGACCCTCCAGCACGAACGGCAGCTGGATGTAGATGTTGGAGGCGCCCACCAGCCGCATGATGCCGGTCTCTCTCCGGCGGTTGTACGCCGACAGCCGGACCGTGTTGCCGATCAGCAGGGTCGCCGCGATCACCATGAGGATCGCGATGCCGAGCGCCACGTTGCGCAGCGTGTCCATGAAGCCGAAGACCGACTGGAGCAGGTCGCGCTCGTTGACGACGTTGGAGACGCCGGGCTGCCCCTTGAGGCTGCCGGCCACGGCCGCCGCCTTCTCCGGGTCCTTCAGCTTGACCCGGAACGACTCCGGCATGTCCTCGGGCTTGGTCACCGAGAGGAGCAGCGTGTTGCTCTCCGTGCTCTGGAAGTTCTTGAACGCCTGGGCCTGGTTCTCGAACTGCACCCGCTCGACGTCCGGCAGCGCCTTGATCGTCTGCTCCAGGTTGCCCTTCTCCTCCTGCGTGACCGCGCCTCTGTTCTTGCACGGTTCGAAGGGCGAGCCCTTGGTGCACAGGTAGACCGACAGCTCGACCTTGTCGCTCCAGAAGCCGGTCAGCTTCGAGACCTGGGAGTTGATCATCAGTCCGACGCCGAGCAGCGCCATGCCGACCGCCACCGTCACGATCACCGCGATGGTCATCGTGAGGTTGCGCCGAAGGCCGATCCAGACCTCGGAGAAGATGAAGTTGGCCCGCATGGTCCCAGTTACTCCTAATACGCCTGGCCGTACACGCCGCGCGACTGGTCGCGGACAATCTTGCCGTCCTCGAGCTCGACCACGCGCTTGCGCATGGAGTCGACGATCGCGGCGTCGTGTGTCGCCATGAGGACGGTCGTGCCGGTCCTGTTGATTCGGTCGAGCACCTTCATGATGCCGATGCTCGTGGCGGGGTCGATGTTTCCGGTCGGCTCGTCGGCGAGCAGGATCATCGGCCGGTTGACGAACGCGCGGGCCATCGCGACCCGCTGCTGCTCGCCACCGGACAGCTCCTCCGGCATGCGGTGCGCCTTGCCCTCGAGGCCGACGAGCTCGATGACCTCGGGGACGACCTTGCGGATGAAGCGGCGCGGCTTGCCGATGACCTCCAGGGCGAACGCCACGTTCTCGTAGACGTTCTTGTTCGGCAGCAGCCGGAAGTCCTGGAAGACGCAGCCGATACGGCGGCGCAGGTGCGGCACCTTGAAGTTGGACAGCTTCGACAGGTCCTTGCCGGCCACGTGGATGGAGCCGCTGTTGGGCCGCTCCTCCTTCAGCACCAGCCGGAGGAAGGTGGACTTCCCCGACCCTGACGGACCGACCAGGAACACGAACTCGCCCTTGTCGACGTCCACGCTCACGTGGTCGAGGGCGGGCCGGTTTTGGTTCGCGTAGACCTTGGTGACATTATCGAAATGGATCACGGGCGCATCACGGCTAGCCAGTCTAGGGGGTTGGACGGCCGGTCTGGGGGTCGCCGGTCACTTTGCTCTGGATCGACGTTCCGTTTGGCCAGAGGCCAGTCTAGGGGTAACACTGGCATGGAACGTCCATAACGGAAACAAAACGATTAGCCCTTGGGCGATGGGGCGGTAAAGCTGCTATGAGCTGCGAACATCTGATCTGCGCCGCGTGCGCGGGCCCCGTGGTGGAGGGGCGCTGCCCCGTCTGCCGAGAGGGCCGCGCCAAGGTTCACCACCACGGGTTCATGGGGCTGTCGCCCCTGGCCATCGCGCTGATCGTGCTACTGGTCGTGGCGCTCGTCGCGCTCACGCACGTCAGCGGTTACTGACCGTCACCCGACTCCTGGCGGCGCGTCCAGCGGATCTCGCCCTCGATGAACTCGTCGAGGTCGCCGTCCAGGACGGCGGAGGGGTTGCCCGCCTCCACGCCCGTGCGCAGGTCCTTGACGATCTGGTAGGGGTGCAGGACGTAGTTGCGGATCTGCGTGCCCCACGACGTCGTCGTCTCGCCGCGCAGCTCGTTCATCGCCGCGGCCTCCTCCTGGCGCTTGCGCTCCAGCAGCTTGGCCTGGAGGACGGCCATCGCCGTCGCCCGGTTCTGCAGCTGCGACCGCTCGTTCTGGCAGGAGACCACGATCCCGGTCGGGAGGTGGGTGATCCGTACGGCCGAGTCGGTCGTGTTCACGCCCTGGCCGCCCGGCCCGGACGACCGGTAGACGTCGATGCGCAGGTCGTCTTCGTTGATGTCGATGTGGTCGGTCTGCTCGACCACGGGCACCACGTCGACGCCCGCGAAGGAGGTCTGCCGGCGGCCCTGGTTGTCGAACGGGCTGATCCGCACCAGCCGGTGGGTGCCGTGCTCGCCCCTGAGCGTGCCGTACGCGTAGGGGGCCTTGACCGCGAACGTGGCCGACTTGATGCCGGCCTCCTCGGCGTAGGAGGTCTCGTAGACCTCCGCCGGGTAGCCCTTGCGCTCGGCCCACCGCAGGTACATGCGCAGCAGCATCTGGGCCCAGTCGGCCGCGTCGACGCCGCCCGCCTGCGCGTTGATGGTCACCAGCGCCTCGCGGGCGTCGTACTCGCCCGACAGGAGCGTCCGGACCTCTAGCGCGCTGACCTCGGACCTGAGCGCGGCGAGCTCCCGTTCCGCCTCGGCCAGCGCGTCCTCGTCGCCCTCTTCGGACGCGAGCTCGAACAGGACCGGCAGGTCCTCCAGGCGGCGGCCCAGGCCGTCCACCCGGTTGACCTCGGCCTGCAGGTGGGACAGCTTGCTGGTGACGCGCTGCGCCTGCTCGGGGTCGTTCCACAGGTCGGGCGCGGCAGCCTGGTCCTCCAACTCGGCGATCTGCTTGCGCAGGGCGTCGAGGTCGAGCACGTCCTGAATGCCCCTCAGCGTGCCGCTAAGCTCGTTGATCTCTTCGGCTGGATCGATGACTGCCACGTCTGTAAAGGGTACGCGAATCGGAGACCCGGTCAGGCAGTCCGCCTCGGTAGCATGTGCATCGATTGCATGGGGAGGCTGGCGTGAACGGGGTCGTTCGGAGTGCGCTGGCCGTTGCCCTTCTCACTTCCACGATCGCCGCCTGCTCGGGCGGGGAGCCGGCCCTGCCGACGGCCAGCCCGGCGGCGGCCACCTCCGCCCTGCCGAGTCCCGGCGCGAGCCCGTCGTCGTCGGCGAATTCCCCGGCCGTGACCCTGGATGAGGCCTCCGAGGCGTTCGACGCGTTCCTCGACACCGACAACGTGCTGCGGCAGGCCGGGGCCGGCCGGTGGGCGCTCCTGCTCACGCAGGACGGCCAGCGGCCCATCACGATCGCCGGCATCCACTCGCGGGCGGGCAAGCCCGCCCACTACACGTGGGATCGCCGCAACGTGCTCGTGCCCCGGCAGAGCGGCCGCTCGACCGTCTGGTTCGCGGCCACCGCGCGGCGGCGCGACACCTCCGGCGAGGTCCGCACGGGCGTGTTCACGTTCGTACGGCGGGGCCAGGACGGCCGGTGGCTCAACAGCTTCGCGTCGCTCCTCTACCCCGGGGAGACCCCACCCCCGGTCGCCCTCGACGAGGACGGGTACGCCACGGCGCTGGAGGCCCGCGACGGCTCGGTGGCCATCAGCCCCAACCTGATGGGCCCGCTGCACGCCACGGTCGCCGAGGAGGGCCCCAAAGGCTACGCCTCCGGGCTGATCGCCCCCGGCCCGCAGACGACGGGCTTCTACGACGAGATCAGCAAGGCCAAGGAGACGGCGAAGGCCGACGACTGCATGAACTACGAGTCGATCTTCGCCTCGGCCCCCAACTATCCGATCTTCGCGCTGCGCACGAGCGACGGCGGCGCGATGATGCTCTACACGCTGATCCGCACGTCCTCGTGGACCCCGAGCCCGCAGGGGCTCAAGTGCGGCGAGGGGCGTCCGGTGGCGGTGCCCGCGGAGGCCCGCTGGCTGCTGAGCCCCACGAAGAGCCTGTTCATCCGGCAGAAGCGGCAGATCATCGAGACCCAGCAATACGTGAGCGCGGTGCCGCCCAAGGCGTCCACCGCGCCCGCGCACGTCGTCGGCTACGAGGGCATCGTCACCGGCGGCTCCAACCACTGATCGACCGGCACGGTCACGCCTCCGGGTGAGGAAGGTTGCTGGTGGACACCAGCGTCCGCACCGCGCGCAGCGCGACCGACAGCGTCGCCAGGTCGAAGGTGTCGCTCTCCCAGATCTCCGACAGCGTCTGCCGCGACCGCGTCACCGCGGCCTGGTTGGCCTCCGTCCAGCTCGCCAGCCGCTCCTCCGGCGACAGGCCCGGCCGGCTGTGGATCAGCACGTCCCTGGTCAGCGTCGCGTGGGCGGCGTACAGGTCGTCGCGCAGCGCCGACCTGGCCATCGAGTTCCACCGGCTGTCGCGCGGCAGCGCGATCACCCGCTCGCGCAGCCGGGCGAGCTGGAGCCGGTCGGCCAGGTCGAAGTAGACCTCGGCCACCTCGCTCACCGGCCGGCCGGTGTAGGCCGCGATCTCCACCAGGTCGAACGTGGAGTAGGCCGGCACCATCGCCGCGACCCGCTCGGCCAGCTCGCCGGGCACGCCCCTGGCCACGAAGGAGTCCCTGCGCTCCTCGTACGCCGCGAGGTCGGGGCCGGTCAGCAGCTTGGGCAGGTGGGGCAGCAGGCCGCCCGCGCCCTCGACGAAGTAGCGGGCAGTGGAGGCGAGGTCGAGCGGCGGACGGCGGTTGCCGAGCAGCCAGCGGGTGCCGCGCTCGGACAGCTTGCGGGCCTCGAACAGCATCGCGAGCTGAGTCGAGGTGTCCACCTCGTTGTCCAGCTCCTCGATCTGGCGCACCAACGACGGCAGGTCGAAGACCTCCCGCGTCACCAGGTAGGCCCGCACGATGTCGGGCGTCGAGGCGCCGGTCTCCTCGCCGAACCGGAAGACGAAGCTCGTCCCGCCGAAGTTCACCACGTCGTTGACGATCCGGGTCGTGATGATCTCCCGGCGCAGCGGGTGGGAGTCCATGTACGGCCGGAAGCGCTCGCGCAGGGCCGAGGGGAAGTACGACACCAGCCACGACGCCAGCGACGGATCGTCGGGGATGTCCGACTGCAGCAGCTCGGCGTCCACCACGAGCTTGGTGTAGGCGAGCAGCACCGCAAACTCGGGGTTGGTGAGCCCGAGCCCGGCCTGGCGCCGCTCGGCGAGCACCTTGTCCGACGGCAGGAACTCCAGCTCCCGGTCGACCAGCCCGGCCCGCTCCAGCTTCCGCAGATAGCGGGAGTGGATGTGCAGCATCTCCGGCGCCTGCGCCCGGGCCGCCGCGAGCACGACGTTCTGGGCGTAGTTGTCCTCCAGCACCAGCCTGCCCACCTCGTCGGTCATGTCGAGGAAGAGCTGGTTGCGCTGCTTGTCGGTCATCTCGCCGTCGCGGACGACCTGGTCGAGCAGGATCTTGATGTTCACCTCGTGGTCGGAGGTGTCCACACCGGCGGAGTTGTCGATGAAGTCGGTGTTGATCAGCCCGCCGTTCAGGGCGAACTCGATCCGGGCGCGCTGGGTGAAGCCGAGGTTGCCGCCCTCGCCCACGACCTTGCAGCGCAGGTCGGCGGCGTTGATCCGCAGCGCGTCGTTGGCCTTGTCCCCCACGTCGGCGTGGGTCTCCGACGACGCCTTGACGTACGTGCCGATGCCGCCGTTCCACAGCAGGTCGACAGGGGCCCGCAGGATCGCGCTGATCAGGTCGTTCGGCGCGAGCGCGGTGACGTTGGACGGCAGGCCGAGCGCGGCGCGCGTCTGGGGCGACACCGGGATCGACTTCGCGGTGCGCGGCCACACGCCGCCGCCCGCCGAGATGAGCTTCCTGTCGTAGTCGTCCCAGGAGCTTCTGGGCAGCTCGAACAGCCGCCGCCGCTCGGCGAAGCTCCGCGCGGCGTCGGGGTCGGGGTCGATGAACACGTGCCGGTGGTCGAAGGCCGCCACGAGCCGGATGTGCTCCGACAGGAGCATGCCGTTGCCGAACACGTCGCCGGACATGTCGCCGATGCCGACCACGGTGAAGTCGGTGGTCTGCACGTCCACGCCGAGCGTGCGGAAGTGGTATTTGACCGACTCCCAGGCGCCCCTCGCGGTGATGCCCATGGCCTTGTGGTCGTAGCCGACCGACCCGCCGGAGGCGAAGGCGTCGCCAAGCCAGTAGCGGTACTCCTTGGCGACCTCGTTGGCGATGTCGGAGAACGTCGCGGTGCCCTTGTCGGCGGCCACCACGAGGTAGGTGTCGTCGCCGTCGTGCCGCACGACGTCGGGCGGCGGCACGACCTGCCCGGCGACCAGGTTGTCGGTGAGGTCGAGCAGGCCCGAGATGAACTGGCGATAGCAGGCCACACCCTCGGCCAGGAACTCGTCGCGTCCGCCGGCCGGGGGCTGCTTGACGACGAAGCCGCCCTTCGAGCCGGTCGGCACGATGACGGTGTTCTTCACCATCTGCGCCTTGACCAGGCCGAGGATCTCCGTGCGGAAGTCCTCCATGCGGTCCGACCAGCGCAGGCCGCCGCGGGCGACCTTGCCGAAGCGCAGGTGCACGCCCTCGACGCGCGGCGAGTAGACGAAGATCTCGTACTTCGGCCGGGGCCGCGGCAGCACGCTGATCGCCTGTGGGTCGAACTTCAGCGAGATGTACGGCTTGCGCCTGCCGGTGACGAACTGGCTGCCCGCGTCGCCGGCGTCGCGGCCGTCGTCGCGCGCGGCCTGGAAGACGTTGGTGCGCAGCGTCGCCTGGATCATCTCCAGGTAGGCCCGCAGGATGCGGTCCTCGTCGAGCGAGGCCACCTCGTCCAGCGAGGCGAGGATCTCCTCGGTCAGCGCGTCGCAGACCTCCGCCCTGGCGTCGTCGGGCCGGCGCGGGTCGAGCCTGGCCTCGAACAGCCGCACCAGCAGCCGGGCCAGCCGCACGTTGCCGCGCAGCACCTTCTCTATGTACGACTGGCTGAACGTCGCGCCGGCCTGCCGCAGATACTTGGCGTACGCCCGGAGGATCTCGGCCTGCTCCCAGGTGAGCCCACCGGCCAGCACGAGCGCGTTGAAGCCGTCGTTCTCCACTTCGCCGCGCCACAGCACGGCGAACGCGTCCTGGAAGAGCCGCTTGAACTCGTCGCGGTGCACATCCTCCGAGGGGGTGTAGCGCAGGCCGAAGTCGTAGATCCAGGCGTCCTTGGTGCGGGGGTCGTGGTCACGGTCGATCTCGTACGGCCGCTCGTCCACCACCTCGACGCCCATCCGCGTGAGCAGCGGAAGCACCCGCGACAGCGAGATCGGCTCGCCCAGCCGGTAGAGCTTCAGGCGCCGCTCCCCCTCGTCCGCGCCGTACGGCTCGTAGAGGTTGATGCCGATGGCGTTCGGTTCCTCGTCGAGCGCCTCCAGCCGCTTGAGGTCGGCGACGGCCGTACGCGCGGGGAAGTCGGCCTTGTAGCCCTCGGGGAAGGCGGAGCCGTAGCGGCGCAGCAGCCGGGGCGCGTCCTCCTCCGGGCACAGCTCGTTGATCGCGGCGGCGAGGTCGTCCTCCCACGTGCGGGTGGTGGCGGCCAGCCGCGCCTCCAGCTCCTCGACGTCGACCGGCGTCTCGGCGAGCGGCTTGCCGCGCTCGCCGCGGATCACGATGTGCAGCCGGGCCAGCGCCGACTCGCCGATCATCGTGCTGTAGTCGAGCGAGGTGCCGCCGAGCGCTTCCATCAGGATGCGCTGCATGTGCAGGCGGACCTTGGTGGTGTAGCGGTCGCGCGGCAGGAAGATCAGGCAGGAGATGTAGCGGCCGTAGTCGTCGCGGCGCAGGAACAGCTTGACCTGCTTGCGCTCGCGCAGCCGCAGCACGCCGAGCGCGATGGGCAGCAGCTCGTCGACGGACATCTGGAACAGCTCGGTGCGCGGGTAAGTCTCCAGGATCTCCATCAGATCCTTGCCGTCGTGGCTGTCGGGCGACAGCCCGGCCCGCTCCAGCACCTCGGCGAGCTTGCGCCGCAGCACGGGGATCCGCGAGATCGACTCGTTGTACGCCACGTGGGTGAACAGGCCGAGGAAGCGGCGCTCGCCGATCACCTCGCCCTCGGGCGAGAAGACCTTGATCCCGATGTAGTCGAGGTAGTGGGGCCGGTAGACGGTGGCCCGGCTGTTGGCCTTGGTGACGATGAGGAGCTGTTTCTCCCGCGCCTTCTCCCGCACGGCCGGCGGCAGGGCCGCGAAGCTGGCCGATCCGGGCTTGTCGGCCCGCAGGATGCCGAGCCCGGTGCCGGGCAGGCCGCGCAGCGCGGCGCCGCCGTCGGTGTCCTCCAGGCGATATTCGCGGTAGCCGAGGAACGTGAAGTGCCCGTCGGCCAGCCAGCGCAGCAGCTCCATGCCGTCCTCGACCTGCGCGGGGTCGAGCGGCGGCGGGTTGACCGCCAGGTCCTCGGCGGTCTGCACGGCCATCGCCCGCATCTTGGCGAAGTCCTCGACCGCGCTGCGCACGTCGAGCAGCACCCGCTGCAGGTCGTTCTCCAGCTCCTTGAGCACGGCGTGATCGGTCTGCCGGTCGATCTCGATGTGCATCCACGACTCGCGGATGACCTGCCCGGTGACGTCCTCCTTGTCGGGGCCGAGCAGCTCGCCGGTCATGTCCCTGCGCACCCGCATCTGCGGGTGGACGATCAGGTGGGTGCCGATCTCGTGCCGGTCCAGCTCCGTCGTCACCGAGTCGACGAGGAACGGCATGTCGTCGGTGACGATCTGGACCACCGAGCGGCCCGGATCCCAGCCGTGCTCCTCCAGGGTGGGAGTGAAGGCGCGGACCAGCGCGCGCCCCTGGGGCCGGTGCTGGGCCAGGTGGCGGTGGGCCATCGCGGGGCCGTAGACGTTCACCGGGTCGCGGTCGACCAGGTCCTCCACCGGAACGTTGCGGTAGTACCGCCTCAGGAAGGCCAGGACGTCCTCGCCCTCCACCTGCAGCGCTCCCGGCGCGCGCGCACACCTCTCGGCGGCGATGCGGAGAAGCTCGTCCAGTGCTTCGTCCGATTCCTGCCGAGTTAGCGCCATTTCGAGCGGCATGTCACTACTCACTCCCTTGTGAGGATTCAAAGCCAGGCCCGCAGTTCCCAGAGCAGGGGAAAGAAGTGCAAACGCGTCCTTCCCCTCAAGTACGGTGCCCCAGAGGAGCCCCCCGTACCGGATTTCGTGCCGATCTGGCGCTCCACCATCTGCATGTGCCTCATCCGCCAGAGCGCGGTCGTCTCGTCGTGGGTGAGGAGATCTTCGGCCAGATCCCACAGATCGTCGTACGATCCCCGGTCACGGGCGACGGCCAGCAGGGACTCCATGATCTCCTCGTCGGAGACGGGCAGACCCCGCCGGGAGAGAGCGGTGACGAAGGCGTCCCACAGCGTCGGCTCGCCGAGCCGACGCCGGAGCCTGGCCAGCTCCGCCTCGCTCGCGTCCCGCAGCCGGCCGAGGTACGTCGGATCCTTGACGCCGGAGAGGAACTCCAGCTCGCGGAACTGCACCGACTGGAAGCCGCTCGCGGGGGCGAGGACCGACCGGAACTCCAGGAAGTCCTGGGGGGTCATGGTCTCCAGCACCTGGACCTGGTCGACCAGCACCTTCTCCACCGCGTGGACCCGGCGGAACAGGTGCCTGGCACGCCACAGGGCACCCTCGATCATCGCGTCCCTGATCCGCTCCAGCTCGTGCAGGAGGAGCTTGAACCACAGCTCATAGACCTGGTGAACGGTGATGAACAGCAGTTCGTCGCTGGCCCCGGATCGCTGCTCCTGCTGGGCGAGCAGCTCGGGGAGGCGGAGATACCCGCCATAGGACAGGCGCCCGCCCTCCTCGCCGAAGCTGCGCGGCGGGGGCAGGACGTCTCCGGACCCGGCCCGGCCGTACGGCGTCGCAGGCATGCGCCACTCCTCCACGATGGGCGCGTTCCTTCCGGTCCCCATTGACCGGAAGCCCGGCACCACCGCCCCCGATACCACCCCAAAACGGCACAAACGTCAACTTAGTCCCGACCCTTGTGACCAGGGGGTTGACCTTGCCCCATTTAACCAGCCCCACTCCCGCCGAGGGGGCCGATGCGCGCGCCGCCCCGCGGTGATCGGGAGGCCCCGCGCCGGTCATCGGGAAATCCGAAATGCCGGATCACGAAACGGTGTTCACTTCTCGAAGCTGCTTTCGATTCGCGTACGATCATCCGTCGTGGAAGATCATCGTCCGGAGCGTACGGCCGTCTTCGTGGACCAGAGCGGACGCCGGGCCAGGATCTTGACGGCCGCCGCGGTCGGCGGGGCGATCGTCGTCCTCGCGCTGACCCTCACCCTGGTGAGCGGAGCGCTGGCCGGCCCCGAGCTGCCCCCGATGGGATGGCCCGGCACGCAGGGACCCCAGCCCCAGGAAAAGCAGAGCATGGAACGCTCCCCTGCCGGCTCCCCGGCGCCGTCGCGGAGGTCCGGGCGCAGGGACGTCCCCGTGGATGAGGCAGCTCCGAGCGGCACGCCGCGCGCGACGGCGGCGTCCGTGCGGCGGACGCCCACCGCTCACCGACCGGCGAGCAGGGCGCCCTCCGCCGCCCCGGCCAAGCGGAGGATCCGCACGCCGAGCCCGGCACCCTCCCCGGTCCGGGAGCCGGACGTGCTGATCTCCGGCGAGTCCACTCCCGCGCCGTCGGCCACTGGGACCGCGCGGCCCACGGCGCCGGCCGAGGAGGCGACGCGAACACCGGCGCCGGAGCCCGGCACCACCCAGGCTCCTCCCCCGCAGCCCGGGCAGACGCCCGGGACCTTGCGGTGACGCGTCGATGAGACGACGCCGCAGACCGGCCGGACGGCGGCCCGCCGAGCCACGCGGCCACTGGTTCCTCGTCGCGATCGCCGCGCTGCTCATGACCGGAGCGCTGCTGCTCGACGCGTACGCGCACAACGTCGTGGGCGAGACCGAGCCGCCCGTGGCGGACTACGGCGACTCCGCCGAGCTGGAGCCGATCCGCGCGGGCGGCCCTCTGGTCAACCTGTCGGGGTCCCGGCCGCTCAGCGCACGGCCCAGGCCCCGCAGGGTGGCGCTCACTTTCGACGACGGTCCCGATCCGCGCTGGACGCCCCGGCTGCTCGACCTGCTCCGCGAGCACAACGCGAAGGCGACCTTCTTCGTCCTGGGGGCCCACGTCGCCGAGCATCCCGAGCTCACCCGCCGCGTGGTCGCCGAAGGGCACGAGATCGGCAACCACACCTACACGCACGCCGACCTGACGGCGGTGCCGGCCTGGCGGGTCCGCGTGGAGATGTCGCTGACCCAGAAGACGCTGGCCGCGGCGGCCGGGATCCACACCCGACTCGCCCGCGTTCCCTACTCCTCGGGCCCGGGGGCGGCCGGGCTCGGGCAGCTCGCCGCGATGCGGCTGCTCGGCGACGAGGGATATCTCGTGGCGTTCACCGACGTGGACACCCAGGACTGGAGCCGCCCGCCCGTGGACGAGATGGTCCTGGCGTCCCTGGCGCGCATGGCCGAGGGCGAGGGTGCGGTGATCATGTTCCACGACTCGGGAGGCGACCGCACCCGCACGCTGGCCGCCGTCGACCGGCTGCTCACCCGGCTGGAGCGGAAGGGATATGCCGCCACCACGCTCACCGAGGCCGTCGGGCTCCCCACGGCGCACGCCGCCGCCGCCCCCGACGAGCGTGTCCTCGGCACGGTGCTGGGTTTCGCCCAGCGGGCGTCCTTCGCCTTCGTCGGCGCGCTCGGCTGGTTCCTCGCCGCGGCCGGGGTGCTCACCCTGCTCCGGCTGACCCTTTTCGTCGCGCTGGCGTGGGCGCACGCCCGCAGGACGCGCCGCGGATCCGCCGGGCTGCCCCGCTGGACGGTCCCGCCGCCGGTCTCGGTGATCGTCCCGGCCTACAACGAGGCGGCGGGGATCGAGGCGACCGTGCGGTCCCTGGTCAGGACCGACTATCCGGGCCCGGTCGAGGTCGTCGTCGTGGACGACGGCTCGGCCGACGACACCGGACGGATCGCCGCATCGCTCGGCCTGCCCGGGGTCCGGGTGATCCGGCAGCCGAACGCCGGGAAACCCGCCGCGCTCACCACCGGCATCGCGCACGCCGCCCACGACATCCTGGTCATGGTGGACGGCGACACCGTCTTCGAACCCCCGACCATCCGCCACCTCGTACGGCCGCTCGCCGACCCGGCCGTCGGCGCGGTGAGCGGCAACACCAAGGTCGGCAACCGGGGCGGGATGATCGGCCGCTGGCAGCACATCGAGTATGTCGTCGGGTTCAACCTCGACCGCCGGGCATTCGACCTGCTCGGCTGCATGGCGACGGTGCCGGGGGCGATCGGCGCGTTCCGCCGCGAGGCGGTGGCCTCGGCCGGCGGCGTCACCGCGGACACGCTCGCCGAGGACACCGATCTCACCATGGCGATCTGCCGCGGGGGCTGGCGGGTGGTCTACGAGGAGCGGGCCCGAGCCTGGACCGAGGCGCCGGCCTCGCTCGGCCAGTTGTGGCGGCAGCGCTACCGGTGGTGCTACGGCACGCTGCAGGCGATCTGGAAGCATCGCGGGGCGGTCGTGGAGCGCCGTCCGTTCGGCCGCCGATGCCTCGGCTATCTCACGTTGTTTCAGGTGATCCTGCCGCTGCTGGCCCCCGTCGTCGACGTCATGGCCCTCTATGGGCTGTTCGTCGGCGATCCCCTGCCCGTGGTCGCGGTGTGGGCCTGCTTCGTCGCGGTGCAGGCGCTCACCGGCTGGTACGCGTTGCGCCTCGACGGCGAACGGGCCTCGGTGCTGTGGGCGCTGCCGCTGCAGCAGTTCGTCTATCGGCAGCTCATGTATCTGGTCGTCATCCAGTCGGTGGCCACCGCGATCCTGGGGGCCCGGCTGCGGTGGCACACGGTACGCAGGGAGGGCACGTTCACCGTGCCGAGCACGTTCGCCCTGCCGGACCGGTCCGTCCCGCAGCCGTCTCTCGCGGGCCGCCGGCGCGGGGCGGTCAGGGGTGGGAACGCTCCGAGGAGGAGACGGAGCCGTCCTTGAAGGCGTCGAGCATGCCGGGCAGCTCCTGAGCCTCCAGCAGTTCCGCCCGGCATGGCGCGCATTCGTCGAGGTGCCGCTCGAACGCCTCGGCGTCGTCGTCGTCCAGCACTCCCAGGGCGTACGCTGCCACGTCGAAGTGCGGCGACGACGCGGACATCAGCTGGCCACCCCCCTCTCCTTCAGGGCCGTGCGAAGTGCGCGCAGGGCGTAAAAGAGCCTGGATTTCACGGTACCCGGTGGGATGCCCAGAACCTCGGCCGCTTGGCTTACCGTCCGGTCCCGTAAGTATGTCTCTTCGATAACTTCCCGGTGCTGACTCGACAGGTGCCGCAACGCGTCCGCGACCACGATGGCCGCCAGCGTCCGGTCCGAGCCGTCCGGTACGGCGATGCTGTCCTCTTCGGGAGCCTCCACCTCCCTCGGCCGTACGCCGCGCCTGCGGCGCCCGTCGATCACGATGCGGCGGGCGACGGTGAGGAGCCACGCCCACAGCAGGGGCGGCTCCCACGTCAGCTTCGCCGAGTTACGCCAGGCACGCACGAGCGTCTCCTGGACGACGTCCTCAGCCCATTGCAGGTCGTTGCCGGTCGTCTTGCGCACATGACGCAGCAGCGGACCGCCGAACTCGCGGTACAGCTCCCGGATCAGGCGTTCGTCCCGATCGTCGTTGTCAGCGTCATAGTCGGGGGGGTCAAGACGCACGAACCGGCTGTCGAGTTGTCGACGCACGGCCACATATTTGCACCAGGGTTACTGGTTCGTACACCACATCCGTAACTCCAGTCATTTCTGACTATTTCCTGAACCGCGCCCGAGGAGACCGCGTACCTCCGACCGAAGGTCACGAAAGGAGGCACGATGCGGTTCCGGTTTGGGGAACTCCTGGTGCTCGGCGTCTTCCTCTTCGCGGCGGCCGTCACGGTCGTCGTGGTCGTCCCTCGGAGCGCCTCGTCGCAGGCGGGCTGGTCCGGGCCGGACTGGACGCAGACCCCCTACGGCCCGCTGGGCCCGGCCGACCGCGACCTGCTGGTCCGGGTGCGCTGGGCGGGGCTCTGGGAGATCCCCGCCGGCCGCTGGGCCCAGGACCGGGCCGGCAGCGGCAAGGTCAAGGACGCCGGCATGCACCTCGTGGAGGACCACACCAAGCTCGACGCGGCGGTCAGGGAGCTCGCCGCCAAGCTCGCCGTCCCGCTGCCGGACCAGCCCAACCCCGACCAGCGCGGATGGCTGGACGAGATGGCGCCCCTGCGCGGCGCCGACTTCGACCGCGTCTTCACCGCCCGCCTGCGCGACGCGCACGGCAAGGTGTTCACCTTCGTCTCCGCCGTACGCGCGGGCACCCGCAACAGCCTGATCCGCGACTTCGCCGGGCAGGCGGTCGACGTCGTGATGAAGCACATGACGCTGCTCGAAGGCACCGGGCTCGTCGACTACTCCGCGCTGCCCACCCCCGCGGTCTAGAAGCACTGTTCCAAGGGAGACTCCATGCGAAAACGGCTCGTGCTCGCGACGGCGGGCGTACTGATCGCAGGCTCGCTGACCGGTGTGGGCCGGCCCGCGTTCGCCGACCACTGCGACCCCTCCGTCCAGGGCGCGGAGTGCGAGGACATCGGCCCGGCCCTGGAGGACTTCGTCGACATCCGGCAGGTCCCGCCGGGCGACACCGGCGTACGCGCCGGGCGCGGCTCGTTCACCTCACGCTGCGGGCGCAACGAGAACGGCCACCGCAACTCCGACAACCACATCGTCACGCCCGGGGTGTCGAACGGCGCGCACCACGTGCACGACTATGTCGGCAACCTCACCACCAACGGCTTCTCCACCGACCAGAGCCTCGCCGCGGGCGGCACCACCTGCCGGTTCGGCGACAGGTCGGCGTACTTCTGGCCCGTCTTGCGCAGCCGGACCGGCGTCGGCGCCGCCCAGGCGGCACCGTCGGCCTCCCCCTCGCCGGGCGCCTCCGCCGGTTCGCAGGGAGGGCGGTTGCAGACAGAACGGTTCCAGGAGGGGCGCTTCCGCACCGGGCAGAACCGCGGCCGGGGCCCGGGCGCAGGCACGGGCGCAGGCACGGGCGCAGGTACGGGCGCAGGTACGGGCACGGGAGCAGGTACGGGCGCGGACGAGCCGGGCGGCGCGTCCGAGGGCAACGTCGGCAGCATCCTCCTGGCCCGGTCGGTCACGCTGCAGTTCCGCGGCAACCCGGTCAGCAGGGTCGTGGCGATGCCCCGGTTCCTGAGGCTGATCACCGGCGACGCGAAGGCGGCCACCAACGGCGGCGCCAACGCCAGGGCGCAGTGGACCTGCACCGGCTTCACCAACCGGCTGACGAGCAAATATCCGCTCTGCCCCCGGGGCAGCCTGGTGCTGCGCGTGCTCGACTTCCCCAGCTGCTGGGACGGCCAGAACACCGACAGCGCCAACCACAGGACCCACGTCGTGTTCCCCGGCGCGAACGGCGCCTGCCCCGCGGGCACCCGGGCGATCCCGCAGCTGCGCATGACGCTGGCCTATTCGGTGCCGAGCGGGCCGTCGTTCGCCGTGGACAGCTTCCCCGAGCAGCGGCACAACCCGGTCACCGACCACGCCGACTTCGAGAACGTCATGCCCGACCGGCTGATGAACACGGTCGTCACCTGCGTCAACCGCGGCCTTCGCTGCTGAGCCGCCGAACCCCGTTGATCGTGCCGTTCCCCGTCCGGTCCTTCGCAGACCACCCCCGCCTGAGGACGGGGAGCGGCGCCCTCCCACTCCGAGCCCGCATCGACGAAACGGAGGAATCCTTGCCCAGCAGACGGGCTCCCCGGCACACCCGGCCGGATTCCGGCCTCGACCTCGAAAGGCGCGGCGTGCGGATCGCCCTCGGCGCCGTGGTCACCCTGGCCCTCACCGGAGGGCTCGCCGCCACCCGGACCAGCGGCGGCGCGGCGTTCCTCGCCGACGCCCAGGCGTTCCTCACGTTCTACGCCGGGGTCTTCTCGCTCGTCGGCCTCACGGCCACAGTCGCCCTCGGCCTGGCGGCGACCGACCGCGTCGTCCTGCCGATCTCGCAACGGGTGCGCGTCCAGCTCGTGCACCGCGCCATGGCGCTGCTCGGCATCGGCTTCCTGATCGTCCACATCGGCATGAAGATCGCCGCGGGGCTGGTGCCGCCGTACGGGTCGGTGATCCCCACCACCAACGTCTACGTGTCGCTGGGGGCCGTGGCTTCGGACCTGTTCGTCGTCATCGTCGCGACCGGCGTGATGCGCGGCAGGTTCGCCCAGGCGGAGCGGCCCTGGCTGTGGCGGGGGCTGCACGACCTGGCCTACCTCGCCTGGCCGGTGGCGATCCTGCACGGCCTGACCGCGGGCCGGGCCGCCGCCCCCTGGGTGACCTTCAGCTACGTGGCCTGCCTGGCGGCGGTCGGCGCCGCCCTGCTGATCCGGCTCGCCGCCGCCACCCGGCCCGCCCGGCAGGCGCCGACCGGCGACTGGAACGCCGAATGGAGCGGCGAGTGGAGCACGGGCCGCATGTCCCGGGAGGACGTCGACGCGCCGCGGCCCGCCGTACGGCGGCAGCAGCCTCCGCGTGAGGCCGCCGTGCTCCGCCGCACCGGCACCGATCCCCACGACGTCCTCGGCATGCCCGGCACACCTCCCACCCCCCAGGAACCCCGCCTCCGGAGGATCGTGTGATTCCCCACCGCGTCTCCCATGTCCGGCGGCTCGGCCCGGCCCGCCTCACCGCAGGGCTGGACGACCACCGCAGGCTCGACCTGAACGCGCACTACAGGTTCCACGACCGGCTCCCGAGCCAGACCGTGGACACGCTGATCTCGATGGCCGAGGAGGTGGACCTCCGGGGCCGGGGAGGGGCGGCGTTCCCGTTCGCGCGCAAGCTGCGTGCCGTGTCCTCCCGCGCCCGCGACGGCGAGACGGTCGTGCTGGTGAACGCCGCCGAGGGCGAGCCCGCCAGTCTCAAGGACAAGACGCTGCTCACCCGGGCGCCCCATCTCGTCCTGGAAGGCGCCCTGCTCGCGGCGAGCGCGCTCGGCTCCCGGGAGGTCGTGATCGCGGTCGGCGCCGGCGAGCTGGCCGAGGCCTCGGTGACCGCCGCCGTGGCCGAGCGCGGCCTCACCGGCCTGGTCCGCGTCGCGGGCATCCAGGAGCGGTTCGTCTCGGGCGAGGGCGGCGCGCTCGTCCGCGCGGTCAACGGCGAGGCGGGCCTGCCCCCGGGCCGCAAGGTCCGTTCCAGCGACAGCGGGGTGCGCGGGCTGCCCACCCTGCTGTCGAACACCGAGACCTTCGCCCAGCTCGCCGTGCTCGCCGAGCTGGGGCCGGAGGAGTACGCCGCGGTGGGCACCGTCCAGGAGCCGGGGACGATCCTGCTCACGGTCGGCGGCTCGGTGGCCACCCCCGCGGTCGTGGAGGTGACGCCGGGCGTGCCGCTGGCCGACGTGCTGAACCTGTGCGAGGCCAAGATCGGCGACGGGCTGCTGCTCGGCGGCTACCACGGCACGTGGATGGCCGCCGAGGACGCGTACGGCGCGATCCTGTCGCGGCGCGGCGCGAAGGAGGCGGGCGGCGAGCTGGGCGCGGGCATCGTGGTGGTGCTGGGCGAGGACACCTGCCCGCTCGGCGAGACGGCGCGGGTGGCGAACTACCTCGCCGCGCAGTCGGCCGGGCAGTGCGGGCCGTGCCGCCTCGGGCTGCCGGACCTCGCGCGGGCCTGCCGCCGGCTCCAGGACGGCGACCCGGAGGGCCCCGATCTGGTCCGCCGGGCCGCCGCCGCGGTGAAGGGCCGGGGCGCCTGCTTCCACCCGGACGGCTCGGCCAGGTTCGTGCTGTCGGCGCTCGACGCGTTCGCCGACGACGTGGAGGAGCACCGCTTCCACGGCGGCTGCGGGCGGACGACCACGGGCGTGCTGCCGCTGCCGATCGAGGACGCGCAGGACGCCAGGCTCGTCGTCGACTGGACCCGCTGCCAGGGCCACGGCCTGTGCGCGCACCTCGTGCCCGAGCTGGTCAAGCTCGACCGGCACGGCTTTCCGGTGTTCATGGACACCGGTGTGCCCTCGTGGCTGCTGGGCGAGGCGCAGAAGGCCGTGGAGATGTGCCCCGCGCTGGCCCTCCGCATAGGAACGAAGTGACCTCGGTTCACCCTGGCGTGGGGCGCCGGTAGACGTCGGTGCCGAGGTATTTCAGCCCCGAGTCCACCAGCAGGGTGACGACTCCGGCGCCCGGCCCGAGGCGCCGCCCGAGCCGGATCGCGGCGAGGACGTTCGCGCCGGACGAGGTGCCGGCGAACAACCCCTCCTCCCGGGCCAGACGCCTGGCCATCTCCTCGGCGTCGCCGGTGGAGACCGGGATGATCTCGTCCGCCAGGGCGGGATCCCACATGGGCGGCGGATAGCCGATGCCGATGCCTTCGATGCGGTGGGCGAAGGCGTCCGAGCCGCACGAGCGGCGTGTTCCCGATCGTTTCCAGCACACCCGTTTCCCGTACGCCGCCGCCGATGCCCATGACGGGCGTACGGGTGGACGGCGACCGGACGCTGCAGCGCGAGATGCACCGCTGGTTCGAGCGCTACGCGTTCACTCCGGAGGCTCTCGGCCTCACGCCCCTCGGGCATTGAGAGGCGCTGGCGGCCACCGGCTTCACGTGCCGGGGAGTAGGACTGAAGTGATGGGGTTGTTACCAACCTGACCGGTTCCATGAGCGTCTCAACGAGGGAGATCAGCACCTCGGGGAGTACGACCATGATCGACAGACGGAGTTTCCTTCGCGTTTCGGCCCTGGCCGGGGCCGCCGCCGTCTCCGGCGCGGCTTCTGGTGTGGCGTTCGCCGCCGCGGGTCCCCGTCCCGCCGACTGGTCCGCGCTCGGGCGGGGGCTGGACGGCAGGCTGATCCGCCCCGGCGACGCGTCGTACGACAACGCGCGCCGCGTGTTCAACTCGGCCTTCGACTCCGCCCGCCCGGCCGGGGTGGCCTACTGCACGACCGCGGCGGACGTGTCGGAGTGCCTGGCGTTCGCCCGGCGCTACGGCGTGCCGGTGATCTCCCGGTCGGGCGGCCACAGCTACGCGGGCTGGTCCACGGGCAGCGGGCTCGTCATCGACGTGTCGCCGATGAGCGGCGTGTCGTACGCGAGCGGCCACGCCACGGTCGGCGCCGGGGCGCGACTGGTCGACGTGTACGCCAAGCTGGCCGCGCACGGCGTCAGCATCCCCGCGGGCTCCTGCCCGACGGTCGGGGTGGCCGGGCTCACGCTGGGCGGCGGCATCGGCGTGGTGTCGCGTCAATATGGCCTGACCTGCGACGTGCTGGAGTCCGTGAAGGTCGTCACGGCGGACGGGAAGGTGCTCACCTGCTCGCCGACCTCGCACCCGGACCTCTACTGGGCCTCCCGGGGAGGCGGCGGCGGCAACTTCGGCGTGGCGACGTCGTTCACGTTCCGGACTCATCGGACGCGTTCTGTGACCCTGTTCTTCCTGCACTGGCCCTGGGCGAAGGCCGCGGCGGTGCTGAAGGCCTGGCAGGCGTGGGCACCCGCCGCGCCCGACGCGATGTGGTCCAACTGCCGTCTCGGCCACGACCCGTCGCTCGACGTGATGGTCGGCGGCCTCTACCTCGGCGGCAGGACCGCGTGCGAGAACCTGCTGCAGAAGCTCGTCGACCGCGTCGGTTCGAGCCCGTCGACCCGCTACGTCGCGCCCTCCGCCTACGACCACGCGATGATGGTGGAGGCGGGCTGCGCGTCGACGTCCGTGGCCCAGTGCCACCGTCCCGGCACGCTTCCGGGGCAGAACCCGAGCGGCAAGCTCGTCCGCGACTCGTTCTCGGCCAAGTCGCACTTCGCCTACACGCCGCTGTCGTCCGCCGGGATCAAGGCGCTGGTGGCCCAGGTCGCCGCGCCGGGCCGGCACATCGTGATGCTCGACGCGCTCGGCGGCGCCGTCGCCCGGGTGCGCCCCGACGCCACCGCCTTCCCCCACCGCAAGGCGCTGTTCGGCGTGCAGTACTTCTCCCACTTCTCCGGCGCCGCCGCCTGGGCCCGGGCCGCCCACGCCGCCATGCGGCCCCATTTGGGGGACCACGCGTACGTGAACTACGTCGATCCGGAGCTCAAGAACTGGCGGCAGCAGTACTACGGCGCCAACGCCGCACGGCTGGCCCAGGTCAAGGCGGCCTACGACCCCCACCGCCTGTTCCGTCTCCCCCAGGGCGTCTAACGGCCCGCGACGCTCTTAACCGGTTGCCGGGCGAGGCGGGCTGCGCGAACCTCGCGGTATGAGCGAGGAGCGGCGGACGATGATCGGCGCCGACGGCGTCCCGGTGTGCAGCTATCGGGAAGGCGTCCACGACGGCAGCCCCTGGGCGTACGCGATCGAGGACGTCGGCCCGGGTGCCGCCGACGCGATCACGTCGCGGATGTCCGGCTGGGCGGTCTCCGCGCCGGTCGCACTCGGCCAGGCCCTGCTCGACCGGGGCGCGCGGCTGCTGCGGCACATGCACGTGATGCGGTGCGACCTGCCGGTCTCCCGGCCGGTCACGGGCACCGCTCCGGACGGCTTTCTGATCGTCCCCTGTGATCGGCCGCCCGCCGAGATCCTCCCCGCGTGGTTGGCCGCCTACCCGCCCGGCCATCCCGACCACCGCCCGCGGGATCGCGAGAAGGCCCTGAACGAGGAGCTCGTCCCGCTCCTGAGCGGCGAGGAGATCGGCCCCCTGCTTCCCTGCAGCGTCCTCGCCGTACGGGAGGACTCCCCTGGGACGGGCGAGGTGGTGGGCGGCGTTTTCGCGCACGACTCGGACCGGGGAGCGTGGATCGCGGACGTGTTCCGGCACCCGGACCGGTCGCCGCGAGGTCTCGGCGCGCTCATGCTGTCGGCCACCCTGGCCCGCGCCGGCGCGGACGGGCTGAGCGGCCTGGGCCTGGTGGTCACCGAGGGCAACATGGCCCGCCACGTGTACGAGAGGCTCGGTTTCCACGTCGTCGAGACCGTGATGACAGTAGTGATCTGAGCCGAACCGCCGACCCCCTCAGGCAGTCCCAGGCGTGGCTACATGTCATCCGGCAACAGCCGGAATGCCTTATGCGGAGTCAGAGGGCGTAGCGCCCGGAAGTCACGACGGTCAAGCGTGAGCACGGCGTCCGTCCGGAACTCCGCTGCCAGCACGACGTTGACCGCGTCCGCGAGGTCCAGGTCCAGGTCGGCATAGCGGCGCCGCACAGTACAGGCCGCCTCCAGGACCTCGGTCGAGACTTCCGGGACCTGGAAGCGCAGACGGCGCGCGTTGGAGAGGATGAAGGCGAGGATCTGAGCCCGAGCAGCAGAGCCGAACCGGACCTTGGCCATGTGGTCGACTTCCGCCAACACCAGTGGAGAGACGACCACGGTCCCGGCCTCGCGCAGGACGGCCTGACAGCCGGTGCTGTCAGCGGCGTTCCTATCGGACGCGGCGATGATTCCGGAGGTGTCGGCAATGACGATCACCTGCCGGCAGCTCCCTTGGCCACCACCGACGTGATCTCATCGTTGGTGATCGGCTCGCCGCTGCCCTCGAAGGTCGGCCAGTCCAGCGGCTCGTCCCACACGCGATTGGCCATCGCGGCCAAGTGGATTCCCTCGCGGATGATCTCCGCCTCGGGAATGCCCCGGCGCTTCGCGGCCTCCTTGATGAGGGCGAGGTCCTCGGGATCGGCGTAGACGTTGGTCCTCTTCATAGACATGTACCAACACTAACACACGTACCGCCTCGATGAGGGAGCGCGTCGGGTGACCCACATCGGGTCATAGGCCTTCCCGTTACCGAGTGTGATAAGTAAATTACCGACAGCAATCTTCCCGGGGGGATGTCCATGAACCTTTCTCGATCGCGTGTCTACCTGGCCTGCGGCGTCGGCGCCGCGGCGGGTGTCGTCGGCCTGGCCCTGACGGTCGTCCCGTCGGTCGCCCAGGGCACGTCGGGCGGCGGCAGCCAGAGCACCAGGCCGGTCGCCGATCCCTCGCCGAAGCAGCCGGGCGGCCACACCGTGCTCACGTGCGCGGTGAGCACCGACGGCCCGATCACCGCCGACCCCGCGGTGGGCAAGGAGGCCCGCGCGGTGACCGCCAAGGGCGCCGTGGCGCTCACCGGCTGCGCCTCTCCCGACGGGAGCTTCCCCAACATCCGCTCGGGCACGGCGACCTTCAAGGGCACCGGGCAGGCGTCCTGCACGGGGGTCCAGAACGTCGCCGGCACGGGCACCATCACCTGGAAGGACGCCCAGGGCAAGACGCTGGGCACATCCACGGTCCACCCCAACCTCGACGGGATCGCCTCGTACAACCCCGGAGACATGATGCTGGTCGGCGAGGTCACCGAAGGGAAGCTCAAGGGCAAGCGGATCGCCGGAAAGGCCGCTCCCACCTCGGACATCAGCCAGTGCTCCAGCAAGGGCGTGAGCAGCGCCCAGGGCAGCGGCACGGTCGCCTTCATCGCCGTCGACAAGTAGCCGACGCGGGGCCGGGCGGGGAAGGGTGCCGAATGCCGTCGGATGAGTCCGTGCTGCGGGTGCGGGACGTACGGAAGAGCTACCGGGGCAACCCGGTCCTGCGTGGTGTGGATCTCGATCTGCCGCCCGGCCGGGTGGCAGGGATCGTCGGGGAGAACGGCGCGGGCAAGACCACGCTGCTGCGCGTCCTCGCCGGCGACCTGCGGCCGGACGGCGGGTCGGTGCGCCACGGCGGGCGCATCGGGCACTGTCCACAGGAGACGGTGCTGCACGACGCGTTCACGGTCGATCAGCACCTGCGGTTCTTCCAGGTCGCCTACGGCCTGGAAAGCCTGCGCAGGGCCGAGGAGCTGATGGAGGCGCTGCGGTTCTCCGGCTCCCGCCGGGCCCGCCCCGCCACGCTGAGCGGCGGCACGCGGCAGAAGCTCAACCTCGTCCTGGCCCTCATGCACGACCCGGACCTGCTCCTGCTCGACGAGCCCTACCAGGGCTTCGACTGGGAGACCTACGTACGGTTCTGGGACCTGGCCGAGGAGCTGCGCGGACGCGGCCGCTCGGTGCTGGTGGTCTCCCACCTCGCGTACGACGCGGCCCGCCTCGACACCCTCCACCGGCTGGAGGGCGGCGTGCTGCGGGCCGCGGACAGGACCGGTGCCGCATGAAAGGTCACTGGACCTGCTACGCCACCGCCGTGCGCATGACGTTCGTGGAGCACCTGCGCAACCGGCTGGCATTGGTGATCATCGTGCTCTTCATCCCGGTGTGGATGATCCTCATCTACGCCCTGTCCCTGGAGATCCCGCTGCCGTTCTTCGTCCGGGCCGCCGACCGGACCGTCACGATGCCGGCCGGCGTCCTCAACCAGCTCGGCGGGGCGCTGCAGATCCTGGCGTTGATCACCGGGTTCATGATGTTCGTGACCACGATGAACTCGGCGCCGTTCGACCGCCGGCTGGTGCGATCCGGGTTCCCGCAGCCGTGCCTGATCGCGGCGAAGCTCACCGCCCTGGTGGTGGTCGCGCTCGTCGTCGCGCTCTACGCGACCGGCCTGATCTGCCTGACCCATCCGACCGCACAGCCCTTGCTGCTCTCCGCCGCCCTCGCCGGTGGAGCGCTGATCTACGGAGGGATCGGCGTCGCGCTCGCCGCGGTGCTGACCAGCGACCTGGCCGGCCTGGTCCTCGTCACCGTGATCTGCTCGATCGACCTGGCCCTGCAGAGCCCGCTCGCCACCCCGGCGGCCACCGGTGTCCTGGTGCGCTACCTGCCCGACTACGGGCCGATGCAGGCAGCGGTCGCGGCCGTGGCCATGGACACGGTGCCCTGGAGCGCCGTCGGCCCGGCCGTGTGCTGGGCGCTGGCCACGGTGGCCCTCGGCATCTCCGCCTTCGCCGGCCGTACGCGCGTGCAGGGGCCGGTCGGCGGGCCGGTGACAGCAACGCATCCATGAGTCCCCCGTCAGGAGCATCCGTGACAACCGAGAGCGTTTCTCGTGCCTTCCCCGCCCTGGAGTCCGACCTTGATCGGGTGCGGGAGATCGTCGGTATGGCGGACGTGCCGAGCCGCTCCGAGCTGGCCCCGCTGACCAGGCAGCCTGCGGGTCGCGGCCACCTGATCCGGCCCACTCTGACGCTGTTGTCCTACTACGTGCTCGCCGGGCCGGAGCGGGCCGCCGACGTCCGCGCCGTCGAGGCGGCGGCGGCCGTCGAACTGCTGCACATGGCGTCGCTCTATCACGACGACGTCATCGACGACGCGCGCCGGCGCAGGGGAAGGCCGAGCGTCAACACCGTGTGGGGCGCGCGCCTGGCGGTCCTGGCCGGCGACCTGCTGTTCACCAGCGCCAGCCGGATCCTCTCCGAGCTGGGCCGGCGCGAGTCCCTGATGGTCGCCGAGACCGCCCGGCGCATCTGCTCGGGAATGATCGCCGAGACCGCCGACCGCTTCCTGCTCTCCCGCACCGAGGCCGATTATCTGGAGGTGACCGGCGCCAAGACGGCCGAGTTGCTGTCCCTGGCCTGCCGGCTGGGCGCCATGCAGGCCGGGCGGGACCCCGAGGCGGAGGAGGACCTGGCACGGTTCGGCTGGCATCTCGGAATGGCCTACCAGGTGCGCGACGACATCCTCGACCTGACCGCGACGACCGGAGAGCTCGGGAAACCGGCCAACTCCGACATCGTGGAAGGCGTCTACACGCTCCCCGTGATCCGGGCCCTGGGCCGCGAACCCTCGCTCGCCCGGCTGCTGCGCCGCGGCCTGACCGCGGCCGACGCCGAGCGGGCGCGGCAACTGGTCCTGTCGTGCGGGGCCGTGGAGGAGGCCCGGCAGGTCGCCGACACCCATGTGGAGACGGCTCTGAGAAGACTCGACGCTTTCGGCGATCCACGGTCGCGTGAGGGGCTGGCCGGCTACGTGCGGTCGATCACGGGTTCCGGCGGCAGGGCCGCCCCCGCCGTGACCTCTCCCGCTCCGGCCTCCGCTCGGCCCGGCGCCCTGACCGGACGGCATGAGCAGGTGCAGGAGCGGTTGGACGCCTGGCTGCTGGACACCGGGCTGGCCGCCACTCCGGAGGAGGCGCGCCACCCGCGGTGGAACGCCATGGCCTCGACGGCCGCGCGGTTCTGGCCGGGCGCCGACGCCGAGCAGACCGAGACGCTGGCCCGCTGGATGCTGATGATCGCCGTCGTCGACGACCTCTTCGACGAGCCGGGACTCACCGACCCCGGCGAGATCGTCCGGCTGCGCCACGGGCTCGCCCTGCTCGTCCGCGGGCTCGGCGACACTCCGCCGGCGGGTGGAGCGGTCGCCACGGCCATGGCCCAGGCGTGGGAGCGGGTCCGCCTGATCCAGCCGCCCTCCTGGCGGGCGCGCGCCCTCGGTCACCTGGAGGAGTGGCTGGAGGCGGCCGAGCGCGAGGCGTGCCACCGGCTCGGCGGGTTCGTCCCCAGCCTGCGGGACCAGTACGCGCTGCGCCTGGGGAGCTCCGGAGCACCCGTCTTCCTGGACACCTTCGAGATCACGTACGGCGGGGAGCTCGAACCGGGGGTGCGCGACCATCCGCTCGTCCGCCGGCTGCTGAACGTCGCCGCGGCCGCGGCGCTCGCCGAGAACGACCTGCTGACCCTGGACGAGGACGAGGCCGTCGGCGCTCCCTACAACCTGGTCAGGGTGCTCCGCCACGAGACCGGCTGCACCAGGCAGGAGGCGATCGACGAGGTGACGCGCCAGGTCGAGGACGGCTTCGCCCAGGTGGACGCCATACTCGCCGCCGCACCCGCCATCCTGCGGCCCGCCGACGGCGGCGCCGCCTGCGAGACCGGGATGGGTCTCCTGCGCCTTTCCCGGGAGCGGCTCCCGGGCTGGCGCGCCCTCCGCGACATCGACCGCTACAACCGGTCGTCCGCCGGCAGTGAGACGTACCTGGCCCGGCTGCGCCGGGAGCTCCTGACGGAGTACGCCGAGGAGGCCGGGTACGCCGAGACCGGCGCGGCCCGCTGACGTTCGCGTCCAGACCTCAGCCGGGTCCGTCCGCGGCGAGCCGGTCGAGCCATTCGCCGAGCACGTGGCGTTCGCCGTCGGTGAGAGCTGTGGCGTCGGGCAGCGCGGCGCGCAGCGCCATCGCCGCCGCGGCCGGTCCGGGGGATTCGACCACGGGAACGTCGGTGGTGATGGCGGCTATCGCCGCCTCGCGGGCCCTCTCCGACAGGCGCGGGTCACGCCGCTCCACGGGCAGGGCGAGCAACGTGAAGACCGTGCCGCAGCCGGCGGCGTGCACGAGGTCGGCCGCCAGGCGCTCGCCGACCTTCAGCCGCCCGGCGGCGGCGATGGCGCGGATGCGCTCCCCCAGCATCCGGAAGGCGGCGACGGCGGCGGGCGACTGCCGCCCCGGCGTGGGATCGCCGTACATGAGCGAGAACAGGGCGGGGTTCGCCAGCCCGAAGCCGACGTGCAGGTCCCATCCGGCGCGCAACGCCTCGATCGGGTCGCCGACCGGCGGGCTCGCCTTCTTGTCCCGCAGATAGGAGCTGAAGCCATACTCGGCGACCGCGTCGAGCAGGCCCTCCTTGTCGCCGAACAGGCGGTAGATCGTCGGCGCCTGCGTCCCCGCCGCCGCGGCCACCGCCCTGGTCGAGACGGCCTCGCGCCCGCCGCTCGCGAGCAGCCCGGCCGCGACCGACACGATGTGCGCCCGCGTCCTGTCGCGTCCGCTCGCCGTCTCGCTCTCGGGATCACTCATGATTCCAACGATAGCAGCGAGTTGATATCGGTGAATTTCCAGTGTTAGCGTCATCGCGATAACACCGATAGCAAGGAGTGGATCGTGATCATCATCACCGGGGCGACGGGTCAGCTCGGGCGCGGCGTCGTCGAGCACCTGCTCGCGCGAGTCCCCGCCGACCGGCTCGGCGTCAGCGTCCGCGACGTTTCGAAAGCCGGCGACCTCGCCCAGCGCGGCGTCCGCGTGCGGCAGGGCGACTTCGACGACCCCGAGAGCCTGGCGTACGCGTTCGAGGGCGCGTCCCAGGTGCTCGTCGTCTCGGGCCCTGCCGACGCACGCCCGCACCGTACGGCGATCGAGGCCGCCACGGCAGCGGGGGCCAAGCGGATCGCCTACACCAGCCACATGGGGGCGAACCCGGCCTCCCCCTTCGTCCCGATGCCGTCCCACGCCGAGACCGAGCAGGACCTGCGCGCGTCCGGCGTCGCGTTCACGGCGCTGCGCAACGGCTTCTACGCGACCACCGCGGTGCAGTTCGTGCGTCAGGCGCTCGAGACCGGCACGCTCGTCGCGCCCGAGGACGGCCCGGTCTCCTGGACGGCCCACGCCGACCTCGCCGAGGTGGCCGCCGTCGCCCTGACCGAGGAGGGCCCGCTCGACGGGATCACCGCGCCGCTGACCGGCCCCGAGGCGCTCGACCTGGCGGACGCCGCCGCGATCGCCTCCGAGCTGACCGGACGCGAGATCACCCGCGTCACCGTCCCGGACGACGAGTGGGTGGCGGGCATGGTGTCACACGGCGTTCCCGAGCGGCAGGCCCGCTTCCTGCTGGGCATGTTCGAGGCCGGCCGCCGGGGCGAGTTCGCCGAGGTCGATCCAACGCTCGGGGAGCTGCTCGGCCGCAAGCCGATCGCGCTGCGCGACCTGCTGGCGGACGCGCTCACGAACTGACGCGTTTCTGTTTTCCGTCGGCTGTTTTCCGGCGGCTCCGTCAAGTCCAGATATACATTGTCATTGGATCTTGTAAGGGGGCCGGGAATGCTCGAATGGGTGGCGGCGGCGGTCGCGGCGGGCGGAACCGCGGTGGTGCAGGCCGCGGGCACCGACGCGTGGGCGATCGTACGGCAGCGGACGGCGCGGTTGCTCAGCCGCGACGATCCCGAACGCGAGCGGACGGAGCTGATGCGGCTGGACCAGACCGCGACGGATCTCGCCTCGCCCACCCCGGGCGAGGCCGCGCTCGTCCGGGCCAGGCAGGAGGCGGCCTGGGCGGCCAGGTTCGAGATGCTGCTGGAAAGCCTCGGCGAGGCCGAACGCGAACGGGTCGCCCGCGAACTGAACGACCTCGCCGACCAGGCCCGCCAGGCATCGGCGGGAGGAGTGTCGGGGAACGTCTTCCGCGGACCGACCGCGTTCCAGGTCGGCGACAACAACCGTCAGGACAACCACTTCGGGCCGACGGCATGACCCGCGACCCCGAATCAGGGAAAGACAGGTCAACAAAAAACGACGCAGCAACGAAAAAAGACGCAGCAACCGGGAAAGACGCGGTAACGGGAAACGTCTTCCACGGTCCGGTGCCTTTCCAGCTCGGGGATCGCAACGTCCAGATCAACCACATCCACCAGGCGCCGCCGCAGCGCCGCCCGCTGGTCCTCGCCGGTGCGGCGGTCACGACGCGGCACGAACTGGCCGCCGCCATCCGCGGCGACTGGACCGCCGCGAGACGTCAGTTCTTCGAGGGCGCGGCCACGACCGGCGCGCCCTCCGACGGCTGGCTCGGCCTTCTCACCTGGCTGCGCGAGCTCGACGGTCTCACCGCCGAGGACCTGACCACCCAGATCGAGCTCATCGACCATCGGCTCCGCGACCGAAGTCTCCCGGCCGACCTGAAACTGCTTCACCTGCTGGGCTGGCTCGATCCGGCGGGAGAAGCCGTCTGGCGAGGGACGCCGGTCACGGTGGAGTCGCTGTCCGAGGCGCTCAGGATCGGCCGCATCCGCGAAAGCGGCCCCCAATGGGAGCTCTACCGCGACCTCTGCGAGGGCGGCCTGCTGGACGCCCTCGCCAGGTTCACCGTGCTGAGCGCGCTGCGCGGGACGCAGCAGGCATGGGACGAGGTCTGGGAGTCGTGGCGGCGTTTGGCCGCCAGGGTTCCCGGGCTGCCGTCCGAAGCCCGCGAGTGGGCCGAGAGCGGGGCGCGCGGGCTGCTGCTGGCGGCCCTCCTGCCCTACCCGGAGACCATGACGTGGTTGCGCGCCGCATCCGAGCACGTACCGCCACCCGCCACCGGTGAGATCGAGTGGTACGACTGGCTGCGCGCGCGGGACGGCGGCCCGGACACCCCTGTCGGATGGCTCGTACGCACCGACCTCACCGCTTACGCCGCCGCGCAGGCGGAAGAGCGGCGCCGGCAGGCGGCGGCCGACCTGCAGAACCAGCGGATGACGGCCGTGCTGGATCACGCCGCCGCGCTGCGCGACCGCGAGTGGGCCGACTACGAGCGCCGGCGGCTCTCGCCCACGGCCCGGTTGGAGGTGGTCGGCCGCGCGACGCTGTGGCTCGGGGCCTGGGGCGCCGCCACGGTCCCGGTGCCCTGGATCATCTGGGGGTGGGCCGAGCCGGACATCGCCGCGACGGTGTCGTGGTATCTCGTCGCGCTGACCCTGGCGGCGTACGCGGGCTGGGTGCCACGAGTCCTGCGGCTCGGCGCGGCGTACCAGCCTCCGCTGCACCGCCTGCGGGAGTGGGCCGAGGAAGCCCGGGCCGACCCTGGAAGCGTTCGGAGGGGTCTCATCAGAGCCGGCACCGTGGCCGGAGCCGTCCTGATCCTGGGCGTGCTCCGTCACGACGTCGGCTTCGTCGTGACGACGATCCTCGTCGTTCCCCTGCTGGCCGTGGCGTTCCACTTCGCCCGCATCGGGGCGCTGCACGACTGGGCGGACGAGCATCGGGAACGGCTGCGGGACTACCGGTCCAGGCGGCCCGATGCGGGCGGCATCCCGCAGAGCATCGTCCAGGGTGTTCGATCGCCGTCGCCCGGAGTCCGGGCCGACGCCTACCGGGCGTTCCTCCGGCAGTTCACCGGCCTCGGCCAGAGCGGGCAGGACGAGGGCCGCGACAACGGCCGTCGCGACCGCTGACCGGGCGCCCCGCCGAAATTCCGCGCTCTGCGTGCGATAGCGCGATTCATCGGGCGTCGCCCACTCACAGCGTCAGGCCCTGGAGGAACGCTGTCTCTGCGAGCCGTCGGCCGCGATCGGGACATCGCGCAGCGACAGAGCGCTCGGCGGGGGCAGGGGCCGGTGAGCCGCCTCGGCGCGGAACGACTGCAGCAGGTACGCCACCAGGCGCCGGGACGCCGCACTGTCGTGCGGCAGCGCGGTGACCAGACCGCAGTGGGACAACAGGGCCACGACGAGGTCGGAAGGGTGGAAGTCGGCCCGCAGCGCACCCGCCGCCTGGGCTCTGCGGACCAGGGTGGTGAGGTCCCGTTCGGTCCGTTCCCGAGCCTGCGCGTGTCCCGCCGTGCTGTCCGGAAAGGCCGCGACGAACGCGGCGGGGAAGCCGCGTTCCTCCCGCTGGAGTTCGCAGACCGTCTCGAACAACCGCTGGAAGCCCCGCCAGGGGTCGGGGTCGGTGAGCGCCTCGGTGAGCGCCCGGGCGCAGGTCTGCATCTGGTGCGCGAACGCGGCCCGCACCAGCGCGTCGCGGGTCGGGAAACGCCGGTAAAGCGTCGCCACGCCGACGCCGGCCCTCCGGGCGACGGTCGCCATGGGCGCGTCGATCCCGTGCTCGGCGAAGACCTCACGGGCGGCGGCGAGGATGCGCCCCTGGTTGCGCCGGGCGTCGGCCCGCATCCGCGGGCCCGCGATCCGAGAGGAATCCTCCACCACTGTTTCTCACTTCCGATGTAAGCGGACGATGCCGTCCACATAGAAGCCTACGCTCGGGGCCGATGCCCGCACGGCCACTGACGGCGAAGGTGAGAGCCATGGACGACCACACGATGAGAGCGGTGCTGTTCGACCGATACGGCGGCCCCGAGGTGCTGTACGTGAGCCGGGTGCCACGCCCGGAGCCGGCGCCCGGCGAGGTGCTCGTGCGGGTGCGCGCGTTCAGCGTCAACGGCGGAGAGACGGCCGCCCGTTCCGGCAGGGTCCGTCTCCTCACCGGACGGAAGTTCCCGCAACGCGTCGGGTTGGACTTCACCGGCGAGGTCGCCGCGCTCGGCGCCGGCGTGACGGACATCGTGGTCGGCGACCGGGTGTGGGGCGTCGTGGGCCGCACCGGATTCGGCAGCGCCGCCGACTATGTGGCGGTCCGGGCCGAGCGGCTCGGCCGCGTCCCGGACGGACTCGATCTGCTGGAAGCCGCCGCGCTGCCGGTGGCGACCACGGCCATCACGGCGCTGCGCGACAAGGCCCGGCTGCGCCCCGGCGAACGACTGCTCGTACGCGGCGCCGCGGGCGGAGTCGGCAACGCCGCCGTCCAGCTCGGACGGGCCTACGGCGCCGAGGTCACGGCCCTGGCCCGCGCCGCCAACCTCGACTTCGTCCGTACGCTCGGCGCCCACCACGTCGTCGACCACCGGACCGTCACGCCGGGCGAACTGGGCCTGCTCGACGTGGTCCTCGACACCGCGGGCACCGACCTGCGGGCCTTCCGGCGCCTGCTGAGGCCCGGCGGGCGTATGGTCACCATCGCCTTCGACCTGACCCGGCCCGCCGCCTCACTCGGCTACCTCGCCGCCAGCGCCGTGCACGGACGCGGCCGGGTGCGCTTCTTCAGCGGCAACCCCCGGCGGGCGCTCTTCGACGACCTCGCCCGGGAGGTGGCGGAGGGAAGACTGCGCCCGGCGGTGGACCGGTGCTTCCCGCTGGAGGAGACGGCGGCGGCCCACCGCGCGCTGGAGGCGGGCGGGGTGCGGGGCAAATACGTCGTCAGGGTGGACTGACGGCACTGCGCCGGCTCGTCTCTCGCCGACTCACTTCTCGGTGGTGCCGGCCTTGCGGAGGCGGGCCCGTACGGTGCGCCGTACGAGCGGGCCCATGTCCTCCAGGACGCCGACCAGACCGGCGAGCTGCTCCAGGCTGTCGAACGCGCGCTCCGCGCCGTCGCGGTCGACCCCGTCGTACAGTTCGAGGCCGACGAAGGCCGCCGCGGTAGCGCGGGCGAGCCCGGCGACGTCGACGAACTCCGCGAGCGGGCTGCCGACCAGCACCCGGCCGAGGACCTCCTCGATCTCGGTGACCCACATGCCGAGGCCGTCGGCGGTGGCGGGGGCGAGCCTGCCGTCCATCTGGCTGCCCGCGAGCATCTGGGCGAGCACGGCGAGGTTGCCCGTCTCGCGCTCCTCGGCGTGCAGCGAACGGCCGAGGTCGAGCAGCTCCCGCAGGGAGCTCACGGCCGCGAACCGGGCCCGATAGACGGCCACCCGCTGCTCGGAGCCATACCGCAGGGCCGCGGCGAGGAGGTCGTCGACCGTGCCGAAGTGATAGAAGACGAGCGCCTGGTTCACCCCGGCGGCGGTGGCGATCGCCCGCGCCGAGGCCCCCGCGATGCCCTGGGTGCGCAACGTCTCCAGGGCGCCTTCGAGCAGCCGTGTGCGGGTGTCGCCCATCATCTCCCCCTTCGTTCCTGTTCGCGGCTTCACCGTAGTGGCAGGCGTCCGGCGATGACCCCGCCCGGCGGCCGTCATAAGATCCGAAGTGACTTCCCGGACATCCCAGCGGGGGCGATGTGTACGGCGGCAGCGAGGCGGACGGCTTACCCGGCGGCCTGCGGGCAGGTGACCCGCACCAGGTGGGGCCTTACCGGCTGCTGCGCAGGCTCGGCGAGGGCGGCATGGGCACCGTCTATCTGGGTGAGGCGCCGGACGGCACGCGCGTGGCGGTCAAGCTGCTCCACCACACCATCGCCGCCGACCCCGGCTTCCGCCGCCGCTTCCGCCGGGAGGTGGAGGCCGCCAAGCGGGTCGCCCGCTTCTGCACCGCCGCCGTCCTCGACGCCCAAATGGACGCCGAAACCGCCTACCTGGTCACCGAATACGTCCCGGGGCCGACCCTCCGGGAGGCCGTCGTACGCGACGGGCCGCTGCGCGGCTCCAGCCTGGAAGGACTCGCGGTCAGCATCGCGACCGCGCTGCGCGCCATCCACGCCGCCGGGATCATCCACCGCGACCTCAAGCCCGGCAACGTCCTGCTCTCCCCCGTCGGCCCCAAGGTCATCGACTTCGGCGTCGCCCACCTGACCGACATGACCGGACATATGAGCAGCGCGGTCGTCGGCACGCCGTCGTTCATGTCCCCCGAGCAGTTCGAGGGCGGCCCCCTCACTCCCGCCTCCGACGTCTTCGCCTGGGCGAGCACGATCGCGTACGCGGGAACGGGCCGCGCCCCCTTCGGCAACGGATCGCTCCCGGTCGTGCTCAACCGGGTCATCAACGGGGATCCCGACCTGACCGGCCTCGACGGGCCGCTGGGCGCGCTCGTCGCCCGCGCCCTGGCCAAGAACCCCGCCGAACGCCCGACCGTGCAGGACATTCTCGACACGCTCGTCGGCTCCACGGCCCCCGCGACCATGCCCGGGGGTGGTGGGAGACGCCGCCACAGGCTGGCGATGGGCATCGGGGCGGGGGCCGTCGCCCTGGCCGCGGCGGCGGCCGCGGTGTGGCTGGGCACCTCGCCGGGCTCGCCCTCGTCGTCCGGCCCGTCGGCCACCTCCGTGGCCGCCGCTCTCCCGTCCGGATCCCCCGCTCACCCGACTGCTTCCCCCGCTCTCCCGTCCGCTTCCGCCGCAGGCACCGCCGGCAATCCGCTGCGCGAGCCCGGCGTACGGTTCGCCTACAGGCAGGAGCCCGACCCGCAGCGCCAGGCGGAGATCTGGGAGGCGCAGGGCAGGAAGGCCGACGCCGCGCTGATGCGCGCCCTGGCCGCGGTGCCGCATTCCGTGGATCTGAACATGCCGGCCGCCGAGGTGAAGGACACCGTCACGACCACCATGCGGCTCGCCGCGGCCCACGACGCCACACCGGTGTTCATGACGGACTACATCCCCTTGACGGACTGCTCCCGCCGCGGGGCGCCGGACGAGCGGACGTACCGGCACTGGATCGACCAGATCGCGACCGGCATCGGCGCGGGCCGGGCGGTGGTCGTGCTCGAACCGAACAGCCTGACCAAGGTGCCCGGCACCGACGGCTGCGATGAGGGCGGCGCGGCGGGGACCGCCGCGCGCTATCGCGAGCTCGGCTACGCGGTGGACCGTCTGGGGGCGCTGCCGCACACGGCCGTGTATCTCGACGGCGGCATCCAGGGCTGGCCCGAGTCCGTCAGCATCATGGCCGAGCGGCTCGTCAAGGCCGCTGCCGGCCGGGCCGACGGCTTCTATCTGAACAGCTCGGACTTCCAGCACACCGACACCCTCCTTCCGTACGGGGAACGGCTCTCCCGCTGCGTCTATGTGGTGAGCGCCAAGGGCGGCGGCACCTGCACGGACGCCGAGATCGCCGCCGTGCCGGCCGACGCGCCGCTGACCCACTTCGTCATCGACACCAGCCGCAACGGCAAGGGCGTGTGGTCTGCGCCAGAGGGCACGTACGCCGACCCTCAGTTGTGGTGCAACCCGCCAGGGCGGGGTGTCGGCCCCCGCCCGACCACCGATACCGGCAACGAGCTGGCCGACGCGTTCCTGTGGATCCGCCACCCCGGGGAGTCCAACGGCCGGTGCCTGCGGGGCGGCTCCGGGCCGGAGGATCCGGTCTATCACCAGGTGGCCCCCGTCGGCGGCACCTGGTGGCCGGCCCTCGCCCTCGACCGCGCCCGCAACGCCGTCCCGCCGCTGCGTTGATGTCAAAGGCGTGCCTCTTCGCGTAGCGGCTTGATCGTGGCGGGTACGCCGTGCTCGGTGACGTCGACGTAGCGGGCCTGGAACGCGCCCCAATAGCCGAACATGGGCCCCAGCCTGTGGTGGGACACCGTGACCCCGACGCGGAACTCCCCCGCCTCGTCGTCGTACGACTCCCTGACGACGGCCGTTCCCGTGACCGCTCCGGGGAGGCGGCAGGAGAGCCGGCCCTCGTGCAGGCGGAACTCACTGGAGCGGATGACGAGGCCCCCGCGCTCGTCCACCTCAAGGTCCAGGTCCACGGCCAGATGCTGGTGCGAGCCCAGATAGTCGACGATCCCTCTGATGGGGTCGAACACCATCTGGGCGTCGAACCGCCTGCGGCGGCCGGGCAGATCGAAGATGCGGACGAAGCTCACCGTCTCCCGCCCGTACGAGTCGACGTACGGGTAGTTCTCGATGGTGAACGGCACCTGCCGGCCCTGCTCGGGGACCAGGATGTTGCGGGTCCCGCCGACAGCGAGGAACGGCCGGGTGAAGCCCGCATGCCAGACGTGCTCCATCACCCCCGTGCCGACGCAGGCCCGCCCGTCGGCGACGCCCACGCCGAAGCGCCGTTGCAGTTCCGGGTGCAGACGGGCGAAATCGGCGCCCAGGGCACGTTCGAAAATCGAGGTCATAGCGTCTCCATCAGGGTGTGGTGGGCTGTCGCCGCCTGCCGGTCGGGCGGACGGCGCAGGCATCGCCGGGCCGCCGGGGTCGACGGAAGCGGCGGCAGGAGGACGGCCGCCGCTCCTATCAGGCATGCGACGGCGGTCGGCGTGGTGGTGATGGCGATGGCGGTCGTGAGGGTGCGCAGGCAGACCTCGGCGAGGGCCTGCCACAGGGAACGCTCCGGCGTCCGGCCGGTCTCCAGCCAGAGGCGCAGCCGGTCGAAGGACCAGGCCGTCGCCCAGCCGATGAGGGGACGGAAGACGAGGTCGACGGCATTGCCCCAGCCGGGGCGATAGCCGTATCGGGTGATGAAGCGGACGCCGTCGTCGGTGGGGACGTAACGCCAGTAGCCGGAGCCGGAGCGGATCAGCGAGAGCGGATGGCCGGAGGCGAAGCGCAGCGCCGACGTCCTGTGTTCGGGATCGCGGCGGTCTCCCGCCGTAACGCCGCTGCCGTCGATGACGAGCCCGGGCAGGAGCCGAAAGGCATACCGGAACCGCTGCGGCTCACCGTGTGCGCGCGGCAGGTAGTCGATCTCCGTGAAGCGTAAGTCCCATCGTTGATGCAGGTCAGGGCGTTGCGTCCGTTCCCATAGGGCCTCCATGTCCGCCCGGATCCAGCATTCGACGTACACAAACCGGCCCATGCGCACCCCTCACGTCTTGAGCGACCGCTCAAAACCGAGAGTAGGCCGATTTAAGCGACCGCTCAAGTCCGAGAGTTCATTCGGTTTTGCACAGAAATATCCCCGCCCTACAGCTTGAGATCGTCGGCTTCAGATCGCACTGGGCAGACGCA
>NZ_VIRM01000054.1 GCF_006874475.1 Microbispora hainanensis
CACGGTGCGGCCGGATTCGACCGGCTCGGGTTCACTGGTCGCCGGGCGGAAAGGATTGCCCCCGGCGACGAGCCCGTTCACGTGATACGCACGTCAGCGGCCGAGCTGAGCATTGAGCCGGGCCTGGATATCATCGCCGGTCATGGCGTCATGGAGTGCGAGATACCGCGCGGGCGAATGCTTCGCCGTCTGGGACGAGCTTCGGGCGTACGGCCCTGATGGCGTCCCCGAGGGGCTTCACGAGGACGCCGAGGCGGTCGCACGAGAGACCATGAGACGCGTCGCAGCCAACGTGGACGTCATCGTGGAGCGGCTCACCGCGGTGGGCTACGCCTTCGCCTACCCCGAATATGCCCGTCAGGCCCCCACGAAGGATGATCTGGCAGCGGTGAGAAGGGCAGAGCAGGTGATCGGCCCGTTACCGCTCGCTCTGCGCGCCTGCCTGGAGATCGTGGGAGGCGTCGACCTATGCGGCGACGGGGGCTCGGCGTTGCCCCATGTCAGTTACCACGCAGATCCGTACGACGAGCGAATTCTCTACCCGGACCCGCTGATGCTCCCTCCAGGCTCCCGCCTGCAGCGAGACTGGGAATCATGGGGCGGCGACTTCGAGCAGGGGTGCGCCTGCACTGATCCCGAAGAAGAGGACCGCTGTCGATTTCACTCGGAAGGCTTCCCCTTCGCCTTCGCGCCGGACGAAGTCCACAAGGCCAACTTCAGCGGCGGTCAGCAGAACATCCTGCTTCCGAGCAACGCGGCGGATCCCGAGTTGATCGGCGCCCGCCACCGGACGGGTGTCACGCTTATCGATTACCTGCGGATTTCACTGGCCTGGGGAGGCTTTCCCGGTTATGACGAGGCCCCCGCATTCGTCGCCGTACCAGGGATGATCGAAAAACTGCGTCGTGACCTTCTCATGTTCTGAGCGCCACCTCTCGCCACGGCGCCAGACACAGTGACGCGCCCAGCGCGCGGCTCGCCGGTCCGGAGTGACCCTCAAGAGAGCTAGATCGTACGACCCGCGTCCTTTTCGACCCCTGAGACGAGTTCGACCAGGTCGGCCAGGATCTTCGGGGTTGCGGCGATGGTGGCTCGGGCCTTCATCGTGTGCGGGGTGCCGTCGATGTCGGTGACGATGGCTCCGGCTTCGCGGGCGATGACGACGCCTGCGGAGGTGTCCCAGGGATTGTTGGACAGCATGATGCAGGCGTCGGTCTTGCCGTCGGCGACCCAGGCGAGATGGACGGCGGCGGAGCCGAACATGCGAATGCGCTGCACCCGGGCGGCGAGCCGGTAGTTGAGCGGGAGCCGGACGCGGTTCCTGGCCTCGGCGTCCTTGCCCACGGCGTAGTCGCCGACGGCGACGATGGCGGCCTCCATGGCGTCGGTGGTGCTCGCGCTGATCGGCCGGCCATTTGCGGTGGCTCCGGCGGCTTCGGCTGCGGCATAGCGGGTGCTCAGGAAGGGGAGGTCGATCACGCCGAGGACGGAGCGGTCGTGGTCGAGAAGGCCGAGCGAAGCCCCGCACAGGGGGATGCCGTGGGTGAAGTTGGCGGTGCCGTCGAGCGGATCGAGTGCCCACATGAGGCCGTCGCCGACGTTGGTGATGCCTTCCTCCTCTCCCAGGAACCCGATCTCCGGGGTTTCCCGTGACAGGAAGTCGCGTACGGCGTGCTCGACGGCGTAGTCCACTTCGGTGACCATGTCGCGGTCGCCCTTGGCGGTGACCACGCCGGGGAGCTTGGTCGTGATGATCTGGCCGGCGATGGTGACGGCCTGCTCGGCTATGGGCAGTAGCGCGCGGGCGTCAAGGGTCATCCGGGTGTGCTCCGCTCCCACATAGAGATAGACCTGCTCGAAGACGGGGAACAGCCCGTCGGCGGCGATGTTGTCGCTCATGACGAGCGTAGGCGAGTCGACTCCGCGGGCCGCCGGGAGGTAGGGCGGTACGACGGACGTCTACGGGCATCTCATCGAGGGCGAGCGGCGCAGGCCATTTCCGGCGCACTGCTGGTGCGACTCAAGCGGGCGGCTCCGAGGGTGGTTCCCGACGACGCCGACAACCGGATGAGCCGCGAAAGCACAAGGCCCCCGACCGGGAATTACCTGGTCAGGGGCCTGTCGTACGAGAGCCGCCTTGGGGAATCGAACCCCAGACCTTCTGTTTACAAGACAGATGCTCTGCCGATTGAGCTAAGGCGGCCTGTCACCCAGACGAGTTTAGTGGGCCCGGGGCCGTACCGTCACGGTGAAATCACCGGCGACGATGCTGGGCGACCTCGTAGAGAGCGATCCCGGCGGCCACACCGGCGTTCAGCGACTCGGCGGCGGCGTTCATGGGGATGCGGACGATCTGGTCGCACGCCTCCCTGACCAGGCGGGACAGGCCCTTGCCCTCCGAGCCGACGACCACGACGAGCGGCTCGGTCGCGAGCTCGACGTCGGCGATGTCCACCGTGGCGGTGCCGTCGAGGCCGATCACGAACAGGCCCTCCTCCCGGTACGCCTGGAGCGTCTGGGTGAGGTTCGACGCTCGGGCGACGGGGAGGGTCGCGAGGGTGCCGGCCGAGGTCTTCCAGGCGCCGGCGGTGACGCCCGCCGAACGGCGGGACGGGACGAGCAGCCCGTGCGCACCGAAGGCGGTCGCCGAGCGCGCGATGGCGCCGAGGTTGCGCGGATCGGTCACGCCGTCCAGGGCGACGATCAGCGGCACCTCGGCGGCCTCCCTGGCCCGCTCCACGAGCTGCTCGGGATGCGCGTAGTCGTACGGCGGGACCTGCAGGCCGATGCCCTGGTGGACGGTGCTCTCGGTCAGCCGGTCGAGCTTGTCCCTGCTGACCTCCAGCAGCGCGATGCCACGGTCGGCCGCGAGCTTGATGGCCTCGCGGACGCGGTCGTCGTTGTCGATCCGCTGCGCCACATACAGCGCGTTCGCGGGCACGTGGGCACGCAGCGCCTCGAGCACCGGGTTGCGCCCACCGATGATCTCGGGGGCGTCCTCCCGGCGCGTACGGCTCGGCGTACGCGAGGACGAACTCCCGCCGCCCCGGGCCTCGCGCTCGATCCGCTCGGCGCGGGCCTTGTCCTTGTACCAGTGCCGCATGTGCGCGGGCGGCGTCGCTCCCTTGCCCTCAAGGGAGCGCCTGACCTTGCCGCCCGTGCCCTTGGTCGGCCCCTGCTTCTTCGACGGCTTCCCTGAAGCCCTTCCCGCCATGGTCTCTAGCGTAGGGCCACGCTTACTGTGCCAGCTCCCACCGCGGGCCCTGCGGGGTGTCCTCCACCACGATCCCGGCCGCCGCGAGCTGGTCGCGGATGGCGTCGGCCGCAGCGTAGTCCTTGCGGGCCCGCGCGGCCTGGCGCTGCTCCAGCGCGACGGCGACGAGCGCGTCCACGACCTCCCGGAGCCCCGAGTCGCCGGTCGTACGCCACTGCTCCGACCTGGGGTCGAGGCCGAGCACGTCGAGCATGTTCTGCGTCTCGGCGAGCAGCCGGGCGACCTGCTCCTTGTTGCCCTGGGCCAGCGCGACGTTGCCCTCGCGGACGACCTCGTGGATCACGGCGAGCGCCTGCGAGACGTTCAGGTCGTCGTCCATGGCGTCCACGAACGCCTGGGGCAGCGGCGCGGCGGCGTCCACGTCGTGGATCACCTCGGCCGCCCGCGTGACGAACCCCTCGATCCGGCGGTAGCCGGCCGCCGCCTCCTGGAGCGCCTCGTCCGAGTAGTCGATCGGCGAACGGTAGTGTGCCGCGACCAGGTAGTAGCGGAGCTCGACCGCACGCACCTTGCGGAGCATGCCGGGGATCAGCAGCGAGTTGCCGAGCGACTTGCTCATCTTCTCGCCACCGAGCGTGAGCAGCCCGTTGTGCAGCCAGTAGCGCGCGAAGCCGTCGCCCGCCGCCTGCGACTGGGCGATCTCGTTCTCGTGGTGCGGGAAGATCAGGTCGACCCCGCCGCCGTGGATGTCGAACGTGCCGCCGAGATACTTGGTCGCCATGGCCGAGCACTCCAGGTGCCAGCCGGGACGGCCCTTGCCCCACGGCGTCGGCCACGTGGGCTCGCCGGGCTTGGCGCCCTTCCAAAGCGCGAAGTCACGTGGGTCGCGCTTGAGCGAGTCGGTGTCGGTGTCACCGGCCGCCCGCATGTTCTCCAGCTTCTGGTTGGAGAGCTTGCCGTATCGGTCGGCGTAGGACATCACGTCGAAGTAGACGTCGCCGCCCGCCGCGTACGCGTGGCCCTTGTCGATCAGCCGCCGCATCAGCTCGATCATCTCGGGCACGTGGCCCATGGCCCGGGGCTCGACGGTCGGCGGCAAGCAGCCGAGCTGGTCGTACGCCCAGGTGAAGGCGCGCTGGTTGCGCTCGGCGACGACGAACCAGGGCACGCCTTCCCCGGCGGCCACCCTGATGATCTTGTCGTCGAGATCCGTGACGTTGCGGCAGAAGGTCACGTCGTAGCCCTGCCGCGTCAGCCAGCGGCGAAGAACGTCGAAGTTCACGCCGGACCTGATGTGCCCGATGTGCGGCGGAGCCTGAACGGTCGCACCACACAGATACATCGAGACCCGGCCGGGCTCGACCGGTACGAATTCACGGACCGTACGCGTGCTGGTGTCGTAGAAGTGCAGGCTCACGAAGGCAAGGCTAACGCCTGGCAGCCCAGCACAGGTCTAGTTGGGCGTCCGTGAACGGCTTCATGTGGCCGATCACGGAAACTTCCGACACATAAGTCCCGATATAACCCGAAACAAAACCCGTCACGATCTGTACGGCCGTCCGCGCGAGCTTCACCGAACCGGCGCGAGGCCCGGCCGGACACGCAGCGTCGCCAGGACCACGCCGGCCCCGACCGCGCCGGGCCAGGCCGGAGCCGGACCGCGCCGGGCCAGGCCGGAGCCGAACCGAGCCGGGCGGAAGCCGAGCCGCTGCCAGGCCGGAGCCGAACCGAGCCGGGCGGAAGCCGAACCGCTGCCAGGCCGGGGCCGAACCGAGCCGGAATTGGGCACGCCCGGCCGAACCAGGCCGAACCGGGGCGGAGCCGGCCGTTTCGAGAGCGTATCGGAGGTTGCCGGTGCGGTCGCCGATTACCGACACGAAGCGGGTGATCACGCGAGTGCGATCGATCGTCACTCCGATTCTGTAGGCTCGAAACGCCATGGACGTGACTCCCCCCGGCGCGGCAGGCACGGCCTCCCGCCCGTCCCGAAACACTCCCTCCGGAATCCCGCTGGTGCTGCGCCGCCTGGCCATCGGCCTCGCGGGCGCCGCCATCGCGGTTCTCGCGGGGATCGCCTGCGCGCTGTCCTTCGACGACCTGCGGGCTCTGGCCGTCTCCGGGCGTGCCGAGCCGCAGCTCGCCTACCTCTATCCTGCGGCGTTCGACGTTCTGCTTGTCGTCGCCCTGGTCAGCGTGCCGTTGCTGCGGGGCGCGCGCCTCCTGGTCCGCTTCCAGGCGGGCTTCGTCCTGATCCTGCTCCTGGCGTCGGCCGCCGCCGCGAACGCCGCGACCGCCGTCGGCGTCTCCTTCGACCCCGACGCCTCCGCGCTCGTCGTCGCGTTGGCGCCCTGGGTGATGCTCGCCGTCGGGCTGTGGCTGTTGCTGCTCCTGCTGAAGCACGTGCGCACCAACCGGGCCGACCTGGACGACGACGACCTCGATGACGAGTCCGCCGACTCCGACGACTCCGACGACGACCTGGTGCCCTTCGGCGGCGCGCGCGAGCCCCGGGCCGCCGTCACCGCCCCCTATCCGGTGGCCGCGCGGGAGCGTCCCGCACCCACGCCCACCGTCACCGCGCCCACCGTCACCGCGCGCCCCGGCTCCGAAAACCCGCACACCGCGCACGCTGGCCCCGCGCACGCTGCCACCGAGGAGCACGGTGCGCCGCCCCTGCAGCCGGTTCCGGAGGCGGTGGCGCCTCCCGGCTACGTCCCTCCGCTGCCGGTCAGCCCGGTCTCCGAGACCGTCGCGCCGCCCGAGTACGCCCCGCCGCTGCCCGTCACCCCTCCGCAGGACAAGGATCCACAGGCCGACGATCCACAAGCCGACGATGAGAACGGCATACGGATCGCGGACTCCGTCCCTGAACCCGCGCGGGAAACCGGGTCCGAGGCCGCATCCGAGACCGCGTCCGAGACGATCGCGGAACAGGCACAGGACGAGCCCGAGGTCCTGCCGATCGTGCCTCCGACGGCGGCGCCCCGCACCCCGCCCGTCACGGAGCAGGCCGAACCGGCCATCACAGAACCGGCCGTCGCAGAGCCGGTCGTCTCAGAACCCGCCGTCGCAGAGCCGGTCGTCACAGAGCCGGTCGTCTCAGAACCCGCCGTCGCAGAGCCGGTCGTCACAGAGCCGGTCGTCTCAGAACCCGCCGTCGCAGAGCCGGTCGTCACAGAGCCGGCCGTCACAGAGCCGGCCGAGACGGGTGGCCGTCCGGCGCAGCCCCGCCGCAACCGTCCCGTGCGCTGGGGCGACCTCGTACGGCCGCACACCGGTGACGTCCTCGTGCATCCCCGTCCCAAACCGGACGAGCCCGCCGACGCCGAGCAGGAGCGGGCCGAAGACGAGGCGGGCGTCGACACCCAGCCGCTCCGCCAGATCAGGGACGTGCCGGATCCCGCCCACGGATCGGACTGCGCCGACCCCGGCGAGCAGGACGGCGGGCGCGAGCCGTACGCCGCGGAAGACAGCCGTCAGGAAGCCCCGGACGCCCCGGACGCCGAGGACACCACGGAGGACGTCGCGAAGGACGACGAGGAGGGGACCGTCCCGATGGCGCCTCCGTCCGGCCGGATGCGCAGCACGCCCCGCCCGCCCGACTGACTGACAGGCACTCCACCGGGCAGCGCCTCATCTTTCCCGCCTCATCTTTCCCGCCCCATCTTTCAGAACGCGCAGGCCCGCCCGGCTGGAGAACCAGCCGGACGGGCCTGCGCGCTAGGGGGTGAGGGCGGGGGCCGCCCCACCGAGTGAGTGCCTTACACCCGCGACCCTCGCTTGAGACCGGCGACGATGCCGACGCCCACGATGGCCAGTACGACCTGCATGACCAGTTCGATCCAGTCGATGCCATCCGTCGTCGCCACGCCCATGACCTGGGCGATCGCGGTGCCGATGAGCGCCGCGACGATACCGACGACGATCGTCAGGATCCAGCCGATCGGCTGGCGGCCCGGCAGGAACAGGCGGCCCAGAGCGCCGATGACCGCACCGATGACGATGGCGCCGAGAATGGACTCGATTGTCATATCGACCTCCCGATGAGGGTGACCCTTTCATCCTCGGACAGTGGGCTACCCCATGGAAGGGAAATATGCGTCCCATGAAAGAAAAAAGAAGGCGGCGGCTCGATTCCGCGCCTTGGTTCGAGCCGCCGCCCACGCGTTAGTGAGACGCTCCGGGTCTCATTCTGGTTGGCATGTCCGATTGGAACGGAACATCCATGCCGGGAGGGCCTTCATGCCGGGAGGATCAGAGCGGTCGCGATGGCCGCGACGCCCTCACCGCGACCGGTGAGCCCGAGGCCGTCGGTCGTGGTCGCGCTGACGCTCACCGGCGCCCCTGCGGCGGCCCCGAGGGCCTTCTCCGCCTCCGCGCGTCGAGGTGCGACCTTCGGGCGGTTCCCGATGATCTGGACGGCCAGGTTGCCGATCTCGAATCCCGCCGCCCGCACCTGGCGGGCCGCCTCCTCCAGGAGGGTCACGCCGGCGGCACCCGCCCAGCGGGGATCGGAGGTGCCGAAGAGCGCGCCCACGTCTCCGAGCCCGGCCGCCGACAGCAGCGCGTCGCAGCAGGCGTGCGCCGCGGCGTCGCCGTCGGAATGACCGGCCAGCCCGGTCTCCTCCGGCCAGAACAGGCCGGCGAGGTGAAGCTCCCTACCCGATGCGAAAGGGTGGACGTCGACCCCGACGCCCACCCTTGGCGATGTGATGTTCAGGAGTTCAGCACCTCGTCGAGCAGGGCCTCCGCCTTGTCCTCGTTGGTCTTCTCGGCCAGCGCGAGCTCGCTGACGAGGATCTGGCGGGCCTTGGCGAGCATGCGCTTCTCACCGGCGGACAGGCCGCGCTCCTTGTCGCGCCGCCACAGGTCACGCACCACCTCGGCCACCTTGTTGACGTCCCCCGACGCCAGCTTCTCAAGGTTGGCCTTGTAGCGGCGGGACCAGTTGGTGGGCTCCTCCGTGTGCGGCATGCGCAGCACGTCGAACACCCGCTCGAGTCCCTCTTGGCCGACGACGTCGCGCACACCGACGAGCTCGGCATTTTCCGCTGGTACCTGTACGGTCAGGTCGCCCTTGTCGACCTTCAGCACCAGGTAGGTCTTTTCCTCACCCTTGATGGTTCGGGTCGTGATGGCCTCGATCCGAGCAGCCCCATGGTGGGGGTAGACGACAGTGTCGCCGACCTGGAAAGTCATGTGACGAGTACCCCTTCCGCTGTACTCCAGGGTACCACGCGGTTACCGCCTCCCGGAACAGTGAAAGGAACATAACTGCAGGTCAAAGCCTCGTTTTGGGGCTTGACAAGCCATCCACTCTGTGAATCGGCATACAGGACATACCGGATGACCTGCACTGCTGCGGCCTGTGGACCGGGAGCCGACGCCGGACCGGTGACCGGCGCGGATAAGGTGATTGCTGCCCATACACGTGCGTACCAAGGAGACCTCGAACCGTGACCAGCAGCCGCCGTCGCAGGGCGATCGCCGTTGCCGCGCTCCTCGCCGCCGCCATCCCTGCACTGGCCGCGTGTGGCGCCGGTTTCGACGCCAACACCAACGCGCCGTACGCCCCGAACGAGGCGGGTGTCCTCTATGACGGCGACGGCCCCGGCAAGGCATACGGCAAGAACGGCGTCATGATCCCGCAGGCGTTCATCCTCGGGCCCGACTCCGGCCAGGAGCTCGCCGCCGGCGGATCGGCGCCGCTCTACCTGACTCTCCTGAACAGCACGGGGACCGCCGACCAGCTCACCAGCATCGTCCCCGAGGAGCAGAAGGCCACCTCGGCCAGCGTGCAGAGCCCCATCGACCTCCAGCCGGGCGTGCTCGCCAAGACCCCCGGGGTCACGATCGACGGCCTCAAGACGGCGCTGCGCGGCGGCGAGAGCATCAAGCTCACGCTCCTGTTCAAGAACGCCGGCGACATCTCGCTCACCGTGCCGGTCGTCGCCCGCAGCCGCGAGTTCGCGACGCTGCCGCCGGCGCCGACGGCCACGCCCACGGCCCCGCTCGCCACCGGGAGCCCGGCGCCGTCGGACGCCGCCACCTCGGAGACCACCGAGGCCACTCCCACCGGGGCGCCCGCCGAGAACGCCGGCTGACGGCCGTGCAGACGTCCATGTAGACGTCCTGTAGACGCGCAGGAGCCCCTGTCCGGCCGGACAGGGGCTCCTTTCCATCGGAGGGGCCGCATGAGCCGTACGAGCCCCTACAGGCTCACTCGTCGGCGGGGTCGAACTTGTAGCCAAGGCCGCGCACCGTGAGGATGCAGCGGGGGTTGGACGGGTCGGCCTCGACCTTGGCCCGCAGCCGCTTCACGTGCACGTCGAGGGTCTTGGTGTCGCCCACGTAGTCGGCGCCCCAGACCCGGTCGATGAGCTGGCCGCGGGTGAGCACCCGCCCGGCGTTGCGCAGCAGCACCTCCAGCAGCTCGAACTCCTTCAGCGGGAGCTGCACCTGCCGGCCGCGTACGGCCACGATGTGCCGGTCGACGTCCATGCGGACCGGTCCCCCGGCCAGGACGGCCGACTCCACCTCCTCGACGTCGCCCTGCCGGCGCAGCACCGCACGGATGCGTGCCACCAGCTCGCGGGACGAGAACGGCTTGGTCACGTAGTCGTCGGCGCCCAGTTCGAGGCCGACGACCTTGTCGATCTCGCTGTCCTTGGCGGTCAGCATGATGACCGGCACCTTCGACCGCTGCCTGAGCGAGCGGCACACCTCGGTGCCGGGCAGGCCCGGGAGCATCAGGTCGAGCAGGACGAGGTCGGCGCCGTTGCGGTCGAACGCGTCCAGCGCGTCAGGGCCGGTGGCCGCCACCGCGACCTCGTAACCCTCTTTCCTCAGCATGTACGACAAGGCGTCCGAGAACGACTCCTCGTCCTCGACAACGAGCACCCGAGTCACTGAGCGGCCTCCTGGGGAATGGTCGTGCTTGGTACGGGGACCGCCTGACCGCCGAACGCGGGAAGGCGAAGAGTGAAGGTCGAACCGGAGCCCTCTTTGCTCCACACCGTGACCTCGCCGCCGTGGGCGACGGCCACGTGTTTCACGATCGCGAGACCGAGCCCGGTGCCGCCGGTGGCCCGGGACCTTGCGGCGTCGACGCGGAAGAACCGTTCGAAGATGCGCTCCTGCGCGCTTTCCGGGATGCCGATGCCCTGGTCGCTCACGCTCACCTCGACCGTGTCCCCGGCCGGCCTCGCGCTGATCACGACGCGGGTGTGCTCCGGACTGTAGGCGACGGCGTTGTCGATGAGGTTGCGCAGCGCCGTGACGAGAAGCTCCTCGTCGCCCCAGACCTTCAGGCCCTCGGTGCCGCCCGCGACGAGCGCGATGTCCTTGGCCGAGGCCTTCGTGTTGCACCGGTCGATGGCCTCGTGCACCGTCTCGTCCACGCACACCTGCTCGGGCGCCGGGATGGGCTCCCCGCCCTGGATCCGCGACAGCGTGATCAGATCCTGCACCAGATAGGTCAGGCGGGCGGCCTCGTGCTGCATCCGGCCGGCGAACCGCCGCACGGCCTCGGGGTCGTCGGCCGCTTCCTCCACGGTCTCGGCGAGCAGGCTCAGCGCGCCGACCGGCGTCTTGAGCTCGTGGCTGACGTTCGCCACGAAGTCCCTGCGCACCGCCTCGACCCGCTGCCGCTCGGTCTGGTCCTCGGCCAGCACGAGCACCTGCCCGTGGGTGCCGAGCGGAGCGACCCGCACCGCGAACGACGTGGACTCCTGCCCGAACTTGCGTCCGGCGGTCTCTATCTCGCTCTCGCGGATCTCGCCGTCCCTGCGGACCTTCCTGGCCAGCGCGAGTAACTCGGCGGCCATGAGCGACTCACCGCGTACGAGACCGAAGGCCCGCGCGGCCGAACTGGCGCGCAGCACCCGGTCTTCGCGATCGAGGACGACCGCCGAGGAGGGCAGCACGGCGAGCACCGACGCCACCCCCGGAGGCAGGCCGTCGTCCACCGGTTCCGGTGTGCGGGGCTTGTCCGCCTGCCGTCGGATCGCGAGCATGACGAAGGAGCCGAGGACGAATCCGCCCATCGCCGCCAAGCTCGCCAGCAACTCGTTCACATTCAGCAGCCTAGGCGGCATTTCCGGTTGTTCCACCTGCCCGACCTGGCACGACGCCCTGTTTCCGGAAAAGTTCATCCGGCGGTCGGAATTCGTTCACAGACGCGCGCGTAGCGTGGCGGCCATGCGCGACGCCTATCACGAAGAGCTTGCGGCCCTGACCGACCGCCTGGTGGAGATGACCCGCCTGGTGCGGTCGGCCATGTCGAGGGGGACGACCGCCCTGCTCGACGCCGACCTGCAGCTGGCGGAGAGCGTCATCTCCCAGGACAACGAGGTCGACCGGCTGCACCAGGAACTCGAAGCCTCGATCTTCGAGCTGATGGCCACGCAGCAGCCGGTGGCGGTCGATCTTCGTACCGTCATCACCGCCCTGCGGATGGCCGCCGACCTGGAGCGTATGGGCGACCACGCCGAGCACATCGCCAAGATCGCCCGCATGCGCCACCCCGAGTCCGCCATCCCGGCCGAGCTGCGCGACACGTTCGTCGAGATGGGCGCCATCGCCGAGAACCTGATCACCAAGGCGGGCAGCTGCATCGCCTCCCGCGACATCGAGGTCGCCAAGGAGCTGGAGGAGGACGACGACGCGATGGACCGCCGTCACCGCCGCCTCTTCCGCACCCTGCTCTCCAAGGACTGGGAGCACGGCATCGAGGCCGCCATCGACATCACGCTGGCCGGCCGCTACTACGAGCGGTACGCCGACCACGCCGTACGCGTCGCCCGCGACGTCGTGTACCTGGTCACGGGTACGCGCGAGCTGGACGCCCCCGCCGGCTGACCCAGCGGCGTACGGGGGCGCGAAAGCCCCGGTCCTCGGGGGGCCGGGGCTTTCGCGTATCCAACGAATCGCCGGACCGCGGGTCGTTTGTCGCACATGCCACGTAGTCTTCGCTCCCGTGCCGAGACGATCATGGGCCTTCTGGGCGGCGGCCACGCTGACTGCGGCGGCTCCCGCCCTTCTCTTCTGGGTCGTGTCCGTCGTGACCGGCGACGACGGCAGCCGGACCTACATAACGATGTTCCAGCAAACCTGCCTCGGGTGGGACATCCACAATCGGATATTGCTCTGGGCATATCCGGTCAAGGCCCTTCCCCTCTTCTCGTACGGCGGCGCACCGCTGATCGTCCTGGGATTCGCGGGCTGGTGTCTGAGCCTGCGGAGCGGGCGCGCCGGACTCGGCAGGATCATCGGCCGGTGCGATGGCCGGCGTCCTGCTCGTCCTCGACCTCCCCGACTTCCTGCTGCCCACGCTGGACGCGGCGCTCGGCCCGGTGTGCCTGGACGCGTGGGGGCCGCCCGAGAGGTTCTCCACGCAGATCTGGTGGGGGCTCTACGACTGCGTTGCGCCGGTCCTCGTGCTGCTCGCCGTACGCGCTCCCCGGCGCGTCTTCGTCCGCCGGGGACCGCTCGCCCGTACGGCGGCGGCCGTCCTGGTGGTGTCCGCTGTGCGCGCTGGCGAGCCGGCACGGAGGAGACATCCACGCTCGGGCGGTCCAGGAGGCGCCCCAGGCGTCCCTCGCGACCTCGCTGCCGGGCCTGTGCCCGGCCGTGGCCCGCGCGCAGCAGGCGGAGGCCGACCGTCAGCAGGCGGAGTCGGACGCGTACGTCGCGAAGAAGGAGCGGGCCTGCGCCGCGCATCCCCGGCACCGCCCGAAGATCAGGCCCGTACGGCAGCGCCGGGCCACCATGTGGACCGAGTTCTGGACCATCGACGGCTGGGAGGAGGGCTACGAGGGCGAGGACGATCCCCCGGACCTGGTGGAAGACCTGGTGGGCGGCGGCCGGGGCACGCTGGCGATCTGGGGGGCCGACGAGGTCGGCCACGCCTGCGTGACGGTCGAGTCCTACACCCGGCGCCCCCCACTGGAGACGAGGGGCTGGGAAGAGGTGGTCGAGGTGGGCTACGAGAGCCCGACCGGGGCCCTGGCGCTGTCGGACGGCGACGGGACGAGGCTGAGGGGCCTCACCGCGCGCGGCCCGGGTTCGTACCGCGTGCGGGTCCACCTGCGCGGCCGCAAGCTCGTCTACCAGGTGGCCTATCCCCCGGACGGCGCGGTCGAACTCCTCGTCCAGGTGTTCCCCGGCACGGCGAAGAGGCCGGTCGCCTACAAATGACCGAAGGCCGCCCCCCACAGCGGGACGCGGCCTTCGTGACAGACGTGAGAGGTTACTTCTTGCCCTGGTTGGCGACGGCCTCGATGGCGGCCTTGGCGGCCTCCGGGTCGAGGTATTCGCCCTTGCCGACCGGGCGGAAGTCGGCGTCCAGCTCGTAGCGCAGCGGGATGCCGGTGGGGATGTTCAGGCTCGCGATGTCGGCGTCGCTGATGCCCTCCAGGTGCTTGACGAGCGCGCGCAGCGAGTTGCCGTGCGCCACCACCAGCACGTCGCGACCGGCCGCCAGGTCGGGCACGATCTGGTCGTACCAGTACGGCAGCATGCGCGCCACGACGTCCTTGAGGCACTCCGTGCGCGGCACCAGCTCGGAGGGCAGCAGGGAGTAGCGGCCGTCGCCGAGCTGGGAGTACTCGTCGTCGTCGGCGATCGGCGGCGGCGGCACGTCGTAGGACCGGCGCCACAGCATGAACTGCTCGTCGCCGAACTCCGCGCGGGTCTGGGCCTTGTCCTTGCCCTGGAGCGCGCCGTAGTGGCGCTCGTTCAGCCGCCAGGAGCGCTTGACCGGAAGCCACAGCAGGTCGGCCGCCTCAAGTGCGAGGTTGGCGGTCTTGATGGCCCGGGTGAGCACCGAGGTGTGCACCACGTCGGGCCGGATGCCGGCCTCAAGGAGCAGCTGACCGCCGCGCCGCGCCTCCTCCTCGCCGGTTGGCGAGAGTGTGACGTCCACCCAGCCGGTGAACAGGCCTTTGACATTCCATTCGCTCTCGCCGTGCCGCAGCAGCACCAAAGTCGCCATGCGGCCAATCCTATCGGCGTGCGGCAGACGCCCCGTTGGTCAGGATTCGACCACCCGCGCGAAGGCCCGCAGGTTGGCCAGCGACTCGCCGCGCTTGACCCGCCACTCCCACTCGCGCTTGATGGACGTCGCGAAGCCCAGCTCCAGTGCGCGGTCGAACGACTCGTCCGAGTAGGTGAGGACGCAGCCGAGCACCCGGTCGATCTCCTCCTCGGTCACCGCGTCGAGCGGCAGCCGGCCGACGAGGTGCACGTCGCCCGTGGCGTCGACGGCGAAGTGGACGCCGTACATCGAGCCGTTCTTGTGCAGCAGCCAGCGGTAGAACTCGGCGTGGTTCTCGTCGGGCTGCCGGCAGAAGAACGCCTCGATGTTGAGCGCCTGGTCGCCGATGACGAGCCAGGTCAGCGTGGCGAGCTTGTGCTGGCCCGGCAGCCTGACCAGGAACGCGCCCGGCTTCGGCCGCTCGTAGGACAGCTCGGCGGACTCCAGCGCCGACGCGATGACCGCTTCCAGATCCGGTCTCATGGGCCCCAGCCTATGAGCTCACCGCGACGGGGGTCTGGTGGAGCTGGGCCAGGGCGCCGGCGTACACGTCGGCCAGCCGGGCGGCCGTCGCCGACCAGCCGAAGCCCGTGGCGTGCTGCACGGCGTTGGCGGCCAGCTCGGCGAGCCGATCCGGACGCCGGGCCAGCGCGGCGAGCTCCCGCGCCCAGTCGTGCGGGTTGTGTCCCGCCACCAGCACCCCGGACACGCCGTCCTTGACGGCCGTGCGCAGGCCGCCGACCGCCGCCGCGACGACCGGGGTGCCGCACGCCTGCGACTCCAGCGCGACCAGCCCGAACGACTCGTTGTAGGAGGGCACGACGGTCACGTCGGCGGCCCGATACCAGTCGGCCAGCTCCGGCTGCGGCGCGGGCGGCGCGAGCCGTACGACGTCGGTGATGCCCAGCTCGGCCGCGAGGTCGCTGAGCAGGGAGGGATGGGCGAGGCCGTTGCCGCTGGGCCCGCCGACGCAGGCCACCACGAGCCGCGGGCGAAGCGAGGGGTCCTCCACGAGCATCCGGGCGGCGGCCCTGAGCAGCACGTCGGGGGCCTTGAGCGGCTGGATGCGGCCCACGAACAGCAGCACGTGGGCGTCCTGCGGCAGGCCGAGGCGGCGGCGGGCGGCGCCCTTGGACGCGGGCTGGAAGACGGCGAGGTTCACGCCCGGGTTGACGACCGCCACGCGTTCGCGCGGCGCGCCGTACAGGCTGATCAGCTCCTCGGCCTCGGCGGCGGTGTTGGCGACCAGGCGGTCGGCCACCTCCACGACCTGCTCCTCGCCGAGCACGCGCATCGCCGGCTCGGGCTTGTCGCCCTCGGCGAGCAGGAGGTTCTTCACCTTGGCCATGGTGTGCATGGTGTGCACGAGCGGCACGCCCCAGCGCTCCTTGGCCAACCAGCCCACCTGGCCCGACAGCCAGTAGTGCGAGTGGATCAGATCGTAGCGGCCGGGGTCGTACATCGCCTCGGTGCGCAGCACGCCGGACAGGAAGCCGCACAGCTGCCCGGGCAGATCGGCCCGGTCGAGCTCCTCGTACGGCCCGGCGGTGACGTGGCGCACGAGCACGCCCGGGGTCAGCTCGGCGACCGGAGGCAGGTCACGGGCCGTGCGGCGGGTGAAGATCTCCACCTCGATGCCCAGCGCCGCGAGCCGTTTGGCGACCTCGAGAATGTAGACGTTCATGCCGCCCGCGTCCCCCGTGCCTGGCTGGTCCAGCGGGGACGTGTGCACGCTGATGGTCGCGACGCGGTTGACCCGACGCCGTAACACCGACACCCGAACCACCTCCGAGAGGGTTATAACCACCAAAATCATCACCGGATTCCCCGACATCGGTGAGCGCCGGGGGTCCTGAGAGGATGTCGCCTGCCGATTCAGGCGATGGGGAAGGACGATGGCGGTGACGATGACCAATCCCGCGACCGGTCCCGCGACCGGTCCCGCGGCGACCGAGGCCGTGGTCAGGACCGCGGTGGTGACCGGCGCGAGCAGTGGCATCGGCGAGGCGACGGCCCGCCGGCTCGCCGCGGAGGGATACCGGGTTGTGGCGGCGGCGCGACGGCGGGACCGTCTCGACAAGCTCGCGGCCGAGGTGCCCGGCATCCGCCCGGTGACGCTGGACGTGACCGACCAGGCGTCGGTGGACGCGCTGGCCGCCTCGCTTGAGCGCTGCGACGTCCTGGTGAACAACGCGGGCGGCGCGTTCGGGCTCGAACCGGTGGCCGAGGGCCGGGTGGACGACTGGCAGCGCATGTACGACGTGAACGTGCTCGGGACCCTGCGCATGACCAGGGCCCTGCTGCCGAAGCTCATCGCGTCGGGCGACGGCGTGCTGGTGATGCTCACCTCGACGGCCGGCCTGGTGTCGTACGAGGGGGGCGGCGGCTACTGCGCGGCCAAGCACGCGCAGACCTCGATGACCGAGACCCTTCGCCTGGAGCTGTGCGGCGACCCGGTGCGGGTCGTCGAGATCGCGCCGGGCATGGTGATGACCGAGGAGTTCGCGCTGACCCGCTTCCGCGGCGACGCCGAGCGGGCCGCCAAGGTCTACGAGGGCGTGCCCGACCCGCTGAGCGCCGACGACGTCGCCGACGTGATCGCCTTCGCCGTGACCCGCCCGTCGCATGTGAACATCGACAGGCTGGTCGTCCGGCCCCGAGCGCAGGCCGCCCAGCACAAGGTGCACCGGGTCACAGCGGGGACATGAGACCGGCGCGTCCGGGCCGGCCGGTCGGGACGGTCACGCGGGGCACCACCGGGCACAACCGGCTGCGCCGCTGCGACCGCTGGATCGCCGCCGTGTACGGCCCGCTGCTGCGCTCGGCCTGGGCGGGGGCGGCGCCGCTGGTCGTGGACCTCGGCTACGGCGCGTCCCACACCACGACGACGGAGCTGTTCACCCGGTTGCGCCGGGTCTGCCCCACCGTGGAGGTGGTGGGCGTGGAGATCGCCGCCGAACGGGTCGCGGCGGCCAAGCCGTACGAGCGGGAGGGGCTGTCGTTCGTCAGGGGCGGCTTCGAGCTGCCGGTCCCCCGCCCGCCGATGATCGTGCGCGCCTTCAACGTGCTGCGGCAGTACGGCGAGGCCGAGGCGTGGGAGCACTGGCACCGGCTGCGGGCCGGCCTGCACCCCTCTGGCGTGCTCGTGGAGGGCACCTGCTCGGAGGTCGGCCACCGGGCGACCTGGGTGGCGCTCGGCGCGGAGGGGCCGCGCACGCTCACCCTCGCGGCCCGGTTCACCGGCTTCGAACGCCCCTCCGACCTGGCCGAACGCCTGCCCAAGACGCTGATCCACCGCAACGTGCCCGGCGAGCGGATCCACGCGTTCCTGGCGGACTGGGACCACGCCTGGGCGACCTGCGCCTCCTTCGGCGCGTACGGCACCCGGCAGCGCTGGATCAAGGCGGCCGAGCTGCTGGCGCGCGACTGGCCGGTGGAGACGACCCCGCCGACCGGCGGTCCCGGGCGCTGGCGGCTCGGCGAGCTGACCCTGCCCTGGAGCAGCGTCTCCCCCCGCGGTTGACGTACGAGGCGGTTGATAACGTCCGGCCCATGCGTTTCGTCCTCGACCCGGAGATGACCCCCGAGCTCTTCGAGGAGCTCCTGAGCTGCTGGGCGGAGGTCACCAACGCGGGCGGCGCGGTGGGATTCGTGCCTCCCGTGACGCCGGAGGACATCAGGCCGACGGCAGACCGGGCGTTCGCCCGCACGCGCGCCGCCGCCGGGCCGCAGGCCCCCGACAGCCTCCTCGTCGGCTTCGGCGACGACGGCGCCCCGGGCGCGTGGCTCATCCTGGGTGACAACGGCTCGGGCCTGCGGGCGCACTGGCGGTGGCTGCTGCGCGTCCAGGTCCACCCCAAGCACCAGGGCAAGGGGTATGGCCGGGAGCTGTTGCTCGCCGCCGACGACGCCGCCAGGTCGCTCGGCCTGGAGGCGTTGCAGCTCACCTGCCGCGGCGGCACCGGGGTCGACCGCTTCTACGCGAGCGTGGGCTACCGGGAGGTCGGCCGGGTGCCCCGCTCGATCCGGGTGACCCCCGGCGACGACCGCGACGAGATCTACATGCTCAAGTGGCTGTGAAAGTTTGGCCTAATGCTTAGCCGATGTCCCGTAGAGCCGATTCGAACACGGCATAGGCTGCGGTGTTGAACAGTACGAAGCGCACCTCTTCCACGACGGCCGGGGCGGCCTGCCGTACCGCGGTGATCGCGATGCGGGCGGCGTCCTCGACCGGCCACCGGTAGATCCCCGTGGAGATCGCGGGGAACGCCACCGTGCCGGCGCCCAGCGCGTCGGCGACGACGAGCGACTCCCGATAGCAGGAGGCGAGCAGATGGGATCGGTCCTCGCTCCGCGAGTGCACGGGCCCGACGGTGTGGATCACCCATCGCGCGGGCAGGCGCCCGGCGGTGGTCGCGACCGCCTGCCCGGTCGGCAGCCCTCTCCCGTAGCGGGAGGCGCGCAGCGCCCGGCACTCCTCGAGGATTTCCGGGCCGCCGCGACGATGGACGGCTCCGTCCACCCCTCCGCCGCCCATGAGCGACGAGTTGGCCGCGTTGACGATCGCGTCCACCCGCTGCTCGGTGATGTCACCTTCGACCAGAACGATTTTCATGCCGCCTACCTCTCTACAGGACGTAGTACTACCCCGGGTAGGCTGAATGACGTGAAGGGACTGGGAGAGCTCGAACGCAGCATCATGGACATCCTCTGGGCGGAGAACACCCCGCTCACCGCGCGCGAGGTGGGACGCCTCATCGAAGACCGCGACCTCGCGCCGACGACCGTGATGACCGTGCTCGACCGGCTGGCCCGCAAGGGCTTCCTCACCCGCACCCGCGACGGCCGCGCCTGGCGCTACCAGCCCGCCGCGAGCCGTGACGCGTACGTCGCCGAGCTGATGCTCGAAGCCCTGGACCTGACCGGCGACCGCGACGCGGCGCTGACCCGCTTCGCCCGCGCCGTCTCCGGGTCCGAGGCCGAGATCCTGCTGAAAGCCCTCACGGAGCTGGAGGAAGAGTGATCGCGGCGGCGGTCCTCGCGGCCCTCGCGATGATCTGCGCGGTCGCCGCGTGGCGGCTGACCTTCGCGCGCTGGACCTGGCGCGCCCCGCGCACGGCGATCCTGCTGTGGCAGTCGCTCGGGCTGACCTGGGGGCTCGCCTCCATCGGCGCCCTGCTCGCCTTCGCGTTCGACCCCTACCGCAAGGGCATCGTGCACGGGTTCGCGGAGTTCCTGCTGAGCGTGGAGTTCGGCGCGCGACAGCCGTACGACTACCTGCGGCTCGCCGCGCTGATCGCCGGCCTGTCGCTGCTCGCGGTGCTGGTGGCCCTGCCCCTCGCCGCCGGTGCGCAGACGCTGCGGGCCCGCCGCCGCCACCGGCTCCTGCTCGCGCTGGTCGCCAGGGACGAGCCTGCGGTGCCCGGCGTGCGGGTGGTCGACTTCCCCGGGGCCGCCGCCTACTGCCTGCCGGGGCTCAAGTCGCAGGTCGTCATCAGCGACGGCACGCTGCACCTGCTGTCGTCCGCCGAGCTGGACGCCGTGCTCGCGCACGAGGCCGCCCATGTGCGCGAGCGCCACGACCTGGTGCTGCTGCCGTTCGCCGCGCTGCGCCGCGCGCTGCCGTGGTCGAAGCTGGTCCGCGACGCGCAGGCGTCGGTGGAGCTGCTGGTCGAGATGGCCGCCGACGACCGCGCCCGGCAGCGGTGCTGCCCGCGCAGGCTGGCCACCGCCCTGCTGCGCTTCGGCGCCTCGGCGGCGCTGCCCACGCCGCAGGGCGCGCTCGGCGTGTCCGCGCCGTCCAGCGTGATGGCCCGGGTCGACCGGCTCGTACGGCCCGAGGTCACGCTTCCGGCCGCCCACCGCTTCCTGATCCTGGCCGGATCGGTGGTGCTCGCCGTCAGCGCCCCGCTGCTCTGGCTGCTTCCCGGTTGACCCGTCTCTTGCCTCACCATGGGTGCTAGCTGGAAGTATCCATCGCGTTTGCAATTGCAAGCAGTGCGAGGCAGACTGGGGGCATGGAACTGCCCAAGGTCGCCTCGCTCGGTGAGTACATCCGCCAGCAGCGGCAGCAGGCGAAGATCTCGCTTCGTCAGCTCGCCGCGCAGGCCGGTGTGTCCAACCCTTACCTGAGCCAGGTGGAACGGGGCCTGCGCAAGCCGAGCGCGGAGATCCTGAACCAGATCGCGAAGGGTCTGCACATCTCCGCCCAGGCGCTCTACGTCCAGGCCGGTCTCATCGAGGACCGCGAGCCGCACAGCGACGTGCTGGCCGCGATCCGGGCCGACGTCACGCTCACCGGGCGGCAACGCCAGGTGCTGATCGACATCTACGAGTCGTTCCGCAAGGAGAACCGGGCCGACACCGCCCAGCCGCCGCAATCGGCTGAGCATCTCGGGGACGACCCGGTTCTCCCAGGCGACGGCATTACACCGGATTCGAGGGAAGGATAACCCATGACCATCACGACCCAGGCCAAGAAGATCACGGAGTCGAAGCCGTTCTACGCGCTCACCGGCGCCGGCGACTTCGCCGTGGAGAAGGCCCGCGCCTACGCCTCCACCGTGCAGGACAAGGCGGAGACCGTCGCGCGCGAGCTGCCGGAGAAGGCCAAGGGCTACGCCGACGCCGCCACCGCGCGGTTCACGCGCCTGTACGACGACCTGGCCAGCCGTGGCCGCAAGGTCGTCAGCCGGGTGAGCGGCGAGGCCGCGCTGGAGCTGACGGAGGTCTCCGAGACCGCCGAGCCGGCGATCGCCGAGACCACCACGAAGCGGACCGGTCGCGCCCGCGCCACCACGGCCCGGAGCTGACCGGAGCCGACCGGAGCTGATCTGCGGCCCGACCGCCAACGGCACGGCGGCGGCCCGCCTTCTCTGCGGGGGAGGCGGGCCGCCGCCGTTGTGCTTCCACGGGAACCGGTCCTTCGCGTCCGCGCCACGTGTCGGCGCCGCCCACTAGTCTGGGGGCGTCAGTGACTGTGACCGTGTGGGAGCGTCCATGTTCGGGCTGTACGGCATCCTCGACATCATCTTCTGGCTGCTGTCCGTCGGGGCCTTCGTGTTGTCCGGCTGGGCGCTGGTGCACGCCCTGCGGATCCCCGCAAGCGCCTTCCCCGCGGCCGGCAAGCAGACCAAGCCGCTTTGGCTGATCATCCTCGGCCTCGCGACGCTGTTCACCTTCGCCGCCGCGATCAACTACCTCGGCATGGGCATGGGGCTGCCCAACATCTTCACGATCGCCGCCGTCATCGCGGCGGGCATCTACCTCGCCGACGTGAAGCCCGCGGTCAACGGCTACCGGGGCGGCGGCAACCAGGGGCCGTACGGGCCCTGGTGACAGGCAGGGTGACAGGCAGGGTGACAGGCAGGGTGACAGGTCGGCTGACAGGCAGGCTGACATACGGGCCGAGACGCCGGGCTCAGAGCCAGTCGCGAGCCCGGAACACCCAATAGAGCGCCCCCGAGGCGACGACGATCAGCGTGGCGGACGTCCAGAACCCCAATGCGTGCCCGAAGCCGGGAAACGGGATGTTCTGGCCGTAGAAGCCGGTGATCAGCGTGGGCACCGCGATGATCGCGGCCCAGCTGGTCACCCGCTTCATGATGAGGTTCATCCGGTTGCCCTGCATGGTCAGGTGCGTCTCGCGGATGTTGCTGACCAGGTCGCGCAGCGACTCCGTCCACTCCGTGGCCCGCAGCACCTGGTCGTACACGTCCTGGAAGTACGGCGTCATCTCGCCGTCGCCGCTCAGGCCGTTGCGGCGCAGCAGCGTGTTCACGGCCTCCCGCATGGGCATCACGATCCGGCGCAGCGTGACCAGGCTCTTGCGCAGCTCGAACGTGCGCCGCTGGTCCTCCGGGCTGACCGGCCGGTCGCCGAACACCGTCCCCTCCAGGTCCTCGACCTGCTCGTCCATCGCCTCGACGGCCTCGAAGTGGCTGTCCACCACGTAGTCGAGCAGACCGTGCAGCAGGAACGCGACGCCGTGCCGGGCCAGGTCCGCCCCCTCGTCCCAGCGCCGCATCACCTCCTCGATGGAGAAGTCGTCCGACTGGCGCACGGTGACCAGCGCGTTCTTCGTGATGAAGGCGGCGGCGGGGGCGACGCGCACCCGGCCTGACGCGCTGTCGAACGCCGCCGCGTAGACGCTCAGGAACATGTGGCTGTCGTAGACGTCGAGCTTGGGCCGCTGCCGGTGCTGCAGCGCGTCCTCGACGGCCAGGGCGTGCAGCCCCAGCTCCTCGCTGATGGCGTGGAGGTCGTCCTCGGTGGGGGCGCACATGTCGAACCACACCACCGCCGACGGGTCCCTGACCTTCTCGGAGACGTCGGCGACCGGAAAGTCCTCGGCCTCCAGCGTTCCGTTCCGGTACACCCGGGTGTGTCCCATGGACGGTTACCCTACCGATCCGGCGCCCCCACGCAGGGGGCGCCGGCATCCCGGCGGCGGTATCCCGGCGGTGCCGCCGCGTCAGCCCTTGGCGAGCTGCTGGAAGCGGACCATGTTGCCGGCCGGGTCGCGGAAGGCGCAGTCGCGGACGCCGTACGGCTGGTCGATCGGCTCCTGCAGGACGTCGGCGCCGGACTGGCGGATCTTCTCGAACGTCGCGTCGCAGTCGGGGGTGGCGAAGACGACGGCGCGCAGCCTGCCCTTCGCGAGCAGGTCGCTCAGCGCCGCGCGGTCCTCCGGGGAGGCGGTCGGGTCGGCGTTGACGGTCTCGAGGACGATGTTGACGTCGGGCTGGGACGCCGGGCCCATGGTGAGCCAGCGGGCGCCCTCATATCCGACGTCGTTGCGGAGTTCGAGGCCGAGCACGTCCCGATAGAAGGCGAGCGCCGCGTCGCCGTCGTCGACCGTGATGTAGCAGTAGTGCAAGGTGAGTTCCATGCCCATGACGCTATGGCCGGGGGTGTTCCCGGGGCTTCTCGATTCCTGACCGGTTGGGCCGGCTCGCATCCGATCCTCGGTTGGAGCACCGGGACCGGTAGGGTTGCGGCTCATGGTGGATCTCGCGCGCCGGCTCGGACTGGCGGCACTGCTCGCCGTCCTCGCCGCCTCCCCCGCGCACGCCGTCGCCGCACATGCCGTCACCGCGCACGCCGTCACCGCGGCTTCCGCCCCTCCGGCGAAGGACGAGGTGACGATGGAGCTCCGCAAGAACGGCGTGCTCCACGTGAAGGAGACGGTCACCCCTGCCGGCGAGACGGTGCGGCGCACGCCGCTCACCCGGACCCGCTACGACGACGGCCACGACCGCGTCTATCGCATCTCCAACGTCAAGGGCGGCTCGTACGACGGGGAGACCCTGACGTTCACGGGCACGGTGGAGTATGACGTGACCGGCGCCGTGACGCCCACGGCCTCGGGCGAGGAGCTGCGCTGGTTCGCGGTGTCCGGTCCCGTGCAGGACGCGGTCGTCACCGTGACCGGCCCGGGCCGGGTGCAGAACCTGTCCTGCTTCGCCGGCGAGCCGAGCTCGGCCATCGCCTGCACCAGCGCCTCGGTCGAGGAGACCGGCACGACCTCCACGTTCGAGCAGCAGGGCCTCGGCGAGGGCCAGACGCTCACGGTCGTCGTCGGCTACCCGAAGGGCGCCACGGGGGCCGGGCCGATCCTGGAGCGCAGGTTCGAGCTGTCCACCGCGTTCACGCTGAACGCGGTGACCGGCGGCTCACTGGCCGCGCTGCTGGTGCTGCTGCTGGGCGGCATCGGGCTGCTGTACTGGACGCGGGGCCGCGACGCCCGCGTGGTCGGCAGCGAGTCGGGCCCGGTCAGCGGCCACCGCGACGGGCGTTTCAGCCCGCCAGACGACGTGCGCCCCGGCCAGATCGGCACGCTGTTCGACGAGCAGGCCGACGTGGTCGACGTGACCGCGACCATCGTCGACCTCGCCGTGCGCAACTTCCTGCGCATCGACGAGCAGCCGCGCCAGACCTACGACACCCCCGACTGGTGCCTGGTCAAGCTGCCCGGCGCCCGGCTCGGCGACCTGCTGCCGTACGAGCGGGCCCTCTACGACGCGATCTTCGACGGGCGTGACCGGGTGCTGCTGTCGGAGCTGCACGGGTCGTTCGCCGCCCGTCTGGCCACGGTGCGCGACGCGCTCTATCAGGACGTCGTGACGCAGGGCTGGTTCGCCCGGCGGCCCGACTCCACCCGGTCGCGCTGGACGACCCTCGGCCTGGTGGTCGTCGCGCTCGGGGTGGTCGCCACCGTCCTGCTCGCCTGGTTCACGACGTACGGCCTGCTGGGGCTGGCCCTGATCATCGCCGGAGCCGCGCTGGCCTTCGGCGCCCAGTACATGCCGGCCAAGACGGCCAAGGGCGCCGCGGCCCTGGCGCACACGCTCGGGTTCCGCGACTACCTGGCCGGGGCGGCCATCGACGACGTCCCCCCAGGCCAGCGCGTGGAGCTGTTCTCCCGCTACCTGCCCTACGCGGTGATTTTCGACAGCGTGGACCGGTGGGCACGGGTGGTCAGCGCGTTCGACGGCAACGGGCGGCAGACCGACCACCTGTACTGGTATCAGGGCCCGGCCGAGTGGGACCTGTCCCGGTTCGCCGACTCGATGCGGACGTTCGTCATGACCACCTCAGGGGCGATCTCGACCTCCCGCCAGTTCCGCTCCCTCTGAGCCCGGGCTCTGCGAGTCCGGGCCCTCTGAGCCGGGGTCGAGGCCCCGGCGACGCCGGTAGTGCCGGGCGACCCGGGCCCGGTTGCCGCACCGCGCCGCCGAGCACCAGCGCCGGCGCGGATGGGCGGGCAGGAACAGCATCACGCAGTCGTCGGCCTCGCATTTCCGCACGGTCGTGACCGCCGGGTCGGTCAGCAGGCCGGCGACGGCCTCGGCGAGCACCGCCGCCAGCCGGACGCCCAACGGGCCCTCCCGGTGCGGCACGGCCGTCACGGCGGCGCCGTCCCAGACCAGCTCACGGACCGCGGGCGCCGCGCGCTGCGCCCGGTTGAGGCCGCGCAGCGCGTCCACTGGCGGCCGCAGGCCCCGTCTCACCTGATCGATCGCGGCCGCCGCGTGCTCACGCACCTCATGCACGGGCGACAGGTCGTCGCCGGTCAGCCGCGCCTGCCCGCCCTCAGGGAGCGCGCCGGCCAGCCGGTCCGCCTGCAGGCCCAGCCAGGCCCGCAGCCCCTCGGCGGTGGCGATCAGGTCGGCCTGGCCGTCCGGTGTGCGCGGGCGGGTGTTGACCAGGTCGAGGGCGAGCGGCTCCCCGGTGAGGGGGACCAGGTCGGTCATGAGGCTAATGCTAATGCACCCGATTGACACATTAGGCGAGCGATCGCTAGAACTAATGCATCATCGACACCAGGAGGCATTAGTCATGACGCCGCTCACCGTCGCGCGCACGCTCCACCGGCATGTCGAGGTCGGGGACGTGCGGGTCTTCTACCGTGAGTCGGTGCCGGACGAGGGCGGCGACGACGCCCCCGTGATGCTGCTGCTCCACGGATTCCCGTCCGCGTCCCACCAGTTCCGCCGGCTCATCGACGTGCTCGGATCCCGCTATCGGCTGATCGCGCCCGACTATCCCGGTTTCGGGCACACCGAGGCGCCCGCGGGCTTCGCCTACAGCTTCGACGCCCTCGCCGACGTGATGGAGGGCTTCGCCGAACGGCTCGGGCTCACCCGGTTCGTCATGTACGTCTTCGACTTCGGCGCCCCGGTGGGATTCCGGCTGGCGACCCGGCACCCCGAGTGGATCGCCGGTCTCGTCGTGCAGAACGGCAACGCGTACGAGGAGGGCCTGTCGGACGGCGCGCGGGCCTTCATCGCGCTGCGCCCCGACGTGGAGGGCGACGAGGACAGGGTGCGGGCGCTGCTGACGTTGGAGATGACCCGGGGCCAGTATGAGGGCGGCACGGCCGATCCGCGGCTGGTGGCCCCGGACGGATGGACGCTCGACCAGCACTTCCTCGACCTGCCGGGGCGCAAGGAGGCCCAAGTGGCGCTGGCCTTCGACTACCACACCAACGTGGCGCTCTATCCGCGGTGGCAGGCCTGGCTCCGCGAGCACCGGCCGCCGGCGCTGATCACATGGGGCCGCGACGACATGTTCTTCCCCGAGCCCGGGGCCCACGCCTACCTGCGCGACCTGCCCGACGCCGAGCTGCACGTCATCGACACCGGTCACTTCGCGCTGGAGGACCGGCTCCCCGAGATCGCTCCCCTGATCGCGGCGTTTCTCGACCGCGTGTGGAAGTGACGCGCGACCGGTCAGGCGGGACGGACGCGGACCTCGCCGACCGGGGCCCCGCCGCCGAACAGCGGGGCGGTGGCCAGCCCGGCCAGCTCGGGGGCGTCGATCCCGGCGGCGCGCAGCGCGGCGACGGTGACCGGCACCCGGGCCCGGCCGCCGCCGTCCACGATCTTCACGGCCCCGGCCCGCCCCTCGGCGTCGGCGAAGGCGTCGAACGCCTCCGCGCCCGACTTCACCAGCAGCCCGGGAACGGCCCGCATCAGCAGGTTCTCGGCCCGGGTCGTGCCGCTCGTCCACTCGGGGTGCGCGCGCATCGCGTCGGCGACGCGGCGCTCCGGCGTGCCGGCCGGGGCGAGCGTGAGGGCGCGGAAGGCGCGCGCCACCCCCGCCATCGAGACGAAGAACAGCGGAGCGCCGCAGCCGTCCACGCCGGTCGCGGCGACCCTCTCGCCGGTGAACTCCTCCACCGTGGCGCGGATGGCCCGCTGCAGGGGGTGGCCGGGATGGCGGTAGTCGTCGACCGGCCAGCCGTTGACCACGCAGGTGGCGAGCATCGCCGCGTGCTTGCCCGAGCAGTTCATCAGGATCCGACCGGCGTCGCCGTGCTCCCGCAGCACCTGGCGGCGCGCCTCCTCGTCGAGGGGCAGGTCCTCCGGGCACCGCAGGAAGGTCTCGTCCAGCCCCGCGCCCGCGAGGATCTTCCGTACGCCGTCGATGTGGAAGGGCTCGCCGCTGTGGCTCGCGGCGGCGAGCGCGAGCAGCTCGTTCTCCAGCGGCAGGCCCGCCCGCACCATCGCGAGCGCCTGCAGGGGCTTCATGGACGAACGCGGCGACGCGAGGCTGGAGGTGTCCCCGCACACCAGGGCCGGGGCGCCGTCCGTCCCGATCACATGCACGCGTGCGCGATGCACCGACTCGACGAACCCCGACCGCACGACCTCGACCACCATCTCCGACATGACGGGCAGTCTATGGAGCCCCTGGACATGGCAGAATTCGGGGCCATGCGTGCGGTCGTACAGCGGGTCAGCTCCGCGTCCGTTGTGGTGGATGGTCAGGTCGTCGGCGCCATCGACGAACCCGGTCTGCTCGTGCTCGTGGGTGTCACCCACACCGACGGGCGCGCCGAGGCGGCCCGGCTCGCCGCCAAGCTGTGGGGGCTGCGCATCCTGCACGGCGAGAAGTCCTGCTCCGACATCGGCGCGCCGCTGCTGGTGATCAGCCAGTTCACGTTGTACGGCGACGCGCGCAGGGGCCGCAGGCCCACCTGGCAGGCCGCCGCGCCCGGCCCGGTGGCCGAGCCCCTCGTGGATGCCGTGGTGGCCGAGCTCCGGGCGCTCGGCGCACGGGTGGAGACGGGCGTCTTCGGCGCCGACATGAAGGTGAGCCTCACCAACGACGGGCCGATCACCCTCGTCCTGGACGTCTGAGCGTCGCGGTCTCCCCGGCCTGTCATCATGATCGGATGCGGGAGGCGTGGAGCACCTGGGGACATGTCGTGGTCGCGACCGTCTGCACCGTTCCCGTGGCCGCTCTCGCCGTCCTGCTCCTGTCCCGCCGCCGCGCCCGCCGGGGACATCCCGCTCCCCTCCGCGCGTCCGTCGCGGACGTGGTCATGGTGGCCGGGACCGCCCCCTGGATCTGGATGATCCTCACTCCGGGGTCGGAAGAGGGCGTGCACCTCGTCCCCCTGGTGGACCTGGCGGGCCAGCTCGCGCTCCTGTCACCGGGAGCGGCCGTCGTGCAGATCGGCGGCAACCTCCTGGTCTTCGCCGCGCTCGGCGCGATGCTCCCGGTCCGCTCCGCGCGCTTCACCTCGCCCGCGGCGGTGGCCGCCGTCGCGGCCACCGCCTCACTCGGCGTCGAACTCCTCCAGTTCGGCCTGCGGCTCGGCCGGGTGAGCTCCGTGGACGACGTGATCCTCAACGCGGCGGGCGCGGTGCTCGCCGCGCTCTGCACCCGGCGGTGGTGGGCCCGCCGAGCGGAGACGAGTTGAGCGGCGGCTATCGGATGCGGCGGCGGAGGGCGGGGTCGATCGTCACGTTGCGCCCGGCGTCCGGCGGCACCACGACCTCCTGGCTCGCCGCCACACCGCCCGCCAGCAGGTCGACGTCCACCGGCACCGTACGCTTCACGACCGCGAGGGCGATCGGGCCCAGCTCGTAGTGGCGGGCCGACGAGCCCACGAAGCCGATCTGGCCCGGCGCGGCCGCGCCTTCCACGGCGCCCTCCACAGCGCCCTCCGCCGCGCCCTCCACCGCGCCCTCCGCCGCGGCCCCCGGCTCGGCCTGGGCCGGCGTGCCGGCACCGAGGGTCACCGGGGCGCCGTGCGGAGGCAGCTCGTCCACGCTGCCGTCGAGATGCAGGAAGACCAGGCGGCGGGGCGGGTGGCCGAGGTTGTGCACGCGGGCGACCGTCTCCTGACCCCGGTAGCACCCCTTGGTCAGGTGCACGGCCACGTCGATCCAGCCGACCTCGTGGGGGATCGTCTTGTGGTCGGTATCGAACCCGAGCCTGGGCACGTGGGCGGCGATGCGCAGCGCCTCGTAGGCCCACAGGCCGGCGGGGCGCAGGCCCAGCGCGTCGGGGAGGCCGCCCAGCCGCTCGCGCGGCACGAGCAGGTCGCCGCCTATGGCGACGGCCCCTTCCACCGGTGTGCCCGCGCTCGCGTCCGGAGCCGGCGGGGCGAGCGAGACCACCGCGTAGTCCGAGGTGACGTCGGCGACCTCGACCCGCAGCATGAACCGCATCTTCTCCAGGAAGCCGACCAGTTCGGCCGAGGTGCCCGGCTCCACGTGGGCCCACACGGCCTCGCCGTCGTCCACGAGCGTGAGGTGGTGCTCGACGCGGCCCTGCGGGTCGAGCAGCAGCGCCTGCGTGGGCGTGCCCGGCTGGAGCGTGTCGAGCTTCTGCGAGCTGAGGCTGTTGAGCCAGCTCAGCCGGTCGGGCCCGCTGATCCGCACGACCTCGCGGTTGCTCCGGTCGACCAGCGCCCGCCCGGCGGCCAGTGCGCGCTGCTCGGCGTAGGGATCGCCGTAGTGGGCCGCGACCGTCTCGTCCGGCGCCTGCGCGGCGACCGCACCGGATGTGTCTAGCAAAGGGCTCCGCATGTGTCCAAGGCTATTCGGTCCCCCGCCGCGGTCGCGGCGACGCCCGGCTCGCCTGTGGACAACCTGACTGTGGCCGGCCGTCAGCGCGGCACCCGCCGGAGGGCGACCAGCGCGACGTCGTCCTCACGGGCGCCGAAGGTCGCGATCAGCCGGTCGCAGAAGCCCTCCAGGTCGTCGCCCACGTCCTCGGCCTGCTGGCGGGCGACCTCCAGGCTCTCGTCGAGCAGTTTGTCGCGGTCTTCGATCAACCCGTCGGTGAACAGCAGAACGGTGGCGTCGTCGGGCAGCCGCACCCGGTCCACCCGATACTGCTCGTGGGCCACGCCGAGCAGCAGGTTGCCGAACCGGTGATAGGCCGCCCCCGCGCCGGCCAGCAGCGGCGGGATGTGCCCGGCGTTGACGATCTCGGTGTCCCCCGTCGCGGGATCGATCAGCATCAGGCAGACGGTCGCCGTCATGCCGGGGTGGTAGCGCCGCAGGACGGCGTTGAGCAGGCTCATCGACCGGGCGGGATCGACCTCGTCGATCACCGACGCCCGCAGCGCGTAGCGCAGCTCGGCCATCACGGTGGCGGCGTGCAGCGAGTGGCCCTGCACGTCGCCGAGCGCGACCAGGACCCGATCGCCGAGGGGCAGGACCTCGTAGAAGTCGCCGCCCACCTCCACGTTGTCCACCGCCGGCTGGTAGCGCACGCTGATCCGCAGGCCGGGCACCCGGGGGATCGCGGCGGGCAGCAGGCTGCGCTGCAACGTGAGCGAGATCGTGTGCTCCTCCGCGTAGGCGCGGGCCGCGTCGACCGCCAGCGCCAGCGCCTGGCCGAGCTGCCGCAGCAGGCTGAGCTCCTCGCCGTCGAGCGGCGCGTCCGTCTCCACTCCGAGGAACACCGGCGACCGGCCCGTCTTCGTACGGCACAGCACGCCCGCCACACGGGCGACGATGTCGCTGTCGGGCACGAGGCGGGCCCAGGTCGCGCTGTCGATCTCGAACGCCTGCACGCCGGGGGACTCCCCGATGGAGATCGTGCTCAGCCGCTCCAGGGTGTCGGGATGGACCAGCCGTGGCGCCGCGTGCTCCCCCGGCCGGGCGGAGAACCTGCGCACTCTGCCGTCCGGCGGGATCGCCAGCACCCGCGAGTAGCGCTCCAGCAGGCGGGAGCAGCCCTCGGCGGCCACCGACAGGAGCCCTTCGAAGTCCTCCGCCTGGTTCATCTCCAGCGTGATCTCGGCCAGCTCGCTCAGCCTGGCCGCCATCCGCTCGGCACGCTGCCGCGCCCGGTAGTAGCGCAGGGTCGCCCGCACGGTCGCCGCGAACTCGTCGGGCTGGATCGGCTCGGAGAGGTACGCGTCGGCGCCCCGTTCCAGCCCCTCGGCGCGGTCGGCCGGGGTGACGGCGTTGCCGGACACCTGGATCACCGGGATCGAGGCGGTCTCCGGGTCCGCCTTGATCTTCTCGCACACCTCGATGCCGTCCACGTCGGGCATCCGTACGTCGAGGATGACGAGGTCGGGCTTGAGCTCGCCGACGACGGCCAGCGCCTCCTCGCCTCCGCCGGCCTCGATGACCCGGTGTCCGCCGCGGCGCAGCCAGCTCGCCAGGATGTAGCGCTTGGTGGGCACGTCGTCGACGACCAGCACCGTCGCCGCGGCGTCAATCTCGAGTGCCATGCCCGTCCCCCTTCACGTTCCCGGCGCTGTCGCGTACGGCCTCCCGGATCGCCTCCAGAAGCCGATCCCTGCGCAGCCCGTGCTTCGGCAGCACAGGATGCAGCGGTCCCGGCTGCTCGGACACCACCGACACGACGACCGCGGGAATGCCGCGCAGGGCGTCGTCCTCCGCCATCCGGTGCAGCAGCGCCGTGCCGTCGAGGCGCGGCATGAGCAGGTCGATCAGGACCACCTCCGGGGGCCGCTCACGCATCAGCTCCAGGGCCTCGACGCCGTCGGCCGCCTCGTCCACCGCGGCGGCGAACCCGAAGAGCATCCGCCGGGCCACCGCGCGGAAGCCCGCGTCGTCGTCGGCCACGAGCACCCGGCCCACCTCCGGACCGGCCGTCCGGTGCGGCACCCGCAGCGTGGCGGTGGTGCCCTCGCCGGGCGTGCTCGCCAGTTCAAGGGTGCCACCGAGCGCCTCCGCCAGCCTCCGCGCGTACGGCAGGCCGAGACCGGTGCCCTTCGCCCTGAGCTGCAGCGCCCCGGGCACCTGGTAGAACTCCTCGAAGACGCGCTCCAGGTGCTCGGGGAGAATGCCCACACCGGTGTCGGTGACGGTGAAGACCACCTCCGCCATCGCGGAGTCCACGACGGCCGCCAGCCGCACCTCCCCATATTCGGTGAACTTCAGCGCGTTCGACAGCAGGTTGCGCAGGATGGTGGTCAGCATGCCCTCGTCGACGAACATCTCGCCGATCTCGCCCGACACGTCGACCGACAGCGTGACCCCGTCGGCCGGTCCGGTGGGCTGGAGCGTCATGCGCAGCTCCTCGGCAAGGGCGACCACGTCCACCATCGACGGATGCGGGTCCAGCCGCCCCGACTCGGCCTTGGCCAGGTCGAGCAGCTCCCCCACCAGCGCCAGCAGGGTCTCCGCGGACGTGCCGACGAGCGTGATCTGGTGCTCCTGCTCCTCGCTCAGCGGATCCCCGCCCGAGCCGAGCAGCAGCCGCACCAGCCCGATGATCGAGTTGAGCGGCAGCCGCAGCTCGTGGCTCACGCTGGCCCAGAACCGCTGCCTGGCCTCGGCCGCCTGCCGGAGCTGGGACGACTTCTCGTCCAGCTCGGCGTAGAGCGCCACGACGCCGCGGTTGGTCTCCTCCAGCTCGGCCGACAGCTGGTTGTAGAGCGCCACGACGCCCTGGTTGGTCTCGGTCAGCTCCGCGTTGAGCCGGAGCACCTCCTCCAGGGTGGCGGCCAGCTCCCTGTTCTGCTCCCGCAGCACGTCAAGGGCCGCCGTGGACGGCGAGCGGCGGGCCAGCTCCTCGCGGATGCCGTCGAGCGTCCGGCGGCTGTGGTGCCCGGGCACCCGCTTCACGAGCGTGACGCGTCCGTCCTCGGCCGACAGCGCGATCTCGTCGACCATGCGACCGGCCAGCTTCACGCCCTCGGTCTGCCGCACGTCGGCGCCGTGGGGATAGTCCACGGTGATGACCAGCCGGTCCTCACGCAGGTCGAAGACGACGACGCTCCCGGCGCCCCGGGTCAGCGCCTCCCGGCCGATCTCGCTGAGCGCGGTCGCCACCCGGATCTGATCCTGTGATTCCAGCCCGACGAGTTCGGCGATCCAGCGGCCCAGTTGCCGTACGGCGAAGACGTCCTGGTCCCTGCGGATCTCCGCGCGGGTGAGCACCTCGCCCATCACTGCCCCTGTTTGACGGTGACGACGCAGGCGTCGTCCCTGCGGCTGCCGGCGTCGCGCAGCAGGGTCGCGCCCACCACGGCCGGGGAATGGGCGAAGAGTCCGGGGAAGGAGGCGGGGTCCCAGCGGTCGGTGAGACCGTCGGAGTGGAGCACCACCGTGGCGTGCGGCGGCAGCGCGTACTCGTACTGCCGGGGACGCCTGCCCTTGTGCCCGGCGATGCCGGGCAGCGAGATCATCCCCTGACGGCCCTCGGCATGGGCGATCCAGCCCGAGACGTTGCCCAGGCCGGCGAACGTGACGCTCTCACGGCCCACCCGCACGACCGCGACCGCCCCGCCCCGGGTGTGGCCCAGCCCCCGGTGCAGGCGTTCGAGGGCGACGACAGGAAGGGCGTTCGGCTCCTCCATGAAGATCCGTACGGCCTCTCGGGAGGCGTGCGCGGCGAGGCCGCCGTGGCCGAGGCCGTCGCAGACCAGCACGCTGATCGTGTCGCCGTCGTCGGCGAAGGCGAAGGCGTCGCCGCACACGCTCTCCTCGCCGATGGGACGGCGCAGCCCGCTCACCCGCAGCGGCGGGCCGGGCTGCCCGTCCGGGGTGAAGTGCATGACCAGCACGGTGCCCCTGCCGGGCACCGAGTAGACGTCCCAGCCGGTGGCCATGCGGGCGATCGCCCCGAGGCCGATGCCGAGCGTGCCCGAGGTGGAGTAGCCGTCGCGCAGGGCGCGGCCGAGGTCGGCGATTCCGGGGCCCTTGTCGACGGCCACGAGCTCGACCGCGCCCGGCCGCTCCGGGTGGGGGCGTACGAGCACGGCGCCGTCCACCGCGTGCTTGACCAGGTTCGAGACCGCCTCGGTCACCGCCACCGCGACCTGACCGGTGCGGTTCTGGTCGAACCCCGAGGCCATGGCCAGCGCGACCGCCGTCCTGCGCACCGCGCCGATCACGCTCGGATCGGCGGTGGACACCCAGACGTCCTCATACCGGTGCGTCATCGTCATGTCACCGGCCCCACTTGGTGACCGTGACGCTGGTGCCCTCGCCGGGAGCGGAGACGAGGTCGAACTCGTCCACGAGCCGCCGCGAGCCGCTCAGCCCGAGTCCCAGCCCCCCGGCGGTGCTCCAGCCCTCGGTCAGCGCCTGCTCGATGTCCGGGATGCCCGGCCCCTCGTCCGTGAAGACGAGCCGCAGGCCCGGCCGCCGCCCGCCCTCCAGCACCTCGATCACCACCCGGCCTCCGCCGGCGTGCACGAGGGCGTTCCTGGCCAGTTCGCTGGCGGCGGTCACGATCTTCGTCTGGTCGACCAGGGAGAGCCCGATCTCCGCCGCGAGGGTCCTGGTCTGCTGACGCACGACGACGACGTCACCGTTGGTGGCGATGGGCAGCTCCCGGGGCGCGCTCACCCCGCGCCGCCCCTGACGTGCTCCAGCATCGCGACGCCCTTCTCCAGGTTGAGCGCCGTGCGCACGCCGCCGAGCGACAGTCCCAGCTCGACCAGTGTGATCGCCACCGCGGGACGCATGCCGACCACGACGGTCTCCGCGTCGAGCATGCGGGTGATCGCGGCGATCGTGGAGAACATGCGGCCGATGAACGAGTCGACGATCTCGACGGCCGTGATGTCGATGATGACCCCGCGCGCACCTGTGGAGACCACCATGTCTGCCAGGTCCTCCTGCAGGGCCAGCACGCTCTGGTCGTCCAGGTCGATCTGGATCGAGACGATCAGGATGTCGCCGAGCTTCAGAATCGGCACCCGTTGCATCAGGCGCGCTCCGCCCTGACCGCGACCCTCGTCTTCGCCGCGCCCGTGATCTCCACGCCGCTCCGCTTCAGCGCGTACGACAGCGCGTCGGCCAGCGAGGCCTTGGTGACGATGTCGCCGAACTCGATGCCCAGCGTGACGATCGTGTGCGCGATCTGCGGGCGGATGCCGGAGATGACGCATTCCGCGCCCATCAGCCGGGCGGCGACGACGGTCTTGAGCAGGTGCTGGGCGACCTGCGTGTCGACGGCGGGCACGCCGGTGATGTCGATGACCGCGTGCTCCGAGCCGGTGTCGACCAGGGTCTGCAGCAGCTTCTCCATGACGACCTGGGTGCGGGCCGAGTCGAGCGTGCCGACGAGCGGCACGGCGACGATGCCCTCCCACAGCTTGACCACGGGCGTCGAGAGTTCGAGCAGCTGCTCGGCCTGGTCGAGGATGATCCTCTCCCGGGCGGCGGTGTAGGTCTCGAAGGTGAACAGGCCCAGGTCGTCGACGAGCCGGGAGAACCACACGAACCCGCGCAGCGCCTCCGGGCCGCCGTCGGCCTCGGCCGCCTCGTACAACGCCTCCTTGAGCGAGAAGACGAGCCGCGCGGTGTCGGAGGGGGTGTGCCCCTGCCGGACGCGGGCGCGGGAGAGCTCGGCGAGCAGCCCGCGTACGTCGGCGAAGTCTCCGTCGTCGCTGCTGAGAGCGGTGCGCAACGCCTCGTAGAGGTCACGGAGGTCGTCGGGAGACGCTCCGGACAACTGGGTCCATCGCTGGAGCAACCGCTCCTCGCTGGACAGAAAAAGTTCGACTATGCGCCGCCTGGCGGCGTCCGCGGGAACGGTCACCCTCATCTCCTGACGATCGGCGTATGCGCCACTCGTCACGCTACCGGCCCCCGAGCATAGGCCCCAAAACGGACCAGAATAGTCATAGCCGACATTTACTGCAATACCCGAAAACCGTCAGATGGCGGACGTCGGTCGCGAAGCCCAGTTCCTTGTCCAGTGCCGAGACGAGACCGTCCACCATCTCGGGGGCCACCTCGGTGACCTCGCCGCACCCCCGGCAGACGAGGTGGACGTGATCGGCCTCGGAGGCGAGGTGATAGGTGGGAGCACCGTGGCCGAGATGGGTGTGGGTGACCAGCCCGAGCTCCTCCAGGAGTTCGAGGGTCCGATAGACGGTCGAGATGTTGACGCCCCTGGCGGTCTGCTGCACGCGGCAGCAGATGTCCTCAGGTGTGGCGTGTCCCAGCTCGGTTACCGCTTCCAGCACGAGCTGGCGCTGGGGGGTGATCCGGTAGCCGCGGGCGCGCAGCTCCTCGTGCCAAGTCTCGGCCATGCCCAGAGTGTAAGTCGTGCCCCGGGGGGCGTCTTCTCCGCTGCGGCGGAGGGGCGGGAACGTCACCGCATAAATTGTTTGCCCGCCCGCGCGACGATCGCATAGCGTGAAGGCACGCAGAAGGGAGGTGGTCCAAACAATGGTTGATCATTCTTGGGCTAGCGAGGTGGCTGTCCGCTAGGACTCGTCCATCTGGACCTTCCGTCTGGATGTCGGACGACATCCTGGCGAATCCTCGACAGACACCGGAACCCCGGGCAGCCGGCGGCCGCGGACGACTACCGTCCCGGCCATGGTCCAGCCGGCCCGCCTCATACGAGGCGGAGCGCGCCCGGGGTTCTTTTTTTCGCTATTCGGCTTCGAAGTCGCCGACCCGCTTGAGCTCCGCCGAGGCGTGCGACTGCAGCGGGTGCCCCAACGCCGCCATGTCGTAGGCGTACATGAGGTTGCCGTTGACCAGGCCGTAGAGCCGGTGGCCCGCGTTGTACTCCTTGGCCGTCGTGGTCCGCGCGACCACGTCCGTACGCAGCTCGATCTTGTGGAAGACGACCTCTCCCACGTAGATCTCCACGATGCCGGTCGGATGCGCGAGGCACACCTCGATCTGGCGCTCCGGCTGGATCCGCCAGAATCCCGTCTCCATGGACAGAGGCCGGACCTTGTTGCCCTCGGCGTCGAGCAGCCACGTGCGGCTTTCGTAGGTCAGGAACGGCTTCCCGATGTGCCCGAAAACGATCTCCTGGCCGAAGTTGGCGCTCTCCATCGTGGGATAGCCGATCACCCCGGCCCCCTCCCAGCGGCCCAGGAGGAAGGCGATCGGCTCGAGGTCGGGATGTACGTCCATGAATACGAGCTTAGAGGCGGGCGAGCGGCTCCTCGCACCCCACACCGGCATGCGCCGATTGTCCAACTTGTACGGCATGCGACCGCACACCACCCACCCCCGGCGGACTAGGCTCGGCAGTGCCGCGACGGGGCAAAGATCGGCGGGAGGGGCACGAAAGCATGGGGAGATCACTGGTGATAAAGGTGACGGCGGGGGCGGACGCCCCGGAGCGCTGCAACCAGGCGTTCACGGTCGCGGCGGCCGCGCTGGCGAGCGGTGTCCCGGTCTCGCTGTGGCTGACCGGCGAGTCCGCGTGGTTCGCGCTGCCGGGCCGGGCCAAGGAGTTCACCCTGGCCGAGGCCGCCCCGCTGGAGGACCTGCTCGACGCCGTGCTCGCCGCGGGCAGGGTCACGCTGTGCACCCAGTGCGCGGCCCGCAGGGGCATCACGGTGGACGACGTGATCGACGGCGTGCGCATCGCCGGGGCCTCCACGTTCGTCGAGGAGGCCCTGGGCGAGGGCGTGCAGGCGCTGGTCTACTGACCCGGCTCTACTCCACTCGCCGACCGGTCAGCTCGGCAGCACCGCGCGCAGTCGTTCGTCGCGCAGCGCCTGATACCAACTGTCGTCGATCGGCGGCAGCGGTCCGGCCACCCAGCTCAGCAGCAGGTCGGCCAGCGCCGGGTTGCGGGCGAGCGCCGGCCCGTGCAGGTAGGTGCCGATGATGCGGCCCGCGTAGCAGCCCTCGGTGCCGTCGCCGTTGCCGGTGCCGACGAGGGTGCGCGACAGCGGGCGCACGCCGGGGCCGAGCCTGGTCACGCCCATGTGGTTCTCGAAGCCCGTCAGCGTGGGCAGCCCCAGCGCGGGGTCCACCTCGGCGGCCAGCTCGCCGACGGAGCGCCGCTCGCCCCGCCCCGAGCTGATGTCCAGCAGGCCGATGCCGGGCACCGGCTGCCCTTCCTCGCCGCCGAACACCGTGCCCATGATCTGGTAGCCGGCGCAGACCGCCAGCAGGGCGGCGCCGCGCTGGATCGCGGCGTGCAGGCCGCCGTCGCGGCGCAGCCGCTCGGCCCCGAGGATCTGCGGCCGGTCCTCGCCGCCGCCGATCAGATAGACGTCGCCCTGCTGCGGCACGGGGTCGGACGAGCGCACGTGGATGGTCTTGGTCCGGATGCCGCGGGCCCTGGCCCGCTGCTCCAGCACCAGGACGTTGCCCTGGTCCCCGTACGTGCTGAGAAGGTCGGGATAGATCCAGACGATGGACAATTCAGACTGCACGGCCGAACTCCGCTCGGATCTGCTGGAACGCGGTGTAGTTGGCGATCACGTCGATCTTGCCGGGCGCGAGGAGGCCCACCGCCTGCTCGAACGAGTCGCAGAGCTGGAACGGGACCTCGGCCACGGCCAGCCGCAGCGCGAGGTCGCGGCGGCGCTCGCCGGTGACGAGGACGGGCCTGCCGCGCAGGATGCGATAGTCGACGTCCCACAGCCAGGAGGTGTCGCGGCCGTCGGGTCCCTGCGCGTTGACCGACAAGATGATCGGCAGCGCCGGGTCGGCGACGTCGAACGCCTCCAGCCACCCGGCCGGGTTCTTCGCCAGCAGCAGACGCAGCGACCGGCCGTCGCGCTCGACGGTCGTGTAGCGCCCGGCGACGGAGGTGACCATACGCAGCCGGGGCAGCGACCGGGCGGGGTCGAGGCCGAGGGTCTCGGCGACCGCCAGCGCCACGGCGGCGTTCGCCCGGTTGGCCTGGCCGGGAAGCTGGAGGTCCAGGCGCCAGTGCCGGCCCCGGGGGTCGGTCACGTACTCCCCGTCGAGCACCCACGTCGGCTCGGGCCGGCGGAAGGTGCACTCACGGCACGCCCAGTTGGTCTCGGCCATCTGCGCCGCGGTGAGGCCCTGGCCGCCGTTGCCGAACCCGGAGCGGTCGAGCGGGCCGCCGCACTCGGGGCAGCACCAGGAGTCCTCACGCCAGCGCTGCCCCGCCGACACCCAGGTGACCCGGGCGGCGGTGGACGCGCTCCAGGTGACCAGCGGGTCGTCGCAGTTGGCGATCACGTGCACGGGCCTGCCAGCGAGGGCGCGGCGCCACTTCTGGGCGAGCAGCCAGATCTCGGCCGCCCGGTCCATCTGGTCGCGGCTCAGGTTCATGAGGCAGACGATCCCGGCGTGGGTCGTGTCGAGGACCTCGGGGAGGTATTTCTCGTCGACCTCCAGCACGCCGTACGGCGCGTCCTTGTTGGAGGCGAGCGCCGACACGTGCCCGGCGGGCATGTTGGCGCCGAAGGCGTTGGTCGCGACGTCGCCGAATTCCTGCAGTGCCGAGGTGATCAGACGCGTCGTCGTGGTCTTGCCGTTCGTGGCGCTGACCAGGACGAGCTTGCGGTCGGCCGCGAGCTTGCGCAGCAGGTCGGGCTCCAGCATGAGGCCGACCCTGCCGCCGATCACCGAGCCGTCGCCACGCCCGGTGGCCCTGGACAGCGTCGCGGCCGTGCGGCCCAGGGCGCTGGCGAGCTGCGCCCGCAACGGAAGCTGACTCATGCCGAGATCCTAACCGCGCCCGACGCCTGCCCGACGCCTGCCCGACGCCTGCACGACGCCTCCACGGAGCCTGCGCCGAGCCCGCGCCGAGCCCGCGCCGGCGTGGCGGCGCCGAGCCGCGCCGTCCTACGGCGTCCCGCGATCACCCGGCCGCCGGGCCCGATAGAGGTCGCGGAGCAGCGCGACCTCGGCGCCGTGGTGGATGATCTCCCGGTTCACACGCAAGCCACTGAATCCGCTCCATCGTCAGCGTGCCGCCGCCGAAGTGGTAGTCGGCGCGCTGCGCGAGCGTCTGGCCGATGTGCGCCAGCCGCCAGGCGACGGTGGTCAGCGGGGCCGGCTCGGGCGCCGGGAACGCCCAGTCCAGCGCGAAGGCGCCGTCGGGCCGCGCGCGGATCGACCAGCATCCCTCCGCCGGCTCCCACAGATATTCCGCGTCGCCGAGGCCGGACATGCGTGGCCGGAGCTGGTTCTCCCAGTGCCAGGTGAGCTGGGACGCGAGTCGCCGCAGACGAGAGGAGGGCATGGGCTCTCGGGACTCCTTGCGGGGGTTGGGGGGGATCACGATCCGAAGGACAGCTCCGCGGGGGTGTCGCCGTCGAACGGCAGGACGAACCGGCGCGGCCAGGACAGCACGGTCTCCAGCCAGCCCGCGCTCATCGTCTGGGCCACGTATTTGACCCGTTCGCGCGGCTCCACCCCGATGGCGACCGTCGTCACGTCGCGCTGGATGCCCTCGTGCTCGTCGTCGCCCAGGATGACCCGCCAGGCCAGGGCCCGGTTGCGGTCGACCTCCATCGACAGCGGGTGGTGGCGCAGCGCCTTGGCGCGGTGGCCGAGCAGCTCGGTGCGCACGCCGACGGCGACCCCGCCCTCGGCCGGCTCGGCGCCGTTGACCCCCTGATGGGGGTACGGCCGGCCGGCGGGGTCGGTGCCGAACAGCGGATACTCCATCGCCGGGGCCGGGCTGCGCAGGTTGGGCGCCGGATGCCCGAACGGGAACAGCCGGTCCACCTCGTGCAGCCAGCGGACCTGCGGGATCACCCAGGCCGCGCCCGGCCGCTCGCCCGCCCGCATCGGCGGCTCGCTCTCTCCGCCGTCCGCCTGGCCCGCCGCCAGCAGTCCGGCGGCGACCTCGGCGGCCTTCTCGGTGAGCAGCGCGGGATCGAACCACGTCCGCAGCGACCAGGCGCGGCGCGCGACCGACCGCTCGACCAGCGTGGCCAGCAGGCACTCGCGCCGCTTGGCCGGCAGCTCCGCCCAGATGTCGGCGAGCACGCGCGGCACGCCCGGCAGCGACCGGTTCGTCACGAACGCCAGCACGACCGTGTCGGTCCAGATCCGCAGCCACGCCCACTCCGGGGCCACGGCGAGCAGGTCGGCCTCGCGCAGCTCGACCAGCGTGCACGCCTTCCCCGTACGGCACTCGCGCCCGCAGGCCGCCGAACGGCGCCCGCAGATCGGCGGCACCGGGCCGAGCGTCTCGCGTTCGCGGTCCTCGCCCAGGGGCACCTGGACGCGCAGCGGGCGGTCCATGCCGTCGGCGAACACCGCGGCGAAGCCCGGCTGGAGCGACACCACCTGGCGCGACTGGTCCTCGCTCAGATTCATCGCCGCCCCGACGAGCGCGCGGTCGTCCTCGGCCGGAAGCCGGTGCACGACCTTGAGCGCGGTGTTCTTCACCACGTCGGAGACGAGCTTGGTGGGGATCTGCTCGGCCACGATGATGCCTTCGCCGTACGCCCTGATCTCGGCGAGCATCCCGGCCAGCAGCTCGACGGCGTGGGTGGAGGCCCGCTGGGAGCCCCGGTCGCGCAGCAGCCGGTGGGCCTCCTCGATGACGATGACGTGCCGCAGGCCGCCCGCGCCGTCCTCGCCCCGCGGTTCCGAGCGGGCGCGCATGCGCAGGTGCTCCACGATGCGGATGATCAGCGTGCCCATGAGGAACGCCTTGTCCTCGTCGTTGGCCACGTCCTCGATCGCGAGCACGACATTGCGCTGGAGCAGGCCGCCGATGTCGGCCGGATGGCCGCCCTCGAAGAACCGGCCCGCACTGCCGACGCGCAGGCTGCGCAGGCGCAGGCTGATGAAGCCCTCGACGTCGGCCTGGACCTCGTTGCCGTAGCCGATCTCCTGGATGACCTCCAGCGCCTGCTGCTGGAGCTGCTCCAGGGTCGGCACGGCCGGCTGCACGGCGGCACCCGGGATGCCGCCGCCGGTGACCACGTCCCAGCCGTTGGCCTCGTAGACGCGCTGCAGCGCCAGCGACATGATCTGCGGGAACGGCTCCTCGGCGTCGAACGCCGCCATGAACAGCGCCCTGACCATGTCGATGTGGGCCTGCACGGGATAGCCGGGCTCGGGCGCGAGCGGGTTGACGCTGATCGGCACGTTGTCGGGCGCCGAGGGGTTGATGACGGTCAGCGGCGCGAGGTGCTCCACCCGGCCCGCCATCGCGGCATACTCCGACTTGGCCGGCTCGATGGCCAGCCACGGGATGCCCGCCTTGGTGAGCTGCTCAAGCAGGTGGCGTACGGTCTGCGACTTGCCCGAGCCGGTGGCGCCGGTGACGAAGGCGTGGCGGTTCAGCGTGGCCAGCGGCACCCGGAACGTCCCGACGGCGCGGTCCTGCCCGTCGACGATCGCGCCCAGGTCGACGGTCTCCGCCGAGCCCTCGACCTCGGTCTCGCTCGTCACGTCGAAGAAGCCCGCGTCGAGCACCCGGACCCCCGGCACCTCGCGGCGCGGCAGCCCGGCGAGCGCGGCGAGGGCCCCGGCCGTCGCCGCGAACGGCGCCGCCGCGCCGTCGGCCGAGTCCTGGAGGTCGACGGCCAGCGCCTCCCCGAAGCCGTACACGGACTCGCAGGTGCCGTCGCCGGACAGGGCGGGCAGCGACATCGCGCTGCGCAGCCGATAGGGGTGGTGGCTCATCTCCACCGAGCCGACCAGCACCGGCGCGATCTGGCGCAGTTCGTCGGGGCCGGCCGCGCCGGCCAGCACCCGGACGTTCCACAGGCCCGCCTCGCGGAAGGCGTCGAGCTCCTGCATCCTGCGCTCGGCCCGCTCGGCGTCGAACCGCGACCGCTCCGACGCGTCGCCATACTGGCGCAGCACGTTGAGCTGGGTGCGCAGGTGGGCCACCTCGGCGTCGAGCAGGTCGGTCGGCTCGGCGACCACCACCCACGCGAACGGCCGGGACATGAGCGTGACCAGCGTCGACTCGAACAATGTGGGCCGCTTCGTCTCGTCGGGCTCCGGCTCGCGCCTGCCGTAGAGCGGCGGGGCCTGCCGGCCGGGGCACGGCGTCCAGACGAGGTCGGCGAGGTCGGCCAGCCACTCGTCGCCGATCTCCACGCCGCGCGCGCCGCCGGGGAACAGCAGCGGCTGCGGGCCGGTGACCGGCGGCTCCGGCGTGGTCGCCGCCCGCTTGGGCGGCTTGGGCGGTGTGAGCGGTCCCGCGTTGGTGATGAGCTCCAGCGGCGCACCCGAACCTCGCGACAGCCAGCCGATGACGAACGGCCGGTTGCGCTGCGCGGCGGACAGGACCGCGGGGAGCACCGTGACGAAGTCCCACTCCGCGGACGAACTACGCGATGGGGCGGTGATCGCCTGAATCCGGTACCACGGCCCGCTCAGGGGAAACGGCTGCATCAGACCCCTCAGGTGACGACGAACAGGGGAGAGACTCCTCGAACGATCACGGCCGCACACCCCGGTTGACGATGCCCTTACCGACAGCGGACGGTGTCATGGGCGCGTACGACGTTTCGGAGGCGCTCATGACCGCTTGCGCCAGTCGAGGCGGGGCGGCGGTGGGCCCAGGTTAGGGGGCACGTTCGGAGGCACGTCGGGCAGCACGGGCTCCTCCGGCTCCGGCTCGGGGTCGGGCTCGGGGGGCGCGAGGGCGGCCCGCCGGATCTCCTCGAACTCCCCCAGCGTCGTCTTGGGGAAGGTGAGTATCGCCGGGTTCGCATCGGCGAGGCGCACCTGGCGTCCCTCCGCCGTCGAATAGGTGACGATCACGGAGGTCGTCGGGAGCTGCTGGAGCTGGTGCGGCTCGACCAGGAACTCCCGCGACCGCTGCAGGACCCCGTCGGCCACCGTGGGCGCGCGCCGCCCCCACTCGGTCGACTCGGTGATGTCCTCGCGCAGGTCGCCCTCGCCCTTCTCCTCCCCCTCCGTACGGCTCTCGCCCACGGTGGAGGTGTAGTAGCCGCTGGGGCCGTTGACCGCGGTGCTGAACGTCTCGGTGAGCTGGGCGAGCTCCAGACGGTGCTCGGTGCCGACGTGCTCGCTGGCCACCCGGGCGTCCTCGGCGTTGCCCAGGCGCATGAACGCGACCGCCGCGTGTCCCCGGCCGAGCCGCTCCCGCACGGTCGGGGTGAGGCTGCGGTAGGTCAGCACGAGCCCGGTGCGCGAGGTCTCGCAGGCGTCCATGAGCCGGTCGAGCACGTCGCCGCGCAGCTTGTCGGCCCCCGCCACGATGATCGTGTGATACCAGGGCCGCTCGCTGGCCGGCGACTGCCGCAGGATGTGCGTGAGCGCGGTCGCGACGTAGGTCCCGAGCACCCGGTTGCCGAAGACCCCCGCCTGCCGGTCCATGCTGACGACGCGCAGCCGCGCGGGCGGCAGCCGTACGGCCTGGGAGCCCAGCGTCTCCAGCTTGCGCAGCTGCGACTCCAGCGCCCAGGCCCGCTCGATGACCACCCGGTCGGCCACACCCCGGCCGAACAGCGTGCCGATGCGTTCGAGCTGCGACGCCGTGAGCAGGCCGTCCTTCATGTCGTCGCGCGGGTCGCCCACCTGGGCCAGCGCCCGCAGGGCGGCGGTGACCTGGCTGATCGTCGCGTTCTCGCCCAGGACCTCCAGCACGCGCTCCAGGATCGCGTTGTCGAAGCCGATGTCCCTGCTGGTCTCCTCGCTGACGCTCACCACGTGGGCGAGCACGTCGGCGAACGCCTCGGGCTTGAGCGTCGCGCCCAGGTCGAGCCGGGGCAGGTCCACCGGGAGCACCCAGACGAGCGGGTCGTCCCCGCCCCTGCGCGCCAGCTCGATCAGGTCCTTGGCGATCGCGCCCTCCGACAGGTCGAGCACGGTCAGGTGGCCGCCGCTGTAGAGCCGGGTCGCGCCGATCAGCGTGACCAGCGCCGACCAGCCGGTCAGCGTGCCCCCGGCCACGTCGACCCGGTCGATGTCGTCGGGGACCGCCACGGCATACCAGGTGATCTGCCGGTCGAAGCGGTTCTTCTTCTCGGCCCAGTCGCGGTATTTCGCGGCGTGCTCCTCCTGGGCCATGACGATCTCGCGCTGGCGGCGTTCCTGCTCGCGCAGCGCCTTGCGCCGGCGCTCGTCGAGCCGCTCGTCGACCGTACGGTCGCCCTGCCGGATGGCGTAGGTGCAGATGGCGGCCACACCGCCCGCGGCGACGAGGCCCAGCGCCACGAACGACCAGGTGAGCAGGCCGGTCACGCCGAGGATCAGGATCCCGGTGGCCACGACGGCCATGAACGTGCGGAAGATCTTGACCGGGCGGTTGAGCAGGTCCTTCTGCAGCCGCTCCCGGTGGACCCACTCGGTGTCCACCGGAGGCTCGGTGACGTCCTCCCTGGCGGGTCGCTTCGGCGGCGGCCCGGGATCCGGGTACAGCAGTGCGTACTGCCAGCCCAGGTAGATCCGATCCGCCTGCAACTGGGCATGCTCGGGGTGCGGGTCGCCCACGGGCCCTCCATGTCCGCCTCGGTCTCAGCGTAGGAGCTGGAAGCCCTGTCAGGGCGCGCTTCTCGCCATTCGGACGTATTTCCGCGCGGGGGACCGCACCAATGCGACCAATGGGGCAACTGTGGTCGTACTACGATCGCTTGCCATGACGTCATCCCCCAATGGCGCCCGCCGACGACGCCCGGTCCTCGTCCCGGTCGCCTCCGCGCTGGCCGTGGTGGGCATCGGCGTCACCGCCGCGCTCGGCGGTTTCAAGGAGGCCCCGGAGAAGCCGCCGCCCACCGTCTCGCCGGGCGACGTGATCGACCAGGGGCAGTTCCACACCCAGTTCATCAAGGCGATCGACACCACCGAGAAGGGCGACTTCGGCACCGATAAGCGCTACCTGGAGCTCGTCCTCAAGGTCACCAACATGGGCACGGAGACCGCCTCGGTCGGCCTCATGCCGGAGCCCGGCAAAGGCTTCCACCAGAGCACGACCTTCGCCAGCTCCCTGCTGCGGACCCGCCCGGAGATCAAGACCAAGTACGGCCCCGACGTCTCCGTGCTCAGCCTCGGCGTCGAGAGCCACCAACTGCACCCCGGGATCACCACCACGGTCGTGGTGAAGTACGAACTCGAGCCCACCGCGACCGCGCCCTCGGAGGTCAGCCTCGACGTGGGCTCGTTCGCGTACGAGACCGTCGGCATGCGCGACCAGACCCATTACTGGTTCCTCGCCGGCCAGAACGAGGACGGCGAGGGCCCCTTCGAACCCGACGTCGCCGCGCGGATCACCCTTCCCGTGCGGAAGGAGAGCAGCTGATGGCGGTCACCCAGGTGGAGAGCCGCACGGCACGGCGCGCGGCGCGGAAGAAGCCGCCACGGCGCAGCGCGGGACAGCGCATCGCCGCAGGAGTGGCCGGAATCGTGCTCGCGGCGGCGGCGGTCTACGCACAGCAGAACTTCTCGGTGTCCTTCGAGCAACGCATCTCCTATCTGACCTACAAGGGCCGGATCGGCGAGACGGTGGAGACCAAGCGCTTCACCGTCAAGGCCCTGTCGGTCACGGCCGCTCACGCCGTGGACACCACGGACTACTCCAACAAGGTGTCCAAGGTGGCCACGAGCAACCTGTTCCTCCTGGTCGACGTCTCGGCGACGAGCGCGCGCGAGCCCTTCAAGCTGAGCAGGCTCAGTCCCCCGATCCTCCTGACGGCGGACGGCCGGAGCTACGAACCGACGGACAAGGTCAGCGACTCCCTGACGCTGTTCAACAAGTACATCCAGCCCGGGTTCTGGTCGAGCGGGCTGCTCGTCTTCGAGGTGCCCGAAGACGCCGTGCCAGGCGCCGCCCTCGTCTTCGTCCCTCCCGTCAGCCCGCTGGTGAGCGACAACTTCGCGCCCGAGGCGCAGATCGACCTGGGGCTGTCCGGCGCCGCCGCCGGCCGGCTGATCTCACAGGCGGAGGATTACCACTCTCTCGTGAGCGCGAGCCGATGACCGAGACGCCCATGGACGGAACCCCGCCGAGGAACGGCCCAGACGCCCGCGACTGGTTCGCACCCCCGGCCGAGCAGCCCTCCGACATCACCTACAGCGGGCCCCTCCCCGCGCCCATACCGACGGCGCCGCCCTCCATACCCATCCCCGGCACGCTGAAGCCGCCGACGGACCTGCGGGTGTGGCCGCCCCTGGAACCCGAGGGGCCCGAAGGGGAGGACAGGTCCACCCAGCCCTTCCCCGCGCTGCGGACGAACCGGCAGCCGCCGCCCGGGGCGCTCGCGCCCGCTCCCCCGTCCGCGGAGCCGCCTGCGGAGCCGCCCAGGGTGCCGCCCGCTGAAGTGCCCGCGGAAGTCTCCGCAGGGGTCTCCGCTGTGGAGCCCACCGCGCCCAGGCGGCGTACGGGCCTGCTCGTGGGGGGAACCGTGCTGTCCGTCGTGCTCGCCGTCGGCGGCCCCACGGTGTTCGGCTACCAGGCGTACAAGTACGGCCGGCCCGACGACATCGTCCACACCGTGCAGCCCGGCCAGGCGGGAGTCTGGCAGCACGTGTCGTGGCGGGCGACCGTGGAGAAAATCAAGGATCCCACCGGCAAGCCGGAGCGGTCCGACCGCCAGTGGCTGAAAATCGTGATCACCAGGACCGCGCTCGACGCCGAGGGCGCCATTCGTCACGGAGCGCCGGCGGAGGTCAAGTTCACCGACCGGGCCGGGCGCACGTGGCAGGTGGAGCTGGTGAACGACGAGACGCCGCCCGACGTCAAGGACAACAAGATCGGCACGCCCTATCGGCTGGAGATGATGGGCGTGGTCCCGCCGCCCGTGGCCGACGAGGTCGAGGTCGCCCTACGGCCGAGCACCTACCGTGACGTGCCCGATCAGTCCGCCGAAGACTTCGTGAAGGACGCGTTCACGAATCCGGAGAAGAATGATGACGTTCTCCGGTTCCGCCGGTGAGCCTGCGGCGGGTCGCGGCGAGGTCGAACGTGGCGGCGATCAGGCACATCGTCACCAGGGTCACCACCAGGTCCACGACGTAGACGACCGGCTCACCGGTCGCGAACCACAGGTACGGCTGCTCGCTCGCGGTGAGGTAGCGGCCGGCCCTGAGGAGATAGTCGCCGCCGATGTGCAGGCCGACGTAGCAGAGGGCGAACAGCCCGAACAGCGGGGCGCCCCCGCTCACCGTCAGCCGCAGTGAGTTGAGCAGCGGGATCCATCGAGCGGTCCAGCCGGCGCTCAGCTTCGCGAGGGCGAGACGCGTCCAGTTGTGGGTGCGCTCCAGGTGGACCGCCGCGTGCTCCAGGCGCGTCCCCCTGATCGTGGTGCGGGTGTCCTCCGCGTAGGCGCCGTAGACCAGGATGCCGATCGTCAGCCACGTGAGCGGGATGGCGAGGGCGTCGACGACGTACGGCCAGACGCCGCCCAGCCACTCGGTGGCCGGCTTCCACCCCGGGACGCTCTCCTCGGCGTTGGCCGCGAAGTCGTGCCAGGCGGCGACGGCGGACCGCTGACCGATCCAGTCGGAGCGTGCCCCCACCGCGGCGGCGATCGCGTTGATCCCGTAGAACGCGAACGCGAGCTCCCCGAACGTGGCGAGGATGCCGGAGAAGCGGCCCTCCCCCGCTTCGTGGCGGCGGCCGAAGTACCACTTCACCACGTAGGCGACGATCATCGTGGCCAGGGAGACCTTCGGATCGAGGTTGAGCAGCCCGGCCGCCACCCCGCTGTCGTTGCCGCTTCCCGCGTCGAGCAGGTAGCGGTCCGGCTGCCGCAGGATGTCGATGTTGGCGAACTCCCTGGCGTCGTCGGCGACGAACCCCCAGGTGGTGTAGATGCCGGCGAAGACGAGCGCGGTGCGGTTGAGCGCGTTGAGCATGCTCTCCTTGGCCTCGCCGCCCGCGCGCCGGGTCTGGGTCTCCAGCAGCGCCTCACGGACGACGTACAGCATGCCGACGGTCGTGGCGAGCGACGTCATCACGACGAGCGTGAAGAGGAACATCGTCACGACCAGCCGGGCCTGATACCACGAGCCGTGCGAGATGGTGGCGGCCAGCAGAAGCAGCCCCCACCGCACCAGCCGTCCGGCCGAGAACCAGAGGATCAGCGGCAGGGCGCATTTGGCGAGGATCCGCAGGGCGTTCAGCGGCAACGCGTACGGCGACAGCGTCCAGGAGGCCCGGCGCGGCGCGGCATCCTGGCGAGGGGCGGCAAGTGCGGACGTTCCGGACACCTGCCGCATGCTATCGGCTCTCGGTCCTCCCTACGGAGCGATGAGCTCGACTGTGGGGAAGTAGGTCCGATATCGGGTGGTGTCACGGGTGAGTGGCCGGTATTTTCCGCACCGCCGCGTGCACGCCGATGAAGAAGTCGGGCAGCGGTCACCTCTTCTCACCCCCGGGCCTGCGATAGGCGGGAAACGCCTTGCCCGCGAGGAAGGCCGCCTCGAAGGGCACGTCCTCACGCTCGTAGTCCTCGGGCGGCAACGCCTCGTCGAGACGCTCGATGCATCGCGCGAGCGCGGCGGTGCACCGTGCCGACGCTGCCGCGCGCGTCCGGGTGGTGGGCATGGTGGGATAATCCCTGCTCAGGTGCGCGGCCGGTCGTTCGGCTGCTCAGCGCGGCAGGACAGGGGACGCAGCAGGAGGCGGGCGACGGCAGTGGCAGGCGTAGGCGTCGATCCGACCGGACTGGTCGGTCGAGACCGCGAGCTCGCCGAGCTCCTGACGTTCCTGGACACGGCCGGGACGGACGGAGCCGCCATCCTGCTCACCGGTGATCCGGGGGTGGGCAAGACGGCGCTCCTGGACGCGATCGCCGAGCCGGCGGTCGCGAAGGGGTTCCGGGTGGTCCGCGGCAGCGGCGTCGAATACGAGACGGACATCAGCTTCGCGGGGCTCCACCAGCTCATCGTCTCGCTGTCGCCCGAGCTCGGTCGTCTGCCGCGTCCCATGAGAGAGGCCCTCGAAGTCGCGCTCGGTCTGGGTGCCGGCCCCGCGCCGAGCCGGATCGCCGTCCTGAACGCCGCACTGTCGCTGTTCGCCGAGGCCGCGAAGGAGCGGCCGCTGCTCCTCGTCGTCGACGATCTTCATGTCATCGACGACGCGAGCCGATCCGCGGTGGGTTTCGTCGCCAGAAGACTGGACGGTCACCGCATCGGGCTGCTCGCCTCCCGGCGAGCGGAATCCGGCGCGTCGTTCCAGCCCACCGGCCTGGCGGAGCTCCAGGTCGCGCCGCTCAACGACGCGGACGCACTGCGACTGCTGTCCCGGCGCTTCGCTCACCTCCCTCGCCGGGTCCTCCGGACAGTGGCGAGAGAGGCACAGGGGAACCCGCTCGCCCTGCTCGAGTTCGCCGGATCCACCACGGTGTCCGGTGATCCCCACGGCGGAGGTGCGGCGTGGGCGAGCGGCCCGGCACGAGACGTCCGTGCTCTGTACGCCGCCCGCGTCGAGCGGCTACCGCGGCGAACGCGCGATCTGCTCCTGTTCGCGGCTCTCGAGGGCTCAGGCGACATCGGCGTTCTCGAGGCGGCCGGCGGGCCGGGTGGGCTCGACGGACTCGCTCCCGCCGAGCGCGACCACCTGGTCAAGGTCGCGGAGAACAGCCGCGTCGTGCGCTTCCGGCATCCGCTGGTCAGGTCCGCGGTGGTCGACGGCTCCACCGGCGAGCAGCGGCGCAGCGCCCACCGCCGGCTGGCCGACGCGCTGGTCGACCAGCCCGAACGCCGCGGTGATCACCTCGCGAGGGCCACGACGGCGCCCGACGAGACGGTCGCCACCGTCATCGAGTCGGCGGCCCAGAGCAGCCTGCGGCGCGGCGACGCCGCCGGCGCCATCGCGCGGCTGCGGCGTGCGGCCGAGCTGAGTCCGGACCAGGCGGCCCGGAGACGCCGCCTGTCGCAGGCCGCCTACGTCGCCGCCTGGCTCGCGGGCCACCTGGAGATCTCGCACGAGATCATGCGCGAGGTGCAGGGCGACCCGGCGGCCCGGTCGCTCGCGGCGGCCGCGACCGCCGGCTTTCTCGTGCTCGTCACGGAGGGTGACGCGGACACCGCCCACGCCATCCTGATGAAGGCGATCGGACAGGCTCCGATCCCGTCCGGCCTGCCACGCGGCGAGCTGGAGACCGCGCTGTTCACCCTGACGCTCGCCGGCGAGTACTCGGGCCGGCCGGAGCACTGGCGGCCGCTGGTCGACCTGCTCGCGCGGTTCCCCGACGCGCCGCCCGCCGCCGCGGTGTCGCTGGCGCGGATCCACCACGACCCCGGCGCCGTCACCGACGATCTGCTGCGCCGCCTGGACGACGAGATCGCGCAGCTCAAGGACCAGACCGACGCCGACGTGGTCATCCGCACCGCGCTGGCCGCCTCGTACCTCGATCGCCTCCCCGGCTGTCGCGAGGCCGTGTCCCGCGTCATCGGCGACGGCCGCGACGGCGGCGTGGTCGGAGCGAGCATGCCGGGCCTGATCTTCGTCGCGCTGGAGGACCTCGACGTCGGCCGGTGGCCGTCGGCGGCGGACGCCGCAGCCGAACTCATCGCGCTGTGCGAGGAGACGGCGTACGACCTGTTCGGCCAGGTGGGGCACTACGTCGCCGCAATGGTCGCGGCCCAGCGCGGCGACCTCGACGTGTGCCGCGACCACTGCGAGAAGATCTGGAGCTGGTCGGGGCCCCGGGGCCTGCGACGGATGGAGAACTGCGCCCACCAGGCGGCGGCGCGGGCGGCCCTCGGGGCCGCCGACTTCGAGACGGCCTTCCGGCACGCAACGGCGATCTGCACCGCGGGTGTGCTGCCGCCCTTCAACCCGGAGGCCGTGTGGTCCGCACCGGACCTCGTCGAGGCGGCCCTGCGCTCCGGGCGCCTCGACGAGGCGCGACGGCACGCGGACGCGGTGCGCAGCGCCGGCGTCGCCCGCCTCTCGTCGCGGTTCGCGCTGAGCTCGGCCACGGTCGCCGCGATGACGTCGGGTCCCGAGATCATGGCTCAGCGCTTCGAGGAGGCACTCGCGGTGCCGGGCATCGAGCAGTGGCCCTTCGAGGTCGGCCGTGCTCACCTGGCGTACGGCGAGAGGTTGCGCCGTCAAGGACTCAACCGCGACGCCCGCGTGCAGCTGACCGCGGCCCGCAGCCGCTTCGAGCAGCTCGGGGCCCGCTCGTGGGAGGCCCGGGCCGCGGCGGAGCTTCGAGCCACCGGGATGACGCGGACCGCCCGGAGCAAGGCCGGCGCGACCCTCACCCCGCAGGAGCTGGAGGTCGCCAGGCTCGCGGCGACAGGGCTGTCGAACCCGGAGATCGCGTCGCGGCTGTTCCTCTCGCCACGAACCGTCTCGTCACACCTGTACCGCCTGTTCCCCAAGCTGGGAATCACGTCACGTGCCGCACTCCGCGACGCTCTCGAGGCGCTGCCCCCGGAGCCCCCGACGGCGCGGCCGTAAAGGTCCACCGGCCCGGTCGCGGTACTGCCACGGCCCTGACGTAAGCATCCGGCGATCACATGGCAGTCAGCTGACGGAGGCTGTCGGAGACCGCGCTGAGCCACCCTCGTGGGTACATCAAGCCGCCCGGCACTCGGGCGAGACCGCGAGGAGCACAGCGTGCCGTGCGTCACCACCGGCGAGGGAGCCGAGATCTTCTTGCTCCAGACGGAATCGAACCCGGGAGGGCTGCCGACCGAGGTCTTCGACACCGCGGCCGTCACCCCCTCGCGCAACGACCCGGGCAACATCGACTACGAGGCCCACGAGGTCGAGGGCGCGCCCGGCTCGTTCGTCATCTACGAACGCTGGGAGAGCCGCGCCCATCTCGAGGCCCATCTCGCCGCGCCCCGGATGCAGGAACTCATCCCGCAGATGCTCGAGCTGATCGAGGGCTCCATCGAGGACGGCATCCGCCTGCTGCGCCCCTTCCGCCCCGCCCACTAGACACGACCCCGCACGCTACGGAGAGAAGGACCATGACGACCACATTGATCACCGGCGGCAACAGAGGACTCGGCCACGAGGCGGCGCGCCGGCTCATCCAGGCGGGCCAGACCGTCTGGATCGGAGCCCGGGACGCCGAGAACGGCCGCAAGGCCGCCGACCGGCTCGGCGCCGGATTCGTCCAGCTGGACGTGACCGACGACGCGTCGGTCAACGCGGCGGCCGAAACGCTGCGCACGCGCGTGGGCCACCTGGACGTCCTCATCAACAACGCCGGAATCCTCGGTGAGGTCACCTCACCCGAGGAAATGACGGCCGACCAGGTCCGCCATGTCTACGAGACCAACGTCTTCGGCCTCGTACGGGTCACGCGCGCGTTCCTGCCGCTCCTGCGCGCGGGGAGCGTTCCATCCGTCATCAACATCACCAGCGGCCTGGGGTCGTTCACGCTGACCCACGACCCCGAGCGCGTCGAGTCGCACTATGTGCTGGCCGCCTACAGCTCGTCGAAGAGCGCGGTCACCATGCTGACCATGCAGTACGCCAAGGCGATTCCCGACGTCCGCTTCAACGCCGTGGACCCGGGCCAGACCGCGACCGAGTTCACCGGCCGCCTCGGGCACAGCGTCGAGGAGGGCGCCGAGGCCGCGGTGCGCATCGCCACCCTGGGGCCTGACACGCCCACCGGCACGGTCACCGACCGCGCCGGTGTGCTCCCCTGGTGATGATCACCCCATGCCGCGCACACCATGAAAGGCCGGTGCGTTCGCGGGAACGCACCGGCCTTCTGTGAAGCGGTGGATCAGACGGCGACCGAGAGCTGGGCGACCTCGCCGAGCTTGGCCTCGACGGGGACGTCCTTGGTGACGCCGCCGCCGGCGATGATGCGGACGGTCCACTGGCCGGGCGCGGCGAAGAAGCGGAAGATGCCCTCGTCGGAGACGACGACCTCGCCGGTGAACTCGCCGCTGTGGTCCAGCAGGCGGGCGTACGCCGAGCCGGCGCCGGAGACGACGCCCTGGATCACGGCCTGGTTGGACAGGTCGATGCCGGCCGGCAGCGCGACGGTCTGCTCAGGAGCAGCGCAACCCTGGGTGGTCATCAGCGGGCCTCCCCCAGCTCGATCGGCACGCCCACGAGCGAGCCGTACTCGGTCCACGAACCGTCGTAGTTCTTGACGTTGGGCTGGTCGAGCAGCTCGTGCAGCACGAACCAGGTGTGCGCGGAGCGCTCGCCGATGCGGCAGTAGGCGATGGTGTCCTTGGAGAGGTCCACGCCGGCGCCGGAGTAGAGCTCGCGGAGCTCGTCGTCGGAGCGGAAGGTGCCGTCGTCGTTGGCCGCCTTGGACCACGGGATGTTGCGGGCGGTGGGCACGTGGCCGCCGCGCTGCGCCGCCTCCTGCGGAACGTGGGCCGGGGCGAGCAGCTTGCCGGTGAACTCGTCGGGAGAGCGCACGTCGACCAGGTTCAGCTTGCCGATCGCGGCGACGACGTCGTCACGGAAGGCGCGGATGTCGTTGTTCGGCTCCTGGGCCGCGTACTGCGTGGCCGGGCGCTCGACGACGTCCGTCACCAGCTCGCGGGACTCCAGCTCCCACTTCTTGCGCCCGCCGTCGAGCAGCTTGACGTTCTCGTGGCCGTAGACCTTGAAGTACCAGTAGGCGTAGGCGGCGAACCAGTTGTTGTTGCCGCCGTACAGGACGACGGTGTCGTCGTTGGCGATGCCGCGCGACGACAGCAGCGCCTCGAAACCGGCCTTGTCGACGAAGTCGCGGCGGACCGGGTCCTGCAGGTCGGTGCGCCAGTCGATCTTCACGGCACCGCGGATGTGACCCTTGTCGTAGGCGCTGGTGTCCTCGTCGACCTCGACGAGCACGACACCCGGCGAGTCGAGATTGGCCTCGACCCAGTCGGCGTCCACCAGAACGGCGGAGCGGCTCATTGGATTCTCCCAGGTTGTAGACGGCGAATGAGCAGGTACATTTCGCAGCCCAGGCAGAAGCCGAACGCTGCGTTGAGGAAGGCGGCCAGCAGTGCCGCTGCTGTCGCACCCAAGGCCAGTGCGGTGATCCCCGCCGCGAATCCGATCAGTCCCACGACCGCGAATCCCAGCCCGACGGCCTGCGCGAACCGCGGCGGCGCCGCGTCCTCCGTCTCGGCCGGCGGCTTCAGTCTCGGCCGTACGAACCGGCGGAAGACCAGCCCGTACGGCGACGCGTCAGCGGCGCCGAGCGCGAAGACGATCGCCTGCGCGGCGAGCAACCAGGGATTCTGAGTGACCAGTACGACCGCGAGGACCACACTGGTCACGGCCGCGCCGAAACGCGGGCCACGAGGGTCGATCTGCATCGTGGGGATGCTCCTGAAGGATTCTTGGAAGGCGGCACGAAGCCGCAGGAATCACCCTCAGGCCATGCGACAGAGCGATGTCGCGACGCGGCAGAAGTCCACCGCGCGCCGCTTCGTGAGCAGCTCTGTCGTGGGAGTCATGACCACGACAGTACCTTCCGTCTCGGCATCTGTCACACCTTGTCCGATGGCTGAGACGGCCCGTGAGACGCGCCGTCCACGGCCGCCCCGAGCGCGGCGATGACGTCGGCCTTGCGCGGCTGGCCGGACGCCCTCTTCACCACGTTGCCCGCCCGGTCGAGGACGAGCACGGTCGGGGTGCGCAGCACGTCGAAGCGCCTGACCAGATCGAGGCGCGACTCCGCGTCGATCTCCACGTGCCGGACGCCCGGGACCATGCCGGCCACCTCGTCCAGGACCCGGCGGGTCGCGCGGCAGGGCTGGCAGAACGCGGTCGAGAACTGGACCAGCGTGGCGCGCTCGCCGAGGTCGGCGCCGAGATCACCGCTCGTCACCGCGGCGTGTTCCACGACCCGCATCCTTCCGTCGCGCCGTCTCAGGAGCAGCCCGACGACCACGCCCAGGACGAGCGTGGCCGCGAGGGTCGCGATTCCTGCCATCACCGTCTGCAACCGTACGCCCGGCGCGGCCGATTCCCGCGCCGGGTCACGGCAGGGTCACAGACTGACGGCCACGAGGACGCGGCCGGCCGAGTCGGCCAGCTCGATCCGGTCGATCTGACCGGGGCGCAGCGCGGTCGAGCCCTCGAGGACCATGTTCCGACCGCGGAACTCGCCTCTGCCCACGGTCCAGCTGCCGAGGGTCGAAACCGCGCCGTCCTTGGACACCGCGTGCAACGTGCAGACCGTGCCCGCCGGGACGCCGGCGACCCTGGCGACGACCTGTGTCCCGCCGTCGTGCGGCACGAGCCGTACGGTGATCCGTACGTCGCCGCTGCTCCCGCGCACCTCGGACGGCACGGGCGACGCGGCGACGGGCGTCTCGGCGGGCGGCGGCTGGACCTTCCTCGCCACCGCCCCTGCGGAGGACTCGGCCGAGGGAGCGGACGAGGGCCTGGACGAGGACATGGGTGTGGGCGGCTCCTTGGCGGCGAAGGGCTCCACGAGAGCCTCCGCCGACTTGTCGGCCTGCACCTTCCGATCCTGCGCCGACCGATCCTGGGCCGACCGATCCTGGGCCATCTCTCCCTGACCTGCCTGGTCCGCCTGGGCCGGGGCCGCCGCGGCCGACCCCGCCACCGTGGTCCCCGTCCCCCGCATCGTCGCCGACACCCACGCCGTGCCTCCCGCGGCCGCGACGACGACGGATGCGGCGAGCGCCAGCAGCACACGGGACCGGCGCCCACGCCGCGCGGGCGCCGCGTCCACTGCCTGGGGCGCGGCTTCGGGCACGCTTGCCGCACCCGAGAAGACGCCGTCGAGCACGGCGCGCGGCGGCGCGGCGGCCCGCTCGATGTCCTCGGCCGACACGCGGGCCAGCAGCGGCGGCAGCCCGGACAGCTCGGCCAGCTCCGCCCGGCAGGCCGCGCACGTGTCCAGGTGGGCCTCGACCTCGGCGGTCTCCTCGGCGTCGAGCGCCCCCAGCACGTACGAGCCGAGCGAGATCCGCACCTCCTCGCAGGTCATGGCGCCAGCCCCCGTTCCTCCAGGGCGAGCTTCAGCGCCCGGAGGGCGTAGTAGGTCCGCGACTTCACCGTTCCCGGCGGGATGCCGAGGATCTCCGACGCCTCCTTCACCGATCTCCCCCGGTAGTACGTCTCCAGGAGCACCTCGCGATGCTCCGCTCTGAGCGAGGCCAGCGCCTCCGCGATCCCCCACGACTCGACGGCCCGTTCCAGCTCGTCGTCGGCGGGCAGCACGGCGAGCGCCTCGTCCCCGGTCTCCTGGGGCCTGGACTTGCGGGCCCGGTGCTGATCGACCACGAGGTTGCGGGCGACGGTGAACAGCCACGCGCGCACCGGGCGTCCCTGGAGTCCCGAGGGATGCCGCCAGGCCCGAAGCAGCGTCTCCTGCACCACGTCCTCCGCCCTGCCCGGATCACCGGTCAGCCGCAGCACGTAGCCGTACAGCGGCCCTCCGTGATCCTCCCAAAGTGCGCGTATGAGCTCCTCGTCGGCGGTTCCGGCTGGACTCACACCCTCATCACGTACGCCAGGCCGTGGCGGTTCGGCGGTGTGACGATCGTCACGCGGGGTCTCATCGAAGGGGGACATCGGACGCGGTGCCCTGGACCGCGAGCCCTTCGCTCGTCGACTTCACGCGGGTGATCCTGAGGTTGAGCGGCAGGTCCTTCACCGGCACCGTGAACGACATGAGCCGCTCGGGGTTCGGCACGGGGATGCCGCCGGCGATCTTCACGTTCGCGGGCGTGAGCCGTATCCCGCCGTTGACCACCTGGATCTTCATGTCGGCGGTGACCGGCACCTGGTTTCCGAGCACGGGCACGTTGCCCGAGACGCGGATCTTGTCGTCGCCGGTGCCTTCGACCTTGATCCCGCGCGGCGCGCGGGCCGACAGGGTCTGCCGGGAGATGACCACGGTGCCCGTCACGCGGTCGGCCTTGATCTTGGTGGTCGCGGCGTTCCGGATCAGGTCGGAGAGCGGGGCGGTGACGCCATAGACGGTGGCGTCGATGCGTTCGAGTTGCACCCCCTCCCGCTCCACCTTCCCGATGCCGATGCTGATCTCCTCGTATCGGCCCGAGATGGCCTGGGTGAGGAACGGTAAGCCCTTGATCTGCACCGAAGGGGTCTCCTCAAGGTCATACGTGGCCTCGATCTGGCGGGCGATCTCACGCTGCACCCCGATCACGGCGACCCGGTCGAGCACGACGAGCGCGATGGCCAGCAGGGCCACGGCGACGACCAACTTGCGCATCCGACCCCTCCGAAGGCGCCTTTGCGATCAGGGTAGTGCCTTGACCGGCAAGATTTGCCCGATTGACGGGAGAGGCACGTAAGGTCGCTCATCCCCCGGCGAAGGGGGGTAAAACTTCGACCACGGCGCCGTCGGGGAGGTCGATCGTCTTCGGATCGCGCGTGCCGACCGGGGCGCCGTCGACGAGGAAGGAGCACCGGCGCAGCACGCGCTCGACGGCCGGGTCGCGCGAGATCCCCGCGAGCAGATCTCCCAGCGTTTCGGCGTCGAACGGCTCCTCCGGCACGCCGGCGGCCTCCTTGGCCGCCGCCCAGTAGCGGATGGTTCCCCTGGCCATGGCGTACCGTTCCCCTCACTCTCACGTCACCCCGCGGAAGCTCTCCGTCACCGTCACGTTACGGTGGTAAACCACGTGACGTGTTGTTCACACGGGTGACGCACATTGGACGCAAACTTCGTGTGGGCTACCCTACGAATTATTGGACTCGGGCGATGTAGCCCCCGGGTCCTTACGTGTTTGTACGGCTGTCGCGGTTTCCAGTGCTGCAAACGGCGCCGAGCCGACATGGTGCGAGGAGGCTCATGTGAGCAATCTGCTCCTGCTGACCAACGCTCTGGAGCCGTCGGCGGAGGTGCTCCCGGCACTCGGACTGCTGCTGCACTCGGTGCGGGTCGCGCCCGCCGAGGCCTCCGCGCTGATCGACACACCCCCGGCGGACGCCATCCTGGTGGACGCGCGCCGTGAGCTCGTGCAGGCCAAGAGCCTGTGCCGGCTGATGCGCACGACCGGCGTCACCTGCCCGCTGATGGTGATCGTGACCGAGGGCGGCCTCGCGGCGATGACGGCGGAGTGGGGTGCGGACGACGTGATCCTCGACACCGCGGGGCCCGCGGAGGTCGAGGCCCGGCTGCGGATGGCGGTCGGACGGCTGTCGCTGGCCGCCGCCGACGAGGTCCCCGACGAGATCCGCAGCGGCGACCTGTCGATCGACGAGGCGACCTACACGGCCCGGCTGCGCGGGCGCGCGCTGGACCTCACCTTCAAGGAGTTCGAGCTGCTGAAATACCTCGCCCAGCACCCGGGCCGGGTCTTCACCCGCGCCCAGCTGCTGCAGGAGGTCTGGGGCTACGACTACTTCGGCGGCACCCGCACCGTGGACGTGCACGTACGGCGCCTGCGGGCCAAGCTGGGCGCCGAATATGAGGCGCTCATCGGAACCGTCCGCAACGTCGGTTACCGGTTCGTCCCCGACCGCGGCGAGCAGAACGAGGCCGAACCCGCCAGACGCTGACGGCCCGCCCCCTGGGGGGACGGGCCGTCGCTGTTTTTGTGATTACCGGATGAGGGTGATGCGGCCGGTCGCCGGCGGGGCGATCGGCGAGTGCGCGCCCATGTAGGCGACGAACGCGTCGATGTCCAGCGGGCCGCTCCACAGGTCGGTGCCCTGGGTGAAGACGGTGAAGCCGTCGCCGCCGCCGACGAGGAAGTTGTTGGCCGCCACCCGGATCTGCCGGCTGTCGGTCACCGCGGTGCCGTTGATCTTGATGTCGGAGACCCGCGAGCCCACCGGCTTCGTCGTGTCGAAGGTGTAGGTCAGCGACGAGGACGGCTGCAGGATCCGCTGCGTGATGCCGCCCGTCACCGGGTCGACCGACCAGATCTGCTGCTCGAGCAGCGCCTTGAGCTGGGCCCCGGAGAGCGTGACGACCTGCATGAGGTTGTTGAACGGCTGCACCTGGAAGGCCTCGCCGTACGTCACGACGCCGTCGCCCTCGGCACCGCTCTGCGCGTAGGACAGGTCGGTGCGGACGCCGCCCGGGTTCATCAGCGCGATCTCCGCGTTGCCGCCGTCCTTGGTCGCCTCCAGCTGCGCGTCGGCGATCAGGTCGCCCAGCGGGGTCTCGCCCACGTTGCTGCCGCGGCCGATGTTGGCCGTGATCGAGCCGATCGGCTTGTTGGCGACGGTCGAGACCCGCTCCTGCCAGGTCTTGATGTACGCCTCCGTGTCGGCGTCCGGGGTGACGGTGCGGGTCACCACGTTGTTCTTGGCGACGACGCTGGAGCGGACGATGTCCTTCGTCTTACGGTCGACCTGGAAGTCGACCTGGGTGATCGCCCGGCCGAACGACGAGCCCTGGGTGTAGACGCGGTCCTGGCCCGCCGGGTCCTTCACCTTGCAGACGTACGCCTGGTGGCTGTGGCCGCTGATGACCAGGTCGATCTGCGGGTCGAGGCCGGTGGCGATCCGCGAGCCGTTGCCCGGGATGACAGGGCAGGAGCTGGGGTCCTGGTTGGGGGTGATGTTGTCGCCCTCGTGGACCAGCACGACCTGCGCCTTGACGCCCTGCTTGGCGAGCTCCTTCGACACCTTGTTGGCCGCCGCGACCTCCTCGGTGAACTGCAGGCCCTTGATGCCGGCGGCGGTGACGATGCTGGGGGTGGTCTGGGTGACCAGGCCGATAAAGCCGATCTTCACCCCGTGGATCTTCTTGACGTAGTAGGGCGGCAGGGCGTAGTCGCCCTTGCTCTCCTTGACCACGTTCGCCCCGAGGTAGTCGAAATTTGTGCCCTTCCATGTGCCCGCCGGGGAGCAGCCGTCGACCGGGTGGCAGCCGCCGTTCATGATGCGGTTGAGCTCGTCGATGCCCTCGTCGAACTCGTGGTTGCCGGCCGAGGAGGTGACCAGGCCGAGCTTGTCGAGCAGCGCGACGGTCGGCTCGTCGTGGTAGGCGGCGGACAGCAGCGGCGAGGCGCCGATGAGGTCGCCCGCGGCCACGAGAAGGGTGTTGGGGTCGCGCAACTGCTTGAGGTGGGCGGCCAGATAGGACGCGCCGCCCGCGATCGAGTACTTCGCGCCGGGGATGCCGGTGAGCGAGCCGTCGGTGTCGACGTTCGCGCCGTTCGGGTCGAGGATCCGGGAGCTGGACCCGGTCGGGGGCTCCAGGTTGCCGTGGAGGTCGTTGATGGTCAGCAACCGGACGGGAACGGACGGACCAGGCTTGTCAGGCTTTGGGGGCTTTGGGGGGTTGGGGGCCGTGGGGGGGTTGGGGGGCTTGGGACCGGGAGATGCGGCTGCCGTGCCCATCGTGAGGGCCGCGACGCCGACCATTGCGGCGCCGGCGATGGCCAGTCGCGTGAGGGATGCTCGGGTCATGACCTCCGACAGTAGAGCGGGGAGCTGAGCGGGAAATTGCGCAGAGATAACGATTCAGGGAGAGAACGCATGGCGTCTATTGCCGAAGCCCGGTAGGGAGATCGCCGGGCCTTCACTTATCGTGCCAGACATGGACGTACGCGTGGAGATCACGGAACGGCTCGGCGACGAGCAGGTGGCGGCGGTGCTCGCCCTGGTGGAGGCGGCCGCCGAGGCCGACGGTGTGGCTCCGCTCAACGAGCATGTGACGCTCCAGGTGCGCCACGGCGCCGAGCCGGGTGCGAGAGCCGTACTGCTGTACGCGGACGGGAACGTCGCGGGCTTCGCCCACCTGGACCCGGCCGACCCGGAGGACGGGCCGAGCGGCGAACTCGTGGTGCATCCCGCCTTCCGCGGGCGCGGCCTGGGCCGGCGACTGCTCGGCGAGGCCCTGGAGGCGAGCGGGGGCGGGCTGCGTCTGTGGGCGCACGGCGACCTGCCCGGCGCCGCCCGTCTCGCGGCGAGCGCGGGCCTGGCCCGGGTGCGCTCCCTGTGGCAGATGCGCCGCCCGCTGTCCGAACCCCTGCCCGCCGCCGCCCTCCCCGAGGGCGTACGGCTGCGCACGTTCGAGCCGGGACGCGACGAGAAGGCGTGGCTGGCGCTCAACGCGGAGGCCTTCGCCACCCACCCCGAGCAGGGCTCCTGGACGGCCGCCGACCTCGAACTGCGGGAGCGGGAGCCGTGGTTCGACCCCGCCGGCTTCTTCCTCGCCGTACGGGGAGACACGCCGGCGGGCTTCCACTGGACCAAGGTGCACCCCGGCGACGAGCCGATCGGCGAGGTCTACGTGGTGGGGGTCGCGCCCGGCGAGCGCGGCACGGGCCTCGGCCGGGCGCTGACGCTCGCCGGGCTCGAACACCTGCGCGCGCTCGGCCTCTCCCAGGTCATGCTCTACGTGGACGAGGAGAACACCGCGGCGGTCCGGCTGTACGAGTCGCTCGGGTTCACGCGGTGGAACACGGACGTGATGTACCGGTGCTGAGACGCCGACGGGCCGGTCCCCCGCGGGGGCCGGCCCGTTTCGTATGAGAGCGTCCTCTATCCGAGGACGAGGTTGAGGATGAAGTAGCCGATCGCGGCGGCGACGGCCGCGGCGGGGATCGTCAGGACCCACGCGGTCACGATGTTGCCGGCGATGCCCCACCGCACGGCCGACAGCCGCCGCGTGGCGCCCACACCCATGATCGCGGAGGTCATGGTGTGCGTGGTCGAGATCGGGGCGCCGAACCCGATGGCGGCGGTGTAGAGGACCGACGACGCCGCCGTCTCGGCCGCGAAACCGCGCGGCGGGTCCAGGTGGATGATGCGCCTGCCCATCGTCCGCATGATGCGCCAGCCGCCGGAGTAGGTGCCGAGGGAGATCGCCGTGGCCGAGGCCGTGATGACCCACTCGGGGATGTCGCCCTGCGGCGAGGCGTACCCGCCGACGACGAGCGCCAGGAAGATCACGCCCATCGTCTTCTGCGCGTCCTGCAGCCCGTGGCCGAGCGCGATGGCGGCCGCCGATATCGGCTGGATGTAACGGAACCCACGGCTGGTGCGGTGCGGGTTGGATTTGCGGAAGAGCCACAGCAGGATGATCATGATGATGCCGCCCAGGACGAACCCGATGACAGGCGACAGGACCATGGGGATGACGACCTTCTCCACCACTCCCGACCAGTGCACGGTCGCGCTGGCGGCGAGGGCGGAGCCGACCAGCCCGCCGATCAGCGCGTGGCTACTGGAGGACGGCAGGCCGAAATACCAGGTGATGAGGTTCCAGACGATCGCTCCGATGAGGGCGCCGCCCACGATGAGCAGCCCGTGGGTGCCGTCCGGAGCGTCGATGATCCCCTTGCCGACGGTCTGGGCCACCTCGGTGCCGAGATGGGCGCCGATGAAGTTCATCACCGCGGCGAGGAGGAGCGCGACCCGCGGCGTCAGCGCACGGGTGGAGACGGAGGTGGCGATGGCGTTCGCCGCGTCGTGGAAACCGTTCGTGTAGTCGAACACCAGCGCGACGACGATCACGCCGATGACAAGCGCGAGCTCCACTTAGCTTTCCTTGACCGCGATCGTCTCGATCGTGTTCGCGACGTGCTCGAAGGCGTCCGCGGCGAGCTCGAGCTGCTCGATGACCTCACGCATCTTCATGACGGTGAGGGCGTCGTACTCGCCGCTGAACAGCTTCGCCAGCAGCCTGCGGTAGACCTGGTCGGCCTGGTTCTCGAGCCGGTTGATCTCGATCCAGTATTCGTTGAGGTGCTGCATCGAGCGCAGGCGCGGCATCGCGTCCGCCGTGAGCTCGGCGGCCCGTTCGAGGACCTCCACCTGACGTACGACCTCCTTGGGCAGGTGGTCGATCTGGTAGAGGACGATCAGGTCGGCGGCGGCCTCCATGTAGTCCATCACGTCGTCGAGATTCGACGCGAGGCGGTAGATGTCCTCGCGGTCGAAGGGCGTGATGAAGCTCTCGTTGAGCCGGTTCATGATCGCGTGAGTGCGCTCGTCGCCCGCGTGTTCGCAGGCGCGCATCTTCTCGGCCAGACCCTCCCGGTCCGAACCGTCGCTGATGATCTCGACCAGCAGACGCGATGCGGTGACGAGGTTGTTCGCCGAGTCGGCGAACAAGTCGTAGTAGCTGTCCTCACGGGGCGTGAGACGCAGGCGCACGTCGTTTCTCCGATGTGCGGGGACGGTCCGCAGAGAAGGGTACGGCTTACCAGTGGAAATGCGAAGTTCAGGGCACACGAGCCCGCTTGTAACCTACTCTTCCCCTTCTCGCTGCCCAGAACGGGTCCCGTGACACACTTGTTGCCTGAGCCGCTTCAGATCTTGGTGCGGTGGAAGTTCAGGAACGACCGGCTCGGCGTCGGCCCCCGCTGCCCTTGGTAGCGCGAGCCGTACCGGTCCGAGCCGTACGGGAACTCGGCCGGCGAGCTGAGCCGGAACATGCAGAGCTGACCGATCTTCATGCCCGGCCACAGCTTGATCGGCAGCGTGGCGACGTTGGACAGTTCGAGCGTGACGTGCCCCTCGAAGCCGGGGTCGATGAAGCCGGCCGTCGAATGCGTCAGCAGGCCCAGCCGGCCCAAGCTCGACTTGCCCTCCAGCCGTGAGGCGATGTCGTCGGGCAGACTGATCACCTCGTACGTGCTGGCCAGCACGAACTCCCCCGGATGCAGGATGAACGGTTCATCGCCGTCCGGCTCCACCTGCCGGGTGAGGTCCGGCTGCTCGACCGAGGGGTCGATATGCGGGTAGCGGTGGTTCTCGAACACCCGGAAGTAGCGGTCCAGCCGTACGTCGATACTGGACGGCTGGATCATCGCCGGGTCGTACGGGTCGAGCTTCACCCTGCCCGACTCGATCTCGGCACGGAGGTCACGATCGGAAAGCAGCACGGGTGCAAGGCTAGTAGGCCATTTCAGCGCCAGGTGTAGCGGATCTTCGCGTCGGGACTGCAGGACCACCCCCGGGATCCGCTACAGTAGGGGCAGCGACAGGCCCCACAGCCGGTCACGCGGGTGTAGTTCAATGGCAGAACATCAGCTTCCCAAGCTGACAGCGCGGGTTCGATTCCCGTCACCCGCTCCATTCTTTGAGAGCACCAGCGGTCAGCCTAGGCCCACTGGTGCGGGTAGGAGCGGTTCACCGTCCAGCGAACGGCAGTCTTCACCCAGGTCCCACCACAGTTGCCCGTTCGAGGTCAGGTAGGGGTACATGCCGCGGACGCTGCATCCGAGATATAGGGCTTGAGACACCTCGCGCAGGCACGTGGCCAGGCTCGGACACGAATCAGAGAAGTCGCCGCAGTCGGCGTGGCCAGCCCAACCGAGCCGGCCGCAGTCAGGCCCGGGGCGGAGATCGATGATGTGCGCGACGCCGTCAGCGGTCTCCGCCCAAGGGATCCACTGGGGATGCCACCAGGGCTCGTCGTCCCAGGGCCGCCTGACGAAGCCGTCACTGTCTGACGCCGTCTCCATGTGGATCTGCCACTGCCTTGCAATGCCCGCTGCGGAGAGCGGTGATTGCTGTTCCGGA
>NZ_VIRM01000055.1 GCF_006874475.1 Microbispora hainanensis
ATCCAGCGGTTAACCCGGTGAACGTTGCCGGTCACAGCACCAGCACGGTGGCAGGGGCACTACCATCGCGGCATGGCCCCCACCAAGGCCGACCTGGAGGCGGCGCGGAACGCGACGATCGACGACGTGCTCGGCCCCGAGCTCGACGTGCTGTTCTGCGGGATCAACCCCAGCCTCTACTCGGCCGCGACCGGTCACCACTTCGCGCGGCCGGGCAACCGGTTCTGGCCCGTGCTGCACCTGTCCGGTCTCGTGCCACGCAGGCTCGCGCCGTCCGAGCAGCACCTGCTCCCGTCGTACGGGCTCGGCATCACCAACATCGTGGCCAGGGCGACCGCGCGGGCCGACGAGCTGACCCCGGACGAGCTGCGCGAGGGCGGCGCGCGGCTCGCGCGGCTGGTCGCGGAGGTCCGCCCCCGCGTCCTGGCGATAGCGGGGGTGTCGGCCTACCGGGTCGCCTTCGCGCGCCCCGCCGCCCGGATCGGCCCGCAGGAGGAGACGGTCGGCGGGACGGCACTGTGGGTGCTGCCCAACCCCAGTGGGCTGAACGCCCATTTTGATCTCGATAGGCTCACTGCCGAGTACGTACGGCTGAGGCGCGCCACGCCGGATTCGCCGGCCGATCGTCCCGAAGGAGGCCGTCCATGACAGCGGCAGCGGATCGCCCCGTCCTCTCACTGATGCTTGCCGTGCCCGACGCGAGCGCGGCAGCACGCTGGTACGCACAGGCGCTCGGCGCCACCACGCTGTGGGACCTCGGCGGGGTCGTCGGGCTGACGGTCGGTGGAGCGCCCTTCTTCCTCGGCGAGCCGGAGAAGAACGGCTGGGCCACCCCCGCCGAGGCGGGCACGAGGACCGTGCGGGTGGAGGTATTCGTCGACGATCCGGACGCCTTCATCGCGCGCGCCGTGGCCGCCGGAGCGGACGGCAGCGTCGATCGGATTCGCGACCACGAGATGCCCTGGGGCGTTCACCGCCAGGGCGGCTTCCTTGACCCGTTCGGTCACCTGTGGCTCGTCGGGGACAGGTCCCCGCTCACGGCCCACGAGGTGTGACCGCCGGCCCGTTCGGCGGACCGTTCGGCGGACCGAACGCCCGCTGGAGGCTGGAGGCCATCGCGGCCGAGATGGCCCGCCTGCGCCCGCCGCCGGCCTGACGGGATCGGCCGCCGCGGTCAGGGACGGCCCGCTCCCGGCTCCTCTCCGCCCAGAGGCCGCTCCACCTCTGCCTCGTGCCCGGCCCGCACCCTGGCGGACAGGAAGCCGGCGGCCTCGTCGAGCGCCGCGTCGGCCTCGTCGAGGTGGCCGAAGTGGTTCTGGAAGACGTGCGGCACCTGCGGCCAGACCCGCAGCGTGACCTCCACCTCGTCGGCGGCCGCGCGCCCGGCGAGCCGGACGGAGTCGTCCAGCAGGAGCTCGTTCGAGCCGGCCTGCACCAGCAGCGGGGGCAGGCCCCGGAGGTCGGCGAAGACGGGGCTGGCCAGCGGCTGGGTGGGGTCCTGACCGGCCAGGTAGGGGGTGGCGAACGCCTGGAGCGCCTCCGGGACGAAGATCGGGTCGGCGTCCTTCTTCGTGTGCATGCTCTCCCCGCTGAGGGTCAGGTCGGTCCAGGGGGAGAAGACGACGGCGCCCGCGGGCTGCGGCAGGCCGGCGTCGCGGGCCGCGACCAGGGTGGCGACGACCAGCCCGCCGCCCGCCGAGTCACCGGCGAGCACCAGTTCCTCCGGTCGCACCCCCTCGTCGAGCAGTGCCCGATAGGCGGCCAGGCCGTCCTCCACCGCGGCGGGGAACGGATGCTCGGGGGCCAGCCGATAGTCGACGGACGTCGCCCGCAACCCCGTACGGCGCACCAACTGGGCGGTGAACCCGGCGTGCGTGCCGGGCGACCCCAGGACGTAGCCGCCGCCGTGGAAGTGGAGCAGCCGCCCGCGTGCGGCGCCGGTGGCCGGGGTCAGGTCGAGCGCGGGACGGCCGCCGAGCACCGTCTCCTGCACGGTGACGTCGCCGGGCACGGGCCGGGAGAGGGCGAGGGCGAATCCGGCGCGCTGCTCCTCCAGGGTCGGGTTCGGGTGGACGGGGGCGTTGCGGTGCAGGGCGTCGACGGCCTCGCGCTGCTGGCGGGTCATCAGAACCTCCGGGGAGTCGGTAGTGAAAGGATGCATTCCGTGGAATGCACGTGTGGCCGGAAACCCGATTCCCGGGAAGATGATTCCCCGGAATCTTCTGCGGCCGAGAATATGACGGACGTCACTCGCCTGTTCACCGATCTCGTCCGCGTCGAGACCCGGCTGTACAACACGGCGAGCGACCGGCTGCGCGCCGAGCACGGCATCGGCCTGGGACAGTTCGAGTTCCTGGACATCATCGACGGCCGTCCCGGCTGCCGGGTGCTCGATATCGTGCGCGAGGTGGGGATCACCGTCGGAGCCGTGAGCAAGGCCGTGGACCGGCTCGAAAGCGCGGGCCTGTGCGTCCGCACGGCGCATCCGGACGACCGGCGGTCCTCCGTCCTCAGCCTCACGCCGGAGGGCTCCCGGCTCCTGGCCGTGGCCCGCCCGACCCTGCGGGACGAGCTGGCCGCCCGCACCGCCGCGGTCCCGGCCGCCGAGCTCGCCAGGACCGCCGCGACGCTCGCGACGCTGCGCGCGGCGCTGGAGGAGCACGGGCGGGACGGGACCTGAGCCCTGCCCCCGCCGTCACCTGCCCGGCCGGCTTGGCCGGGCGCGTCTCACGGGTGGCCGGGGCGGGACAGGATCCGTCCCGTGCCCGGGGGCGGCAGCCGCGCCACCTCGCGGTCGTGGAAGGCCACCATGTCCTCGGCGTCGGCGTACAGCTCGGCGACGGCCCGAGCGCAGCCCTCGACGACCCGGGTGTCGGTGATCCGCCGCCCGCCCACATGGGCGCCGATCTTGTCGTAGAGGATCTCGTACATCAGGTCCCTGGTGAGGATCAGCAGCTCGGGCAGCGGAGCGCGGGTCTCCAGGTGGCGTACGGACCGGGCGTGCAGCGCCCGCGCCCGCTCGCCCGCCCGCGTGCGCGCCGCGAGCAGCACGATCTCCCACTGCAGGTAGGGCGTCGGCGGCATCTCGACGATCCGCAGCCGGCGCAGCTCCGCCCGGGGCGGCAGGTCGTCGGCGAAGCGCATCTCGTTCATCAGCGCGAGCGACCGGTCCCAGTCTCCGCTCATCATGGCGACCCAGCTCGGGGTGTCGGGCTCGTGGAAGTGCTGGGCGCGTTCCAGCTTCCATACGACGCCCTCCATCCGGCGCAGGTGGTCGTAGAGCTCGGTCCGGTACTCCGCGACGGGAAGCACCTCTCCCGCGGCCTGTCTGACGTGCTCGAACGCTTCTCCGGGCATGAAGTCTCCTTCGGCCAGAAGCCGAATCGCTGGTCGGAGCGCGCCAGGCTCCGGCCCGGATATGGAAACTGGCGCGCTTGGGTCTTCCGTGGACGTCTGGTCAGTCAGTTCCCCGTCGAGTTGCTGCACACGGCCGTCTCGGTCGCGTCCAGCAGCCTGATCGTGATCTGCCTCGTCCTCGCCGTTCCTTCGGTTTCCTGCACCACCTCGGGTTCTGGCTCGGCCGGCTTCATCTCACCCTCCGCTCGTCGGCGTGGCCGCAGACTCTCCCCCGAGGGCGACACGTCGATCGTTGGCCGCTGCCGATCCAGGGTCAAGGCCCAATCTCTGCGGACTTCTCCGACAGATCGAGCGGGGGCGGCAGCGGGGCCACCTCGCGTTCGAAGAACGGCATCAGGTCCTCGCCCTCGCCGTACAAAGAGGCCAGAGCGGACAGACAGGGGGCGACGACCGCGGTGTCGGTGATCCGGCGGGCCCCGACAGCGGCGCCGATGTCGTCGTAGCGGACCTCGTACAGCAGGCCAGGGCCGAAGACCACCAGTTCGGGCAGCGGTGCCCGGGTCTCCAGCGGTGCGACCGCCGCCGCTCCGAGCACTCTGATCTCCTCGCCCGCCGCCACCCGTACGGCGAAGATCTGCGCCTCCCACTGCAGGTAGGGAGTCAGGGGCAGCTCGACGACGCGCAGCCGCCGGAACGGGGCCCGCTCGCGGTACATCGCGGTCAGCGGGGCCCGCATCCGCTCGATGAGCTCGACGGCCCGTGTCCAGTCGCCCGCGTCGGCGGCCCGCCAGCTCGGCAGGGCCGGCTCGTGGAAGTGCTGGGCGCGCTCCAGCTTCCACACCACCTCCGACGCGTCGCGATAGACCTCCTCGAACTCGGCCTGGTAGGCCTCCAACCCCAGGAACTCGCCGTCGGCGGCCCTGACCTCATCGAACACATCGCTCGGGATCACGGTTCCTCCTCAGCAATCCGGCGGCACGGCGCGCCTTCGGGCCGTGCCTGCGCCACCACGTCGTGGCCCAGAGGACGTGGAATCCGGTGACGACCAGCACCGTGACCACGCCGTCCGCCGCGGCGACCCAGCCGGGCGGGTCGAGCAGCGCGCGTACGGCACCGGCGAGCAGGCCCAGGGTCGCGGGAATCGTCACCACGGCGGCGAGCCAGAGGCACAGCGCGGTCCCGGCGACGAGCAGCGCGGTGTACGCCCGGACCCACCGGCCCTCGGCCCGCGGCAGCCGGGCGAGCGGGTCGGCCGACCGGCGCAGCAGGGCCCGGCGGCATACGTGCGCGGAGTACGCGACGGAGTCGCCGTACAGGTTCCGGCAGCCCGTCACGTCCTGCAGGACGAAGTAGAGATCGGTGCGCATGAACACCAGGAACTGGGCCGACAGCATGACCAGCGCCGTCAGGGCGACGACGGACAGGGCCGGGCGCGGACCCGCCGCCACGGTCAGCAGGAGGCAGACCGCGCACACGGCGGCGTCCACCGCCATGCCGGCAAGGTAGACCGTCAGCCGGACCCGGCGCTCCGCCAGCCAGATGCCCGACACCTCGGTCTGCGCCGTGAGGAACTGCAGACGGGTGCCGAACCTGATGCGACCCGGCACGCCGGCGGCGCGAGCCGTGCACAGATGGGCCAGTTCGTGCAGGAGGATCAGCAGCCAGCCGGCCGCCGTCTGCGCGAGCAGGACCAGCGTTCCGCGGTCGCTCCAGAGCAGGTCGCGCCAGCCGGGCATGACGCCCGGCCGCAGCAGCGCCACCGCCGCACCGGCGAGGATCACCGCCGCCAGGGCGGCGTGCAGCACCGGATCGAGCGTCCACCGCACGTGGCGGGGCAGCAGCCGCGGAAAGGTGGGCGGCGGGGGAGCGGGCGCGGGAACGGGACGGCCGTCCACCGCCGCCACCAGTCCCGCGCGGACCAGGCCGTCGACGAAGCCGCCCACGTTCATGCGGATCCCGGTCTCCGCGCCGAGCCGGCGCTCCACCTCGGGGACCGTGGCCCCCTCCTGGAACAGGCGGATGACCCGCATGCCCTGCGCGGGCACGGCGATGACGTCGCCGGTCTCCACTCGCCCGACGATCCACTCCTCGCGATCCCGGCGTACGCCGAGGTCGTGCAGGATGACCCGGGTCGGTGTCATGACGAGCGGCCCACGGGGGGCACCGGGGCGGGCGCACGGCCCACCCCGGTCCTGCCTGACGAGTCACACCCCGCTGCGTACGGCACCGCACTGCGGGTCACCCCTGGTGAACTCCTCGCGGAAACGGATTTTCCGGGAGGACCGAAATCGGCGTCCCGCCCGTGATGATTCCGTGCGTGCCTGGAATCACCGCAGATCCCGAAATCACCACACGGCCCGAAACCGCCCCGGGGCCCTAAATCACCACACGGCCCGAAACCGCCCCAGGGCCCGAAAATGCGTTCACGGAAATGCCGCGCGGGCCCGGGCTTTCCGCGGGACCCGGGAAAGACGCCCATGGCTCCGCTGCGGCCTCCTCCGCCTTGCGATGCGTCCACCGGGAAACCCGCTCGTGACGGGCGGCATGTGTCAGGCACCGCTGGGCGGCCTCAGGTCGAGTTCCCCTGGCTGAAGGCCGTCGTTTCGATCTTGTCCAGTCTGCGGATCGCGATATCGGCCGCGACCGGCTCGACCTCTTCCTCCGGCTGGGTCTGGTTTTGCTCTTGAGGGGTCATCGAGCACCTTCTGTTTGTGGATTTGTCTGGTGCGGACCTCGCGCGAGAAAACATCTAAATGTTCGGATGATGCACATGATCGGTCAAGTCCTATTTTTGTGACTCGGCCGATGTCCGCTGAATTCCACAGACCGGGCAGTCGGGGCGGGGCGGATGCCGGACCCACACGTGCTGGTCGGGTGCGATGAGGTTCAGCCCGACGACCGTTCCGGTGGTGGGCTCGGGCACTCCGGTGATCAGCGAGATCACCGAGTGGGCGACCAGGTGCCCCGAAAGGCCGGCCGAGGCGGCGACCACGCCCGGTCCGCCGAGGTCCACCGGAAGGCCCGGCCTGCGGCGGTGCGCCTCGCCCGCCGCCAGGCACTCGTAGCAGGCGCCGCGCCCGGGGGCGAAGGTGCCCACGGTCACGAGCGGGCCGTTGTAGCCTCCGCCGACCCAGGGCACGCCGGCCCGCGCGCAGACACGGTTGGCCCAGATCCGGATGCCCGGCTCCCTCGGCTCGTCAGCGCACAGCGCGAGGACGTCGGCGCCCGCCAGCACGGACAGCAGGTCGGCCTCACTGCCGATCGCCCGCCGCTCGCCGGTGACCTCGATGTCGGAGTTCAGCCGGCGCAATCTGGCGACGGCCGCGTCCGCCTTGGCCCGGCCGAGGTCGTCCTCGGTGTAGAGGACCTGCCGGTTCAGGTTCGACAACTCCACCACGTCGGCGTCGACGCAGTGCAGGCGGCCGGCACCGGACGCGGCGAGGGCCCACGCGGCGTGGCTTCCCGTGCCGCCGAGGCCGAGCACCACGACCCGGGCGGCGCGCAGCCGCACCTGCGCGTCCCACCCCTGCCGTCCCGGTGCCAGGTCGACCTGCTGGAAGAACGCCTGGCTCCTGTCATACCGCGTGCGCTCCCGTTCGGTCAGCTCGCGCGGCGGCGGAGCGGCGGCGTCCTCCACGTGCCCCGAGGCGATGAGAGCGGCGACGATCCGCGCCGCCTGGGGCGCGGAGACGCCGGGCAGCCGCCGGCACACGGCCTCCGCGACGTCGCCGGGAGACCGGGTGCCGTCCATCAGGGTGAGCGCGGCCCACGCGCCCCCTGTCGGATCGCTGATCTCGCCGGCCAGCCCGTAGATCTCGCCGCCGATGCGTACCGTTCCGTCCTCGAAGCGGTGCGGCTCGTGCCTCCGCTTGACCCGTGGCAACAGCACGTCTCCCGGTTCCTCCTCGGCAGAGCGTTGCGTGCGGTCCTACCGAGAAGTCATCACCTGGAGCTCCGATTAGCAAGACCCGGAGTCAGTGCCGGGTGTAGGGCCCTTGACGGCGCCGGTGGTGGGGCATGCCCAGCACCGCGCGCACCACAAGGGCGACGAACACGAGCTTGAGCACCAGGAACGGCGGCCACATCGGACCTGCCACCAGGAGGACGATCGCGGCCACCGGGATGAGGAACATGGCCGGATGCCGGCGGCGGCCGTGCCACCGCGGGGCCATGCCACGTCCCCAGTGCGGGCCGCCGGGCCGGAGGCGATCGTACGGACCGTACGGGCCGGGGCGGGCGCCCATGGGGGAGCCCGGAAGACCGGGGAAACCGGGCAGCCCGGCGGACGGGAAGCCCGGGTGCCACGGGCTCCCGGTCCGCGGGCCGCCGCCTGGCGCGCCCTCGGTCCGGGCGTCGCCCGGCCACGCGCCGGGCAGGTCGGCGGTCACCCGCCGGAGGTCCTCGGCGGTGCGCGCCGAGAGCGTCGCGTCGAGGCGCTCGTCGAGCTCCTCGCGGGTGATGCGGCCCTGCGCGAACGCGTCGTGCAGCAGCCGCGTCACCTCGTCGCGCTCCCGGTCGCCGATCCGCAGCCCGCCGTGCGCCGGACGGCTCGGCGGGGTGCGGCCCGCCGACCCCGCCCTCGGCGTGGCGCCGTCGTGGCCGGCGGGTGCGCCGCCCGCGGCGGCGGGCTCGTCGGGGGAGACCATCGTCATTCCTCCACAGGGTCGCCGTCGGCGAGGATCTGGTAGAGCCGTCGCCTGGTCTCCGTCAGGACCTGCCGCGCCTGCCTGACCTGCCCCTCGGTGCCCGAGTGGGCGATCTGGACCAGCGCCGACGCCGCCTGCCTGGACAGGTCGAACAGCTCGTGGACGTTGTCGCCGATGTCCGGGGTCATCTCCTCCCAGGGCGCCCGGACCTCGTCTCCGTGCTCCTCGACGTAGGCGCGGCCGGCCTCGGTGAGCTGGAACGTCTTGCGCCCGTCGGTCTCCTCGGCGCGCACCAGGCCCTCGTCGGTGAGCTGCTGCAGCGCCGGGTAGACCGCGCCCGGGCTGGGCTTCCACCCGCCCTGGCTGCGCTCGGCGATCTCCTGGATGATCTGGTAGCCGTTGCGCGGCTCCTCGGCGAGCAGGGCGAGGATCGCCGCCCGCACGTCACCGCGCTTGGCCTTCCTGGTCCGCCCGAAGCCCCGCGGGCCGAACGGGAAGTTGCCGCCCGCCCACGGCGGCCCGAACGGGCCCGGTCCGAAACCGCCCCACGGGCCGCGCCCCCGCATGCCGCCCCTGTGCCGGTGCTCGTGAGGACCGCCGCCCTCGTGATGTTCCTGCTGCCACATGGCCGCCCCCTTCATGAACGCCTCGCGCATGGCGCGGCGCATCTCGTGTCTCAACCGGTGCTCGAACCCTGTGCGAGCCCACGGCCCCCCGACCGTGTGTGTCGAACTCATTGCAAAGCCCCCTTTGGTTCCCGATTCGACTGGTTCACGATCTGTTCTCGATGGCTCAACGATATATCGCGATGCTTCTTCCAACAATCCCCGGGTAAGAGTGACATAGCTCACGAGGAAGTTTTTCGAGTAGGGGGAACAGGCCCCGAGACCGTAGCGTTATCTCTCACGAAGACGGGATCGTTCTGCTCTGAGAGGGCTGGGGGGTGCTCTTGGAGCGGGACGATCCCGTCTTTGTCATTTCCCGGCTGACGCCTCGCCGGCCGGCGCGGGTGGCGCTCCGGAGGCCGGGTCAGTCCGGCAGGAGCGTGCGCAGGGCAGGCCGGCGACCTCGCGAAGCTCCTCGCGGGTGCGGCCCGCCGCCGCCTGAGCTCGTGGGCTCCGCGGGCACGCCGACCATCACGCAGCCCAGGCCGGGCGTCTCCATGCACTGGACGGATTGGGTGGCGATCGAGCGCGCGGCCGAGAACGGCGGCACGGAACACGTCTCGTGACATGACCTACAGTGCGGCACTGCCCGCGGTGCTGCTCCTCGTGACGGCGGCCGGGGCTCTGCCGCGGCGACACGCATCCGGAGGGGTGGGTGCTTCGCGGAATTTGTCGGTGCTTTGCCGTAGAGTCTCAAGGCGTGATCTTGTCATGATGGGGCACTCGCACGCCCTCAGCGGGGCCGCGGTGTGGCTGGCGGTCGCGCCGGGCCTGGTGGCACTGCCGGACCTGCTCGGGCATCCCGAGCTGGCGACGCTGACGGGGCCGGTCCTGAGCCCGCCCGAGCTCGTCGCGGGCGCCGTGGTGTGCGCGGGCGCGGCCATGCTGCCCGATCTCGACCACCCCAGTGCCACCATCGCCCAGACGTTCGGACCGGTGACCTGGCTGCTCAGCAAGGGCGTGAACTTCGTGAGCGGCGGGCACCGGCACGCCACCCACTCGCTGCTGTTCAGCGTGCTGGTCGGAGTGGGGGCCCACCTGCTCGGCGACCGCTACGCCGTCGGCCGCGACATCCTGGTCGTCCTGATGATCGGCCTGGCGATCCGCGCCGTGGGCATCGGCGTGCCCGGCAAGACGCTCACCTCCGCGATCGTGAACATCGGCCTCACCGCGGCGCTGTTCGTCACCTTCCTGTCGCTCGGCGTCACCTACTCCTGGCTGGGCTTAGCCATCGGCGTCGGCTGCCTGGTGCACGTGATCGGCGACTGCCTGACCGAGCGCGGCTGTCCCGTCTTATGGCCGATCAAGGGGCGCTGGCTCCTGCCCTGGGACATCGGGATCAAGACCGGCAAGGCGTTCGAGAAGCAGTTCCTCGGCCCGGCCCTGTCGATCGTGGTGATCGCGCTGTTCTGCCTGCGGTTGATGCCCGCCTGAGCGGTGACGCCCCGCGGCCGCCGGCGATGCCCGGACGCTCCACGGCCGGCGCGTACGTAGGAACTTCCTGAAACCGAAAAATCCGCATGCTTGCCGACGTCAGCAATGATGGCCGTCGGCCTACCCATTAGTAACTTGATGTCGAGATATCTTGAGGGATATCTTGATGTCGAGACATCCGCCGACGCCGCACAGGTTAGGGCAACCTAATTGTCAGGAGTGTCCCGTGCGTGCGGGAGGATGCACACGAAACCTGTGACTATCCCGGAACCCTGGGGAGGCGAACTTCGTGTCCGCGAACAGCTTCGGCAGCCGTGACACGCTGCGCGTCGGTGACGCGTCATACGAGATCTACCGGCTGGACGCCGTCGAGGGGTCGGCGCGCCTCCCGTACAGCCTCAAGATCCTGCTGGAGAACCTGCTCCGCACCGAGGACGGCGCGAACATCACCGCCGACCACATCCGCGCCATCGCGGGCTGGGACCCGAACGCCCAGCCGAGCGTCGAGATCCAGTTCACTCCCGCGCGCGTGATCATGCAGGACTTCACCGGCGTGCCCTGCGTCGTCGACCTCGCCACGATGCGCGAGGCCGTACGCGACCTGGGCGGCGACCCGGCGAAGATCAACCCGCTCGCCCCGGCCGAGATGGTCATCGACCACTCGGTCATCGTGGACTTCTTCGGCCACCCCGACTCCTTCCAGCGCAACGTGGAGCGGGAGTACGAGCGCAACCGCGAGCGCTACCAGTTCCTGCGCTGGGGCCAGACGGCGTTCGACGAGTTCAAGGTCGTCCCGCCGGGCACCGGCATCGTCCACCAGGTCAACATCGAGCACCTGGCGCGCGTGGTCATGACCCGCGACGGCAAGGCGTACCCGGACACCTGCGTGGGCACCGACTCCCACACCACGATGGAGAACGGCATCGGCGTCCTCGGCTGGGGCGTCGGCGGCATCGAGGCCGAGGCCGCGATGCTCGGCCAGCCGATCTCGATGCTGATCCCGCGGGTGGTCGGCTTCAAGCTGACCGGCAAGCTGCCGGCCGGCGCCACCGCGACCGACCTCGTGCTCACGATCACCGAGATGCTGCGCAAGCACGGCGTCGTCGGCAAGTTCGTGGAGTTCTACGGCGAGGGCGTCTCCAGCGTGCCGCTGGCCAACCGCGCCACGATCGGCAACATGAGCCCCGAGTTCGGCTCCACCTGCGCCATCTTCCCGATCGACGGCCAGACGATCGACTACCTCAAGCTCACCGGCCGCTCCCCGGAGCAGGTCGCGCTGGTCGAGGCGTACGCCAAGGAGCAGGGCCTGTGGCTCGACCCCTCGGCGCCCGAGCCCGTCTTCAGCGAGTACATCGAGCTCGACCTGTCGACCGTCGTCCCGTCGATCGCCGGGCCCAAGCGCCCGCAGGACCGCATCCCGCTGGCCGACGCCAAGTCGTCCTGGCGCGCGGCGGTCCGCACCTACGTCAGCGACGGCATCGAGGGTCCGGCCGACGAGGCGTCGGCCGAGTCGTTCCCGGCCTCGGACCCTCCGGCGATCGACCACGGCGGGGCGGGCGACGCGCCGCACCCCGTGCGGCGCAACGGTGAACGCCCGCACCGGCCCACGCCGGTGACGCTGTCGGACGGCACGTCCTTCGAGATCGACCACGGCGTCGTCACGATCGCCGCAATCACGTCCTGCACGAACACCTCCAACCCGTACGTCATGCTCGGCGCGGCCCTGCTGGCGAAGAACGCGGTGGACAAGGGCCTGTCGCGCAAGCCGTGGGTGAAGACCTCGCTCGCCCCGGGCAGCCAGGTCGTCACCGGCTACTTCGAGCGGTCGGGTCTCCAGCCCTACCTCGACAAGCTGGGCTTCAACCTCGTCGGCTACGGCTGCACCACCTGCATCGGCAACTCCGGCCCGCTGGAGCCGGAGATCTCGGCCGCGATCCAGGAGAACGACCTCGCGGTCACCGCCGTGCTGTCGGGCAACCGCAACTTCGAGGGCCGGATCAACCCGGACGTCAAGATGAACTACCTGGCCTCGCCGCCGCTCGTGGTGGCGTACGCGCTGGCCGGGACCATGGACGTCGACCTGAACAACGAGCCGCTCGGCGTCGGCGCCGACGGGCAGCCGGTCTTCCTCAAGGACATCTGGCCCGCGCCCGAAGAGGTCGCGGCGGTGGTGTCGGAGTCGATCAGCCAGGACATGTTCAAGCGTGACTACGCCGACGTGTTCAAGGGTGACGAGCACTGGCAGTCGCTGCCGATCCCGACCGGCGACACCTTCCAGTGGGACCCGGAGTCGACGTACGTCCGCAAGGCGCCGTACTTCGACGGCATGCCGGCCAAGCCCGAGCCCGTCACGGACATCCGGGGCGCCCGGGTCCTGGCCAAGCTGGGCGACTCGGTCACCACCGACCACATCTCGCCCGCGGGCTCGATCAAGGCCGACACGCCGGCGGGCCGCTACCTGCGCGAGCACGGCGTCGAGGTCAGGGACTTCAACTCGTACGGCTCCCGCCGCGGCAACCACGAGGTGATGATCCGCGGCACCTTCGCCAACATCCGGCTGCGCAACCTGCTGCTGGACGGCGTGGAGGGCGGCTACACCCGCGACTTCACGAAGGGCGGGGAGCAGGCGTTCATCTACGACGCGTCGCAGAACTACCAGGCCGCCGGCATCCCGCTGGTCGTCCTGGCCGGCAAGGAGTACGGCTCGGGGTCGTCGCGTGACTGGGCGGCCAAGGGCACCGCGCTGCTCGGCGTGCGCGCCGTCATCGCCGAGTCGTACGAGCGCATCCACCGCTCGAACCTGATCGGCATGGGCGTGCTGCCGCTGCAGTTCCCCGAGGGCGAGAGCGCGGAGTCGCTGGGCCTGACCGGCGAGGAGACCTTCGACATCGTGGGCGTCGAGGAGCTCAACGCCGGGTCGACCCCCGCCACCGTCACCGTGCGGGCCGGAGACGTCGAGTTCCAGGCCGTGGTGCGCATCGACACGCCCGGCGAGGCGGACTACTACCGCCACGGCGGCATCATGCAGTACGTCCTGCGCTCCCTGCTCGCCAAGAGCTGAGGGCTCGCGCAGAGCCGAGCGAATCCTCATCGGAGCCGTCCTGGGCGGGATCCCGGTCCCGTCCAGGAGGCGCCGCCCTACAGCATGTCGGCGACCCAGTCGGTGAGCTCCGACAGAATGTCGGGCGGGACGATGCCGATCCGGGTGCCGAAGCGTTGGGGTGAGAGCGCGCGTATCTGTTCGACCATCGCCCAGCTCGTCTTCGGCAGCCCCGTTTCCTCTGGCGCTATCTCCACGTGCGTGTCCCAGCCCCGGAATCGTGTCGTCAGCGGGACGGCGAGCACGGGGTCCCGCACGAGCCTGTTGAAGATGTCGTTGCTGACGACGACAGCGGGCCGGCCATAGCCTTGCTCGCGGCCGGTCGGCGCGCCGAGGTCGGCCCACCAGATGTCGCCTTGCCTAACCCTCATCCCTCTCCTTGGGGTCGTTCCGGAGATCCCCGGGCGGATCGATCAGGCCTTCCCACTCGGGGGCGATGCCGTCTGACGGAGGGCCGAGCCACAGGTCGCGCTCTGCGACGTACTCCGCCCAGCTTTCCGGGTCCTCTCGCCGTGTCCGCTCCATCTGCTCCGCGACACGCTGCCAGCGGAGCTTCTTCCTGTGCTCCCTCACGGCGTCCTCGACCAAAGCGGTCATGCTCTTGCCTTCCTGCTCCGAGAGTTTCGCTATCAGGTCTCTGATCTCGACGCTGACCCGGATCGTCGTGTGGCGTTGCTCGCTCCCCATACTGCGAGGCTACGATCCTGTCTACAAAAAGCGCTATGGCGATGTCGCCATGTGGGAGTCTACGAAGGCTCTGATTACTCTCGCAACAACTTTCGATTACTGACGGTGATTGTCTGAGTTCCTGGGAGGGGATAACCGGTTGCCGGGCGGCATCGGGGCGCGGCTAGGGTCCCGCCCATGGATCACGACGTGGTGTTGCTGCTCATCGGAGGAGTGGCCGTCTTCATCGGGGCGGTCGTACAGGGCGGGGTGGGGTTCGGGCTGGGCCTGGTGGCCGCCCCCCTGATCACGTTGCTCGATCCGTCGGTCATGCCGGGGGCGGTCCAGGTCGTCAACCTGACGATGCCGCTGCTCACCCTGGCCAGGGAGTGGCGCAAGGCCGAGTGGCGGGGAGCGGGGTGGGCCCTGCTGGGCCGGCTGCCGGGCAGCGCGATCGGCGCCCTCGTGGTCGTCTACGTGAGCACGGCGACGCTCGGCGTGCTGGTCGGCATGATGGTGCTGGTCGCGGTCGTGCTGACGGCCCGCGCCGTGTCCGTGCCGCGCAACGGCGCGACGCTGACGGCCGCCGGGTTCCTCTCGGGGATCACCGGCACGGCAACCGGGATCGGCGGGCCGCCGATCGCCCTGGTCTACCAGAGCGCCCGGGGCCCGCAGATCAGGGCCACGCTGGCGCTGTTCTTCTGCGTCAGCGCCGCGCAGTCGCTCATCATCCTCGCGCTCCTCGGCAGGCTTCCGGGGCGGGCCCTGGCCGGTGGGGCGGCGCTGGTGCCGTTCGTCCTGCTGGGCTTCGCGGCCTCGGGGCCGCTGCGCCGCTATCTGGACGGCGGGCGGGTCCGCGCGGCCGTCCTGACCGTGGCCGCCGTCTCCGCCTGCGCGCTGCTCGGGCAGAGCCTCGCCCACTGAACCCCACAACTGGGCCCGCGTGAGAGGTGCCGGCGCGGGTCCAGCCGTACGGCCGGCAGTGGAAACCGTTCAGGCGGACGACTCCCGCAGGCGCTCGACCCGTACGCCGCGCAGTTCCAGGGTGCGCTGACTGGCGGCCGCGTGGAGCGCCAGGACGGGGCGCCAGAGGGCGAGCAGGGCGGCGTCGTCCGCCGCCACGACGTCGCCGGATGTTGATCGTACGTTTCTTCATTGTTACCGCGAACAACAAACGTTACCGTCCTGTGTCTTTCACCACCTGCGCTTTGGGCTTACGTTGTCTCAAACAACATTCCCTGGAGCGGTGAACGCCGTGACCCGGCCCCTGCCGTACCGGGTGGCCAAGGTGCCTGCAACCCACAAGATCTGCCCAGACGGCGGGAAGGGGCACCGGCTCGGCCGCACCCCCTCATAGACCCCCAGTCATAGAAAGGACCCACGCATCATGCGCAAGGGGATCCTCAGCATCGGCGCCGCCGCCGCGGCGCTCACCCTCGGTCTCACCGCCTGCGGGGGCGAGAGCGGTGACACCTCCGCGCAGTCCAGCGGCGCCCCCTCGGCCGCCGCCGGCGACGCCAAGCCGGGCAAGATCGGCGTCATCCTGCCGGACAGCAAGTCCTCGGCCCGGTGGGAGACCGCCGACCGCAAGTACCTGGAGGAGGCGTTCAAGGCGGCGGGTGTCCAGTACGACATCCAGAACGCCCAGGGCGACAAGACCGCGTTCCAGACGATCGCCGACCAGATGATCACCAACGGCGCGACCGTCCTGATGATCGTCAACCTCGACAGCGGCACCGGCAAGGCCGTGCTGGACAAGGCCAAGTCGCAGGGCGTCGCGACGATCGACTACGACCGCCTCACGCTCGGCGGCAGCGCCTCCTACTACGTGTCGTTCGACAACACGGCGGTCGGCAAGCTGCAGGGCGAGGGCCTGGTCAAGTGCCTGACCGACAAGAAGGCCGACAAGCCGATCGTCGCCGAGCTGAACGGCTCGCCGACCGACAACAACGCGACGCTGTTCAAGCAGGGCTACGACGGCGTGCTGCAGCCGAAGTACGACTCCGGCGAGTACAAGAAGGGCCCGGACCAGTCGGTTCCCGACTGGGACAACACCCAGGCCGGCACGATCTTCGAGCAGATGCTCACCCAGGAGCCGAAGATCGCCGGTGTCCTCGCCGCCAACGACGGCCTCGGCAACGCCGCGATCGCGGTGCTGAAGAAGCAGAACCTGAACGGCAAGGTCCCGGTCACCGGCCAGGACGCCACCGTGCAGGGCCTGCAGAACATCCTCGCCGGCGACCAGTGCATGACGGTCTACAAGGCCATCAAGAAGGAGGCCGACGCCGCCGCCCAGCTCGCGGTCTCGCTGGCCAAGGGCGAGCAGCCGCAGGCGAGCGGCACGGTCAAGGACACCGAGGGCAACCGCGACGTCCCCTCCGTGCTGCTGGAGCCCCAGGCCATCTTCTTCGACAACGTCAAGGACGTCGTGGCCGACGGCTTCGTGAGCAAGGACGAGCTGTGCACCGGCGAGTTCGCCGACAAGTGCACCGAGGCCGGCATCAGCTAAGCAACAACCATCCACCGGGTGCGTACGGCGACGCGGACCCCCTACGCGGGTGACGTGCTGAGCCGCGACGAGCACCGTGCGGGGCGCCCTGTCCGGACAGGACACCGTTCTGACCAGGCACAGGGCGCCCCGCACCGCCCGGAGCGACGAGTGGCGGCCCGGACAACGGCGCCGTACCGGCCCCATCGATCTACGGAGTAGCCCATCGTGTCCCAGGGACCGATCCTGGAACTGCGCGGCATCAACAAGAGCTTCGGCCCCGTGCAGGTCCTTCACGACGTCGCCTTCTCGGCCTACCCGGGTGAGGTGACAGCACTCGTCGGCGACAACGGCGCCGGCAAGTCGACGCTGGTCAAGTGCATCGGCGGCATCCACCCGATCGACTCGGGCGAGTACTTCTTCGACGGCGAGCGGGTCCACGTGAGCGGGCCCAGGGACGCGGCGGCGCTGGGCGTCGAGATCGTCTACCAGGACCTCGCTCTCTGCGACAACCTCGACATCGTGCAGAACATGTTCCTGGGCCGCGAGCGCCGCAGCGGTCTGGTCCTGGACGAGGACACGATGGAGGAGATGGCGGCCAAGACCCTGGCCGGCCTGTCGGTCCGCACCGTCAAGTCGCTGCGCCAGCACGTCTCCAGCCTGTCCGGCGGCCAGCGGCAGACCGTCGCGATCGCCAAGGCCGTGCTCTGGAACAGCAAGGTCGTCATCCTCGACGAGCCGACCGCCGCCCTCGGCGTCGCGCAGACCGCCCAGGTGCTCGAACTGGTCCGCCGCCTGGCCGACAAGGGTCTCGCGGTGGTGCTCATCTCCCACAACATGAACGACGTCTTCGCCGTGTCCGACCGGATCGCGGCGCTTTACCTGGGACGGATGGCGGCCCAGGTCAAGGCGTCCGAAGTGACCCACGCGCAGATCGTGGAACTGATCACCTCCGGGCGCAGCGGGGAGCTCGGGCTCAAGAACGGCAACGGAGCGGCATCATGACAACCGAAACGCTCCCCAAGCAGGAGAACGCCGAGTCGTCGCTCGGCGTGCACGTCAAGGGCTATCTCGAGCGGATCAAGGGGGGTGAGCTGGGGGCCCTTCCCGCGGTCTTCGGCCTCATCATCCTCTGCGTGGTCTTCTCGGTGCTGCGCCCGGCCTTCCTCTCGGCGGTCAACTTCGCCAACCTCTTCACCCAGGGCGCGGCGGTCGCCGTCATCGCCATGGGCCTGATCTTCGTGCTCCTCCTCGGCGAGATCGACCTGTCCGCCGGTTTCGCGAGCGGCGTCTGCGCGGCGGTGCTCGCCGTGCTGCTCACCCTGCAGGGCTGGCCCTGGTATCTCGCGGTCCTGGCCGCGATGGTCACCGGCGCGGTCATCGGCCTGGTGCTCGGGTCGCTGGTGGCCAAGCTCGGCATCCCGTCCTTCGTGGTCACGCTGGCGGCGTTCCTGGCCTTCCAGGGCGTCGTCCTGCTGCTGGTGAAGGACGGCACCAACATCTCGATCCGCGACGAGACGATCCTCGCGATCGCCAACAAGAACGTCCCGCCCGTCGCCGGCTGGACGGCGCTGATCGTGGGCGTCGTCGCGTACGCCGCCATCCAGCTCCTGCAGGCGCGCCGCCGCGCGGCCCGCGGCCTGGTCGCCACCCCGATCACGGTCATCGCCGCCCGGGTCGCGACGCTCGCCGTGGTCTCCGGGGTCGCGGTGTACGTCCTCAACCTGGAGCGCAGCCGCAACGCCGCGCTCGTGTCGCTCAAGGGCGTGCCGATCGTCGTCCCGCTGATCGTGATCCTGCTGATCGTCTGGACCTTCGTGCTGCGGCGCACGGCGTACGGCCGGCACATCTACGCGGTCGGCGGCAACGCCGAGGCCGCTCGCCGGGCCGGCATCAACGTGGACCGCATCCGCATCTCCGCCTTCGTCATCTGCTCCTTCATGGCCTCGCTCGGCGGCATCATTGCGGCGTCGCGGGCCAACTCGGTCGACCCCAACACCGGCGGCAGCAACGTGCTGCTGTTCGCGGTGGGCGCGGCCGTCATCGGCGGCACCAGCCTCTTCGGCGGCAAGGGCCGGGCGCTCGACGCGCTGCTCGGCGGCGCGGTGGTCGCGGTCATCGAGAACGGCATGGGCCTCATGGGCTACAGCGCCGGCGTCAAGTTCGTCGTGACCGGTTCGGTGCTCCTGCTCGCCGCGGGCGTGGACGCCCTGTCGAGGAAGCGTGCGGCGGCGACCGGCAGAAGATGACGTGATCGGGCCCCGATAAGGTGATCTCCGACCCCTGACCTGGTCAGGTTCCCCCCGACCCCACGGAATCCGAGGCTCCCCCGATGATGCGCGCCGGTCCCTCACAGGAGGAGATCCGCAAGCACAACCTCGGGACGCTGCTGCGGCACGTCCATCTCGGAGGGCCGACCTCGCGGGCCGAGCTGACCTCGCTGATGGGGCTGAACCGGAGCACCATCATGGCGCTCACGGCGGACCTCACGGCGGCCGGCCTCGTCAGGGAGGAGCTGCCCAAGGACACCGGCCGGGCCGGACGGCCGTCGCTGGTCGTCCGCCCGGAGACGGCCCGCGTCTACGTCCTGGCCTTCGAGGTGGGAGTCGACCGGCTGGCCGCCGCGCGCATCGGCCTCGGCGGGGTGATCCTCGACCGCCGGGAGGCCGCGCGGGCGCGCGGGGAGTTCGACATGGCGCAGGTCGTGGGGACGCTGGCGGGCTTCGCCCGGCAGATGCGGCGCAGGACGCGCGAGGACACGATCTGCGTCGGCGCGGCGGCGGCGGTCTCCGGGGTGGTCCGCGCCTCCGACGGCGTGGTCAGGATCGGGCCCAACATCGGCGCGTTCGAGGTGCCGCTGGGGGAGGAGCTGACCAAGCGGCTCGCGCTCGGGCTGCCCGTGGCGGTGGGCAACGAGGCGAACCTCGGCGCGCTCGCCGAGCACACCCGCGGCATCGGCGCCGGCTGCCGCGACCTCATCTACCTGCACGGCGATGTGGGCATCGGCGGCGGCATCATCGTGAACGGCCAGCTCCTCGGCGGGTACGGCGGGTATGGCGGCGAGGTGGGCCACATGGTGGTCAACCCCGACGGCCGCCCGTGCGCCTGCGGCTCGCGCGGCTGCCTGGAGGCCGAGGTGGGGGAGCCGGCGCTGATGGAGCACGCCGGCCGCTACGGCGAGATGATCGGCAGGGACGCGGTCCGCGCCGTTGTCGACGCCGCCGACCGGGGCGACGTGATGGCCCAGGAGGCCCTCGCCCATGTGGGCAACTGGCTCGGGCTCGGCGTGGCCAGCCTGGTCAACGTCTTCAACCCCGAGATGGTCGTCTTCGGCGGCATCCTGCGGGAGATCTACCTGGGCTCGGCCGCCCAGGTGCGCAGCCGGATCGCCACCGGCACCCTGCGCGCGACGCGGGAGCAGGTGCGGCTGCGCACCTCGGCCCTGGGCGACGACGCGACGCTGATGGGCGCGGCCGAGCTGGCCTTCGCGCAGGTGCTCGCCGACCCCCTCGAAGCGCTGTCCCGGGTCGCCCCGTATGGCGGCTAGGCGACCTTGGAGGCGGGGGCACGGAACGTGTCGCACGCCTGGGGACCGCCGCCCGTCCAGCCGCGCGCGAGCCAGTAGCGGATGTTGCGCGTCGTGCCGTGCCACCTGTCGCCTTCGTCCGCCGTGAGCCGCTCGTCCCAGTCGTGCCGATCACGGCCGAGCGAGGACCAGACGCTGCGGACGAAGGCGGCGGAGAAGCAGTCGGCCTGCAGCTCGATCCGGCGGTTGAGGTCGAGGGCCCGCTTCCCGCTCAGTGTGCGGGACCGCCGCTCGAACTCGGCCAGGATGCCGGCGCGGTCCTGCGCGTAGTGGCCGTACTCGTGGGCGACGACCGTGAAGAGCCCGAGCCCCATGCGGTCCGACAGCTCCTCCTTGGACAGCATGATCCACATCGTCTTGTTCGCGGGGCAGTACTGGCTCGACAGGTAGCTCGCCATGAACTGGCCGCAGCCCGTGTAGACGCTCTTCGTGATGTACCGCACCCTGGGCGGGGAGAACCGCAGCCCCGCCTGCCGGAACTTCTCGCTCCATGCCCGGCCGAGGCAGCCGAGCAGGTCGTCCAGGTAGGCCCGGTAGGAGCCGAGGTCGTCGGCCCGCCGGGCCGGCTCGGTGCAGGCGGAGGACCGGAACGCGCCCGTGGCGTAGAGGGGGTTCCTCGTCAGCGCTCCCTGCCCGGTGGGCACGGGCCGCGAAGAGGCGCCGGAGGCGTCCGCCGCACCGGTGAGGGACAGGGCTCCCACCACCGCCGTGACCGCGACGGCGGCCGCGCGGAGGCTTATGCGAATCATCAGTGGGCATCCCAAGCGGACAGAGAGATAGTCAGGAATGTGGCGAATCGCCCGAAGATCCGGCAATGCGGACTTCCCTTCCAGGGGATCATGAGGGTAGAGCAGGAGGCGGCGGCAGGTAAAGCAGGATCGATGCCTGCGCCGGGAAGGTCTTGTGGAGGTTCGGCGCAACCCCTGATACCCCCGCACCTTCCTCGAACTAGACTCGATCCGTTCGATGGCGAGCGGGAAGGATGAACGGTGGGGATTCTGGAGACGATCAAGGACCCGCTCGACGTGAAGCGCCTTGAGGCCGGGGAGCTGCCCGCGCTGGCGGCGGAGATCCGCGATCTGCTGGTCTCCACCGTCGCGAAGACCGGCGGTCACCTCGGGCCCAACCTCGGCGTCGTCGAGCTGACCATCGCCCTCCACAGGGTCTTCGACTCGCCGCGCGACCCGATCCTGTTCGACACCGGCCACCAGGCGTACGTGCACAAGCTGCTGACCGGCCGGGCCGGGCAGTTCGGCACGCTGCGCCAGGAGGGCGGCCTGTCGGGATATCCCAGCCGGGCCGAGTCGGAGCACGACTTCATCGAGAACTCGCACGCCTCCACCGTCCTGTCGTACGCCGACGGGCTCGCCAAGGCGCTCGTACTGCGCGGCGACACGGACCATACGGTGGTCGGGGTGATCGGCGACGGCGCGCTCACCGGCGGCATGGCCTGGGAGGCGCTCAACAACATCGCCGGGCGCAAGGACCTGCCGCTGATCATCGTGGTCAACGACAACGGCCGGTCCTACTCGCCGACCATCGGCGGTCTCGCCTCCCACCTGTCGTCCCTGCGGATGAGCCAGGGCTACGAGCACGTGCTCGAACTGGTGAAGAACAACCTCGGCCGGGTGCCCGTGGTCGGCGCGCCGTTCTACGACACGCTGCACGGCATCAAGAAGGGCCTGAAGGACATCCTGACCCCGCAGGTCATGTTCGAGGACCTCGGGCTGAAGTACGTCGGCCCGATCGACGGCCACGACGAGCCGGCGGTGGAGGCCGCGCTGCGCCGCGCCAGGGGCTTCCGCGGGCCCGTCATCGTCCACGTGCTCACCCGCAAGGGCAACGGCTACACGCACGCGGAGAACCACGACGAGGACTGCTTCCACTCGCCACAGCCCTTCGACATCGAGACCGGCGAGGAGCGGCCCAGACCGCACAGCTGGACCAACGTGTTCAGCGACGAGATGGTCAAGATCGGTGCTGAGCGGAAGGACGTCGTCGCGATCACCGCGGCGATGCTCCACCCCACCGGTCTGGCGGCGTTCGCCGAGGCGTACCCGGACCGGATCTACGACGTGGGCATCGCCGAGCAGCACGCCCTGACCAGTGCCGCGGGGCTCGCGATGGGCGGTCTTCACCCGGTCGTGGCGGTCTATGCGACGTTCCTCAACCGGGCCTTCGACCAGCTCCTGATGGACGTGGCGCTGCACCGGCAGCCGGTCACCGTCGTGCTCGACCGGGCCGGGGTCACCGGCGACGACGGGGCGAGCCACAACGGCATGTGGGACCTGTCGATCCTCCAGGTGATCCCCGGGCTGTCGGTCGCCGCCCCCCGCGACGGCGCGCGGCTGCGCGAGCTGCTGGCCGAGGCGGTCGGGATCGAGGACGGCCCGACGGTGGTCCGCTTTTCCAAGGGCGCCCTGCCCAAGGACGTGGAGGCCGTCGGCAAGCTCGGCGGGATGGACGTGCTCCGCACCGGCGACGCCGACGTGCTGCTGGTCGCGGTCGGCCCGATGGCCGAGGTCTGCATGGAGGCCGCCACCCTCCTCGACGCGCAGGGCATCTCGGCCACCGTGGTGGACCCGCGCTGGGTGAAGCCGCTCGACGAGGCGCTGGTGCCGGCCGCCGCGGCGCACAAGCTGGTCGTCGTGGTGGAGGACAACGGCCGGGTCGGGGGCGTGGGCGACGCCGTGGCGCGCCTGCTGCGCGACGCCGACGTGGACGTGCCGGTGCGGACCTACGGCATCCCCCAGCGCTTCCTCGACCACGCCAAGCGGGCCAAGATCCTCTCCGACATCGGCCTGACCGGGCAGGACCTCGCCCGTCAGATCACCGAGGCCGTGGCGCGCCGGTCGCAGGTGATGGAGAGCCACCCCGCGCGGCTCGTGCAGCCCACTGATTGACAACCAGGAGTAATACCGGTGTGACCGGGAAGTCTGCAGGTCATCGACGTGATGAGGAGCCTGCGGATGAGCCTTTTCCGGACGAAGCCGGTCGAACAGTCGATTGAGGATGCCGAAGGCGGCGAGCATCGGCTCAGACGCAGCCTGAGCGCTCTCGACCTCACCGTCTTCGGCATCGGGGTCATCGTGGGCACCGGCATCTTCGTCCTGACCGGCGTGGCGGCGCGCAACACGGCCGGCCCGGCCGTCGCGATCTCCTTCGTGATCGCCGGTATCGTGTGCGCGCTCGCGGCCCTGTGCTACGCCGAGTTCGCCGCCACCGTCCCGGTCGCGGGCTCGGCCTACACCTACGCGTACGCCACGATCGGCGAGTTCCCGGCCTGGATCATCGGCTGGGACCTGATGCTGGAGCTGGCACTGGGGGCGGCGGTGGTCGCCTCGGGCTGGTCGGGCTACTTCGCCTCGCTGCTGAAGAACTTCGGCATCTATCTGCCGTCGTCCATCGCCGGCGACCAGGCCGTCTTCAACATCCCGGCGGCGGTGATCGTGATCCTGCTGACCGGGGTCCTGGTGGCCGGGATCAAGATGTCGGCCCGGTTCAACGCCGCCATGGTGGCGGTCAAGCTGGCCGTCGTGCTCCTCGTGATCATCGCCGGACTTTTCTTCATCAAGGGGGCCAACTACCGGCCGTTCGTCCCGCCGCCCCACCACATGGCCGCCGGGGAGGGCATGAAGGCCCCGCTCATCCAGGTGCTGTTCGGCGTGCAGCCGGTCGCGTACGGCGTCTTCGGCGTCTTCACCGCCGCCGCCCTGGTGTTCTTCGCCTACATCGGCTTCGACGTCGTGGCGACCGCGGCCGAGGAGACCCGCCGCCCGCAGCGCGACCTGCCCATCGGGATCATCGCCTCGCTGGTCGTCTGCACGATCCTCTACGTGGCGGTCTCGCTCGTGGTCGTCGGCATGCAGCACTACTCGGAGCTCAGCGCGTCGGCCCCGCTCGCCGACGCGTTCCGGTCGGTGGGCCAGCCCTGGATGGCGACGCTGATCAGTATCGGAGCCATCGCCGGGCTCACCACCGTCGTGATGATCCTCATGCTGGGCCAGAGCCGCGTGCTGTTCGCGATGTGCCGCGACAACCTGCTGCCCCGGGCCCTCGCCAAGGTCCACCCGAAGTTCCGCACGCCGTATCGGATCACGATCGTCATCGGCGCGGCCACCGCGCTGCTCGCGGCGCTGATCCCGCTGAGTGCCATCGCGGAGCTGGTGAACATCGGCACGCTGTTCGCGTTCGTGATCGTCGCGCTGGCCGTGGTGATCCTCCGCAGGACCCGTCCCGACCTGCCGCGCTCCTTCCGCACCCCGTTCGTGCCGGTGGTGCCCATCCTGTCGGTGCTGGCCTCGGCCTACCTGATGCTCAACCTGCCCGTGGAGACCTGGATCCGGTTCTTCGCCTGGATGGTCGTCGGCGCCGTCGTCTACTTCCTGTACGGCCGGCGCCGCAGCAGGGTGGCCGCTACAACCCCTGGGGAAGCAGTCCTCGAACGGTGAGCACGGCGCCGACGGCGGCCAGCAGCGCGCCGCTCGCGCCCAGCAGCAGGCGGTAGCCGCGCGGGGTCAGCCGATGCCGGCCGGCCCCCACGGCCCCCGCCAGCGCCACTTTGGAGCCCACCAGGACCAGGTAGAACCCGCCCACGAAGACCAGCGCGTACGCCGGGGCGTGGTCCCACGCGGAGACGAAGATCGGTGAGCCCACCGCGATCCAGAACAGCCACGGGTGGGGGTTGAGCATGTTCACCACCACCCCACGCAGGACCTCCCGGGCCGAGGAGGGCGCGTCCTCGCCGGGGCGGGGCGGCAGGGCGGTACGGGCCTCGCGCAGCGTCTCGGCGCCGAGGTAGACGACGTAGAGCCCGCCTCCGACCGCCAGGACGCGCAGAAGCACCTGCGGCAGCGCTCCGACCGCCGTCACGGCGAGCAGCACGACGGGCAGGTCGGACAGCAAGGGCACACAGGCCAGGCGCACGCCCGAGCGGAACCCGCCGCGCAGGCTCGCCGTGATGACGAGCGTCAGCAGCGCGCCGGGCGTGACCCCCGCGCCCAGGCCGAGGCTGAGCCCCATCAGCAGTTCCGTCACGCCGCTAACCTCCCGTTTCGTCCGCACGAGAGGCTATCGCCGGTCGCTCACCGGAAATCGCGCGGAGGACGGGATCACCCCGTGCCCTCACACCGTGCCGGGCACACCGCCGTTCCCCGGTTCGCATCCGTATGGCGCCTGCCGCGGATGGAAATCGTGTCGTTTCCGTCGGCGATTCGGTCAAATTTTCAAGGACTCCGTCATGGCGGTGGAATGCCGTTGTGCCGGAAGATCGAGCTCCTCGGGTGCCGCGGAGCTGCTGGCCGGGTGGTGTCCGCACGGGTGGGTCGGCTGCGTCTTGAGCGGCGGAAACGGTCTTGTGTTTCCAAAATGTATCAATTACCTTGACTTCGTGGAATCGCGGGCTGAAAAGGCGCGCGCCGAAAAGTTTCACATTCCATCAATGGGTCGAGTCGATGGGCGGGACCGACCACTGCGGGCCATCAAGGGAGTTTCGGAATGGCGTTATTCCAGCGTGGCAGCGTGCGCCCCACGGGCGTCCGCCGGCTCTCGGCGGTGATCGCCGCTGGAGCCATGGCGGTCGCGGCGGTGTCACTCACGCCGCGACCGGCGGCGGCGGACACGCCCTGGGTGAGCGTCTCGGACGACGGCTACCTGGCGATCAGCATCCCGGCGGCCGCCGTCGAGGCCGGCGTGGGCCAGGTGTCGGAGCTGGCGGTGGAGGGGAACTTCGGCCCCTCCTTCGCGTGGGCGGAGTATGGCCTGACCCGCCGGGGCGACCTCTGGTGGGGAGCCCTCGGCCCGCTCAAGCCGGGGCTGTACACCTACCAGGTCACGGGCGACAACACCAAGAGCCTCAAGGACCCGACGAACGGCACAACCGTCGCGTCCAAGCCCCTCTGGAGCACCTTCCTCGTTCCGGGCGAGTCCGTACGCCTGCTTGCGGACGCGCCGCAGGGACAGGGCGGCCGGGTCGAGACCCTGACCTATCGGGTCAAGAAGGAGGAGCGGTCGGCGCTGGTCTGGACGCCGCCGGGCTACCAGGCGAAGGGCCCCAAGGGTCCGAAGGGTCCAAAGGGCTACCCGGTGCTGTTCCTTCAGTCCGGCAAGGGACAGAGCGCCACCGACTGGCTCGATCTCGGCCGGGCCAAGCAGATCCTCGACAACCTGTCGGCCCAGAAGGCCATCGAGCCGATGGTGGTCGTGATCAGCGACGGTGACGACGACAAGGATCTGAAGGACCTCGGCAAGGCGGTCGGGGACAGGTACAACGTCCTGCGCGACCCGGCGCACCAGGCGATCGCCGGTGTGGCCGAGGGCGGGACGCTGGCGCTGCGCGCCGCTCTCACCGGGGGTCCGGGTCAGTTCGCCTACGCCGGCTCGTTCTCCGGGCTGCTCACGGACGCCGGGCGGCCGGACGCCCGGGCCATCGGCCACGACCTCAAGTTGCTGCGGCTGTACACCGGGAACGTGACCGATCCCGCGTACAACGCGACCGTCCGTCTGACGAAGGCGCTGGACCACGCCCGTGTCAGGTACGAGTTCGACGGGGTCAACCCCGACGGCGGGGCGAACTGGAACGCCTGGCAGGAGAACCTGATCGACTTCTTGCCGCGGCTGTTCCACAACGTGTCGGATCACGGTCCGAGCGCCGGTCACGGACGGCTGAAGGGCGAGTTCCACCCACCCGCGCCCGGCACCACGCCGACGCCGTTCGTGTCCGAGGACGGCTTCGTCACGTTCGAGACCACGACGGAGTTCAAGGACGCCGAGCACGTCACGGTGTGGGCGAACGACGCTCCCAACGGGAGCTGGCTCCGCATCCCGATGTCCCGCGCCGGCGACCGGTGGCGGGTGACCGTGGGTCCCCTGGAGCCCTGGTTCTACTACTACCAGTGGATCGTGGACCGGGTCGCGGCCAAGGACACGTCGAACCCGACCAAGGTGACCTCCGAGCCGAACTGGAGCTCCTTCTTCATCCCCGGTGAGAGGTCGCGTCTGCTCTCGGACGTTCCCGCCGGTCAGGGTGGAAAGGTCGAGAGCCTGACGTACCACAGCAACGTCGCGAACGAGGACCGGACGGCGCTGGTGTGGACACCGCCCGGCTATGACGCCGAGCGCGCGGAGCCGTACCCGGTCTTGTACCTCCAGCACGGCAGCGGCCAGAGCTACACCGACTGGGTCGAGATGGGACGCGCCAAGCAGATCCTCGACCACGAGTTCCTCGACGGGAAGCTCGTGCCGATGGTGGTCGTGATGGGCAACGGCAACGTGCCCGACTTCAACAAGGAGCTGCTGGACAACATCGTCCCGGCGGCCCGCGCCCGCTACAACGTCTCCGGCGACCCGTCGCAGCAGGCACTCGCCGGGCTCTCTATGGGCGGCGTGCAGACGCTCGGCGTGCTGAAGGCCCACCCGGGCCGGTTCGCCTACGTCGCGGCGTTCTCGGCCTGGTTCGGCGAAGGCACCGGCGTCGACGCGGCGGCGATCAACAACGGGACCAAGATGCTGCGCCTGTACGTCGGCGACCAGACCGACTTCGTGCAGCCGTTTTTCCTGGGGTCCCTGCCGACCTTGGACGGCCTCGGCATCCGCTACGAGTTCGACGGGGTCACCCCTGGACCGCACGGCTGGGACGTGTGGCAGAAGAACCTGATCGACCTGGCGCCGCGTCTGTTCAAGCGCTGACCGGCCACCTTCGCCACGGCCCTCCCGCGTATGCCCGGGAGGGCCGTGCCGTCGCGTCCGAGGTCGGCGAGGCGTCAGCCCACCTGGAGGCCACCACGGACGAGGACATGCTGGTCGAGCTGCGCAAGGCCTGGCCTGGCATGCTCATCGTCAACCCGGCCTTCCCGACGGGCCCCGGAAGGCGGACAAGGCTTCGGCCGATCACTGGCTGGGGCTCGGCGCCGGCCTGATCGGCTTCGGCCGCGCGTTCATCGCCAATCCCGGCCCCGTGGAGCGGCTGCGCCAGGGGCTTCCTATCGCGCCGGACGACGAGTCCACGTGATATCAGGGCGGCGACGCGGGCTACCTCACCTATCCCGCCTACCTCCACGCGGGCTGACCGCGCCGGCTGGGACGGCCGGAGCAGAAGCGCCGGCTCCGGCCGGCAGGGTCTGCGCCGTTCGGATCCATGGTCAAGGCGAGGTCGGCGGCGTGCTCGTGAACATTGCCGGGGCCACGTGGCGGAAAACGCTATGGCCATTCGATGCGAACGAGGTAGCTCTCACGCTGCTCCTCAAGGACGACCTGAGTTGCCAGGCCTCGTTCGCCGAATGGGTGCGTGAGCATGCTCGATCTCGGTTTGGCCGGGTTGTACGATCCCCGCTCCACGGAGCGGTCTCCAGAAGTGTGAACAACTCCGCGAGCGGGCGCAGCGCTTCGTCGGGCAGCGCCGCGATCTGCTCTTCGGCTGTCGGATCGACGACGAGCTCGTACACCTACACATCGATCCCGCGAGCGGCGTGGATCTCGCGCCACGGCTTCCCCTCGGAGCAGGGTTCCCCGGCGAGGACATGTTCGGCCCGCTCGTGCATCTGCCGGCGGCCCTCGGGGTCGCGCACCGAGTCGCAGGCGGAGATCCACCATCGGTGCACGAACGCGTTCAGTGCTCCCAGGTCCAGGCTGACCCTGACCTCGTCGAGCACTGCCTTGAGTCCGGCATCGAACGCCTCGCGGTTCTAGGGAACGACCAACGCGGCGCGTATGGCCCGCAGGTTCTTCTCCGGCAACGGCGTCTCACCGGACACGAAGTCGTGCGGTTGCGCTGTCATGGCCTGCTCCCTTCCCGCTCATAGAGCGTACAGAGAAGGGCCGACATCTTCCGGGCCGGCGGAGCGGGAAAGCGGAGCCGTCAGGCCGGTGACTGGTGCGGTGGATCGCCGGGGCCCCGCACAAGCAGGGGCCCCGGCGATCCGCCAGGGCCGGCTAAGGCCGGTCAAGGGCCGGTTCAGGCCAATACGGACGCGACGCCGGGCTCCAGGAAGCGGGAGCCGGTGACCTCCTCGGAGATGCCCGTGCGGTCGAGATAGGGCGTGATGCCGCCCGTGTGGAACGGCCAGCCCGCGCCGAGGATCATGCACAGGTCGATGTCCTGCGGCGCGGCGACCACGCCCTCGTCGAGCATGAGCCTGATCTCCTGGGCGAGGGCCCGCAGCGCGCGCAGCCGCACCTCCTCGCCCGTGGACGGGGACGAACCGCCCTCGAACAGCGTCCGCACCTCCGGGTCGATCTGGAAGTCCGGGCCGTAGAGGCCGGGCTTGCCCGCCGCGACCAGCTTGGCGAGGTTCTCCGCGACGCCGAACCGGTCCGGGAACGCCGCGTGCATGGTCTCGGCGACGTGCAGCGCGACGGCCGGGCCGACGAGCTGGAGCAGCGCGAACGGCGTCATCGGCAGGCCGAGCGAGTCGAGCGCGTGGTCGGCGACCTCCAGCGGGGTGCCCTCGTCGGCCGCCGCCGTGACCTCGCCCATGAAGCGGGTCAGCAGCCGGTTGACGACGAACGCGGGCGCGTCCTTGACCAGCACGCACGACTTCTTCAGCGTCTTGCCGACCGCGAAGGCCGTGGCCAGCGTCGCGTCGTCGGTGGCGGCGCCCCGGACGATCTCCAGCAGCGGCAGCACCGCGACGGGGTTGAAGAAGTGGAAGCCCACGACCCGCTCGGGGTGCCGCAGGCCGGACGCCATGTCGGTGACCGACAGCGACGAGGTGTTCGTGGCGAGCACGCAGGTCTCGGAGACGACCTCCTCCACCTCGGCGAAGACCTTCTGCTTCACGGCGAGGTCCTCGAACACCGCCTCGATCACGAAGTCGGCGTCGGCGAAGGCGTCCTTGGTCAGCGACCCGGTCACCAGGCCCTTGAGCCGGTTGGCCTGGTCGGCGGAGATCCGGCCCTTGCCGAGCAGCTTGTCGACCTCGGCGTGCACGTAGCCCACGCCCTTGTCGAGCCGGGCCTGGTCGAGGTCGGTCAGCACCACCGGGACCTCCAGGCGGCGGGCGAACAGCAGCGCGAGCTGCGAGGCCATCAGCCCGGCGCCCACCACGCCGACCTTGGTGACCGGGCGGGCGAGCGACTTGTCCGGCGCGCCCGCCGGCCGCTTGGCCCGGCGCTGCACCAGGTCGAAGGCGTACAGCCCGGCCCGCAGCTCGTCGCTCATGAGCAGGCCGGCCAGCGCCTCGTCCTCGGCGGCGAAGCCCTCGTCGCGCGACGCCGTACGGGCCAGGGCCATGAGGTCGAGCGCCCGGTAGGGCGCGGGGGAGGCGCCCCGCAGCTTGAGGTCGACAAGGGTCCTCGCCTGGTCGATCACGGGCGCCCAGTCTTCGGCGGTGTGGTCGGCCCGCTCGACGGCGACCTCGCCGCGCAGCACCTGGGCCGCCCACCGCAGCGACTCCTCGATGAAGTCGGCGGGCTCGAACATCGCGTCGGCGATGCCGAGGGCGTACGCGTCCCTGCCCTTGATCATGCGGTTCTGCGACAGCGGGTTCTCGATGATCAGCTTGAGCGCCTTCTCCGGGCCGATCAGGCGGGGGAGGAGCTGGGTGCCGCCCCACCCGGGCACCAGGCCGAGGAAGCACTCCGGCAGCGCGATCGCCGGGACCCCCGACGACACGGTGCGGTAGGTGCAGTGCAGGGCGATCTCCAGCCCGCCGCCCATCGCCGCGCCGTTGACGAACGCGAACGACGGCACGTCCAGCTCGCCGAGGCGGCGGAACACGTGGTGCCCGAGCCGCCCGATGGCGAGCGCCTCCTCGCGGGAGGACACCGCCGCCGCGCCCTTGAGGTCGGCCCCGACGGCGAAGATGAACGGCTTGCCGACGACGCCGACGGCCGCCAGATCGGAGCGGGCGGCGATCGCGTCGAGCGCGTCGTTCAGCGCGAGCAGGCCGTGCGGGCCGAAGGTGTTGGGCTTGGTGTGGTCGAGGCCGTTGTCGAGCGTGATCAGGGCCATCGTGCCCGCGCCGTACGGAAGCTCGACGTCGCGCACGAGCGCCTTGGTGACGACCTCGTCGGCGTTCTTGCCCTCCAGGAGGGCCGTGCAGGTCTCGATCGTGCTCATGCGAGGTTCTCCCAGATGACGGTGCCGCCCATGCCCATGCCGACGCACATCGTGGTGATCCCGTAGCGGACGTCGGGACGCTCGGCGAACTCGCGCGAGAGGTGCGTCATCAGCCGCACGCCCGACGAGGCGAGCGGGTGGCCGAACGCGATCGCGCCGCCGTACGGGTTGACCCGGGGGTCGTCGTCGGCGATGCCGAAGTGCTCCAGGAAGGCCAGCACCTGGACGGCGTACGCCTCGTTGATCTCGATGAGGCCGATGTCGCCGATGGACAGCCCGGCCAGGCGCAGCGCGCGCTCGGTGGAGGGGATCGGCCCGATGCCCATGACCTCGGGGTCGACGCCGGCGAAGGCGTAGGACACCAGCCGCATGCGCGGGGTCAGGCCGAACTCCCGGGCCACGTCTTCGGCGGCCACGATGCAGCCGGTCGCGCCGTCGTTGATGCCGGAGGCGTTGCCCGCCGTGACCCGCCCGTGCGCGCGGAACGGCGTCCTGAGGTCGCGCAGGCCCTCCATCGTGGTGCCGGGGCGCGGCGGCTCGTCCACGGTTGCCAGGCCCCAGCCCTCGGCGGCCTTGCGGGTGGCCATCGGCACCAGGTCGCGCTGGATCCTGCCGTCGGCGTACGCCTTGGCGGCCTTCTCCTGGGAGGCGACGGCGAAGGCGTCGGCGCGCTCCTTGGTGATGGACGGATAACGGTCGTGCAGGTTCTCCGCGGTCATGCCCATGACCAGCGCCGAGCCGTCCACGAGCTGCTCCGACAGGAACCGGGGGTTGGGGTCCACCCCCTCGCCCATGGGGTGGCGGCCCATGTGCTCGACGCCGCCGGCGATGGCCACGTCGTACGCGCCGAAGGAGATGCCGCCCGCCACGGTGGTGACGGCGGTCATCGCGCCGGCGCACATGCGGTCGATCGCATAACCGGGGACCGACTTCGGCAGGCCGGCGAGCACCGCCGCGGAACGGCCGATGGTCAGGCCCTGGTCGCCGATCTGGGTGGTGGCCGCGATGGCCACCTCGTCCACCCGCTCCGGGGGGAGACCGGGGTTGCGCCGCATCAGCTCGCGGATGACGCGGACTACCAGGTCGTCGGCACGCGTCTCGGCGTACAGGCCCTTCGGGCCCGACTTGCCGAAAGGCGTCCGAACGCCGTCGACGAAGACGACTTCACGGGACGCAGGCACGGGTTCGCTCCTACTTGTCAGTAGCTTCCGGCCCCCTATGCTACTGGCCGGTAACCGGTTCTGGCATCGGTGGGCCGACAGCGTTTGTGAGTGATCGTTAACGGGTCGGCAACTGGCGTGAATCAGTGCATGTCCTCGGTGACGATCTCATTCGGGATGCAACCCCTCAAACCCCAAGAATCACTCCTCTAGCTCTCGCAAGCGGATTTCTTGGGGCAATGCACTCGGAGAAAGAACCACATGCGCTCCCCTGTGCGCGCCTGGACCAAGGCGCTCGCCGCGGCCGTCACGGCCGCCACCCTGTCCACACCCCTCATCGCAGGGCCCGCGTACGCCGCGCCGCCCGGCTCGACCGGGAAGGACGGCACCTGGACCGTCGAACCCGTCGGCGGCGGTCACCGGGTCACGCTCCACCTGAACACGCCGCTGCCCGTCCGCGACGCCGTCCCCGAGCTCGCGGCGGACGGCCGGTCGCTCGGCCCGGCCGAGGAGTCGCCCGACGGCATGACGCTGACCGTCGTCACCCCCGACCCCGCCGTCGTCTCCGCGTCGTCCGTCGACGTGGCCTGGAACGGCGAGGTGCCCGAGGCGGCCGCGGCAGCCGGCAAGGCCACGCCGATGCTCGCCGACCCGCCCGCCGATCCGCCCGGCACGCCCGGTAAGCCCGGTAAGCCCGGCACCCCCCCGGGCCCGCCCGGCAAGCCGGATCCCGCGCCGGTCGACCCCGCCGCGCCCGGTCCGTACGCCGTGACCCACGACGAGTACGACCTCGGCGACACCGCCATCACCCTGGAGGGGCTCGGCGGCCGCCCGGCCGAGATCCGGGCGAAGGTCTACCTGCCGGACGGCGCCCGCGGCAAGCGCCCGCTGGTCGTCTTCCTGCACGGCCGCCACTCGGCCTGCTACAACCCGACGGCATGGACGTCGTCCAACACCCAGTGGCCCTGCCCGGCGGGGCAGCAGCCGATCGCCAGCTACCAGGGCTACGACGGCCCCGCCGACGTGCTCGCGAGCAACGGCTACGTCGTCGTGTCGGTCAGCGCCAACGGCGTCAACGCCGCCGACAACCCCTACAGCGAGGACCGGGGCGCGCTGGCCCGGGGCGAGGTCGTCATGCGCCACCTCGACCTGCTCGCCGACGCCGACCGGGGCGTGGGCGACGCGAAGCTCGTGAGCCTGTTCAAGGGCCGCCTCGACATGGCGGACGTCGGCCTGATGGGTCACTCGCGTGGAGGCGAGGGCGTCGTCAAGGCCGCGCTGATGAACGCGGGCCGGGCCAAGCCGTACGGGATCAAGGCGGTGCTCCCGCTCGCGCCGACGGACTTCGCGCGGGCGACCCTGCCCGGCACGCCGATGGCCGTCATCCTGCCCTACTGCGACGGGGACGTCTCCAACCAGCAGGGCCAGCACTTCTACGACGACTCGCGATACGCCGAGGACGACGACCCCGCCTTCCGCTCCTCGCTGATGGTCATGGGCGCCGACCACAACTTCTTCAACACCGAGTGGACCCCGGGCGTTGCGCACGCGCCGGCGTCCGACGACTGGTCCAACCGCAACGACCCGGTCTGCGGCGGCACCGCGCCGTCGCGGCTGACCGCCGCCGAGCAGTACGCCGTCGGCACCGCGTACATCGCGGGGTTCTTCCGCCTCGTCCAGGGCCGTGAGCAGGGTCTGCTGCCGCTGTTCGACGGCAGCGGCGGCACCACCGCCTCCGCCGGGCGGGCCGTCGTGCACGCCGTCGCCCAGGCGCCCGCCGGCAAGCGCTTCGACGTGGCCCCCTTCACGTCGCTCGCGCCGTCCACGCGGGTCTCCGGCGCGGCCACCGCGGTCGTCTGCGCCGGCATGCTCGACCGCTCGCCGCAGAGCGGCCTGCCGTCCTGCGTCTCCACGCTGACCACGTCGCAGGCGCCGTCGTGGACGCCCGCGACGTACGCGAACAACGTCGCCTCGACGCCGGTGCTGCGGTTCTCCTGGAGCGACCCCACGGGCACGGTGACGGTGCCGATCGACAAGCGCGACCAGAACGTCTCCCACTACGACGCGCTCACCTTCCGCGTCGCGAGGGACGAGACGGCGACCGGCGACGTCGACCTCGCGGTCGAGATCGCCGACAAGCACGGCGCGTCCCGCACGGTCAAGGTGTCCGAGGTGAGCGACGCGCTCACCCCGTTCCCCGGCACGGCCTCGCCGCTGCCCAAGACCTGGCTGCGCACCGTACGCGTCCCGCTGAGCTCGCTCACCGGCGTCAAGCCGCAGCAGATCAGCGAGATCCGGATCTCGGGCGCGAGCGGGAAGGGCGCGGTCTACCTCGCCGATCTCGCGTTCAGCACGGTGGCCGCGGGTGACGCCCGCAGCGGCAAACTGCCGCAGGTGTCGGTGGAGGGCGCCACGGTGGACGAGGGCGACGGCCCCGGCACGGCCACGATGACGGTGCGGCTGTCGGACAAGAGCCCCACGCCGGTGACGGTCCAGATCCAGACGATCGCGACCGGCGCCGCCCCGGTGATCGCCTCGGCGGCGCAGGAGGTCGTCATCCCGGCCAGGTCGCTGCAGGCGTCCTTCCAGGTGCCCGTCAACGGCGACACCGCGGTGGCGGCCGAGCCGCAGTCCTATCAGGTGGTGGCCTCGGTGCCGGTCAACGCGACGATCGGGAACGGCTTCGCCCGGCTCGTCGTGACCGACGACGACGCGGTCTGATCACATACGGCTCCCGGGGGCGCGCCGGCCGCGCCTCCGGGAGTCTTCGCGCGCTCACAGGGGTTCGAGGTCACAGGGGTTCGAGGAACTCCAGCCGGTTGCCGATGTTGTCGTGGGCGTAGAAGCGGCGGTGGCCGGGGAAGTGCGGGTCCCAGGAGACCTCGACGCCGGCGGCCGCCAGGCGCGCGGCGAGGTCGTCGAGGCCGGTCACCAGGATGCCCGGGTGCGCCTTGCGCGCGGGGCGGAAGCCGCCCTCCACGCCGAGGTGGATCTCCAGGGCGCCGGCCCGCACCCACAGGCCCCCGCGTGCGGCGAGCGCGGGGGGCTTGCCGATCTCGGTCATCCCGAGCACGCCGACGTAGAAGGCGCGGCAGTCGTCCTCCGTCCCGGGCGGGATGGCGAGCTGGACATGGTGCAGGCGGTAGCCGAAGGAAGAATCCGCGTCCCCGGCGTCGTCCCGCATGTCACACCTCGCCTTTGATCTCCAGTCGTTCGAGCGCCTTGGCCAGCGGGTGGACGGTCAGGCCGATCTGCCACTCCCGCGCGCCCAGCGTGCGCAGCCGCTCCGCCACGGTCTCCTCGCTGATCGGCGCGGGCGGCTCCCAGGTCAGCCTGCGTACGGCGTCGGGCTGGAGGAGGTTCTCCGTCGGCATGCGGTGCTCGTCGGCGAGCGCGGCGACCACGGCACGCGCCGCCGCGAGCCGCTTGGCGGCGGCCGGGTCGCGGTCGGCCCACCGGTTGGCCGGGGGAGGGCCGTCCCCGGGCCCCACGGGCTGCGGCAGCGCCGCCTCCGGCATCGTGCGGGCCCGGTTCACCGCCGCCAGCCAGTCGTTGAGGTGGCGGCGCGCGCTGCGGCCGACGAACGGCGTGATCTCGGTGAGGGCCTTCGTCGTGCGCGGCTGGTCGAGGGCGGCCTGCACGATCGCCGCGTCGGGCAGCACCCGGCCCGGCGCGAGGTCGGCCTCCCGCGCGATCTCGTCGCGCAGCGTCCACAGCTCCCGCACCACGGCTAGCCCGCGTAGCGTGCGCACCCGGTGGATGCCCGAGGTGCGCCGCCAGGGGTCCGTACGCGGGGGATGGGCGGGCGCGGCCAGGATCGACCCGAACTCCTCCAGCGCCCACTCCAGCTTGCCGGTGCCGGCCAGCTCGTCGTGCAGCACGTCGCGGAGCTCGACCAGCACCTCGACGTCGAGCGCGGCGTAGCGCAGCCAGTCTTCCGGCAGCGGGCGGGCCGACCAGTCGGCCGCGGAGTGCCCCTTCTCCAGCCGCAGGCCGAGGACCAGCTCGACCATCGTGCCCAGGCCGACCCGCTCGTAGCCGAGCAGCCGCCCGGCCAGCTCGGTGTCGAACAGCCGCCGCGGGCGGAAGCCGAGCTCGGCCAGGCACGGCAGGTCCTGGTTCGCGGCGTGCAGGACGATCTCGGCGTCGCGTACGGCCTCGTCCAGCGCGGACAGGTCGGGACACTTGATGGGGTCGATCAGCGCGGTGCCCGCGCCGGCCCGGCGCAGCTGCACCAGGTAGGCGCGGCCGCTGTAGCGGTATCCGGAGGCGCGCTCGGCGTCGACGGCCACGGGCCCCGACCCACGGGCGAAGGCGTCGACGGCGGCCGCGAGTGCGGCGGAGTCCTCGATGACGGGCGGGATTCCCTCGCGCGGCTCCAACAACGGCTGGACTACGGGTTCTGTCACGGGCTAAGGAACTTTCGGATCATCTCGGCGGGCGGGGCGCGGATGCAGCGTGGCGACGTCGGGGGGCAGCGGGGGGATGCCCGCGGCCAGGCACATGAGGTCGCACCATGCGGCCGCGTGCGGCGACAGGTCCTCGTCGAGCGGCGACCAGGAGGCCCGCAGCTCGATCTCCGTGGTGACGGGGTCGTCCGCCTTGCCGCCGAACCCCTCAGAGACGGCGCGGGTGACCGTGCCGCCCACCGCGGCGTATGTCGCGCCGTGGGCGTCGAGCGCCTCGGTGAGCCAGCTCCAGGCCACCGGCCCCAGCAGCGGGTCTGTGGTCATCTCCGGCTCCATGTCGGCGCGTACGTAGGCGACGAGGCGGAACGGTCCCTCCCAGCCGCGCTGGCCCTCGGGGTCGAACAGCATGATCAGGCGGCCGACGGCGAGTTCGTCGTCGTCACGGTACACCGAGGCCCCGACGGCACCGGAATACGGTGCGAGCCGCTGGGGTGCGGGAATGTCCTCCAGCTCGATCTCCGGCCGCACCTCGGCGGGGCGCAGCGTCTCGAGAGCGCGCCGGAAGGCGGCGGGAGGCGCAGGCGGTTCACCGAGGGTCATGACGGAAGAGTAGGTCGGATTCGGGATAGCGCGAAGCAGGGGGGTGGCTGTGGGGGGCATCGGAAGTCGTCAAACCGTCGCCGCCAGCCGAGCCGTCACCCGATCGGCCGTCCGCGCCCGGGTGTCTCCGAGCGCGCGATCCCGGCGGTCGCCGCGGCCGTCCGCGCGGTCTCGCCGCCCCGTCGCGCACGGCGCGCCGCTCGGGCGGGCGGGGCGCGCGGCGTCGCTGCCGGCACAGCGCTCAGTGCGGCGTTCGGGGGAACTCCACATCGAAGTCATCGCTCCGGGGCCTCTCGTCGGATCCACGGTCGTGGCGGTCGCTCGGGACTGATCCGACGTTGGCACGTCCCGGCGACATTTCCCCGCATCGCACTCGGCGTGTCTCGAAAGTGGTATTGGAATCGATGCCGGATGGCTGATTGGCGAACACATTGCCGAGCTGTGAGATGACTCACAGGTGGGGATGGGGTTCACCTTACGCGATCAACAGCCGTCCGCGCGGCGTTCTGGAGTCCCAGGTCATGGGTCCCGGCGTAGGGCGCCGCCTGGGCATGGCAGGCTGGTGCCGTGAAACCCCAGCTCGCCGATTCCGTTTTCATTCGCGCGTGCCGGCGCGAGCCCGTTCCGCACACGCCGGTGTGGTTCATGCGCATGGCCGGGCGGTCGCTGCCCGAATACCGCAGGGTGCGCGCGGGCGTCGAGATGCTCACCGCCTGCGCCACACCCGACCTGGTGGTCGAGATCACCATGCAGCCGGTCCGCAGGTACGGCACGGACGCGGCGATCTTCTTCAGCGACATCGTGGTCCCGCTCAAGGCCATCGGCGTCGACCTCGACATCAAGCCGGGCGTCGGCCCGGTCGTCGGGACCCCCATCCGCGACAAGGCGGGCATGGAGGTCCTGCGGCCCCTGGAGCCGGACGACGTCCAGTACGTGACGGAGGCGGTCGGCGCGCTCACCGGCGAGCTGGGCGGCACCCCGCTGATCGGCTTCGCCGGAGGGCCGTTCACGCTCGCGTCCTACCTGATCGAGGGCGGCCCCTCCAAGAACCACGACCGCACCAAGGCCATGATGTACGGCGAGCCCGAGCTGTGGCACGAGCTGATGGAGCGGCTCGCCACGATCACGCTCGCCTTCCTGCGCGTGCAGGTCGCGGCGGGGGCCTCGGCCGTCCAGCTCTTCGACTCGTGGGTGGGCGCGGTCGCGCCGCAGGACTACCGCACCTACGTGCTGCCGCACACCAGCCGGATCTTCGCCGGCCTGGCCGACCTCGGCGTGCCGCGCATCCACTTCGGCGTCGGCACCGGCGAGCTGCTCGGCCTCATGGGCGAGGCCGGCGCCGACGTGGTGGGCGTCGACTGGCGGGTGCCGCTCGACGAGGCCGCGCTGCGCGTGGGCGCGGGCAAGGCCCTGCAGGGCAACCTCGACCCGGCGATCCTGCTCGCGCCGTGGGAGGTCGTCGAGAGGCGGGCCAGGGACGTGCTCGAACGGGGCCGGGTGGCCGAGGGGCACGTGTTCAACCTCGGCCACGGCGTGCTTCCCTCGACCGACCCCGGCCAGCTCACCCGGCTCGCAGAGTTCGTCCACGAGGCGTCGGCCCGCTGAGCGCTACCCCGGCGTGCGCTCGGACTCCCGGTCCCGATCGCCGTCCTGATCCCGGTCCTCGCGGGGCTCCGGCCCCGCGGGCGAACCGGGAACGGGAGGCACGGCGCCGGGGGGCACGGGACCGGCCGGCGGGGCGGCGCGGCCGCGCAACCGGCGCATGACGATCCGTACGGCCAGCCACACCACCCCGGCCACCGCGAGCCAGGGCAGCAGCGCGCCCAGCACGGTCAGCGCCATCACGGTCGACGCGGTGAGGGTGTCCCACCCGGTGCGCAGCCCGGCGAGGAAGCCGTCCTCGTCGTCCTTGTCATCGGGGCGGGGCGAGGGCTGCGGCCGGGGCAGCAGGGTGAGCGTCACGGTGGCCATGCCGGTCTGCGCCTCTAGGGCCTTCTGCCTGGCCTGCAGCGACTCCAGATCGGCCTCGCGGCTGGAGATCTCCCGCTCGATCTCCAGGATCTCGCCGATCTTGTTCGCCTTCGACAGCAGCGTGCGGAACTGCCCGAGCGCGGCCTCGGCCGACTTCACCCGGCTCGCGACGTCGGCGACCTCCTCGGTGACGTCCTGTGCGTTCTGCCGCACAGACAGGCGTTTCCCGAGATCGCGCCCGAGCTGGGCCAGCACGTCGGCGTAGCGCGCCGGGGGCACCTTTAACGTGATCGTCGACTGTTCGCCGCCGGGGATGGTCTCGCTGCGCTCCTCGGAGACGTATCCGCCCGCGCCCGTCACGATCGCCTTCGCGCGGTCGGCCGCGGCCGTGACCTTCTCGGCCTCGACGGTGAGCTCGGCCTGATAGATGATCGCCCGGTCGGCCGGGTCGATCCGGGTCTTCTCCTGCCCGCCGCTCCCGCCGCCCGTCGCGGGCGCCCGCTCCTTGGCCGTGATCGCGGCCACGGGGGCCTCCCCACGGGCTGTGGCCTTCCCGGCCGGGGCCGCCGCGCCGCCGGCCGTGTCGCTCATGGACGCGCCCGAGCCGCCGCATCCCGTCAACAGAAAGGCGACGGCCGCCAGGGCCGCCGCGCCGTACCGGATTCGCCTCATGCCCTTTAATCGGTTCACAGACGGGGACAGGTTCGACGCCGGCGATCACGATGGCATCACGATGCCGCCGTGGTCGCCGGCGTCTCCGCGGACGTTGCGGGGGGTGTGGAGCCCCGTGGGCCCGGCCGGGCCGGGCCGGACCCACGGGGGGCTGGTCAGCCGCGCAGCCGCTCGATGAGCGCCTTCGCGTCGCGGATGAGCGTGTCGCTCGCGGCCTTGTCGGTCACCCGCTTGGCGTCGCCGGCGAAGCCGGTGAACCGCTCCAGGGCCTTGATCGCGTTGGCCGTCTTGCCCTTGCCTGCCTGCATGGCCGCCTGGTCGAGCTGGGCGATCAGGACGTCGCCGTCCTCGGTCACCGTGCCGGCGCCACGGAAGGCGGTGAGGAGGGCCTTCACGTCCTCGAAGGAGGTGGTGACGGTGAAGGCCGCCGTCTTCTCCGTGGTGTGCCCGGCCTTGTCCTTGGCGGTCACGACCAACTCGTTCTCGCCGAGCGGCAGCTTCCACAGGGGCAGCGCCTCGCCCGGCTTGACCTGCAGGTCACCGATGGCCGCCGTCACGCTCGCCACCCCGGACGCGGCGTCCGTGGCGGAGAAGACGGGCGTGATGGAGGTGGAGTCGCCGTGGTCGCCGGACTCGACGCCGCTCACGGTCAGCCCCGGCGCTGTCTTGTCGATCTTCACGGTGACGGTGCCCTGCCCGATGTTGCCGCCGCTGTCGGTCGCGCGATAGCGGACCTCCGTGGCGTCCTCGGTGCTCAGCGTCACCGGGTTGTTGGCGTTCGACCAGGTGGCGCCGCCATTGACCGAGTACTGCCGGCTCGACACCGTGCCGTTGTCGGTCGCGGTGACCGTCATCGTGACGTTGCCGGTGTACCAGCCGTTCTCGCCGTTCGGCTGGGCCGGGTTGAGGGTGGCCGTGACGGTCGGCGGGGTCCTGTCGGCCACGCCGTCGCCCACGAAGGTGAACGCGTCCACGTCCACGCCGCCGGTCGAGGTGACGTACAGCCTGCCGCTGCCCGTGGGGGCGTTCTTCAGGTCGGTGGTCACCGTCTGCCAGCCGGAGCCGGCCGGGACCGCGACGGTCGCGAACGGGGCCGCGGCCGGCGAGTTCCAGCGCAGCGACAGGGTGCCCGCGCCGGTGGCCACGGTCTTCACCGACGTGATGCCGCTGAAGTTCACCGGGTCGAAGCCGATGTAGTCACCGGCGTCGAACGAGGTGACCTTGTTGAGGCCGGAGGCCGTCTCGTCCTGGGTCTTGGTGACGCCCTTGCTGTCGTCCCCGTGCTCGGCCTGCATGAGCTTCGGGTTGAGGATCAGCGTGGCGTCGCTGCTCGCGCCGGGGATGCCGTTGGCGCCGTTGTCGCGGTAGCTCACCACGACGACGCCGAAGATGTTCTCGGTCTCGCCGTGCTCGGGGGCGTCGGCCGGGGTCGCCCAGGTGACGGTGCAGCCGGTGCCCGTGGTGATCGGGTGGGCGTGCGTGTCGTGGCCGAGGCCGAAGGTCCACGCGACCCTGCTGCAGGTCGGGTTGTCGCCGTCCTCCTGGTCGGTCACCTTGACCTTGAACGGAACGGCGTTGCCCCAGTCGATGAAGCCGCCGTCGCCGGGGGTCTCGACGCTGACCGTGGGCGCGGTGTTGCCGACGGTGATCTCGACCGTGGCGAGGCCGAACCTGCCGCCCGCGTCGGTGACGCGGAGCCTGGCGGTGTACTGCCCGAGCTTGTCGTAGGTGTGGCTCGCCGTCACGCCCTCGGCGTCGAAGGAGCCGTTGCCGTCGAAGTCCCACTCGTAGGTGAGGTCGCCCGCCTCGGCGTCGGTGGACTTGGCGCCGCTGAACTGGACGGTGAGCGGTGCGTCGCTGCCCGACGTCCTGTCGACGGTGATCTTCGCCTGGGGGGCCTTGTTGCCCGGCGAGTAGTCGATGCGGTAGAGGCCCGAGTCGGGGTTTGCGCGGAAGAAGCCGTCGCCGTACTCGAGCACGTACAGGGCCCCGTCGGGGCCGAACTCGAGGTCCATCGGGTTGTCCGTGATGGGCATCGCCATCTTGGCCAGCTCGGCGTTCGGCAGGACCTGCTCGATCTTGGTCACCGGGCCGTCCTGGCCGGACACGGTGAACGCCGCCAGGTAGTCCTGGGAGAATTCGCCGAAGAAGTGCTTGTTGTCCCAGTACGCGGGGAACTTCGTCGGCGACGGGTTGTCCGGGTCGAAGTGGTAGACCGGGCCGCCCATCGGGGCCTGGCCGTTCTGCACCGGGTCGAACTCGGTCAGCCCGGACCACTCGGCCGGCTGGTCGCTGGCGCGGTCGCCGTAGTAGAGGTCGGCCGGGGTCGCCGGGGGCAGCTTCTCCAGGCCCGTGTTCCACACGGAGTTGTTGGTCGGGCCGCCCGCGCAGTCGAAGAACTCACGCGGCTTGGAGTTCGCGTAGTCCCAGTGGTTGTAGTTGAAGTTGTCGCCGGTGCAGTACGGCCAGCCGCCGTTCATCGGCTTGTTCAGCGGGGTGACGTTCCACTCGACGTAGCCCATGGGGCCCCGGTTGGGGTCGGGCGCGCCGGCGTCGGGTCCGTAGTCGCCCCACGAGAGCGTGCCGGTCTTCCCGTCGACGTCCATGCGGAACGGGTTCCGCACGCCCATCACGAAGATCTCGGGCCTGGTCTTGGCGGTGCCCTTCGGGAACAGGTTGCCGTCGGGAACGGTGTAGGAGCCGTCGTCCTGCACCTTGATCCGCAGGATCTTGCCGCGCAGGTCGTTGGTGTTGCCCGCGCCGCGGCGGTCGTCGAAGCCCGGGTTCATGCCGGGGGCGTCGTTGTTGGGCGCCATACCGTTGGCGCCGGGGGTGCTGGCCGGGGTGTTGTCGCCGGTGGCCAGATAGAGGTTGCCCTCGTCGTCCCAGTCGAAGTCGCCCGCGACGTGGCAGCACTGCCCGCGGTTGGTCTCGACCTTGATGATGACCTGCTCGGTGGACAGGTCGAGCCTGTCGCCGTCCCACTTGAAGCGGGAGAGCTGGTTGTAGCCCTTCCACTGGTTCCAGTAGGACACGTCGGCGCCCGCGGGCAGGGAGTTGGGCGCCGAGCCGGCCGGAGTCGTCTCCGGGTACGCCGACCCGGTCATCTTCCTCGGCGCGTAGTAGACGTAGACCCACTTGTTGTGCTCGAAGTCGGGGTCGATCCCGATCGTCTGCAGGCCGTCTTCGGAGTTGTTGTAGACGTCGATCGTGTTGACGACCTTGGTGACGCCGGTGGCGGGGTCGGTCATCCGGATCTCGCCGTTGCGGGCGGTGTGCAGCACCCGGCTGTCCGGCAGGATCGCCATGTCGATCGGCTCGCCGACGTCCTTGGTGAGGGTGATCTTCTCGTAGTTCTCCCAGTGCAGCGCGTCGTCGTGCGCCTGGGCGGGTGCGGCGGTGAGTGCCGCCGTGAACGGGAGCGTCAAGGCGGCGGCGAGACCGCCGACCAGAATGCGAGTACGCTTCAAATCTGCTGCGCCTCTTCTTTCAGGGGATGGCAGGAGAAGGCGGGCCGCCGCGTGCCGGTGGAACGGAACGAACGCGTGGCGGTCCGCCAAAGGCCGGCCGTGAGTCAGATGGTCAGGCCGGGGGTGCCCGGGGGCCTCAGCCGCGGAGCTTGGCGATGTTGTTGTAGCTCAGCTCGGCGTACTGCAGCGACTGCGCCGGGTTGGCCGCGCCGCCGGGGGCGTTGTCCTGCTCGTACATCGGGTTGTGGTAGCCCTTGGCGCCCATCTCCGAGAAGAAGCTCTTGTAGTCGATGTCGCCGGTGCCGAACGGAACCATGTCGTAGCCGTTGGAGGTACCGGTGTTGATCTTGCCGTCCTTGGCGTGGAACAGCGGGAACCGCTTCGTCTGGGCCTGCACGACGCCGAGCGGGTTGAAGACCTGCGTCTGGGTGGAGCCGTCGGGCGCGGTGTAGGTCTTGTACTTGTACTGGGCCACGTGCGCCCAGAAGATGTCCATCTCCAGCCAGACGTTGCCGGGGTCGGTCTGCGTGAGGAAGTACTCCAGGCGGCGGATGCCGGAAGAGCGGGTGGGCCTGCCCTGGGCGTCGAGCGGGCCGCTGTCGAGCAGGAAGCTGTAGGCCACGTCGTGGTTGTGGGTGTACAGCTTGAGCCCGGCCGCGGTGGCCATCGCGCCCAGCGTGTTCCACTTCTCGGCGGCCACGTCCCAGTCGGCCTTGTAGGCGCTGCCGGTCGGGTCGCTGCCGGTGCCCACGTGGCTCATGCCGAGGATGTTGGCGATCTCGAGGTGGAGCTTGAAGCGGTCGAGGTCGGCCTGGCTCAGCGGCCACGAGCCGGGGATGAAGCCGTGGTTGCCCTCGGCCTCCAGGCCGTTGTCGTCCAGCCAGGTGCGCAGCAGGCGGGCGCCCTCGACGGTCTCCAGGTTGGCGCCGCCCTCGGCGTTGGCGTGCTGGCTGTAGCCGGCGAACTCCACCTGCTTGTAGCCGATCCGGCTGAGCTCCTCGAACACGGCGCGGAAGCCGGACGGAAGGGTGGTCGACCGCGGGTCCCGTGAGGTGGCGTCCCGGACGGTGTACAGGATGATGCCCCGCTTGCCGGGCGGCACGAGCACGCCGTTGCCCGCGGTCGCCGCCTGCGCGGCCGACTTCATCGGGCCCGCCGCGGCCACGGCGGCGGCCGCCGCCATGCCGGTCGTGGCCGCGAGGAACTGGCGGCGGTTGAGCCCCAGCCTGCGTCCGAGGGTGCCGGCGGTCTCGATCTCTTCTTCGTACGCGCTCATCGTCTTGCCAACTCCATCTGCGTGAAGAACCTTGGTCCCCCCGATGACGCGGCCCGTGCCGCGGGTGCCTCCGCTCCTTCGTCTCACTGCGGCCCCTTGCGACTGTGCGGAGCACTTGGCGAGCAAGTTACGCGACTTTTACTCATCGGGGAAGAAGTTTCTTCATGATCGTTTCGACTTTCGTCACGGAGAGGACAAAGTCAGAGGTCGAGCAAGGAATACGTCAACAGAGGGGTCGTCGTGTCCAGGTCATCGCGCGGTCGTGAGGGGACGGCAGCCCGGGATCCTGTCGCGCCTGTCGTACGCGGGTGATGTGAACTTTCCGTCCTCGGTCCGGAAACTTTTGCTTGTCAGTGCCGAAAGATCCCTCTTAGTATCCGAATGTTCCGGGGTGATCCTTCATACCCGAGTTGACGGGAGAGTTACAGTGCCCATCGGTGTCTGGCTGGTCGGCGCCCGGGGGTCCGTCGCGACCACTGCGGTGGTCGGGGCGGCCGCGGTTCGGGCGGGAGCGGCTCCGCCCACCGGATGCGTCATCGAGGCCGCGAACTTCCCCGGGGACTTCACCCCCCTGGGGGACCTGGTGTTCGGCGGTCACGACGTGGTCGCCGTCCCGCTGCGCAAGAGGGCCGAGCTGCTCGCCCAGGCGGGCGTGCTCCCTCCCGCCCTGACGAGCCTGCTCGCCGCGGACCTCGACGCCGCCGAGGCCGAGATCAGGCACGGCTACGTCCCCGGCGAGGAGAGCCAGGCGCAGGCCGCGCGGCGGCTGGTCGGTGACATCGCGGACTTCCGGGAGCGGCACGGCCTGTCCCGCGTCGTCGTGGTGGACGTGTCGTCGACCGAGCCTCCCGCCGAGGCGCCGTACGCCACGCTCGCCGACCTGGAGGAGGCGCTCGCGTCCGGCCGGGACGCGCTCCCCGCCAGCTCCCTGTACGCCTACGCGGCCTTCACGGCCGGATGCGGCTACGTCGCGTTCACCCCCTCCGCCGGTCCGACGCCGCCCGCGCTGGACGAGCTGGCCCGGCGGCGCGGCCTGCCGTACGCGGGACGTGACGGCAAGACGGGGGAGACGCTGGTCAAGAGCGCGCTCGCGCCGATGTTCGCCGGCCGCGCGCTGCGGGTCCGCTCGTGGTCGGGGCTCAACCTCCTCGGCGGCGGCGACGGCGCCACGCTGGCCGACCCGGCGGCCCGGGAGAGCAAGTCGGCGAGCAAGGCGCGGGCCGTCCCCGCGATCGTGGGCGACGACGTCGAGGGCCTGACGCACATCGACTACGTGGCCGACCTCGGCGAGTGGAAGACCGCCTGGGACCACATCACGTTCGAGGGGTTCCTCGGCGTCCGGATGACCATGCAGTTCACCTGGCAGGGATGCGACTCGACGCTGGCCGCCCCGCTCGTCCTCGACCTTGTGCGGCTCGTCGCGCGGGCCCACGAGGCCGGGCACAGCGGCGTGCTCCCCGAGCTCGGCTACTTCTTCAAGGACCCGCTGGGCGGCGGCGGGCACGACCTGCCCGGCCAGTACGCCCGGCTGGTGGCGTTCGCGCACGCACTGTCGGAGGGGCGGTCGTGAGGGCCTGGCTGGAGCTCGTCCGCGCGCCCGCCGCGCTGTCGGTTCCCGGGGACACGCTCGCGGGCGCGGCGGCGGCCGGACGTTCGGCCCGGCCGGGTGTCGCCGCCGCGTCGGTGCTGCTCTACTGGGCCGGAATGGCGCTCAACGACTGGTCCGACCGGAAGCTCGACGCGAAGGAGCGGCCGGAGCGGCCGATTCCCTCCGGCCGGATCAGCCCGGCGGGCGCCCTCGGCCTCGCCGCCGCGCTGACCGGCGCCGGGGTGGCCACCGCCGCGGTCGCCGGCGGCCGCCGCGGGCTCGCGCTCGCCGGCCTGCTCGCCGGCGCCGCCTGGGCCTACGACCTGCGCCTCAAGCACACGGCGGCGGGCCCGGCCGCGATGGCGGCCTGCCGCGTGCTCGACGTCCTGCTCGGGGCGGGCCCGCGCACGCGGGCGGCCGTCCCCATGGCGCTGGCCGTCGGCGCCCACACCTACGGGATCACCGTGCTCGGCCGCGCCGAGGTGGACGGCGCCACCCCCGCGACCATCGCCCAGGCGCTCGCCGCGACCGGCGCGTCCGCGGCGCTGGCCGCCGTCGCCTGCCGCGGCGGCGACACCACCGGACGGCTGGGCGCCGCCGCGATGATCGCCGGCTACCTCGCCACCGCCGGAAGGGCCCAGGCGGCGCTGCGCGCCGACCCCGACCCCGAGCAGGTGCGGCAGGCGGTGCGGATGAGCATCCTCGGCCTGATCCCGCTGCAGGCGGCCGCGGTGGCCGGGCGGGGCAGGTTCGCCCAGGCGGCGGCGCTGCTGGCCGCGTTGCCGGCCGGCCGGTGGCTGTCGGCGAAGGTGTCCACGTCGTGACCACGCTCACCTGGGCCTACTGCACCAACGGCTTCCGCGACCATCCGCTGGACGAGACGCTGGAGGTGCTCGCCGACCTCGGCTACACCGGCGCGGCGGTCTCACTCGACCACGGGCACCTCATGCCCGGCGCCTCCCCGGCGGAGGTCGGGCGGATCGCGGCGCTGGCGGGGCGGCTCGGCCTCGCCCTCGCCGTCGAGACGGGCGGCCGTTTCACGCTCGACCCCCGGCGCAAGCACTTCCCGACCCTGCTGCATGACGACGCCGAACCGCGCGTCCGCTTCCTGTGCGAGGCGATGCGCATCGCGGCCGACCTCGGCGCCCCCGTGGTGCACCTCTGGAGCGGCATCCGGCCGCCCGAGGTGCCCGAGCACGAGGCCTGGGACCGGCTCGTACGGCACTGCGAGCGCCTGCTCGCCGAGGCCGGGACGGCGGGCGTCACGCTCGGATTCGAGCCCGAGCCCGGCATGCTCGTGGCAGACCTCGCCGGATATGAACGGCTGCGCGGCCTGCTCGGCGGGCACCCGAGGTTCGGCCTCACCCTCGACATTGGGCACTGCCGCTGCCTTGAGCCGTACGACGTGCCCGAGTGCGTCGAGCGGGCGCTGCCGCACCTGGTGCACGTGCAGATCGAGGACATGCGGCGGGGCGTCCACGAGCATCTCGAGTTCGGCGAGGGCGAGATCGACTTCCCGCCCGTGCTCGCCGCACTGGACGGCTTCGGCGGGCTGGTCGCCGTCGAGCTGGCCAGGCACAGCCACGCGGCGCCCGAGGTGGCGAGAAGGTCGATCGAATTCCTGAGGAGGGCACATGACCTGGCTTGCGCGGGCCGTAGCCGACGTTGAGCGTGATCCGGAGACCGTCTACGCGCTGTTCCCGCGGGCCGCGCGGGAGGGCGGCCCCGGCGCCCGCACCGAGCTGCTGACGGCGCTGGGGAAGGCCCTGCCCGACCCGGTGGCGGCCGTCATGAAGCTCTACTGGCAGGGCGACGCGGGGGAGCGGCTGGAGATCCTGGAGTCGCTTCCGCAGCTCGACCTCGGTCCGGCCGCTCTCCCGCTCGTCCACGACGCCCTGCGGACCAACGACACCCGGCTGGTCGCCGCCGCGCTCGGTCCGTACGGCTCGGCCTGGCTGGACGACCACGCCTTCCGGCAGGGCGTGCTCAAGTGCGTCTTCATGTCCGTCCCGCTCACGTCGGTCGAGGGCCTCGACCGGCGGTTCGACGAGGAGCTGCGGCGCATGCTCGCGGACTTCGCCGCCGAGCGCCGCGCGGCCGGGCGTCCCGTTCCCCCCGACGTTCTCGAGAGGCTCTGACTCCGATGAGGATCTTCGACCCCCACGTCCACATGACGTCCCGCACGACCGACGACTACGAGCGCATGTACGCCGCCGGGGTGAGGGCGATCGTCGAGCCCGCCTTCTGGCTCGGCCAGCCGCGCACGAACGTCGGCAGCTTCATCGACTACTTCGACGCCCTGCTCGGCTGGGAGCCCTACCGCGCCGCGCAGTACGGCATCCGCCACCACTGCACGCTCGCGCTCAACCCCAAGGAGGCCAACGACCCGCGCTGCGCGGGCGTGCTCGACGAGCTGCCCCGCTATCTGCTGAAGGACTCGGTGGTCGCGGTCGGCGAGGTGGGCTACGACTCGATGACGCCGGAGGAGGACCGCGTCTTCGAGGCCCAGCTCGCGCTCGCCGAGGAGCACGGCCTGCCGGTGCTCGTGCACACCCCGCACCGCGACAAGGCGGCGGGCACCCGGCGCACGCTCGACGTGGTCAAGGGCATGGACCCCGGCACGGTGCTGGTCGACCACCTCAACGAGCTGACCGTCGGCATGGTCCACGAGGCCGGCTGCTGGATGGGCTTCTCGATCTACCCCGACACGAAAATGGACCCCGAGCGGATGGTGGCGATCCTCAAGGAGTACGGCACCGAGCGGATGATCGTGAACTCCGCCGCCGACTGGGGGCGCAGCGACGTGCTGAAGACCCGCGAGGTCGGCGAGGCCATGCTGGCCGCCGGGTTCACCGACGACGACGTCGACCAGGTGCTGTGGCGCAACCCCGTGGCCTTCTACGGCCAGAGCGGGCGCCTGTCGCTGGACGACGTCGAGTCGGGCGGCGACTACGAGGGCAACACGATCCTGCGTGGGACACGCTGACCATGCGCCTGCTCCATCCCTCGGGATCCGTCGTCCACCTGGCCTACTGCACCAACGTCCACCCCGCCGAGGACCTCGCCGGGATCCACGACCAGCTCTCCGGCGTCGCCGCCCGGGTGCGGGCGCTGACCGGCGCGCCCGTGCTCGGCCTTGGGCTGTGGCTGTCGTCCGGCGCGGCGCGGGCGCTGCGCGCCGATCCCGGCGAGCTCGCGCGGCTGCGCGCCCGGCTGGACGAGCTGGGCCTGGAGGTCGTCACCCTCAACGGCTTCCCCTACCAGGGCTTCCACGACCAGGTCGTGAAACTCCGGGTGTATCGGCCCGACTGGGCGGAGCCGGAGCGGCTCGCCTACACCCTCGACCTGGCCGAGATCCTCACCGCGCTGCTGCCGGACGACGTGACCGAGGGCTCGATCTCGACGCTGCCCCTCGCCTGGCGCACCGGCTGGACGCCGGACAAGGCCCAGGCCGTCGCCGCGAACCTCGACGCGCTCACCAGCGGCCTGCGGGCGCTGGCGGAGCGCACCGGCAAGACGATCCGCGTCGGGTTCGAGCCCGAGCCGGGCTGCATCGTGGAGACCACCCCGCAGGCGGTCGAGCTGCTGGCCGGCACCGACCCCGCGCACCTCGGCGTCTGCCTCGACGCCTGCCATCTCGCCGTCGGCTTCGAGGACGCCGCCGACTCGGCCGGCCTGAGGCTGCCGATCGTGAAGCTCCAGGTCTCGTCCGCCGTCGAGGCGCCGCCGGGCGGCCAGCCGGCGCTGGCGGCGTACGAGGAGGAGCGGTATCTCCACCAGACGCGCTGCGCGGCCGGATACACCGACGACCTGCCGGAGGCGCTGGCCGGCGGGCTCCCGGCGGACCTGCCGTGGCGCACGCACTTCCACATGCCGCTGCACGCCGCGCCGCCGCCCCCGCTCACCACGACCACCCCCTATCTGGAGGACCTGCTGAAGCGCCTCATGGCCTCCCCCGACGCGCCCCTCACCCGGCACCTCGAGGTCGAGACCTACACCTGGAGCGTGCTGCCCGGCCCGGTGGACGTCGCCGAGGGCATCGCGGCCGAGCTGGACTGGACCCGGCGGCGGCTCGCCGCACTCGGACTCAAGGAGATCTGATGGCACCCGTCGTCGTCGTGAACGTCGTCGGCCTGACCCCGCGCCTGCTGGCGCACATGCCGAACGTGGCCAAGATCGGCGCCGCCGCGTCCCTGCGGCCCGTGCTGCCCGCCGTGACCTGCTCGGTGCAGGCGACCCTGCTGACCGGATCGATGCCGCGCGACCACGGCATCGTCGGCAACGGCTGGTATTTCCGGGACCTCGGCGAGGTCTTCCTGTGGCGGCAGCACAACCGGCTGATCCAGGGCGAGCAGCTGTGGGACGCGGTGCCCGGGATCCGCACGGCCAACGTCTGCTGGTGGTACGCCATGGGCGGGTCCAGCGACTTCATCGTCACCCCGCGCCCGATCTACTACGCCGACGGGCGCAAGGAGCCCGACTGCTACACCAGGCCGCCGTCGCTGCACGACGACCTGGTCGCCGAGCTGGGCGAGTTTCCGCTGTTCACCTACTGGGGTCCGACGGCGAGCATCACCTCGTCGAAGTGGATCATCGCGGCCGCCCGCCGGATCCTCGCGAAGGAACGGCCCGACCTGCTCATGGTCTACATCCCGCACCTCGACTACGACCTGCAGCGCTTCGGGCCCGACGCGCCCCAGGCGGTCGCGGCGGCCCGGGAGGTGGACGCCGCGCTCGCGCCGCTGCTGCGGGAGGACGCCACCGTGATCGTGTTGTCCGAGTACGGCATCACCAACGCGTCCCGCCCCGTCGACGTCAACCGGGCGCTGCGCCGGGCCGGGCTGCTGGAGGTCTACACCCAGGACGGCATGGAGTATCTCGACACCTGGGCCTCCCGGGCCTTCGCGGTCGCCGACCACCAGGTCGCCCACGTCTACGTGAACGACCCCGCCGACCTGCCCCGCGTACGGGACGTCGTGGCGGAGCTGCAGGGCGTGGACGAGGTGCTGGACCAGGAGGGCAAGGCGAGGTACGGCCTCGACCACGAGCGGGCGGGGGACCTGGTCGCCGTGGCGGAGCCGGACGCGTGGTTCACGTACTACTACTGGCTGTCCGACGACCGGGCGCCCGACTTCGCCAAGCTCGTGGAGATCCACCGCAAGCCGGGATACGACCCGGCGGAGCTGTTCATGGACCCCGACGACCCGATCGTGAAGCTGCGCGCGGGCGCGGCGCTGGCCCGCAAGAAGATGGGCATGCGCTACAAGATGTCGGTGGTGCCGCTCGACCCGGAGCCGGTGCGCGGCAGCCACGGCCGCCTGCCCGACGCGGCGGCGGACGGACCGGTGCTGCTCGGCCCCTTCGACCGGGACGCCTACGCCGCGACCGAGGTCAAGGGCCTGATCACGCAACTGCTGAAGGGCTGAACCGCTGGAAGACGGCCGCCGTTCCCTCCGGGGGCGGCGGCCGGCCGGCGTTCTGACCGGCTTACGCGGGGCGCGTGCTCGTTCGGCGCATGCTTATTCGACAGAGAAGACGTGGTCGCTGATCAGCCGGGCCGCCCCGACGATCCCGGCCGTGTCGCCGAGCTCGGACAGAACGATGGGCAGGTTGCCCGTCGCCAGCGGCAGCGAGCGCTGGTAGACGACGCTGCGGATCTCCGCGAGCAGCGCGTGGCCCAGGCCGGCCACCCCGCCTCCGATGATCACCAGGCCGGGGTTGAAGAAGCTCACGAGCGACGCCAGCACCATGCCCACGTGCCGCCCGCCCTCGCGGATCATCCGTACGGCGGCGGCGTCCCCCGAGGCGGCCGCGGCGGCGACGTCCTCCGCCGTCAGCGTGCCCTCCTGCGCGAGCCGTTCGGCCAGGAAGGGGGAGTCGCCCGACTCCGCGGCGGCCCGGGCGTCGCGGGCCAGCGCCGCGCCGCCGAAGTAGGCCTCGAGGCAGCCGGTGTTGCCGCAGGTGCACAGCGGGCCGTCGTCGGACACCCGGATGTGGCCGATGTCACCGGCGCTGCCGGTCACCCCGCGGTAGATCTCGCCGTCGACCACGATGCCGCAGCCGATGCCGGTGCCGATCTTCACGAGCAGGAAGTCGCCGACGGCCCTGGCCAGGCCCGCGTGCAGCTCGCCCAGTGCCATGATGTTCACGTCGTTGTCCACGAGCACCGGGCAGCCGAACTCGCGGCTCAGCGTCTCCCGCACCGGGAAGCGGTCCCAGCCCGGCATGATCGGGGGCGAGACCGGCGTCCTGTCGAGGAAGCTCACCGGGCCAGGGACCCCGATCCCGACGCCGTGGATCTCGGTCGTCTCGCCGGTCCGGAGCTTGCCGACCAGCTCCAGGGCCTGCTCCAGCACGGCCTCGGGGCCGTCGCGCACGTCGGCCGGCTTCGACAGGTGGCCGAGCACCTCCAGCTCGCCGTTGGTCACCCCGACGTCGATCGACGTGGCGCCGATGTCGATCCCGACGAACCGCAGGTGTGAGGCGACCCGTACGATGCCCGACCGGCGGCCGCCCCGCGAGGCGGCGAGCCCGCCCGATTCGAGGAGGTTCAGCTTGGCGAGCCGGTCGAGCTCGAGTGCGAGCTTCGACGGTGACAGACGGGCCACCTCGCCGAGTTCGGCGCGGGAACGCGCGCCGTCCTGACGCAGGAGGCGCAGGATCCGCGCCTGGTGCGGGTTCTCGGGGCGAGCCGTCATTCGCTTCCGCTCTTCGGGGTCGGGGACTCGGGATGCCTATCAGAAGTGACTGGACTTCTGCTCTTACTACAACAACTTTATTACAAGGAACCCTTACTTTTTGCCCGGCGGGTGAAAAGTTTCTAAGAATCTTGCGTTCCTGTCGGGTTTGTCGGCAGGTGTCCGAGGCGTGACCATACGTGCTCCTGCCCAGGTGGCCGGGTTGCCCGTTTCGCGGCGGACACGCCCCGCGCCGGTGCGGGACCCGGGCGTACGGGCCGGTAGCTTTGCCCCATGGACGGGATTGCGGGTCGTCATGTGGTCGTCGTCGGCGGGGGCATCGCGGGTCTGGCCGCGGCGCTGCACCTGAACCGGGCCGACGCCGGCCTGCGGGTGACAGTGCTGGAGGCGGCGCCGAGGATCGGCGGCAAGCTGTACGCGTCGCAGGTGGCGGGGATCGAGGTCGACGCGGGCGCCGAGTCGATGCTGGCGCGGCGGCCCGAGGGCAAGGAACTGGCCCGGCTGGCCGGCCTCGGCGACGACCTGGTGGATCCCGGCACGACCCGGGCCGCCGTCCTGTCACGCGGGGCGCTGCGCCCGCTGCCCCGGGAGCAGGTGATGGGCGTCCCCTCCGACGTGGTCGCCCTCGCGCGCTCGGGCGTCCTGTCGCCGGCCGGGCTCGCCCGGGTGCCCCTCGACCAGTTCCTGCCGCCCACGCTCGTGACCGGAGACGTCTCCGTCGCCGCGTACATCCGTGCCCGGATGGGGAGCGAGGTCGTCGACCGGCTGGTCGAGCCGCTGCTCGGCGGCGTGTACGCGGGCCGGGCCGACATGCTGTCGCTGGACGCGACCATGCCGCGGATCGCCGCCGTCGCCCGCACCGAGCGGTCGCTGCTGCAGGCGGCCCGGAGCATCACGGCGGAGGCCCCCGCGAACGCCGGGCCGGTGTTCACCACGCTCAGGAACGGCATGGGCGCGCTGCCCGCCGCGGTGGCCAAGGAGTCGGGCGCGCAGATCCGCACCGGCGTCACGGTCCGCGACCTGATCAGGACGGCGGACGGCTGGCGGCTGGTGACCGGTCCCACCAGGGACGAGGAGACGATCGACGCCGACGCCGTCATCCTCGCGGTGCCCGCGCGGCCCGCCTCCCGCCTGCTCCGCCGTGAGGTGCCGAAGGCGGCGGCCGAACTGGCCGCGATCGAGTACGCCAGCATGGCGATCGTGACCCTCGCCTATCCCAGGACGGCGTTCCCCGAGCCGCCGGAGGGCAGCGGCTACCTCGTGCCGCCGGTCGAGGGCAGGCCGGTCAAGGCGGCGACGTTCAGCAGCGTCAAGTGGCCCCACCTCGCCGAGGCCGACCGCAACGTCCTGATCGTGCGGTGCTCGATCGGCCGCCTGGGCGAGGAGCTCGTGCTCCAGCGCGACGACGCCGAGCTGACGGCCCTGGCGATGAACGAGATGGCCGAGGTCATGGGCGTGCGGGGGCTGCCGCTGGACACCCGGGTCACCCGCTGGGGCGGCGGGCTCCCGCAGTATGACGTGGGCCACCTCGACCGGGTCGCCCGCGTGCGCGCCGCGATCGCCGGGCAGCCCGGCCTCGCCGTCTGCGGCGCCGCGTACGAGGGCGTCGGCATCCCGGCCTGCGTCGCGACCGCCCGCACCGCCGCCAAGCTCGTGCTCGAACACCTGCGGGAGGCACAGGGGACGCCGGCCGCGGACGCCTGACGGGTGGCGGGGGCGCCCGCCGCCGGCTCCGCCGCCGCCATGCCGCGTGCACGCCGCCGCCGGCGCGGCTGATCGGCGGCACCCGGAAGCCGGACCGCCGCCCCCTACCGGCAGAATGGAGGCATGACGGAGCCCGCCCCGCGGCCCAAGGCACGCGATCTCAACCTGGTCATCCGCTACACGATGTGGTCGGTCTTCCGGCTGCGCGACCAGCTCCCCGCCGCCCGTGAGGGCGTGGCCGACGAGGTCGAGGAGCTGCTCGCACAGGCGGCGGGCAAGGACGTGACGACCCGAGGCTGCTACGACGTGGCCGGGTTCCGCGCCGACGCGGACTTCATGTTCTGGTGGCACGCCCCCTCCGCCGAGGACCTGCAGGAGACCTACACCCGCTTCCGCCGCACCGCCCTCGGGCGCGCCAGCGAGCCGGTCTGGTCGGCCATGGCCCTGCATCGCCCGGCCGAGTTCAACAAGTCCCACATCCCGGCCTTCCTCGCGGACGAGGAGCCCAGGGGCTTCGTCTGCGTCTACCCCTTCGTACGGTCCCTGGAGTGGTACCTGCTGGAGGACTCCGAGCGGCGCAGCATGCTGGCCGAGCACGGCAAGATGGCGCGGGAGTACCCCGACGTGCGGTCCAACACGGTCGCCTGCTTCGCCCTCAACGACTACGAGTGGATGCTGGCGTTCGAGGCCGACGAGCTGCACCGCATCGTCGACCTGATGCGCCACCTGCGCGGAGCCGAGGCGAGGCGGCACACGAGAATCGAGATCCCCTTCTACACCGGCACCCGCAAGCCGGTCAGCGAGCTCGTCGCCGCGCTGCCCTAGCCTTCGCGAGCCCCTGCAAGCGCCCGCCCGGCGCACTCTGCGGCCGGGCGGGTGGGCCGGCCCGGCGTGGTGGAGCGACGCAAGGGACATTTAGGTTGATCTCGCGCGAAGCGTCGGAAACGGTCTTGGCGGCCCGAAGTCTTTGCCATACTGTGACGAAGAATCGACGTCTAGGTGGGGCAGAGTGGCTAGCGGGCTGGCACGTTCCAGGGGGCGCCGCCGCAAGAGGCGGGCCCGTTCGCATGTCGTCGAGGTGTCCCTGGGGGTGGCCGCCTTCGCCGTCGGGGCCGTCGCGATCGCCTGGCCGCTGTCGCGGTCCGGCGCGGAGCCCGGGCACGTGGTCGCCGCGCCGGCGCCGCCCGCCTCCCCGGCCGGCGAGCTGACCGTCGCCAGCGTCGACACCGACAAGAAGCCGGCCGCCAAGCGGGACAAGAAGGCGGCGGAACAGAAGGCGTCGGGACCGTCGAAGTACACCGACACCAAGGCGGAGGCCTACTTCCGCAGCAGGTGGAGCGACAAGACCGCCAAGCGGGTCAAGGACATCCGCACCGAGGGCGGCTACCTGCGCATCTACACGAACCTCCCGGAGAACGCCGACAACTCCAAGACCGCGATCACGCTGTGCAAGCGCGGCCTGGAGTATCTGGCCGAGCGGGGGGAGAGCAACCCCGTCGTGTTCGTCCAGTCGAGGTTCGGCGAGAACGGCAACCCCGTCCTCGCCAACGTCCTCGGCCCGGACGACGACGACTGCCGGGTCACCCACCCCAAGCCGAAATAGGCGTCACTCGCCCGGCAGCAGCGTCAGGCAGACGGAGTTGATGCAGTAGCGGTCGTCGGTCGGCGTGGGATAGCCCTCGCCGTGGAACACGTGCCCGAGGTGCGAGTCGCAGCGGGCGCAGCGGACCTCCACCCGGCGCATGCCGAGCGAGTCGTCCTCGTGCAGGGTCACCGCCTGCGACTCGGACGGCTCGTAGAACGACGGCCAGCCGCAGTGCGACTCGAACTTCGTCTCCGACCGGAACAGCTCCGCCCCGCAGGCGCGGCAGGAGTAGACGCCGACCGTCTTGGTGTCGACGTACTCGCCGCTGAACGGGCGCTCGGTCCCCGCCTGCCGGAGGACCCGGTATTCCTCGGGGGAAAGCCGCGCGCGCCACTCGGCGTCGCTCTTGATTACCTTCTCCATGCTCACCACCCTGCCTTCGGCGGCCCCTCGCGGGGATTACGAAGTGGGAAACTCCGCGGAGGCCCCGGATCTTCCCCGCACATGTTGGCGCGCCGGAGCATCCTTTCCCGGGTCTTCCGGCGTCTTCATTGACGAGGGGGTTGATCGCCGTCACCCGCGCGGGGGCGGTCACCCACACCGCCGTCAGGGCGGCGAGGCACCCGACCCGTGCTGGACGCCGCCGGACGGCGAGAGGAGGCCGCCCGCGGGCGGCCGTCGTGGTCCGTCCCGTCGCGTGCGGCGCCGTCCGAACGCGAGCGCGCCGTACGCGACCACGTGCCTGCGCCGGGAGGGCGCGGCCGTGGGAGCGCCCGGTCCGGCCGCCGTCGGCAGCCCGGGACGGACCCCCTCATCCGGGTAGGGTCACGTGCATGGCTTCGCCGTACATCGAGATAGAGGTGGGTGGCCGCACGATCAAGGTCACCAATCCGGACAAGGTCTACTTCCCCGAGGTCGGCGCCACCAAGCGCGACCTGGTGGAGTACTACGTGAGCGTGGGGGACGGCGTGCTGCGCGCTCTGTGGGAGCGGCCGACCTACCTCAAGCGGCACCCCGGCGGCGTCGGCGCCGACGCCATCTACCAGAAGCGGATGCCCCGGCATCCCGACTGGATCGAGACCGTCACGGTGCGCTTCCCCAGCGGGCGTACGGCCGACGCGTTCTGCCCGACCGAGGTGGCGGCCATCGCGTGGTGCGCCAACCTCGGCACGATCGACTTCCACCCGTGGCCCGCCCGCCGCACCGACCTCGACCACCCCGACGAGCTGCGCATCGACATCGACCCGCAGCCTGGCACGTCGTTCGAGCAGGCCCGCCAGGTGGCCTTCACCGCCAAGGAGATCCTCGACGATCTGGGCATGACGGGCTTCCCCAAGACCTCGGGCAGCCGCGGCATCCACGTGAACGTGCGCATCGAGCCCCGCTGGACCTTCACCGAGGTGCGGTACGCCGCCATCGCCTTCGCCCGGGAGGCCGAGCGGCGCTCGGACCTCGCGACGAGCGCCTGGTGGAAGGAGGAGCGGGGGGAGAAGGTCTTCATCGACTACAACCAGAACGCCCGCGACCGCACGGTGGTGGCCGCCTACTCGGTCCGCGCGCGGCCCGACGCCCGGGTCTCCGCCCCGGTGACCTGGGAGGAGCTGGCCGGCTGCGACCCGCGGGACTTCGACATCAGGACCATGCCGAAGCGGTTCGCCGAACTGGGCGACGTGCAGCGGGCGATCGACGACCGGGCCTTCGACATCGGCACACTGCTGGAGTGGTACGACGCCGACAAGCGGGGCGACATGCCATATCCGCCGAACTACCCCAAGATGCCCGGCGAGCCGAGGCGCGTCCAGCCGAGCAAGGCGAGGCCGTCCAGCTGATCGTGACTCGCCGGGCGGTGTTTTTGTCCGCCTCTCTCTGCTCTTGATCGGCTCTTGCATTCCCGCCCGGTGTCCCTCGAGACGGGTGCGGGGATGGTCCTGACGAGCGTTCGCCGACGGGGGAGCGGGCGCTCGTCCCCGGGCAAGCCCGCGCACGGACGAACCTGGAACACCCGAGCCTCGCCCTCACACCGCTGCCGAGGGCGGGGCCGTTGTGCACACGACCGAGCAGGGGGAGACAACCGCATGTGCCTGAGCTGCGGCTACGGCGAGCCGGACGACGATCGCGGGGATACCGGCCACATCACCTGGACGGATCCGCGGAATGCCTCCGGGGCCGCGGACACCGGCCCGGAGCAGGCCGCCGGCGACACCGGGCCCGGGACGGAAGCCCCCGGCACGCCGCCTTCCTGACGCCCGGCCGGTTTCCCTGTCCGGAACAGCTAAGCCGCCGCTAGACCGATATGTATGGAGAGTGACCAAGTGACGACACCGGTCAAGAGGATCACGATGTCCAAGCCGTTCTGCGCCCTCGCGGGCGTCGGGCCGTACGCCCTGGCCAAGGCCGGCGAGGTGTACGAGGACATGGCCCTTCGCGGGCGCAGGATCGTGAGCAGGATGAGCCGGGAGGCCGCGCAGGAGTTCGAGGAGACCGCGCACGAGCTGGAGGGCCTCTCCAGGTCCGTCCGCCAGCAGGAGAGGCAGGAGCGGGAGACCGTCGGTACGGCGACGGGCCGGAGCCGCACCGCGACTACCAGGGCGTAATGTGCGTCCTGCGGCGGTCCCGCCCTCTTCCGTGAGGGTGGGACCGCACTTGCGGGAAGGTGCGCGTTCGCGGGCGCTTCTCCCTCCCCGCCGACCGGCTCTCAGCCGCGAGGCTCGAAGACAGGAGTCATCGGGAAGGTGATCCGGTGGGTGTCGCCGCCCTTCGAACCGCCTGCCTCGACCACTTCGAGCACCAGTTCGCCGTCCTTGCCGTCACGGGTGATCTGGACCAGGATCTCCACCTCGACCGTGCCGACGCTGAACCGCATCTCCTCGCCCATGACCTCGGCCCTGATGCGGGCCTTGCCGATCTCGCCTCGGATCACGTCTATCGCGTCAGCCAGCGACATTGCCTCGTGTGCCATGTGTCCTCCCCGCGTCGCCCCTTGCGAACGGCCAGACCTCGGTGTCATTCCCGCTCGAAAGCCAGGGGTGCCGGGACCTCGGTATGCATCGCTCCAAGCTTCTGGGATGTCCGCCGGCTCGGTGTCGGGCGGACGCCGGGGGGAATGGAGCCAGTGTGGAGCACAGGGAGTTCTTCGGCAGGGTGGCCGAGCGCAGCGGCCTATCGCGTGAGGAGGCGGCGGATCTGACCCGCGCGACACTGGAGCTTCTGGGAGACCAGCTCAGCGCCACGGAGGCTCAGCATCTCGCGCTCGAACTTCCGGAGCCTCTCCGGGAGTCGATACACATCGGTGATCCGATCCAGCGGTTCGGTTTCCGCGAGTTCGTCGCGCGGATCAGCAAACGCACAGGGCTGACCGAGGAGGAGACGAGGGGAGGGATCCGGGCCGTTCTGCTGACGCTGCGGGACGCTGTTCCGGACGAGACCTTCGACCAGGCCATATCGCAGCTGCCGGCCGAGTTCCAGCAGGCCGCGAAGTAAGCGCGGAGTAAGCCGTACGGCCTGGGCGGTGTGGTCAGTGGTGGAAGCTCGCCCCCTCCTCCGGGCCGAACATGGGCTCTGGCTGCCTGTGCAGCCACGGCAGCAGGTCCCGGAGGTCGTCGACCAGCCGGTCGGCCAGGTCCAGCGAGAACCCGTTGCGGCACACCACCCGCAGCACCTGCAGATCCTGGCGGTTGGGCGGGAAGGTGTAGGCCGGCACCAGCCAGCCCCACTCCCGGAGCCGTCGCGAGACGTCGTAGACGTTGAACCGGGTGACGTCGTCGGTGGTGGTGAAGGCGAACACCGGCAGCTGGTCGCCACGTGTGAGGAGCCGGAAGCAGCCGAGCCCCTCGATCTGACCGGCGAGGTGCGTCGCCACCTCCCGCAGGGCGCCCTGCACCTGGCGGAAGCCCTCATGGCCGAGCCGGAGGAAGTTGTAGTACTGGGCGACGACCTGCGATCCGGGCCGGGAGAAGTTGAGCGTGAACGTCGGCACGTCACCGCCGAGATAGTTCACGTGCTCCACCAGATCCCCGGGGAGCGCCTCCCGGTCCCGCCAGAGGACCCATCCGAGTCCCGGGTAGACCATCCCGTACTTGTGACCCGAGACGTTGATCGAGGCGACCCTCGGAAGGCGGAAGTCCCACGCCAGGTCCGGCTCGAGGAAGGGGGCGATCATCCCTCCCGACGCGGCGTCCACGTGCACGGGCACGGACCATCCCGTGCGTTCCTCGAGAGCGTCGAGTGCCGCGCAGATGTCGGCGACCGGCTCGTAGCTTCCGTCCATCGTGGAGCCCAGGACGGTGACGACGCCCATGGTGTTCTCGTCGCACTGCCCGGCGGCCTCCTCCGCACCCAGGTGGAACCGGTCGCCCTCCATCGGGACCAGGCGGGGCTCCACTTCCCAGTAATTGCAGAACTTCTTCCAGCACACCTGGATATTGACGCCCATCACCAGGTTGGGACGCGCGCCGGAGGCGTAGCGGTCGGCGTTGCGGTGCACCCAGCGGCGTTTGAGCGCCATCCCGCCGAGCATGCACGCCTCGCTGGATCCGACGGTGGAGGTCCCGAGTGACGCGTCGGGGTCGGGCGCGTTCCACAGGTGGCGGAGCATCGGGATGCAGCGCTGCTCCAGCTCGGCCGTCGCGGGATACTCGTCCTTGTCGACGAGGTTCCTGTCGGCGGTGTCGCCCATCAGCGCGTGCGCCTCCGGCTCCATCCAGGTGCTGACGAAGGTGGCCAGGTTCAGCCGCGGGTTCCCGTCCAGCATCAGCTCGTCACGGATGAGCCGTGACACGGCGGAGGGCGCCATGGGCCCCTCAGGAAGCCGGTGCCGCGGCGGCACCGCCGTGATTCCGGAGGCGGGGTCGGTCACCCCGAACAGCGGATTGACCCATACGGGTCGATGTCGATGCTTGGCCCGTCTGTTCTCCTGTGACGACACCCCGTCCACACTCCCCTCCGCGGGTCCCCTGAGTGAGTCTGGCAGGAGGCGGCTACAGGCCGGGCAGAAGGCGACTAAAGACGCAGTATGGGCACTTCTGGTACCAGGTGCCGTCGCGGAACGGGTGGCGGTCGACCTGCCGTATCGCAGTGCGGACGCCGCACCTCGGGAGTGCCGGGCAGCGCGGCGATGACGTCGGCGGCGTCGTCTCGCGGCATGTCCCCGGGAGTGACCGACCGGCGGGTCGACATCAGGCCCGTCAACGCCCTGATCACCGCGCTGACCGCGCTCGACCCATCCCCTCTCCACCAGGCCCGGCCTCCCGCGAGGCGCGTCGTCGGCACCTGCCGAGACTTCGCCACGATCGCCTGCGCCCTTCTGCGGTTACGCGGCATCCCTGCACGTGCGAGATGCGGGTTCGGCATGTACTTCAAGGAGGGCTACGGCCTCGACCACTGGATCACCGAATACTGGCGCGACGACGAAGACCGCTGGGTGCGCGTCGACACCCAGCACCTCGGCCGCGGCTTCGTCGCCCGCCCGGACGACCTGGCCGAAGGCGAGTTCCTGACCGGAGGCGAAGCCTGGACCCGTTACCGCCAGGGCCACGTCGACGGCCACCGTTTCGGCGTCCCGGGCACGGACGACGCCTGGGGACCGGACCTCCTCCTCGACACCCTCGCCGACACCTGCGCCGCCGCCCGTCTCCCCGCCCTATCCCGCCCTTCCACCCACCCCGACCTTGCCGTTCCTGCCCACCTACTCGCCTGATTATTACCAGCCCCTACGCACCCCGGGCCGGGAGGCCGTGCCTACAGTGGACGGTATGGCTATCGCCATCGGCCTCGTCGGCGCGGGCCGCCGGGCAGCGGAGGTGCACGCACCGGCCATCGCGGCGTGTCCGGAAGCGCGCTTCGCGGGCGTGTGGGCGCGATCACCGGGTGCCACGCAGGCCCTCGCGGAGCGGTACGGCGTGCCGGCGTCCGGCCGCTTCGAGGACCTGCTCGACCACTGCGAGGCGGTGGTGTTCGCCGTGCCGCCTCCCGTCCAGCCCTACCTGGCGGAGGTCGCGGCGCGGCAGGACAAGGCACTGCTCCTGGAACGGCCCGTCGCGGGCGACCTGGCCGGCGCGGAGCGTCTGGCCGAGGCCGCCGAACGCACGGTCTCGCAGCTCGCGCTGCTCTGGCGTTACTCGGCGACTGTCCGCCACTTCCTGACCGACGCGGTTCCGAAGACCTTTCCGCAGGGGGCCAGCGGCCTGGTCGTCACGACCGCCCCGCCCGACCCGCGCCCATGGCGCAGAGGATTGAGCGTGCTGCGCGGGGACCTCGGCCCCGATCTCCTGGATCTCCTCGACGCCGCGCTCGGCCGTGTGATCGGCGTTCACGCGCACGGCCAGCCGACCGGCTGGTTCGGGATGATGTTCGAGCACGAGGGTGGGACCTACAGCGAGATCTCCATGTACACCTCGCCCGAGCCCGTCAGGGAGCGCGCCGAGATCGAGGTGTTCGGCTCCGGCGGCGTGGCGGCCGTCGACGGCGTGGCCGCCGTCGGCCGGGAGGCCGTCGACACCATGTACCGCGAGTTCACGGACACCGCCGAGCACCGCCGGCGGCACGAGCTGGACGCGGCCCGCGGCCTGCACCTTCAGCAGGTGATCGAGGCCGTGGAGAGCGACCTGCTCCACCGTGACGA
>NZ_VIRM01000056.1 GCF_006874475.1 Microbispora hainanensis
CCCGGCCTCCCCCACCCCCACCAGGACGCCGACGAGGTCCCCGTCGCCCACGCCGAGCACCAGCCCGACGACGCCGCCGTCGGGCTGGCCCAGCCCGAACGGCTCGCAGGGGGTCACCAGCACGATCAGCGTCTCCGGCACCATGGACGGCGGCCTGAAGCGTTACTACGCCAGCGGTGACATGGGCGACGGCGGGCAGAGCGAGAGCCAGGACCCGATCTTCGAGCTGGCCAACGGCGCCACGCTCAAGAATGTGATCATCGGCTCGCCCGGCGCCGACGGCATCCACTGCCTGGGCAGCTGCACGCTGCAGAACGTCTGGTGGGAGGACGTCGGCGAGGACGCCGCCACCCTGCTGGGCAGCTCGTCGTCGCAGGTCATGACCATCGACGGCGGCGGCGCCAGGAGCGCATCCGACAAGGTGTTCCAGCACAACGGCCCCGGCACCATGATCATCAGGAACTTCCAGGTGGAGAACTTCGGGAAGCTCTACCGTGCCTGCGGCAACTGCACGAACTCCTACCAGCGGCACGTCCAGATGTCGAACATCGTGGCGACCTCTCCCGGCAAGGCGCTCGCCGGGATCAACACCAACTGGGGCGACACCGCGCGCTTCTCGAACATCACGATCAAGAACGACGCCAGCCACAAGATCGTGATCTGCGAGAAGTACAAGGGTGTGCCGAAGGGCAGCGAGCCCTCGAAGATCGGTGAGGGCGCCGACGGCACGAACTGCATCTACAGCTCTTCCGACATCCACTACCAGTAAGCGCGCCGACCGGCCCGCGGATCCCCCGGGCCACGTGTGACGGCGGTGCGAGAAAACGGAAGGCCCGGTGGTCCCCCCATCCACCGGGCCTTCTGTGCTGAATTGCCGCGCCTCCGGCACGGCAAGCTAAGTGCGCCTCCGGCACGGCGGGCTCAGGACGCGCCGTGCCAGCCGCCGTAGCCGGCGAGGAACAGGGCCTCGGTCGTGATGATCCGCTTGAGCTCGTCCAGCACCAGTCGCTCGTTGGGGGCGTGGATCGAGGCGCCGTCGTCCTCGGCGCCGTACAGCAGGATCTCGGCCTGGGGGAACTGCCGGGCGAGTGCCGCCACCAGCGGAATCGAGCCGCCCTGGCCGACCTGACGCGGCGCCCGCCCGAAGGCGCGCTCCAGCGCACGCTCCGCGGCGTTCATGGCCGGGCCGCCCGGCTCGATCTGGAAGCCCGAGCCGCTGACGAAGTCGCCGAAGGAGACCTTGACCCCCCACGGCGCGACCTTCTCCAGGTAGGCCGTCACGTCGTTCAGCGCCTGCCGGGCGTCGCCGTTCGCGGGGATGCGGATCGTGACGCGCGCCCGGGCCACCGCCTGGACCGCGTTGATCGCGCCGGTCACCGTCGGCACGTCCAGACCGGTCACCGTGATCGCGTACGACGCCCAGAGCCGGTCGGCGAGCGAGCCGTCGCCGACCAGCGACACGCCGTCGAGCACACCGGCGAGCGCGCGGAACTCCTCGTCACCGAGAGCCTCGCCAGGGAAGGTGCCCGGTTCGAGCCCGGGCACGCGTACGTTGCCCTGGTCGTCGTGCAGGGCGGTCAGCATGCGCATGAGCGCCGCCAGCGCGTCGGGGGCGGCGCCGCCGAACGCGCCGCTGTGCACGGCCTCGGCGAGCGTGCGGACCTCCACGGTGAACGCGGCCATGCCGCGCAGCGACGTGGTGATCGCGGGGTCGCCCACGGCGGGGTTGCCGACGTCGGCGATGACCATGGCGTCGGCGCGCAGCAGGTCGGGGTTCTCCTCGACGAACGCCTCCAGACGTTCGCCGGCGTACTCCTCCTGGCCTTCGATGATGACCTTCAGCCCGACCGGGAACCGGCCGTTGAAGGCGCGCAGCGCGGCCACGTGGGCGATGACGCCGCTCTTGTCGTCGGCCGCGCCGCGGCCGTGCATGACCCCGTCGACGACCGTGGGCTCGAACGGCGGAGTGCGCCACAGGGCGAGGTCGCCGGCGGGCTGCACGTCGTAGTGCGCGTAGAGCAGAACGGTCGGGGCCCCGTCCGGGGCGGGCGCCTCGGCGAACACGGCGGGGAAGCTGCCCTCGATGGGGATCTGCCGGACGTGCGGGAGGCCGGCGGCGCGGAGCAGCCGTTCCACGAGCGCCGCGGCCTCAAGGACCGGGGCCTCGGAGTGGCCGGGGAACGCGACGGACGGTATGGCGACGAGGCGCTTGAGGTCCTCGACCGTCTGCGGCATGCCCTCCTCGACGGCGCGCTCGATCTCCTCTGGTGTCACGACGTTCTCCCGGAATGTACGCGGATCTTGCCAAACCTGGCTGGTGGAACCCCATTTGACCACAGGTCAGGCGGACCCATCTCGCGCGTCTTGACAGCCCCAATCTACAGTGACGGATTTCGTTGCCGTTACATGTCGACGTCACGGAATCCGAACTTCTTTCACAGTGACGCCACGTAATCACTTGGCAAAACGCGGAAGCGGCATGCACACTGTGCAGCAGCGACGGATCACCTGAGGGAAGGTTGCGATGACGCGCCCCGACGTTCTCAAGGCCGCACAGGACAATCTCTGGATGCACTTCACGCGCCACTCCTCCTACGAGGGAGGGGAGGTGCCCATGATCGTGCGCGGCGAGGGCGCCTACGTCTACGACATCCACGGCAAGCGGTATCTCGACGGCCTGGCCGGACTGTTCGTGGTCCAGGTCGGCCACGGCCGCGCCGAGCTGGCCGAGGCCGCCGCCAAGCAGGCCCAGGAGCTCGCGTTCTTCCCCCTGTGGTCGTACGCGCACCCGAAGGCCGCCGAGCTCGCCGCGCGGCTCGCGCAGCTCACCCCCGGCGACCTCAACCGCGTCTTCTTCACCACGGGCGGCGGCGAGGCCGTCGAGTCGGCCTGGAAGCTGGCCAAGCAGTACTACAAGCTCAAGGGCAAGCCGCTGAAGACCAAGGTCGTCAGCCGGTCCATCGCCTACCACGGCACCCCGCAGGGCGCGCTGTCGATCACCGGCATCCCGGCGCTCAAGCAGGTCTTCGAGCCGCTGGTGCCCGGCGCGATCAAGGCCCCCAACACGAACCTCTACCGCGCCGACGAGATCTCCGGCTTCCCCGGCCTGGAGAAGGACCCCGAGGCGTTCGGCCGCTGGGCCGCCGACCAGGTCGGCAAGGCCATCGAGATGGAGGGCCCGGACACCGTGGCCGCCGTCTTCGTCGAGCCGGTGCAGAACGCCGGCGGCTGTTTCCCGCCGCCCCCCGGATACTTCCAGCGCCTGCGCGAAATCTGCGACGCCCACGACGTGCTGCTCGTGTCGGACGAGGTCATCTGCGCCTTCGGCCGTCTCGGCACGATGTTCGGCGGCCAGAAGTTCGACTACGTGCCGGACATCATCACCTGTGCGAAGGGTCTGACCAGCGGTTACTCGCCCATCGGCGCCATGATCGTCTCGGATCGGCTGTTCGAGCCGTTCAAGCACGGCAGCGAGACCTTCGCGCACGGATACACCTTCGGCGGCCACCCGGTGTCGGCCGCCGTCGCCCTGGCCAACCTCGACATCTTCGAGCGCGAGGGACTGCTTGAGCACGTCACGGCCAACGAGCCGGTGTTCAAGGCGACCCTCGACCGGCTGCGCGACCTGCCGATCGTCGGCGACGTCCGCGGCTCGGGCTACTTCTACGGGATCGAGCTGGTCAAGGACAAGTCCACCAAGCAGACGTTCAACGAGGAGGAGTCGGAGCGCCTGCTGCGCGGCTTCCTCTCGAAGGCGCTGTACGACGCCGGCCTGTACTGCCGGGCGGACGACCGTGGGGACCCGGTCGTGCAGCTCGCCCCGCCGCTGATCTGCGGCCCCAAGGAGTTCGACGAGATCGAGTCGATTCTCCGTTCGGTGCTCACCGAGGCGTGGGCCCGCCTGTAGACCATCGAGCTCGTGCGGCCGGACAGGGGGCGACCGTGACGAGTGACCGCTTGAAAGGACACACCTCATGAAGATCGGCGTGCCCGCCGAGGTCAAGAACCACGAATACCGCGTCGCCGCCACCCCGGCCGGCGTCCACGAGCTCGTCCGTCACGGCCACGAGGTCAGCGTCCAGCGCGGCGCCGGGCTCGGCTCCCACATCACCGACGAGGAGTACCTCGCGGCCGGCGCCAAGCTGGTCGAGGGCGCCGACGAGGTGTGGGCCGAGTCGGAGATGATCCTCAAGGTCAAGGAGCCGATCGCGGAGGAGTACCACCGCCTCCGCGCGGACCAGATCCTGTTCACCTACCTCCACCTCGCCGCCTCCCGGCCGTGCACCGACGCGCTGCTCGCGGCGGGGACCACCGCCATCGCGTACGAGACCGTCCAGGTCGGCAACGGCCTGCCGTTGCTGGCCCCGATGTCGGAGGTCGCCGGGCGGCTCGCCCCCCAGGTCGGCGCGTACAACCTGATGCGGTTCAACGGCGGACGCGGCGTGCTCCCCGGCGGGGTGCCCGGCGTGGCCCCCGCCAAGGTCGTCGTGATCGGCGGCGGCGTCTCCGGCCTGAACGCGGCGCAGATCGCCGTCGGCATGGGCGCCGACGTGACGATCCTCGACGTCAACATCGACCGGCTGCGCTTCATCGACGCCGTCTACCAGGGCCGGCTGAAGACGCTGGTCTCGACGTCGTACGCGATCGAGCGGGCGGTGATCGAGGCCGACCTGGTCATCGGCGCCGTGCTCATCCCGGGCGCCAAGGCCCCGACGCTCGTCTCCAACGAGCTGGTCTCCCGCATGAAGCCGGGCTCCGTGCTCGTCGACATCGCGATCGACCAGGGCGGCTGCTTCGAGGACTCCCGCCCGACCACGCACGCCGAGCCGACGTTCCGCGTGCACGAGTCGGTGTTCTACTGCGTGGCGAACATGCCGGGCTCGGTGGCCAACACCTCCACCTACGCCCTGACGAACGCGACCCTGCCGTACGCCGTGAAGATCGCGGACAAGGGCTGGAAGGACGCGCTGCGCGGCGACCAGGCGCTCGGCCTGGGTCTCAACACCCACGCCGGCGTGCTCACCAACGAGCCCGTCGCCTCGGCGCACGGCCTGGCGTACACGCCGGTCGCGGAGATCCTCGCCGCCTGACCGCAAACGTGGGGGATCAGCGCAGTCCGAGGCGCCTGCGCAGATCCCTCGCGGTGCCGAGCACGTGCTCGACCTCGGCCGGGGTGGGTAACGGGGCCGTGCCCGGCCGCAGCAGCGTCGCGCGCACCAGGGCGAGGTGCTCGATGGCGGCCCGGTGCAGCCCGCTCGCCCGCGCGAGCCACCCCACGGTGTCCGCCGGGCTTACCTCGTCCGGGCCGTCGCCGAGCGGCGAGGCCCCTGTGACGAGCTCACCGGTGACCAGATCCCACGTGCCGAGGATCTCGACCAGGTCCGCGGGCTCCGCCGCCGGGTCGCCGCGCCTGCGCGCCGCCGCCACGGCGAGCTCCGCGCGTGCGGCCTGCCCGGGCTCCGCCGGGCGGCTCCAGTAGGGCGGGGCCGGGTCGAGCAGGCACTCCTCGGCCTCGGGTGACGCGCCGAGCAGGGGCAGCAGCGTCCGCAGCTCGACCATGGCGCCGTGGTGCCCGCGTTCGGCCGCCCGCCTGAACCAGTGGCGCGCGCCCTTCAGGTCGTTGTGCTCGGCGACGAGCAGTAGCCCGAAGCGGAAGGCGGCCTCGGGGTCGTCGGTGGCGGCCTGCCCGTACCATCGGGCGGCTCCCGGCTTGTCGTCCATGCGGGCGCAGACGAGGCCGGCCATCCGTCGCGCGTCCGGCCGGCCGGTCTGCGCCGCCCGCTCGAAGCAGGCGCGTGCCGTGGTCAGATCGCCCCGGCAGAGCGCCATGTCGCCCAGCCGGAAGGCCGCCCCGGGGTGGTCGGCGCGGACGGCGAGCCGATAGAACCCCTCCGCGCCCTTCTCGTCGCGGGCCGCGTGCAGGAGCAGGGCCATGTGATAGGCGGCCTCCGCGTGGCCGCCGCGCGCCGCGTACTCCCACCAGTGCAGCGCCTCGGCCTCGTCGCCCGCGGCGTAGCCGAGGAATCCCAGGTCGTGGGCCGAGCGCAGGTCGCCGTCCACGGCGGCCCTGAAGTGCCAGCGCCGCGCGCCCATGCCGTCGCCCTGGTCCTCGCAGAGCAGGGCCAGCCGCCGGGCCGCGTGGCGGGAGCCGTCCTCGGCCGCCCGCTCGAACCACTTGCGCGCTCCGTCGACGTCGCCGCGCCGCTCCAGCAGCAGTGATGCCAGGTTCGTCGCCGCGTCGGCGTCGCCGGTGCCCGCCGCAAGCTCGAACCAGCCGACGGCCTCCTCGGTCGTTCCGTGCGTGCGGTGCCACAGCCCAAGGTTGTAGGCGCTGTCGACGTTGCCCGCCCGCGCCGCCCGCTCCCACCAGAGCCGGGCGCCCAGCCGGTCGTCGCGCTCCGCGCACAGCCGGCCCAGCCGGTGCGCCGCGTCGCTGTCGCCGTCACGGGCCCTGTCGACCAGGTTCGCCTCGGCCGGGTCCAGGGGTTCAGGGGTACGCGGGACCGGTATCCCGGGCCACGCGGTCGCCTCCGTCGCTCCCACTAGTGTCATGGGACACAGGGTGACACGTAACCGAGTCGTCACGGAGGGTTATTGCAAGACATTGGGATGACACACCGGGCGCGGCGCCGCGCAGGCGCCACACCCCGCGCTCTCGCCTGAGCTCGGCGGCGCTCCGGCGGCCGGCGGTAGAGGGATATCCCGGAGCCGGCCGCAGGGATTGCCACGATGTGGCCGGTCAGGGCCCCGGCGCATCGTGGGAGTCGTCAGAACGGAGCTCGGACAGGAGAAGAGAGATGATTCAGATGAATCGCTGTGGAGCATGCGTCAAGGCCCTCGTGATCGGCGGGCTTGCCGCCGGTCTCGCGTGCGCGACGGTGGCCGGTCCGGCGCAGGCGGACGTGAACCGGCACCCTCCGAGGATCAACAGCGTCATTCCCGTCGACGGCGGGTTACGGGTGACGTGGGGGCCGGACACGTTCTTCCCCGGCACGGTCGCGGGCGAGACGACGGTCCTGACGTTCGGCGGCATTCAAGAGGGCAAATGGGACGACCGCGGCGCCACCACCTCCTTCACCATTCCCTCCGCGCACGTGCGGGCCTACGCCGGACAGGCGCCCCGGGTGACCGTCTGCTACCTGTGGCCCAGCGTCGGGCACCCGTCGGAGTGCAGTGCCGGACCCCATCCCGATCGCCGGGAACGTCCCCTCCTATCCTCCGGGCGCGGGTCAGTTCCGCCCCGTGCCCAAGCCGCAGAACCTGCGGGTCGTCGGCTACCGCGACTACCGGGCGACGGTGCAGTGGGTGAACGGCAGCTCGTACAAGAAGGTGCTGTTCCGGTATGACCCCGGTGTGCAGGTGGACCTGCCGGGCAACGCGACCACGGCCACCACGGGGACGCTGGTTCCCGGCAAGACCTACACCTTCAAGGTGGAAGGCGCCTGGTCAGGCGGCCTCTTCGCGACCCGCTACTCCGGCTGGACCGAGATCACGTACACCGTGCCGAAGAACCCGCCCTTCTGGCCGGGGGGTTCGGTGAAGAAGCCGTACGGGCCGGACACGTGCAAGCAGGGATACGTCTGGCGCGAGGCCACTCCCGCCGACCACGTCTGCGTGACGCCCGCCACCCGTGACCAGGCGCGCACCGACAACGCCCTCGCGGCGAGCCGGCGCGTCTTCTGACCAGCCGCGTTCCCTCACCCCGTGTTCCCTCGCCCCGCGTTCCCTGCGGATGCCGGCCGGAACCCCCGGCCGGCATCCGTTTCGCCATGCCCGGGGTCAGGGGGAGCGCTCGAACCTGACGAAGCCCACGTACATGCCCATGCCGCAGGCGTAACGCAGCCGCCCCTCCGGGCGGGCGGCCAGCCGCACCACGCGCTCGCCCGTCACGGGGAGCACGACGTCGTGGTCGTCGATCGCGAGCGTGCGCGTGCAGCCCCGGTTGTCCTTCGTCCTGAAGACGATTTCGACGGGCCGTCCGGCGGCGGCGACGGCGATCCCGGGCCGGAACCCCTCCGGGGTCGCCCAGACGGTGAGCCGCTGGACGCCGTCCGTGCCGGTGAGGGCGCGTCCCGCCGCGGCGGCGGGGGAGCCGAACTCCGGCAGGGAGACGTCCGGCAGCCAGCCGCCGAGCCGCAGCCCGGAGCCGACCGTGAACAGCCCGGCGGCCAAGGCCGCGATCCCCGCGAGGACGGCCAGCCGGGTCGAGACGAGCGTGCGCAGCAGCAGTCCGAGGGCGGCGAAGGCGGGCGCGGTGCCGAGCGCGAGCCCCGCGAGCGCGGCCGCGCCCCCGAGCGCCGAACCCGCGCCGACGGCCACGACCTCGATGCCGATCGTGACGCCGCAGGGTACGAGGATCGTGGCCATGCCCAGCACCCCCGCCCGCACGAGGGTGGGGGAATGGGCCGCGATCCCCGAGAAACCGGTCCCGCGGGCCGCGCCGCCCAGTGGTGCACGACCCCGTGGTGCGCCACCCGGCAGTGCAGGACCCCGGGGCGGTGATGTGTTGTCCGGCAATGCGCTTTTCGGTGGTGTGCGGTCCTGTGCGTGCCCGCCGTCCGGGCATGAGCATTCACGCGGGTCGCCGCCTGCCGTCTCGGGCGCCGTCCTCACCGGTGCGCACCGGCGGCGACGGAGCATCCGTACGGCGAGCACGACGACCACGGTCCCGGCGGCGACGAGCAGTGCCGCGCGAGTGCGCGGGCCGACCTGTACGGCGGCGCCCGCCAGCCCGAGCAGCGCCCCGAGGGCGGTGTGGGCGGCGAGCCTGCCGGCCAGGAACGCCGCCACCGGCGGTAAGCCACCGGACGGGCCGTGAGACGGGCTGTGAGACGGGCCGTTAGACGGGGCGACGAGGCCGATGAGGAGGCCGCCCTGGACGGCGGTGCACGACGCCGTGCCCGCGGCAAGGCCGGCGACGAGGCCTCCGGCGAACAGGGCGGCCGGGTTCACGGTCAGCCGGTGAGCGCGAGGTCGTCCAGCGCGCCGGTCTTCGCCGCCTCCACGAGAGAGCCGAGCTGGTCGAGGCTCATCTCCACCTTCTGACCGAAGTCGTCGGTGATGACGACCTGACGCTCCGCCGGGGCGGAGACGTCCACGAACAGCTCGGGGCAGCCGCAGCTGCAGTTGCCACAGAATCGGGCGATGGACTTCACGCAGGTCCTCCTCGCAGGACGGGTGTCTTTGCTCGCAACGTAATGTGATCGCGTGGCAGCGACCAGTAACACTTCGCTGACCGGCGGGAGAGAAGACCACCACTTGTGACGGTTCGTCGCGGCGCTCGGTTTCGCCGTGACTGCGATGAAGGAAAGTTGCAGAACCCTCACGAGTTTTGCAGATTATTGACCTACGCTTGGGGTGCCGCATAAGGTCCGGACAAGATCCGCATCAGAACAACCCCCCGGAGCGGTCAATGAAACGTCTGACAGCGGTCGCGGCGTTGCTCAGCCTCGCGGCCGTCGCGGCATGCAGCGGCGGCGGCACGAGCGGAAAATCCACGGGCGGCGGTGGTGGTGGCGTCTACACCACGGTCGACATCAACAAGCCGTCACTCGACGTCAACGCGCCGATCAACCCGTGGAACCCCAAGGGCAACGCGTTCTGGGGCTACAACGCGATGAGGATCGCCTGGGCGAAGAACACCCTCACCGACCCGAACCAGTTCTACCCGGGCATCGCGGCGAGCTGGGACATCGCGCCGGACAACTCGTCCATCACCCTTCACCTGCAGCCGGGCAACAAGTGGTCCGACGGGCAGCCCGTCACCGCCGAGGACGTGAAGTTCTCGATCGCGCTGGCGTACACGCAGGGCAGCACCGCCTTCGCGGTCGACCCCGGCGCGGCCGGCGCGGCCTCGGACGTCGAGGTCGTCGACGACAAGACGATCAAGATCAGTCAGGACATGAAGAACCCCAGCGTCACGTTCGTGCGCGGGGTCATGGACGCGTTCGTGGTGCCCAAGCACGTGTGGCAGACCGTCGTTCCCGCCGACTTCTGGGACACGCTCAAGGCCGCCCGCGGTGACGGCCCCGAGGCGGAGGCGGCGCGCGGGCAGGTCAAGGCGCTGTCGGAGAAGGTGCTCGCGTTCGCCCCGGCCCAGGACGTGTCGGCCGGGCCGTTCGTCCTCAAGCGGATGAACCCCGGCGAGGCGCTGCTGGTGAAGAACGCGAACTTTTACAACGCCGCCAACGTCGCGCCCGACCAGCTCAAGCTGCTCAACACCACGGGCAACGAGCAGATCTGGAACTACCTGACCTCCGGCACGCTCGACAACGCCCCGTTCACCGCGGTGCCCGCCGACGTGATGAAGCGCATCAAGGCGACGCCCGGCAACCAGGTCATCAAGGGCTACTCCCCGGTGGCCGTCTCGCTGGCGTTCAACCAGGCGAAGAAGCCGTACGACAACGTGCACGTGCGGCGCGGGCTGGCCTACCTGATCAACCGTCAGGAGGTCACGCAGATCGCCTCACCCGAGGGCGGCACGGCGGCCGTGACCACGTCGGGCATCCACCAGAAGGCCGCCAGGGAATGGCTCGGCGCCGAGCTCGACGCGCTGGAGCCGTACGCGCTGGACCCGGCGAAGGCGGAAAAGGAGTTCTCCGAGGCCGGCCTCCAGAAGAAGGACGGCAAGTGGGCGCTGGCCGACGGCAAGCCGTGGAAGGTGACGATCAACATCCCGGCGCCGTTCTCCGACTGGGTCTCCGCGGCCAAGGCCGTCACCAGCCAGCTCACCGCGGCGGGCGTCGAGGCCGAGGTCGTGACCACCGCCGACTACCCGCTCTACCTGTCCGAGCTCGCCGAGGGCAAGTACGACCTCGGCTTCTGGCTCATCGCGCTCGGCCCCGCGCCGTACAACATCTACCAGCGCCTGTACGGCACCTCCAACGGCTGGAACATCCTCGGTGGCAAGGTCAAGCACTCGCCGGCCGGCAAGGACGGCAACTGGATGGGCGGCCCCGAGACGATCGACGTCGACGGCGTCGGCACGGTCAACCCCGGAGAGCTGACCAGCCAGCTCAACAGCGTCAGCGGCGACGAGCAGAAGGCCGTCATCGCCAAGCTCGCCAAGGCGGCCAACCAGGATCTTCCGGTGATCCAGCTCTGGGACTACGTGAACACCCAGTTCGTCAACACCAACCGCTTCACCGGCTTCCCGGAGGACGAGAGCGACCTGCTGCGCCAGCCCTCCGGCGTCTGGATCCAGCTCGGCCTGATCAAGAAGAAGCAGTAGTCCATGGCGGTTCTCCTCAGGCGGCTCGCGGGCCATGTGGCCCGCGGGTTCGTCATGATCCTGGTCGTCACGACGATCAGCTTTCTGATCATCAGGAGCGTTCCCGGAGACCCGCTCCTGGCCCGCTACCAGAAGCTCGTCGAGCAGGGCATGGCCCCCGACGCCGCCCAGCGTGCGGTCGAGGCGCTGTACGGCTTCACGCCGAAGGGCGGCCTGTGGGAGCAGTACCTCGACTACATGGGCGGGCTGGCCCACCTCGACCTCGGGCAGTCGCTGTCGGTGCCCGGCACCGGCGTGTCCACCGTGCTGTTCTCGGCCGCCAAGTGGACCCTGATCCCGGTGCTCGCAGGGACGCTGCTAAGCTTCCTCGTCGGCGTCGTCATGGGCGTCTACGCGGCGATCAAGCGGACCGGCGTGCTGGGCGACCTCCTCGCGATCTCCGGGTCGCTGCTGCACGGCGTGCCGCAGTATGTGCTGGCGCTGCTGCTGGGGGCGATCTTCACCACGCTGATCCCGATCCTCCCCGCCGGGGGGACGGCCGACATCGTGATCGACCCCGGTTTCACCGCCGACTACATCGGCTCGCTGGTCCAGCACGCCACCCTGCCGGTCGTCACGTACGCGCTGGCCGGCTACGGCGGGTGGATCCTCGCGATGAAGTCGAGCGTGGTCACCGTGCTCGGCGACGACTTCATCCTGGCCGCCGAGCTGCGCGGGATGAAGCGGTCGATCATCTTCCGCTACGTGGCGCGCAACGCGATCCTGCCGCTGTTCACGATCCTGGCGCTTTCGCTGGGCCTGCTCTTCGGCGGCTCGATCTTCATCGAGCGCATCTTCAACTACCCGGGCCTGGGGCTGATGCTCATCGACAGCATCAACAACCGCGACTACTCGCTGATGGGCGGGGCGTTCCTGCTCATCACGACCGCGGTCGTCGTCGCGAACATCGCCGCCGACCTCCTCTACACGGTCATCGACCCCCGGGTGCGCAGCGGGGGTGAGGCGGCATGAGCGAGCGGAGCGAGCGAATGAGTGAACACAGCGTGCTGCGCGACGCAGTCGTCTGCGCGCCTCCGGCACGACGCCACCCCGAGCCGCCAGGCGAGGGGGCTGCATGAGCGCGACCATCGTGCCGGAGGCGGAGACGGGGGCCGCCGCGGCGGTCCGCCGCAACTTCTGGCGGGGCGTCTGGCGGGTCATGCGGCGCAAGCCGAGCCGGATGGTCGGGGCGGTCATCCTCGTGGTGTTCGCCCTCATGGGGGTCCTCGGGCCGGTGCTCTACCCCGACCCCCTGCCGCGCGACACGAGCGCGCTCTACGCGCCGCCGAGCCTGCGGCATCCGTTCGGCACCGACTTCGAGGGCACGGACGTGCTCGCCCTCGTGGTCACCGGTTCCCGGTACGTCCTGCTGACCGCCCTCGTGACGGCCGCCATCACGGTCGTCGTCGGCGCGGGCGTCGGGCTGTTCGCCGGGTTCCGGCGGGGCCGCTGGGACACCGTGCTCATGCGGTTCACCGACATGAAGCTCACGATCCCGGGGCTGCCGCTGCTGCTGGTGCTGTCGACCGTGTGGAAGTTCACCGGCGCCGTCGAGATGGGCCTGGTGCTCGGGCTGCTCGGCTGGGGCGGCGTGGCCCGGGCCGTGCGGTCGCAGACGCTGTCGCTGCGCGAACGCGGCTTCATCGAGGCCGCCAGGGGGCTCGGCCTGTCCACGACGCACATCGTCGGCAGGGAGCTGCTGCCCGGCATGGCTCCGTACATCGCGATGAACGCGCTCATCGCGGTCACCGGCGCGGTCTACGCGCAGGTGGGCCTGTTCTTCCTGGGCGTGCTGCCGTTCGAGGCGAACAACTGGGGCGTCATGCTCAACCTCGCCGTCTTCGGCGGCGGCGCGCTGACCACGACGGCCGCGCTGCCCTATCTGCTGGCGCCGCTGCTGGCGATCCTGCTGCTCACGCTCGGCATCGTGCTGGTCGTGGACGCGATGGACGAGATCTTCAACCCCCGGCTGCGGGAGGAGTGAGCATGGCTCCCGAGCAGAGCCCTCCCGGCGTGCGGATCCGCGGGCTGACCGTGGTCTACCGCACCCCGGCCGGCGAGCTGCCCGCGGTGTCCGGCGTCGATCTCGACCTCGCGCCCGGCACGATCACCGGCGTCGTCGGCGAGTCGGGGTCCGGCAAGTCGACGCTCGCGCTGTCGCTGCTCAACGCCGTCCAGCCGCCCGGCAGGATCGCGGCGGGCAGCGTCGAGATCGACGGACTCGGCGACGTCGTCGCGCTCGGCGGCGAGGGGCTGCGCCGAGCCCGGGGACGGCACGTCGGGTATGTCTTCCAGGCGGCGCAGAACTCCCTCAACCCGCTCAAGACGGTCGGCAAACAGGTGCTCGACCTGGGCCGTTCGCACGGCGTCGAGGACCCGCGCGGCCTGCTGGCCGACGCCCGCGACCTGCTCGGCCGGATGGGCCTGGACGGCGCCCGGGTGCTCGACTCCTACCAGCACGAGCTGTCGGGCGGCATGCGCCAGCGGGTGGGCATCATGCTGGCCCTGGTGCTGAACGCCCGCCTCGTCGTGCTGGACGAGCCCACGACCGCCCTCGACATGATCACGCAGGCGACGATCCTGCGCATCGTGCGGGAGGTGCACGCCGAGCGCGGGCTCACCACGCTCGTCATCACCCACGACCTCGGGGTGGTCGCCGAGGTCGCCGACCGGCTCGCGGTCATGTACGGCGGACGGCTGGCCGAGCAGGGCCCGACCCGGGAGGTGCTGGCCGGGCCGCGCCACCCGTACACGCGGGGGCTGCTCGGGGCCATCCCGCGCCTCGTCGGCGACATCGGCGAGGCGCGCGCCCTGCCGGGCCGCCCGCCGACGCTGGCCGGCGTCCCGGCCGACGGGTGCGTGTTCCGCGAGCGCTGCCCGCTGCGCATGGACGTGTGCGAGACCGGCCGGCCGCCGGTGGTCGTCTCCGGCTCCCGGTCGGCGGCCTGCCATGCCGTACGGGACGACGAGGGGGACAGACCGGCCGTGGCCGCCGCGACGGGGGAGGACCAGGCATGATCAGCGGGATCGGCATCACGAAGACGTTCCGGCAGCGCGGCGGCGTGCTCGGCGCCCGGGAGGTGCCCGCGCTGCGCGGCGTGGACTTCGCCATTCCGAAGGGGGGCGCGGTCTCGTTCATCGGCGAGTCGGGCTGCGGCAAGACCACACTTGGCCGGATCATCGCCGGGCTGGAGACCTGCGACTCCGGGGAGATCGTCATCGACGACGTGGCGATGTCGTCGTTGAGCCACCGCAGGCGGCAGCCGTACTTCCGCCGGGTCCAGCTCATCCACCAGGACCCCTACTCCGCGCTGAACCCGACGCGCACGATCCACCAGGCCCTGGCCGCGCCGCTCGCGTTGCGGGCGAAACAGACCGGCCGGCCGCGCTCGTGGACGGACGAGCGGGCCGGGGAGCTGCTCGGGCTGGTCGGGCTCGACCCGGGCTACGTGCTGCCGCGCTATCCCCACCAGTTGTCGGGCGGCATGCGCCAGCGCGTGGTGATCGCCCGCGCGCTCACCGTCGATCCCGAGGTCCTCGTCGCCGACGAGGCCGTCTCGATGATCGACGTGTCGCTGCGCCTGGGCATCCTCGCGCTGCTCAAGGACCTGCGCGAGCGGCTCGGGGTGAGCGTGCTGTTCATCACCCACGACGTGGCGACGGCCCGCTACATCGGCACCGACGGCGAGCTGTACGTCATCTACCGCGGCCAGGTGGTCGAACGCGGCCCGGTCGAGACCGTCATCTCGGCCCCGGTGCATCCCTACACGCAGGCGCTGCTGTCGGCCATCCCGGTGCTGCACGGCCTGGAGTCGCCGGGCGAGCAGCGCGTGGTGCCGGTGGAGGCGTCGGGAGAGCACCCGGACGGGTGCCTGTTCGCGCCGCGCTGCCCGTTCAGGACCGAGCGGTGCGAACGCGAGCGGCCCGCGCTCGGCCGCGACGGCGGCACGCCGCAGGAGCACGCGTGCTTCCATCCCGAGCGCCGCAGCGTGGTCGCCCTGCCGGTGAGCCGCGGGTGAGGAGTCGTCAGGACGCGTACGGCGAGCGGGGGAGGCCGGAGATGGAAACCGACGACAGGGACGAGATGACTGACCCACTGACGGGCCTGTCCACCGAGCGAAGCGAGATCGACACCGAGCATGGTGAACGCGACACCGAGCTCTACGCCGAGCAGGGCGAGCTCTACGCCGAGCAGGGCGAGCTCTACACGGAGCAGGGCGAGCTGTACACGGAGCAGAGCGATCCGCGTTATCGCGAGATCGACCGGCTGCCGACCGAGGAGATCGCCCGCCTGATGAACGCGGCCGACGCCACGGTGCCCGGCGCGGTGGCCAGGGCCATCCCCGCCGTGTCGGCCGCCATCGACGCGATCGCCGGACGGATGGCGCGGGGCGGACGCCTGTTCTACGTGGGAGCGGGGACGTCCGGCAGGCTGGGCGTCCTCGACGCCTCGGAATGCCCGCCGACCTTCGGCACCGACCCCGAGCTCGTGCAGGGCGTCATCGCGGGCGGCGAGGCCGCGCTGACCCGGTCGGTCGAGGGCGCCGAGGACGACCGCGACGGCGGGGCGGCGGCCGTCGCCGACCGCGGCCTGGGCCCGCTCGACTCGCTCGTGGGGATCTCCGCCAGCGGACGCGCGCCGTTCGTGCTCGGGGCGCTGGACGCGGCCGCCGGCCGCGGGGCGCTGACCGTGAGCCTGTCCTGCAACCCGGGGTCGCCGCTGTCGGAGCGGGCCGAGCATCCGATCGAGGTGGTCGTCGGCCCCGAGGTGGTGGCCGGCTCGACCCGGCTCAAGGCGGGGACCGCGCAGAAGCTCGTGCTCAACATGATCTCCACGATCGTGATGATCCGGCTCGGCAGGACGTACGGGAACGCCATGATCGAGGTCTCGGCGGTGAACGAGAAGCTCGCGCGCAGGGCGACGCGGATGGTCGGCGACATCACCGGCGCCGGGGCCGCCGCCGCGCGGGGCGCCTTGGAGGCGGCGGACTGGAACGTCAAGGTGGCCGTGCTGATGATCGAGCGCGACCTCGGCCCGGACGGCGCCCGGGCGCTGCTGAAGGCCAACGGCGACCGGCTGGAGGCCGCCCGCCGCGCCGGAGGCGCCGCGTGACCGCCTGACCGCCTGACCGGTGGCCACGCTGACGGGGAACCGGTGGAGGGGACGGTTTCGCGAGGGTGGGTCAGGCCGAGCGGGCGCGGCGGTGTGCGTCGCCGAGATAGTCGGCGAGCGCGTCGCGGGTCGCCCGTAAGGCCGCGTCCGAGCTGTCGAACGTGCGCTGCGCGACGCCGACGAAGACGCAGTCGACGATGAGCAGCTGGCTGATCCGGCTGGCCAGCGCGCCCGGCCGGAACGCCGTCTCGCGCCCGGCGGAGACCAGGACGTGGTCGGCGAGCCCGGCCAGCGACGAGCGCGGGTTGTTGGTGATGGCCACGGCCGTCGCACCGGCCTTGCGGGCGACCCTGATCGGGCCGAGCACGTCGGGCGTCTCGCCGGTGCAGCTCACTCCGACGGCCACGTCTCCCTCACGCAGCAGCGCGGCGCTGGTGAGCGCGAGGTGGGCGTCGGTGAAGTAGTGGCCGGGCAGCCCGATCCGCATCAGTTTCTGCGCCATGTCGGCCGCGACGAGGCCGGAGGCGCCCACGCCGTACACGTCCACGCGGCGGGCGCCGGCGACGGCGTCCACGACCGCGCCGAGGCCGTCGGGGTTGAGCTGGGCCGCCGTGTCGGCGAGCGCCTGCGACTCGGCCCGGGTGACCTTGGCGATCACGTCGGTCAGCGGGTCGTCCGGGGCGAGGTCGCCGGGCACGAGCCGCTCGGGGGTGTCCCTGGCGACGGCCGCCGCGAGGGCGAACCGCAGTTGCGAGTAACCGGCGAAGCCCAGCGCGCGTGCCGTCCGCACGATCGTCGCCTCGCTGATCCCCGAGACCGCGCTGACCTCGGTGATGGTGCTGCGGGCCACCATGGCGGGGTCGTCGAGGATGAGGCGCGCGATGGTCTGGGCGGCGGGGGTGAGCGAGGGCAACACCGCACGCACCGTCGCGATCGGGTTGACCGGTGCGGCGCCCTCGTTCTCGTTCATTGCGTGCAGCCTCTCCTATGCGCGATCAGCTTAGATCCACGCGCCCGCCGGTGCGGGACAACGCGAACAGAAGTCCACATGTCGAGACATATGCGGTGTGACCTGGATGTCGGCAGCCGTCTCCCATGAGCACCTCTTGGGGCAGATTACACGTCGATGACACTTTCTTTTATCCGCATTGATCTGAAAGTAAGTTTCTGCCAGTGTCGTGATCGCCGAATCCCCCCGGCCTTCGGAGGTCCGATTGAGCTCCCCCTCCCGGCGTGCCGTGCTGCGCGGCCTGGCTCTCGCCGCCGCGGCGTCGGCCGCACCGCTGCCGGCCCTCGCAGCGTCCCCCGCTTCCGCCTCTTCCACTGGGTACGTGCCGCCTGGATACGTGCCGCCGCTGCGCCAGATGCGCGGCATGTGGATCGCTTCGGTCGTCAACATCAACTGGCCGTCCAAAACAGGCCTCACCCCAGAGCAGCAGCGGGCCGAGTTCGAAGCCTGGTGCGACCTGGCCGTGGCGCGCCGGCTCAACTCCGTGTTCGTGCAGATCAGGCCGACCGCCGACGCCTTCTGGCCGTCCCCGTACGAGCCGTGGTCGCAGTACCTCACCGGGACGCAGGGGCAGGACCCGGGCTACGACCCGCTGGGCTTCGCCGTCGAGGCGGCCCACCGGAGGGGGCTGGCGTTCCACGCCTGGTTCAACCCCTACCGCGTGTCGATGCAGGCCGACCCGGCCAAGCTGCACCCCGACCACCCCGGCCGCAAGCACCCCGAGTGGATCGTCCCGTACGGCGGGAAGCTCTACTACAACCCCGGCATCCCCGAGGTCCGGGCGTTCGTACAGGACGCGATGCTGGACGCCGTCACCCGCTACGACATCGACGGCGTGCACTTCGACGACTACTTCTACCCCGTCAACACCACCCAGTTCGACGACAGCGCGGCATACGCGGCGTACGGCGGGGGCTTCGCCGACCTGGCCTCCTGGCGGCGCAACAACGTCGACCTGCTGGTGCGGGAGATGCAGCAGCGCGTGCGGCAGGCAAAGCCCGAGGTGATCTGGGGCATCGGCCCGTCGGGCATCTGGCGCAACAAGGCCACCGACCCGCTGGGCTCCGACACCAGCGGCGGCCAGTCGTACGACAACCTGCACGCCGACACCCGCACCTGGGTGAGGAAGGGCTGGCTCGACTACATCGCGCCGCAGCTCTACTGGTACATCGGCCAGTCGAACGCCGACTACGCCAAGCTGGTCCCCTGGTGGTCCGGCGTGGCCGCCGGCACCGGCGTGCAGCTGTGGATCGGCCAGGCGGCGTACAAGGCGGGGACGGCCGGGCAGCCCGCCGAGTGGTTCCAGCCGGACGAGCTGTCGCGGCACCTCACGCTCAACCGCGACCACCCGGAGGTCGGGGGAGACATCTGGTACAACGCCGCCGACGTCCGCGACGACCGGCTCGGGTCGATCAGCGGTGCGCTGAACGAGCACTACACCCGGCCCGCGCTCGCGCCGCTGCTGCCGAGACTCGCGGGCGGCACGCCGCCGCGCCGTCCCGTGCTCGCCTCGGCCCGCCGCGTGAGCGGGGGCGTGGAGCTGCACATCGAGGCCACCGGACCCCGTGCGCCGTTCCAGTTCGCCGTCTTCCGGTTCGACCGGCCCGCCCGCCGGCAGGACTTCGCCGACGCGGCGCACCTGGTCGCGGTGATCCCGGCGGACCGGCACATCCGCTGGGTCGATCCCGGCGGCGGACCCGGCCACCACTACTACGTCACGGCCGTCGACCGGGTTTCCCGTCAGAGCGACCCGAGCCAGGAACGCAGCGTCCACTGAGCAGACCGTTGAGCAGGGTCCGTTGAGCAGGGTCCGTTGAGCAGGGCCCACTGAGCAGGGTCCGCGCCTCGGTCCGCACGCGCAGGCGGTGCGGGCCGAGGCGTACGGCGTTCGCGGACGTCAGCGGACGTCAGCGGACGTCAGCGGGCGGGGGCGAGGTCGGCGAGGCAGGCGTTGAGCGCCTTCCACGCCTGCCACGCCCGGGTCGCCCCGAACTGCGCGTTGAAGCGCAGCACGGCCCGCACGTCCTCGGGGGTCGCGCCGGCCCCCAGGGCGCGGCCCACGTGGATGCGGAACGTCTCGTCCAGCGTCTGGTAGTGCACGTCGACGCTCATCGTCGTGAACGCCCGCTCGCGGATGCTCAGCGTGCCCGGACCCTGGACGCCCCGCATCCGCGACTGCAGCTCGAAATACTCCAGGAAGTACGGGTCGAGCTCGGTCAGCTCGGCCCGCACCGGCGCGGGCAGCGGGGTCGGCGCCGCACCCGGGCCGGTCTCCAGCAGCTCGCGGGGCAGCGGTTCCGCGTCCGGACGGGGGAGCCCGGCCGCGACCTCGATCTCGGTGAGCCGCTCCAGCGCGGCCAGCGCCGCGACATAGCCGCTGTCGTAGGAGATCAGGCGCAGCAGCGCCCGCATGTCCGCGGTGGACACGCCCCGTCGCAGCCCCGCGCGGACGTGCGTCTCGAACGGGAGCCCGAGGGCCGGCTGGCAGATGTCCGCCACCAGGGCGAGGAACACCTTCTCGCGGTCGGTCAGCTCGGGCACCGCCCAGCAGTGCCCGACGCTGGCGGCCGCCATCTGGGCGAACACCGGGTCCATCTCGTTGATCGTGTCGAAGTCGGCTGAAGCGTGGACGGTCACAGGGATCGCTCCTTTGATGAACAGTTGTAGCGCTACGACTGTAGTGTGAAACTCGTCCTCGTACAATGGGCCGGTCATGGAATCCAGCACACCCCCGCCTCCCGCCGCCCGCCGCCGTCCGAACGCGCGGGGGCAGGGCGAGCGGCTGCGCGAGGAGATCGTCGCGGCGGCCATGCGCATGCTCGACGACCTCGCCGACGACGAGGCGCTGTCGCTGCGGGCCGTGGCGCGCGAGGTGTCGATCGCGGCCACCTCGGTCTACCTGCACTTTCCCGACCGCGACGCGCTCGTGCTCGCCGTGCTGCGGCGCTGCAACGAGGAGCTGGTGCGCAACGGTGACGAGGCGGACGCCGCGCACGAGGACCCGGCGGCGCGGCTGCGGGCGCGCATCCTCGCGCAGACCGCCTGGGCGCACGAGCATCCCGGCCTCTACAAGGTGCTGCACGAAAGCGCGGTCCATCGGCGGCTCGGCATGCCGTTCAAGGAGGTGCTGGTCGCCAGGACGACGGAGGCGGTCCAGCGCTGCATGGACGCCGGGGTCGCCCCGCGTGACGACGCGGCGACCGTCGCGATCGACCTGCGCACGGCGGTGAACGGCATGCTGTCGCAGCGGATCAACGAGCCCGACCTGCCCTGGCCGCCCGCGGAGGAGCAGATCGACCGTTTCCTCACCAAGCTCGTCGGCCTCCCGCCGCGAGCCGGCTGACGGACCCCGGAGAGGCAGGCGTGCGCGTACTCGGGCTGATGTCGGGGACCTCCCACGACGGGATCGACTGCGCGCTCGTCCGCTGGTCGCGGGACGGCGACCTGCTCACCGGCGTCGTGGAGCACACCGGCACCGTGCCCTACCCGTCTGATCTGCGGGCCGCGATCGTCGCCGCGCTGCCGCCGGGCCGCACGGACATGGGCGAGGTCTGCCGCCTCGACACGCTCGTCGGACAGGCGTTCGCCGACGCGGCGGCGGCCTGCCCGGCCGCCGACCTCGTCTGCTCGCACGGGCAGACGATGTACCACTGGGTGGAGGACGGGCGCGTTCGCGGGACGCTCCAGCTCGGGCAGCCCGCCTGGATCGCCGAACGGCTCGGCGTGCCGGTCGTGTCGGACCTGCGGGTGCGCGACGTGACCGCTGGCGGACAGGGCGCGCCGCTCGTGTCCGCCTTCGACCTGCCGCTGCTGGCCGGGCTGCCCGCCTCGGCGGGACGCGCGGGCGCGCTCAACCTGGGCGGCATCGCCAACATCACGGTCGCCACCACCGCCTGCGAGCCTCCGCTCGCCTACGACACCGGCCCGGCCGCGGCGCTGACGGACGCGGCCGTACGCGCCGCCACCGGCATGCCGTACGACGAGGACGGCAGGCTGGCCGCGGCGGGGAAGGTGCACGAGGGCCTGCTGGCCGAGCTGCTCGCCGAGCCCTACTATCACCGGCCGCCGCCCAAGACGACGGGCAAGGAACTGTTCCACGCGGGCTATCTGGACCGGATCGCCGGGCCGTACGCGCTGGGCCTGCCGGACCTGGTGGCGACGCTCACGGCGCTCACCGCCGAGACGGTCGCGGCGCGGCTCCGGCGGCACGGGCTCGGCACGGTCGTCGTCTCCGGCGGCGGCGTGCGCAACCCGGCCCTGATGGGCGCGCTGCGCGAGCGGGCCGACGGCGTGCGGCTGCTGCCCAGCGACGACCTCGGCGTGCCCTCGGACGCCAAGGAGGCCGTCGCGTTCTCCTACCTCGGCTGGCTGACCGCGCACGGCCTGCCCGGCACGGTGCCCGCGTGCACCGGCGCCACAGGGTCGCGCGTGCTCGGCACGATCACCCCTGGTCACGGCCCGCTGCGGCTCCCCGAGCCGCTGGACCAGCCGCCTCGGAGGATTCGCATGGGCGGCATTGTTGACCCTCACACCGTGTGAGGCGCTGGAATCGGCCGCATCATGTTCACCATCGGAGACTTCGCCAGGCACGGCCGCGTGTCGGTCCGCATGCTGCGCCACTACGACGCGATCGGGCTGCTCCGCCCGGCCCGCGTCGATCCCGCGAGCGGCTACCGCTTCTACGAGGCGGGCCAGCTCGCCCGGCTCAACCGGATCATCGCGCTCAAGGACCTGGGTTTCACCCTCGGTCAGGTGCAGGAGATTCTGGACGAGCAGGTGAGCGCCGGGGAACTGCGCGGGATGCTGCGGCTGCGGCAGGCCGAGCTGGAGGCGGCGATGGCCGCCGCGGCGGCCCGGCTGGCCCAGGTCGAGGCGAGGCTCCGGACGATCGAGAGTGAGGGACACATGAGCACCGACGACGTGGTGGTCAAGCGCATCCCCGCCGTCCGGGTGGCGGAGCTCAGCGGCGTGGCGCGCAGCTACGAACCCGAGGACATCGGCCCGGTGGTCGGCCCGCTGTTCCAGGAGCTGTGCCGCAGGCTGGACGAGGCCGGGGTGACCCCGGTGGGGCCGGGGATCGCCTACTACGAGGACGCCCCGGGCGGCGACGGGATCCTCGCGCACGTGGCGCTGCCGGTCGCGGTCGCGTCCGGAGACGGCCGCGACTTCGCGGTCGTGGACCTGCCCGCGATCGAGCGGGCGGCCACGATCGTGCACCGCGGGCCGATGGACGACGTCCTCCCGACCTCGCAGACGCTCGCCCGGTGGATCGCCGACGGCGGTGAACGCTCCGCCGGGTACGCCAGGGAGCTCTACCTGGAGTGCCCCGACGACCCCGCCGGGTGGGTCACCGAACTCCAGGAGCCGCTCGCCGGCTAGACGTACGAGGCCGGGGCGCCGCGGACAGGGGCCGTGGCGCCCCGGCGCGAGGACGCTTGCGCGGCGACGTGCGCGATCGGCCTATCCCGGCACCGATCGGCCGCGGCGCCCCGGCGCGAGGACCCCCAGGGTCACCCGGCCGTTTCCGGTGCGGCCGCCCGGGGGCTCGCGGTCACGTCGCCGTGCACCGGCGTCGGTGACCGGCTCGCCGGCGTGCGGGCCGGGAGGGCGACGGCGGGGACGACCGCCGCGACGGCGATGCCGATCGCCCACCAGAACGCGCCGTGGAAGGCGGCCGTGGCGCCGTCGCCGAGGAGCGACTGCAGGACGACGGCGACGACGGCGGTGCCGAACGAGGCCCCCACCTGCTGGGCGATGCGGGTGTTCATGGTGGCGTGGGGGATGCCGGCCGGGCGGACGTCCTGGTAGGCGACGGACATCGGCGGGATCATCACCGCCCCGGTTCCCAGGCCGCGAACCAGCAGCACGGCTCCCAGCCACCACAGGCTCGTGCCCGGCCCCGCGAGCGCGAACGGGACGGTGGCGACGGCGGCGACCAGGAAACCGGCGATCGTCACGGCGCGCGCGCCGAACCGGTCGGCCAGCCCGCCGACCACGAAACGCGAGGCGAGCGCGCCCACACCCTGCGGGATCAGCAGCAGCCCGGCGTCCAGCACGCTGTCGCCCCGAAGCTGCTGGTAGTACAGCGGCAGCAGGAACATGCCGGCGTACATGGCCGCGCCTGCGGTGAACAGGACCGCGGAGGCGCTGCCGAGCGAGCGCACGCGCAGCAGCCGGACGTCGACGATCGGCTCGCGCTCGCCGGGACGCGCCGCCCACGCGACGAACGCGGCCAGCAGGACGACCCCGGCGACGAGCGGCACGAGCACCCAGGCGTGGCCGATTCCGCCCTCCTCGGAGAGCTGCGAGAGGCCGAGCAGGATCCCGGTCAGCGCCGGCGCGAGCAGCGCCAGGCCGATCCAGTCCGGGCGCTCGCGCCCGGCCGGGGAGCCGGGGTGGTCGGCGGGCAGGAACCGCCACGCCAGCAGCAGCCCGGCGGCGATCACGGGCACGTTGACGAGGAACAGCCAGCGCCAGCCCAGCCAGTCGAGGATCACCCCGCCGATCACCGGGCCGAGGATCGGGCCGAGCGCGATCGGCAGGCTGACGGCCGCCATCAGCCGGCTGCCGACCCGCCCGCCCGCGGCCCTCACCGCGAGCGTCTGCATCAGCGGGAAGATCAGCCCGGCCCCCAAGCCCTGCAGCACCCGGAAGCCGATCAGGCTCGCACCATTCCACGCCGCCGCGCACAGCACCGAGGCGAGCACGAACAGCACCAGCGCGGCCATCCAGACCCGCTTGCCGCCCCAGCGGCGCTCCGCCCACCCGGTGACCGGGATCGCGACGGCCATCGCCAGCAGGAATCCGGTGGTGACCCACTGGATCGTGCCGGCGTTCGTGTGCAGCTTCACCACGAGCGTGTGGATCGCCAGCGTCACCATCGTGGAGTCGAGGATGGCCGCGATGCCGCCCACGATCAGCGCGATCAGCGCGTTCTTCACCTGCGGCGACAGCTTCGCCTCGGTGGTCTCCGTCATCGTCTCGCCCTTAAGTAAGAGTGGAATCCATCTCTTAGGAGAGTAGGACGCGTTGATAGGGAACGCAATCCTTTCTTATAGTGGGGCCGTGACCTCATCTGCCGCCGCGTCCGCTCCGCGACGCCGACGCGGGCCCGCGCTCGAGGCCGCGCTGCTGGACGCGGCCTGGGACGAGCTGGTCGAGGCCGGCTTCGCGAAACTGACCATGGAGTCCGTCGCCTCCCGCGCCGGCACCGGCATCGCGGTGCTGTACCGCCGCTGGGCCAACAAGGACGAGCTCGTGCTCGCCGCGCTCGAGCACTACCGGAGCAGGCACCCGGTCGAGCTCCCCGACACCGGGACCCTGCGCGGTGATCTCCTCGCCGTGCTCACCGGCATGGGCGAGGCCCGGGCCGCCTTCTTCGCCGTCGCCGCGGCGGCCGCCTTCTCGGGGCTGCTGACCGGCACGGGGCTCACTCCGGCCCAGGTGCGCGACCGGATCATCGGCGACCAGCGGCTCCCGCGCGTCCGGACCATCTACCAGCGCGCCCATGACCGCGGCGAGATCGATCTGGACCGGATCCCGCCCGCGGTGCTCGCCATGCCGTTCGACCTGGTGCGCCACGACCTGCTCATGGACCTGAAACCCGTGGCGCCCGCACGCATCCGGTCGATCGTCGACGAGATCTTCCTCCCCCTCGTCAGCAGGCCGGGGCAAGCGGCCACCTGACGCGGGCGGCCGTACGGCGTGTCAGACCCAGCCGGGTCTGACCAGGCCCGACTCGTACGCGATGACGACGAGCTGGGCGCGGTCGCGCGCGTGCAGCTTGGTCATCGTGCGGCTCACGTGGGTCTTGGCCGTCGCCGGGGACATGTAGAGCCTGGCGGCGATCTCGTCGTTCGTCATGCCGGTGCCCACGAGCGCGAGCACCTCCCGCTCCCGTTCGGTGAGCGGGTCGAGGCGGACCGCGATGCCGGGCTCCTTGGCGCGGGCGACGTATTCGGCGATGAGCCTGCGGGTCACGCCGGGGGACAGCAGCGCGTCGCCGGAGGCCACCACCCGCACGGCCTGGATCAGCTCGGCCGGCTCGGTGTCCTTGACCAGGAAGCCGCTCGCGCCGCCGCGCAGGGCCTCGAAGACGTACTCGTCCAGCTCGAACGTCGTGAGCATGACGATCCTCACGTCGGCGAGGGCGGGGTCGTCGCCGATGCGGCGGGTGGCCGTCAGTCCGTCGGTGCCGGGCATGCGGATGTCCATCAGCACCACGTCGGGACGCAGGTCGCGGGTGAGCCGCACGGCCTGCTCACCGTCGCCCGCCTCGCCGACGACGGTCATGCCCTCCTGGGCGTCGAGCAGGGCCCGGAACCCGGCCCGCACCAGCGCCTGGTCGTCGGCGAGCAGGACGCGTATCACTTCGGCTCCTTCTGGTCGGCGGTTGGGGGGAGGGGGAGACGGGCCTCGACGCGGAAGCCGCCGCCGGGCCGGGGGCCCGCCGCCAGCGACCCGCCGAGCGCCGCGGCCCGTTCGCGCATGCCGGGGATGCCGTTGCCGCTGCCGAGGCCCGCCTCGGCCCGTGCCGTCCCCGCGCCGTCGTCCTCGATCACCACGGTCAGCTCCTCCGGCGCGTACGCCACGCGTACGGTCACCCGGGAGCCGGGCGCGTGCCGGGAGACGTTGGTCAGCGACTCCTGCACGATCCGGTAGCCGGCCCGGTCGATGCCGGCGGGCAGCGGGCGCTCCTGCCCGGTGACCTCCAGCGTTACCGGCAGGCCGCTGCGCTCGGTCAGGTCGGCCAGGTGGGCCATCCCGGCCGTGGGGGAGCGCGGCGCGCCTTCCCTGAGCAGGCTCAGCACGCCGCGCATCTCGGTCAGCACGTCCTTGGACGCCTGCTTGATCGTGGTCAGCGCGGTGCGGGCCTGCTCGGGGTGGTCGTCCAGGATGTGCAGGGCGGTGGACGCCTGCACGTGGATCAGCGAGATGTTGTGGGCGAGCACGTCGTGCAGCTCCTGGGCCATGGTGAGCCGCTCCTCGCTCGCCTGCCGCCTGGCCTCCTCCCGCGCCATCCGCTGACGCTCGGCGAGGCGCTCGCGGCGCATCCGGTAGAACTCCGCGACGGTGAGCGTGAGCAGCAGGTAGGCCGCGACCGCGGTGTGGTGGAAGAGACTCGCCCGATGGGGGATGAACCAGGTGGCGTAGACGACCACGAACAGGAAGAACGCCCCCGCCGACAGCCATGCCGCGCGGCGGTGCCCCGACAGCACCGCATTGAAGATCACGATGATCGGGCTGAGGAACACCGGCCCGTACGCGAAGTCGAACAGCATGTAGACCGAGGTGGCCGTGAGCGTGACGACGAGCACGGCGACCGGGGCGCGGCGGCGCAGCGCGATCGCGATCGGCCCGACCAGCAGCAGCGCGAAGCCCCACCAGGTCAGCGGCACCCGTCCGAGGTCCGGGTTCCGCAACTGCCCATACTGGGCGCCGATCGACAGGAACACCTGGAGGATCCCCACGATGACCGGCAGAACGGGATCGATACGGTGATACACGGCGGAGCGCACACCCGCACGCTAGGCCATCACCCCTGGTCACCGCATCCGCCCGGCGCGGCAGTCCGCCGTACGCCGCAAGGAGTAGCGGGCCTCCCTCCGTCGCCGGCCGGCTCGCTCCGGCCCGACCGGCGTCCGAAAGCGGACATTCCCGCAGCCTTTTTGACCGTCGTGAGTCATGCTGGAGTGATCGGTCACGTCTGATGGAGGTGCCGGGGCATGAGGAGCGTCGTCGTCGCGTCGCTGGGACTGGTCACGTTCGCGGGCTTCCTCGCGCCGCCCGTCCACGCCTCACCGCCCGCGAAGGAGGTCAAGCGGCCGGTCGCGGAGGGGCACGGCGGGGCCGTGGCCACCGTGGACCTCGACGCGAGCAGGGCCGCGCTCTCGGTGCTGCGTCAGGGCGGCAACGCGATGGACGCGGCGGTGGCGGGCGCCGCGGCGCTGGGTGTGACCGAGCCCTACTCGGCCGGGCTGGCCGGGGGCGGCTTCATCGTCTACTACGACGCCGGCAAGCGGAAGGTGACCACCATCGATGGGCGCGAGACCGCGCCGCGGGCGATGCCCTCGACGGCGTTCGAGGGCATCCCGTTCGACGAGGCCGTCACGAGCGGGCTGTCGGTCGGCGTCCCGGGCAGTGTGGCGCAGTGGGACCTGGCGCTGCGCCGTTACGGCACCATGTCGCTGCGGCAGGTGCTGCGCCCCGCGATCGAGGTGGCGGAGAAGGGCTTCGTCGTCGACCAGACGTTCCACGACCAGACGGAGCAGAACACCGCCCGCTTCGCCGACTTCACCTCGACCGCCTCGCTCTACCTGCCGGGCGGGCAGCCGCCGCCGGTCGGGTCGGTCTTCCGCAACCCCGACCTCGCCCGCACCTACCGTGAGCTGGGCATCCGCGGCCCCGACTGGCTGTACGGCGGCGGGCTCGGCCGCGAGATCGTCGCGACCGTGAAGAAGCCGCCGGTGCGCAAGGGGGCCACCCGGAACGTCAGGACCGGCCTCATGGAGGTCTCCGACCTCAGGGCCTACCGGGCGCTCGAACGGCCGCCCAGCAAGGTCACCTACAAGGGCCTCGGCGTGTACGGCATGGCGCCGCCGTCGTCCGGCGGATCCACGGTGGGGGAGGCGCTGAAGATCCTGGAGGCCCTCCCGAAGGTCGGCCTGCACGAATACCTGGAGGCGTCCCGGCTCGCCTTCGCCGACCGCAACGCCTACGTCGGCGACCCGGCGTACGTGAACGTGCCGCTGGACCAGCTGCTGTCCGACGGGTTCGCCAAGGAGCGCGCCTGCCTGATCGGCCCGCGGGCGATGGCCCACCCCGCCGCGCCCGGTTCGCCCGACGGCTCCTACGGACCGTGCCCCTCGGGGGCTTCGGGGGGTTCGGCCCCGGAGGAGAAGAAGGAGGGGCCGGAGACCACCCATCTCGTGGTGACCGACCGCTGGGGCGACGTGGCCGCCTACAACATCACCATCGAGCAGACCGGCGGCAGCGGGATCGTGGTGCCGGGCCGCGGCATCCTGCTCAACAACGAACTGACCGACTTCACCTTCGGCCCGGCGCCGGGCGACCCCAACCTGCCCGCTCCCGGCAAGCGCCCGAGGTCGTCGATGGCCCCGACCATTGTGCTCAAGGACGGCAGGCCGCTGCTCGCCGTCGGCTCGCCCGGCGGCTCGACGATCATCACGACCGTGCTGCAGATCCTGCTGAACCGGCTCGACTTCGGCATGTCGCTCCCGGAGGCCGTGGCCGCGCCGCGCGCCTCGCAGCGCAACACCGCCGCCACCCAGGCCGAGCCCGCGTTCGCCGACCGGTACGGCCCGGAGCTGACCGCGCTCGGTCACACGCTGACGGACGTCCCCGGGCCGCCGGTCGGGGAGATCGGCGCGGCGACCGGCCTGGAGTTCCTGCGCGACGGCCGTGTTCAGGCGGTCGCCGAGCCGGGCAGGCGCGGCGGAGGCAGCGCCCTCGTGGTCAGCCCGCGGCGCTGAGCCGGGTCAGCGCCGGGCCGGGTCAGCGCCGGGCCGGGTCAGCACCGGGCCGCGTCAGGGCCGGGCCGCGTCAGGGCCGGGCGCCGATGAGTTCGTAGGCCGCCGGCTTCACCTTCCGGGTGCGTGCCCAGTATTCGAAGGTGAAGCCGGGCCACAGCGAGCGGTTCCTGCCGTGCTCGTCGAGATACCAGCTCGTGCAGCCGCCCTCGTTCCACACCAGCCGGTCGAGCCGCCGCTGGAGGCGGTCGTTGAAGGCCCGCTGCGCCGCCGGCCGTACGTCGAGCGCCCTGGCCTTGGTCTTCGACAGCAGCCGCAGGCAGTCGATGACATAGCGGACCTGTGACTCGATCATGAACACGACAGAGGAGTGTCCGAGACCGGTGTTGGGGCCGAGCAGGAAGAACAGGTTGGGGAAACCCGCGGTGGTGATCCCGTAGTAGGCCTCGACGCCGTCGCGCCACGCGTCCTGGATCTTGACGCCGTTCCTGCCGACGATGCTCTGCTCGTTGAGCGAGTCGACCACCTTGAATCCGGTGCCGTACACGATCATGTCGATCTCGTGCTCGCGCCCCGCGGCGTCCACGATCGACCGTTCCCTGATCTCGGTGATCCCGTCGGTGACCAGCTCGACGTTGTCCCTGGTCAACGCCGGATAGTAGTCGTTGGACAGCAGGATACGCTTACAGCCGATGGTGTAGCCGGGCGTCAGCTTCGCGCGCAATCCGGGGTCGGGCACCTGCCGGGCCAGGTGCCGCTCGGCCATGGCCTGGTGGACCTTCATCAGCCGCGGGTCGATCGTGAACCCCACCGCCCGGGTCTCCAGCAGCCAGTAGACGGCGTCGCGCAGCAGGCGGGCGCCGCCGGGCGCCTCCATGGCCCATTTCAGGCGTCCGCCGATCGGCAGGTCGGGCTTGGGCTGGATCCACGGCGGGGTGCGCTGGAAGACGGTGAGCCGGCTCGCCTGCTCCGCGAGGACCGGGACGAACTGGACCGCCGACGCGCCCGTGCCGACGACCGCGACGCGCTTGCCGGTCGGGTCCGCGGAGTGGTCCCAGCGGGCGGAGTGGAACGCCGTGCCGGTGAAGCGCTCACGTCCGGGGATCTCGGGGAACGACGGCACGTGCAGGGCGCCGACACCGGAGACGACGGCGTGGGTCTCGAAGGTCTCCCTGTCGCCGGTCGACACCCGCCACAGGGCCCGCTCGTCGTCGTACTCCAGCCCGCAGACCTCCTTGCCGAACCGCAGGTGGGGCTCCAGGCCGTACTTCCGGGCGCAGGCTCGCAGGTAGTCCCAGATCTCCTCCTGTGGGGAGAACAGCCGCGACCAGCCGGGGTTGAGCTCGAACGAGAAGGAGTACAGGGGCGAGGGGACGTCGCAGGCGCAGCCGGGATAGCTGTTGTCCCGCCAGGTGCCGCCGAGCTCGCCCGCCTTCTCCAGGATCACGAAGTCGTGATAGCCGGCTTCCTTGAGCTTGATGGCCATGCACAGCCCGGCGAACCCGGAACCGATGATCGTGACGCCCGGACTGGGCATGCGACCTCCCCGTCCTATTAGAAGATTTGTCCAATCTATTCCCGCGGGTGGGCCGGGTCCAGGGCCGAGCGCGTACGGCCCGGGCTGCCGGGGAGTGCCGTCGGTGCCGTCAGGGCGCCGTCGTGGGCGGCGTCGTGGGGGTGTCGGCGGGCATGACAAAGCCGCCGACGGGCGCGGTCGTCGGCGGCTGGTACAGGTATGTCAGCGCACCAGGAGGTACGCCACCACGGCGAGGATCACAACGAGCGCCGCACCGACGGCGATCCAAATCGGCAGGCGGGACGGCTGCTCCTTCGAGGCCTCCACGTCCTGCTGCTGCGCGAACGCCCGGAAAGCCTGCGTGTTTCCGGCCGGGTCGATATGAGGGTCGGACATGGGCAAGACTCTAGCGACACATGGTGTGTCGTGGCTGTGATTTGTCGGATTTTGCCCTCTCCTGGCGGTGGTTTGGGGAAGCGCAGAACCCCGGCTGCCCCTTCAGCGACCGGAGCGAATACCGGACCGGTGTGGGCGGCGGATAGCGTTGTATTCATGCTCCGCACCCTCCTGGCTCCCCGGCTGGTGGCCCTGCACCTGCTGGTCATCGGGGTGCTCGTCTCCTTCACCTTCCTCGGCCGCTGGCAGCTCGGCGTCTTCGAGTCGTCGGGCGCCCCGAAGCGGGCCCCCGACCCCGCGCCCGTGGCCGTCACCGAGCTGGCTCAGGTGGGGCAGCATGTGAGCGGCGCCGCGATCAGCCGCAGGGTGACCGCCACGGGGACCTACGACGCCGCGCACCAGTTGCTGGTGGCCGACCGGGTCGCCGACGTCGCCGCCCCCGGCGGCCGGGCGGCCCAAGGGGACGGATTCTGGCTGCTCACACCGCTGCGGCTCGCGGACGGCACGGTCGTCCCCGTCGTACGCGGCTGGGTCGCCAGGGCGGACGACCCGGCCGCGGCCGTGCCCGAGGGCACCGTGACCGTGACCGGGCGGCTGCGGCCGGCCGAGCAGACCGACGACGTGATGCGCAGCGGCAACCTGCCAGGCGGCCAGGTGGCGACGGTGTCGACGGCGGAGCTGATCAACCTGTGGCCGGACGCGCGGGTGCGGGACGGGTTCGTCGTCGCGAGCGCGCAGGAGCCGCCGTCCCGCGTCACGCCGGTGACCGTGTCGCCGCCGACCGAAGGCGGCGGGTTCACCTGGCGCAACCTGGCCTACGCCCTCCAGTGGTGGATCTTCGCGCTGTTCGCCGTGTACATGTGGTTCCACTTCGTCCGCGACGCCCTGCGCGGGCGGCGGGAACGCGAACGCGAACAGGAACAGGAACAGGAACAGGAACAGGAACGGGAGCCTGGGGAGCCGCGGCCGTTAGAGCCGCAGCCCCCGGAGCCTCAGACCTCGGAGCCTCAGACGTCCGAGCCCGCCGCTCACGTGGAGGCCTGAGCGGCCCTGGAGCCGGGACCACCGGGTGGCCCGGATATCGTGGGGTGACCCTTCTCCCAGCAGAGGTAATGATCGACGTGGAATCCGCGCTCAACTTCTACCGCGTCATGGCCTACATCGTCGGCGTGATGCTGCTCGTGCTGTGTGCCGCCATGGTCGTCAAGTACGGCTTCGACAGGGGCACGATGGTCGCGGTCGTCGGGCCGATCCACGGCTTCCTCTATATGGTCTATCTGGTGGCCGCGATCAACCTGGGCCTGATCAAGGCCCGCTGGTCGGTCGGCTACCTGCTGCTGGTGCTCATCGCGGGCACGATCCCGTTCCTGTCCTTCGTGATGGAGCGCAGCGTCACCGAGCGGGCGCGCAGGAGGATCGCCACCGCTTCGTGAGCGACGCGGAACGGCCGGGCCGCGAGCGCGACCCGGCCGTACCTTTGTCTGTGCCGTGTCAGTGGCCGTGCCTGTGGCCGTGCCTGTGGTCGGTCTGCGGTCGGTCTGCGGGCCTCAGCGGCCGATCTGGCGGCGGCGGATGCGCCGCAGCCGCGTCCGCTGCGACTCGTCCAGCATGAAGTAGGCGACGATCGGCGCACCCAGCGCGCCGATGGTGATCAGCCAGGCCAGGAGCGACGGCACCGGAAGGATGAAGACCAGCACGGCCACCACCGCCGCGCCCACGTAGTACTTGCCCAGTGGCGACATCGTCAGGCCTTTCGTGTCGGGTCCCGCGCGGGGCGAAGTCCCGCGTCGCCTGGAGAACGTCCGGCGTCCCGGCCGAGTTCCGCGAACGCCCAGGGGAGCCGCTCGATCGCGGCCTGAGCCTGTTCGACCCGGGTTCGATCCCGGTCGGTGCGCGTGCGCGCCGCGGCGCCGCGGTGCCCGGGAGACGAGTGATCGCCTCCCGCCCGGCTCCGCGGCGCCGCGCGCACTCCCCGGTCGTCCGGCATGGGCCGCGCTCCCGATCCGACGGGACGGACTCCGTTCCCGTACGGCGGCCCGACCGGAGCCCCCTGATCGGAGCCCCCTGATCGGAGGCCCCTGATCGGAGACTCCCGATTGGAGACCCCTGGCCGGAGACTCAATCTTCGCCGGACTCCGACTTGCCCATCGCCTTGCGGATCAGGTCACGGACACGATCCATGATCGCGGCGGGCGGTCCCAGCAGGATGTTCTCCGTCGCCGACTCGACCCCGGGGTGCGGGTGGGTGGGAGCCATCGCCTCGGCCGCCTTGACCCCCACGGCCATCGCCTTGCGTTCGGACTCGGATGTGCTCGCCTTGAGCTCGGAGAACTCGTAGCGCTCCTCGGCTGCGGCGTGGGCGAACACGGCGGCCCGCAGCCTCTCCAGCTCCTGGGAGAACTCGGCCGTCGTCACGTCCATGTCGTCGAGGCGGCTGAGCATCTCCTTCGCCTCTTCCTCCTCCTGGAGGCGGTTGTCCACGATCGCGTCGCCGCCGACCAGCTTGCGCCGTGCATACGGGTGGACGATCTCCTCCTCCGCCGTCTCGTGGACGGCGAGCAGGCGGACGAGGCGGCTGAACGCCTCCCTGCGCTGCTCCCCCTGGCTTCTGCCGACCTCGTCGAACAGCTCCCGGATGAGGACGTGCTGCTGCATGAGGAGATCGATCACGTCGTTCTCCCGCATGGTCTCCGGCCTTGACTGGCGGTCCATTAGCGCCTCCTTTCTGGTCATATCCGGGCTACCCGTAACCCGGGGGCGAAACCCCTGACCAGCGGATTCGGCTCATCGAAGCGATGCGGCGGCCCGCAGCTCCGTCACGGCGGGCGCAGACGGCCCGTCATGCGCGGGATGCGCGGGATGCACGGGATCTGCACATTTCCGGACGACGACTCTGCACAGAGGGCATCTACGCTTCCGTCCATGGCTACCCCTCAGCAGCGCCGCATCCTCGTGGTCGAGGACGACGCCACGATCGCGAACGCCGTACGGCTCCGGCTCGTGGCGGAGGGTTTCGACGTACGCGTCGCGAGTGACGGCGAGGGGGCGCTCGCGGCCTACGCGAAGGCGGAGCCCGACCTCGTCGTCCTCGACCGGCTGCTGCCGGGCCTGGACGGGCTCGAAGTGTGCCGCAGGATGCAGGCCGCCCGTCCGGTGCCGGTGCTCATGCTGACCGCGCTCGGCGAGGAGACGGACGTCCTGGTCGGCCTGGGCGTGGGAGCCGACGACTACATCACCAAGCCGTTCAGCATGCGGGAACTCGTCGCGAGGATCCACGCCCTGCTGCGGCGGGTGGAGCGGGCCGGCCTGCTGGCCCACGAGGACGCGGTGATCCGGGTCGGCGACGTCGAGATCAACACGGCCGAGCGCCGTGTGTTCGTCCGCGGGGCCGAGGCCCAGCTCACCCGGACCGAGTTCGACCTGCTGCGGCGTCTCGCCGAGCGGCCCGGCCAGGTCTTCGAGCGGGAACGGCTGCTGTCGGACATCTGGGGCTTCTCCGAGGCCGCCGCGACCCGGACCGTGGACAGCCACGTCCGCGCGCTGCGCCGCAAGCTCGGCCCGGAGGTCGTCCGCACCGTCCACGGCGTGGGATACGCGCTCGTCCGTCCATGACGCTTCATCAAGGAGAGCCAGGCAATTGAGGCCGCTCGACTTCCTCGGCCGGATCAAGGTCAAGCTCGGCATCGTGATCGTGCTCGCCGTGGTCGCGGCGTTCGTCGTCAACGAGGTCGGCATCAACTCCGGCCTGTCCCGGGACCTGCGGATCGCGATCGCCGTCGTGCTCGCGATGATCATGGTGCAGCTCCTCGCCCACGGCATGACCCGGCCGCTGCGCGAGATGGCCGCGGCCGCGCAGACGATCGCCAAGGGCCGCTACGGCCTGCGCGTGAGCGCGACCTCCCGCGACGAGGTGGGAGAGCTGGCGCGGGCCTTCAACGCCATGGCGTCAGACCTCGCCGAGGTCGATCGCCAGCGGCGTGAACTGGTGGCCAACGTCAGCCACGAGCTGCGCACGCCGATCACCGGCCTGCAGGCCGTGCTGGAGAACATCGTGGACGGCGTCACGCCGCCCGACCTCGACACCCTGGGCACGGCCCTCGCCCAGACGCAGCGGCTCGGCCGCCTGGTGGCCCAGCTCCTCGACCTGTCGCGGCTCGACTCGGGGGCCCGGCTGATCGAGCCGGAGGAGCTGGACCTGGCGTCGTTGTGCCGCCAGGCCGTCTCGGAGGCGACGCTCGCGCGTGACGACGTCACGGTGGTGAGCGCGGTCAGGCCGGGGACGGTGCTGTCCGCCGACGCGGCCCTGCTCGCCCAGGTGCTGGCCAACCTGCTCGACAACGCCGTACGGCACAGCCCGCCCGGCGGCACGGTCCGCGTGGAGGCGCGGCCGGCCGGGGCGAACCTGGAGATCAGCGTGACCGACGACGGTCCTGGCATCCCGCAGGCGGAGCGGGCCCGGGTGTTCGAGCGCTTCTCACGGCTCGACGCCGGACGGGCCGCCGACGCGGGCGGGGCCGGGCTCGGGCTCGCCATCGCCAAGGAGATCGTCGAGTTGCACGGCGGGTCGATCTCGGTGTCCGACCCGATCCCGGCCGCGAGGCGGGCCGGGGGGACCGGAGGGAGAGGCCGGGGAACGGCCCCCGGGTGCCGGATGGTCGTCGTGCTGCCGCATCACGCGGAGGCCGCGGCGGCGGAGAGCGCGGACGGACTCGTCCACGCCGGAAAGGGAGACATGGACGTCCGTGAGACGGGCGCGGGCCGCGCCGAAGGCAGGCCCGGCGAGCAGGGCCCATCCGGAGGCGAGGCCGATTTCATCGATGGCGCCCTCGCCTCGGCTCGGGGACCGGAGAAGACCGCTGACGAGGACGTGCGGGAGGAGAAGGCGCGAGACGAGGATGCGTGGGGAGAGGAAACGCGGGGCGAGGATGCGGGGGCGATCCCGCCCGGAACCTTCCCCGTGACTCCGGCCGGGGACGAGCGAACAGAGGCCGGGCGTGGAGGGGGATCCGAGCCCCCCAGCCCGGCGCACCCCCGCCCGGAGCCCGGCAGCCCCGAGCCCCCCAGCCCGGCGCACCCCCGCCCGGAGCCCGGCAGCCCCGAGCCCCACAGCCCGGAGCCCCACAGCCTGGCGCCCCTTGGGCCGGAACTCCTTCACGAGGTCCCGGCTGCGTCGCGGCGGACCGAGACTCCGGCAGGCGGCCACCTCCGGCCCGCGGACCACGGCGGCTCTCCGGACGGCGCCGGTGCCCCGGGCGGTGGTGAGGATCGGGATGAGTCGCGGCCGGGCCTTGTCCACGCACGAGCGGATCAGCCGGGTGCGGCGGCGCAGGACGTGGGCGCCCAGGACATGGGTGCGCAGGACGCCGGTGCCGCCTCACGGCCGCTCGCCTCACAAATGCCCGCGTCACACGCGCCTGTCTCGCACATGCTCGCCTCGGACACGTCCGAACCACAGATGCCCGCTCCACATGCGCCCGCGCCGCATGCGGCATCGCATATGTCCGCGCCGCAGCCTGGCGCCGTCCATGACCCCGCCGGGCAGTTGGCGCGGGCGGCGCTGGGGGCGAGCCTCGGCATGATCGTCGGATTCCTCACCGGAATGGTCGTCTCGGTCATACTCGGCTTGGGCGTCGTGTTGGTGCTGCTGTTCGCCGTCGGCGGCGCGATCGTGGGAGCGACACGTGGCTCGTCGTCGGTTCGCCGCGCCGCGCCGCCGCCCTGGCAGGGCGCAGCGCCGCCACCCGGGCCGCCACCCGGGCCGCCCCCTGGGCCGTCATCCGCGTCGCCACCCGTGCCCTCACCTGGGCCGGTCGCTCGTATGGGCGCCGCTCAGGCCGCCGCCCAGGGCGTGAGCGCCTCCCCGCCGCCCGCCCCGGGCACGCTGGGACCGGGAACACAGGGATCCGGACCGCAGGGGCCGGGGCGATACCCGCCGCCGCCCGCGTACGTGCCGCCGCCGCTGTTCCCGCGCCCGGAACTTCCGGACGCGCCCCGGTGGCTGCTGCCGGCCGCCGCGGCGGCCGGCCTGGTGGCCGCCGTCTCCCTGCCGGACGCGTCGCCCGGGCTGGGTTTCGCGCTGACGGCGGTCGCGATGGGCGCCGCGGCGTTCCCCGCGGTGCTGCCGCTCCGGCGCGGCCGGATCACGCCGTGGACGGTGGCCTTCGGCCTCCTGGCGTACGCGCTGGTCTCCGTGGTGCTCTTCCGCGACGCCGACTGGCTGGTCGGGCCGGTGCTGCTGGCCGCGTTCGGAGTCGGGTCGCTCGCGGTGTCGGGCGGCGGACGGGGCTGGCTCGCGGTGATCAAGGGGGGAGTCTCGGTCGTGCTCGCGCTGCTGCCGCAGCCGTGGTTCCTGAGCGGGCCGCTCCGGAGACTGACCCGGCGCAGGATGCTGCCCACGCTGGTCAGCGCCCTCGTGACCGTCGTCCTGCTGGCCGTCTTCGGCCTGCTGTTCGCCTCCGCCGACGCCGTCTTCTCGGCCTTCCTCAGCGACCTGCTGCGCACCCCCGACTGGGTCAAGAGCCTGCCCTACCGGGCCTTCGTATTCTGCGTGTTCGCGGCGCTGGCCGCGGCGGCGGTGCTGGTGGGCCTGCGGCCGGTGGCCGAGCCCGCCGCGCCCGACCTGCGGATGTCCATCGGCCGCCAGGTGTGGATGATCCCGCTGATCGGGCTGAACCTGCTGTTCGCGGCGTTCGTGACGGTGCAGATCACGGTGTTGTTCGGCGGGAGCCGCAGGGTGCTGACGACGGCGGGGCTCACCTACGCGCAGTATGCGAGGTCGGGCTTCTTCGAACTCGTCACGGTCAGCCTCTTCGTGCTGGGCATCGTGGCGGCCGCGGTCGCCCTGCTGCGCCGCGAGAGCCGGGCCGACCGCTGGCTGCTGGCCGTCCTGCTCGGCCTGCTGTGCGCGTTCACCCTGGTCATCCTCGCCTCGGCGCTGCACCGGCTCGGCCTCTACACCGACGCGTACGGTCTGTCGCGGCTGCGGGCCTCGGTGGAGGCGACGATCTGGTGGCTCGGCGCGGTGTTCGTGCTGGTCCTGGTGGTGGGAGCGGTCCGCCTGGCGGGCGGCGGCACGTCGTGGTTCTTCCGCGCGCTCGTGCTGCTCACCGGGGTGTCGCTGTTCGCGTTCGCGGTGTGGGACCCCGACGCGCGGGTGGCCGAGACCCAGCTGACGGTCCGGGGTGTGGAGCGGCTCGACCACGGCTATCTGAGCGAGCTGGGGGCGGAGGCCGTGCCGATCCTCGACCGTCTGCCCGAGCCCGACCGCAGCTGCGTGCTGAGCGACGTGGTGGCCTTCAACGACCTGTGGAAGCCGGACCCCTGGAACGGCTGGAACCTCGCCCGCGCCCGCGCCCGGGAGGTGCTGGAGCGCAGGCCCGTCGTGCCGCCCGCCTCGCCGTCGCGCGACTGCCCCGGCTCTTCGCGTATGCCCGGTCCGTACGACTGATTCGTGCGACTGATCTAATCGGGACGTGACCTTCGATGTTCTGATCACGGGTGGCCGCGTCGTCGACGGCACCGGAGCCCCCGCGTTCCGCGCCGACGTCGGTGTGCGCGGGGGCCTGGTCGAGGCGGTGGGCCGCCTCGACCAGGCGGAGGCGGCGGTGCGGATCGACGCGGCGGGCAGGCTCGTGCTGCCGGGCCTGGTCGACTGCCACGCGCACGGCGACGCGGCCGTGTTCGACCCGCTCGTGCAGCAGGCCGCGCTGCGGCAGGGGGTCACGACGTTCGTGCTGGGGCAGGACGGGCTGTCGTTCGCCCCGGCCACCTCCCCGGCCACCTTCGCGTACGCGAGCCGCTACTTCGCGGCGGTCAACGGCCCGCACCCGCACGTGGACGGCCCGGTGGGCGTCGCCGGCCTGCTCGCCGGATATGACGGCGCGACCCCGCTCAACACCGTCTATCTGCTGCCGCACGCGACGATCCGGTTCGACGCGATGGGCCCGGCGGAACGCGCCGCGGACGCGGACGAGCTGCGCGCCATGCTGCGCGCGGTCGAGACGGGCCTGACCGAAGGGGCGGCCGGGCTGTCGTCGGGCCTGGAGTACGCCCCCGGCCGCTACGCCGACGCCGCCGAGCTGGCGGCGTTGTGCGCGCCGCTGGGCGGCCTGCCGTACGTGACCCACATGCGCGCGTACGGCGCGTCCGCGGCGGTGGGGATGACGGAGGTCGTGGAGATCGCCCGGCGGTCCGGCGCGGCCGTGCACGTCTCGCATCTCCACGGCCCGGCCTCCACTCTGCTGCCGCTGGTCGAGGACGCCCGGCGGCAGGACGTCGACCTGACCTTCGACACCTATCCCTACCTGCGGGCCAGCACGATCCTGGCGATGGTGACGCTGCCGCCGTGGGTGCCCGCCGCCGACCCCGACCGCGCCGTGGCGATGTTGTCCTCCGAACGCGACCGCCTCGCCGGGGAGTGGGCAGGACGCGACGACCTGTGGCCGCGCATCACGCTCTCGCACGCCCCCGGATTCGCGTGGGCCGAGGGGATGACCCTGCCCGCCGCCGCGGCGGAGTTCGGCGCCGATCCCGCGGAGTTCTGCCGGATGCTGCTGGTGGAGACCCGGCTGCAGGCGGGCTGCGTGCAGGCCCGGCCCGACGAGGGCCCGGCGGGGGAGGAGTCGGTGCGCGCCGTCATGCGCGACCCCGGCCACACGGGCGGCTCCGACGGCATCTACGTGGGCGGCCATCCGCACCCGCGCGGCTTCGGGGCGTTCGCCCGCTATCTCGGCCGGCACGTACGCGAACTCGGCGACCTCACCTGGGAACAGGCGGCGGTGCACCTGGCCTCGCATCCGGCGCGCCGCTTCCGGCTGCCCGACCGCGGTCTCGTACGGCGTGGCCAGGCCGCGGACCTGATCGTCGTCGACCCGGCCACGGTGGCCGACACCGCGACCTACGACAAGCCCCGCTCGCTCGCCGTGGGCGTGGACGACGTGCTCGTCGGCGGCGTGCCGGTGCTGCGCGGCGGCGAGCTCACCGGCGCCACCCCCGGCCGCGCGCTGCGTCCTGTCTAACCGGACCATGAGCGACGCCAACGGCCGGGTCCGGATCGAGGCGCACAGCGCGGACGCGCCCGTCGTGTCGGCTCTCACCACGGTGCCTGCCCGTTCGGCCGACAGGCCCTACACACGGTTCGGCGACTGGTTCGCCTGGGCCTGCGCGTTGCTGCTGCTGCTCGCACTCGCGTCTCTGGTCCGCACCCGGAGCGCGGCAGGCGCCGGCCGCAGCGCCTTCAGGGCCGCCAGCCATAGATGACGGAGGTGGACGCCGACATATCCGGCGACACAGGGAAGGCCGCGCCCACCGCCCAGAAGCGGTGCGTCCCCGGGACTCTCGCAAGCCCGCGCAGCACCACCCGCCCGCCCTCGATCTTCGGCTCGGCCGGCGTGGCGGGGCCGGTGGGCGTCAGCGAGAGGACGGCGGTCTCGGCCGCGACGGCGTCCTCGTCGCCGGTCGTGCTCGCCACCACGGCCCGCAGCCCGCCCTGCCCGTCGGCGACCGCCGCGTCGGTGAACCGCCAGCCCTTGAGCACGGCCACGGGCCGCCAGGCCCGCCCGTCCCAGTGCGCGGCGAAGGGGTCCCTCACCGGGGCGCCGTCCCCCTCCGGATCGGGGCGTGCCCCGTACGTGCCGTACGCCCAGACGTCGGAGTCGGAGGCGGCCACCACCCCCTGGAGGTCGAGTGAGTTCTCCCGGGTGTCCTTCGGCAGCGCCCCGCCGAAGGCGACCGGCTCCCACGAGTCACCGGGCGCACGCCGGTAAAGCGCCGTGCGCCCCCGCCGCATGTCATTGGTGACCGCCCAGTACGTCCCGGACGCGGGCACGGAAAGCGCCCGCACCGCCATCCCCGTCCCGGGTCCCGGCACCCGCCGCCAGGGGCCGCCGTCGGACAGCCGGATCGCGGGTTCCTTGCCGTCCAGCGCCCACGCCCGCCCCCGGCCCGCCGAGCCCAGCCGGGCGAACGACCCGCCGCCGCCGACCGGCGCCCACCGCGCCCCGTCCCAGTGCAGGACCTGCCCGCGACGTGCCCCCCGCAGCAGCAGCCAGACGTCGTCCGGCCCCGAGGCCGCAGCGGCAACCGGGTAGGCCCGCTGTGCGGAGGCGTACCTGGTCCAGCGGGCTCCGTCCCAGCGCAGTGCGACCAGCCGGCCCCGCCACGTCTCATCGAACCCGAACGCCCAGGCCACTCCGGGCGCCGTGGCGACGACACAGGTGATCTGGTCGAACACCCCGTAGTCGGCGAGCAGGCGCAGCCGCCACGGCCCCGACTCATCGGCCGCGACCGTCACGGGCCGGTGCCGCTCAGGCGGATCGTCCGGATACAGAAAGTCCCAGGCCCCTCGAAATCCCTTCCCGCCCGCCCCCGGCGTGCCCGGCGCGACACCCGTGGCAGCGGACGCCGGTGCCCGCTCGGACACGCGTCCGCGGGCGGGCGGGGCGGTGCAGGCGGCGGCCAGCACGGCCACGACGATGGCGGCTGACAAGGCCGGGGTGAACGACGCGCGCGGGCTCATGAAGGTTGGACGCCCAATGGCGGGGTGGAGTTCGCTGCCCGGCTCGACGGGCTCGCCGGCCTACTCGGCCAGAACCTGGCGCAGTGTGACGGCGAAGTTGTCCGGATCGCCCGGCATGCCGAACGTGTCGTCGAGGAACCCGCCGTGGTTGCTGGGGAAGATCACCGGCTTGGTGCCGAGCCGCTCGGCGACCGCCTCGCCCGCGCGGCGGGCCAGCTGCCCCTCCGACTCGGCTCCGACGCCGACGACGATGCGGGCCGGAGCCGCGCGGAGCGCTTCGAAGTCGGGTTCGTAGTGGGTGCAGGTGATGAGGTTCTGCTCGAACATCACGTCGCCACGCGCACCGTCGTCCTCCGCCGGCAGCCCGAAATCCGCCGGGCTCGGCACGGGCCGATCGGCGAAGTCCGCCGGGATCTCGCCCTGGTGGCCCGTGCTCACGATGAACTTCACCATCGCCGGCCCGAAACCGTCCCGGTCGTAGGTCCGCCGGATGTCGGCCACGACGGCCAGCGCCTGCTCCCGGTCCGGCAGGACCTGGAGGGCGGGCGGCTCGTGCGCCACGAGCGTGCGCACCTGCCCGGGATGCCGGGCGACGAGCGCGAGCGCGTTGACCGCCCCTCCGCTGCTGGCGAAGACGTCCACGGCCCGCCTCCGAGCGCGTCGATCAGCCGGTGCAGGTCGTCGGCGTGCAGGCCGGGGGTCGACTCGGCGACGCCGTCGGTCCGGGTGCTCCGGTCGCTTCCGCGCGGGTCGTAGGTGACCACCGTGCGGTCCTCGAAGTGCCGCGCCAGGGCGGTGAACCCGGCGGCGCCCATCGGCGATCCGATCATCATCAGGATCGGCTCGGTGGTTCCCTCGGCCTCGCGTACGTCGTAGTGGAGAACGCAGCCGGGCACCTCAAGGGTGTGCGTCCTGGGTTCGGTCATGGGCGGTCCCTCCTCTGTCTGCGCTGTGGGACGTCCGCGCTGCGGAACCACAGAGCCCCTATGAGGTCCGTCACACCCTATCTCGAACATGTCATCGAATGCGAGGCGATCCGCCGTCAGGCTGGGGTCACAGGGCCGTGCGTGCCTGTTCCACGTGCCGCGCGATGCCCAGGGCCCCGCTCGTCTCCGCCAGGACGGCCGCCTCGTCGAGGAGCCGCAGGGCGTCGTCCCGGCGGCCCTCGGCGACGGCGATGTAGGCCAGTCCGACCAGGTTGGCGGCGACCCCCGGATGGAAGTCGAGCTCCCGGCGCAGCCGGACCGACTCCTCCAGCCGTTCGCGTGCCGCCTCCAGCCGTCCCGCCTTGTGATCGGCGATGCCCTGATGCCGGAGCGCGTAGGACATCGTCAGCTTGTCGCCGGCCCCCGCCGCCAGCTCGTACGACCGCCGCAGCGCGGGCCCGGCCGCCTCGTCGTCGTGCCGTACGACCTGATGGAAGCAGCCGATCCAGAAGAGCGCCTCACCCTCGCCGCGCGTGTCGCCGAGCCGCCGGAAGAGATCGGCCGCCCGCTCGAACAGCTCCAGTTCGCGAGGGTCCTCCTCGTGGTGTTCGAGGAACCGCGCGTGGACGACCCGGCCGCGGGCCAGCGCGAGACCGGCCTCGGCGGCGGCGATGTCCCGTCCCGATCCCCGCGTGGTCAGGCCGGCCTCCACCGCGTCCAGCTCCCGGTCGGCCTCGGTGAGAGCCGAGGCGTCGCCGCCGAAGACCGCCTGCTCATAGAGGGCGAGGGCCCGATCGAGTCGCACGTCGCCGCTCATCGCCACCCCGTTCCGATCATGGTGTGAGGGCGCGAGTCTACCCCCGAGACGGTGGTCCAGTACGATCCACGAGGTGGTCTGAATTGGACAACAAGGGGGGCGGCGTGGGTTTCACGGACGGCCTCCCGGCGCAGCCCGCGGAGCCGGGGCTCCCGGAGATCGTCGTCGACGCGCGCACCCGTGGTTTCCTGTGGCCGGGCGGGCCGATCGGCGGACGGGAGTTCGCCGAGGCCCGGCACTCCCTGTTCGACGGCGCGTTCACCTGGCCGGTGATGACGGCCCGGCGCTCGGCCCTCGACTACAACATCGCGACGCTGGCGCGCTTCGCCGACCGGCACGGGCTGGCCTTCGCGCCGCACGCCAAGACCACGATGTCGCCGCAGCTCGTGCGGGCCCAGCTCGACGCCGGGGCGTGGGGGGTCACCGCGGCCACGCCGGGCCAGGTGCTCGTCCACCGTTCCTTCGGCGTTCCGCGCGTGCTGCTGGCCAACGAGATCTTCGACCGCGGCGCGCTGGGCTGGCTGGCCGGCGAGATCGGGCGCTTCGACTTCCTCTGCTTCGCCGATTCGATCGAGGGCGTGCGCGTGCTCGACGAGATGGCCGGCGACGTCCCGTTCCGCGTGCTGGTCGAGCTGGGCCACCCGGGCGGCCGCACCGGCTGCCGCGACCACGACGAGCTGCTGGCGGTGGCCCGCGCCGCCCAGGAGGCCCGGGGGACCGAGCTGGCCGGGGTCGCCGGATATGAGGGGACCCACCACGAGGCCGCCGGGGTGCGCGGGTTCCTGCGCGACCTGGCCCGCGCGGCCCGGACGCTCGCGCCGCAGGTGGCAGGGCCCATCGTGGTCTCCGCCGGGGGCAGCTCGTGGTTCGACCTGGTGGCCGAGGAGCTCGCGCCGCTGACCGAGGAGCCGGGCGCCACCGTGCTGCTGCGCAGCGGCGCCTACATCGCCCACGACGACGGCTACTACCGGGAGCACACGCCCTACAACCGGCTGGAGGGCGAGCTGCGGCCCGCGCTGGAGGTCTGGGCCCAGGTGCTGTCCGTGCCCGAGCCCGGTCTCGTGCTGGTCGGCATGGGCAAACGGGACGTTCCCCACGACATCCACCTGCCGTTCCCCCGGGCCGTACGGCGGGGTGGCCGGGGTCCGGCCGAGCCGCTGAGCGGAGTGACGGTCGTCACGGTGCAGGACCAGCACGCCTATCTCGACGGCGACGCCGGGCTGCGCCCGGGAGACCTGGTGTCGTTCGGGCTGTCGCATCCGTGCACGGCCTTCGACAAATGGCGGGTCATCCCCGTGGTGGACGACGACGACGTCGTGATTGATTTGATCAACACGTGTTTCTGATGGAGCGGTGACAATGGCTGGCAAGCAGGAGATCCGTACGACCGCAGGGGCCGCACCGGTCGGCGCCTACTCCCAGGGTCTCGTGGTGGGCGACTTCCTCTACACCTCCGGCATGGGGCCGCTCGACCCGGCGACCGGCGAGGTCGTCGGCGACGACGTGGCCGCCCAGACCCACCGCACCATGCGCAACCTCGGGGCGGTGCTGGAGGCCCACGGCCTGACGTTCGACGACGTGGTGAAGGCGACGGTCCACCTGCAGAACCTCAAGGAGGACTTCGCCGCGTTCAACGAGGTCTACCGGTCCTACTTCACCCGGCCCTACCCGGTGCGCACCACGGTGGGCTCCGATCTCATGGACATCCTCGTCGAGATCGACTTCGTGGCGTACGCGGGCCGCTGACGATGGACAGCGCCCTGTACGTCTTCGTCGAGGACCTGTACGCCGAGGGCGCGCGGGGACTGCTCGACCGGGCCTCGGCGTACGGCGTGCGAGGCGTCGCGGTGGCCGCGGCCTATCACCAGGCCAGGGACGTGACCCCGCACGGCGCGTCGCGCCTGACGCTGCGCCGCGACGGCGTCCACTTCCCGCCGCCGGAGGACCTGTTCGACGGGCTGCGCCTGACCCCGCCCGTGCAGCCCGGGGCGCAGGACCGGCCGCTCGACGAGCTGCGCCGCGCCTGCGAGGACCGGGGCATGCGGCTGCACGGCTGGACCGTGTTCCTCAACAACGCCACCCTCGGCCTGGCCCACCCCGACATCAGGGTGGAGAACTGCTTCGGCGACCACGGCTCCCCGGCCGACCTGTGCCCCTCGCACCCCGACGTCCGGGCGTACGCCGTGGCGCTGGCCCGGGCCGTCGCCCGGCAGGGGGTGGACACGGTCGTCGCGGAGTCGCTGCACTTCGGGGCCTTCGCCTACGAGCGGTGCTTCGTGGCGCTCGGCCCGATGGACGCCTTCCTGTTCGGCCTGTGCTTCTGCGTCCACTGCATGCGCCGGGCCGCCGACCTCGGGGTGAACGCCGAGGCGGCCAGGCAGGAGTGCGCCAGGATCGTCGGGGGCGTGCTCGACGGCGACCCGCCGGCGGAGGGCGAGGTCACGCGGGCCGCGCTGACGGCGTACGCAGGCCCGGAGACGGTGGCGTACGCGCGGGCCCGCTCCGAGAGCGTCACCTCCCTGGTGGGAGAGGTCGCGGCGGCGGTGACGGCCGAAGGCGCACGGCTGACGTTCCTGGACGGCACGGGCGCGGTCAAGGGCTATGCCCACGGGCTGCCCTCCGCCGGCCTGGCCGCGCACGACTCCTGGCAGCTCGGGATCGACCTGGTGGCGCTCGGCGACCTGGTCCCGTCGTTCGCGGTCCTCGGCTATGCCAGGGACCCGGCCCGGGTGGCCGACGACGTGGCCGCCTACCGGCGCTCGGTCGGCAAGAACCCGGAGCTGCGGGTCGTGCTGCGCCCCGGCGCCCCGGACACCGACTCCGCCGACCGGCTGGCCGCCAAGGTGCGCGCGGCCCGTACGGCGGGGGCCGGGGCCGCCGACTTCTACGCGTACGGCCTGGCGCCCTTCGAGGCGCTCGGCCGCATCACCGAGGCGCTCGCCTGAACGTCACGCGGACTCGCGGACGACGAGCTCGGTGGGGAGGATCACCGGGTCGGCCGGGCCGCCCTTGAACAGGCCCAGCAGCAGCCGGACCATCGTGGCGGCCTGCTCGATGACCGGCTGCCTGATCGTGGTCAGCGGGGGCTCGGTGTAGCGGGCCGCCTCGATGTCGTCGAACCCGACGACGGCCACGTCGTCGGGCACCCGGCGGCCCGCCTGGCGCAGGGTCTGCAGCGCCCCGATGGCCATGAGGTCGTTGGCGACGAAGACGGCGTCGAGCTCCGGGTCGTCCTGCAGCAGGTGGCGCATGGCGACGGCGCCGGACTCACGGGTGAAGTCGCCGACGGCGACGATCGACCGCCGGTCGGACTCGCGCAGCGCGTCGCGATAACCCTTGAGCCGGTCCTGGCCGCCGATCATGTCCTGTGGCCCGGCGATCGTGGCGATGCGCCGCCGTCCGCCGTCCAGCAGGTGGCGCACCGCCTTCTCCGCGCCGCCCACGTTGTCGTTGTCCACGTACGGCAGGGGCACCGGCACGGGCGGCCTGCCGTACGAGACGACGGGGACGCCCATCCGCGCGACGGCGGAGGGCAGCGGGTCGGCGCCGTGCATCGAGATCAGCATGACCCCGTCGACGTGGCCGCTGGCGATGTAACGCTCGATCCTCGCGTGGCTCTGGGCCGAGCCGCCGAGCATGAGCACGACCTGCTTGTCGGCGGCCTCGAGCTCCACGCTGGCCGAGCGGATGACCGTGGAGAACATCGGGTCCTCGGAGAAGACCCTGGTCGGCGGCTCCGACACGACCAGCGCGATCGAGTCGGTCCGCTGCGTGACGAGGCTGCGCGCCGCCGAGTTGGGGACGTATCCCAGCTCGTCGACGGCGCGCATCACCGCATCCCTGATCTGCGGTGTCACCGTCATCTGCCCGTTGACGACCCGGGAGACGGTGGCGCGGGAGACCCCTGCCCGCGCCGCTACCGCCTCCAGAGTGGGTCGTTTCATGCAGTCCCCCTTCGTCGTGCCCGGCGAGTCACGCCGCGCCGCGCGCGGTCCGGGGGGCCGCTCACGACGGGCAGTATTCGTCAGGCACTCCCCAGCCCGTTGCGTTCGATGACGTCTCGATACCACAGCGCGCTGTCCTTGGGAACGCGTCGCTGGGTCTCGAAGTCGATGTACACGATGCCGAACCTCTTGTGATAGCCGTAGGCCCACTCGAAGTTGTCCAGGAGCGACCATACGAGATAACCCCTCAGGTCCGCACCAGCGGAGATCGCGGCGTGCGCCGCCCGCAGGTGGCCGTCGAGGTAGCCGATCCGGTCGTCGTCGTGCACCTCGTCACCCGTGAGGTGGTCGTCGAAGGCCGCGCCGTTCTCCGTGACGAGCAGCCCGACGTCGGGGTAGTCGCGCGACAGCCGTACGAGCAGGGTCTCCAGGCCGGACGGCTCGATGGGCCAGTCCATCGCGGTCGTCGGGCCGGTCGGCGGCTCGAACCGGATGCCGTCCGTGCCGGGGAAGGCGGGGTTCGCCGGCTCGCCGGGCGCGGCCGACACGAAGGACGGGTTGTAGTAGTTGATGCCGAGCAGGTCGATCGGCTGGTTGATGACGGCCAGGTCGCCGTCCCGGATGTGGCCGAGGCCGCCGTGGCGGGCGGCGATCTCCAGCACCTCCTCCGGGTAGCGCCCCCGCAGCGCCGGGTCGAGGAACTGCCGGTTCATCAGCGCGTCCACCCGCGCGGCCTCCTCGTGGCCGTCCGTCTGGATCACGGGGGAGAGGTTGAGGGTGAGCGCGATCTCGGCGGCCCCGGACGCGCGCAGGGCCCGTGCCGCCAGCCCGTGCCCGAGCAGCAGGTGGTGGGCGGCGCGGAACGCGGCGGCCGGGTCGCGCCTGCCCGGGGCGTGGACGCCGGAGCAGTAGCCGAGGAAGGCGGCCACCCACGGCTCGTTCAGCGTCGTCCAGGTGCCGACGCGGTCGCCGAGCCGCTCGTGCACGACGGCGGCGAAGTCGGCGAAGCGCTGCGCCGTGTCCCTCGCGGCCCAGCCGCCGGCGTCCTCGAGCGTCTGCGGCAGGTCCCAGTGATACAGCGTGGGGTAGGGCGTGATGCCGTGGGCGAGCAGTTCGTCCACCAGGCGGTCGTAGAAGCCGAGGCCTGAGGCGTTGACCCGTCCCGCCCCGGTGGGCAGGACGCGCGGCCAGGCCACCGAGAACCGGTAGGCCGCCAGGCCCAGACCGGCCATGAGCCGTACGTCCTCGGCGTAGCGGTGGTAGTGGTCGCAGGCGACGTCGCCCGTGTGGCCGTCGGCCACGTTGCCCGGGACCTTGGAGAAGGTGTCCCAGATCGAGGGACCCCTGCCGTCCTCGGCGGCGGCGCCCTCGATCTGGTAGGCCGCGGTGGCGGCGCCCCAGACGAAGCCGTCAGGGAAGACCATCGTCGACGATCCGGTCCCCCGAGTGGCCGTGGTCGTCGCCGTCATCCCTTCACAGCTCCCTGCATGATGCCTCCGATGATCTGTTTGCCGAGCAGGACGAAGACGAGCACCAGTGGCAGGGTCGCCACCGCCGTGCCCGTGAGGCCGAGCGTGAAGTCGCGCACGTAGCCGCTGGCGAGCTGCGACAGCGCCACCTGCACGGTGGGGTCGTCCGGGGTGAGCACCACCAGCGGCCAGAAGTAGTCGTTCCACGCGGTCATGAACGTGAGCATGCCGAGCACCGCCGCGGCCGGCCGGGCGGCCGGGATCACGACGTGCCAGAACAGCCGGGCCGTGCTGCACCCGTCGATCCGGCCCGCCTCCAGCAGCTCGGTCGGCAGCGCGCGGCTCAGATATTGCGTCATGAAGAACACGCCGAACGCGTTGACCAGCGCCGGGACGATCACGGCGTACATCGTGCCGGTCCACTCCAGCTTGATCATCAGCATGTAGAGCGGGATGATGCCGAGCTGCGCCGGGACCATCATCGTCACGACCGTCATCAGCAGCAGCACGTTGCGGCCGCGGAAGCGCAGCTTGGCGAACGCGAAGCCGGCCAGGGTGGAGAAGAACATCACCGACACGGTGATCGTCCCTGCGACGACGAACGAGTTGAGCAGCGCCAGCGCGAACGGCGCGGTGTCGAACACCCGCTGCACGTTGGCGAAGAAGTTGCCGCCCGGCATCAGCGGCGGCGGCACCTCGGCCAGCGCCGTGTTGTCGTGCGAGGCGACGACCACGCTCCAGTAGACGGGGAACGCCGAGAAGAACGCCACCGCCACCAGGGTCAGGTAGGTGAGCGGACGAGCGCGCAGCGACCTAGGCATCGAGTCCTCCACGCATGCGCCGTACGACGAGGTAGTTGACGCCCACGACCACGACCACGAGCAGGAACATCACCCAGGCCGCCGCAGAGGCATAGCCGAACTCGAAGCTGCGGAAGCCCTTCTCGTACAGGTAGAGGGCCAGGGTCTGGAACTGGCGGTCGGTGCCGCCCGTGACCGCCGCGCCGTTGCTGACCTGCGCGCCGAACAGCAGCGGCTCGGCGATGATCTGCATCGACCCGATCGTGGTGACGATGACCGTGAAGACGACGGTCGGCCGGATCATCGGGAGCGTGATGCCCCACAGCTGCCTGAGGCTGGACGCGCCGTCGAGCGTCGCCGCCTCGTAGATCTCCTTGGGCACGGCCTGCATGGCCGCGAGGTAGATGAGCGCGTTGTAGCCGGTCCACCGTCACATGATCATGACGGCGATGGCCACGTGTGAGGTGGCCACGCCCGCCTGCCAGTCGATCCGGCCGGACCCGAGCCAGTCGAGCACCATGTTGACCAGCCCGAAGTCGCGCCCGAAGAGCTGGCTGAAGATGACGACCACGGCCACGACGCTGGTCACGTTGGGCAGCAGGAGCGTGATGCGAAACAGCGTCTGCGCCCGCAGCGGCCGGTTCAGCAGGTGCGCCAGCACGAGCGCGAGCAGCAGCTGGGGCACCGCGGACAGCACGCCGATCGACAGCGTGTTGAACGCCGCGTTCCAGAAGTAGCCGTCGGCGAACAGCGCCGTGTAGTTGTCCAGGCCGACGAAGGGGTTGTCGCTGCTCAGCAGGTTCCAGTCGTGCAGCGACACCCAGGCCGTGTAGACGAGCGGGAAGACGCCGAAGGCCGCGAACAGCAGGAAGAACGGCGCGACGTACGCGTACGGCGAGGCCTGCCGGTCGAGCCGGTGAAGGACGGAGCGCCGGCCCGACGCCGCTCGCGCGTGCGCCGGGGCGGGCGAGGCGGCCGGTGGGCCGCCGGGGGAGGGCGCCGCGGTCCGCAGGGACCCGCCCGGGGGTGATGCCATGGGAGATCCTCCTCTGGACGGGGCCCCAGGGCCGACAACCCGAGCCGATCGTCTGAGCCGATCGTCTGGGGCCCCGCCTGTGACGGACTACTTGATGCCTTCCACGTCCTTGAGGACCTGGGCCCACGCCTCGTCGGGCGACTGCTTGCCCTGCTCGACCCGGCCGATGCCGTTGCCGACGGCCGTGCGCACGTCGCCCTCGCGGGGGCCGAGGTGCTGCGGCTTGAGGTTCTTCGCGGCGTCGGAGTAGATCCTGCCGACGGGGGCGTCGTTGAAGAAGTTCTTCGTGAAGTTCTGGATGTCCGGCTGGTCGTACAGCGACGGGATCGACGGGAAGTTGCCGATCGCCTTGAACACCGCGGCCTGGTTCTGCGCCGAGGTCAGGAAGTCGATCAGCTCGGCGGCCTCCTTGGGGTGCTTGCTCTGCTTGGGCACCGTGAGGTGGGAGCCGCCCGAGTTGCCCGCGCCGCCGGGCACGGTGGCGATGTCCCACTTGCCGGCCGCGTTCTTGGCCTGGTCCTGGATGTACGCCGTCATCCAGGCTGGGCAGATCACGGTCGCGAACGAGCCCTTGGCGAAGCCGGTGTTCCACTCCGGCGTGAACGCGCCGATCTTGGCGGAGAGGCCCGCGCCGATCATCTGGACCGACAGGTCCCACGCCTTCTTCACGTCGGGGTTGGTGGCGACGACGACGTTGTCCTGCGCGTCGTACACGCCGACCGGGGCCTGGGCGATGATGGCCCGGAAGATCTCGCCGGGGCTGTCGAAGAACTTGGCGCCCTTGGGCGCCTTGGCGGCGAACTTCCTGCCGGTCTCGATGTACTGCTCCCAGGTGGGCCACAGGGCCGACACCTCGTCGCGCTTGCTCGGCAGGCCGGCCTTCTCGAACAGGTCCGTGCGGTAGCACATGGCCAGGCCGCCGACGTCGGTGCCGAGGCCGACGAGCGCGCCGGTGGGGGCGAGGCCCTGCTGCCACTTCCAGTCGAGATACTCGCCCTGGCGCTTGTCGAGGCCAAACTGCTTCAGGTCGTGGAACTTGTCCGGCTGCGAGGTGAACTGGCTGATGTAGCCCACCTCGATCGCCTCGACGTCCGCGGCGCCCGCCCCGGTGGCCAGGTGCGCGGCGAGGTTGGTGTGGTGGTCGGCGTACGCCGCCTGGCGCTCTTCGATCTCGACGTTGGGGTGCGTCTTCGTGAACTCCTCGTAGAGCGGCTTGAAGCCGAAGTCGCCGAAGAGCCCGACGCTGAGCTTGATCTTCTCCGTGGACTGGCCGCCGCCGGTCGTGGAGCCGGACCCGCCCCCGCCGCACGCCGTGAGCGTGAGCAGGGAGGCGGCCAGCATGGGGGCGACGAACCGGACGACCCGGCGGCCCGCGTGGGGAGTGCCCATGAACCCTCCTTGGGTTCCTGTGTATTAATGATCATGAAGAGAGCGCTCTCGCACAAGATTGGGAGCCGGTCGTGAGGCCGTCAAGGGCTGGATCAGTAACGATTCCCGTTATCTGAGGACGGCGTTATGCCTGGTGGAAGCGCTCCCACGGCTATTCGCGCAGGAAGAGGGGCGTCCGGCGCGGGGTGCGTCCTCCTGGACGCATGAGAAAGCGTTCTCTCATGCGGGACCGGGGGAGTGCCGCCCGTGAGGATTCAGCCGGCCGGGTGGCTCAGGGTCTCCCGATAGCGCTGCGGGCTCACGCCGTGTTCCCGCTTGAAGGCCGAGCTGAGCGCGAACGCGGTGCCGTAGCCGACCCGCCGCGCCACGGCCTCCAGCGTCGCGTCCGTCTCCCGCAGCAGGTCGGCCGCCTGCGCCAGCCGCAGCCCGGTCAGGTAGGCCATCGGCGGCTCGCCGACCAGTTTCGCGAACCGCTGGGCCAGCGCGGCGCGGGAGACGCCCGCCCGGCCCGCCAGCTCGGCGACCGTCCAGGGATGCGCCGGGTCGGCGTGCAGCATCCGCAGCGCCGGGCCGACCACCGGGTCGCCGTGCGCCCGATACCACCCCGGCGCCTGCGCGTCCGGCCGGGAGAACCACGTGCGCAGCACGGCGATCAGCAGCAGGTCGAGCAGGCGGTCGAGCACCACCTCCTGGCCCGGCTCGTCCTTGCCGATCTCCTTGCCGAGCAGCGTGACGAGGGAGCCGTCCCAGGAGTCGCCGCGCAGCACCAGCAGCGTGGGCAGCGCCGCCAGCAGCCGCCGGGTGACCGCGCCGCGCATCTGGTAGGTGCCGACGAGCAGCACGGCCGAGCCGTCCGGGTCGTTGCCCCAGGTGCGCGTGCCCAGGTCCATCTCCCCCGACAGGGCGCGGCCGTCCGGGGTGGTGCAGACCTGCCCGGGGTGGATCACCACCTGCGGCGTGGTCGCCGGGTCGTCGGCGACCGTGTAGTGACCGGGACCGCGCACGACCGCCACGTCGCCGGGCCCCACCCGTACGGCCCTGTCCCGTACGGCGCCGTCCTTTACGGCCCTGTCCTTTACGGCGCTGTCCTCTACGGCGGGGTCCTCGTCGGGGGTGATCCACGCCTGGTCGCGCACCATCGCGACCAGGCACAGCGGCGCCTCGTCCTGGATCCGCACCGACCAGGGCGGGCTCAGGGTCGCCCGCAGCAGGAAGGCTCCCCGCGCCCGGGGGCCGTCGAGGAGATCGGCCAGCGCGTCCATGGCCAGATCGTAGACGGCCGGATATGCGGTCGAGCGTCTCGGCGATGTCGCCGGGAGCGGTCCGCCGGTTGACTGATCGCCATGACGACGACAGCGCACAATCCGGTCGCCACCGCCACCGCCACCGCCACAGCCGGCGTCCGCTCCCGGGCCGCGGCGGAGGCGTCATGACGTACCTGCCGGCCGCCGTCGCGGCGGGCCTGTCCACGCTGATGACCGCCGGGATCGCGGGCACGTTCTTCGGATTCTCGGTCGGGGTCATGCCGGGCCTGAACGCCGCGCCGGCCTCCTCGGCGATCGACGCGATGAACGCCATGAACGTCAAGATCCAGAACCCGGTGTTCCTGGCGGCGTTCGTCCTCGCCCCGGTGGCCGCCGCGGGGGCGGGCGGCCTGCTGCTCGCCACCCCTCGCTCCGGCGCGGCCTGGCCGTTCTTCGCTGCGGCCGCGGTGTACGTCGTCGGCGTGCTCCTGATCACGGCCGCCGTGAACGTGCCGATGAACAACGCCCTCGCCGCGGCCGCCCACGGCGACCCGGCCGAGGCCGCCGCCCGGATCTGGGCGGACTACTCGGCCCGGTGGACCACGTGGAACACCTGGCGAGCCGTGGCCGGCGCGGTGAGCCTGCTGCTCATGGGCTACGGCGCCTACCGCTGGGGCCGCGGCGCCTGACCCCTCGACGGTTAATCTAACCTAGGTTATTTTGGACGGGTGTACTCCGACATCGTGATCCTCCGAGGGCTGCTCAACACGCCGAAGCACGGCTACGAGATCAAGAAGTACATCGAGCGCGTCACCGGTGGCCTGCTCAACAACAACACGCTCTATCCCGCCCTGCGGCGCTTCGAGCAGCGTGGCGAGATCGAGAAGGTGGCGGAGGAGACCACCCTGGGCCGTCCGCCGAGGACCGTCTACCGGATCACCGGCAAGGGGCGTGAGCGGCTGGGGGCGCTGCTGCGCACCGCCGACACGACGCTCCTGACGAAGGACGAGGAGTTCCAGGTCAGGGTGGGTCTGTTCGATCTGCTGCCCGAGCCCGACCGCCGCAGGATCATCGAGGTGCGCCGGGAGTGCGTGGAGCACTCGCTGGCGGCGCAGGAGGAGATGGCCGCGGCGGCGGGACACGAGCCGTGGGGTCTGCGCGTCCTCCGCTTCAACATCGAGCGCCATCGCCTCGAGCTGGCCTGGCTGGACGAGCTGGAGGCGGCGCTCCCGCAGCCGTCGCCATCGCCGGGGGAGTCCATGTGACGACGGGCGCCGAGGTCGGCAGGCCCACCCGCCTCATGTCGCTCGGGCTCGTCGCGGGCCCGATCCTGTCGATGGTCGACTCGTCGGTGGTCAACCTCGCGGTGCCCGGCCTGACCCGCGAGCTCGGCCGGCCCCTCGACGTCGTGCAGTGGACCGTGAGCGGCTACCTGCTCGCCCTGGCGGTCGGTCTGGGCCTCACGTCCTACCTGGCCAGGAGGTTCGGGCTGGTTCCGACGTACATCGGCAGCCTGGTCCTGTTCACACTCGCGTCCGCCGCGTGCGCGCTGAGCCCCGACGCCGGCACGCTGATCTGCTGCAGGGCCCTGCAGGGCCTGGGCGGCGCGCCGCTCGTCCCGCTGGCGATCGGCCTGCTCATCGGGGAGGGCGGAGCCGCGACGGGCGCGCGTGGCAGGGTGCCGCTCGCCGCGGGTCTCGCGTTCTTCGCGGCGCCCGCGCTCGGCGTCTCCCTGGGCGGCCTGCTGATCGGCGCGTACGGCTGGCGCTCGATCTTCCTGATCAACCTGCCGATCGGGCTGCTCGCCCTGCCCGGCGCGTTCGCGGCCTGTCGGGCGGGCCTGGGCGTCCGGGGCGACCGCGCCGTACGGCCGGACCTGCCGGGGCTGATCCTGCTGGCGGCCGGACTAGGGCTGGCGACCTATGGAGTCGAACGGGTGGCGGCCCAGGGCTGGGCCACCCCGTCATGGCCGGCCGGTCTGGCGCTCCTCGCCGCCTACGTGCTGTGGGCGCGCCGCCGGCCGCAGGCCGCCCTGGCGCTCGACCTGGTGCGGGACCGGGCGCGCGCGATGACCCTCGCGCTGTGCGCGGTGTCGAGTGTCGTGCTGTTCGCCGTGCTGTTCCTCGCGCCGCTCTATCTCCAGACGATCCAGCACCATTCCAGCCTTGTCACCGGGCTCGCGCTCCTGCCGCAGGGCCTGGCCATGGGACTGTCCGCCCCGATCGGCCAGAGGGTGGCCGAGTGGCGGTCGGTGCGGTTCGCGGTGGTGCTCGGGATGGTGCTCCTGACGGTGACGACCGGGCTGATGGCGCTGTTCACGCCGGACACGCCCGTGTGGCTCACCACGCTCGTCCTGTGCGGACGCGGCCTGGCCATCGGGTTCACGAGCCAGCCGCTGGTGATCTCGCTGCTGGGCGGGCTGGCGCCGGAACGCGTCCCGGACGCCAACACGCTGTTCAGCGTGGCGCAGCGGCTCGCGGGATCGTTCGGGATCGCCCTGCTCGTCACGTTCTTCACCACCCGCGGCGCGGCGACGGGCTCGCCGCTCACGGGCTTCCGCGAGACCGCTCTGGTCCTGGCCGCGACCGCGTTGCTGGGCACGCTGGGCGCGACCAGGCTCCGCCTGCCGCAGGTCTCCTGACATCGATGGCGGGGCGTCGCGGGTCTTCACAGGAAGCAGCCTGGAGAGCGCTCTCTCTTCGCTGCTTACACTGGGTGGCATGTGCTGAGAACGCTCTCTCGGATTTCACAGATCCTCTTGACGCGAGTGAGAGCGAGAGGGGACAGTGTCGCTCAAGCGGTCCGCGATCGCGGTGCGCGGGCCCTCACGACCCTCTCCGGACACCGCCGTCCGGCCCCGCGGACGTTCGCCGTCTCCGCTGCGTGAGGCCACCCGCACCCCCCAATCCCCCCGCCGCGACGACCGGACCGAGGAGAGAGGTACTCATGCGTGTGCTCCACTCCCCATGGCGGCGCTCGGTGCCGGCGCTGCTCGCCGTGGCCGCCGCGGTCCTGGCCCTCGCCGTACGGCCCGCCGACGCGTCGGTGCCCGCGACGCCGTCCGGCTGGTCGCTCGTCTGGTCGGACGACTTCAACGGCGCGGCCGGAACGCTTCCGTCGTCCACCAACTGGATCATCGACACCGGCCACTCGTACCCCGGAGGCCCCGGCAACTGGGGCACCGGCGAGATCCAGAACTACACGGCCGACCCGGCCAACGTCAGCCTGGACGGCTCCGGCAACCTGCGCATCACCCCCATCGGCAGCGGCCAGAACTGGACCTCCGCCCGGATCGAGACCCGCCGCACCGACTTCAAGCCGGAGGCCGGGCGGATCCTGCGGATCGAGGGCCGCATCCAAATGCCCAACGTGACGGGCAACGCCGCCCTCGGCTACTGGCCGGCCTTCTGGGCGCTGGGCTCGCCCTACCGCGGCAACTACCAGAACTGGCCGGCCATCGGCGAGTTCGACATCATGGAGAACGTCAACGGCATCAACTCGGTCTGGGGCGTGCTGCACTGCGGCGTGAACCCCGGCGGGGCGTGCGGCGAGACCAACGGCATCGGCGCCAGCCGGGCCTGCCCCGGCTCGACCTGCCAGTCGGCCTTCCACACCTACCGCTTCGAGTGGGACCGCAGCGTCACCCCCAACCAGCTCCGGTGGTACGTGGACGGCCAGCAGTTCCACAGCATCAGCCAGAGCCAGCTCGACGCCACGACGTGGTCGAACATGACCTCCCACTCCGGCTACTTCCTCCTGTTGAACGTCGCCATGGGCGGCGGCTTCCCCAACGGCGTCGCCGGGTTCTCCACGCCCACCTCCGCCACCGTGTCCGGACGGCCGATGGTGGTCGACTACGTGGCCGTGTGGCAGAGCGGCGCGACCAGCAGCCCGCCGCCGAGCTCGCCCCCGCCGACCGGCGGCGGCGTGGACGCCCGCTCCACCATCCAGGCGGAGAACTACCAGGCGCAGAGCGGCACGCAGGTGGAGACGACCCAGGACAGCGGCGGCGGCCAGAACGTCGGCTACATCTCCAACGGCGACTGGCTGCGCTTCGACGGTGTGAACTTCGGCTCGACGGCGGCGCGGCAGTTCAAGGCCAGGGTCGCCTCCGGCGCGGCGGCCGGCGTGAGCGGCCTTGTACAGGTCAGGCTCGACAGCCCGACGGCGACCCCGATCGGCGACTTCGCCGTCGCCAACACCGGCGGCTGGCAGAGCTGGACGACCGTCCCGGCCAACATCACGCCGACGACCGGCACCCACACCGTCTACATCACGTTCAGCAGCGGCCAGCCGGCCGACTTCGTCAACCTCAACTGGTTCACGTTCGCCACGTCCTGATCCGTCACGCCGTCACGCCCAGGGCGGGGGCCGCTCGGGTCCCCGCCCACGGCCGGGCGTACGTCACTCGGTGGGCTCGACCGTCTCCGGCGACGGCGACCCACCGGGCGCGCCGGTCTCACTGGGCGTGACGGGTGCGGTCGGGGTCTGCGGGGTCTGCCCGGGGGGCACCGTGCCTCCGCCGTGCCCCGGCAGGGCCGGCCGGCTCGCGTCCGCGACGATGATCGCCCGCGGGCTGCCGCCGGTCGTGCCGATGACCCATACCTGGTCGCCCTGCTGGATCCCCTGCAGGCCCTTGTAGTCCGCGACGACCCTGGTCGACTCGTCGACCGTGTAGGTGCGGCCGTCCACCGTCACGGCGCCGCTCCGCACCGATTCCACCGCGCCCGTCTGGCTGGTGAAGGTCTGGTAGTCGCCGGCCCGGCTGTGCTGGCCGGCCGGTCCGAGCCGGAGCAGGGCGAGCTCGGTCATGCCGAACTGCTCGGGACCCGACCGGAGCTGTCCTCCCTGGGCGTACCGCGTCTCGTTCTGGCCCGGTGCGCCCGCGGCGGCGAGGCCGGCCCCGGTGACGACGGTGAGCGCCGCGGCGATTCCGAGGAGAAGCCGGGGCCGCCTGCGATGAGGTTTCGGCGGCTTGCTGGAGATGGTCATCGGTGTGCTCCCTCCACTCCGCGCCGGAGCACGACACGACCACGACCCGGTGCGCATGACACGGTGCGCATGACACGGTGCCCATGACACGGTGCGCCATGACACGGTGCGGCCTGGCGTGGGCGGCGCGGCTGGGATGTGCGCGAATGACGTGAGCGGACGCGACCGTGGCGGGTCGTGGAACGTCCGCGGGAACGACGCGCCGGTGTACGCGGCCGCGCATGGAGCGCGCGCGCCGCGAACCCGTCGCGGAGGGCCCGCCAGTGGCACACCAGGCGGGCCGTCAGATCGATCCTTCCGGTCAGCCGCCGGCTCGCGCCGGTCGGCCCGCCTTGGGATCCTCTGGCCGCCCTACCCCATCGAGTACGGCGTTCACCGCCCGCTCGGTAAAGCCATCGTCCAGAGGCAATTGCCGGAATACCACCCGCAGCCAGACCGCGCCGGCGAGCAAATCCATGATCATCATCGGGTCGGCGGAATCGTCGAGCTCGCCCCGCTTGCGGGCCCGATCGAAGATCGGCTGCTCCCGGGCGAACCGGTCGGCGAAGAAGCCCTTGGCCGCCTCCGCCAGCTCGGGACTGTTGGCGGCCGCGCCGAGCGCCGCGACGGCGATGTCCGCCGCCGGGGGAGTGGTGAGCAGCCAGGCCAGGCCGTCCAGCAGCGCGTGCAGGTCGCCCCGCAGGCTCCCGGTGTCGGGCGCGTCGAAGTCGAGCGTCCGCGCCTCGACCAGCGCCGCGCCGAGCAGGGCGGCCTTCGACGGCCACCACCGGTAGATCGTCGTCTTGTTGACGCCCGACCGCTCGGCCACACCCTCGATCGTGAGGCCCTCGTATCCCTTCTCCGCCAGCAGGCTCAGTGCGGCGTTGAGGATGTCGTCCTTCTTGCGTGGGGCCATGCGGGGAGCTTACTGCAACGCACCGTTGTGTTTTAATGACTTATACAACGCAACGTTGCGTTGCGATGTGAGGAGGTGCGTCATGAGCCTGCCGGTGGTCTTCGTCCACGGCATCCGGCTGAGCGGCACGATGTGGTCCCCGGTGCGGGCGCTGCTGCGGGCCCCGTCCGCCGCACCCGACCTGCCAGGCCACGGCCGCCGCCGCGGCCTGCCGTACGACACGGAGGCGGCCTGCGACGTCGTCGCGGAGACGATCACCGGCCTGGGCGGACGGGCCCTCGTCGTGGGGCTGTCCCTCGGCGGTTACGTGGGCATCGCCACCGCCGCTCGGCATCCGGACCTCGTCGCCGGCCTGGTCGCGATGGGCTGCACGGCCCGGCCGGACGGGCCCATGGCGGACGCCTACCGGCTCGCCGGGCGCCTGGCCGCCCGCAACCCCGCGCTCGCCGACCGGGTGAGCCGCTTCGCGCTGCGCCGGATGCTGCCCGGGGCCGCCGGAGAAGCCATGATCGAGGGCGGGGTGAGCAGCGAGGTCGTGGTGTCCGTCGTCGCTGCGGTCACGGCGGAGGACCCCCTCGCCTCGCTGGCCGCCTACCCCGGCCGGGTCTGGCTGGTGAACGGCGCCCGCGATCATTTCCGGGCCGACGAACTGGCGTTCCTGCGGGCCTGCGCCGACGGCAGCCTCACCCACATCCAGGGCCGGGGCCACCTGACCGTGCTCGCCAACCCCGCCCGGCTGGCCCGCTTCGTCGACAAGGCGGCCGAGGAGGTGTCCGTCCGCGCGGCCTGATCACGCCCGCGCCGTACGCCCGGCCCCGCTCAGCGCGGCGACGAGGGCGAGCGCCAGGTAGATCACGCCAGAGGCGTACCTGAGCGTGCTCGCGCGCAGGCGGCGGCCGAGCGACCCGGCGGTGAGCGCGTACGCGAGGTCCGAGGCCAGCCCGATGACGGCGAGGACCAGCCCGAGCAGGAGGACCTGCGCAGGCACGTCGCCGAAGGGATCCACGAACTGCGGCAGGAATGCCAGGAAGAACAGCACGGTCTTGGGGTTCAGCACGTTGACCACGACGCCTTCGAGGAAGACCCGGCGCAGCGGCTGTGGCCGCGGCTCGTCGCCGCCCGTGCCCCGACCGGTCAGGGCGCGGATGCCGAGATAGGCGAGGTAGGCGACGCCGGCCCATTTCACCGCCGCGAACAGCTCCGCGGACCGTGCGAGCAGATAGGACAGGCCGGCCGCCGCCGCGGCGATGTGGAGCAGGGTGCCCGTCTCCACCCCGAGAGCCGAGGCGACCCCGGCACGGCGACCCTGGGCCACGCCCCGGGCGGCGATGTAGAGATGGTTGGGGCCGGGCACGGCCACCACCGCCGCCGAGGCGGCCGCGTAGACCAGCAACGTCGAGACATCGATCACGCTTGCCGAGGCTAGAAGCCTCGCGGCCCGCACGCCCGGGCCAATCGGCGCCGGCGTCCGTGGACCAATTCGGCTCAGAGCGCGCCGGGGCTCTTGGCCAGGTCCCGTACGATCTGGATCAGCTCGGCCGGGTCGAACGGCTTCGTGAGATAGGCGTCGACGCCGATGTCGTAGCCCCGCCTGCGGTCGTCCTCCTGGGCCCGGGCGGTGATGAGCATGACCTTGATGTGCCGGGTGCTCGGGTCCTCCCGCAGCCGCGTGGCCGTCTCCCAGCCGTCCAGGCGCGGCATCATCACGTCGAGCGTGATCACATCGGGATCCACGTCATGGACGCGGTCCAAGCAGTCCTGCCCGTCGTACGCGGTCTCGACCTCGAACCCCTCCAGGGTCAGGTTGACCGCTATGAGCTGCCGGATGACCTCGTCGTCATCCACGACCAGCACACGTCCCAGAAGCTCGCCCACGGCGGCAAAGCTAGCCAATGAGACGGGGCGGGCGCGCGGTTTTCGCTGATCTACATCCCCGCGCTCCCGGCGGGCCGTAATGATGTCACGAAGGGCCTTCAAGTCCTGGTAGCCTTATCAGCGGTTGAGCCCCCTTAGCTCAGGGGATAGAGCACCGGCCTCCGGAGCCGGGTGCGCAGGTTCGAATCCTGCAGGGGGCACCTTGTGATGTCGCAAGACATCGGAAACCCTCGAACCTACGGGTTCGGGGGTTTCTTTGTGTACTGGGGTTGGTAGTCGCGGGTGGGGTCGATGGTCAGCTCGCGGAGGAGTTCTCCGGTGGTGGCGTTGACCACGCGGACGTGGAGATCGTCGACGAGCAGGATGACGTGGGTTCGGGCGTGGGTTCGTCCGATGCCGATGTGGTGGAGCCGGCCGCTGATCCGCAGGGTGACGACGCCGGTGTGGTCGACGGGGTCGTGGCGGACCCGGGTGTGGGTGTCGCCTTCGCGGCTGCCGGATGGTTGGGCCTTGGGCCGGGTGCTGTAGGCCGTGGCGGGGGTGGCCCGGTGCGGCAGCGACCGGTGGGGGCGGTGGTGGTTGTAGGCGTCGGCGAAGCGGTCGATGAAGGTTTGTAAGTCGCCGATGGTGGTGGGCTGGTCGGGCTGGGCGCGTAGCCATTTTTTCATGGTCTGCTGGAACCGTTCGACTTTTCCGCAGGTGGTGGGGTGGTTGGGGGTGCAGTTCTTCTGGATCAGGTGCAGGCGGCGTAGTTCGCTTTCGAAGGCGTTGCGGCCGCCGCGGCCGCCGGCCAGGCGGGTGGTGAAGACCATGCCGTTGAGTTCCTAATGGATGTCAACCCCGCAGGGTCGTAGCGTGGTGGGTGGACGGGCCAGGCGATGGAGCGCCTTGCGACTTCTTGCTTCGCCGGCCCCTTCCCTTGAAGGCGTCTATGTGGGTGGTGCGTCTGGCTGCGCGTAGGTCCGCCGGGACGGTGTAGCGCTTGACGATGATGGCTCGCGCCTCAGCAGGGTCAACCGGTCGCCCATCGGTGTCGTGCAGGCTGTAGCGCTCTCCTCGCCGTCAGCAGGCCGCTATCCGGGTAAGCAGACTGGTCGCGACGTGACAGATCGCGGAGTTGTGGTGCTTGCCTTCGCTAACCATCAGCCGGTGGTACTTGGCCGCCAGGGCGGGATCAGATCAGAGCAGAGCGTCGTTAGCGTCCACGGGAGTGGTGTGCGGGTGATCTTTCCCCTGGTGTGACGCGAGAGATCCATGTGACAAGGGACGGCCACTTCGTAATCCTTCGATTCGCACATTCAGACACGAAGGGGATGAAGTGGCCGTCAATGACATTGTGCCCGCTGCCGGGGACTACTTCGACGAGACTCTCGCCGCGGCGAGCCT
>NZ_VIRM01000057.1 GCF_006874475.1 Microbispora hainanensis
GGTATAGGTGGCTGGTACCTCGGGTACTGGAGGCCATCTCCCCTATTTCTTCCTCAGTTACGCGCGCACGCCTCGCACTCATCCGGATGACGAGAACCCCAACCTTCCCGTGGAAAAGCTCTACAAAGAGCTGTGCCGCGAGATACTGCAGCACACGTCGCTGCCCGCGGGCGTTCCCCCGGGCTTCATGGACATGGACATCCGCCCGGGCGTCGAGTGGGACAAGCGCCTGGCCAAGGAGCTGGCCACCTGCCGGGTCTTCGTCCCTCTCTACTCGCGCCGCTACTTCCAGAGCGAACAGTGCGGAAAGGAATGGGCCGCCTTCGACCTGCGCAGGCGGTTGCATCTCGACGGACGACGGGACATTCCCGAAGTGATCGTCCCCGCGTTCTGGGTTCCGGTTCCGGACTTCGAACTCCCAGATATGGTCAAATCCATTCAATTCACCCATCCGGACCTTGGGACGCACTATCTCGAACGAGGCCTCTACGGCTTGATGAAGATCAGGAGATACCGCGACCATTACAAATCCGCCGTGGACGCGCTGGCCCAGCGCATCATCGAGGTGGCCGAGGGAGTGCGGCTCCCCCCGATCACGCCGTGCGACTACGGCAGCATGAAGAGCGCCTTCAACCGCGACGAGGAACGCCGTTTCCTGATAGCCGTCCTCGCCCACACGACGGCCACGCGTACGGCGGTGCGGGACTCCCGGTTCTACGGGTCCTCTCCGTGCGACTGGAGCCCCTACCACCCCGAGGACCTCCGCCCGGTGGCGCAGATCGCCGCCGGCATCGTGCGCCACCTGGGGTTCGAACCCGACATCGGGACCTTCGACCACCATCAGGACGAGCTGCTGGGCACGGGGGCGCCGAGTTGCCCGGGGATCGTGCTGCTGGACGTGTGGACGGCCCTCGACCCGCGGCTGCGCCCGTTACTCGAGGCGTTCGACCGGGCCGACAAGCCGTGGGTGGGCGTGGTCGTGCCGTGGAGCGGCACCGACTCCCAGACCGGCCAGAACGCGGCGGAGTTACGCGCCGCCCTGCGCGCTCTGCTGCCCGCGAAGCTGGCGCAGGGCCGGCCGGCCGCACGGCGGGCGATGAGCGACACCTCCACCGTGACCGGCTTCGAGATGGCGCTGCGGCCGGTGGTGGAGGCCGCGGGCAACTCCTACCTGCGGCACGGACGGGCGTTTCCGCCGCAGGTGCCCGGCAGCGGCCGCCCACGCCTGTGGCCGCTCACACCGGACGCCCCCGCATCCGGCAACCCCGCATCCAGGGGGCCCGCGCCCGATGACGCGCCAGGACGGAAGGGGAGTTAATGACCGAGTCCCAGGACGGCCACATCGTCACCTTCTACTCCTACAAGGGAGGGACGGGAAGGACGATGGCGCTGGCCAACACGGCCTGGATCCTCGCCTCCAACGGCCACCGCGTGCTGGTCGTGGACTGGGACCTGGAGTCTCCCGGCCTGCACAAGTTCTTCCGGCCCTTCCTCGACGGAGAGATGATCAGCGGCACGACCGGCGTGATCGACCTGATCAAGGAGTTCGCCTGGGCGGCGACCCGCCCCGAGCCGCGTCCCGCCGACTGGCACACGCGCTATGCCGACGTGGGGCGGCACGTCCTGTCGGTCGAGTGGCCCCACTTCCCCGACGGCGGGTCCCTCGACTTCCTGCCCGCCGGACGGCAGAACCGCGACTACTCCTCGCTGGTGTCCACGTTCGACTGGGACAACTTCTACGAGCGGCTGGGCGGAGGGCAGTTCCTCGACGCGCTGCGGGTGGACATGCGGCGCGGCTACGACTACGTGCTCATCGACAGCCGCACCGGCCTGAGCGACATCGCCGACATCTGCACCGTCCACTTCCCCGACACCGTGGTGACCTGCTTCACGCTCAGCGACCAGAGCATCGAGGGGGCCGCGCGGGTCGCGTCGGAGATCGCCGAGCGGTTCCCCGACCGCCGCATCAGAATCCTGCCGGTCCCCATGCGCGTGGACGACGCGGAGAAGGAGAAGCTCGACGCGGGCCGGGCCTTCGCCCGCAGCCAGTTCGAGGGGTTCCCCAGCGGCGTCGGCCAGGACCAGGCCGCAAGTTACTGGGGCGCCGTCGAGATCCCCTACAAGCCGTTCTACGCGTACGAGGAGACCCTGGCGACCTTCGGTGACACGCCCGGCTCGCCCGGCTCGCTGCTGGCCGCCTACGAGCGGCTCACGGGCGTCATCACCGGAGGCCGGGTCTCGTCCCTGCCCCCGTTGGACGAGGACCTGCGGCTGAGTCACCGCGAGCTGTTCGTCCGGCGCCGCCCGTCGCTGTCGAACGACGTCAGCCTGAGCTACGTCCCCGAGGACCGGTTGTGGGCGGAGTGGATCGCCGCCGTGCTGACCCAGGCCGGCATGCGGGTCCGTACGCAGGGAGGCGCACGCGAGGAGGACGAGAGCGGGCAGGCGCGGACGCCGGAGGCGGCGGGCCGCACGGTCGCGCTGCTGTCCCCCGCCTACCTGCGCTCGCGGCAGGCCCGGGACACCTGGCACGCCGCCGAAGGGCCCGCCATGCTGTCTGCTCACCTCCTTCCCGCCCGCGTGTCGGACGTCCGGATCCCGCAGACGTACGCCGACCCGCCCGCGCTGGACCTGTTCCGGCTGGACGAGCAGCACGCGGCCGCCGCGCTGCTGCGCGCCCTCGACCGCCCGGCGGGCACCGAGGCTGTGGGGCAAGGAGGGACGCCGCGGTATCCCGGCATCCAGCCCGCCATCCTGAACCTGCCGACGAGGAACGCCGCCTTCACCGGCCGGGGCGAGGTGCTGGAGCGGCTGCGTGACCAGTTGGTCGGCGGCAGCCAGGCCGTGGTGACCCAGGTGCAGGAGGGCCGCACCCAGGCCTTGTTCGGGCTCGGCGGCGTGGGCAAGACGCAGCTGGCCATCGAGTACGCCCACCGTTTCATGAGCGACTACGACGTCGTGTGGTGGGTGTCGGCCGAGCAGCCGGAACTACTGAACGGCGCGATGGCCGATCTGGCCGAGCGGCTGGGCATCAGGATCGGCGACAACCTGGCGGAGGCGGCGCTGGCGGCCAAGGACGCGTTACGGCGGGGCGAGCCGTACGCCCGCTGGCTGCTCATCTTCGACAACGCCAACAGCGCGGACGACGTGCAGACCTACCTGCCCGGCGGCTCCGGCCACGTGCTGATCACGTCGCGCAGCCAGACCTGGTCGCAGATCGCCAAGCCACTGGAGATCGACGTCTTCACCCGGGAGGAGAGCCTGGAGCACCTGCGGCGCCGGGTGGCCGATCTCGGCGACGAGGACGCCGACCGCGTGGCGGCCGCGCTCGGCGACCTGCCGCTCGCCATCGAACAGGCCGGGGCGTGGCTGCAGGAGACCGGCATGAGCGTGGACGAGTACGTCGACAAGCTCGCGAAGCAGCCCGTGCGGACGCTCGCGCTCGGAGACTCCCCGACGACCTATCCGACGCCGGTCGCCGCCACCTGGAACGTGTCGTTCCAGCGCCTGAGGGAGAAGTCGCCCGCGGCGGTCCGGCTGCTCCAGCTGCTGGCCTTCTTCGCCGCGGAACCGGTGTCGCTGTCCATGCTGTACGGCGACGAGACCGTGCGCTGCCTGGTCCCGTACGACGACTCGCTGCGCGAGAAGATCATGATCGGGCGGCTGGTGCGCGAGCTGAACAGGTTCGCCCTCGCCAAGGTCGACCAGCGCAACAACTCGGTGCAGGTGCACCGGCTGGTGCAGGCCGTGCTGCGCGACCAGATGGACGACGACGAGCGCGAGCGCACCGTCCACGAGGTGCACCGCATCCTCCTGGGCGCCCGCCCGCGTGAGGGCGACACCGACGACCCCGGCAACTGGCCGCGCTACGACGAGATCTGGCCGCACCTCGCCCCGTCCAACGCGGAGGAGTGCGACGAGGAGCAGACCCGGCAGCTGCTGATCGACCGCGTGCGCTACCTGTATCGGCGCGGCGAGTTCGACCGGGCGCTGAGCCTCGGCCGCCGCCTGGAGGAGCTGTGGATCAGGAAGCTCGGCGACTACGACCGGCAGACGCTCTACCTGCGGTTCCACATGGGAAACGTGCTGCGCTCCCAGGGCAGGTACATCGAGGCGTGCGATCTCAACCGGGCGATCCTCGACGACCAGCGCCGGGTCCTGCCCGACCCGCATCCCCACACGCTGCAGACCGCGGGGAGCCTCGCGGCCGACCTGCGCGCGCTCGGCGAGCTGAGCGAGTCGCTGCGCATGGAGCAGGAGACCTACGCGCGCACCAAGGAGCTGTTCTTCGACGACCACCCGCGCGTCCTCGCGGCGGCCAACAACCTGGCCGTCGCCCTGCGGCACGTCGGTGACATCGGCGCCGCGCGCCGGCTCGACCAGGAGACCGCGGACAAGCGCCGTGAGGTGCTCGGTCCCGCGCACCCCTTCACGCTCCTGTCCGAGACGAACCTGGCTCTGGACATCCGGGAGGCCGGGGAGTACGCGAAGTCGGCCGACCTGCTGCGCGAGACGCTGAACAGCTACGGCGAGGTGTCCGGCCCCGAGCTCCCCGACACGTTGAACACGGCGCGCAGCCTCGCCGTGTCGCTGCGGGAGACCGGCGCGCTCGCCGAGGCGCGGCGGCTCACCGAGACGACCTACGAGCGGTGTCTCCAGCGCTTCGGTCCCGAGTCGCCCGACACCGTCGCCTGCAAGCTGAGTCTCGCCTGCGACCTCGCCGCGTCCGGCGACAGGCGGCGGGCGTACGACCTCGCCTCCGAGGTCAGGGCCAGCTACGAAAGCAAGCTGGGCGCGGACAACCCGTACACCCTGATCGCGGCCAACAACCTCACGATCTATCTGCGGCACCTGGGGGAGCTCGCCGAGAGCCGGACGCTGGGCACCCGGACCCTCGCGACGCTGCGGCGCAAGGTCGGGCCCGACCACCCCTTCTCGCTCGCCTGCGGGGTCAACGTGGCCAACACGCTCGGAGACCTGCAGGACTACGCCGAGGCCGAGAAGCTGCAGCGGGACACGCTCGACCGGCTGCGCGCGGTGCTCGGCCCCCATCACCCCACCACGCTGATCTGCGAGGCCGACCTGGCCGTCACCCTCCGCGACGTCAGGCGAACCGACGAGGCACGGGTGCTGCGCGAGCCGCTACTCGGCCGGCTCCGCCGGATCCTCGGGGAGGCGCACCCGGTCATCGCGGCGGTGCTGGACTGGCGGCGCGTCGACCGCGAGCTGGAGCCGCTCCCCTGGTGACCGGGCCGGCCGGTCCGGTCAGGCCGCCCGTTCGTCCCTGGCGAGCCAGCCCAGCAGGTCGGGCAGCACGTGCAGGGCGTGGAAGTGCGCCGCGCCCCGCTGGATCCGCACCGTGGCGGTCGGTATCCGCCCGGCCAGCCAGCGGGAGTGGCTGACCGGTGAGAACACGTCGTCCTCGCCGTGCCACAGGAGAGTGGGGACCCTGATGTCGGCGGGGTCGAACCCCCATGGCGAGCAGAAGGCCATGGCGTCGTCGATCCAGCCGTACGCGGAGTTGCGCACGGCCTCCGCGTAGTTCTGCACCAGCATGGTCCGGATGCCGGCGTCCGCGATCACGCTCCTGTCCGGCTCGGGCAGCTCGTCGTAGAGGGCGTTGACGAGCCGTACGGGGTCCTCGCGGATCTCGGCGGCGGTCGGGCCGAGCCGCGCCGCGAGCCGAGCCCGTCCCTGCATGGCGGTCATGTACTCCGCGACGTTGCCCTCGGCCATGCCGTCGAACCAGTCGAGGCCCTCCGCCTCCGGCGGCGCGAGCCCGACGAGCACGGCGGCCCGGGTCACCCGGTGGGGGATCAGGGCGGCGCAGGCGAGCGCGTGCGGCCCGCCGCCGGAGCGGCCCACGACCGCGAAGCGGTCCAGCCCGAGGTGGTCGGCGATGGCGGCAACGTCCGCGGCGACGTCCCCCACGCTGCGGCCCTCGTGCCGGTCGGAGTCGCCGTACCCCGGGCGGTCGTAGGTGATGAGCCGCACGCCGAGCCGATAGAGCAGTCCTTCACGTGGAAGCGGGCCGATCCGGCTGCCGGGCGTCCCGTGGTGCAGGAACACCGGTCTGCCTCCGTGGATCTTTCCCCGTTGCGCGACCGCGAGGCGCCGCTCGCGATCCGCCGACCACACCCCGTCCGTCAACGCCGGGCCCTCCGTGTCGATCGTCGAAGGATCTCACGCCCAGGATCCTCCGAACCGGTGTAACGCGAAAGGGCCCGGCGGCCTCGGAACGGCAACACCTTTCCCGGACGGGCCCTGGAGCGCTCCCTTTTGGCGGGTTATTTTCGATAAAAGGCACGTGCCGCCCAGCGAAGGACGAGTATTTATGGCCTTTCCCGCGAGCTACGTGGTGCGTGCGGTATTCGCGGGCCTGGCGGTGGCCGCACTGGTGACCGGATATATCGGCCTTCAGACCTATGCGAAAACGCTGAATCTGCCGTCGGCTCCCCTCGACCTTCTCTACTGGGACCTGCAACTGTTCGTATTCGACTCCGCGCCGCTCGACGAGCCGAAACCGCTGCCGGCCCTGCTGGAGTTCGCCCGTTTCGCGGCGCCCGGCGTGACGATCTACACCCTCGTCGACGGAGCCCGCCTGCTGTTCGCCGCCGAACTGCGGCGGTTGCGGGCGCGCAGGTCGAAGGAGCACGTGGTCGTGTGCGGCACGGGATCGCCGGCCCTGGCCCTGGTGGAACGGCTGCGCGCGACGAGCACGCGGATCGTGATGATCGGCTCGGCTCCGGTGGCCACCACCGGTGATCGCCGGGTGCTCTACGTCAGGGGCGACGCGCGCAGCCCCGCGACCCTCCGAGCCGCCGGGATCCAGCGGGCCTCCGTCCTGTACGCCTGTGAGCCGGACAGCTCGGCCAACACGGCGATCGCACTGGCGGCGCACGGCGTGGCCAGAGCCCACGGCAGGCGGCCGCTGTCGGCGTACGCGCTGATCTCCGATCCCGACCTGTGCGCCGCTCTGCGGGCTCGCCGGCTGAGCCTTCCCGGCAGGCCCCGGCTGCGTCTCGACTTCTTCAACCTGGACGAGCTCGCCGCCCGGGTGCTCCTCGACCGGCACCCGATAGTGAACGAGCAGCCTGTCGTCGTCATCGGGCTCGACGCCTTCGGCCGCAGCCTGCTGGTCGAGATGGCACGCAGGCGGCGGCTGACCCTCGCGCCGTACCCGCTGCCCGTGACGATCATCGACGCCGGCGCGACCCGGACCGTCGAGGCCGTGTGCCGCAGATTCGAGTTCGTGGCCGAGACGTGCGCGCTGACCACGCACGAGGCGCCGCCCGGCGACCTGCCGCTGGGAGAGCTGCTGCCGTCCGAGCCGCCGCAGCGGGTGTTCGTGTGCCATCGCGACCAGGACCTCGCGCTCAAGACCGCGCTCACCTCGCTGCGCCTGTGGAACTGCGGGCCGGGGTCGCTCGTGGTGCGGGTCGAGGAGGCCGGCACCTTCAGCCGGGCCTTCGAGGACGTCCACCTGCTGGAGGGGCTGTCCGGCGCCCTGCGCGTCTTCGCGGTCAACGAGGAGGCCGGCGACCCGCGGCTCATCGGGGAGGACCTGGTGGAGACGCTCGCCCGGGCGATCCACGAGAGCTACCTCGCGGAGAACACGGCGCGGCGCCACGTGCGTGCGACCAACCCGTCGCTGGTGCCGTGGGAGAGCCTGCCGTCCCATCTGCGGGCGGCCAACCGGCGGCAGGCCGAGGACATCGGCCGCAAGCTGACGAGCATCCGCTGCGCCCTCGCTCCCCGTGTGGAGCCGGAGCTGCACTTCGCCTTCAAGGACTACGAGATCGAGCAGCTTGCGATGATGGAACACGAACGGTGGCTGCGGGACCTGGTCGCCGACGGATGGACCCGCGGCCCGGTCCGCGACGACGAGAGCAGGAGGCACCCCGACCTGGACAGCTGGGACAACATCTCGGACGCGGCGCGAGAGAAGGACCGCGACACCGTGCGGAACCTGCCGCGCATCCTCGCCACCGCCGGTTTCCAGATCGTACGGGTCGGCTGAGCGAGTGAGCGGGGTGCCCACGATCGCGTTCACCGGCCATCGGGGCCTGCCCAGGGACACGGCGGTCCGGGTCAGCCACGCCCTTCGGGCCGTTCTCGCCGGCCGGCACCGGCCGCTGGTGGGACTGTCGTGCCTGGCCGAGGGGGCGGACCAGCTCTTCGCCCGCGAGGTGCTGCGCGCCGGCGGCGAACTGGACGTGATCGTGCCCGCCGCCGGGTATCGGGAGAGCCTGCCCCGTGCGGCCCGGGCGGGATACGACGACCTGCTGTCACTCGCGCGGCACGTGCACAGGATGCCGTTCGAACGGCCGGAGCCGGTGGCGTACATGGCCGCCTCGGTCTTCATGCTGGAGCGGGCGGACGAGTTGCTCGCCGTCTGGGACGGGCTGCCGGCGCGCGGGTACGGCGGCACGGCCGACGTGGTCGCGCACGCCCGCGAGCAGGAGATGCGGGTGCTGGTGCTCTGGCCGCCCGGCTCCCGCAGGGACTGACGAAAGAGACGGGCACGAAAAGGGACGGGCACGAAAGGGACGGTCGGGGTGAACGTGGCGGCGGACAGGATCCGGCGGGTCGACGCGCTGCGCGGGTTCGCGGTGTGCGGGATCATGCTGGTCAACGCCTGGCAGCAGAGGGTGCGGCACGGGCCGACCTCGCTCGACTGGGTGATGGGCAACCTGTTCCAGAGCCGCTTCTATCCGATGTTCGCGTTCCTGTTCGGGTTGTCCTTCGCGCTGTTCCTGCGCTCGGCCCGGCTGCGCACGCGGCGCCCGCGCGTCGTCATGCTGCGGCGCCTGGCCGTGCTCGCGGCCCTGGGCGCGGGGCACATGCTGATCGATCCCGGCGAGGTGCTGCTGCCGTACGCGCTGCTCGGGGTGGTCGTGCTGCTTCCGGCGAGCCTGCTGCCCCGGGCGGCCGTGCTGCTGGTGGGCTGCGGCGTCCTGGTCGCCTCCGTGCTCGACCCCCATCCGTACGTGCTGATCACCGCGCTGTTCCTGCTCGGCCTGGCCGCCGCGCCCGAGGGGGAGGCGAGGAGGGGCGCCGGGCGCCTCGGCGGGGCCGACGGCCTGGGCAGCGGGCCGCTCCTCGGCGCCGCGTGCGGGACGGCGGCCCTGCTCGCGGCCGGGCTGACCTGGTGGTGGAACCACGCGCCGCCCGGCGGCGGGGTCTACCAGGCGGCGGCGCTGTGCGGCGCGGCGGCGTACGCGACGGCGTTCCTGCTCGTCGCCCGTCGTACGGCGGTGTTCGAGGCGCTGGGCCGGATGACGCTGACCAACTACGTGACGGGCACGACGGTGATCGTGCTGGCGATGCCGCTTCTGGAGGCCGACCGCACGGGGGCCGCCGTCGTGGTGCTCGCCGTCGTCACCGTCGCCGTGCAGGCGGTCTTCTGCAGGTGGTGGCTCGCCCGGCATCGGTACGGCCCGCTGGAGTGGGTGTGGCGCACGCTCACGTGGTGGGGCACCTCCCGGGGCATCTGGTGGGGCACGGCGGCGACCGGGCAGACTGTGATCCGTGACCCGCGTAGCGCTGTGCCAGATTCCCGTCGACCACGACCCGGAGACCAACCTCTCGACCGTGCGTGACGCCCTAGCACGGGCGCGGGGGGCGGACCTCGCCGTGTTCCCCGAGGCGACGCTCTCCCGGTTCGGCCCGGGAATCCTCGAGACGGCCCAGCCGCTGGACGGCCCGTTCGTCACCGGCCTCGCCGAGGCCGCGCGCGAGCACGGCACGGCCGTCATCGCCGGAGTCTTCGAGCCCGCCGCGGACGGCAGGGTGTGGAACACGGCCGTCGCCCTGCGGGAGGACGGCTCGCTCGCCGCCGCCTACCGGAAGATCCACCTGTTCGACTCCTTCGGGGCGAAGGAGTCGAAGCTGGTCGCGCCGGGGGACGTGCCGGAGGTGGTGGAGCTGGCCGGGCTCAGGATCGGCCTGATCACCTGTTACGACGTCCGCTTCCCCGAGCTGGCCCGCGCGCTGGTCGACCGGGGCGCGGACACGTTCGCCGTGATCGCCGCCTGGGGCTCGGGCCCGCTGAAGGAGGACCACTGGACGACTCTGGTGAGGGCCAGGGCCATCGAGAACACCACCTGGACCATCGCGGTCGGTCAAGCCCCCAATCCCGCCATACCGGACGGGTTCGGTGTGGGCCGCAGCATGCTCGTCGATCCGATGGGCGTCGCCCGGCATGACCTGGGCACGGGCCCCGGCGTGCTGATCGTGGAGATCGACACGGCGTGGACCGAGACCGCGCGCGCCACCCTCCCCTCGCTCGAACACCGCCGGCTCGGAGTCGGCAGATCGTAAACTTGGCCCCATGAGCGAGCCGGGACGCAGGACGCGGATGCAGAAGGTGGTTCCGCCGCGGCTGCTCGTGCCGTACCTGTCGGGCCGTCGCACGATCATCTCCGGCTACGTGTACCGGGTGCAGGACTGCGACCGCCTGACCACTCCGGCCGCGCTCGTCGAGGCCCTCGACCTGAGTTTCGACGGATCGGAGCTGACGCCGGACGTGCCCGAGCTGTACATCATGCGCTGGGACGCGCGGGACATCGACACCTATGTCGTCCCGTACGGCCCGCACATGGGCGGTGATTGGAGCGATGCACCACCCTTCACCGGGAACGGCTTCACCGCCTCGCGCGAGCAGGTGGTGCCGCAGTTCCACACGATGCCCATGCCGGTCCCCGCGGGCGCGGAGATCGTCCACCTCGGCGCGGCAGGGGAGCGTCCGTTCGCCGGGTACGACGGCCTGACCTGGCGGCCGGCGCGATGAGCGAGATCGAGCCGGTCGGCCTGGGATTCGTCGCCCGCTACCGCGACCGGGACTACGCCGCCGCGGTCGGGCCCGGCGGGGACGACGTCGTGCTGTTCAGCGAGACGCCGCAGGAGGGGTTCACCGCCGCGGGCGGCTACTGGCGACTGCGGGTGAGCCGTGCCACGCTGGAGCGGCTGACCCTGCTGCGCACGGTCGGGGCGTTCGGCGGCGAGCCGTGCCTCGTGCTGGACGAGGACGATGGCGGCGACGGTGGGGAGGGCGGCCTGCACATCGCCTACACCGGCCACAACGGCCTGAAGGCCGAGGCGCTCGGCTACTGGCTCGTGGACCACGGCGCCTACGAGGTGGTCGTGCCCCGCGACGAGGTCCACGCGATCCGGGTGGAGCGCGTCCCGGTGCCGCTCACCACTGACCGGCCGGACGGTCACGAGGGCCCGTGACGGCCCCGCGCCTCTGAGACGGCCGGTTCAGACGGCCGGTTCAGACGGCCGGTTCAGGAGCCGAGCGACCGATAGCGGGCGAAGCGGGCCGCCGTCCGCTCCTCCGCCGGGCGGTCGAGCAGGCCCGCGATCTCGTGTTCGAGCGTGCGGCCGACCCTGCGGCAGAACTCCTCCGGCTCGTACGCCGCATCGGGCCGTTCCGGCACGATCCGGTCCACGATGCCGTCCCGTCGCAGGTCGGCGGCGCGTACGCCCTGGGCGGCGGCGATCTCCGGGGCGAAATCGACGGTCCGGTACATCAGGGCCGAGGCGCCCTCCGGCGGGAGCGGGGACAGCCAGGCGTGCTGCGCGCTGACGACCCGGTCGGCCGGGAGCAGGGCCAGCGCGGCGCCGCCCGCGCCCTCCCCCAGCAGCAGGCACACGGTCGGCGCGTCGAGCATGACGAGGTCGGCCAGGCAGCGGGCGATCTCGGCGGCCAGGCCGCTCTCCTCGGCCGCCTTCGACAGCTCCGCCCCGCCGGTGTCGACGACCGTGACCAGCGGCAGGCCCAGTTCGCCGGCCAGGCGCATGCCGCGTCTGGCCACCCGCAGCCCGGCCGGGCCGAGCGTGCTGCCCGTCCGCTGCCGGCGCCGGTCCTGACCGAGGACGACGGCGGGCGCGGCGCCGAACCTGGCCAGCGCCAGCAGCAGGCCGGGGTCGCGCTCCCCCGTGCCGGTGCCGTGCAGCGGGGTCACGTCGCGTGCGCCGTATTTGAGCAGCTCGCGCACGCCGGGGCGGTCGTCGCGGCGCGAGCGGGTGATGGCCTCCCACGCGGGTACGGGTTCGGCCGGCTCTTCGGGTTCCCGGCCGGGCTCCAGCCCTTCGCGCGGGGCGCAGAGCACGGCCAGCACCCGGATGGCGATCTCCCGCGCGTCCTCGGCCGAGACGACGGCGTCGACCAGCCCGTGGGCGTAGAGGTTCTCCGCGACCTGGACCCCTTTGGGAAACGGATAGCCGTGCAGCGACTCGAACACCCGCGGCCCGAGGAAGCCGATGAGCGCGCCCGGCTCCGCGGCCGTCACATGCCCGAGCGATCCCCACGAGGCGAGCACCCCGCCCGTCGTGGGATGGCGCAGATAGACGACGTACGGCAGGCCGGCGGCGCGGTGCGCGGCGACCGCCGCGGTGATCTTCACCATCTGGGCGAAGGCCGGCGCGCCCTCCTGCATGCGGATGCCGCCGCTGGCGGGGGCGGCGAGCAGCGGCAGGCGCTCGGCAGTGGCCCTCTCGACGGCCCGGACGAGCCGCTCGGCCGCCGCCATCCCGATGGAGCCCCCCAGGAAGGAGAACTCGCAGGCGACGACGGCCACCCGGCGTCCGTCGAGCGTGCCCTCTCCGGTGACGACCGACTCGTCGTACCCCGTCCTGGCCCGGGCGTGGGCGAGTTCGGCGGCGTACTCCGAGCCGGGCTCGGCCCGGTCGCGCGGGGGCTCGTCCCACGACTTCCACGAGTGCGCGTCGAGCACCCGCGCGATCAGCGTCCGCGCGTCCGGCCTGGCCGCGTCAGCCGTGCTCATGGCGAACGCCGCTCCCGTCCGGCCAGCCAGTCGAGCACGGCGTCGTTGTCCTGGCCCAGGGCGGGAGGCGCCGCATGTCCCTCGCCGGCCGCCGGGGTTCCTGCTTGATCGTCACGGTCGAAGCGTAGCGGCGGGCCGGGGAGCTCGATCGGGCCGAGCACGGGATGATCGACGGTGACGACCAGGCCCTGCGACCGGACCTGGTCCCAGGCGTACACCTCGTCGATCGACCGGATCGCGCCCGAGGGCACGCCGACCTCGCGCAGCGCCGCGAGCCAGTGCTCGCGGTCGTGCGCCGCCAGCGCCTTCTCCATCTCGGCGATCAGCTCTTCCCGATGCGCGAACCTATCCCTGTTTGTCGCATATTTCGGCATTTCGGGATCTATGTCCAGTAGCTGGGCGACCTTGCGCCACTGCCCGTCGTTGGCCACCGCGATCTGGATCATGCCGTCCGCACAGTGGAAGGCGCCGTACGGGGCGATGGAGGCGTGGTGGTTGCCGCCGGCCCTCGGCACCGTGCCGGCGACGGTCCAGGCGGTGCCGTGATAGGAGTGCACACCCACGATCGACGCCAGCAGGGACGTCCTGACGACCCTCCCGCGGCCGGTGCGCTCGCGCTCGTACAGGGCCGCGACCACCCCGTACGCGCCGTGGATGCCCGCGAGCAGGTCGGCGATCGAGGTGCCGACCCGGTAGGGCTCGTCGGACGAGGGCCCGGTCAGCGACATCAGCCCGGCCTCCCCCTGGGCGATCTGGTCGTAGCCGGGCCGGCCGCCCTCGGGACCGTCGTGGCCGAAGCCGGTGATGGACAGGATCACCAGCCGGGGGTTGAGGGCGTGGAGGCGCTCGACGGGGAACCCGAGGCGGTCGAGCACACCCGTGCGGAAGTTCTCCACCAGCACGTCGCTCTGCCGTACGAGCCGCTCGATCAGGGCGCGGCCCTCCTCGGACTTCATGTCCACAGTGATCGACCGCTTGTTGCGGTTGGCCGCGAGGAAGTAGGTGGATATGGCATGGTCCGGGCCGACGAAGGGGCCCCATTCGCGCGACTCGTCGCCCGCCGGGTGCTCCACCTTGACCACATGAGCGCCCAGATCGCCGAGCATCTGCGTGCAGTGCGGCCCGGCGAGGGCCCGGGACAGATCGAGGACGACGATGCCGCTGAGAGGTCCCTGCACGGCCAGCCTCCACGGGGGTTGCTAAGGAGAACGTCCTTCGGTCTCCACCGGCAAGACTGCCAAATCGCCCCGCCCGAAGACAGCCCCCGGCCGTGCCTCCCGGCGCCCCGGGCGGCACGGAGCTGCCGGGCGTTCCCTGTCAGTGGTGAGTGCGATGGCCGCGCCACTGGTCCATCAGCCGGCGCACCCGCTGCCGGTTCTGCGGATCACGCGCCATGGTCTTGGCCTTCTCGACGTTCTCGCGCCCCTTGGGGGTCTGCAGGTATTCCCTGATGCGCTGGACGATAGATGCCATCTGTAACTCACCATCCCGTTTGTGCCGTTACTGAACGGCTACCCACCGGCACCGCCGCCAATCACCGGTGGCGGTCCGGGCATGGGGCCGGTGTCGCCCAGCTTCACCGGCATGCAGCGCGTTCGGACCGGTCGAATCGCGGGCGCCGGGCCTGTCACCGTCGTTCCGGCTCAGCCCCGAGGTCACTGGCCGGTCCGACCGCGCCGGGTTTCTGTCGCGGAGGCCGCGATCGCAGGCGCAGGTCGGCGTACACGCTCGCAGGAGGTGTGGAGGCCGTCCGTGCCGCGAGGTCCTCAAAGTAGATCCAGAAGTGCAGTCCGTGCTTGCGCCGCTCGGTGTACGCATACGGAGCCAGGGCGTCCCACAGGCGCACGATGTTCGTACCGTAGGAGCCGATGACCAAGCTCTGGTCGATCATCCCGTGCGCCACGAGTTTTCCCAGGTCGTCGTAGAACAGCCCGATGGTGTTCGCATAGGAACGTGCCTGCTCGGGCAGACCGCGCCAGCCTCTTTCGGCTTGGTATTCACGGGCCAGCGTGGTCAGCACATATTCCTGCGCCTTGAACCACGTCGCGCTCCGCGAGTGGTTGAAGGCCTCAAGCACCACCGGCAGGTGATTTCCACCACTGGCCAGGCGGATCTGCCGGAGAGTCAGGAGTACGGAGATGACGAGCGCCGTGAGGGAGATCGCCAGCGCGGCGACGTTCAATGCGGTAGTCGCGTCCACGAGCCGAATCTACAGGCCGCTTTCGTCGTTCCGGGAATGCACCAGCCAGCCCCATCACCCAAGGCAGGTGTTCTCGTATACGGCTTGCTCAGTTTCTGTGCACGCATGCAAAACATCCTGGGTCATCTGACTCAGAACCCGCCTTGGCGATGTTCCGCTATAGAGCGCCGGGTGGTCCGCCTTTTGCGCGAGTGATCGTTCCGCTGCCGCGGCAAGGGCAGAGCCGCGCTCAAGGTCGGAAAGACGTCGTATCCGAGCGCCCGCTTCGTCACCTGGCCGAGGCACGGCCGCCCCGCACGCACGACCGCGTGCTGGTCGCCGGGACGGAGCAGATCGTGCCCAACGCCACACCCAGCCACATGCTGCTGCACGGACTGCTGACGAGCGGCGCCACCACCGGCTCATCGGCGCCGCTCCGGCGGCATGTCAGAGGGTGTCCACCTCCGCGTGGGGGAGGCCGCCGGAGAGCTTGGGATAACCGGGGCCGCGGTCGAAGAAGGCGGCGGGGCGGGTCTCGCGCAGGCGTTCCCGCAGTCGCTCGGTCGCCTCCACGTCGACGACGACGTCGTCGCGGTCGCCGGTCAGCACGACGCCGTAGTCCTCCCGCGCGCCCTCGAACGACACCTTCCCGTCGCGGACGTCGGCGGCCACCTTCTCCACGGGCCGGTCGTACGGCGAGCCCCAGCCGCCTCCACCGGTGGTGCGGATGCGGATGACCTGCCCGGCGCGTACGGGGAAGTCGTCGACCAGGCCCTCCATCTCCACCCCGTCCACGGTGACCTGGAAGCGACGGCCCGCCCGGCCGCCGTTGACGCCCCAGCACGACAGGATCGAGCGGTCGGCGATCGACATGAAGGAGGCGTCGCGCAGCATGCGGATGTGCTTGTCGTAGCCCAGGCCGCCGCGGAACTCCCCCGGCCCGCCGCTGTCCACGGCCAGCCCCAGCCGCTCCACCCGGAACGGCCAGCGTGCCTCGGCGAACTCCACCGGGATGTTGCGGCTGTCGGGCACCACGTGGATGGTGTCCTCCCCGTCGGCGTACCAGCGCCCGCCCGAGCCGCCGCCGAGCACCTCGCGCATGAGGTAGGGCCCGTCGTCCGACTCGCCGTACACGCCGGTGTAGCGGATGGTCTCCTGGTCGGCGGGCATGCGGCCGCCGGTCGCCTTGGCCAGCACGCCCGCCAGCACGCCGAGCAGGCGCAGGATCACGAACGTACGGGCGTTGGTGGGCGCGGGGAAGATCGGCGTCAGCAGGGTGCCCTTCTCCGGGAAGACCATCTTGATCAGCGGCACGACGCCCTCGTTGACGTCGAGCTCGGCCATCCGTTCGGGCGTGTCGGCGAGGTTGCGCAGGATCGGCGCCAGCCACTTCTTCAGGAAGACGCCGTCGGCGTAGTCGCCGGCGTGGTTGATCGGCCCCTTGGCCTGCGGCGAGGTGCCGGTGAAGTCGATGGTCAGCGGGGTGTCCGCCGCGTGGTCGACGGTGAGCGTGATGCGCTGGGCGTGCAGGCGCGGCTCGTCCACGCCGTCGTGCTCGGCGTAGTCCTCCCAGACGTGCACGCCTTCGGGGATCTTCGCGAGCAGCTCGCGGCGGAACGTCTCGGTCGTCTTGCCGATGATGGCGTCGAAGCACGCCTCGACCGCCTCCCGGCCGTACCGGTCGAACAGCTCGCCGAGCCGCCGGGCGCCCATGAGGCAGGCCGAGCACTCCGCGTCGAGGTCCCCGGCCAGGGAGTCGGGCATCCGGGAGTTGCGCGTCATGATGGTGAGCGCGGCGCGGTTGGGCACGCCCTGGTCCCACAGCTTGATCGGCGGGACCATCAGGCCCTCCTCGAACGCGCTGCGCGCGTGCGACGGCATCGATCCCGGCACGGCGCCGCCGATGTCGTCGTGGTGGCCGAACGCCTGCACGAACGCCACGACCTCGCCGCCATGGAAGACCGGCACCGTCACGCACAGGTCGGGCAGGTGGCCGATGCCGCCCTCCGACAGGTAGACGTCGTTGTGGAAGAACACGTCGCCCGGCCGCATCGTCTCGATCGGGAAGTCGCGGACGACCGGCTGCACCAGCGCCGAGTAGGAACGCCCGGTCAGCTTGCGCAGCCGCACGTCGTGGATGCCCGCGCGGAAGTCGTGGGCGTCCCGGATCATCGGCGACCTCGCCGTACGCGCGATCGCCGTCTCCACCTCCTGCTCCACCGAGGCGAGCGTGCCCTCCACGATCTCCACGAGCACGGGGTCGGCGGTCCTACCGGTCATCGCTCACCACCACGAGGTTGCCGTAGTCGTCCATGGTCGCCGTGAAGCCGGGATGCACCGGCAGGGTCGATCCGTACTCCTCGATCACGGCCGGGCCGCGCACCACCGCGCCCGCGCCGAGGTCGGCCCGCCGGTAGATCACGGTCCTGGCCCACTGCTCGAAGAACACGTCGCGGGTCGCGACCGGGCTCGGCTCGTCCTCCTGGAGAGGCCTGTGCGCGATCTTCGGCCGGGTGATCGGGCCGATGCCCGACACCCGGAGGTTGACCCACTCGACGGCGTGGCGGGGGTCGTCGCGATAGCCGTACCCGTAGAGCCTCTCGTGCTCGGCGTGGAACCGCTCGGCGACCACGGCGAGCCATGCCGCGTCGACGGGGCCGTCGGGGGCGGGCACCCGCACCTCGTACGCCTGGCCGTAGTAGCGCAGGTCGGCGCTGCGCGCGTACACGTGCCCGGCGAATCCCTCCCGGTCGAGGGCGGCGGCGGCCTCGGCCTCCAGGCCGGCGAGGATCCCGGCGACCACCTCGGGTGAGGGATCGCGGGCGACGTACGTGCGGACGTAGTCGTTCTTCACGTCCACGGTGAGCAGGCCGAACGCGGACACGTTCCCGGGGTCGGGCGGGACGATCGCGGCCCGCAGCCCGAGGATGTCGATGAGCCGGCAGGCCAGCAGCGGCCCGGAGCCGCCGAAGGCGACCATCGGGAAGTCCCGCACGTCGAGGCCGCGCTGCACGGTGATCTGCCTGATCGCGTTGGACTGGTTGAACGCGCTGATCTCCAGGATCCCGGTGGCGCAGCGCTCCGGGGTCAGCCCCAGACGGCCCGCCAGCTCTTCGACTCCCGCCCGGGCGGCGGCGACGTCGAGGGGGATCTCGCCGCCGAGCAGGTGCGGGGGCACCCGGCCGAGGAAGACGTGCGCGTCGGTCACCGTCACCTCGGTGCCGCCCCTGCCGTAGCAGATCGGCCCCGGGTCCGCGCCCGCCGATCTCGGGCCGACCTTCAGCGTGCCCTCGGGGGACGTCCAGGCGATGGACCCGCCGCCCGCCCCGACCGTGACGATGTCGATCATCGGGATCTTGCACGGGTAGCGGCCGATGCTGCCCTCGGTCGTCAGCGACGGTTCCCCGTCCACCACGACGGCCACGTCGGTCGAGGTGCCGCCGCCGTCGAGGGTGATGACGCCCGGGTGCCCCGCGGTGCTCGCGATCAGCGCCGCGCCGAGGGCCCCCGCCGCCGGGCCGGACAGCACGGTCGTGATCGGCTGATGCACGACCTCGGCCGCCGACAGCACGCCGCCGTTGCTCTTCATCACCGAGAACGGCCGGCCCAGCCGCTCCGACAGGTTGTCGATGTATCGCCGCATGATCGGCTTGACCGCCGCGTCCACCAGCGTGGTCACCGACCGCTCGTACTCCCGGTATTCCCGCAGCACGTCGCTCGACAGCGACACGACCGCCTCGGGGTGCTCGCGCTCCAGCACCGCGCGCATCCGCCGTTCGTGCTCGGGGTTGGCGTAGGAGTGCAGGAAGCACACCCCGACCGCGGTGACCCCCCGCTCCCGGAACCACCGCGCGACGTCCGCGGCCTGCTCCTCGTCGAACGGCCGCACCTCACGGCCGAGGTGGTCGAGCCGCCCCCCGACGGTCCGCACCCGGTGGACGGGCACGATCCGCGGCGGCTTGACCCAGAAGTAGGAGTTGCCGTATCCGTCCGGCACGCTCTGCCGGGCGATCTCCAGGACGAACTCGAAGCCCTCCGTGGTGACGAAGCCCAGGTGCGACGTGCCGTCCGGGCGGTCCTCCAGCAACTGGTTGGTGGCGACGGTGGTGCCGTGGACGAGTGCGGACACGGCGTCGAGGGCGCGGAACCCCGCGTGAGCCTCGAGCACCTTGTGAACGCCTGCCATGAACCCGTCGGCCGGGTTGGCAGGAGTCGAGGGAGTCTTGGTCGTGACGATCCGGCCGGACTCCTCGTCGACGAGCACGACGTCGGTGAAGGTGCCGCCTGTGTCGACCCCGATGCGCACGCTGGACATGCTCCGTGTTTACCGATCGCCGCCGATCGGAAGAACCGGCGCACTCTGCCGAAGAATCGCCGTCCTGTCGTCAGACCCTGCCCGGACCGGCGGGCTCACACCGCGCAGGCGCCGTCGTCGCAGTCCTCGCCGCCCGGCACGCGTGCGGCCCTCTCCTGCGCCGTACGCTCCTCGACCTCCCGCAGGGCGGCCACGAGCGTCTCGACGGGCTGCGCGCCCGAGACGGCGAACTTCTCCTCGAACAGGAACAGCGGGACGGCGCGGACGCCGAGCTCGCGGGCGCGGGCCAGGTCCGCGCGCACCTCGCCGGCCCCCTCGCCCGTGTCCTCGACCCCCACCTCGGCGGCGAGGGCGGCCAGCGTGGCGGGGTCGCCGACGTCGAGGCCGTCGGTGAAGTGCGCCCGGAAGAGCCGGTCGGACATGTCCGCGTCGCGCCCCGCGCGGCCGGCCAGCCCGATCAGCCGGTGCGCCTCGAAGGTGTTGGCGGCGATCGCCCGGTCGAAGCGGAGCTCCAGCCCGTCCTCCGCCGCCACGCCCGCGACGTGACCGGTCATCTGCGCCACCTGGGCCGCGCCGCCGAACTTGCGCTGCAGCGCGCCCAGCAGCGGCTCACCGCTGGAGACCCCGTCCGGGTCGAGCTGGAACGGGCGATGGGCGACCTCGACGGGCCCCTCATAGAGGCGTACGGCCTGACGGAGACGGTGGTGACCGATATAGCACCAGGGACACACGACATCGGAGAAGATCTCGACTTTCACGACATGTCCCAACCAGCGCCTCCGACAGCCGATTCCCCGCCGGCGGGGAATCGCCAGGCCTTGCGGCCGCCTACTCGCAGCCGTATATTCGCGTACGAGTAAACAAGCAAGAGGGTGATCGTCGATGGCGAAGCGGCGCAAGGTGTCGAACCTGCTGGCGTTGGCGGTCCTCTCCGCGCTCGCCCACCGGCCGATGCATCCGTACGAGATGGCGGCGGCCCTGCGCGGCTGGAACAAAGAGCACGACATGGGGATCAAGTGGGGATCCCTCTACACGGTCGTCGGAAACATGGCCAAGCACGGGCTGATCGAGGAACTGGAGAGCAGCCGCCAGGGGCGCCGCCCGGAGCGGACCGTCTACCGGATCACCGAGGCGGGCCGGGAGGAGCTGGTCGACTGGACCCGGGAACTGCTCGGCGTCCCCCACACGGAGTTCCCGTGGTTCCGCGCCGGGCTGTCGGTCATGTCCGTGCTCCACCCGGACGACGTGGCCGGGCTGCTCACCGACCGGCTCGCGGCGATCAGGAGGGGGATCGCCGAGCTGGAGGAGCTCCGCGACCGTGACAGCCCGCAGGTGCCGCGTCTGTTCCTCATCGAGACGGAGTACGACCTCGCGATGCTCAAGGCGGAAGAGGGCTGGATCGCGGCCCTGCTCGGCGAGCTGACCTCCGGCACGTTCCCCGGCCTGGCGGAGTGGCGGGCCTTCCACGACGACGGAGGGCTGTCGGCCGAGATGAAGGAGCTCGCGGAAGACAAGATCACCGACATTTAGTCCTGGTGGCGGTGCTGCAACACCGCCACCAGGCAGACCTTCGAACCGGCATGTGGTGGCCCGAAGATGCGACGAACCGAGGATAACGGGTCTCCTCCCCTGGCGGTTCGGCGTGCACGTCAAACCACAGGAGGAGAAATGAAGCACGTCGCGATCATCGGCGGTGGCATCGCCGGTCCGGTCACCGCGCTGGCGCTACGCAGGGCGGGCATGGACGTCACCGTCTACGAGGCCTATCCGACCGGCGCCGACGAAGCCGGCGGATCGCTCGGCCTCGCCCCCAACGGCCTGGCCGCGCTGGAGATCGTCGGTGTGGCCGACGCGGTGCGTGCGGCCGCGCAGCCCACCACGCGCTCGGTCATGACGCTCGCCAACCGCACGCGCCTGGAGCTGCCCAGCCTGGCGGAGGTCGGACCGCTGCACATGGTGCGGCGCGCCGACATCTACCGGGCGCTCCGCGACGAGGTCGTGAAGCAGGGCATCACCGTCGAGTACGGCAGAAGGCTCACCGGAGTCGAGGGCACCACGGCGATCTTCGCCGACGGCAGCCGGGCCGGGTTCGACGTCCTGGTCGGCGCCGACGGCGTCCACTCCACCGTCCGCCGGCTCATCGACCCGGCCGCGCCCGGCCCGAAGTGGACCGGGATGCTCAGCCTGGAGGGCGTGTCGCCATACGAGGTGCCCGAGGATCCGGAGACGACGGTCTTCGCCTTCGGCAGGCGCGGCTACTACCTCTACTGGCGCAACGCCGCAGGCGGCACCACCTGGGGCGTCAACCTGCCCTACCACCGGCCCCTCTCCCTCGCCCAGGCCCGCGAGGTGCCGCGCGAGGAGTGGATGCGCACCCTGCGGGAGACGTACGGCGACGACGTGCCCGGCGGTGACCTCATCCGGCACACCCCCGTGGCGTCGATGCTGGTGACGGGGGCGCTCTACATCATGCCCAGCGTGCCGCGCTGGCACCGCGACCGGATGGTCCTGGTCGGCGACGCCGCCCACGCGCCGTCGAACAGCTCCGGCCAGGGCGCGTCGCTCGCGATCGAGAGCGGCGTCCAGCTCGCCCGCTGCCTGCGGGACATCGAGGACGTGCCGCAGGCGTTCGCCGCGTACGAGCGGCTCCGCCGCGGCCGGGTGGAGAAGGTGGCGGCGCGCACCGCCAAGATCATCCATGCCAAGACACCGGGCCGGGTCATGCAGAAGCTGATTCCGCTTCTCATGCCGCTGATGCTGAAGACGGTCATGAATCCGGACAGGACCGTGGGCCCGGAGCAGCGCTACCGCATCGACTGGGACGCACCGGTCGCCGCCGTCTCCTAGGCAGGCAACGAGACGACGACGGGCCGGTTCCGCCTCGGCGCGACCGGCCCGTCCGTGGGGGTCGCCGGAAGGCGCCGTGACCCACGACCCGATCGTTCGGCCTACCGGCGGCGGCCCTGGCGGCCGAGGAGCCAGCCGATGACGGCGCTCCCGAGCGCCACCCCGGCACCGGCGCCGAACGCCGCGAGCATCGTCCAGGCCGGCACGCCGTGGCGACGCGCCGCCGGGGCGGCCTCCCGCGTGAACACCCGGGGCGCGGCCTCCCCGGTCACCGCCGCCGTCACCGCCGCACGCTCGTCGCCGGCCACCGCCACCGGCCCCGCCGCGACGACGGCAGTGCCCGCGGACACGGCGGGGACCGACAGCAGGTGCCGCTCGACGGCGGAGAAGAACTCCCCCGCGGTCTTCTTGGCGACCGAGGCGAGCATCCGCTGCCCCACACCGCCGATCATGCCGCCGACGACGGCGTCGGCGTCGTAGTCGACCCGGGTGCCGCCCTCGGCGTCGCTGAGCCGTACGGCCACGGTCGCCTCGACCGTGCCGGGCGCGCCCTGGCCGCGCGCGCCGAGCGTGAACCGGCCGGGCTCCTCCTGGTCGCGCAGCGCCACCTCGCCCTGGTAGACGCCCTTGATCGAGGCGACCCCCGCCGTCACCGTCATCGCGTACACGTTCTCGCCGATCGTCTCCAGGCGCTCGCAACCGGGGATCGTCCGAACCAGGACGCCGGGGTCCTGGAGGGCGTCCCAGACCCGCTTGCGCTCCGCCGCGACCAGCGCGCTGCCTGAGACCTTCATGAGCCCACCTCCGATGCCGAGCACCCTAGAGAATCACCGGTTCGGCGAGAACGGCAAGATCTGCCCCGGCACGGCGTCGTGCTCGTGCAGAGTTCACATGCCCGGCGGCGCGGCCGGCTATCGGCCGTTGTCCGGCCCGCCACCGGGGTGAAGCCCCCGAGACGCGTACGCCCGTCCACCGGGCCTCCGCATGGTCAACCGCGCGGCGTACGGGGGAATCACCCGCGCGACGGACGCGGCACTTGTCCTCGTTCGCCCATCCTTGATCCCGTGCCTCCCCAGGAGGCGCTCCCGGCGGTTCGGGACCGTCGTCCCTGGCGGCCGGGACGATCCGGCCGCCATGGTCGGCACTGCAGGCAACGGGGACACGGCACCGCGAACGGGGCCCGGGCGGCGCTCCGCCCGGCTGTGACGAAGATCGCACACTGCGGAACCCCATTGCTCTACAGCTTGTAGTACTACTGAAGATAGAACTACAAGCTGTAGAGCTTGGCGTGAGGGAGACATGGACGCGCTTGACCTGGCACGGTGGCAGTTCGGGGTGACCACCGTTTACCACTTTCTCTTCGTACCTCTGACGATCGGCCTGGGCGTCTACGTCGCCGGGCTCCAGACCGCCTGGCTGCGGACGGGCAAGGAGCACTACCTCAGGCTCACGAAGTTCTTCGGCAAGCTCTTTCTGATCAACTTCGCCATGGGCGTGGTCACCGGCATCGTCCAGGAGTTCCAGTTCGGCATGAACTGGAGCGAATACTCGACCTTCGTCGGCGACGTGTTCGGCGCGCCGCTGGCGCTGGAGGCGCTGCTCGCGTTCTTCCTCGAGTCGACGTTCCTCGGCCTGTGGATCTTCGGCTGGGACCGGCTGCCCAAGCGGGTCCATCTCGCCTGCCTGTGGGCCGCCGTCATCGGCTCCAACCTGTCGGCGTACTTCATCCTCGCGGCCAACGCCTGGATGAAGCACCCGGTCGGCTACGAGGTCGTGGACGGCAGGGCCAGGATGACCGACCTGTGGGCGGTGCTGACCAACTCGACGGCCCTCGCCCAGGTGCCGCACGTCGTCGCCGGTTCGTTCGTCGTGGCGGGCGGGTTCGTCATCGCCGTCGCGGGCTACCGCATCCTGCGCGAGCGCGGCCTCCGCGTGCTGCCCGGCCGCCGGAACGCCCCGGCCGTCCAGGACGCGACCGTGCCGATGCGCCGCCTCCCGGACATGTGGCGCACCAGCCTGCGCGCCGCGCTCGTCATGACGGCGATCGCGGGGGCGGTCGTCGCCGGCACCGGCGACCTGTCCGGCCAGTTGCTGCACGAGCAGCAGCCGATGAAGCTCGCCGCGGCGGAGGGCCTGCGCCACGACACCGCCGGGGCGCCGTTCTCGATCGTGCCCGGCGTCGAGGTGCCCGGCCTGCTCAGCCTGCTCTCCGCGCACGACCCCGGCGCGACGGTCCAGGGCGTCGACGACATCCAGGCGCGGTATGCGAAGGCCTTCGGACCGGCCGACTACATCCCGAACCTGCCGGTCGTCTTCTGGTCGTTCCGCGTGATGATCGTCTTCGGCATGGCCACGGCCGGCCTGTCCGTGCTCGGCCTGTGGCTGACCCGGCGGCCGCGGCGGCAGCGCGGCGGAACGGCGAAGCCGGTGCCCGGCTGGTTCGCCCGCCTGTGCGTTCTGGCGCTCCCGCTGCCCATCGTCGCGATCATCTCGGGCTGGCTGCTCAGCGAGATCGGCCGTCAGCCGTGGACCGTCCAGGGCGAGCTCATGACGGCCGCGAGCGTGTCGCCGGGCGTCTCGCTCGGCGAGGTCGCGATCACCCTGACGGTCTTCACGGTCCTGTACGGCGTGCTGGCGCTGGCCGAGGGCGTGCTGCTGGTGCGGCACGTCAAGGCGGGCCCGGAGCTGCCGCCGGTCGAGACCGCGCCCGCCGGCCCCGCTCCCGCCCGGCCCGACGAGGCGCGGCTCACGCCGACGCTCATGTACTGAGGAGACACGAGATGACGACCTTCTGGTTCATCGTGATCGCGTTCCTCTGGACGGGATACTTCGTCCTGGAGGGGTTCGACTTCGGCGTGGGGGCGCTGCTGCCGCTGCTGTCGCGGTCGGAGTCCGACCGCAGGCAGGTGCTCGGCACCATCGGGCCGGTCTGGGACGGCAACGAGGTGTGGCTGATCACCGCGATCGGGGCGATGTTCGCCGCCTTCCCCGCCTGGTATTCGGGCCTGCTCAGCAGCTTCTACCTGCCGGTCTTCCTCGTCATCGCCGGCCTGATCCTCCGCGGGGTGGGCCTCGAGTGGCGGGGCAAGGTCCACTCCCGGCGCGAGGTCGCGCTGTGCGACGCCGGGATCGTCACCGGCAGCGTGCTGCCGGCGTTCCTGTGGGGCGCGATCTTCGGCAACCTGCTGTTCGGCACGGCGCTGGCGACCGTGCTGGGCGGGGCCCTGTCGCTGTCGGTGGCCGTGCTGCACGGCGCGGTGTTCGTGGCGCTCAAGACGACCGGCGGAGTCCGCGCCCGCGCCCGGCGCGCCGCGCTGCTCGCGGCCGTCGGCGCGCTGCCGGTCGCGCTCGCCGTGCTGCCGTCCGTGCCCGGCATGGGGCCGGTGTGGACGCTGGGCACCGCCCTGCTCGCCGCCGCGGCGCTGGCGGCCGGGGTGACGCTGGTGTGGGGCCGCCGGGAGGGCTCGGCCTTCGTCGCGACCGCGACGGCGATCGCCGCCACGACCGCCACTGTCTTCGGCGTGCTGTGGTCCGCTCCCCTGCCCGGGCTCACGCTGGCCGAGGCGGCGTCGGCGCCGTACACGCTGACCGTCCTCACCTGGATCGGCCTGCTCGCCCTGCCGGGCGTCATCGCCTACCAGGCCTGGACCTACTGGGTCTTCCGCAAGCGCCTCACCGCCGAAGTGTCCTGACTCATGAAGGGCAGAAAGGGTAGATTCGAAAGGTAGAGGGGGTAGAAAGGAGCGGCCGTGAGCTTGAACATCAAGAATCCCGAGGCCGAGCGACTGGCGGCGGAGATCGGCGCGCTGACCGGTGAGAGCAAGACCGCAGCCGTCATCTCCGCCCTGCGGGAGCGGCACGAGCGGCTTCTCGCGAAGCTCCGGCAGACCGAGGACGCCGCGATGGCAGACGACATCCTCGCCCTTGCCGAGAGGATCCGCTCGCGAGTAGGTGGAATCGAGCTGTCCAGCGACTTCCTCTACGACCCTGAGACCGGGCTTCCGTCGTGATCATTGACACCAGCGCGATCATCGCGATCATCAACGGAGAGCCGGACGCCATCGACCTGGCCAGAGCCATCAGGGACGCGCCGACGCGACGGATCTCGGCGGGGACCTACGTCGAGTTGGCCGCGGTGGTCGAGCGCGCCCGTGACCCCGCCGCGTCACGGCTCCTGGACGACCTTCTCGCCCGGATGAGGGTGCAGATCATGCCGGTCACGCCTGAGCAGGCACGGACCGCCCGCCGGGCTTATTGGGACTACGGCAGGGGGAGCGGTCACAAAGCAGGACTGAACTTCGGCGACTGCTTCTCCTACGCCGTCGCGAGAGAGTGCGGGGAACCACTCTTGTTCAAGGGTGACGACTTCGTTCATACGGACGTGACCCCGGCGCTCTGACGGTGGTCACCGGTCCTGGCGGAGGGCGTACAGGTCGGAGGGGGAGATGGGCATCCGGGTGATCGTGATGCCCTCGGCGTCCTCGACCGCGGAGGCGATGACGGCCGAGACAGGGATGACTCCGGCCTCCCCCGCGCCCTTGATGCCGAGCGGGTTCAGCGGTGAGGGCGTCTCCAGGTGGGCGGTCTCGATGTGCGGCACCTCCGTGGCGTACGGCATCAGGAAGTCCATGAACGAGGCGTTCAGCAGCTGGCCGTGCTCGTCGTAGGCCATCTTCTCGTACAGCGCTCCGCCGACGCCCTGGGCGACCCCGCCGTGGATCTGGCCCTCGACGATCATCGGGTTGATCAGCCTGCCGCAGTCGTGGACGACGGCGTACCGCAGGATCCTGATCTCGGCGGTGTCGGGGTCGGTCTCGACGATCGCCGCGTGCATGCCGGCCGCGAAGGTGGACCTGATCGGCGAGTAGTAGTCCCGGCCCTCCAGCCCCGGCTCCTCGCCCTCGGCCACCGGGGGCCGGTCGTCGGAGCCGGACGCGGCGAACTGCGTGGCCCGTCTGGCCTCCTCGTCGAAGGCGTAGCGCAGCGGGTTGGACAGCACGGCGACGGTCGCCAGCGGGATCGACGCCGACGGCACGCCGGCGACGTGGACCATCCCGTCGGTGATCTCCAGGTCACGCGGGTCGGCCTCCAGCGCCTCGGCCGCGATGCGCAGCGCCTTCTCCCTGACCTTGCGGCAGGCGAGCGCGATCGCGTTGCCGCTCATCACGGCCGCACGCGAGGCGAAGGTGCCCACGGCGTACCCGAAGCGCCGGGTGTCGCCGGTGACGACCGACACCTTCTCGATGGGCACGCCGAGCTCGGTGGCCGCGATCTGCGCGAACACGGTCTCGTGGCCCTGCCCCTGCGAGGTCAGCCCGGTCGAGACGTGCACCCGGCCGTCGGAGGTGACCTGCACGTGCCCGCCCTCGTAGGGCCCGACGCCCGTGCCCTCGACGTAGCAGCCGACGCCGATGCCGATCCTGCGGCCCTCGGCCGCCGCACGAGCCCTCTCCTCGGGGAAGGAGTCCCAGCCGATCAGCTCCTTGAGCAGGCGCAGCGCCTCGGGGTAGTCGCCGCTGTCGTAGATCAGCGGCCGCCCGTCCTGGAACGTCAGGCCCTGGTCGTACGGGAACTCGTCCGGCTGGATGAAGTTGGCCGCGCGGACCTCGGTGCGGTCCCTGCCGAGATGGGCGGCGATGCGGTCCATCGTCCGCTCCATGCAGTACACGCCCTGCGGGCGGCCCGCGCCCCGATAGGGCGTGACCTGGACCGTGTTGGTGTAGATCGAGGAGAACTCGACCCGGTAGGCCCCCACCTTGTACGGCCCGAGCAGCTGCGTCGAGGTGATGATCGGCACGATGATCCCGTACGGCGTGTACGCGCCGTGGTCGTGCAGGATCTCGACGTCGAGGCCGAGGACGCGCCCCTCGTCGTCGAACCCGGCCCGCACGTGCTGGACCTGGCCGCGCTCGTGGGAGGAGGAGACGAAGTGCTCGCGCCGGTCCTCGGTCCACTTCACCTCGCGGCCGAGCAGCCGGGCCGCCCACGGCACGAGGACCTCCTCCGGCCACGGATGGACGATCTTGACGCCGAAGCCGCCGCCGACATCGGGCGCGATCACCTCCACCTTGGGCAGCGGCAGCCCGAGCTTGGCCGCGATCGCCATCCGCACGCTCGTGGACGTCTGGGTGGAGGAGTAGACGCGCAGCGACTCGTCGTCGGCGTCCCAGCGGGCGTACACGCCCTTCCCCTCCAGGGGCGTGCACGCGCTGCGCTCGATGTCGAGGCGGAACTCCAGCGTGTGCGGGGCGGCGTCGATCGCCTCCCGCGCGGTCACGCCGCCCGGCCCCGCCACCTCCTGCACGAGGTGCGCGCCGACGTTGCCCGGCACGTCCTCGTGCACGAGATGGACCCCGCGCACGGCCTCCTCGATGCCGACGACCGGCTTGAGGATCTCGTAGTCGACCCGGATCAGGGCGCAGGCGTCCTCGGCGAGGTAGCGGTCGCGGGCGACGACCATCACGACCGGCTCGCCGACGTGCCGCACGATCTCCCGGGCCAGCGGGTAGGCCGTACGGCCGTGGGTGAGCGCGGGATGCGGGATCAGCAGCGGCAGCGGCTCGGCCAGCGCGCCCGGCAGGTCCTCCCACGTGTAGATCGCGACCAGGCCCTCGACGTCGATGGCGTCCGACACGTCGATGTCGAGGATCCGCGCGTGGGCGTGCGGCGACCGGACGAAGGCGGCGGCCAGCGCGCCCTCGCCCAGGTCGTCGAGGTAGCGCCCCCGCCCGGTGATCAGCCGGTCGTCCTCGCGCCGCCGGACCGGCTCACCGAACAGCTTCGTCGTCACCGGCCCTCCTCCGCCTGCAACTCGGCGGCGCGGTGGACCGCCTTGAGGATGTTCTGGTAGCCGGTGCACCGGCACAGGTTGCCCGCCACGGCCTCCAGCGCCTCCTCCTCCGTCGGCACGGGGTTGTCCCGCAGGAACGCGGTGACCGTGCACAGGAACCCCGGGGTGCAGAACCCGCACTGCAGGGCGTGACGCTCGGTGAACGCCCGCTGCACCGGCGACAGTCCGCCGTCGCGCGCCAGCCCCTCCACCGTCGTGATCTCGTGGCCGTCCGCCGTGACGGCGAACGTCAGGCACGACCGCACCGGCTCGCCGTCGAGCAGCACCGTGCAGGCGCCGCAGACGCCGTGCTCGCAGCCCACGTGGGTGCCGGTGAGGCCGAGGTCGTGGCGCAGGCAGTCGGACAGCAACCGCCGCCCCGGCACCGTCGCCTCCCGTACGACGCCGTTGACCGTCAGCGTCACGTGATGGCGTGTCTCGTTCACGATTCCTCCCCGCGGGCCGCGAGGGCCGCGTCCCGCAGCGCCCGTGCGGCGAGCACGCCGGTGAGGTGCCGCCGATATTCCGCCGTCGCGTGGATGTCGCCCTCCGGATCGACCCGATCCTGTACGGCTCCCGCCACGGCCTCCCAGCCGGCCGCGGCGGCCGGGCCCGGGCCGCACGCGGAGGTGACGTCCACCACGACGGGGACCGGTCCCACGCTCACGCAGGCGACGCGGGCGGCGGCGACGCGCAGGTCCTCGTCGAGCGTGACGGCGGCGGCGACCCCGGCCACCGCGTAGTCGCCGTGCCGCCGGGCCACCTCGTAAAAGGCCGTGCCCGACCGTGGGGGCAGCGCCGGGAAGAACGCCGACAGGGCCAGTTCGCCGGGCCGCAGCGCCGACTCCATGGGGCCGGTGAAGAACTCCGCGGCCGGCACCTCCCGCTCCCCGTCCCGGCTCGCCAGCCGTACGGACCCGCCGAGCAGGGCGAGCACGGCGGGCATCTCGGCGGCGGGGTCGGCGTGCACGAGGCTGCCCACCACGGTCCCGCGGTTGCGGATCACGGGATGGGCGACCAGCCGCAGCGCCTGCCGCAGCAGCGGCAGCGCGGCGGCGGCCCCGGGCGAGCGCTCCACGGCGGCGTGCCGTGCCAGGGCCCCGACGCGTACGCCCTCCGGCCCGGCCTCGATCCCGTCCAGGCCGGGCACTCGGTTGACGTCGACGATGTGTGCGGGCGCGGCCAGCCGCATGTTGAGCAGCGGGATCAGGCTCTGGCCGCCCGCCAGCACCTTCCCGCCGGGCCCGGCCTCGGCGAGGACGTCGAGCGCCTCGCCGAGGGTGACCGGGCCGTGGTAGTCGAACGGAGGCGGTTTCACCGCGATCGCACCCGCGGTGCGGGCCGCTCAGACCGCCGGGTCGCGTTCGAGCCCGATCTCCCCACCCGTGACCTCCTTCGCTCGACTGCTCGCGATGGCGCGGAGCAGGTGATAGCCGGCGAGCACCACGATCGTGCCGAGCGCGATCCCGGCGAGCGAGAAGTCGCCGGTGATCTGGTGGGTGACCGGCCCGATCGCGAGGATGATGCCCGCGCCGATCGGCACCATGTTGACCGGATCGGCGAAGTCCACCCGGTTCTCCACCCAGATCTTCGCGCCGAGCAACCCGATCATGCCGTACAGGATGACCGTGACGCCGCCGAGCACGCCGCCGGGCGTGGCGGCGACCAGCGCGCCGAACTTGGGGCACAGGCCGAACAGGATCGCGATGATCGCGGCGATGTAGTAGGCGGCGGTCGAGTAGACCCGGGTGGCCGCCATGACGCCGATGTTCTCGGCGTACGTCGTGGTGGGCGAGCCGCCGACGGCGGTCGCGACCGCGGTGCCGACGCCGTCGGCGACGATCGCCCTGCCCATCTGGGGGTCGACGTCCGCGCCGGTCATCTGGCCCACGGCCTTGACGTGGCCGACGTTCTCCGCGATCAGGGCGATCACGGCGGGCAGCACGACCAGCACGGCCGACGCCTGGAACGACGGGGCGTGGAAGTGCGGCAGCCCGATCCAGTCGGCGTCGGCGACGGCCTGGAAGCTCACCCGGGGGTGGGTGTCGATCTTCCCGGTGCCCGCGTTGTAGGCGGTGATGTTCCCGAAGACCTTGTCGGCGAGCCAGGACACGACGAACCCGAAGACCAGCCCGAGCAGCACGCCGATCCGGCCGAGGAAGCCGCGGAACAGCACGATGAACACGAACGTCGCGACCATCGTGATCAGCGCGATCCACGGGTCCTGCGGCCAGTAGACGTCGGCCACGACGTACGCGAGGCCGAAACCGATCAGCATGACCACCGCGCCGGTCACGACCGGCGGGAAGACGCGGTGGATGATCTGCACGCCGAGCACGTGGATCGCCACGCCGCACAGGGCGAGCACCAGGCCGGCGACGAGGATCGCGCCGGTCACCACCTGGTCGGCGGCCGGGGTGTCGCCGCCGAACGCCGCCCGCACCGCCACCACGCCGCCGACGAACGACGCCGACGTGCCCAGGTAGCTCGGGATCCGCCCCTGGGTGAAGAGCAGGAACAGGATCGTCGCGACACCCGACATCATCACGGCCGTGTTCGGGTCCAGCCCCATCACGAGGGGGAAGACGAAGGTCGCGCCGAACATCGCGATCACGTGCTGGGCGCCGATGCCGACCATGCGCGGCCAGCTCAGCCTCTCATCGGGCTTGACGACCTCCCCGGGAGCCAGCCCTTTCCCGTTGCCGTGCACCGTCCATCTGAAAGCCATATACGCCCCTCTTGCTCACCGGGCCGTGGGCCGGTCGGCCACCCCGCAGGCGTCCCTCCGCGGCGTTCACCGTTTGGGGCACTGTAGGACTGGCGTGCGCGACAGACATGGGCATGATCTGCCAAACCGGTGAGCTCCGGGGCGTCATACCACGCGGATCGTGTACCCGTCGCCGGTGACGACCTGGCCCGCCCGGATTTTGCAGGCCTTGCGCAGCTCCACGCGCCCGTCGACGCGCACCCGGCCCTCCGCGACGAGGTGCTTGGCCGCGCCGCCGCTGTCGGTGATCTGGCAGAACTTGAGGAGATCGCAGAGCGGGATGTAGTCGCCGTCCAGCTCGAAGGTGATCGCTGGGGCCTTCGCGTCGTTCACGCCGCCAGCCTAGATGCCCCTCATGCGCAGGACGTGCAGGGCCAGGGTGAGGTTGAGCCGCAGATGGGCGTCCTCGGTGAAGTTGCCCAGCATCCGCTCCAGCTTCCCGATGCGGTAGCGCAGGGTGTTGTAGTGGAAGTGGAGGCGGCGCGCGGTCTCCGCGACGTTGAGGTTCGTCTCCAGCAGCGCCTGCAGGGTGCGCCGCAGGTCGGCGTTCTCCGCGTCGTCGTCCCCGGCCAGCGGGCCGAGGGTCTCGCGGACGAAGGCATGCAGCTCGTCGGTGTCGTTCACCAGCGACAGCAGCCGGTAGACCCCCAGCTCGTCGAAGTGGGCGACCGCGCCGGCCCCGTGGAGCTGCCGGCCCACCCGGGCGGCCTTCAGCGCCTGGCCGTACGCGCCGGGCAGGGCGTCCACCCCGGAGGCGACCCGGCTGAGGCCGGTGGAGAAGGTGCCCTCCGAGACGGCGGCGAGCGCGTCCCTGGCCACCTTGGCCGGGTCGGCCGCCGCCCCGACGATCGCCACGACCTCGTGGGAGAAACCGGCGACCGCGCCGCGCGGGTCGTGCTTGCGCACCGACGCCTGCCACGCCGCCAGCATGCGGTCCTGCACCGGGCGTTCCTCGGTGTCCGGATCGATCTCCGCGACCAGCACGCTGACCGGGCGCTCCAGGTCCCAGCCGAACGCCTGGGCGCGCTCGGCCACCCGCAGCCCGCCCCTACCGGTGAGCACGTCGCGCAGGAAGTCGGCGCGATATTTGCTCTCGACGGCGGTGACCGCCTCCTGCTTGGTGATCACCAGCGCGGCGACGGTCGCGGCGCGTTCCAGGATATTGATGTCGCTGGGGGTCAAGGTGCCGCGGGCGCTGTAGGCCGCGATCCTCCCGTGGTGGTGCCCGCCCGCGACGACGGGCACCGCCGCGTAGTGACCGTCGCCGCCCGGGGGCGTGGCCGCCGGCGTCCGCGCGAGGGCCGCGTTGATCTCCCGCAGCCGCGCCACCTGCGCCGACTCCCCGGCGGCCGCGAGGAGATGACCCGCGGCGTCGGTCGCCCCCACCGCCACCTGCAGCAGCCCGGCGACCTCCGCCGTGACCTCCCGCATTCCGCCCCCGGCCAGCACGATCTGCACGAGCGCCCGGTGCGCCTCCTCCGTACGGGCGAGGATCGCCGCCTGGCGGTTGAGGATGTCGGTGAGCACCTGGTTGAGGATGTCGTCGAAGCCCACGTCGTTGGGCAGCAGGATCAGCGGGAAGCCCAGCCGGTCGGCCTGCTCGACCATCTCCCCCGGCAGCTCGTCCAGGTAGCGGCCCAGCTTGATCGCCAGCGCGGCCAGGCCGCGCTCGTCCAGGTCGGCCACGAGCCGGTCGAGCGACTGCGGCGTGTTGCGCAGCGGATAACCCGTGGTGAGCAGCAGCTCGTGCGGCTTCACCCAGGCGAGGATGTCGGGCACCTCCATCACGTTGAGGCGCTGCACGATGCGGTCGAGGCCGCCCCGCCCGGCGATCAGGCGGGCGTCCGCCAGCGTCGAGACCCCGAGCACCTCGCCCACCGACACGCCGTGAAGGATCGTCCCCGTGCTCGCCAGGCGCATGGCGGGCGGGGCCGGGTCGTTCTGCAATGCCGTCTCCGCAACTGCCGTCAACGGGGTCGCGCGTTCTGTGACCATGGGGTCGCGGACCTCTCAGGGCGATTGTGCACGACGGCGGTCCTGGCAGGAAGAGCCAAGCATTCGGCCGACTGTTGGCATCTTTCTCCGTACGGAGGGGGGAAGGCGGGGCTTAGCGTCGGCAGCGACTGCTTCGGGAGGTCCGGTGAGTGTTGGCACGCGCCCGAGAGGGCGGCGGGCGACGACGCCCGCAACCCGCCCCCCGGCGGCCCCCGCTTTCATGAGCGGCGCCGCGAGCGTCGCCGTGCGGCCCGCCCTTGAGGCGCCCCGCCGCCCGGCCAGAGTGCTCGCGGTCTTCCCCCTCGCGCTCTACCTGGAGATCAGGAGCGAGTCCGAGCCGCACGTGCTCGCCGTCGTGACGGGCGAGGCCACCCGGCTGCCCAACGCCGTGCTGCTCCCCGAACGCCTCGACGGGGTGTCGGCGGGCGACGACGCCTGGGTCGGCGAGGGCTCCGTCGAGGTCGGCGGCGTGTCGATCTGCGTGCGCCGCTGGTGGGACCCCGCTCCCCCGCCCGGCCCCGCCGATCCCGTACGGCTCGCGCCCGCCCTCGGCCTGCTCGCCCGCACCCGCGCCGCCTCGCCCCGTCGGCCGGGGCTGGACCCGGACGGCGCCCCGGCGCTGCTCGAACACGGGTGCCGGGCCGGTTCGCTGGTGGAGAGCATCACCGCGGCCGAGCGGCTGATCGGCCTCGGCCCGGGGCTGACGCCGAGCGGCGACGACATGCTCGCCGGGCTGCTGGTCGCGCTGCGGCACCTCGGCGTGGCGGCGGGCGTGCCGCGCGCAGTATGGCTGGCCGACTGGCTCGCCGCGGCGGTCACCTACGACGCGCGCACCAGAACCACGCCCATCTCGGCCACCCTGCTGCACTGCGCCGCGAGGGGCGAGGCGAGCCCGGAGGTCACCGGGGTGCTGCGTGCCGTGGCCGGGCACCAGCCGCTCGAGCCCGCCGTGCACCGCCTGCTCCGCCTCGGCCACACCTCGGGAGCCGACCTGGCGTGGGGAGTGCAGATCGGCCTGTCCGCCGTCCTCGCCCATCGGGAGGGCCGTTGAACGACCTGGTCGAGGTGCGCCCCGGGGTCTACCGCGACTCCGTGACGCTGATGCGGGTGAGCCGGACGCTCACCGAACGGCCCGGAGTGTCGGTCGCCGTCGTCGCGATGGCGACCGAGCTCAACCTTGGCCTCGCCCGCGATCTCGGTTTCGCGGTGCCGCCCGCGACGCCCGGCGACCTGCTGGTGGCGGTCAGGGCCGGTTCGCCGGCGGAGCTGGAGGACGCCGCCGCCGAGCTGGAGCGGCAGCTCGCCGCGCGGGAGCAGACGGGCGGCGCACCGGGGGGCGAGGCGCCGCCGCGCACCACCCGGTCGGCGGCGCGGGCCTTCGAGGCGAGCCTGGCGCTGGTGAGCGTGCCGGGCGAGCACGCCTTCGCCGAGGCGCTCGACGCCGTGGAGGCCGGACTCTCGGTGATGATCTTCAGTGACAATATGCCCGTGGAGCAGGAGATCCTGCTCAAGGACCGGGCACGGGCCAGGGGCGTGCTCGTGATGGGCCCCGACTGCGGCACCGCGGTCGTGAGCGGAGCCGGCCTCGGCTTCGCCAACGTCCTGCGCCCCGGACACGTCGGCGTCGTGGCCGCCTCGGGCACCGGCGCCCAGCAGGTGACGAGCCTGCTCGACCTCGCCGGCGTCGGCGTCTCCCACGTGCTCGGCGTGGGCGGCAGAGACCTGTCCGCCGAGGTGGGCGGGCGCTCGGCCGTACAGGCGCTGCGCGCCCTCGACGACGACCCGGCGACCGAGCTGATCGTGCTGGTCTCCAAGCCCCCCGCCCCCGAGGTGGCCCGTGCCGTACGGGACCTCGACCTGGCGACGCCGGTCGTCGGCGCGCTGCTCGGGCCGGGGCAGGACGACCTGACCACCGCCGCGGAGAAGGTGCTGCGGGCGCTCGGCCGCGACGTGCCCGAGTGGCCCTCCTGGCCCGCTCCCACCCACCGTACGGAGGCGTCGGGCCCCCGCCGGGCCCTGCGGGGGCTCTACGCCGGCGGCACGCTGTGCACGGAGGCGGCCCTCGTGGCGGGCACCGGCGAGTTCACCGACTTCGGCGACGACGCCTACACCCGGGGCCGCGCCCATCCCATGATCGACCCGGCGCTGCGCCTGGAGGCCCTGCGCGGCGTCGCCTCCGGCGTCGTGCTGATGGACGTCGTGCTCGGGCACGGCGCCGACCCCGACCCGTCCACCTGGCTCGCGCCCGCGGTCCGCGACGCCGTCGACAGGGGCGTGGACGTGGTCGTGGCCGTCGTCGGCACCGACGGCGACCCGCAGGGGCTGCGGGCCCAGGCCGCCCGGCTGAACGCGGCCGGGGCGGCGGTCTTCACCTCCAACGCCGCGGCCGCCCGGCATGCCCGTCTCCTCGCGGGCGGGTGACGGGCGTGGCCGCGCCGACCCGGATCGGAGCCCGATGACCCTCTCCATGCTGTACGGCGAGCCGCGCGTCATCACCGTCGGCGCGCAGGTGCTGGGCGAGGCGCTGGACCGGCAGGCCGTGCCGCGCCGGGAGGTCGGCTGGCGGCCTCCACTGCCGGGCACCGCCCCGGCCCTCGCACGGGTGCTGGCCGACCCCCGGCGCGAGAGCGCCAACGCGACCGCCGTGGGGAGGATGCTGGCGGCCCGGCCCATGCTGACCGGCGTACGCCCGGCGCGCGAGGCCCTCGGCCTGGCAGCCGGGGAGTTCTTCCACGCCGGTCCGCCGATCAGCTGGGAGCGCGCCTCCGGGCCGATGCGGGGGGCGCTCGTCGGGGCGATGCTGTTCGAGGGCCTGGCGGCCACACCCGAGGAGGCGGAGGACCGCCTGGCCTCGGGCGCGGGGATCACCCTCGACTCCTGCCACCACCACCGCACGGTCGGCCCGATGGCGGGGCTGGTCAGCCCGTCCATGTGGATGCTGGAGGTCACCGACGCCGAGCACGGCGGCACGGCCTACTGCTCGCTCAACGAGGGGCTGGGCAAGGTCCTGCGCTACGGGGCGTACGGCCCCGAGGTGATCGAGCGGCTGCGCTGGATGGGCGAGGTGCTCGGGCCGGTGCTCGCGGCGGCGGTGGAGCGGTGCGGCCCGCTCGACCTGCGCACGCTCATCGCGCAGGCCCTGCAGATGGGCGACGAGCTGCACAACCGCAACCGCGCCGCGACGTCCCTGCTGGTGCGCGAGATCGCGCCCGCGATCGTGGAGGCGGCCCCGGACCACGCGGCCGAAGTGCTGCGATTCATCAATGGCAATGATCATTTCTTCCTGAACGCGGGAATGGCGGCGGCGAAAGTCAGCGCCGACGCGGCGCGCGGCGTGCCCGGATCGAGCCTGGTCGTGGCGATGGCCCGCAATGGGACCGATTTCGGAATACAGGTGTCGGGCCTGGGCGACCGGTGGTTCACCGGCCCCGCCGGCGTGCCCGACGGCCTCTACCTCGGCGGGTACGGCCCGGACGACGCCAACCCCGACATCGGCGACTCCACCATCACCGAGACGACCGGCCTGGGCGGCTTCGCGATGGCGGCGGCCCCCGCGATCGTCCGGTTCGTCGGCGGCGAGGTGTCCGACGCCGTGGCGGCCACGACGTCGATGTACGAGATCACCCTGGCCGAGCACCCGGCGTACCAGATCCCGGGGCTCGGCTTCCGTGGCACGCCCGTCGGCATCGATGTCGCGCTCGTGGCCAGGACCGGTCTGCTGCCCGTTGTGAACACCGGCATCGCGGGCAGGGTCGCCGGAACCGGGCAGGTGGGAGCGGGTCTGGTGAGCCCGCCGGCCGAGGCCTTCACCGCCGCGCTCGACGCGCTGTGCGATGTGTGAATTCCCATCGACCGTCATCAGACCGTAATATCGTCGTCAACCTCAGATATCCGATGCAATTCGCACGGTCCGTTCGGAAGATCTTGCGGAACGAGCGTGAATTGGGGACCTAATCTATGACGACAGATCGCCTGCTCGGTATGGTCCCCCCTATGCCAGAGGGTCAGGGACCTGTGGGTCGCGTCCCCGCGGGAGGCGCCCCCGAAGGGCAGGGACGTCTCGTCGGCCGGCGCTACCGGCTGCTGTCCCCGGTGGGCCGCGGCGGCATGGGGATGGTGTGGCACGCCCACGACGTGCTGCTCGACCGGGACGTCGCGGTCAAGGAGCTGCTCCTGCCGTTCGGGCTCGACAACGCAGGCGCGCAGGCCGCCCATCGGCGCATGCTGCGCGAGGCGCGCTCGGCAGCCCGGCTCAGCCATCCCGGCATCGTCACCGTCCACGACGTCGTCGAGGAGGACGGGCGCCCCTGGATCGTGATGGAGCTCGTCCGCGCGTGGTCCCTGGAGCAGGCCGTACGGCAGAGCGGGCCGCTGCCGGTCGTGCAGGCCGCCGAGATCGGCATCCGGGTTCTCGACGCGCTGCGGCACGCCCACGCCGCCGGCATCCTCCACCGCGACGTGAAGCCCGGCAACGTGCTGCTCACCGCCGACCGCGTGGTGCTCACCGACTTCGGCATCGCCGCCATCGAGGGCGACGTCACGATCACCCAGACCGGGCTGCTCATGGGCTCGCCCGCCTACATCCCGCCGGAGCGCCTGCAGGGCCGCCCGATCACCCACGCCGCCGACCTGTGGTCCTTCGGCGCGACGCTGTACGCCGCCGTGGAGGGCCGCCCGCCGTACGAGGGGCCGGACGCGGTCGCCGTGCTCGGCGCGGTGCTGACGCAGGAGCCCAACCGGCCGCGCCGGGCGGGCGCGCTGCTGCCGGTCATCGAGGGCCTGCTCCGCAAGAACCCGGCCGACCGCCTTCCGGCCGCGCAGGTCGCGGAGATGCTGGAGCGGGTGCTGCACAGCCACGGCGCCGGGCTGCCGGGCCGCGCGGGCACGCCGACGTCGGTGCCGACCCCGCAGGACTCCACGCCCGCCGGGTTGCTGCCGCCGCTCGACATCCCCTCGGGGCCGCTGCCCTCGCGCATCATCGAGACGCCGTCGGGCCCGGTCCGCGTGCCGCTCACGGCGGAGAGCCTGCCCGGAGGCGCGGCCGTCCCGCCCGGCGCCGCGCCCCGTCCGGCCGAGCCTCACGCCGGGGAGCCCCGGCCCGCCGACCCCGCGTACGAGCCTCCGGGCGCGTTCGGGCCCGTGAACCCCTTCGGGCAGCCCCCAGCTTTCGACCCTGCCTTCGATGCCGCCTTCGACACGGGCTTCGACCCGCTGTCGTCCCCCTCGGGCTCGACGCACGCGCCTGAGCGGCCGAAGGAGGCCATGTGGCCGACGCCCGCGCCGGGCGACATGCCCGGCGATCTGGGCGGCGCAGCATGGCCGCAGCACCGCACCGGGCCGCACGCGGCGCCCCAGCAGACGGGACCGCACGCGGTGCCGCAGCAGGCCGCCGCACAGGGCACCGGACCGCAGGTCGTCTCGTCCCAGGACGACTTCGGGGCGATCGGGGACGCCACGGGTCCGCACAGCCCCCGGGCGGGACGCAGGCGCAAGGAGCAGGCCGACGAGCTCGCCGAGAGCGAGGGCCGGTCGAAGCTGCTGCTCGCCGTCGCCGCCGCGGCCGTGGTCGCGGTGATCGTCGGGATCGTCTTCGTGCTGCTGCCGAGCGGCCCGGACGAGGCCGTGGTCTCGCAGCAGGACGGCAGGTCGGGCCACACCCTCGCGCCGCCCGACGCCACCACGCCGACCGCGCGCCCCCTGTCGGCCGTACGCGTGCCCCAGGGCTACCACCTGGTGACCGAGGGCGGGGTGTCGCTCGCGGTGCCGAAGGAGTGGAGCACCGCGGTCGACGACGGCGTCGTCAGGCTCACCGGCCCGAAGGACAGCGGGCAGAGCATCACGATCAAGAGGATCCCCGACGGCAGCCTGTCGGCGCTTCAGTCCGCCGAGCAGAACCTGGACATCAAGGGCTTCACCGACTACACGCAGGTCCAGCTGCGCAAGGTGGGGGACTACCGCTACCCCGCGGCCGACTGGGAGTACACCTACACCAACGCCAGCGAGGTCACGGTCCACGCGGTCATCCGCTATCTGGAGGCGGGCGACCGCGCCTACGCGATCATGTTCGCCTCTCCCGACTTCGACTGGAACGAGTCGGCCGCACCCGTACGGCAGGCCCTCTGGAGCACCTTCCGCCCCGCCTGACGCCTGGACTCGAGACCGGGGGCTGGTGCCAGGGCCTGACGCCGGGACCTGGTGCCGGGACCTGGTGCCGTGACCTGGTGCCGTGACCTGGCGTCGAAACTTGACGCCGGGCTCCGGTGCCGGGCTCCGCTGCCGGGACGTGATGCGGGGACGGCGGCGCGGGGACGGCGGCGCGGGCGACGCGCCGCCATGGCACTCCTGGTGCTCCTCGCCGACTTGAGGGGCACCGGCCACCCTCCCACCGCTTCGAGGCCCCCGCCGCGCCGCCGACCGCCCTCCTCGCCGCCTTGGGGGCACCGGCCGCGTCGCCGGCCGCGCGGCCGGACGGCCTCCCGCACCTCGCCCACCACGTCGAGCAGGCAGGGTGCACGGTCGCCCGGCCACACGTTCCCGCGCTTTTGGCGAGAATGGCCTGATCGATCACGCGTTATCCCGGATCCGAAGGAGTGCCGGTGCGGACCTTCGAAACGCTGCGGGAGGACGATCCGCAGCAGGTAGGGCCCTTCCGCATCGAGGCACGCCTGGGTGAGGGCGGGATGGGCCGCGTGTATCTCGGGCGCTCGCGGAGCGGGCGGGCCGTCGCGGTGAAGGTCGTGCGGCCCGAGCTGGCCGACGACGCGGACTTCCGCCGCAGGTTCGACCGCGAGGTCGCCACGGCCCGCAAGGTCAACGGCTTCTTCACGGCCGGAGTGGTCGACGCCGACCCGCAGGGGTCGCCGCCGTGGCTCGCCACCGCGTACGTGCCCGGAATGTCGTTGGAAGACGCCGTGGAGGAGCACGGGCCCTGGCCGGAGGAGTTCGTCCTGGCCCTGGCCGCAGGGCTGGCCGAGGCCCTGGAGTCGATCCACGCGGCCGGGGTCGTCCACCGCGACCTCAAGCCGTCGAACGTGCTGCTTGCCGACGACGGCCCCCGCGTCATCGACTTCGGCATCTCCCTGGCCGCCGAGGGCGGCTCGCTGACGAAGACCGGCATCACCATGGGATCCCCCGGGTTCATGTCCCCGGAGCAGCTCAGGGGCACCCGGGTCGGACCGGCGAGCGACGTGTTCTGCCTCGGGCTGGTGCTCGCGTTCGCCGCGACGGGCAGCGGGCCGTTCGGACAGGGGTCCTGGCAGGGGCTGTGGTATCGGATCGTGCACGAGGAGCCGTCCCTCGACGGCCTGCCGCCCACGGTGCGGCCGCTGGTCGCGCGATGCCTGGCCAAAGAACCCGAAGGACGGCCGACCGTGTCGGCCGTGCTGAACGAACTCGCCGGCAGCGGCCGTGACTTCGCCTCGCCCATTCAGCAGGGCCGGTGGCTCCCCCCGAGAGTGGCGCAGGCGGTGCGCACACGCGTCGCCCCGGCCGTCGCCCCGACCCGCACCTTGACCGCGTCATCGGAGGCACCGCGCTCGTTGCTGTTCGACGAGCCCGGCGCGGTGGCACCCGGCGCGGCGGTGTCCGGCCCGGGGACACCCGACGGACCCCGTGCGGCGGCGCACGGCGCGGTCGCCCCGGGCCCAGGGACACCCGGCGCGGCGGTGCCCGGCCCAGGGACACCCGACGGACCCGGCACCGTCGCCCCCGGCCCGGGCACGCCGAGGGGCCCGGGAACGCCAGGGGCGCCGGGGATGCCGGGGACGCCGCATCCGCAGATGGCCGGCCCGTTCGGGGGTCCCCGCGCGGGCGGCGGATCGGCTCCACCGGCGTTCACACCCGGTCCGCGGCCGGCCTTTCCTGCGCCGGGCCCTCCGTATTCGCATCCCGCCCCCTACGCCGCGGGACCCGTTCCCCACCCGGCGGGACCCGCTCCCCACGCGGCACGCCGCCCTGCGAGACCGTACGCGCCGCAAATGCCTGCCGCACCGAGAGCACCGGGAGCACCGGGAGCACCGGGAGCACCGGGAGCACGACGACCCAGGCGATACCCCGCCTGGTTGCGGCGCACCACGCGCGCCTGGCTGATCCTCTGCGGGCTCCTCGTGGCGGTCGCCGGGGTGTGGGAGGTCGGCATGGCCATCTCCGCCACGCCGAGGAGGATCTCCTCCGACGGTTCGGCGCTGACGGTCACGCTGAATCCGACGCTGAAGCCCGCGATCTACGTCTCCGACGCGTCACCCGATCCGCGCTGCCGGGTCGAGAACGGCAGCGGCCGGAACGTCAGGCTCACCCGGCCGGCGGCGAGCTACCGACCGTTGGCCACGGGCGACACCAAGTGGCGGCTGGTCTACGAGATCCGCCCGCCGAAGACGGGCAGCTACACGGTGGCGTGCTCCGGCGACGACACCGTGTTCGGCGTCGGAGCGGCGCCCTCCTCCGGCGCCCGGGACGTCGTCACCGCCGCCGTGGCGCTCCTGGTGCTCCTCGCCGTCTTCGGAGCGCCGGCTCTGCTGGTGGCCGCTTTCATCACCAGGAAGTGACGCCCGGTCTCCTGAGCCGGAGGCGTCCCGCCCCCGTGTCACTTGGCGTCGGCGTAGCAGGTGACGGCCACCGCCTCCATCGGGAAGCGGACCATGGTCTCGCCGAACAGCAGCCGGGTCGCCTCGCCGGCCGCGCGGCCGACGGCCTCCCGCACCTCGCCCGCCACGTCGAGCGGGCAGTGCACCATCACCTCGTCGTGCTGGAAGAACACCAGCCGCGCCGGGTCCGGCAGCAGCCCGCGCAGCACGGCGAGGAGCGTCAGCGCCCACTCGGCCGCCGTCGCCTGCACGACGAAGTTGCGGGTGAACCTCCCCCGGTCCCTGGCCGCCCTCCCACCCTCGGGACCGGACACCAGCCGCCGCCACCGTTCCGAGGGGGGCGGGCAGGTGCGGCCCAGCCACGACCGGACCAGCCGCCCCTCCTCCCCCGCGCGGGCCGCGTCCTCCACGAACGCGTACGCCTTCGGGAACCGCTGCCGCATCACGGCCAGCAGCTTGGAGGCGTCGCCGCTGGTCCCGCCGTACATCGCGGACAGCATGGCGATCTTGGCCGACTCGCGGACCCCGCCGAACGCCTGGGCCAGCGCGGCGTACAGGTCGATCTCCCCGGCCGCCCGCGCGAGCCCGAGGTCACCGGACAGCGCGGCCAGCACCCGGGGTTCGAGTTGCGCGGCGTCGGCGACCACGAGCGTCCAGCCGTCGTCGGCCATCACGACCTTGCGCATGACCTTGGGGATCTGCAGCGCGCCGCCGCCGCTGGTGGCCCACCGGCCGCTCACCACCCCGCCGACGACGTATTCGGGCCGGAAGCGGTCGCCGCTGACCCACTGCGCGGCCCAGGTCCAGCCGTGGGAGCTGTAGAGACGGGCCAGTTCCTTGTACGCCAGCAGCGGCGCGACGGCCGGATGGTCGACCGTCTTCAGCACGTGGGAACGGGTGGACGGGATCTCGATCCCCATGCTCTTGAACGCCCTGACGATCTGCTGCGGCGAGTCGGGGTTGACCACGTGGCCGAAGACGGCCGACACCTCGTCGGCCAGGGCCTGGAGCTTCGCGGGCCGCATGCCGTGGGCGGGGCGGGGCCCGAGCAGGTCGGTCAGCAGCGTGTCGTGGACGTCCTCACGCCAGGGCATGCCGTCGTGGCCCATCTCGGCGGCGATGAGCGCACCGGCCGACTCGGCGGCGACGAGCAGGCGGAACCGCCCGGGATCGGCGGTACGCGCGACGCGGCGGCGCTGGTCCTCGAAGACGTCCGCGACCATGTCGGCCTCGGGCACGCCGTGCCGCGGCGGCGCCGGGTCGAACAGGCTCGCCTGCGTCCCGCCCCCCTGATGCGCGTCAGACGCCTCGTGCGCGTCGTCGGGCACCGGGAGGCCGTGCAGGCGCGCGTAGGCCGCCTGGACCCCTCTGGGCTCCCCGTAGCGCCCGTCGGCCGCCAGCAGCAGGTTTTCTGTCAGCGCGACGTCGTGGCAGCGCGACAGCCGCACCCCGGCGGCCAGGAGCGCCGGGTAGACGCGGCGCGCGTCGGCCCACACCCAGCGGGGCCGCTCGGCGGCCTCCAGCGAGCGGACGGCCGCCGCGAGATCGGAGACCCGGCTCTCCGGCCCGTCGAGGGGCTTCACGGTGCCGCCCCCCTCGGCGTCGGCCGCCACCACAACGTGCACCCCACCAGCGTGCCAGGCGCCGCCGACATTTCCCCAGCCGACGTTTCCCCCGGCCGTTCACCGACGGCGTCGCCCCGCCACGCCCGGCCGGTCAGAGCGGGATCTCGACCTCGTCCTCCAGTGGCGGCTCCTCCTCCTGCGGCAGGCAGCCGGTCGCGGCGAAGCAGCGCAGCCGGACCGTGTCCCCGACGACCGACAGGTGGAGGAAGCTCTTGAAAAAGGGCGGGGTGTCCCAGTCGGACAGTTCGGAGATGTACCGATGGAAGACCCGCCCCACCGGCAGGCGGAACGGCATCGGCCAGCCGCCGAGCAGCCGGGCCGCCCACTTCACCCGCGCGCCGATCGGCGCCCCCGGCGTGGGCCTGGGCGGGGTGTTGCCGATCCGCCGGGACATCAGGGCCAGGCCCTCCTCCGGCGTGATGTACAGCCTGGGCAGGCGCAGCCGCCTGCTGTAGAGCAGGCTGTAGAAGGACAGCGAGTCGCCGCGCAGGGGATAGCACTTGAAGTCGTCCTCGTGCACGCCGCCCGCGTCCACCCGGGGGATCGTGTGGGTGGCGTGCATGAACGCCCCGCCGCCCCCGGAGACCACGTACTGGATGAGCCGCCCGTCCACGCGGACCGGGTAGCGCTGGTAGTTGTGCACGTCGCCGCCGATGGCCGCCACGTAGTTGTGCGCCGGGTCGCGGACCACGTCGTCCACCGTGCCGCCGCCCTCGATCTCGCATGGGTGGTAGGCGTTGTTGACGTAGATCGGCTTGCCGGTGATCAGGATCTTGGGCCGGGGGTCGGCGGAGACCCGGCGCAGCCACTCGCCCTGCTCGCGGTCGAGCGTGCCCTTGATGCCGGTGTCGATGCCGACGAGCAGCAGGCGGCCGGTGTCGATCACCCAGTAGGGCCCCGGCAGCGCGGGGCCCGGGTTGGGCCGCATCTTCCTGGCCTCGGCGAGGGCGTCCTCGTCGATCGTCTCCGGCTTCCGCCACAGGAGCCCGCGCAGGCCGCCGGGCGACAACCGGAATCCCCGGCTCTCGGCGGACAGGGGATGGGCGTCGCAGAAGACCCGCATGAAGCCGCCGAGCCCGTCATACCAGTCGTGGTTGCCGGGCACGGCGAAGATCGGGGCCGGGTAGTCCTTGTAGGGCCGGAAGAACTTGTCGCCATACTCGTCGCCCGAACCGGTCGGATAGATCACGTCGCTGGCGATGACGGCGAACGCGGTGTCCGCGCCGAGCTTGAGCAGCCCGGGCACCACCGCGTACTGCGAGGCGTCGCCCTCGCCGGTGTCGCCGAGCACCAGGAACGAGAACTCCTCCCCCATGTCGAGCCTGACGCGGAAGTCCTCGTCGACGCCGCGGTCGCGCTGGGCCGCCACCCAGCGGCGGCGCACCCGCGGCGAGGGGTCGCCGAACAGCTGGGCGAGGACCTCGTTGCGGGAGCGCCACAGCGTCGCGGGGTTCAGCCAGCTGAAGGAGTTCCGGGTGGGCCGCAGCGCGTCGAACGTGCCGATCTGCGCGCAGTCCCAGCCCGCTCCGGCCTGCGACACCCGTGACGAGACCTGCTTCCCCCGCGCGGCGGCCGCGCCCATATCGACCATGGGAACAATCTTGGCAATTTCATGGGATCAGCACACCCGGGTTGAGGATCCCGGCGGGGTCGAGCCGCTCCTTGACGCCCCGCAGGATCTCGGCGCCCAGGTCGCCGATCTCCGCGGCGTACGCCTCGCGGTGGTCGCGGCCGACGCCGTGGTGGTGCGAGATCGTGCCGCCCGCCTGCACGATCGCCTCGTTCGCCGCCCGCTTGGCCGCCGCCCACTGCCCGAGCGGGTCGCCGGTCTGCGCGGTCACCACGGTGAAGTACAGCGAGGCCCCCGTGGCGTAGACGTGGGAGATGTGGCACATCACCAGCGGCGACCCGAGCGCGCCGAGCAGGGCCAACCGTACGGCGTCGTACAGGCGCGGCAGGTTCGACCAGAAGCAGGCGGTCTCCAGCGTCTCCACCGTCGCCCCCGCGGCCAGCAGGGAGTCGCGAAGGTAGGGGGCGGAGAACCGGCCCTGCGCCCACTTCTCCCCCGGTTCCGGGCCGAGGTGCACGCCGCCCGCCTCGACCAGCACGGCGGAGGCCCGCTCCCGCCGGTGGGCCACGTCGCCCGGGGAGCCCTCGAAGCCCGCCACCAGCAGGCAGCCGGAGTCACGTCCGGCCGCACCGAGATCGGTGGGTTTGGCCAGCCCGACCAGGGTCTCGGTCTCGTCCGACAGCCTCAGCACGGTGGGCGGCGGGCCCTCCTGCTGCGCGAGCCGCCGCATCGCGGCCGTGCCCTCGGCGAAGCCGGCGAACCGCCAGCCCTCGTACGCCCTGACGGCCGGGGCCCGGCGGACGCGCAGCCGCAGCGAGGTGATCACCCCGAAGGCGCCCTCGGAGCCCAGGAACAGCTGCCGCAGGTCGGGCCCGGCGGCCGACCGGGGCGCGCGGCCGATCTCCAGCGTGCCCTGTGGGGTCGCCACGGTCATGCCGGCGACCATGTCGTCGAACCTGCCATACCCGGCCGAGGCCTGCCCGCTGGACCTGGCCGCCGCGAAGCCGCCCAGCGTCGCGTACTCGTACGACTGGGGGAAGTGCCCGAGCGTCAGCCCGTGCGCGGCGAGGAGCTGCTCGGCCTGCGGCGCGCGCAGGCCCGGCTCCAGCTCGGCGATCATTGACACGGGGTCGACGGAGACGAGCCTGTTGAGCCGGGCGAGGTCGAGCGCGACCACACCCGCGAAGCCCCCCTCGGAGCCACACCGGGCCGCCACGAGGCCGCCGACCACCGAGGTGCCCCCGCCGAACGGCACCACGGCCACCCGATGCTCAGCGCACAGGCGGAGCACGGCGGCCACCTCGTCGTGCGAGCCGGGGAGCACGACGGCGTCGGGCGCGTCCGAGGCGTCCCCCGCGCGCATGAGCAGCAGGTCGGGGGTGGACTTGCCGCGGGTGTGGCGGATGCGGGCGTCGTCGTCGGCCCGCACGTGCTCGTCCCCCACGATCGCGGCCAGCGCGGCCAGGACGGGCAGCGGCAGCACGACCGGCGGCAGCCGCACCTCGCCGAACGTCGCCGGCGGCGTGGCGGGCGGCCGGACGCCGAGGAGCTCCGCGAGCAGGTCGCGCACCGGCGCGGGCAGCTCGGCGGCCTTGGCGGGATCACCCCAGCCCGACCAGAGCATGGGTTCCGCCGCGATGAGAGGGGTTTCCATAGCCGTCGCGCCTCCAGGTAGGTTACTAAAGAGTAATGCGCGAGTAGTGGAGTGGGCATGAAGTCCTCACTGAATGCGGCCAGGCGGGAGTGGGACCTCGACGAGGCACGGACGGACGTCGTCGACGTCCTCGTGGTCGGCCTGGGGGCCACGGGGGCCGGAGCCGCGCTCGACGCCGCCTCGCGCGGGCTGTCGGTGGCCGCCGTGGACGCCCACGACCTGGCGTTCGGAACGTCCCGGTGGAGCTCCAAGCTGATCCACGGCGGGCTGCGCTACCTGGCGAGCGGGCAGGTCGGCGTGGCGTGGGAGAGCGCGGTGGAGCGCGACGCCCTGCTGCGCTTCACCGCGCCCCATCTGGTCACCGCCCACCCCTACCTGCTGCCGCTCACGCCGGATGTCCCCCGGGCCCAGGCCGCGACGCTGATGGCCGGCTATCGCATGGGCGACGCGCTGCGGGCCGCCGCCGGGACACCGCGGCGGCTGCTGCCCGGCCCGTCCCGGCTCGCGGCCGGCCGGGCGCTCGCGCTCGCCCCGTCGCTGCGCACGGACGGCCTGCGCGGGGCGCTGCTGTCGTGGGACGGACGCGTGGTGGACGACGCCCGCCTGGTCGTCGCGCTGGCGCGTACGGCCGCCGCCCACGGCGCGCGGATCCTCACCCGGTGCCGGGCGCTGGCGCTCTCCGGCGACGGCGCGCGGGTGCGCGACGAGCTGACCGGCGAGGAGTTCGACATCCGGGCCCGTGCGGTGATCAACGCGACCGGCGTGTGGGCCGGAGAGCTGACGCCGTCGGTGACGCTGCGTCCCTCGCGGGGCACGCACCTCGTGCTGCGGCCCGGGGCCCTCGGCGAGCTGCGCGCGGGGCTGCACGTGCCGATCCCCGGCAAGCGCGCCCGCTTCGCGCTGGTGCTCCCCCAGGCCGACGGGCGGATCTACGCCGGACTGACCGACGAGCCGCTCGACGGACCGATCCCGGACGTCCCCGAGGCGCCCGAGAGCGACGTCACGTTCCTGCTCGACGTCGTCGGGACGGCGCTGGACCGGCCGCTGCGGCGCTCGGACGTCGCCGGCGCCTTCGCCGGGCTGCGGCCCCTGGTCGACACGGTGGAGACGGCGGACACGGCCTCCGGTCGGGCGGGGGGACGCACCGCCGACCTGTCCCGCCGCCACACCGTGCTGCGATCGCCGGACGGCGTCGTGACGGTCGTGGGCGGGAAGCTCACCACCTACCGGCGGATGGCCGAGGACGCGGTCGACGCGGCCTGCCCCCACGCCCGCGCGAGCCGTACGGCGCGGCTGCCCCTCGTCGGCGCAGGACCGGTGCGGCCGGGCACACCCGGCCGGCTGGCCCGCAGGTACGGCTCCGAAGCGTGGGCGGTGCGCGACCTCGTGCGCGAGGACCCGGACCTGGCCGAGCCGGTGGCGCTGGGGATCACCCGGGCCGAGCTGGTCTGGGCCGTACGCCACGAGGGTGCCCTCGACGCCGCCGACCTGCTCGACCGGCGCACCAGGATCGGCCTGGTGGCCGAGGACCGCGCGGCGGCCCTCCCCGCCGCCGAGGCCGCCCTGGCCTACTCCTGAGCGCCACCCCGGCCCTCCCCGTCACTGAGGCCGCCCTCGCCCGCTCCTGAGCGCCGCCCGGCCCCTTTCCGCCGTCCCCGCCCTCGCCCGCTCCCGAGCGCCGCCCGGCCCTTTCCGCCGTCCCCGCCCGCGCTCGGCCCGCGCCACCCATACCGGCATCATCCGGACATTTATGGATTTAACGGAGATTTACCGGCCCGCTCCCGTGACCCTCGGCGCCATTGGTTAAGGTTAGTCTTACCTAAGAAACGCGAGAGAAGGACGGGACCGGATGGCCAACGGGTGCGAGCACCCCGCCGCCTGCCACACAGGGGAGGCGCCGATCCTCGCGAGCGCGACCAAGAAGGGCCGGTTCTGGCTGCTGATCGAGCACGCGGGGCCCTGGGCCGCGGAGCTGGAGGAGTGCCGCCTGCCCGACGACGTCCACCGGCTGATCTCCCGCGCCAGGGCTCTTGACATCCGGCCGCAACTCATCCGCCGGCCCGGCCGCCGCGGGGCCGCCACGCGCCCCCTGCACGTCTACGTCGCCGCCTGCGCGGTGGACGATCCGTGGCTCGCCGAGGCCTTCCTGGATCGCCCCGACGATCTTGACCTGGGCGCTCTCGTGCACGGAGTGGTTCCGGAGTCCTGCATACTGGTTAACGAGCCGATGTACCTGGTCTGCACGCACGGCCGGCACAACGCGTGCTGTGCGCGTCTCGGACTCCCGCTGGCGCGGTTCCTCGACGAGAACCTGCCCGGCGAAGTGTGGGAAACCACACATGTCGGCGGCGATCGATACGCCGCCAACCTCGTATGCTTGCCACACGGGCTTTACTACGGCAGCATGTCTCAGGCTGCTGCGATCGCGGCGGCAAACGCGTACCGGCACGGCGAGGTCGTCCTCGACCGTTTCCGGGGACGCGCGGGTATCCCTGAGCCACTGCAGGCCGCCGAGCACTTCGTCCGGGCGCATACCGGCGAGATCTCGGTCGGCGGGGTGGCCGTGGAATCCTCCCGGTCGGTTGACGACTCCACGATCTGCGTCGTGCGCTGCACGACGGAGCGTGGGACGTCGCGGTTTCGGGTCGTGGTCGAACCCACGGTGTTCACGGCACCGTGCGGGTCGCTCTGCGCCGACGGAATCCCGACCTACAGGTTGGCCGAGCTGAGCGAGCTCACGCCGGTGTTGACCTGAGGGCTCCGCCCCGGAGCCGGGAACACCACGGCCTATCCCGGCGTTGGCACAAGGGATGCCACAAGCGTCCAATGCGGCACAAACACTGAAATACCTCTCACCAAAGGTGGTTTCTCATGTCTCAGGTACGTCGGCAGCTCGCCCGCCCGCGCCCCAGCTGGGGTTGGCAGGATGATGCCGCGTGCCGGGGAGAGGACCTGGTGCTGTTCTTCGGTCCTGACGGCGAGCGTCAGCCCGAGCGCGACATCCGGGAGCGCAAGGCCAAGGCCATCTGCGCTCAGTGTCCTGTGCGAGCGGAGTGCCTCGACTACGCGCTCTCCCGCCCGGAGAAGTACGGCACGTGGGGTGGCCTCAACGAGGACGAGCGCGCATCGGAGCGTCGCCGTCGTATGCGCCGCGCCGCCAGCGCCGGAATCAGCGCTGTCGCCTGAGCATTTCCCCCTTCCCCGACACGCGTCACCGCTGGGCGCTTCGCGTCCCGTCCCCCGGCCTGGGCGACGGCGCACGCGGAGCGCCCTTCAGGTGTCATCCGCTCCTCCTCGCCCCGCCTCGGCCAGCAGGCCCAGCACATCGTCATCGGTGAGCTGGTCGAACCGCCGATACCACTGGCCCACCGCGCGGAAGTTCTCCGGTGTGACCGGCACGACTATCTGGTCCGCCTCGCCCCGCAACGCCGCCACCGTCTCCGGAGCGGCGACCGGCACCGCCAGAATCACCCGGCCCTGCCCCGCCTGGAGCGCCCGTACGGCCCGCAGCGCCGCGCGCGCCGTTCCCCCGGTCGCCAGGCCGTCGTCCACCACGATCACGTCGCGGCCGCGCAGCTCCGGCAGCGGCCGGTCTCCCCGGTAGACCCGCACCCGTCTGGCCAGCTCACGCCGCTCCCGCCCGACCACCTCCGCCACGTCCTCCGGCTCAAGGCCGAGCCGGTCGAGCATCTCGTAGTCGAGCACGAGCAGCCCGCCCTCCGCGATCGCGCCCACTCCGAGCTCGGGCCGGGCCGGATGCCCGATCTTCCGGGTCACCAGCACGTCGAGCGGGGCGCGCAGCCGCTCCGCGATCGGCGCGGCCACCGCGACGCCGCCGCGCGGCAGGGCGAGCACCACCGGATCCCGCGGGTTCATGTCCCGCAGGATCTCGGCGAGCAGCGCCCCCGCCTCGGCGCGGTCGGCGTACGGCAGCCGCACCCGCATTGTCTTCACGCCCCGGTCATACCCGCCCAGAATCGGACGCACCTGGGCCTACGGGCGGCTCATTCCCCGCATCTGCTTGTGAATGGTCTTCCATTTGCGGGTCTGCTCGGCACGCAGCCGGGCATCGGTGCGGCGGGCCATCCAGGCGGCCTCGCGCTGGAGCCTGTTCCAGCTCTCCAGCCGCCGCTCGGGCAGCTCGCCCGACTCGACCGCCGCGAGCACCGCGCAGCCCGGTTCCGACTGGTGCCGGCAGTCGGAGAAACGGCAGCCCTCGGCCAGCTCCTCGATGTCGGAGAAGACCAGGTCGACGCCCTCGCTCATCTCGTACAGCCCGACCCGGCGGATGCCGGGCGTGTCGATGACGAGCCCGCCGCCGGGCAGCGGGATGAGCTGCCGGTGGACGGTCGTGTGCCTGCCCCGCCCGTCGGCGGCCCTGACCTGCTGGGTCTCCATGACCTCCGCACCGGCGAGTGCGTTGACGAGCGTGGACTTGCCCGCGCCCGACGGGCCGAGGACCACCGCGGTCCCAGAGGGGCCGAGGTGGGCGCGCACCAGGTCGACGCCGTCGCCGGTGAGCGAGCAGACCGGATGGACGTCGACGCCCGGCACCGCCGCCGCGACGTCGGCGAGGAGATCGTCCAGTCCCTGGTCGAAGAGGTCGGCCTTGGTGACGAGCACGACCGGACGGGCGCCGCTCTCCCAGGCGAGCGCCACGAGGCGCTCGATCCTGCCGAGATCCGCACTGTGCTTGCCCGGGGGGACGACCCCCCGTAGCCCCTCGGGAGGCGTCGCGTGCATGGACGGCTCGGCCACGAAGACCACGTCGACGTTGGCGGCAAGCACCTGGCCCTGGCCGTCGCCCGACAGCCCTCCGCGCGAGTCGCGGCTCACGCCGCCCCGCACGAAGGCCGTACGGCGGGGCAGCACCTCGGCCAGCTCGTAGTGGCCTCCGTTGGACGAGGACAGGTCGAGCCGCGCGAGCGCGACCCAGTCCCCCACGCACGGAAGCTCCAGTGGATCGGCCGCCGCGGCCCTGCGTACACGGGCGCCGAACCGCGCCTGATGGGTTCCGTCGGCGGCGATGACCTCGGCGGCCCCCCGGTCGACCCGGGCCACGCGCGCGGGCGTGACGCCGCCGGGCAGGTCGGGGAGCTCCTCCGCGAGCCCGTCGTGCCAGCCGAGAAAAGAAAGATCGTTGAACACTGCTGGTGAACACCCTTCGGGAAACCGGGTGTCCCAGCGAGAAGAGCCTAGGCGGGCACCCGGGAGTTGACGGACGGCATGGTCGTCAGAAAGACCCGCATAGTCCTCACCTCCCTGGTCCTGGCCGCGCGACGGCGGCGATGGGGGAACACTAGCAGCGCCCCCGCGGCCCCGCGCAACCGATTAATCCGTCCCGGCCCGCGGCGTGCGAGGAAACGGCTCCCCCGGCTCGTGAGGGCGGGGGAGCCGTCGCTCGACGATTCCGGCGATCAGGACAGGCCGGGCGCGGGGAACCGGCTCGTCAGCTCGGTGACCTCGCCGTGCACCCGTGCGATCACGTCCTCCGCGTCGCCCTTGGCGACGGCGGTGACGACCTCGTCCATCCACGCCGCGATCTGGCGCATCTCGGCCTCGCCCATCCCCCGGGAGGTGACCGACGGCGTGCCGATGCGGATGCCGGACGGGTCGAACGGCTTGCGCGGGTCGAACGGCACGGTGTTGTAGTTGGTCTCCAGCCCCGCCCGGTCGAGGGCCTGCGCGGCCGGCTTGCCCCCGACGCCCTTGGACGTGAGGTCCATCAGGATCAGGTGGTTGTCGGTGCCGCCGGAGACCAGGTCGAACCCGCGGGCGAGCAGCTCGTCGGCGAGCGCCTTGGCGTTCTTCACGATCTGCGCCGCGTACGCCTTGAACTCCGGCTGGGCGGCCTCGTGCAGGGCGACCGCGATGGCGGCGGTGGTGTGGTTGTGCGGGCCGCCCTGAAGGCCGGGGAACACGGCCTTGTCGAGCGCCTTGGCGACCTCGTCGGTGTTCGCCATGAGCATCGCGCCGCGCGGGCCGCGCAGCGTCTTGTGGGTGGTCGTGGAGATCACGTCCGCGTGCCCGACCGGCGAGGGGTGGGCGCCGCCGGCGACGAGGCCCGCGATGTGGGCGATGTCGGCCGCCAGCACCGCGCCGACCTCCTTGGCGATCTCGGCGAACGCCGGGAAGTCGATCGTGCGCGGGATCGCGGTGCCGCCGCAGAAGATCAGCTTGGGCCGGTGCTCCAGCGCCAGCGCGCGCACCTCGTCCATGTCGATACGGCCCGTGTCGCGGCGCACGCCGTAGCGGACCGAGTTGAACCACTTGCCGGTGGCGGACACCGACCAGCCGTGGGTGAGGTGGCCGCCGAACGGCAGGCCCATGCCGAGCACGGTGTCGCCCGGGTTCAGGAACGCCAGATAGACGGCGAGGTTGGCGGGCGAGCCCGAGTAGGGCTGGACGTTGGCGTGGCTCACGCCGAAGACCGACCTGGCCCTCTCGATCGCCAGCGTCTCGATCTGGTCGATGACCTGCTGGCCCTCGTAGTAGCGCTTGCCCGGGTAGCCCTCGGAGTATTTGTTGGTGAGGACGGTTCCGGTCGCCTCCAGGACGGCCCTGGACACGTAGTTCTCTGACGCGATCAGCTTGACGGTGTCGGCCTGCCGCCGCTCCTCCGCCCTGATCAGCTCGGCGATCTCGGGATCGACGACGTCCAGCGAGTTCTCAGCCATTGCGCCTTCCTTCTCCACGTCGACGGCGGCGGCGACCCAGGCGCACGGCCTCCGCGAATTCGCTCCCCGGTGGTGCCCCACCTAGCGACGCGCCACAGGAGCACGTCAGCGCCAGTCGCGACCTTCCCCACTTTATCGGAGCGGGAGGCCCCCCTCATTCCGACGAGACGGGCACGTCGGCGAAGAGCCCGAACCCCGGGACGTCGAGGCCGATGGTCTCCAGGTCCTCGGGGACACCCGTGTACGTGGCGTACAGAGGGATCACGTCGCTCGGCTGCAGCCACTGGGCCGGAAGCGTGCTGCACAGGCAGCCGCCGTCCCTGCGCGCGGGCGTGAACTTGGAGCCGCTGGGCGGATCGACGAGGGCGGCGTCCGACACCTGGTCGCCGAACAGATCCTTCGGCCACCACTGGTGCCCGTCCTTCAGAGTGACCGTCAGCTGCACGCTCACCGAGGTCCCCCGCCGCCGGACCGCGTCGACGGTCAGGTGGAGCGAGGAGCCGTTGAACGCGGCGTCCCGGGCCGTCAGCGGGCCCTTGGGCTCCGTCCCCCCGCCGCCGAAGGGGCGTAACGCCACGAGCAGAACCGCCGCCGACACCGCGAGCGCCCCGCAGACCGCCGCCACCGGCGCCCAGCGGCGGCCGCCCCGCCTGTCCGTACCGGTTCCCGCGCCGTCCGCCTTCGCCGCGCCCTCCGCGCGGAGGGTCGTCTGGGCGGGGGCCGCCCAGATGTCGCTGACGATCCTCGTGGCGGCCTCGACCGCCACCTCCTCCCGGCCGAGCAGCCGGTCGAGGAGCCGCTGGGCGTTCGGCCGCCGGCCCGGATCCTTGTCCAGCGCCTGCTCGACCAGGGACCGCAGGCGCTCGTCGAGCCCGGTCAGGTGCGGCACGTGGTGCGCCACCCGGTAGAGGACCTCGGGCGCCGCGCCGCCGCCGAACGGCGGTCTGCCGGTCGCGGCGTACGCGATCACGCAGCCCCAGGCGAACACGTCGGCCGCGGAGGACACCGGCTCCCCGCGCGCCTGTTCGGGGGACATGTAACTGGGCGTCCCGATCACGGTCCCGGTCCGCTCGGCGAGCGTGTCGGCGAGCTGGGCCACGCCGAAGTCGATCACCCGGGGGCCGAGGGGCGACAGCAGGATGTTGGACGGCTTGAGATCGCGGTGCACGATCCCCGCCTCGTGGATGGCGGCGAGGGCGGTCGCGACGCCGACGGCGAGCGCGTCGAGGTTCGAGCCGGCCAGCGGGCCCTGCGCGTCGATCACCGACGACAGATCGGGGCCGTCGACGTACTCGGTGACGAGGTAGTGCCGGTCGCCGTCATGACCGGCGTCGAGGAGCGGAGCCGTGCAGAACCTGGCGACCCGCTGGGCGGCCTCCGCCTCCTTGCGGAACCGGGCCCGGAACTCCTCCTGGGCGGCCAGCTCCGGCCGCATGACCTTGAGCGCCACCTGACGGCCCCGCGGGTCCGTGGCGAGATAGACGATGCCCATGCCGCCCTCCCCCAGGCGGCGTACGGGGACGTAGGGGCCGATCGTGCGCCGGTGGGTCGTGGTGGGGTCGCCGGCGGAAGGCTGCGCGTCCATCGAAGCCATCCTGCCACCGCTGTCGGGATGGATCAGCCTTTGCCGGATTTGCGGTGATGGTGCTCGCGCCGGCTGGCGCCGCCCAACGGCCAGAGCCGGTCCACCTCCGCGTTCAGCGTCGCCCCGATGAGCACGGCGAGCGCGGTGATGTAGAGCCACAGCAGCACGGCGATCGGCGCCGCGAGCGAGCCGTAGATCGACAGCGGGGTGAACCAGGCCGCCAGCACCTCGCGCAGGAACGCGGCGCACACGATCCAGATCAGCAGCGCCAGCACGGCCCCCGGCACCTCGCGCCACCAGCGCGTGCGGTGCGGCACGCTCACGTGATAGAGCAGCGTGAGCATCAGCACCGAGCCGATCACGAGCACGGGCCAGTAGAAGATCGTCACCAGCGCGGCATACCTGGGCAGGGCGGTGGACATCAGCGTGGGCCCGATGACCAGGATCGGCATGACGACCAGCCCGATCAGCAGCGCCGCGATATAGAGGGCGAACGACATGACCCGGGTGCGGATGATCCCCCGGGTCTCCCCCAGGCCGTACGCGATGGATATCAGGTCCACATAGACGAACAGGGCCCGCGAGCCCGACCACAGCGACAGCAGGAAACCGACGGAGATCAGCGAGACCTGGCCACCGCTCAGCACGTCGGCGAGCAGCGGCTTGACGACCCTCTGGACGGTGTTGTCCGTGAACAGCAGCTCGGACTGGTCCACGACCCAGCGCCTGATCTCGTTTATGGCCGCCGGGCCGAGCAGCCCGCTCAGGTGGCCCATGACACCGAGCAGCCCGAGCACGAACGGCGGCAGCGACAGCAGCGCGAAGAACGCCGCCTCGCCCGCGAGGCCGGTCACCCGGTAGTTGACGCCCGCCATCGTGGTCGCCTTGACCAGGGCCCAGACGTTCGTCTCGCGCAGCCAGGTGAGCCGGGCCCGGGCGAGCGCCATGCCCTTGCGCGTAAGCCGCGGCCTGCGCGATGGCGCGTCCGTGGAGGTCATGGCACCCAACCGGTCATGAGAACTGGGCTCTACCCGCTGCCGCGGCGGTTAGTACGTGGCCTGCGGGCGGATTGTCGCCGCCCAGAATAGGGGCCCCCGCCCCCTGCTCGCGAGAACCGGTCGTGCCGCAGGCGCGCCATGGGCACTTCCCGCGTCGCGCTCTGGTCGCTTCGCTCCCGCGCGCTCCTCAGTCCAGACCGGCGGCTCAGTCCAGACCGGCGGCGCGCCCCTCCGGTTCGCTCGGTCCGCAGCATGGCGTTCACAATGGAGACATGATCTGCAGAGCGTGCAGGGAGCGCCGGCACGAGGAGTGCCGCGGCGGGTCCTGGTGCGACTGCCAGCATCAGGAGCCGTCCAAGAAGGAGCACGAGGCCGAACCGCCGGTGAACTGGGTCCGCAAGGGCTGACCCGCGTTACATTGCCGTCACAATCCCGCATCCTGGACACGAACTTGGACATCCAGGATCTCAGAGGTATCGTTTGGGACATGCCAGCGGACCCGTTGCTCGTCGTGCGACGCCACGTCGATCTCCTGCGTGTCCGTAGCGCGATCTGTATCGACGCCGGCTGACCGTCGCCCCTCCGCTGATCCATCCGGGCGCTCGGCCAGGCGTCGTTTTCGTATGCCCTCACACTCGACGGCGAGGTGAGAGGCCGCCTGCGCCGGTGTCCGCCGAAACCCGATCTCAGACCGAGCCTCGGAGAAGGACGTGTGCCCATGAGCACTCCGGCCCGCCCGGCGAACCGCCACCACAAGCGCCCGCGCGGCGAAGGTCAGTGGGCTCTCGGTTACCGTGAGCCGCTGAACAAGAACGAGGAGAACAAGAAGGCCGATGACGGGCTGAACGTCCGCCAGCGGATCATCGACATCTACTCCAAGCGCGGCTTCGACTCCATCGACCCCGCCGACCTGCGCGGACGCTTCCGCTGGTATGGCCTGTACACGCAGCGCAAGCCGGGCATCGACGGCGGCAAGACGGCCGTCCTGGAGCCCGAGGAGCTCGACGACCGCTACTTCATGATCCGCGTCCGGACCGACGGCGGCCAGCTCAGCCTCGAACAGCTCCGGGTGATCGCCGACATCTCCAACGAGCACGCCAGGGGCACCGCCGACGTCACCGACAGGCAGAACATCCAGCTCCACTGGGTGGAGATCGAGTCGGTGCCGGACATGTGGGAGCGGCTGGAGGCCGTGGGCCTGTCCACCACAGAGGCGTGCGGTGACACGCCACGCGGCATGCTCGGCTGCCCCCTGGCCGGGATCGACGCCGACGAGGTGATCGACGGGCGGCCCCAGCTCCGGGAGATCCGCGAGCGCTACATCGGCGACCCGGCGTTCTCGAACCTGCCGCGCAAGTTCAAGACCGCGATCAGCGGCTGCGCCGCCCACTGCACGGTCCACGAGATCAACGACGTCTCGTTCGTCGGCGTGGTGAACGAACAGGGCGAGGCCGGCTTCGACCTGTGGGTGGGGGGCGGCCTGTCGACCAACCCGATGTTCGCCAAGCGGCTCGGCGTGTTCGTCCGGCCCGGGCAGGCCCACGAGGTGTGGGCCGGGGTCGCCGGCATCTTCCGCGACTACGGCTACCGGCGGCTGCGGGGCAGGGCGCGGCTGAAGTTCCTCGTCAACGACTGGGGCGCGGAGAAGTTCCGCGACGTGCTGCAGACCGAATACCTCAAGTACGAGCTGCCCGACGGCCCGGCTCCCGCGGCGCCGCGAGGGGACCGGCGCGACCACGTCGGCGTCCACCTCCAGCGGGACGGCAACTACTACGTGGGCTTCGCACCCCGCGTGGGCCGTCTCAGCGGCGACCTGCTGCACCGGATCGCCGACATCGCCGAGCGCCACGGGAGCACCCGGGTGGCGACCACGATCGAGCAGAAGATGGTCATCCTCGACGTCGCCCCCGACCAGGTGGAGTCGATCGTGGCCGAGCTTGAGGCGGCCGACCTGCGGGTCAACCCGTCCACCTTCCGCCGCCAGACGATGGCCTGCACCGGCATCGAGTACTGCAAGCTCGCGATCGTCGAGACCAAGAACGCCGCGTCGGAGCTGATCGACGAGCTGGAGCGGCGTCTGCCGGACTTCGACCAGCCGCTGACGATCAACCTCAACGGCTGCCCGAACTCCTGCGCCCGCATCCAGACGGCGGACATCGGGCTGAAGGGCCAGCTCGTCGTCAACGACAAGGGTGAGCAGGTCGGGGGCTACCAGGTCCACCTGGGCGGCACGTTCGGCCTGAACCCGAGCTTCGGCCGCAAGGTCCGCGGTCTCAAGACCACCGCCGAGGATCTGCCCGACTACGTCGAGCGGGTCGTGCGCAACTACGAGAAGCAGAAGAACGACGGCGAGACCTTCGCCGAATGGGTCCAGCGCGCCGACGAGGCCGACCTCAAATGACGACCGAGCGCGCCGCGCCCTTCTACTGCCCGTACTGCGGCGAGGAGGACCTGGAGCCCTACGTGACCGAGGAGGAGAGCCACGGATGGTACTGCAGGTCCTGCGCCCGCGCCTTCCGGGTGAAATTCCTCGGCCTCGGCGTGCGTTCGTAATCCTCAAGGGCTTTTCATCCGATCATTCGATGAATCAATGAACGACGTGTGAGGAGTAACAATGTCGGTGGCGGAGATAGAGGCAGGACTGGAGCGGCAGCGGGTGACGCTGGACCTCCAGGGCATCGTGGAGTCCGCGGCGCGCTTCCTTGAGGACGCGCCCGCCCGGGAGATCATCCGTTGGGCCGCGGCCACCTTCGGCGACCGCCTCTGTCTCACCTCGTCGATGAGCGACGCCCTCCTGATCGACCTGGTCAGCAGGGTCAAGCCCGGCGTCGACGTGCTGTTCATCGACACCGGCTACCACTTCGCCGAGACCATCGGCACGCGGGACGCGGTCGAGGCGGTCTACAAGGTCAACGTGATCAACGTGAAGCCGTCCAGGACCGTCGAGGAACAGGACCGCGACCTGGGGCCGCGCCTGTACGGGCGCAACCCCGACCTGTGCTGCTACCTGCGCAAGGTCGAGCCGCTCAACCGGGCGCTCGAGCCGTACCTCGCCTGGGTGTCGGGCATCCGCCGCGACGAGTCGCCCACCAGGGCGAGCACCAAGGTCGTGGAGTGGGACGCCAAGCGGCAGATGGTGAAGATCAACCCCATCGCCCGGTGGACCCAGGAGGACGTCGACAACTACATCGCCGACAACGGCGTCCTGATCAACCCGCTGCACTACGACGACTACCCCTCGATCGGCTGCGCCCCCTGCACCCGGCGGGTGGCGCCGGGCGAGGACCCGCGCAGCGGCCGCTGGGCCGGCCTCGGCAAGATCGAGTGCGGCATCCACCTGTGATGACCGTCCCGCACACAGGCGCGCCGCTGATCGCGGTGGCGCACGGGTCCCGCGACCCGCGCGCCGCCGCGACGGTGGAGGCGCTCCTCCACGGCGTACGGCAGGCTCGGCCCGGCCTGGACGTCCGCGCCGCCTATCTCGACCACGCCACGCCGTCGCTGCCGCAGGCGCTGTCGGGGCTGGACGAGGCCGTCGTGCTCCCCCTGCTGCTCACCGCCGCCTACCACAGCCGGGTGGACATCCCGGCGGCGCTGCGGGAGGCGGCCGGCCGTACGCCGCTGCTGCGGGCCGTCTGCGGGCCCACGCTCGGCCCGCACCCTCTGCTCGTCCGGGCACTCGAACGCCGCCTCTCCGAGGCCGGCGTGGAGATCGGCGACCCGGACACCGCCGTGGTGCTCGTCTCGGCCGGCTCCAGCGACCGCCGGGCGAACGCGACGATCGCCGCGGTCGCCCGCGAGTGGGCGCGCACCCGCCCCTGGTGGTCGGTCAGCGCCGCCTACGCCTCGGCCGCCGCGCCCACGCCTCGGGACGAGGTCGTACGGCTGACGCGCGCGGGCGCCCCGAAGGTCGTGGTGGCCCCTTACCTGCTGGCCCCCGGCTACTTCGCCGACATGGTGGAGCGCGACACCCTGGAGGCCGGGGCACACGCCGTGGCCGCCGTCCTCGGGCCCGCTCCCGAACTGGTCACGCTCCTGCTCGAACGCCACGCCCAGGCCGTACGCGCCGCCTCCGCGGCCGCCTGACCACGCTGCCGGAGCTAGGCGAAAAGATCGTCGGCCGAGGTGACGGTGGCCGCCCTGCGCACCCATATGCCGAGCTGGCTCAGGTCCTCACACCCGCGGATCCGCTCACGCGCTTCGTCGGAGATCTCCAGGCCACGGGCGTCGAGCACCGCGAGAATCGAGTTGATCTCGCCTTCCGCGCGGCCCTCCTCACGGCCTTTGTCGACCCAGTGGGAGAAGTACTTCTCGCCGAGGTAATCGAAGTCCTGAATGGTGCTCACCATCTCCTCCAGACGCTTGGCGGTTACTTCGGTTGACGCGCTCCCCGGCCTAAGGCCGGGATTCAGCCCGTGCCGCGTTATGCGGCACCTCTGTGGCTTCCTGTTTCACCGGGTCCTGCCCTCCGCTGGGTGGCGGGTCTTACGGTCCCTCCGCAGGCGTTTAGCCTCTCCGCCCGTCCGGCGGCGAGGATGTTGCGCGCGGCGTTGACGTCCCGGTCGTGCGATGCTCCGCACGGGCAGGTCCACGACCGGATGTGCAGCGGCATGGACCCGGCGAGCGCCCCGCACGCCGAGCAGAGTTTCGAGCTGGGGAACCAGCGGTCGATCTTCACCAGGGTCCGGCCGTACCGGGCGGCCTTGTACTCCAGCATGTTCACCAACGCCGACCATCCGGCATCATGCACACTCTTGGCCAGGCGGGTGCGGGCCAGGCCCTTCACCCATAGGTCCTCCACGACCACCGCTTGGTTGTCGCGGATGATGTGGGTGGAGAGCTTGTGTGTGAAGTCCCGGCGCGCGTCAGCCACCCGAGCATGAGTACGAGCGACCCGGGCGACAGCCTTGGTGCGGTTGTTCGACCCCTTCGCCGTGCGGGACAGGGCCTGCTGCGCCTTGCGCAACCGCCGTTCAGCCCTGCGCAGGAACCGGGGGTTGTCGATCTTCCGGCCGTCCGACAGCACCGCGAAGTGTGTCAGGCCCAGGTCGATGCCGATCTCGTCGGCCGTCTTGGGCAGCGGCTCGGCGGCGACTTCTACCACGAACGAGGCGAAGTACCGTCCTGCCGCGTCCTTGACCACGGTCACGCTCGACGGCTCGGACGGCAGGCGGCGGGACCATTTCACCGTGACGTCGCCGATCTTCGGCAGGCGCAGCTTCCCGCCCACGGTGACCTGGAAGCGGGCGTTGCGGGTGAAGCGGATCGCCTGCCGGTTGTCCTTGCGGGACCGGAACCGAGGCGGGCCCACCTTTGGCCCCTTCCGCTTTCGGTGATCGAGGCGAAGAAGTTGCGGTAGGCGGCGTTCAGGTCCGCCAGCGCCTGCTGGAGCACCACGGCGGACACCCCGCCCAGCCAGGCGCGCTGCGGGGTCTTCTTCGCCTCGGTGATGACCCGCTTGGACAGCTCGCCGTCCGGGATGTACGGCAGACCGGCCATGTGGGCGTCCTGCCGCAGGCGCAACCCGTCGTTGAACACCGTCCGCGCGCACCCGAACGCCCTGGCCAACGC
>NZ_VIRM01000058.1 GCF_006874475.1 Microbispora hainanensis
TGGCGCGCGACGCCGGAGTTCGCGGCCGACTCGTTCGGGATGGCCCCGCCATACCTGCGGTCGCGCTTGGCGTAGATCTCGCACGCCTGCCACAGGTCGCGCCGGTCGAAGTCGGGCCACAGCTGGTTGAGGAAGACCATCTCGGCGTACGCGGACTGCCAGAGCAGGAAGTTGGACGTGCGCTGCTCGCCCGACGAGCGCAGGAACAGGTCCACGTCGGGGATCTCCGGCTCGTCCAGATAGCGGGCGAAGGTCTTCTCCGAGACCTTGTCGGCCTTGACCCTGCCCGCGGCGATGTCGCGGGCGAGACGCACGGCGGCGTCCACGATCTCGGCACGACCGCCGTAGTTCACGCAGAACTGGAGGGTCAGCCTGCTGTTGCCCACCGTCATCCGCTCGGCGTCCTCCAGCTCCTTGATCACGCTCTTCCAGAGCCGCCCGGGACGCCCGGCCCAGCGGACCCGCACGCCCATCGCGTTGAGCTGGTCACGGCGGCGGCGGATGACGTCGCGGTTGAACCCCATGAGGAAGCGCACCTCGTCAGGCGAGCGCCTCCAGTTCTCCGTGGAGAAGGCGTACGCCGACAGATAGGGGATGCCGATCTCGATGGCGCCCTCGATGACGTCGAACAGCGACGACTCGCCCATCTTGTGCCCCTCGATCCTGGGCAGCCCGCGCGCCTTGGCCCATCGGCCGTTGCCGTCCATGACGATCGCCACGTGGCGCGGCAGCAGGTCGCGGGGAATGGCAGGCGGGGTGACACCGGACGGGTGCGGAGTGGGAGGACGGACCATGTACCGAGGGTATTGCGTCCGGGCCGGTCCTCAGGCTCGCGAGACGTGCGGATCCCGTGCGGATTCGGTGCGTTTCGGAACGACCCCCGGACCCCCGTGAGGGCGCTCAGACGATCCTCGCTTCGCTTGCGGTCGCCTGACAGCGTCACACCGGGGGACGACCCCCGGACCCCCGCGAGAGCCAGGTCAAATGATCCGCGCTTCGCTTGCGGTCATCTGACTGTCGACACTGGGGGGCGACCCCCAGACCCCCGTGAGGGCGCTCAGACGATCCTCGCTTCGCTTGCGGTCGCCTGAGCTGGCCACTCCCTCTCCACATGTCGCAGGGAGCGGATGCCGTGCTCCAGGTGCCACTGCAGGTAGGCGGCGACCAGGCCGCTGCACTCGGTGCGGTGCCGGGCCTCGGAGGCGTCGGCCGCCGTCCAGTCGCCGCGCAGCAGGGCGATCATCAGCGCGATCGTCTCCGCGGCGGGCACGGCGGCGCCGGCCGGGCGGCACGCGCCGCACACCACGCCGCCGGCCACGATCGCGAAGGCGCGCACGGCCTCCGCCCCGCACCGCGCGCACTCCGACAGAGCGGGGGCGTAACCCGCGACGGCCAGCGAGCGCAGGAAGAACGCGTCGAGCACCAGCCGGGCCTCGTGACCGCCTTCGGCGAGCGTGCGCAGCCCGCCGACCAGCAGCAGGAACTGGCGCAGCGCCGGCTCCTTCTCCCCCACCGTCAGCCGGTCGGCCGTCTCCAGCATCGCGGTCCCCGCGGTGTATCTGGCGTAGTCGGCCACGATCGCCTCGCCGTACGGGTGCAGGGTCTCGACCTGGGTGATCACGTCGAGCGACCTGCCGCTGTGGAGCTGCAGGTCGACGTGGGAGAACGGCTCCAGCCGCGCGCCGAAGCGCGACTTGGTCCTGCGCACGCCCTTGGCGACGCCGCGGACCTTGCCGGTGCGCCGGGTGAGGATGGTGATGATGCGGTCGGCCTCACCCAGCTTCTGGGTGCGCAGCACGACGCCCTCGTCCCGGTAGAGGCTCACCCCGCCATCGTATGGGTGGGCGTGGGCGCCCGCCCCTCTAGCCGGGTATTCGCCCCCTTGAGGGGCATGAAAGGTGAAAATTCGGTAATGATCCGGCGACGATGCCCTGTGACGAACCCGTCCCAAGCTGTACATCCAGGGGCCGTACGGTAAACCTGGGGTGCATCGGTTCAACCGAAAGGTCACTAAGCTTTGGCTTCCGGCGGACTTCCCCGCGCCGGTCAAGCCTGAGGGCCTGATCTCCCCCCGTTGCGTGAAAGGTTGCCATGACCCGCGTGGTCCTGCTGGGCGCCCCGCCCGGCCCGATCAGTCCCCCGCCGCTCGGCGGTCAGCCCGCCCTGTCCGCGGCCATCACGCTGAAATCGCTGCCCGGGGCCCCCTCCGCGTACGACAGGCTGCTCGCGCAGGCCGCCGCGCTGGACCCGGAGCCGACGACGATCGCCCGCCCGGGGGACGCCGCCGCCTACCGCAGGCCGTACGGCCGGGTGGTGGAGAGCCCCGACGTCGCGGGCGACCTGCGTGCGCTGGCCGACGCGGTCGAGGGCGCCGAGGACAACCTGCTGATCCTGCCGGCGGACTCGCTGATCCACGACGAGCTGATCTACCAGATCACCAAGGCCAAGCGCGGCGCGCTCGCGCTGGTCGCTCGCGAGCAGCGCGAGGAGGGTGACGAGCAGGACGAGAACGCGGCCGAGCCCGAACTCGTCCCCATCGAGGAGGCGGAGCCCGAGATCGGCCAGACGGTCGTCGAAGGGCTGCCCATGCGCACCCGCATCGGCCGCAGCCGGATCGTCTCGGTCGGCACCGCCTACCACGCCGTGACGCGGCCCAACGCGGTGCTGCTCGGGCCGCTCCACCTCCACCAGCGCCACCTGCAGACCCTCGCCGAGGTCGCCCGCGAGCTCGCGGACATGGCCCACCTGTTCGGTCCCGAGGACGACGTGACCGAGCTTCTCACGCTCGGCCTGGTCCGGCGGGGCGTGTCGGTGGGCCGGCGGGGCCGCCGCGACCTGTTCTTCCGCCGCATCCGCAGCCAGGCCGAGGCCGACGAGGCGCTGGCGGAGATGGCGGAGTACGACGAGGACCGGGCCCGGCTGAACAACGCCGTGAAGGGCGCCGACGGCTTCTTCACCACGTTCTTCGTCAGCACCTACTCGCGCTTCATCGCCCGCTGGGCGGCCCGCCGCGGGCTCACGCCCAACCAGGTGACGCTGATCTCGATCGCCCTCGGCCTGCTGTCGGCCGGCGCGTTCGCCACCGGCACCCGCTGGGGGGCGGTGGCCGGCGCGCTGCTCATCTACTTCGCGTTCGTCTTCGACTGCGTGGACGGCCAGGTCGCCCGCTACGCGCGCAAGTTCGGCGTGCTCGGCGCCTGGCTGGACGCCACCTTCGACCGGTTCAAGGAGTACGCCGTCTTCGTCGGCCTCGCGGTCGGCGCGACGGTGTCCGGGCAGTTCGGCGACGGCGAGGGCGTCTGGACGCTGGCGCTGGTCGCGCTGGCCCTCCAGTCGGTCAAACACCTGCTGGACTTCTCGTTCGGTGCGGCCAACCGGCGCAAGGCGCCCGTGCCGCTGCCCACGCTGGACCTGACGGTCGCCGACGACCGGCCGCTGCGGGAGGCGCTGGAGGAGCGCCGGGCGAGCCGGAGCACCGGCGTGCGCGGGCTGCTGAAGCTCTGGACCAAGGCCGGCAAGTTCCGCCCGGTCCACTGGGCCCGCAAGATGATCGTGTTCCCGATCGGCGAGCGTTTCGCCGCGATCGCGATCACCGCCGCGTTCTTCGACCCCCGGGTGACGTTCCTCACGCTGATCGTCTGGGGCGGCGTCGCGGCCACCTACACCCTCACCGGACGTCTCCTGAGGTCGCTCGCATGATCACTCAGCCGCAGGTCATCACGCCGCTCCCCGACCCGGACGAGGAGCGCCGCCGCATCCAGACCGCGCGCCTGCTCGCCTACCGCGACGACGGCCCGCTCGCCACCGCGCTGAAGGGCTCCCTGGGCCGGCTGCTGCCGCCCGTGCCCGCGACCGTGGTGGCGCTGATCGCGATCGTGGCGCTGACCGTCGCCGGCGCCCTCACCGACGGCCCGATCCTGATCGTGCCCGTGGCCGTGCTGCTCGTGCTGGTCCTGCCCACCGCCGGACGCGACCACCTGGGCCGTTTCGACTGGCTCACTCCCCCGCTGCTGCGGGCGGCCGAGTTCATGACGATCATCGTGCTCGGGCTGGCCGAGGACACGCCCAAGTGGCTGCTGTTCGTGCTGCTCTACGTGATCGGCTACCACACGTACGACACCGTCTATCGCACCCGGCAGGGCATCTGGCCCCCCGCCTGGCTCTACCAGGCCGGGCTGGGCTGGGAGGTCCGCCTGCTGGTCCTGGGCGTGGCCGCCGCCGCCGGATGGCTGACCCCCGTGGCGGCCGTCCTCACGGCGTACCTGCTCGTACTGTTCGCGATCGAGAGCATCACGAGCTGGGTGCGGCTCGACAAGGCCTCCGCGCAGGCCCAGGCCGACCAGGACCTGGAGCAGTCGCCCGAGGAGGCGGCCGAGCAGGTCACCGGCGAGGCCGAGCAGGGCTGAGCCGATCCGTCCCCGCAGGCCCTGCGAGGCCGGCGGGGACCATGACGACTGGCGGGCCGCCGCCGGCATCCGATGCCGGCCGCGGCCCGGCCGCTTTCCGGGGCCGGATGCCGCTCAGGAGGCGGGCGAGGCGTCGAAGAGCGCCCAGACCACCTTGCCGCCGCCGCGGGTGAGGATCCATCCCCACGCCGCCGTCAGCGCCTCGACCAGACGCAGCCCCCGGCCCGACTCCGATAGATCGCTCCACGGCGAGACCGCGGGCACCCGGGCGCTGGCGTCGCTCACACCGCAGCCGATATGAAACCGGTGCTTCACCAGCCTCAGCCGGATCGGCGGGGCGTCCGCGGGGTCGCCCGGAGCGTGCCGCAACGCGTTGGTCACCAACTCCGACACCACGATCTGCACGTCCGGCACGAGGCCGGGCAATCCCCAGCCGCACAGCGTCCTGGCGGTGAAATCACGTGCGGCGGCCGCGGACGTGGTGCGCCCGTGAAAGGTGCACGTCGCAGACGGGGGCAGGGACAAGCCGGCGACGTCGTCACGCTCGAACATCGAGGTCAACCACGGAGGCGCTGTCGCGGCTCCCGGGCCCGCCAGGTCTGCTGTCATCGCCGATCCCTCAGGTCTCACCCATTACATGATGTGAATTTCCCTGCCGTCGTGTATCTTGCCCTGTGCCTTGCGGATGCAAGCACGCGTGCACGTGCAAATGTCGCGCGTCCCCGACTTTCGTGGAAGTCCCCAGAAAAGACGGCCTCGCCCCGGTCCGGTAGGATGATCAACTCGATTGGTTCACCAGGATTTCTTCCGGGAGCGCCGCCGATGGAGCGATCGTGAACGCACAGGCGGGAAACGCCGCCCCCGCACCGGTCTGGACCGCCCGCGGCGGCCCGACGGCCCTGCGGCTTCTGCTCGGGGCCCAGCTCAGGCGGCTGCGCCGGGAGAGCGGCATCACTCCGGAAGAGGCGGCCCGCGCCATCCGCGGGTCGCACGCCAAGATCAGCAGGCTCGAGCTCGGCCGCGTCGGCTTCAAGGAGCGGGACGTCGCCGACCTGCTCACCCTTTATGGCATCACCGACCCCGACGACCGCGCCGTGCTGCTCGACCTCGCCCGGCAGGCGAACATCCCCGGCTGGTGGCACAAATACAGCGACGTGCTGCCGGGCTGGTTCGAGTTCTACGTCGGGCTGGAGGAGGCGGCGTCCGTCATCCGCTGCTACGAGCTGCAGTTCGTGCCCACGCTGCTGCAGACGCCCGAGTACGCCCGGGCCCTCGTGCTGCGGAGCAACGCGGGCCGGTCCGCCGACGACGTCGACCGGCGCGTGGACCTGCGGATGCGCCGGCAGGAACGGCTGACCGGGCCCGAGGCGGCGACCCTGTGGGCCGTGATGGACGAGGGGGCGCTGCGCCGCCCGATCGGCGGCAGGAAGGTGATGCGGGCCCAGCTCGAACACCTCATCGAGGTGACGCGGCAGCCGAACATCACGCTGCAGATCGTGCCGTTCGACCACGGCGGGCACGCCGCGTGCGGGGGGCCCTTCACGATCCTGCGCTTCGACGCCCCCGAGCTGCCCGACGTCGTCTACCTGGAGCAGCTCACCAGCGCCCTCTACCTCGACAAGCCCGAGGACACCGAGGCGTACACGCAGGTGATGAACGCGGTGTGCGTGGACGCCCGGCCTGCCACGCAGACCGGCGCGTTCCTGGAGGAGCTGCTCGCCGGCCTCGGGTGACCTACTTCCTGGAGAAGAACGCCTGGCAGGTCTCGGCGAAGGCGACCGCCCGGGCGGTGGGCCGCACGCCGCGCACCGAGGCGAGCACGACGTCGAGCGCGGGCACGTCGTCACTGATCGGGACGCAGGCGACCCGGCCGCCGTCGTAGGTCTGGTCGCTCTCGGCCCGCTGGTTGAGTATCGAGTAGCCGTGTCCGCCGGCCACCAAGGAGCGCGCCGTCTCGTAGCTCGACGTGCGGAACCGGACGCGCGGCTCGGTCGGATAGATCGCCCGGAAGTAGTCGCGGCTGCGGGGCAGGTCGAGCAGGATCATCGGCTCGGCCGCGAGGTCCGACAGCGACACCGCCTCGGCCTGGGCCAGGGGGTGCTCCGGCGGCAGCAGCGCGTACGGCCTGGCCCGGGTGAGCGTGCGGATGTCGAGGTCGAGGGCGAGATCGATGGCGTAGACGAGGGCGACCTCGCACCTCCCGTCGAGCAGCGCCGCCTCCATGGCGGAGATCTCGCCCTCCGCGACGCTCACCCGCACCCCGGGGTACTTCTCGGCGAACTCGCGCAGCAGCCGGGACAGGTAGAACGGCGCGAGCGTGGTCAGGCAGCCGACGGCGAGCTCGCCGGTCAGCGATCCCGCGAGGCCGCGCGCCGACTGGGCCAGCGCGGCGGCGTGGGACAGGAACTCCCTGGCCTCGACGAGGAAGCGCTCGCCCGCGCGGGTCAGCGACAGTCCGCGGGCGTGGTGGCGGATCAGGAGCTGGACGCCCAGCTCCCGCTCCACCTGGGCGATCGCGGCCGAGATCGCCGACTGCGCCACCATGAGTTCCCTGCTGGCCGCGGTCATGCTGCCGAGCTCGGCCGCGGTTACGAAGTAACGCAGCTGGACGAGGGTGAAGTTGACGTCCGCCACGCCCCCATTGTGACCGCCTCAGTGCCTGGCGGCGCCCGCAAACCGGTATGAACTTCGAATGCCTTTTCCTACCCCTGATCAGGCGTTTTCCCTTTGGAAACGCTTGGTGCCCAAGGTAACGCCCAGGACGGCGAAGGCCAGGGACACGACTACGCCCCACACCAGGGCCGGCGACGTGTAGGAACCGGCGAACAGCGCGCGCAGCCCCTCGACCGCGTAGCGGAACGGCGTGAGCCGCGACACCACGTCGAGCCACGCGGGGGCGAGCGACATCGGCAGCAGCGCGCCCGACAGCAGCATCAGCGGGACCACCAGGGTGGACATGACGGGCGCGAACAGCTCCTGCCGTATCGTGAGCGCCGCCGTGTACGACAGCGACGCCAGGCCGACCGACAGCACGGTGATCAGCAGCAGCGCCCCCAGCACCCCCGCGATCGGCGCCCGCAGGCCCAGCGCGTAGCCGGCCACGATGATCGTCGCCGCCTGCACCAGCAGGACGACGCTGTCCCTCAGCACCCGGCCGAGCAGCAGCGTCACCCGGCTCACCGGCGTGACCCGCAGCCGTTCGAGCACGCCGAACCGCTGGTCGAAGACGATGGTGAAGCCCGCCATTCCCGCGCTCGTCAGCCCGAGCTGCACCAGCAGGCCCGGCACGAGGACGGCCCACGAGCCCACGCCGCTGCGCTGGAACAGCGGACCGAACAACACCAGGTAGAGGAACGGCTGCAGGGCGCTGAAGACCAGGCTGAACTTGTTGCCGAAGGAGACGCGCAGATAGTGCCCGGTCAGGGCGGCGAGGGCGGTCACGCGGCGGCCCCCTCGCGCAGCTCGCGGCCGGTCACGGCGAGGAAGACGTCGTCGAGCGTGCGCGCCCCGTGCTCGGACTTCAGCTCGTCCGGGGTGCCCGCGGCGACGATCCGGCCGTGGTCGATGATCAGGACCCGGTCGCAGAGCGCGTCGGCCTCCTCCAGGTAGTGGGTGGTGAGGAAGACCGTCAGGCCGTCCCGCTCGCGCAGCCGGCGCACGTGGTCCCACAGGTTGGCGCGGCTCTGCGGGTCGAGCCCCGTCGTGGGCTCGTCGAGGAAGAGCAGCTCGGGCCGGTGGAGCAGGCCCATCGCGATGTCCAGCCGGCGCTTCTGGCCGCCCGACATCGTGACCGTCGTACGCTCCTCGACCCCGGGCAGGTCCAGCTCGGCGAGCAGGGTGGTCACCCGTTCGCGGGCCTGCTCCCCGCTCAGGCCGTACAGGCGGGCCTGGAGCACGAGCTCCTCCCCCACCGCGGAGAACGGCGCGAAGGCGCCGCCCTGGGCGACGTAGCCGATGCGGCGGCGTACGGCCGCGGGGTCGGCGAACAGGTCGGCGCCCGCGACGGTGGCGGCGCCGGACGTGGGGCGCAGCAGCGTGGTGAGCATGCGCAGCGTGGTGGTCTTGCCCGCGCCGTTCGGTCCGAGGAAGCCGACGATCTCCCCTGGGGAGACGTCGAGATCGATCCCCCGGACGGCCTCGACCGGGCCGAAGGTCTTGGTGAGCCCTCTGGCGTGAATCATGCGGTTAGGGTAACACCAAATTTGGAGTCACTTAAAAGTTGCGTCCACCCTTACAATCGGAGGGTGGAAGAGGGCCTGCGGGAGCGGAAGAAGCGGGAGACCCGGCAGCGCATCGCCGACGTCGCGATGGGGCTGTTCCTGCAACGAGGGTTCGACAACGTGACGGTGGCCGAGGTCGCCAGAGCGGCCGACGTGTCGGTCAACACCGTCTTCAACTATTTCCGCACGAAAGAGGACATGTTCCTCGACCGCAGCGAGGAGACCGAGGACCTGCTGGCCCGGGCCGTGCGCGAGCGCCGCGCGGGCGAGACGGCGGTCCAGGCGGTGCGGCGCGACTTCTTCGAGGCACTCGACGCCGGCGACTGGCGTTACGGGATGAGCGAGGGCGCCGACCTGTTCGCGATGCGGGTCAGGGAGAGCCCGGCGCTGCAGTCACGGGTGCGCATGCTCGACGCCCACCGCGAGGAGCGGCTGGCCCGGACGCTCGCCGACGAGACCGACGCCGACCCCGACGACCTGACCCCCTGGCTGGTGTCGGCGCAGATGTGCGCCGTCGTCCGCGCGCTCACCCGCCATTTCGCGATGCGGCAGATGGCCGGTGAGGCCGCGGAGCCGATCAGGGCGGACATCAGAAAGCACGCCGAGCGCGCCTTCGACCTGCTGGAGCGCGGGATCGGCGGCTACTGCCCCCGGCACGAGCCGTAAAGCCCGGCCTCCCGCACGCGGGCGAGCGCTCCACCCCGTCGCCCCGATGACGCGCCGATCGGGAGGCGGCGAGGGCGACGCGTGCCGTCCCCGCGCCCCGCGCGTCCTGACGGCTCGTCAGACTTCCGGCGACGCCTCGCCGCCCGCGAGCCGGTGGGCGTTCCACACCAGCGACTCGGTGACGCGGGCCTGCGACAGGCCCAGGGTCTGCCGCTGGAACTGGTAGACCTCGGGCGCGAGCGGCGCCAGCACGGCGTCCGCCTTGCCCTCCGGATCCGGCACCCGCGCCTCGGTCAGCAGCATCCGCACGTGGGTGCGCCAGAAGCGGTAGGCGCCGGTGCCGAACCGCGCGCTGCCCGTCTCGGCCCCCAGCACGAGGTGCAGGTGACGCTCCAGCAGATCGATCATCGCGACGTAGAACGCGGCGAGCCGATCCGCCGGTGAGGCCCCCGGGCCCAGCGGCGGCGGGCCGTTCAGGATGTGTCCCTGCACCTGCCGCTCGTGCTCGTCCAGGAGCGCCGTCGCGATCGAGGCGGGGTCCGGATAGCGCCGGTAGAGCGTGGCCCGCCCCACCCCCGCCGCCTTGGCGATCTCGTCCATGGTGACGTGTCGCGCGTCCCTGGTCGCGAAGAGCTGTTCGGCCGCCTTCAGCACGCGCATGCGGTTGCGCGCGGCGTCCGCCCGTTCGCGCACCGGCGCCGGGCGGCCCGGTTCGAGGTCGAGCACGGGCAGTTCCCGGCCGGCAGGCATGGTCCCCTCCGACGGAACGCGGCCGTTCCTCCGGTTCCCGCCGGGATCCATAAACCCGTTGTTCATGAGGCCATCGTAGCCCCCCGGCCGAACTATGTGGACATCGCGTCCACTTTGTCTTACGCTCATCCGGACACCATGTCCGGTTCTGATCCGGCTTCTCGGAATCCGGTTCTCTAGAAGAGGGATCGCGATGCATGCCCTGTTCCTCGCCTCGGCGCTGCTGGTCGGCTGCTTACTGGCAGTGCAAGCCTCGGTGAATCTCCAGCTCAACAAGGCCGTGGGGACGCCATACGGCGCCTCGACCCTGCAACTGGGCGTGGCGACGGCGCTGCTGGCGCTCCTCGCCGCCGCCGTCGGCGCCATCGGCGCGATCCGCCTCGCGCCCGGCGTGCCCTTCTGGCACCTGCTCGGCGGCCTGGCCAGCCCGCTCTACATCACCAGCGGGATCCTGCTCTTCCCCCGCCTCGGCGCGCTGGCCGCGGCGGGCCTGTTCGTGACCGGTCAGATGTTCGCGTCGCTGGGGCTGGACCTGTTCGGGCTGCTCGGCATCGCGCGCAGGCCGCTCAGCGTCGGCATCGTGCTCGGCGCGCTCGCGGTCCTCGCGGGCATCACGGTCATCATCCGCGGACAGCGCCCGGCGCAGACGCCGCCCACGGCGGGACCGGCGACCGGCGGCGGGTCCGGCGCTCCCGGCCGCGGCGGAACGGCCACCGCCACCGCCCCGGCCGCGACCGCGACGGCCGTACGCCGGACTCGCGGCCTCGGCCAGAGCGGCTGGATCCTGCTGGGCATCGTGGCCGGCGCGGTCCTGCCAGTGCAGGGAGCGGTCAACGCCGCGCTGCGCAAGGACGTCCACGAGCCGGTGACCACCGCGATGATCAGCTTCATCGTGGCCACGATCGCCATCGCCGTGGTGCTGCTCGTCCTGCTGGCGACGCGCCGCACCCCCCGGCCGCAGCTCGGCGGCCTGCGCACGATGCCCTGGTGGGGCTGGCTGGGCGGCGCCTGCGCCGCGGCGTACGTCACCGCGACCTTCACGCTCATCCCCACGATCGGCGCCGCCACCACCGTGGCGCTGACCGTGACCGGCCAGCAGGTCGCCTCGGCCGTGATCGACAACTACGGCTTCCTGCGGCTGCCCCGGCGCCCGCTCACGGCGCCGCGCCTGTCCGGCCTCGCCCTGCTCATCGTCGGCTCGGTGCTGGTCCAGCTCACCTGAGCCGGCTCACCGCGGAAAGGACCCCCCTCCATGACCTCCTATCTGCGCACCCCCTACGAGGCGACGCCCGGCGTCACCACGCTGCCGTCGTCCCTGCCCATCGCCGGCGCCGGTCTGCTGCCGGTGAACGCCTACCTGATCCGCGGCCCGCAGCCGATCCTCGTCGACACCGGCATGGCGATCGACCGCGGCTACTTCGAACAGGCCCTGTGGTCCCTGGTCGACCCGGAAGACCTGCGCTGGATCGTGCTCACGCACGACGACAGGGACCACGCGGGCAACCTCAAGGAAGTCCTCATGGCGGCGCCGCAGGCCAGGGTCGTCACGAACGGCCTGGCCGTCGCGCGGCTCGGCGAGGAGTGGGACGTGCCCCCCAACCGCGTCCTGCAGGTCAACCCCGGCCGCACGCTCGACCTCGGGGGCCGGATCGTCTCCCTGCTGCGTCCGCCCGCGTACGACTCCCCCTCGACCCTCGCCCTCTACGACCACACCACGCGTTCGCTGTTCAGCGCGGACAGCTTCGGCGCGATCCTGCCGACCCCGGCGGAGGACGCCAAGGACGTCCCGGAGAAGGACTACCTCGCCGGGATGGCCCTGTTCACCAGGGCCAACGCCCCCTGGACCGCACTGGCCGACCCGGCCAAGTTCGACATCGTGCTGGACGACCTGCTCCGGCTCGCCCCCCGGCACATCCTCAGCTCGCACGGCGCCACCGTCGTGGAGGGCACCGAGACACTCGTGCAGACCCTGCGCGAGGTGCCCTCCATGACCCCGTGGCTGCCGGACGAGGACGTGCTGGTGGAGGCCGTGCTCGCCAAGCACGAGGGGGCCACGCTCAGCGCCGGCGCGGCCTGAGCACTACGAGGCACGACACAAGGAGAACGTCGATGACGACGACGCTGACCCCGGAACCGGGCACCATCATCATCTTTTCCGACATCTGGTGCTCCTTCGCACACATAGCCGTGCACCGGCTCCACACGACCAGGGAACGGCTGGGCCTGACCGAGCGGGTCCGCTTCGACCACCGGGCCTTCCCCCTGGAACTGCTCAACGACGCGCCCAGCCCGCGGCCGGGGACCGACAGCGAGGTGGGCCGGATGGCCGCGCTGGAACCCGGCGCGAGGTGGCAGCTCTGGCAGGCGAAGGACTGGCTCTACCCGTCCACGACGCTGCCCGCGCTGGAGGCCGTCCAGGCGGCCAAGGAGCAGGGATTCGCGGCGTCAGAGCAGCTCGACCTCGCGCTGCGGAAGGCGTTCTGGGCCGAGTCTCGGTGCATCAGCCACCGTAAGGTCATCCTCGACGCCGCCGCGTCCACCGGAGTGGTGGACGTGGACGCCCTGGCGGCCGCGCTCGACGACGGCCGGGCGCGCCGGGCGCTGTCCGAACAGGCCGCCATCGCGGCGACCGACCGGGTGAACTGCAGCCCGCACCTGTTCCTGCCGGACGGCACCGACCACGCCAACCCCGGGATCGAGGTGGGCTGGGCCGGCTCGTACGGCATCGGCTGGCCCGTCGTCTCCTCCGACGACCCGAGCGTGTTCGAGGACATCCTCAAGCGCGCCGCCGCCTGACCGAGGCCCTTACCCGGGCATCCGGGAACGGTTCCCGGGCACACGACCGTCCTCTCCCCGGGGACGCAGGACGCCGGCGGGCCCGTGCGGCCCGCCGGCGGAGCACGCGACCGGCTCTCGATCGGCGCGCGCCGGGACGTCGACGCGCGCAGATTCTTTATGGACGACCCCCAATTCCCTGGATAATCGACGCGATATTCCGATTACCCAGCGCAAGCGTCCGGTGACGCACAACCCGGACCATTGCGGAAATTCGAAAAGAAGCATTTCCCACCTCACCGTTGACTCCGCCGTAAGTGAGACGTACCTTTCTATCGCATCGCCCAAGACGGGCGATAAATCGGGAGTGACGTTCCTCCCCGCTTCTCCGTAAGAAGGAGCTCGCGGCGAAGCCGCCGCCTCCGGCGCCTGTTCTTCCCGCACCACTCTTGCGCTACTCCATGTTCCGCACCAGTGAAGGGATCGGCCATGAACAATGTCGGCACGGAAATCGAAGAGACGATGGCCGGCACGTCCGGAACCCCGGACGTGACCGCGTTCGTCGACCTCACCCAGCACGAGATCCAGGCCCTGAAGACCCGTTGGAACCTCGCCGACGCGCACACCCACCAGCGCCAGTCCGCCGGCCAGGACAAGATCGTCTCCCGTCTCCCCGACCTGTGGTACGAGGCCGAGGAAAACCAGCAGGCGCATTTCGAGCGGCGATTCATCGACGCCTTCTTCCGGCTGCACAAGCAGCCCACCGCGGCGGCGGCCGGCAAAACCTGGCTGTCGTATTCGGCCAGCGTCTCCACAATGGTCGCGGCCATGTACCTGATGCAGCGGAACATGTCGGTCGGCCTCATCGAGCCGTGCTTCGACAATCTCGTCGACCTGCTCAAGCACATGCGGGTCGAACTCACCGCGCTGCCGGAGGAGTCACTCGCCGATCCGGCACGCATTTACCAGAACCTGAGCGCCCTGGAAACAGACGCGCTCTATCTGGTCGACCCCAACAATCCGACCGGATTCAGCCTTCTGCAGTATGGGCTGGACGGATTCCGCGAGGTCATCCGCTACTGCAAGGACAACGGCAAGCTGCTGATGCTCGACCTGTGCTTCGCGTCGTTCGCGCTGTGCGACGAGAACATCGGGCGCATCGACATCTACAAGCTGCTGGAGGAGTCGGGCGTCTCCTACATGGCCCTGGAGGACACCGGCAAGACCTGGCCGGTGCAGGACGCCAAGTGCGCGATGCTGACGGTCAGCGACGACATCAAGGAGGAGGTCTACAACATCCAGACGGCGGTCCTGCTGAACGTCTCGCCGTTCGTCCTCAACTTCCTCACCCAGTACGTCGAGGACTCCATCGAGGACAACTTCGCCTCGGTGCGCGACGTCATCACCGACAACCGGGCGATGGCCGTCAAGGCCGTCGAGGGCACGGTCCTCGAGTACGTCGAGCCCGTGGTGAACACGAGCGTCGCGTGGTTCCGCATCAAGCCGGAGGACCTCACCGCGAGCGAGCTGCAGCAGCGGCTGCTGGAGGACGAGATCTACGTGCTGCCGGGCACGTACTTCTACTGGAACGACCCGGCGAAGGGCGAGCGCTACATCCGCGTCGCCCTCGCCCGCCGGCCCGGCACCTTCGCCTGCGCCATGCACCGGATGCGTGAGGTGCTGCTCGGCTATGAGCGGTGAGCCCTTCCTCGACGCCGCCCTGTTCATGGGCATGCACAGCCGCGACGACGAGCTCCGGCGGGGATGCAAGCGCTTCTTCACCGAGCGCCTGTCCGGGGGCCACGTCCTGATGAGCCTGGAGCACGTCGGGCGGTGCGACGACCTGGTCTGGCGATACCCCCGCCAGGCGCAGGACGAGTACTACCCGTTCATGGACAACCTGCACTCCGACATGGCCATCGACCGCATCGGCTACGACGAGCAGGACCTGCGCCTCGCCCTGGAGGCCGCGGTGCTGTCGGACCTTCCGCTGCACGAGCGGCTCCTCGTGGCGATGGCGATGCGCCGCGACACGGTCGTGGTGACGGCCAGCCCCCGGCTGAGCCTGCGCCCCGACCTCCCGGTCAGGCCGGTGGAGCCGGCGAAGCCGGCCGATGCCGAGCCGGTGTTCCCGGCTCCGCTGGAACGGCTCTACGAACGGTCCCTGGCCCTGCGAGTCGACGTCGACGACCTGTGAGGTGACCCGTGAATCCAGCACAGCACTCGGGGACGATCGTCCCCATGGTCACGCCCCTGACCGAGGCGGGCGAGGTGTCCGAGCCGAGCGTACGGCGGCTCGTCGGGTCCCTCCGCAGCGAGGTCACCGGGCTGATGCCCGCCCTGTCCACCGGCGAGGGGTGGAAGCTGTCGGACCGGCAGTGGCGCGACGTCGTCGCGTACACGGTCCGGCACGCGGACGGGCTGCCCGTCCTGGCCGGCGTGCAGTCGCCGACCACCGAGGAGGTGATCGCCAGGGCGAAGGAGGCCCAGGCCCTCGGCGTCGCGGCCATCGCCGTCACCACCCCCTTCTCGCCCGACCTGACCCAGGAGGAGATCTACGAGCACTACCGGGCGATCCGCGAGGCCGTGCCGGTGCCGCTGTTCGTCTACAACGAGAAGGCCCTGTCGGGCAACCAGATCGAGCTGGACACCCTGGTGCGCGTCTGCGCCCTGCCCGGCGTCGCCGGCGTCAAGGAGTCCAGCGGGTCGGCCGAGTTCACCAGGAAGCTCGTCGCCGCGGTCCCCGGGATCCCGGTGTTCGAGGGCTGGGAGAACCTCCTGCACGAGGTGACGGGGCCCGGCGGCGTGGCCGGGTTCATCGGCCCCCTGGCCAACCTGGAGCCCGGCCTCGCCAACGCCATGCTGGCCGAGCCGTCCGCGCAGCGGCAACGGGACATCGACGCGACCTGCGAGCGGTACGGCCTGTTCAAGGACGACTGGTACAAGCACCTGAAGAAGGAGCTGCACCGCCGCGGGGTCATCGACACCGACGTGATCGTCGGGGAAGCGGGGTGAGCGGAATGCTGGAGGTCCGGCCCGGAGACTCCGCCCAGAAGCGGCTCTATGTCTACAACCGCTCGGTCCTCACCCCCGAGAGGTACGCCGAGCTGTGCGAGATCGAACGCGACTGGGTGGTGTGCCTCGCCGCCGAGCACGAGGAGCGCGCGCCCCGCTTCGGGTTCCGCATCGAGCTGATCGACGCGCTCCACGACCTGCTGGCCAAGGAGGAGGCCAACGCCTCCGACGACGAGCGGTTCCTCGCCGAGGAGGCCACCCTCGACCAGTTCAAGACGGTGGTCGCGGAGTTCGCCGTCGACGGTCTGGTGGAGTCGCAGTCGCACCTCGGGATCCTGCGCCGCCTGCCGTCCAAGGCGCGCATGGCCGTGCTGCGCGTGCTCATCGACGAGTTCGGCTGCGGCAACGACGACATGGAGCACTCGCGGCTCTACCGCGACCTGGTGACCGAGCTGGGCCTGCCCGCCGACCTGGAGCACTACGTGGACCGGGCCGGGGACGCCAGCTTCGCGTACGTCAACCTGTTCCACTGGCTGGCCGACCGGGCGCCCGCGCCGGAGTACTTCCTCGGCGCGTACGCCTACTTCGAGGCCAGCGTGCTGTACGCCTTCAGGCCCTTCGCGGCGGCCGCGAAACGGCTCGGCCTCCGCAACGACCGGTATTACACAGAACATCTGTACATCGACAGCTTCCACTCCAAGCAGATGCAGACCGCGATACGGGCGCTCGGCGAGCATCGCGAGGTCGACCTGGCGAAGGTGTGGGCCGGCGTCACGCTGACCAGCGCCGTCATCGCCGAGGCCACGGAGGCCGCGGTGGACAGGGCGAGGAAGGTGGCCGCATGACCGCCGACCCGGGCCGGCCCGTCTCACTGCGCCAGATCGCGCCCGACCTCCTGTTCATCGAGGTGGCGGGCAGGAGGGTGCTCACCCAGGCGGAGTGTCCTCACCGCAGGGGCCGGCTGCGCTACGGCTACCTCAACGGGCGGACGCTGCGGATCACCTGCCCGCTGCACCACTCCACGTTCGACCTGCTCACCGGCCGGCAGGTGGCCGGTCCGCCGTGCGGCTCACTGCGCGTAACCCCGCTGCCCGAGGACGCCGCGTCTCCTCGGTCGGCGGCGGAGGCGGTGGCGTTGGCCGAGAGGCTCCGGCCCGAGGCGGGCGCTCCGTGACCACACGGGAGCTGCCCGCCCACGTCGCCGGGCAGGCCGGTGAGCGGGCCGGTGAGCGGGCCGGTGAGCGGGCCGGTGAGCGGGCCACAGACCAGGCCACAGAGCAGACCGGCGGCCAGGGCAGCGGGCACGGCGGCGGCCAGGGCACCCGGATGGAGGCGCACGGCGTCGACCGGATCCCGGACGGCGAGCGCACCGCCTCGCCGCGCGAGTTCCTGTGGATCTGGCACTCGGCCCAGTTCTCGTTCGGCACGGTGGTGCTCGGCTCGGTGCCGGTGAGCTTCGGCCTGAGCTGGACGGCCTCCGTCACCGCGATCCTGGTGGGGCTGCTGATCGGCACGGCGGTGTTCGCACCGCTCGTGCTGTTCGGCAAGCGCACCGGCGCGAACGACGCGGTGTCCAGCGGCGCGCACTTCGGCGTGCGCGGCCGGGTCGTCGCCAACGTCATCACCATCGTGGTCGCGATCGGGTTCTTCTCGATCGCGGTGTGGACGGGCGCCACCGCCATCCTCGCGGCCGGCCAGCGGGTGCTCGGCACCCCGGCCGGCCCGGGGGGCCTCGCTCTCACGATGCCGCTCATGGCGCTGGCCGTCGCCGTGGTCGCCGTGTACGGATACGGCGCGCTGCTGGCGACGTACAAGGTCATGACGGTGATCGGCGGGCTGGTGCTGCTGGCGCTGGTCGTGGTGCTGCTGCCCGGTTTCGACCCGGGACACGCGGGCGGGCCGTACGCGCTGGGCGACTTCTGGCGGACCTGGCTGCTGGCCGTGTCGTTCAGCGCCACGCTGCCGGTGTCGTACTCGACGTTCCAGGGCGACTACAGCCGCTACCTGTCGCCCCGGGCCGGCGACCGGGCGGCGGTGGCGTACACGGGCGCCGCGATGTACGTGAGCAACGCGATCGCACTCATCGGCGGCGCCTACGTCACCACGATGCTGAAGGACGCCTCGGCGCCGTGGATCCTCGGGGTGGCCGACGTGGTGCCCCAGTGGTTCGCGGTCGTGGTGATCGCCTTCGGGTTCGCCGGCACGCTGCCGCAGGCGGCGCTGTGCCTGTACGCGGCGGGGCTGTCGGCCAACTCCATCCTGTGGCGGCTCCCCCGCGCGGCGGCGACCTGGCTGATGTGGGCCTTCGGCGTCGCCACCCTGTACGTCGGGGCGATCGTCTTCGACGCCATCGAGTCGATCTCGACGTTCGTGCTGATCCTGCTCGTCCTCGTGTCGCCGTGGACGGCGATCATGTTGGTCGGGCTCGCCCTGCGGCGGGGCCGGTATCACCCCGACGACCTGTACGGCTTCGCCCGGCCCGGCGACCGGGGCCGCTACTGGTTCACCGGGGGGTTCAACCTCCGGGCCCTGGGGGCGTTCGTCCCCGCGGTGGTCCTGGGGCTGCTGTTCGTGGACAACACGATCTACACCGGCCCGTTCGCCGGCCTGGCGGGCGGGGTGGACCTGAGCTGCCTGGTGCCGTTCTGCACGGCGGCGCTGCTCTACGCCGCGCTGTGCCGGCTGTTCCCCGAGCGGACGGCCCTGGCGACCGCAGAGGACGTCACTGCAGACGGCGTGACCGCAGATTACGTGACCGGAGGTGATCCGAGATGAGCAGGGATCCGCGGCTGCCCGACTCGCCCGACACGATCGTGGTCTTCTCCGACCTCAACTGCTCCTTCGCCCACCTGGCCGTGCACCGCCTGCACCAGGCGCGGCGGCGGCTCGGCCTGGAGGGACGGCTGTGGTTCGACCACCGCTGCTTCCCCCTGGAGCTGTTCAACCGGACGGTGAACGAGCGCCCGGGGGTGGACTCGGAGGTGTCGGTGGTCGGCGCCCTCGACCCATCCGCCGGGTGGCGGCTGTGGCAGGGGCCCGACTGGACCTACCCGGTCACGATGCTGCCGCCTCTGGAGGCCGTGCAGGCGGCGAAGGCGCAGGGCCTGCACGCCTCGGAACAGCTCGACCTGGCGCTGCGCCGGGCCTTCTGGGCCGAGGGCCGGTGCATCTCGCTGCGGCACGAGATCCTCGACGTCGCGGCCTCCACCGGGGCGGTCGACGTCGGGGCGCTGGCCGAGGCGCTCGACGACGGCCGCGCCCGGCGGGCGGTGATGGACCAGTTCGAGGCCGCCCGGCACGGCCGGGTCGACTGCAGCCCCCACGTGTTCCTGTACGACGGGACCGACGTCGCCAATCCCGGCGTGCGGGCCCGGTGGGTCAACGGCGACTTCGGCGTGGGCTTCCCGGTCATCGAGGCCGACGACCCGAGCGTCTACACGGATCTGCTCGCCAGGGCCGCCGAGCTGATCTGCGAGGCCGCGGCCTGACGACCGGCCGCCGAAGAGAGGGCGCGGGCCCCGGCGAGGGGGCCCGCGCCCTCTGCTGTCCGCCACGACGCAGCCCCGCACCCTCCGCCGTCCCCTGCCGCGGGCCTGGCGCGGTGCGGCGACGGGCACGGCGCGGGACATGCCGGGCCCCGGCGGCTGTATACAGGTCCACGTGAGGTTGGACGAGCTCGATCGCGCCATAATCCGGGCCCTCGTCGAGGACGCCCGGGCGACGTACGCCGAAATAGGCGCTCAAGTGGGGCTGTCGGCTCCGGCGGTGAAGAGGCGGGTCGACCGGCTCGTCGCCAGCGGCGCGATCACCGGTTTCAGCGCCCGGGTCGAGCCGTCGGCCCTCGGCTGGACCACTGAGGCGTACGTCGAGCTGTACTGCCGGGGGAAGACCTCACCGGCGGAGATCGGCATGGCCGTGTCCCGGCATCCGGAGGTCGTCTCGGCCTGCACGGTCACCGGCGAGGCCGACGCGCTGCTGCACATCCGCGCGACCGACGTGCGGCACGTCGAGCGGGTGATCGAGCGCCTGGCGGCCGAGCCGTTCGTGGTCCGCACGAAGAGTTCGATCGTGCTGTCGCGGCTGATTAACGGATCGCTGCAAAACGGGTGATAGACGCAACCGATCCACACGTGATCGCAACGCGGGCGCATTGGATTGTCGCCTCCCGATTCCTACGCTGAAGTCCCGTTCACCCGGTTTCCCGCTTGGAGTCGACGATGACGCTTGCGCCCGCCACCGAGGCCACGGACCGTGGCCTTACGGGCACGGCCCGGCATTTCCTGATGTGCCGGCCGGATTTCTTCACGGTCTCGTATTCCATCAACCCGTGGATGCACCCGGAGAAGGACACCGACACGGCCAGGGCGGTGCGGCAGTGGGAGAGCCTCCGGCAGGCGTACGAGAGCCTGGGCCACACCGTCAGCCTGATCGACCCGATCGAGGGCCTGCCGGACATGGTGTTCGCCGCGAACGGCGCGCTCGTCGTGGACGGACGGGTCTACGGCGCGAAGTTCGCCCACCCGCAGCGTGCCGCCGAGGGCCCCGCCTACCTGCGGTGGTTCGCCGAACGGGGATACGAGACACTGGAGGCGTCCTTCACCAACGAGGGTGAGGGCGACTACCTGACGCTCGACGAGATGATCCTGGCCGGCACGGGATTCCGCACCGACGTGGCGGCGCACATGGAGGCCCAGGAGTTCCTCGGCCGCCCGGTCGTCACGCTGCGCCTGGTCGACCCGAGGTTCTACCACCTCGACACCGCCCTGTTCCCGCTGAACGGCCACAACGTCGCGTACTATCCGGAGGCGTTCAGCGAGGGCAGCAGGAAGGTGCTGCGGCGGCTGTTCCCCGACGCCGTGATCGCCACGTCCGCCGACGCGGAGGTGCTCGGCCTCAACGCGGTGAGCGACGGCCGCAACGTCGTCGTCAACGCCGAGGCCACCGGGCTGATCCTGGAACTCAAGCGCCGCGGCTTCGAGGTCGTCCCGGTCGACCTCAGCGAGCTGCGCAAGTCGGGCGGCGGGCCCAAGTGCTGCACCCTCGAGATCCGGCCGAACAGGGAGACCCGATGAACAGCGAGGAACTGATCCGGCTCAGCGAGAGCCACAGCGCGCACAACTACCACCCGCTGCCCGTCGTGATCAGCTCGGCCGAGGGCGCCTGGGTCACCGACGTGGAGGGCAAGCGGTATCTCGACTGCCTGGCCGGCTACTCGTCGCTGAACTTCGGCCACGGCAACCCCGCGATCCTCGCCGCGGCCCGGGAGCAGCTCGACCGGCTGACGCTGACCAGCCGGGCGTTCTACCACGACCGGTTCGCCGCGTTCGTGACCGGCCTTTCCGAGCTGTGCGGCAAGGACATGGTCCTGCCGATGAACACCGGCGCGGAGGCCGTCGAGACCGCGATCAAGGTCGCCCGCAAGTGGGGCTACGAGGTCAAGGGCGTCGCTCCCGATCAGGCCAACATCGTCGTGATGGAGGACAACTTCCACGGCCGTACGACGACGATCGTGGGCTTCTCCACCGACCCCGAGTCGCGCGACGGCTTCGGCCCCTTCTCCCCCGGCTTCCGGATCGTCAAGTACGGCTCGGCCGAGGCGGTCAGGGAGGCGATCGACGAGAACACGGTGGCCGTGCTGCTGGAGCCCATCCAGGGCGAGGCCGGCGTGCTGGTGCCGCCGGACGGCTACCTGGCCGCGGTCAGGGAGATCTGCACCGACAACAACGTGCTGTTCGTGGCCGACGAGATCCAGTCGGGCCTCGGCCGCACCGGCGACACGTTCGCCTGCGACCACGAGCGCGTCGTCCCGGACATGTTCGTCCTGGGCAAGGCCCTCGGCGGCGGCGTGGTCCCGGTCTCCGCGGTCGTCGCGAACACCGACGTCATGGGCGTGATCGGGCCCGGCCAGCACGGCTCCACCTTCGGCGGCAACCCGCTGGCCTGCGCCGTCGGCGACGCGGTCATCGGGCTGCTGAAGACCGGCGAATATCAGGCCAGGGCCCGCGAGCTGGGCGCGTTCCTGCACGCGCGGCTGGCCGGCCTCGGCCCCGGCGTGGTGGCGGTGCGCGGGCGCGGCCTGTGGGCGGGCGTCGACATCGACCCCTCGCTGGGCACTGGGCGGCAGATCAGCGAGGCGCTCCTGCGCCGCGGCGTGCTGGTCAAGGACACCCACGGCTCGACGATCCGCCTCGCGCCGCCCCTCGTCGTCTCCCGGGACGACCTGGAGTGGGCGCTCGACCAGCTCAGCGCGGTGCTGCGGGAGGCTCGGGCCTGATCCGCACCGCGTCCTGATCGCCGGTGTCGGTGAACCACGTCACCGCGGCCTCCCCGGGCGCCAGGTCGATGGCGGTCATCATGTTGGGGAACCAGGGTCCCTTGCTGATGCGCCATCGCAACGGCGGCCGGGGAAGGCCCCCGGCCCTGGCCAGCACCCCGCCGAGCACGCCCGCGAGCCCGAACGACGCCACGATGTTGGCGAAGCGCAGCGTGCGGCTCAGCGGGTTGCGGATGGGTGAGCAGACGATCTGGTGGACGCGCCCGCCGCCCCGGCGCCGTACGGACGCCATGTAGGAGTAGTGGACGTCGCCGGACAGCAGCAGGACGGTCGCGGGCGGCCTGCCCCGGGCGCCCGAGGCGACCTCCAGCACCACGTGCGCGAGCTCCTCGAACGACCGGCGGAAGGCCCCCCAGTGCTCCAGGTCGAGGAACTGCCGCACGCGCTCGCCCCACCGGGCCGCACTGCGGCCCCAGATGCCGTCGCAGACCGCCTCGTTCCAGCTCTCCACGTGGTGGATCCCCGCGGGCAGCAGGATCGGCAGCGACGACCCGACGAGCAGGTGCTCGAAGTCGCCGGTGGCGTGCTTGTCGAACCAGTCCCACTCCCCCGGGTCGAGCATCCTGCGGCGTCCCGGCTCCAGCACCCGGGCGCTGCGGCTGTCCAGCACGATCAGCCGGGTGCCGTCCAGGTCCCTGTGGTAGCTCCAGCGCACCGAGTCGGGCTCCCGGTCGGCCCGGCGGGCGAAGGCGTCGAGCGCCTCGTCGCCATCGCCCGCCCGCAGCGCGGCGAGCACGGGATCGGCCGCCCGCTCGGCCGGGGGCAGGTTGCCCAGGTGCTGGTAGACGTAGTAGGAGCCGAGCGCGGAGACGATGCGCCGCTCCCACCAGGGCACCTCGGCCATCTGCTCGCGCCAGGCCTTCGAGGTGTTCCAGTCGTCCCTGACGTCGTGGTCGTCGAAGATCATCAGGCTGGGCACCGTGGCCAGCAGCCAGCGGACCGGAGGGTCGGACCACGCCTGCCGGTACAGCTCGGCGTACTCCTCGAAGTCGACGACCTCCTCGGGTCCGTCGTCCCTGCGCCCGGCGATGAACTCCTTCATGTCCGGCGTCAGCTCGTCGGCGTACACCTGGTCGCCGAGCAGCAGGATCAGGTCGGGCCGCTCGTCCGGCGACTCCATCAGGCGCAGGCCGTACGCCCGCAGGACGTCCGGGCCGTGCGTGCGCACGTACGGCTCCTCGTGGGGGACGCTGGTGCGGCAGGAGCCGAAGATCAGCCGATCGAGGCGGGTCAGCGGGCGGATCACGCTCGGCGGCAGCCCGTCGGCCGGCCACACCGGCCGGTCGTCGAGCTCCACCTCGTAGGCCACCGGGCCCTCGAGGCCGACGTCGACCAGGGCGTAGTGGTGGCCGTGCACGGTGAAGGTGCGCTCCTCCGAGGAGGCGTCGCCGGCCCGCACGCGGACCGTGCAGGGCTCGGAGGTCTCGACCCAGACGGTCGCGGCGGCCGCGTCCACATGGCGCAGCAGTGGGCCCAGCACAAGTTCCGGCACGAGACCTGTCTACTGCAAAAGGACGGCAAAGCGCGACTTACGCCCACCTGTCCTGCGCCGTTCACGGTCCGCGCGCCGCCTATGCGCCGGAACGGCGAAATCCCACCCGGCGATCTCCGTATTGGCCTATATCGCGATCACCCGGCACACGGTTTGATCCTGATGTCGCTCCTCCGGCCCGCCTTCCGTGCCCGTCAACGACGACGGCGCGCGGGGCCCGGGGGGACGGCCACCCCTTTCCGACAGGAGAACACCAGAATGACCATCACGGACTTCCCGACAACGGCGTCGGGGGTTCGGTCTCCGATCCCCGATCACCCCGCCCCCACACCGGGTGAGCGCGCCCTGGCCGCCGCCCGCTTCCAGCTCGCCGAGGCGTCCCGCTTCCTCGGCCTCGACGACGGCCTGCACCACATGCTCGCCACGCCCCGCCGCTCGCTGACGGTCTCCGTGCCCGTACGCCGCGAGGACGGCCGCCTGGAGGTGGTGCAGGGCCACCGCGTGCAGCACAACCTCTCGCGCGGACCGGCCAAGGGCGGCATCCGGTTCCACCCCGACACCGATCTCGCCGAGGTCACCGCGCTCGCCATGTGGATGACGTGGAAGTGCGCCCTCGTCGGCATCCCGTACGGCGGGGCCAAGGGCGGCGTCGCCGTGGACCCGGCCACGCTGACCACCCGCGAGCTCGAACGCGTCACCCGGCGCTACGTCAACGAGATCCTGCCGCTCATCGGCCCGGAGAAGGACATCCCCGCGCCCGACGTGGGCACCGACGAGCAGACCATGGCCTGGATCATGGACACCTACAGCGCCAACGCGGGCTACTCCGTCCCCGGCGTGGTGACCGGCAAGCCCACGGCGCTCGGCGGCTCGCTGGGCCGCGCGGGCGCGACGTCGCGCGGGGTGCAGATCGCCGCGCTGCAGGCGCTGACCCGGAGCCGTGGGGCGGGCTCCCCCGAGGGCACGACCGTTGCGGTGCAGGGCTTCGGCAAGGTGGGCGCGCTCGCCGCCCAGTATCTGGCCGACGCCGGCTGCCGCGTCGTGGCCGTCTCGGACGCGGGCGGCGCGGTCGTCCGGCCCTCCGGTCTCGACGTCGCCGCGCTGCGCGCCCACGCCGCCGAGACCGGGTCGGTCCACGGCTACCGCGACGCCGACCCGCTCTCCCACGACGAGCTGCTCGAACTCGACGTGGACATGCTGGTGCCGGCCGCGCTCGAAGGCGTGATCACGGCGGACAACGCGCCGCGCGTACGGGCCCGCCTGGTCGTGGAGGGCGCCAACGGGCCCACCACACCCGAGGCCGACCGGATCCTGGGCGGCAACGGGGTCACGGTGGTGCCCGACATCCTGGCCAACGCCGGCGGGGTGATCGTGTCCTACCTGGAGTGGGTGCAGAACACCCAGGCGTACTCCTGGAGCGCCGGGGAGGTCGAGGTGAAGCTCCGCGACCTGATGGAGAACGCCTATCGGGCGGTCGCGGACCTGGCCGCCGAGCGTGACCTCACGCTCCGCCAGGCCGCCCACGCGATCGGGGTGGGGCGGGTGGCCGAGGCCCACCGCATGCGGGGCCTCTACCCCTGACGCCCCTCAGAAGACGGCGATGACGGCCGCCTCCCGGGAATATGCGGCTTCCGGGAGGCGGCCAGGCCGTCTTGGGAGGTCGGTCCGGCCGTCTTGGGGGCGGCATTGGGGCCGGTCAGGCAGTGGCCGCCGTTTTCGTGGCGGCCAGCACGATCTGCTCGCACAGCTCGTGGGTCTCCAGGGCGTCGTCGGCGTCGAGGATCCGGCCCTCCCGGACCGCGTCGAGGAACTCCCGGCAGATCTGCTCGATGCCGCGCTGCCGCGTCGCCGGGACCCAGTCGCCGCGCCTCGTGAGAGTCTCGTCCCCGCCGAACTCGACCACGTCGCCGAGGTTGACGACCCGCCGCTTCCCTCCGCCGCCCATGACCTCGCAGGTCTCCTCGGCCGCGCCGCTGGTGCGGCTCATCACGCCGACGGCGGTGAAGTCGTCGCCGCCGAGCGTCAGCACCACGTGTTCGAGCAGGCCGTCGCGCACCCTGGTCCTGATCACGGTGTCGGTGACCGGCCCGGGGGCGAGGAAGCGCAGCGTGTCGGCCACGTGGACGAAGTCGTCGAAGATCATCGTCCGCGGGTCGCCGGGCAGGTCACGCCGGTTCTTCTGCATCACGATCACGTCGCGCGGCAGGCCGCGCAGGGCCGCGTACGCGGGGGCGCGCCTGCGGTTGAACCCGACCATCAGCGACCTGTTCCGCTCGCGCGCCAGCCGTACGAGCCCGGCGGAGGCGGCGGCGTCGTAGGCGAGCGGCTTGTCCACGTAGACGTGCACGCCCGCCTCCAGCAGCGTGGTCACGATCGGGACGTGCGCGCCGGTGGCCGCGTGCACGAAGGCCGCGTCGATCCCGGCCTCGGCGAGCGCGTCCACGGAGGTGAAGCGCGCGCCGATCCGGTAGGCGTCGCCGAGCCGGTCGAGCGTCGCCCGGTCGCGGGTGCACAGCAGCGGCTCGATGCCCGGCGTCGCCGCCAGGACCGGCAGGTAGGCCTTCTCCGCGATGTCGCCCAGGCCGATGATTCCGACTCTCATGCCGGGGAGACTATCGCCGTCCCTCCGGGGCCGGTCAGCGCCCCCGCCACCACGCCACCGTCTCCTTCACCGCGTCCTCGACCGGCGTCGGCGCGAACCCGAGGACCGCCTGGGAGGCGGCGGAGTCGAGCACGTACGGCCGGTCGAACTGATAACGGGTCTCCCCCATCTCCCGCAGGAGCGGCACCACGAGCCCCGCCGCCTTCAGCGCCCACGACGGCAGCCGCCGCAGGCGCGGCGCCGGGAGGCCGCCCGCCTCGCACACCCGCACGGCGAACTCCCTGATGGTGAAGGGCGGCGCGGTGGGCACGTGCCAGGGCCGGCCCCACGCGCGCTCCTCCTCCGCGGCCGCCGCCAGCGCCCGCACCACATCGGGCAGGTACGTGTAGCTGTGCGGGATGTCGGGGTCGCTCAGGACGAGGCCGGGCTTGCCCGCGAACAGGGGCGTCAGGAGCCGGGGCCCCAGGTAGGACTGGCCGGACGACCGCGGCCCGTAGTAGTCCGAGCCGCGCACCTCCGTGACCCGCACCCGGCCGGCCTCGTGCGCGGCCCGCATCTCCTCCCACATCCGCGCCCTGACCCTGCCCTTCGTGCCCGTCGCGGCGAGCGGCAGGTCTTCGGTCATCGGCCCGTCCACCGGGCCGTAGCCGTACAGGTTGCCCAGCGTGACCAGGACGGCCCCGGACGACTCGGCGGCGGCCAGCAGCGCGGCCGCGATCGGCGGCCAGTCGAGGGGCCACCGGTGATAACGCGGGTTCGCGCAGTTGTAGAGCGCGTCGGCCCCCTCGGTGAGCCGCCGCATCACGGCGGCGTCGGCCGCGTCCGCGGCGACCCGCGAGATCCCCGGCCGCTCCGGCCCGGAACCCGAGCGGGTGACGAGGGTGACCTCGTGCCCGCGCTCCGCCAGCGTCTCGGCGAGCCCGCCGCCTGCCTGTCCCGCTCCGACGATCACATGCCTGCCCATCGCTTCCTCCTTCAGACCTGGTCTGTCAGCAGCCGCAGCACACCGTCCACGACGTACACGATCGCGAACACCACACCCGCGGTGACGAGCCCGGAGGCCACCAGAGCCGCCGCCCCCGCGCCGAACCACACGACCTCGAAGGCGGCCCTGGCGATCCCGTGCAACTGGTGCGGCGCCTTGCCGCCCGCCATGAACAGCCCCCACAGTGTGGCGAACACCGCGGGAGTGCCGAGCCCCAGCACGATCCTGGCCAAGATGTGGGCCTCCCGCGTGAACCCCCAGTAGGCCAGCGCGACCAGCACGCCCAGCTCCAGGAAGAACATCACTGCGGCTGCCGTTCCCTTGGCTACGGTAAGCATCGGCACTCCTTGCGTTCATTGCTCCGCTTCGAGAGCAATGCTCTCTCACTGGAGCGGTCTTCGTCAAGAGCAGCGCTCTCTAAACACTGCGGTGCTCTGTTAACCTGGGCCCATGAATGCGAGCAGGACCGCGCGGGAGCGGGTGAGGGCGGAGCTGATCAAGGAGATCACGGACATCGCCCGGCGACAGCTGGCGACGGAGGGGGCCGGGGGCCTGTCCCTGCGGGCGGTGGCACGCGAGATGGGGATGGTCTCCTCGGCGATCTACCGTTACTTCCCCAGCCGCGACGACCTGCTGACCGCGCTGATCATCGACGGATACAACGCCCTCGGAGAGGCCGTCGAGCACGCCGACGCCGCGTGCGCGCGCGACGACTTCACCGGACGCTGGCTCGCCGTCTGCCGTGCCGTACGCGAGTGGGCCCTGGCCCATCCGCACGAGTACGCCCTGCTGTACGGCTCGCCCGTGCCGGGCTACGCCGCTCCGCAGGACACCGTCGCGCCGGCCGTGCGCGACACGGCCGTGTACGGCCGAATCATCGCCGACGCCCACCACGCGGGCAGGCTCGCCCCTCCCCCGGTCTGCCCGCCGCCGCCCGCGGTCCTGGCGCAGGACGCGGAGGTCGTGCGGGCACTGATGCCGGACGTGCCGGACGACGTGGTCGCCCGGGCGATCATCGCCTGGACGGGCCTGTTCGGCATGGTCAGCTTCGAGCTCTTCGGCCAGTTCAACAACACGATCACCCACCGAACCGAGCTGTTCGACCACAACATGACCTGCCTCGCCCGCCTGATCGGCCTGCCCGAGTAGCCGCCCCCGCCCGGCCGGCAGCGCCCTGCCTCCCGCGTGGCACGACTGCCTCACATGCGAGACAGTCGTGCCATGAGCCTCGTCGGCGCGATGAAGAGCCTGATGTCCCTCACCGAGGCGCAGTGCGGCCTGGTGACGGCACGCCAGGCGCAACTGAACGGCGCGCACCGTCGCGACCGGTCAGGAGTTCCTTGAGCACCTGACCGATCGACAAGGACAGCGGATTTCCCATGTGGCCCCCCGGTGAGAGGTTCCCCTACACCTCCCCACACGCTTTCGGCACCGCCATCACAGGCCACATCCGAAAGAGCTCGGGCGATTCGCCGTACTCCATGAGCCAACGCCGTCGCCAGTTCGCGTACGACCGGCTACTCGCCCGCCTCTTCACAAGCGATGAGAAGGGTTGGATCCTCAAGGGCGGCGTCGCTCTGCTCACCCGTCTCTCGGCAGCTCACTGAGCAGGTCTCCCAGCTCTCGCGGCCGGTCGACGCCCTAAGTGGCCAGGAGATGACGCTCGTAGCGCGGCAGGAGGCGGTTCATCCGGGCCCGGCCCCGTGCAAGCCCGGTGCGGCGACGGGGAAGCCCGCTTCTTCGGCCGCGGCGAGCAGTCGCTTGTCGTAGGCCACGAACCAATCGAGCGCGCGCTCCAGCAGGTGCGCGGCGGACAGATGAAGGGCGTCGAGAGTCCGCAGCCGGGCCGGCCCGAGCTCCGCGGCCGCGGCGAGGAGCGGTGTGTCCACGGGCAACGTCCTCAGCCGGGCCATCAGCGCCTTCGCCGTGGAGACCGCCTGAGGTCCGCAGGGCCGCACCGCCCGGACGACCTCGGCCCGGGCCAGTTCGCAGACGACCGCCGCCCCGCTCTGTGCCGCCAGCCATTTCTCGAGCGCCGCCGTCTCGTCCTCCCGGACGACCAGCTTGACCAGCGCCGAGGAGTCGAGGTAGATCACCGCTCGTCCGCCCTGAGCTCCGCCAGCACTTCGCTGGGCACGGGCGCTCCGGGTTCCGGACGCAGAGCATGCCAGGCGGCCCAGTCGATCTCCACTTCGGGCAGCTTCATGCGGCCCTCCGCGATGAGCCGGTCGGTGACAACACGTTCGTGCGGCAAAGCGGTGAGCTGCGCCACGGGCCGCCCCCTCTCCGTGATCTCGACCGTGTTTCCGGCCTGGACCAGTTCCAGGTAGTGCGCGAGCCGGTCGCGCAGTTCCCGTACTCCCACACTGACGACCTCGTCCGACATGTCCTCAGGCTAGCCGACGCGGTCCCATCTGCCTGTCAACGGTACGCCAATCTGCGTGTGCGTACCGCTTATCCCAGCGAAAGCACACATCGGGCTGTGAACGCAGACTACGGAAGGCACAATGGATCATGCAATGAGGTAGGAGTACTCGATTTCGCGTTAGGACATTCAGCGCATGAAGCGATTAGTTGCTCTATTCAGTGCTGCGGCTGTTACCTGTGCTCTGCCGGCCCCCACTCCGGCGGCAGCGGCCGCCGGCGATCCGGTGGCCGCGGTACGGCGGCTCCTGTCCGCCCAGTCATCCGTCAAGGTGGCCGAGTGGGGAGAGGTCCAGCTGGGTTCGCGCTCGCGGCTGATCAACCACACGGCCAATACCTTCAAGTACGACTACAAACGCACGGGGTCGATCCAGCTCGGGCGCACAGGGGTGGTCGCGTCCGACCTCAGCAGGCGGCTGCGGTTCGAGCGTGACGACTCCGCGGCCCTCGTGAAGAAGGACGCCGCCGACGGCGACCCCGTGGCCAGGAGCCTTCTGATCCAGACCCGGCCGCACCGTTCCGTGAGTGTGAACGGCAGGCTCTACACCACCGGGCCCCTGTACGCGCCCGCGTTGCCGAAGGGAAAGACCTGGGCCCTGCGCGGCGCGATCCCGAACGGCGGCGCCTTCACCGATCAGGTCGTCAACATATTCGAACCCCGGACGCTGAAAAAACTGCTGTCCGACACCTATTCCATAAAGCGCTCCGGCTTCAAGGACATCACCGGCCGGATCCACGAGAACATGATGCTCTACAGGGGGAAGATCACCTTCGCCGACCTGTACGCCGTCTCGCCCACCTTCCGAACGCTTCTCGGGCAGAAGCCCGACGCCACCCTCGCCCCGGCCCTCGTCTGGTGGTGGTTGTGGACCGACAAGAACGGCACGCCCATGATGGTCGATTCCAGCTGGGACACCTGGGTCAAGGGCGGGACCGGCCGGCCGTACGCCGGCGGATCGGCGAGGACCGAATATCTCGCCTGGCGACCTCGCGTCACGATCAAAGCGCCCAGGTCGTCGCTGGTGGCGAAGGTCGCAGGCCCGGCCAACGGGCTGCCCGAGATCGACGACGCCGGCGAGGCCATCCGGGACCGGCGGGGATAGCCACGCAGCTCGAACGCGTCGGTCACGAGACATGCGAAAGGCGGCAGTCGGGGATCTCCCGGTTGCCGCCTTTCGCATGTTTCACGACAGCTTTGTGGGCTGTTCAGGGCATTCGCTTGCGATTTTGTGCAAGGTCAGGGGCAGTGAGGCGCAGGTTCCGCCGCATCACTGCAAGATTCGGGGGCCGTCAGACGCGGGTGGCGCGGTTGACGGCGGAGATGATGGCCTTGAGCGAGGCGCTCGTCGTGTTCGCGTCGATTCCGACGCCCCACAGGACCTGCGTGCCGTTCGGCCCGCCGACCTCGCACTCGACGTACGACGCGGCCTTGGCGTCGGCGCCCGCGCTCATCGCGTGCTCGGTGTAGTCGAGGACCCGCACCGGCACCCCGATGCTCTCCAGCGCGTCACAGAAGGCCGAGATGGGGCCGTTGCCGACGCCCTCGATCTCCCGGATCTGGCCGTCCACCCGCACGTCGGCGCTGATCGCGTCCTTGTCGTCCACGGCCGAGGTGTGCCGGTGGGCCAGCAGGCCCAGGCGGCCCCAGGGGCTCGCCGGGTTGGGCAGGTATTCGTCGGCGAACCGCTCCCACATCTCCGCGGCCGTGACCTCGCCGCCCTGGGCGTCCGTACGGGCCTGGATGACGCGGGAGAACTCGATCTGCAGGCGGCGCGGCAGGTCGAGCTGGTGGTCGGCCTTCATGATGTAGGCGACGCCGCCCTTGCCCGACTGGCTGTTGACCCGGATCACGGCCTCGTACGTGCGGCCGATGTCCTTGGGGTCGATCGGCAGGTACGGCACGGCCCAGGTGAACTGGTCGACCGGCACCCCGGCGGCGGCCGCGTCGCGCTCCAGGTGCTCGAAGCCCTTTTTGATCGCGTCCTGGTGGGAGCCGGAGAAGGCCGTGTAGACCAGCTCGCCGCCCCACGGGTGGCGGGGGTGCACGGGGAGCTGGTTGCAGTGCTCGACCACGCGCCGGATCTCGTCCATGTCGGAGAAGTCGATCTCCGGGTCGATGCCCTGGGAGAACAGGTTCATGCCCAACGTGACCAGGCAGACGTTGCCGGTCCGCTCGCCGTTGCCGAACAGGCAGCCCTCGATGCGGTCGGCGCCGGCCATGTAGCCCAGCTCGGCGGCGGCGACGGCCGTGCCGCGGTCGTTGTGCGGGTGCAGGGACAGCACGATCGAGTCCCGGTACGCCAGGTTGCGGTGCATCCACTCGATCTGGTCGGCGTACACGTTGGGCGTGGCCATCTCGACCGTCGCCGGCAGGTTGACGATCACCTTGTGGTCGGGGGTGGGCTGCCAGACGTCGTTGACGGCGTTGCAGACCTCGACGGCGTACTCCAGCTCGGTGCCCGTGAAGGACTCGGGCGAGTACTGGAAGTAGATGTCGATGCCCTCCATCTCGGCCGCCAGCTTCTTGCACAGCTTGGCGCCCTCGACGGCGATCGCGGTGATGCCGTCCCTGTCCTGGCCGAAGACGACCCGGCGCTGGAGGGTGGAGGTGGAGTTGTACAGGTGGACGATCGCCTGACGGGCGCCGCGCAGCGACTCGAAGGTCCGCTCGATCAGCTCGGGCCGGGCCTGCGTCAGCACCTGGATGACCACGTCGGAGGGGATGCGCTCCTCTTCGATGATCCGGCGGACGAAGTCGAAGTCGGTCTGCGACGCGGCCGGGAAGCCGACCTCGATCTCCTTGTAACCCATCCGGACCAGCAGGTCGAACATCTTCAGCTTGCGGTCGGCGTCCATCGGGTCGATCAGCGCCTGGTTGCCGTCGCGCAGGTCGACGGCGCACCAGCGGGGCGCCTTGGTGATGACCTTGTCGGGCCAGGTGCGGTCGGTCAGCCGTACGGGCTCGAACGGCGCGTAGCGATGGAAGGGCATGGGGCTGGGCTGCTGCTCATTCATGATCTGCTCCTCGTCGGGCGCACGGCGGGCCCCGGGCACGACATAGCCGTCGAGTTCGTGAGAGGGGGGCGCCGTTGGATGAAACCAGGGCGGCCGACGCGCATGACTCTCGCACCGCGGCGAGGGAGCCGGCCTCTTACAGGCCCTCGCCGCGGCGGATAAGAAGGAGTCCGCGCAGCATGCCAAGCAGACTAGCAGACCCCCTCAACCGCATGAGACACCCGATCACATTCCGAGACGGAGCCCCAGGTTAGGGTGACTCGTGACGAAGGAGGCCACATGAAGGACGACGAGATCCTGAAGCGGATCAGGGACCTGGTCGACGAGGAGCACTCCCTGCGCGAACGCCTGGTCGCGGGCGAGCTGACCTCGGAGGAGGAGCACAACAGGATCGCCTCGCTGGAAGAGCAGCTCGACCGCTGCTGGGACCTGCTGCGTCAGCGCCGCGCCCGGCGCGACGTGGGCGAGGACCCGGACTTCGCCTCCCCGCGTCCGGCCGACGAGGTCGAGAACTACATGCAGTAGCGCCCTCACCCTCCCTGTTCCACGATGTGAAAATCAGTCGCGCCCTGACAGGGGGTGCGAAATTCTTGTCGGCATGCAAACGAAGCGCGTCGCCCCCATCGAGAACGACGCCGCGCAGGAGGAAGACGACCCGGACGGCCCGGCAGACCACTCTCCTCTGGCCGGTCTGCACGCCATCGCGCGAGCATGCGATCATCCGGGTCCGGCGATGTCGTGGCGGCACTTCACGGCGAGCGTATGGAGCGGGCCCGGCGGCGAGCGGGCCGAGGCGTGGGTGGCGCACGACAGCGGCCGGATCAACAGCGCCCAGACCGACGACAGCCGGACCCACGACGGCCAGGCCGACGGGCGGCTCACCGGCAGCCGGGCCCACAGCGGCCGGATCGGCGGGCAGCTCGGCGGGCAGGGCGTCGGCGACGCGGTCACCGGCGGTTACCTCCTCCACTTCCCTCAGGACGACAACACCCACCTCGCCCTGCTCCGGCTGATGACGCATCCGGACCGCAGGCGCGAGGGCATCGGCGGCGCGCTGCTCGACCACGCCATCGGCCGGGCACGTGAGGAGGGCAGGCGCGTCCTCGTCGCCGAGGCCGCGGCCGACGGGCCGGGCACGGCGTTCGCCAAGGCCCGCGGCTTCTCCCCCGCTTCCACCGAGACCCGGCTCGTTCTCGACCTGCGTACGGCCGACTGGTCCGGCCTCGAACTCCTCCGGGCCCGGGCCGTACGGCACGCCACCGGCTACTCGCTCGAACGGTGGGCCGGGCCGACCCCCGACGACCTGCTCGGCGACATGGCCCGCCTGACAGAGGGCATGAACGACGATCCGCTGGGCGACCTCGCGATGGAGGACCAGCGGTGGACGGCCGACCGCGTACGCGCCCGCGAGGAGATGCTCGCGCGCGCGGGCCAGCGGACCTACACGATGATCGCCCGGCATACGGCCGGCGGAGAGCCCGCGGGGTTCACCCAGCTCATCGTGGACGCCGAGCGGCCCGAGGGATGGGGCCGCCAGTTCTCGACGACCGTCCTCGGGCCGCACCGCGGCCGGCGCCTCGGCCTGGTGCTCAAGCTGGCCAACATCACCTGGTTCCGCGCCTGCGAGCCGTCGGTCGAGCGAGTCATCACGTGGAACTCCACCGCGAATCCGCACATGCTGGCGATCAACGAGGCGATGGGCTTCAAGATCTTCGACACCTGGCACCAGTGGCAGCTCGACATCTGAGCGCCGGCCGGCGGTGACATCCGCGAGGCGACCGACCGCATCCTCGATCACGTGCGGCGCGTCCAGACGGAGGCCGGGCGCGACGACCGACCGGCCGTACGCGCACCGGCCGGAGACGGCGGAGGAAGCGGTCGGTCCGTGCGCAGTGCCGGGTCCGGACGGCCCCCGCCGCTGCGAGACCGCTGTGGCGGCGCGGAGCCTCCGGCGCGGCCGAAGGCGTTCACACGTGCGATCGCTTCCTCCCTTCCAGGGTAAGCGCGGGGCTCAGACGGACAACAGCCGGTGGACCTCCTCGTCCTGGAGCTCCTGTGCCGGGCCGGACCTGACCACGCGTCCGGCGTCGAGGATCACGAACCCGTCGGCCAGCCGCAGCGCGAGGTCCAGATACTGCTCCACCAGCAGGATCGCGAGACCGCTCGCGTGCAGGCGTTCGACGGCCTCCTCGATCTCCAGGATGATCGACGGCTGGATGCCCTCGGTGGGCTCGTCCAGGATCAGCAGCTTCGGCCGGGTGACCAGGGCCCGCGCCATCGCGAGCTGCTGCTGCTGACCGCCCGACAGGAAGCCCGCCGGCCGTTTGAGCAGCGGCTTGAGCCGGGGGAAGACCTCCAGGGCCTCCTCCAGCGCCGCCCGGTCCCGGTGGGCGGACGCCTCCAGCGTGACCATGAGGTTTTCCATCACGCTGAGCTGGGGAAACGTGTCGTGCCCCTGCGGCACGTAGCCCATGCCGAGCCGTACGCGCTGGTCGGGGCGCAGCCGGGTGACGTCCCTTCCCTCGAACGTCACCTTCCCGCCGGTCGCCGGGAGCACGCCCATGACGGTGTCGAGCAGGGTCGTCTTGCCGACCCCGTTGCGGCCCATCACGCAGACGAGGCGGCCGGCGGGCACCTCGAGCGAGACGCCGAAGAGCACCCGTGCCCGTCCGTACCCCGAGTCCAGTCCCTCAACGGACAGCATCCTCGGCCCCCTCCCGCGCCCGTCCCAGGTAGATCTCCTGCACGCGCGGGTCGGCCCGCACCTGGTCGACCGAGCCCTCCGTCAGCACCTTGCCCTCGTGCAGCACGGTCACCTGGGAGGCGTAGCGGCGCAGGAAGTCCATGTCGTGCTCGACCACGATCACGGTGTGGTCGCGGGCGACCTCGGTGAGCAGTTCACCGGTGCGCTCGCGCTCACCCGAGGACATGCCGGCGACCGGCTCGTCGAGCAGCAGCAGCCGGGGCCGCTGGACGATCAGCATGCCGATCTCCAGCCACTGCCGCTGCCCGTGCGACAGCACCCCGGCCTTGCTACCCGCCAGCGCGGCCAGGCCGGTCGTCTCCAGCGCCGCCGTGACCTCCTCCGACACCACGCGCCTGCGGCGTAGCAGCGACCACAGCGGGCGCCGGAACGACGCGGCCAGGTCGAGGTTCTCCAGCACGGTGAGCTCCTCGAAGACCACGGAGGTCTGGAAGGTGCGGCCCACGCCGAGCCGCACGATCTCGTGCTCCCTGCGCCCCACGAGATCGTGCCCCTCGAACCGCACCGAGCCCCCGGTGGGTTTGGTCAGGCCCGTGATCACGTCGATGAGGGTGGTCTTCCCGGCGCCGTTCGGGCCGATCAGAAACCGCAGCTCGCCCCGGCCGACGGTCAGGTCGACGCCGTCGATCGCCCGGAAGCCGCCGAAGGCGACCTCCAGAGACCGGATTTCCAGCAGCGTGTCGGTCACGCCCGTGCCTCCCTTCTCCGTACGAGACCGGCGGCAAGGCCCGCGATGCCCTTGGGCGCCAGCGTCATGACGAGCACGAACAGGGCGCCCTGCAGATAGAGCCAGGCGTCCGGCAGTTCCTCGCTGAAGTACGTGCGCGCATATCCCATGACGACCGCGCCCAGCACCGCGCCGGCCAGCGCGAACCTGCCGCCGACGGCCACCGCGACGACGAGTTCGAGCGAGGGGACGACCCCGAGCAGGGCCGGCGAGATGATGCCGACCACGGGCACGAACAGCGCCCCCGCGATGCCGGCCATGCCCGCCGAGACCGCGAAGGTCAGCGTCTTCACCGTCGCCGGGTTGTACCCGAGGAAGCGCACCCGGTCCTCGCCGTCCCTGACGGCCAGCAGCAGCCGCCCGAACCGGCTGCGGACGAGTTGCCTGGCGCCCAGATAGAGCACCCCGAGCACGACCGCCACGAGCAGATAGAGGCCCCGCTGGGTCTCGTCGGCCGCCACATCGCGGCCGAAGAAGTCGAAGAAGTTGGTCAGGCCGTTCGTGCCGCCGGTCAGCCCCTGCTGCCCGACCAGCAGGATCACCAGCGCCGCCGCCAGCGCCTGGGTGAGGATCGCGAAGTACGCCCCGCGTACGCGCTGGCGGAAGACCAGCGTGCCGAGCAGCAGCGCGACCGCGACCGGCAGCACGACGACCATGGTCAGCGCGAAGACCGGGTTGCCGAACGGCTTCCACAGCGCCGGCAGCTCTTCCACCCCGCTCCAGACCATGAAGTCGGGCAGGTCCCCGCCGGCGTCGTTGAGCTTGAGATACATGCCCATCGCGTAGCCGCCGAGGCCGAAGAACACCCCCTGCCCGAGCGTGAGCATGCCGCCCTGCCCCCACGCGAGGCCGATGCCCAGCGCCACGATCGCGTAGCACAGATACTTGGCCAGCAGCCCGAGGCGGAACGGCTCCAGCAGCAGCGGCGCCACCACCAGGGCGAGCACCGCCACCGCCGTGAAGGCGGCCGCGCCCTGCCACCGCCGTACGGGCCTGCCCGGCGCCGTCGCGCCCGCGCCCTTGTCCGGGACGGCCGCGTCGGCGCTCTCGATCGGCGCCCTCGTGTCGGCGCCCTCGACCGGGGCCGTCATGTGAGCGCCCTCGATCGGACGAAGAACAGCCCCTGCGGCCGGATCTGCAGGAAGCCGATGATCGCCACGAAGACCACCACCTTGGCGAGGCTGGCGTCGCTCCAGAACTCGGCGTAGGAGTTCAGCAGGCCGAGGCCGGCCGCGGCCAGCACCGCGCCGCGAAGCTGTCCCAGGCCGCCCGCGACGACCACGAGGAACGCGTCCACGATGTAGTAGGTGCCGAGCGTCGGGCCGACCGGCCCGATCAGCGTGAGGGCGACCCCCGCGACCCCGGCCAGGCCCGAGCCGATGAAGAACGTCCGCTGGTCGACCCGCCCGGTGTCGATGCCGCTCGTGGCCGCGAGCCTCCTGTTCTGCATCACGGCCCGCATGCGCCGCCCCTGCCCGGTCCTGTTCATGTACGCCCAGATCGCGAGCACCGACGCCGCGGCGAGCGCCATGATGAACAGCCGGTTGTACGGCAGGATCCCGATGCCGCCGCGCAGCCAGGCGGGCGAGGCGACCTGCACGTTGGGCGCCCCGAACAGGTCACGGGCCAGTTGCTGGAGCATGAGGCTGACGCCCCAGGTGAGCAGCAGGGTGTCCAGCGGGCGGCCGTAGAAGCGCCGGATCAGCGTGCGCTCCAGGATCAGGCCCATGACCCCGGCCACCACGAAGGCGGCCGGGAGGGCGATCAGGAAGCCCACGCCCTGCAGCAGGTAGGCCGTGTAGGCCCCCGCCATGATGAACTCGCCGTGGGCCATGTTGATCACGCCCATCTGTCCGAACGTGAACGTCAGCCCGAGGGCGATGAGCAGCAGGACCGCTCCGATCGACAGCCCGATCGGCAGCTGGTTGAGCACTCCCTCCATGTCGCCGTCAGACCAGTCCGCCGGCCCAGGGGTACGTCTTGAGGTAGGGGTCCGGCTTGATCGGCTCGCCGGAGTTCCACACCTCCTTGATCTGCCCGTCCGGCTGGACGACGCCGATGCGCGCGGTCTTGTAGACGTGCTGGTTGTCGCCGTCGATCGTGACCTTGCCCTCGGGCCGGTCGAGGGACACGCCGCCGGCGGCCTTCTTGACGGCCTCCACGTCGGTGCTGCCGGCCTTCTTCACGGCCTCGGCCCACAGGTAGACGGCGTTGTATCCGGCCTCCATCGGGTCGGAGGTCACCTTGTCCGCGCCGTACTTCGCCTTGAACGCGGCGACGAACTTCTCGTTCGCCGGGGTGTCGGTCGTCTGGTAGTAGTTCCAGGCCACGAGCTGCCCGGCGACGTTGTCGACCCCGATGCCCTTGACCTCCTCCTCGGCCACGGACACCGACATGACCGGCATCTGGTCGGCGGTGATCCCGGTGCTCTTGAGCTGCTTGAAGAACGCGACGTTGCTGTCGCCGTTCAGGGTGTTGAAGACGGCGTCCGGCTTCGCCTCGGTGATCTTGTTGACGAGCGTGCTGTATTCGGTGTGCCCGAGCGGCGTGTACTCCTCGCCGAGGACCTCCATCCCGTTCGCCGCGGCGTACGCCTTGATGATTTTGTTCGCGGTTCTCGGGAAGACGTAGTCGCTGCCCACCAGGAACAGCTTCTTCTTGCCCTGCTCCTTCAGATAGTCGAGCCCGGGGACGATCTGCTGGTTGGTCGTCGCGCCCGTGTAGAAGATGTACGGCGAGCTTTCCAGGCCCTCGTACTGGACCGGATACCACAGCAGAGCCTTGCGTTTCTCGAAGACCGGGAGCATCGCCTTGCGGCTCGCCGACGTCCACCCGCCGAATACGGTCGCGACCTTGTCCTGCGCGATGAGCTTGGTGGCCTTCTCCGCGAAAGTCGGCCAGTCGGACGCGCCGTCCTCCACGACGGGCTCCAGCTTCTTGCCCAGCACGCCGCCGGCGGCGTTGATCTCCTCGACCGCGAGCAGTTCCGCGTCCCTGACCGTGACCTCGCTGATGGCCATCGTGCCGCTGAGGGAGTGCAGGATGCCGACCTTTATGGTGTCAGAACCACCAGATGAAGCAGATGTACTATTTGTGGAGGATTGTCCGCCACATGCCGCGAGTGTCGCGGTCGCGAGAGCGAAAGCCGCTCCGGCACGCCATAATGAGTTCCGCAATTGCCTCTCCCTTGCCGCTGCGGCCCCCGAGTTGATCCGTCTGCCGTCAAGGTGGGCGCGCGGTATTTCCCGCCGAAATCCCGGGAGTTAACAACTCATTAGCGAGAGCTCACCGCCTTCCGGATACGCATACGAAATGCACGGGTAACGCGGGGGAAACGGCGGGTACCTATCGTCCCGCCATGCGGCTCACTCCACACGAACAGGAACGGCTCCTCATCCACGTCGCCGCGGGCGTGGCCCGCGAGCGCAAGGAGCGCGGCCTTCGCCTCAACCATCCGGAGGCGACGGCCCTCATCGCGTCCTTCCTCCTGGAAGGCGCCCGCGACGGCCGCAGCGTCGCCGACCTGATGGACGCCGGCCGCAAGGTCCTGCGGCGCGAGGACGTCATGGAGGGCGTGCCCGAGATGCTGGAGTCCGTCCAGATCGAGGCGACCTTCCCCGACGGCACCAAGCTCGTCACCGTCCACAACCCGATCACATGAGCACGCCGGGCTTCGAGGGCGCGCCGGGCGAGATCCTGTGCGGCGACGGCGACGTGCCGCTGAACCCGGGCAGGGAGCGGATCACCCTGAGAGTCGTGAACACCGCCGACCGGCCGGTGCAGGTGGGCTCGCACTACCACTTCGCCGCCGCCAACCCGGGCCTGGAGTTCGACCGCGAGGCGGCCTGGGGCAGCCGGCTCGACATCCCGGCGGGCACCGCGATCAGGTTCGAGCCCGGGGTGGAGCGCGACGTCACGCTCGTCCCGCTCGCGGGGAACCGTGTCGTACCCGGCCTCCGTCCCGAGTGGGCCGGGCCTCTCGACGGGAGGACCGATGACTAGCGTCGAACGCGCGCGCTACGCCGCACTGTACGGCCCGACCACCGGCGACCGGGTGCGCCTGGCCGACACCGACCTGTACGTCGAGGTGACCGACGACCTGTCGATGGGCCCCGCCGGGGCGGGCGACGAGGCCGTGTTCGGCGGCGGCAAGGTCATCCGCGAGTCGATGGGGCAGGCACGCACCACGAGAGCCGAGGGCGCGGCGGACCTGGTCATCACCGGCGCGGTGATCCTCGACCACTGGGGTGTGGTGAAGGCCGACATCGGCGTGCGCGACGGCCGGATCACCGCGATCGGCAAGGCCGGCAACCCCGACACCATGGACGGCGTCCACCCGGACCTCGTCATCGGCCCGTCCACCGAGATCCTCGCAGCCAACGGCAAGATCGTCACGGCGGGCGCGGTCGACTCGCACGTCCACCTGATCTGCCCGCAACTCCTGGACGAGGCGCTGGCCTCCGGGGTGACCACGATCATCGGCGGCGGCACCGGGCCCGCCGAGGGCACGAAGGCCACGACCGTGACCGGCACCTGGTATCTCGGCCGGATGCTGGAGTCGCTGGACTCCTACCCGGTGAACGTCGCCCTGCTCGGCAAGGGCAACACGGTCAGTGAGGAGGGGCTGCTCGAACAGCTCAGGGCCGGGGCGTCGGGCTTCAAGCTGCACGAAGACTGGGGCACCACCCCCGCCGCCATCGACGCCTGCCTGCGGGTGTGCGACGCGACCGGGGTGCAGGTGGCCATCCACACCGACACGCTGAACGAGGCGGGGTTCGTGGAGTCGACCCTGCGGGCCATCGGCGGGCGGGCCATCCACGCCTACCACACCGAGGGCGCCGGAGGCGGCCACGCCCCGGACATCATCACGGTGGCCTCCCACGCCAACGTGCTGCCCTCGTCCACGAACCCGACCCGGCCGCACACGGTCAACACCCACCACGAGCACCTGGACATGCTCATGGTGTGCCACCATCTCAACCCCGCCATCCCGGAGGACCTGGCGTTCGCCGAGTCGCGCATCCGGCCCACGACGATGGCGGCCGAGGACGTCCTGCACGACATGGGCGCGATCTCGATGATCGGCTCGGACTCCCAGGCGATGGGCCGGGTCGGCGAGACGATCATCCGTACGTGGCAGACGGCGCACGTGATGAAGCGCCGCCGCGGCGCGCTGCCGGGCGACGGCCCGGCCGACAACCTCCGCGCCCGCCGCTACGTCGCCAAATACACGATCAACCCGGCGATCGCCCACGGCCTGGACGCGGAGATCGGCTCGGTGGAGCCCGGCAAGCTCGCCGACCTCGTGCTGTGGAGCCCGGCCTTCTTCGGGGTCAAGCCCGACCTCGTCGTGAAGGGCGGCGTCATCGCCTACGCCCAGATGGGCGACGCGAACGCGTCGATCCCGACGCCGCAGCCCGTGCTCCCCCGGCCGATGTTCGGCGCGGCCCCGGTCACCGCCGCCGCGACCTCGCTGCACTTCGTCGCGCCGCTCGCCCTGGAGGACGGCCTGCCCGACCGCCTGGCCGTGGGCAGACGATTGGTGCCCGTGGCCGACGTACGCGCCCGGCGCAAGGACGCGATGCCGCTCAACGACGCCCTGCCCGACATCCGGGTGGACCCCGACACCTTCGCCGTACGCGTGGACGGCGAGCTGATCGAGCCCGCCCCGGCCGAGTCGCTGCCGATGGCGCAGCGCTACTTCCTCTTCTGACGTGAACGGGGAAGCGGCGCTGCTGCTGCTGGCCGACTCCCGGCTCCCGGCGGGCGGGCACGCCCACTCGGGCGGCGTGGAGGAGGCCGTACGGCGGGGCGCGGTGACCGGCACCGGCGACCTGGCGCGGTTCCTGCGCGGCAGGCTCGCCACCGCCGGCCTCGTCACCGCCGCCCTCGCCGCCGCCGCCTGCGAACTGGCCGCCTCGGAAACCGCCGCCGAGCTGTGGCGGCGGCTGGACGCCGAGGCCGACGCCAGGGCCGCCTCACCCGCCCAGCGGGAGGCCTCGCGCACCCAGGGGCGGCTCCTGCTGCGCACGGCCCGGCGGCTGTGGCCCTCGGCCGTCCTGGACACGCTCGCGCGGGCCGTGCCGGAGGGACCGCACCATGCCGTCGCGCTCGGCGCCGCCGGGGCCTCGGCGGGCTGCGCGCCTCGCCAGGCGGCGCTGACGGCCGCCTACACCTCGGTCACCGGCCCGGCCACGGCGGCCGTGCGGCTCCTCGGCCTCGACCCGGTCACCGTTCACCGCCTGCTCGCCGATCTCGCCCCCGCGATCGAGGGCGCGGCCAGCGCCGCCTGCGCGTCACCCGGCGACGCGGCCGGGCCGACGGGCTGGCACGCGCTGCCGGGGCACAGCGCACCCGCGCTCGACCTCCTGGCGGAGGGACACCTGACCAACCCGATGAAGCTCTTCGTCTCCTGACTCCCCTACTGGCATCTCCCCGGCATATCCTCACCGGCCATCGCACGAGAAGGAGCAGACACCCACATGGGCGCTCACCACGACGATCTCCACGACACGGCCGAGCCACACGGGCGGGCGCTCCGCCTCGGCATCGGCGGGCCGGTCGGCAGCGGCAAGACCGCCCTGGTGGCGGCGCTGTGCCGCAGCCTCGGGCCGTCGCTGCGGCTCGGTGTCGTGACCAACGACATCTACACCACCGAGGACGCCGACTTCCTCCGCCGCGCGGGCGTCATCGACCCCGAACGGATCCTCGCCGTGCAGACCGGCTGCTGCCCGCATACCGCAATCCGGGACGACATCGCGGCCAACCTGGACGCCGTCGAGACGCTGGAGGAGCGGTTCGGGCCGCTCGACCTCGTGATCGTCGAGAGCGGCGGCGACAACCTCACCGCCACGTTCAGCCGGGGCCTGGCCGACCGGCAGATCTTCGTGCTCGACGTGTCGGGCGGCGACAAGGTGCCGCGCAAGGGCGGGCCGGGGGTGACCTCGGCCGACCTGCTCGTCGTCAACAAGACCGACCTCGCGCCGATGGTCGGCGCCGACCTGACCGTGATGTCCCGCGACGCGGCGGCCGTACGGGACGGCAGGCCGGTGCTGTTCACGTCGATCAGGGAGGACAAGGGCGCGCACGCCGTGGCGGAGTGGGTGACGCACATGGTCGGCGCCTGGCAGCACGAGCACGGCGAGCCCCACCACCACGCCGCCCAGCAGGCCCCGGCGTCCTGACCGGCATGACGGCCGTCACCGCGCGTGCGCTGATCAGGACGGAGGCCGCGACCGGGGGCCGGACCCGGCTGGAGACGCTGCGGTCCGACCCCCCGCTGACGCTGCGGCAGACCGGCCCGCGGCGGGTCCACCTCGTCTCGACGGGCGCGGGACCGCTGCGCGGCGACCACCTCGACCTCGGCGTGGACGTCGCCCCCGGCACTTCGCTGGAGGTCCGCTCAGTGGGCGCCACGCTGGTGCTGCCGGGTCTCGCCGACACCCCTTCGGTCATGGTCGTGCGGGCGCGGGTCGGCGCGGGCGCCACCCTGCACTTCTCCCCCGAGCCGACCGTCCTCGCCGCCGGATGCGCCCACCGCCTCGTCGTACGGCTCTCGCTCGCCGAGGACGCCACGGTCTTCTGGCGGGAGGAGATCGTCTTCGGGCGGCACGGCGAACGGCCGGGGCGCTGCCACGCGCGGTTCGACGCCACCGTGGCCGGACGGCCCCTGCTCCGCCAGGACCTCCTGATCGGCGAGGAGGCGCTGGACGGCAGCCCGGCCGTCTACGGGGACGCCCGGTGCGTCGGCTCGGCCCTGCTCGCGGGGCCCGCCTGGGCGCCGCCCGCGGTGCCGGACGTCAAGCGCGAGCGGCGGGCCGTGCTGGGGGACGGCTGGGCGGCGCTGCCGCTGGCCGGTCCGGGCGTGCAGGTGTGCGCGCTCGGCGCGGACGCCGTCCAGCTCCGGGAGCGGCTGCGGCACGGCGAGCAGGCCGCGGCGTCCGCCGCGCGGCCGGGGGGCTGAAACCGGCGGCCTCGGGCCGTAGCCTGGTGATCGTGTCGGAACCCACGCAGCACCCCGGCCGTCCGCGGCGAGGCACCAGCACGGCCGGCGTCCTGCGGGCCGCCGGCGTGTTCGTCGCGGGGTTCGCGCTGGCCGTGACCGCGCTACTCCCGTGGGCGGGCCTCACCGCCGAGTTCGGCATTCTCAACACGTCGCTCACGCACGCCGTGCGCGGCGTGGACGGGGGCGCCGGCTGGTTCGTGCTGGGCGCCGGGATCACGGCGATGCTGCTCGGCGTGCTCGGCGCGACGCGAAACTGGCTGTTCACCGGGCTGGCGATCCTGCCCGGCGCGGTGGCCGCCTTCGCGCTGGCCATGTTCCTCGCCGACCCGCGCGACCTCCTGGGCCGGCTCGACTTCCAGGTCTCCGGGCTGCTGCGGGTGCACCCGACGATCCAGTACGGCTGGTTCGCCGGCCTGCTGGCCTCGGTCGCGCTGGCCGTGCTGGCCGCCGCCGCGCTGGTGCGCCGCCGGTGAACGGCCGTCAGTCGTAGAAGCCGAGACGCCGCAGCTGCTTGGGGTCGCGCTGCCACTCCTTGGCGATCTTCACCCGGAGGTCGAGGTAGACGCGGGTGCCGAGCAGCGCCTCGATCTGCTGCCGGGCGCGGGTGCCCACGTCCTTGAGCCGCGCGCCGCCCGGGCCGATCACGATCGCCTTCTGCGAGGGCCGCTCGACGAACATGTGGGCGTACACGTCGAGGAGGTCGTCACGACCCTCCCTGGGGTGCATCTCCTCCACGACCACCGCGATCGAGTGGGGCAGCTCGTCGCGCACGCCCTCCAGCGCGGCCTCCCGGATCAGCTCGGCGACCAGCGTCTGCTCCGGCTCGTCGGTGAGTTCTCCGCCGGCGTACAGCGGGGGCGACTCCGGCAGCCGCTCGACGAGCACGTCGGCGAGGACGTCGAGCTGCTCGCCGCCCTGCGCGGACACTGGGACGATCTCCGCGAACTCGGCCAGCGCGGACACCGCGAGAAGCTGGTGCGCGACCTGCTCGCGGGTGGCGAGGTCGCACTTGGTGACGACCGCCACCACCGGGGTCTTCTTGACGGCGGCGAGCTTGTCGACGATGAACCGGTCGCCCTTGCCGATCGGCTCGTTGGCCGGCACGCAGAACCCGATCACGTCGACCTCGGTCAGTGTGGACAGCACCAGGCTGTCCAGCCGCTCGCCCAGGAGCGTGCGGGGACGGTGGAACCCGGGGGTGTCCACGATCACGAGCTGGGCGTCCGGCCGGTGGACGATGCCGCGGATGGCCCGCCGCGTGGTCTGCGGCTTGGACGAGGTGATCGCCACCTTGGTGCCGACCAGGGCGTTCATCAGCGTGGACTTGCCGACGTTGGGCCTGCCGACGAAGCAGGCGAAGCCCGCACGGAAACCGCTCGATTCGGCGTCCACGTCAGATGTACCGGCCTTTCAGGGAACCGTCGGGCGCGGCCAGGAACAGCGTGCCGTTGCCCATGTCCTCGACGACGGCCACGTCCTGCTCCGCCGGGTCGCCGGCCTCGGTGACGATCGCCGCCGCCTCCAGGGACTTCGCCCCGCTGGACACGGCCATGGCCACGGCCGCCTGGAGGGCCGAGAGCCGGAGCGAGGGCAGCGCCACCGTGGTCGCGGCGTACGTCCGGCCGGTCTCGTCGCGCACCGCGGCGCCCTCGGGGGTGCCGCCGCGCGCCCGTGCCGACCTGGCCAGCGTAATGATCTTGTTGTCCTCGGGGTCCAGCGTCTGTGTCACGTGTCAAGCGTACCGACCTCGCGGACGAGCAGCCGTGTCAGTTCGGCCGTTCGGGCGGGGTCGGGCGCGGCCAGACCGGCGTGCACGAGGGCGATCAGCGTGTGGCCGGAGCGGGCGACGACCACGTGCATACGGTAGGGGTAGCCGCCGACCTTTCCGGACAGGGCCCGGCCCGCGGCGTCCGGCCCGCCGATGCCGGGCAGCGGCGTCCGCCCGGTCAGGCGGTCGTACGGGGTGCCGTCGTCGGCCGTCGCACAGTGGGAGAGGGCGTCGCGGAGCGCGGCGAGATGCCCGGCCGCCTCACCGCCGTCGTAGACGGCGACGCCGACTCCCGCGAGTTCGCCCGCGTGCGCGCCCTGGTAGGTGGCGGCGGTCGTGCCGCTCAGCCCTTCGCGCGGGGGTCTGCCCGCCGCCGCGTCGAACAGCAGGCGGCACGCGCGGGCGCGGGGACGGAACGGCGGACGCCAGGGCGCCCGCGCGTGGCTGAAGAACCCCTCGGGAAGGCCGTCCATCCGGCCGAGCACCGTCGGCGGGCGCCTGACCTCCGCCTTGTGAGGCACCCGGACGGGGGCGTGGGTAACCCCGCCCGTGCCGCAGGCACCGGTGGCCAGGACCAGGCAGCCCGCGACGGCCGCGTGGACGATGCGCATACCCGCCTCCCCGCTTTGCCGGAGGTTTTCCTTCCCCGGACCGCGAGCGGGTAATCACATTGCGTAATCAATACAGAACGGCGCGGGAACGAATGCGGGGCTCCCACCCTGAACCGGGTGAGAGCCCCGCACCGATTACGGATCCCCCAGGGGAGGCTCCGGTGCGCCGCGAACCCCCTCCCGGCGCGCCGGACTCCCCAATGAGACGCCCCGAACCCCTTCTGAGCGCCTGCGACAACGATGGCCGCGCGCGCTTGCAGATCGGTTGAAAGACGCTTGCAGCCCCAGGTGGTGACGGGTCACCCGTGGCCGCGCCGGGTCGCTCCTGGTCGGCGGCGCCTCACTCGTGGTCGGCGCCGGCGGCCACGACCTCGTCGCCCGTCGCGGGCTCCTCGCGGCGCACGACGACCGTGCTGATCCGGTTGCGGCGTCCCGCCAGGTTCTCGGCCGTCAGGCGCAGGCCGCCGACCACCGCCTCCGAGCCCGCGATCGGCACCCGGCCCAGGGCGTGCGCCAGCAGGCCGCCGACCGTGTCGACGTCGTCGACCTCGATCTCGCGGTCGAACAGCTCGCCGAGCTCGTCGACCGGGAGCCGCGCGGTCACCCGCACCGCCCCGTCGTCCAGCCATTCGACCCGCGGGGCCTCCTGGTCGTACTCGTCGGCGATCTCACCGACGATCTCCTCGATGACGTCCTCGATGGTGACGAGGCCCGCGGTGCCGCCGTACTCGTCGATGACGATGGCGAGGTGGATCTGCCGCGCCTGCATCTCACGCAGCAGCTCGTCGATCGGCTTGCTCTCCGGCACGTACGTCGCGGGGCGCATGAGCTCGTCCACCCGCGTCCCGCCGTCACCGGTGTCCTGGATGCGGCGGACGATGTCCTTGAGGTAGGCGATGCCCACCACGTCGTCCTCGTTCTCCCCCATCACCGGGATGCGGGAGAACCCGCTGCGCAGGGCCAGCGAGAGCGCCTGGTGCAGCGTCTTGCCGCGCTCGATGAAGACCATGTCGGTGCGCGGCACCATGACCTCGCGCACCAGCGTGTCGCCGAGCTCGAAGACCGAGTGGATCATCTCGCGCTCGTCGGGCTCGATCACCCTGCGCTGCTCGGCCAGGTCGACGAGGTCGCGCAGCTCGGCCTCCGAGGTGAACGGGCCCTCGCGGAAGCCCTTGCCCGGAGTCAGCGCGTTGCCCAGCAGGATCAGCAGCTCGGGCAGCGGCCCGAAGATGCGGGTCAGGCCATACACGATGGGCGCGCTCGCCAGCGCCACCACCTCGGCGTGCTGGCGGCCGAGCGTGCGCGGCATGACCCCGACGATGACGTAGCTCACCAGGATCATCACCACGGCCGCCAGGGCGTACGCCTGCCCCCGGTCGCCGAGCCAGTCGATGAACAGCAGCGTCGTGATCACCGTCGCCACGAGCTCACAGCTCAGGCGGAGCAGAAGCACCAGGTTGAGGTAGCGCGGCGGGTCGGCGACGATCGCCTGCAGCCGCACCGCGCCGCGCCTGCCCTCCTTGACGAACTCCTCCGCGCGCACCCTGGAGATGCGGGTCAGCGCCGTCTCCGCACTCGCCAGCAGACCGCCGGCCACGATGAGCACGACGGCGGAGAGCAGCCAGCCGTCGTTCACGGCTTACGCCGCACCTCCCGCCACGCGCCGAGCAGCTCGTCCTGCAGCCCGAACATCTCCGCGTGCTCCTCCGGCTCGGCGTGGTCGTAGCCGAGCAGGTGCAGGATGCCGTGCGTGCACAGCAGCTCGAGCTCGTCCTGCGCGCTGTGCCCGGCCTCGGCGGCCTGCTTCGCGGCCACCTGGGGGCACAGCACCACGTCGCCGAGCAGCGCCGGGTCGGGGGACGCGTCGTCCTCGTCCCGGCCGCCGACGTTGGGCCGCAGCTCGTCCATGGGGAAGGCCAGCACGTCGGTCGGCCCCGGCTCCCCCATCCACTGCTCGTGCAGCTCGGCCATCGCCGCCTCGTCGATCACCAGGATCGACAGCTCGGCCAGCGGGTTGATCCCCATCCGGCCGAGGACGTGCCCGGCGAGCTCGACCAGCGCCGACTCGTCGACCGCGATGCCGGACTCGTTGGCCACCTCGATGCTCACGGGGTCTCCTCACCCGTCATGGTCGCGCTCACCGCCGGTTGTTCCGCGGCCGCTTGTTGATCGCGCGCGGCTCCGACGCCATCGCGGCGTCGTACCGGCCGTAGGCGTCGACGATGTCGCTCACCAGCTTGTGCCGTACGACGTCGGCGCTGGTCAATCTGCTGAAATGGATGTCCTCGATGCCCTCGAGGATCTGCTGGACGACCTTCAGGCCGCTCTCCTGGCCGCCGGGCAGGTCGATCTGGGTCACGTCACCGGTGACCACGATCTTCGAGTTGAACCCGAGCCTGGTCAGGAACATCTTCATCTGCTCGGGCGAGGTGTTCTGCGCCTCGTCCAGGATGATGAAGGCGTCGTTGAGCGTGCGTCCGCGCATGTACGCGAGCGGCGCGACCTCGATCGTCCCCGCCGACATCAGGCGCGGGATGGACTCGGGGTCCAGCATGTCGTGCAGCGCGTCGTACAGCGGCCGCAGATAGGGGTCGATCTTCTCGTAGAGCGTGCCGGGCAGGAAGCCCAGCCGCTCCCCCGCCTCGACGGCGGGGCGGGTGAGGATGATCCGGTTGACCCGCTTGTTCTGGAGGGCCTTCACGGCCTTCGCCATCGCCAGGTAGGTCTTGCCGGTGCCGGCGGGGCCGATGCCGAAGACGACCGTGTGCCTGTCGATCGCGTCGACGTACCGCTTCTGGTTCACCGTCTTGGGGCGGATGGTGCGGCCCCGCGTGGACAGGATGTCCAGGGACAGAACCTCGGCCGGACGGTCAGTGGCCTGCCGCAGCATGTGGATGCTGCGCTCGACCGCGTCGGGGGACAACTCGGCACCAGAGCCGACCAGCTCCACCAGCTCCTCGAAGAGGCGTACGACGACGCCGCTCTCCTCCGGACTGCCGGTGATCGTGATTTCGTTGCCCCGCACGTGGATGTCGGCGCTGAAGGCGCGCTCGATGACCCGTAGCAACTCGTCACCCGACCCGAGGAGGCTGACCATCGGCTGCCCCTCGGGGATGACTACCTTGGCCTGGGTCTTGTGCATGTGCTGTGACTCGGACATGGGCGGCCTTTGCGGCCCTGATCGCCTCCCTAGCTCCCTCCCCACTTTAGCCGCTCAGCCGGGGGGCCAGGCGAGGCCCCGGCCGCCGAGGACGTGCGCGTGGACGTGGAAGACCGTCTGCCCGGCCCCCTCGCCGGTGTTGAACACGATCCGGTAGCCGCTCTCGGCCACGCCCTCCTGCACGGCCACCGTGTGGCAGGCCTTGAGCAGGTCGTCGGCCAGGCCGTCGTCGGCCGCCGCCAGCGCGGCGGCGTTCTCGTGGTGGGCCCGGGGCACGACGAGGACGTGGGTGGGGGCCTGCGGGTTGATGTCGCGGAAGGCCAGCGCCCGCCCGGTCTCCAGGACGATGTCCGCCGGGACCTCCTTGGCCACGATCTTGCAGAAGAGGCAGTCGCTCACGCGCGAAAGCCTAACCGTTGACGGTAGTTGATGACTGCAATGATCCCCCGGGCTAGGGTGAGTGTGCGAGACTGCACCAGAAAACCCCCCTAGTGTCGGGCGAGGACACCGCTGGGCCATGCCCCCTCATGATTCGGAAGAACGTAAACCCCCCGAGGATGACGAGCGTCCTATTGATGTGACCACCGAGACCCTCGTGGCCGACAGGTCGTTGGGAACGGTGCCCGTCGGGTGGGATGCCGACATGGCCGTGACGGCGCTCTACAGCGCTCACTATCGGTCACTGGTGCGTCTCGCCGTGCTGCTGGTGCGTGACGTGGCCAGCGCCGAAGAGGTCGTTCAGGATGCGTTCGTCGCCCTTCATGGCGCCTGGCGCAGGCTGAGGGACACCGACAAGGCACTGGCCTACCTTCGCCAATCGGTCGTGAACCGATCGCGTTCCGTGCTGCGGCACCGAGCGGTCGTCGAGAAGTACGCGCCCAAGGGGCTGCCCGACGCGCCCAGCGCGGAGAACGGCGCGATCGGTGAACTGGAGCGCTCGGCCGTCATCGAGGCGCTCCGCGGCTTACCCACCCGGCAGCGCGAGGCGCTGGTGCTGCGATACTACGGCGACCTGTCGGAAGCCGAGATCGCCCACGCGATGGGGATCAGCAAGGGCGCCGTGAAGAGTCACACGGCCCGCGGCATGGCCGCACTACGGATGGCACTGGAGCAGTTCTCATGACCTTCCCTCCCGACGACGAGTACGGCGAGCTGCTCCGCCGTGCCCTGCGCGCGGAGGCGGACTCGGTCGTGCCGTCTCCCGATGGACTCGAAATCATCCGCGGGCGGATCGACCAGCGCGGTCTGCGCGGCCTGCGGCACCTGCTGTGGCGGCGCGTCGGAGCGGCCGCCGCCGGGGCCGTGCTCGTGGCGGGCGCGGTCGTGATGATCGTCCCCGGCCTGCGCGACCAGGTGGCGCAGTCGACGGGCATCTCCAACGCCGGCGACGAACGTGAGGACAACAGGGACACCTCGTCGGTGACCCGGCCGCCGAACCCGGCGGAGCCCTCGCGGCCGGTCGTGATCGTGCCCGTCACCCCGAGCCCGTCCCGCGAACGGCCCAGCCCGACCCCCACGCCCAAGACGGGGGCGACCACCAGGCCGTCGCCGTCGCCGTCCGATCCCTGTGTCACGCCCACCCTCCAGCCCGGGGTGATCGAGCCCGACACGGCCCTCCCGCCGACGTGCTCGCCCCCGTCGGTGACGCAGGAGACGCCTGTGGTGAGGCCGTCGGCCTCGCGCCACCCGTCGTCGCCTCCGCGCAAGACGTCCGCGCCCCCGGTCACCCCGAGCACGGCGGCTCCTGCGGAGGCGGCGACGCCCGAAGCGGCGTCCCCGTCGCCCTCGACCTCGCCCTGACCCGGCCCCCTGGTCGCCGGCCGGGGGTCCGCGGCCCGGTGGACAGGCCGGCCCCGGCCTCCGAGGTGACGGGACGGCTCTGTCAGCCGCGGCCGGGTTATGAGCCGAGGCCGGATGTCACCAGCGGCCGCAGCGGGACAGCAGGACGGCCGCCGCGGCCACGCCCGCCGTCGAGGTGCGCAGCACCGTCGGTCCCAGCAGGGCCGGCGTGGCTCCCGCGGCCCGCAACGTGGCGATCTCCTCGTCGGTGACGCCGCCCTCCGGGCCGACGACCATCACGATGTCGCCCGGCTCCTCCGGCAGGGGCAGGCGGCTCAGCGGCTCGGCGGCCTCCTCGTGCAGGACGACCGCGAGCGCCGCCGCCGAGACGAGCGAGGCGACCGCCGCGGTCGTGCCCTGCTCGGTCACCTCGGGCAGGTGGAAGCGCCGGGCCTGCTTGGCCGCCTCGCGGGCCGTGGCACGCCAGCGGGCGAGGGCCTTGGCGGCCCTGTCGCCCTTCCACTGGGTCACGCACCGGGACGCGGCCCAGGGGACGATCACGTCGACCCCGGCCTCGGTCATCATCTCGACCGCGAGCTCGCCCCGGTCGCCCTTGGGCAGGCCCTGGACGACCACCAGCCTCGGCCGGGGCGGCGCGACCTCGTAGCAGCGCAGCACCTCGGCGGTCAGCGAGTCCTTCCCCGCCGCCGTGACCGTGCACTCGGCCACCCGCCCCGCGCCGTCGGTCAGGTCGAGCCGCTCCCCCGGCCGCAGGCGGCGTACGGCGGCGGCGTGCCGCCCCTCGGGCCCGTCGAGGACGACCGTGTCACCCGTCTGGCCGGCCGCGTCCGACAGGAACACGGGAACAGTCATGCGATCAGCTCAGCGGCCGTTGAAGGCGTCGCGCAGGCGGGAGAAGAAGCCCTGCTGGCCCGGGGAGAACTTGCCGGCCGCGCGCTCCTCGCCGCGCAGCTTCGCCAGCTCGCGCAGCAGTTCCTCCTGCTGCGGGTCGAGCTTGCTCGGCGTCTCGACGTTCACGTGGATCAGCAGGTCGCCCCTGCCGGTCTCGTTGAGCCGCTGGACGCCCTTGCCGTACAGGGGGATGACCTGGCCGGCCTGGGTGCCGGGCCGGATGTCGATCTCCTCCGCTCCGTCGAGGGTCTCGATCGTGAGCGACGTGCCGAGCGCGGCGGCCGTCATCGGGATGGCCACCGTGCAGTGCAGGTCGTCGCCGCGCCGCTCGAAGATCTGGTGCGCCCGCTCGACGATCTCCAGGAACAGGTCGCCGGGAGGCCCGCCGCCGGGGCCGACCTCGCCTTCGCCGGCGAGCTGGATGTGCGTGCCGTCCTCGACGCCGGCCGGGATCCTGACCTTGATCGTGCGCCGGGTCCGCACCCGTCCCTCGCCCGAGCACTCCATGCAGGGGTGCCGGATGACGCTGCCGTACCCCCCGCACTGGGGGCAGGGACGCGAGGTCATGACCTGGCCGAGGAACGAACGGGTCACCTGCGACACCTCGCCGCGCCCGTGGCACATGTCGCAGGTGTCGGGGTGCGTGCCGGCCGCCGCCCCGGAGCCCTGGCAGACCTCGCAGACCACGGCCGTGTCGACCACGATCTCGCGGGTCGTGCCGAAGGCCGCCTCCGCCAGGTCGAGCTCGACCCTGATGGTGGCGTTGCGGCCCCGGCGGGCACGGGATCGGGGCCCCCGGGCGGCGCCCGCAGAGCCGAAGAAGGCGTCCATGATGTCGCTGAACGGGAAGCCCGCGCCGAAGCCGCCGGCCCCGGCCCCCGCTCCGCCGCCGCCGAACGGGTCGGCGCCCATGTCGTACATGCGGCGCTTGCCCGCGTCGGACAGCACCTCGTACGCCTGGTTGATCTCCTTGAACCGCTCCTGGGTCTCCGGATCGGGGTTGACGTCCGGGTGCAGCTCACGGGCAAGACGGCGGTATGCCTTCTTGATTTCTTCCTGGCTGGCGTCGCGCCGTACGCCAAGGGTCGCGTAGTAGTCGTTGGACACTTATGACCCCGCCAGGATCTGGCCGACGTAACGCGCCACCGCGCGCACCGCACCCATCGTCACCGGATAGTCCATTCGTGTCGGGCCCAGCACTCCGAGCCGGGCCAGTTCTCTGTCGCCCGAACCGTATCCGGCGGCCACGATAGATGTGCCGCGGAGCCCGCTGTAGGGGTTCTCGGATCCGATGCGGACGGTCAGTTCGGAAAGCCCGCCGGTCTCTCCCAGCAGGCGGATGAGGACGACCTGCTCCTCCAGCGCCTCCAGCACGTCCCGCAGGCCGATGCTGAAGTCGGCGGCGGCCAGGTTGGCCGTGCCACCGAAGACGATCTTCTCCTCGTGCCGCTCCACGAGCGTCTCAAGGAGCACGGAGAGGATCGTGGCCGCCACCGGCCTGTCCTCGGGGGGCAGATGGTCGGGAATGTCGGCCACGGTCTCCGGCACCTGGGACAGGCCGCAGCCGTCCAGGCACGCGTTGAGCACGGCCCGCAGATTCGCGATCCGGTCGTCGGCGATGTCCTCGGGCAGATCGACCACACGCTGCTCGACCCGCCCGGTGTTCGTGATCAGCACCAGCATGACCCGGCGCTCCGCGAGCGGGACGATCTCCACATGGCGGACCGACGACCTGGTGAGCGAGGGATACTGCACCACCGCGACCTGCCGGGTGAGCTGCGCGAGCAGCCGCACCGTACGCATGACGATCTCGTCGAGGTCCACGGCCCCGGCCAGGAAGGTCTCGATGGCCCTGCGCTCGGCACCCGACAGCGGCTTGATCTGCGACAGCCGGTCGACGAACAGCCGATATCCCTTGTCCGTCGGCACCCTTCCGGCACTGGTGTGCGGCTGGGTGATGTAGCCCTGCTCCTCCAGCGCCGCCATGTCGTTGCGGATCGTCGCCGGAGAGACGCCGAGGTTGTGCCTGTCCGCCAGGGCCTTGGACCCCACCGGCTCGTTGGTGGACACGTAGTCCTCGACGATGGCCCGCAGGACGGCGAGCTTGCGGTCGTCGAGCAATGTGTCACCTCCCTGTGCCTGGAAACACCGACTCTGGCACTCTGTGTTCCCGAGTGCCAAGTGTACGGCTACCACCCCACCTGGTGCGATAACGCGAAGGGGGCAGGGACAAGCCGGCTGCAAATCGACCGCAAGCCGCATGGCCGACTCTTCACCCCATGCACGAGAACCAGAGCCCCCCGCCGGCCGAGGCGACCATGCGGGTTCCCCGCCCCATGATGCCCCCGGCACCGCCCGGCGCGACCCTGCGGCTGCCGCATCCCTTTCCCCCGCCGTACGCCGGTCCCCGGCCGATCCGGCCCCGGCTGCTGTGGGTCTTCCTCTCCTGGGTGCTCTTCGCCGTCCTGCTGGTCGCGGGTGTCGGCGGGTTCGCGGGCGGCCTGCTCTCCGCACTCGGCGATGCCGCGCCTGCCACGGTCTTCTCCGGCGGGCAGTCGGTGAACGTCACCCTCGATCCCGCGGACAGGCCGGCGATCTACGCGGCGGTCGACCAGCCCACCGACGTCCGCTGCCGCCTCGGCGACGGCTCCGACCCGAGGGTACGGCTGACCCGCCCGGCGGTCTCCCAGACCGTCACGCTGGACGGAACGACCTGGGAGCTGCTGTTCGAGGCCGCCGTCCCGGAAACAGGCGCCTACCCGCTCGCCTGCGAAGGCGACGGCGTGCGGTTCGGCGTCGGCAGGCAGCTCACCGGCGCGGCCGGCCTGCTGGCGGGCGGCGCCGTCGCGCTGCTCGCGCTGCCCACCGTCGGCTTCCTGGCCGCGCTGATCGTGACGATCGTCGTGCTCGCGCGCCGCTCCGCGGCCCGCCGTCGCTGGGCGTGATTTGCTAGCGTTCCCCGCATGTACGGGCGGGACGTGCTTTCCGGAGACTGGCGGCGGCCACGGCGGGGGCAGATCCCCGAGGTCCCGGCCGAGCCCGGCCTCGTGGTGGAGGACGCCGAGGGCCGCTTCTGCGGCGCCGTGGTGGCCTGCGACAAGGAGGCCGTGACGCTGGAGGACCGGTTCGGCCAAAGGCGGGTGTTCCCGCTGACGCCCGCCGGATTCCTCCTGGAAGGCAAGCCGGTGACGCTGGTGCGCCCCCAGGCCGGCCCGAAGGGGCCGCTGCGGAGCGCCTCCGGGTCGATCGCGGTCGAGGGCCTGCGCGCGCAGGTCGCCAAGGGGAGCCGCATCTACGTCGAGGGCGTCCACGACGCCTCGCTGGTGGAGAGGATCTGGGGACACGACCTGCGGGTGGAGGGGGTCGTCGTCGAGTTCCTCGAAGGCGTGGACGACCTCCCGGCCATCGTCGAGGACTTCGGCCCCGAGCCGGGCAGGCGGCTCGGCGTGCTCGTCGACCACCTGGTGCCGGGCTCGAAGGAGAGCCGCATCGCCGCCCGGGTGTCCGGGGACGACGTGCTCGTCGTCGGGCATCCGTTCGTGGACATCTGGCAGGCGGTCAAGCCCCGGGCGCTCGGCATCCCCGCCTGGCCGGACGTGCCACGCGGCGTGCCCTGGAAGGAGGGCGTGATCGCCGCCCTCGGGTGGCGGATGGACCCCCAGGAGGCGTGGCGGCACATCCTGGGCCGGGTCACGACCTACGCCGACCTGGAGCCCGAGCTCCTCGGCCGCGTGGAAGAGCTGATCGACTTTGTCACCGCCCCTGTCTAAGGGGTGAGGTCCCGGATCTAAGGGGTGAGGTCCCGGACCACCGCGTCGGCGAGCAGCCTGCCGCGCAGTGTGAGCACGGCCTGGCCGGCCTTGAACGCCTCCACCTCCAGCAGTCCGTCCGCCAGCGCCCGCGCGCACGCCGTACGCGCCTGGGGGGCGAGGTCGGCCAGCGGGAGACCCGAGGCGAGGCGCAGCTCCAGCATGACTCTTTCGACGGCCCTGTCCTCCGCCGACAGCACCTCGCGGGCGTGCGCGGGCGAGGTCCCGGCCGCCAGCCGGGCGGCGTACGCCGCCGGATGCTTGACGTTCCACCAGCGGGTGCCGCCGACGTGGCTGTGCGCCCCCGGCCCGGCCCCCCACCAGTCGCCGCCGGTCCAGTAGAGCAGGTTGTGGCGGCAGCGCGCCTCGTCTCCCGCCGCCCAGTTGGAGATCTCGTACCAGCTCAGGCCCGCGGCCGTCAGCATCTCCTCGGCGATCAGGTAGCGGTCGGCCGCCACGTCGTCGTTCGGCATCGGCAGCTCGCCGCGCCGGATGCGTGCGGCGAGCCGGGTGCCGTCCTCGACGATCAGGGAGTACGCCGAGACGTGGTCGGGCCCGGCGGCCAGCGCGGCCTCCAGGGAGGCCCTCCAGTCGTCGTCGCTCTCCCCCGGCGTGCCGTAGATCAGGTCGAGGTTGACGTGCTCGAACCCGGCGTCGCGGGCCTCCCGTACGGCCTCGGCGGGCCGGCCGGGGGTGTGCCGCCGGTCGAGGACGGCGAGGACGTGCTCGCCCGCGCTCTGCATGCCGAAGCTCATCCGGGTGAACCCGCCCGCCCGCAGCTCCTTCAGGTAGGCCGGATCGACGGACTCGGGGTTGGCCTCGGTCGTCACCTCGGCGCCGGGCCGCAGGCCGAACTCCTCGCCGATGGCGTCCAGGATCCGTACGAGGTCGGCGGCGGGCAGCAGGGTCGGCGTGCCGCCGCCGAAGAAGACGGTCTCCACGGGCGGCGCGGCGTCTCCCAGTACGCGCCGGGCCAGCCGTATCTCCTCGACCGCGGTGGCGGCGTAGTCGCGCTGCGCGGCGCCGGGCCCCAGCTCGGCCGCCGTGTAGGTGTTGAAGTCGCAGTAGCCGCAGCGTGTCGCGCAGAACGGCACGTGGACGTAGAAGCCGAACGGACGGGAGCCGAGCCCGTCGAGGGCCTCGGACGGCAGCTCGCCGCTCGGGGGGACGGGATCGCCGTCGGGAAGCACTGAAGGCACGCTCTCCAGTCTGCCGCCACTCGCCCCCTGCCCTCGACGCCCCGATCCGGTATCACTACCGGAATCGTTTTCCACACTCGCCCACATTCAACACAATATGCAGTGCCGCAGTATCTCTTCATGGGCCACTCGCCCGGCCGCCACGACAAATCATTGTATTTCCGGATCAGATCGCCACACACCAGGCGGTTCTCGCGGCGCCCGCGCAAGTGTTCCGATCTTTCCTATGGAAAATCAAGCCTGCGCCAGGGGCTTTTAGCGGCCGCCGGAGAGGGGATCAACCTCGCCGAGCGCGTCGATCTTTCATTGACGACGCCGTTTCCGGTCTCGCGTACGGGCCTGAACCACAAGGCGCGCGAAGATCGCGGCAAATAGCAACAGATGCGGGTTGTCGGGGGTAGTCATGCATGAAAACGACGAGGCGAGCGAGCTGACGCGGCGCCGGTTCATCCAGTTCTCCAGCCTGGCGGGCGCCACCATACTCACGGGCGCGGGCATTCTCGCCGGCGCCGAACATGCGCTGGCCGCGGCTTCGTCGACATGCGCCAAGGGCCCCGATCCCAAGAAATGCGGCAAGACCACCGACTCTGACTTTCTCTGGCAGCACAGCCAGAAGTGTCACAGCAACAACACCTGCCTGCAGAACCACGCCGACTACGTGGTGATGGGCGGCGCCAAGAGCAAGAAGAAGTACGTCAACTACATCCTCGTCCCCACCGAGCGGGTCAACGGCATCGAGTGTCCGTGGATCTGCGACAGCAGCGCACCGAATTACTGGAGCGCCGCCGACTACTACGCCACCCAGCCTCCCACCGTGGTTCCCACCCCGGTGGCGTTGGGGATCAATTCGAAGCAGGCCAGAGATTTCGACCAGCTGCACATCCATATGGCGCGGGCGCGCTGGGAGTCCTGGCACGACCTCGCCGCCCAGGACAACCTGGCCGCCAGAACCGTGGCGAACTGGGCGGACTCGCGCGTGTCGGTCCGGGGCTTCAGCGAGAAGCTCGGAATCATCCCGCACACCTATCGCGTGCTCGTCTGGCCGGGATTCACGCACGACAACCTCTTCGCCATGCTCAGGAGCATGCTGGTCCGCGCCCTCGGACACGGAGGGACGACGGCCAAGGCCCAAGCGATCATGCAGTACCAGACGCTGATCGTGATACCTCGGCCCGCCGGCGGCTACTACATCGTCAACAGCGAGAAGGCCGTACGGGACCCGAACAACCCCAAGCTGGTGGGAACCGACACCTGCGACCCCCTGCTTCTCATGCATCCGTGACCCCGTCACCGCTCGCATGGCAGCGCCCGAACTGGGTGCGTACGACGCCGTGGTCGCGCGCGAGGCGCCGGCCCGCCGCACTCCGGGCGCTGCCATTGACGCCCTGATCACCCCGGTCTACGATCGCGGCAATTTACAGGAAACTTTCCTATAAAAAGCGCTCGGGAGGCCGGCGTGCTCATGAGAAGGACCCTCGCCGTGGCGGTCGCCGCCACCCTGGCGGCCGGATTAGCGCCGTCAGCGGCCCAGGCCACCACCGGCGGCGGAGACCGCTACAAGCGGCTGGCCTACTTCATCCAGTGGGGCATCTATGGTTAGAACCTTCCTTGGAGTGCAAACTTCGAGGAGGCCCCCATGGCAGAGGTTGCCCCTGTCGTCTCGTACGCGCGCATCTCGTCCGACGGCCGTGGAGACGAGCACGGCGTACAGGATCAGCACAAGGTCAACCGGGAGACCGCCGGGCGGCTCGGCTGGACGATCGTCCACGAGTTCACCGACAACGACAAGTCCGCCGCCAAGGCCAACGTCGTACGCGACGCCTTCGAGGCGATGGTCAAGGCGCTCCGCGCCGGACGCCTCGCGGACGGGACACCCATAGAAGGTGTGGTGATCGTCGCTGAGGACCGGCTGGCACGCCGTCCCGGCGACTACGAACGCTTCGTGGAAGCCTTCACCTACCGCGACGGGCGGGTCTTCGCCGACGCACGCGGGCCGAAGGACCTCTACAGCGAGGACACCGAGAGCATGGGCCTGTTCGGGGCCGTGATCTCGAAGATGGAAGTACGGAAGATGCAGCGGCGCATGCGTCGCTCTCACCGGGCGCGGGCCGAGCAGGGCGTACCGGTGGGCGGCCCTCGTCCGTTCGGCTGGCTGGCCGATCGCGTCACCATTCATCCCGAAGAAGGGCCGCTGCTGCGTGAGGCGGTAGACGCCATCATCGCCGGGGGCTCTCTGCGCGCGATCGTGATGAAGTGGCAGCAACTCGGGGTGCGTACGACGCGGGGGAACGAGTGGTCACGCCGTTCCCTGCGGGCCACCCTGTCCAGCCCTCGGCTCTGCGGGTGGCGGGAGATCAACGGCGAGCTGGTCCGCGACGCGGACGGCAACCCGGTGATGGGCAAGTGGGAAGCCTTGATCACACCCGAGGAACTGCTTGCCGTGCGGGCCGCCTTCGAGCGGACCTCTCGGGACAAGGCCGATCAGTACGCGGCCCTGGGCATGCGCTTCGATCAGCGGGAGCACCGCTATCTCCTGTCGGGCATCCTCCGGTGCGGCAAGCCCAAGGCTGATGGGACCGGCATCTGCAACGCGCCCCTGCGGGTTCGGCCGGCACGCGGAGGGGTTCACCTCTACGTCTGTCCCGCTCCGAGCGACGGCGGATGCGGGGGCGTCGGGCGGCGCGGTGACCGGGTGGACGTGTTCATATCTGAGCTGGTTTTGGCGAAGCTCGACGAGTCCCCCGACGCGGACGTGGAGGACGTCCCGTGGGCCGGTGAGCAAGAGCTGAAGGACAAGAAGGAACAGCTCGCGGAACTCACGCGGCAGTGGAACGGGCGCACGATCAGCAACGAGCTGTTCTTCATGCTCGTCCCGTCGCTTGAGCAGCGGATCAACGAGTTGCGGCGGGAGGGCCAGGCGTACACGGCGGCCAAGGAGCGCAAGCGGGCTCGGCGCATCGTTGACGGAGCCGACATACGGCGGCGCTGGTACCTGCCCGAGGACCAGGGCGGCCTCTCGATGGGCACGAAGCGCGCGATGGTGATGGAGGCGTTCCACGCCGTCATCGTCCATCCCGTGGGCAAGGGCATGGGGTCGTGGGGCAACTTCGACCCGAACGCGCTCGAACCCGTCTGGCGGGAGGACTGACGCCCTTACCTCGGCGTGACATCTGACTTCCCCTCCTCCCTACGCAGACATACGTCAGCGAACGCCAATGGACGTCAGTGAACGCCAGCAAACAACGGTGGACGGTCACGAGAAGGGCCATGCGCGGAACGCTGACCTGGCTAAATACGTTCTCCGGGTGGTACATCTGAAAGAGCAAGGGCTCCGTCCGCGACAGGGCGGAAAGACGTTCACAACAGCGAGCTACCGGCCGCGACAGATTCGAGCACAGGGGAACCACCGGGCAAACAACGACAACAGATAAGCCGTTCCGCTGGAGGGACCCGGCCCAGCGGTAGGCCCCCTGGACGTGCTCACCGGTTCACCGTCGCATAAAACACTCCACATATCGCCTCGCTGAAAGCACCACCGCACTACAGACCTGCCTTCGGTCTGCTCTGCGCTGGTGCTTTGTCTTTCCCGGGTTCGCGCGAGGGGGCTTCCTACGAGGAAAGGAGGTCTCCGCTGGTACCCGAGGAACTGGGTCCAATGGCTGCGCTGGCTGAGGAGTGGTGCAAGCGGCAGCTTGAACGCTCGCCCCGGTGGGGCGTCAACAAGTGGCGGCGGCT
>NZ_VIRM01000059.1 GCF_006874475.1 Microbispora hainanensis
TTAAGGGGAGTTCACCTCTGCGTCGCATCACCACCGCCATTGGCGTCTTCGCGCTGATGCTTGCCGCTCTCGTCGGCACCACTGCCCTGACTGGACCCGCTCAGGCGAGCACCGCCAAGGACCGCTGTCAGGAGCAGCTCCAGACCATCGTCAACAAGCAGCTGGCGCGGGCCCCGGGCGGGACTGTGCGGGACAACACCATCACGTACGACGGCGGGAATGTCATCGTCACCGTCCCCTACCCCGACTCGTGCGGGGTGCTGACGACCTTCGCGAAGACCGACTGCAGCAGCGGCTGGGTCTGCCTGTGGTCGAAGGCGAGCTTCGCCGGCAGCCGGTACCAGTTCCGTGATGAGGGCTACTGGCAGAACCTCGAGGCGTACGGCGCCACCCCCTTCCTCTCCTTCTACAACAACCGGGGTAATAACTTCATGCTGAAGGTGGCCGTCACCGACAGCCCGCAGTGCTACTCGGCGCATTCGAGTTCCTCGAACCTCGGGAGCAGCTACTACCGGTACAGCGAGTACATCTACCTCAACAAGACAGACGACAACTGCTGATGCTGCCTCGCCTGTGCCCGGTCAGTGACCGGGCACAGGCTTTCCCATTTCTGGGGCTCACCGCGCCGTCGTCTGGTTATCTGGCGTCCATCCCTGATGGAGGAAGAGCTTGTAGCCGATGACAGCTGGGATGGTCACGTTGAGCTTTCCGGCGTCTTTTGTGAGGATCTCCTCGCTGGAATTCAGGCGGCCCGTTTCCGGGTCGATGATGAGAACCAGCCTCTTGGGCAGGCCCCTGGTTGTCATGTCCAGGGCGATTGCCTCCCCCGCTCGGCCGGCCCTGTCCGTCGTGTCACCCAGGGCCCCAAGGCGCGGCTGGTCGGCAAGCACCCGCCACAGGGCGGCGGAAAGCCGCGGCGGTACGTTCCGTTCGCTGGACAGGTTGATGACAGCCTGGACGAGTTGGTCGACCTCGGGGACGTCGTCGGGAACGCGCCCCGTCGGCAGCAGAGCCCGTCGAAGGGCAGCCGTGTCCAACGGCAGTTCCTCCGGCGACCGGCTCGTCAGCACGGCGTCTGGCGGAAGCTGTTCGTCTGATTTTGGGGCCCCGCTTGCGACGGCGCCTGCCGTCCGCTCGCTGCCGTAGCCGATGACGATCGGGGTGCCGGGACGTTCGACCCGCCGCACCATGTCCGTAGCCGAGATCGGGACCCATAGCTCCGAAACTGTGGGAACAACTGCGGTGCTGGCCTGCCCACCGGAGACGGCGACGTTGAGATGCCACTCGTTGAGTTGCAGGTAGGTGTACCTGGCGTTGGCCGGCCTGGCCGTATCCGGTTGCCGCTCGGCGGCCTCTGCCAGTTTCAGCAGAACCGAACGCGCGGGTGGCAGGCTCCCTGACATCGGTGACTCACCCTTCACCTGGTGGTAGGACAGCATGGCGACGGTCGGGACATGGGCGGCAGGCTGATCGGCGGGAACCATCCGTGCGATCCCCACGATGGAAGCGGCCGCCACGGCACCACCTGCCACCACAAGGACGCGCCGGCGGCTCAGCTGAGGCCCTTGTGCGGAAGCCTCCGCTGGAGATGAAGAAAGGATGCGCTGCAGAGTCGCACGTGCCTGCGGATCACGAGCTGCTCCGGCAAACGTCTGTGGCGACACCGGGTCGACCGGCGCCATCAAGCGCCGCACGTCGGTGAAGTCTTCATTCACGACCTGTCTCCTCCCATGCTGACCGATACGTCGGCGCATCTGAGGGGGTGGTTGTCACCCCGTGATCCTTCAAGGCGGCGAGGAAACGCTGCCGAGCGCGGCGAGCACGAACGGCCATCGTTGCGGGAGAACAGTCGAAGACCACGGCGGCCTGGGAGATGGACAGGTCCTCCCAGCCGATCAGCCGTAAAATCTCCTGATCTGTAGGGGACATCCGGCCCAGGACTGCTTCCAACGCCGTCGTCCCCACCACGTCCTCGCCGTGGTCGCCGGCAGCCGCCCGGCCCGACCACGACAGGTGCATCAACCGCGCGACGAGCCGCCCGCTTCGTCGTTCCCGGCGTTCCTCATTGGCGATGACGTGCCGCGCAACTCCGTACAACCAGGGCAGGGCGTCGTTGTCATCCTGCGGCATGTCCTCGATCCTGCGCCAGGCGACGGAGAAGGTCTCCCCGGCGATGTCACCGGCGGTGTCCTTTCCCACCCGGCGTGCCGCATAGCGCAGCACGCTCTCGTAGCAGGTGTCGAAAATCCGGGTGAACCTGATCACCTGCTCTGACATCCATTCCCGCCCTCCGCCTATCCATCTGCACCTGTCTATGTCCGGCAGCGCCACGCGGATGACAGCCCGCTCGAGAAGACTCCGACGCCGCGGCGTGATGCGCTCAGTCCTGGGGCCGTTCCAGGGGCTCGCGAAGCTGGGCGGCCTCGGCTCGGGCGGTGGCCAGCTCCTCGCGAGCCGCCACTAGGTCGGCCTCGGCGCGTTCGGCGCGGCGGCGCAGCTCGTCTCGGGTGTCCTCCAGCGTGCTGATGCGGGCCTCGAAGGCCTCGCGCAGCGTCTCCCGCTCGCGGGTGGCGTCGGCGCGGAGCTGTTCGGCTCGCCTTTCGGCTGCGGCGACATGCTGCTCGGCGAGCTGGGTCGCCGCCGCGGCGGCGGCTTTGGCGTCGGCGGCCTGGCCCTCGGCGGCGGTGCGGGCCTGTTCGGCGGCCTCGGCGCGGGCGATCGCGGCGGCCAGTTTGGTCTCCAGCTCGCGGTTGGCCTTCTCCACCGCCCGGTTCGTTTTGGCCAGGGCCTCGGCGCGTTCCCATTCGGCTTGGCGCTGCTGGTGGGCGTGGGTGGCGGCGGCGGTCTGTTCGCTGGCGCGCTGTTCGGCGGCCGCGCGCCGGCCTTCGTGCTCGACGACCTCCCGCCAGGCCGCCTCCACCTGGCGGCGCCGGTCGGATTCGGCGTCGCGGGCCGTCCGCTCGGCCACCTTGCGCGCTTCGACGGCCTGTTCGCGCTCGCGGACGGCGGCCGCGGCCTGGCGTTCGGCCTGGGCGCGGGCGGTCTCCGCCCGCTGGGCGGCCTCGATGGCTTCGGCGGCCTGGCGTTCGGCCTCGCCGATGCGGGCCATGGCGGCGTCGCGGACCTCGGTCAGCGCGGTGGCGTGCTCGTTAAGCGCGGGCAGCACGGCGGCGATCGCGGCCAGCAGCGGGTCAGCGGTCGCGGCATACATGGCCAGCGCCCCGTCGATTCCGGCGGTCTGCGCGGCTCGCCGCTCCTCGGCTGCGAGCTGCTTGCAGGTCTTGCCGTCCGGCCACACCCGATCCGGCGGGCCGCAGTACTCCCGCGGCCGGCCGGAGCCGGTGTAGACGACACGTCGGTCGCACTTGGTGTAGCCGCAGGCCCGCGTGCCGGCCTCGTTCTGGGACTCTTCGCTCGTCTTCTCGGTCACAGTCCCATCATACCACTATCGTTTCGTGAAAGTCGAAAGACTTAATTGTTTCCATAAGTCGAAACTATTCGATCTTGATTGCAAGATCGGCCGATTTTCGAGGCTGTAAGCCTGTCTGCGGCGCAATCACGGAGACAGGTGAACCTCAGGACGAGGAAGTCAGGCCGCGCCGAAGCTCTCAGCACGCCGCGGGCCCCTGGGAATCCGGTCGCTCGGGGAGGGCGCGACGAATACGAAACGGCCCCGGGGGATCTTCCTCGGGGCCGTTTCGCCGGCTGCCGTTTACAGGTCGAGCGCGGTCCGAAGGGCGATGTCCACGCGTTCTTGATCCTCGGGGCTGAGGCGGCCGGCCAGGGCCGCCAGACGCTCCCGGCGGACCGAGGTGATGGTGTCGAGCCGGACCAGCGCGGGGACCGGCTCGGTGATCCGTACGGTCACCAGGGTCTCCGGTGCGGCGCCGGTCTGGTCCAAGGCCGCCGTGGTGACCATCGGCGCCTGAGCCGCCAGAGCGTCATGGCTGATGATCAGGACAAGCCGGTTCTCCCTGCCGATGGCCCGGCCGATGCCCTCGATGCTCCAGATCTCGCCTCGCCTCACGCGGCGACCTCGCCGCCGTTGCCGGGCTCGCCTTCCTCGGTGAACGCGGCCCAGTCGGGATCGGGCGGCAGCGGGGTGGCCGCCAGCTGCTGAGCGAGCACAGCCGAGCGTACGGCTCGGGCGACATACGCCGACAGGGACTGGCCGGCATCCTCGGCGGCCCCCCGGGCAGCCCTGACCAGGTGATCGGGCAGCGTTATGGTGATCTTCTCATGCGCCATACAGGCAACCATACTCCGATATGGCGAGGTGCCTTATCTGATGCGGGGACTCACCGTGAGTCGGCCTCCAGCGCCCGGTACAAGGTGGAGCGGCCGATGCCGAGGTGTTTGGCGATCGCCGTGACCGACTCCCCGCGGGCGCGGCGGGAGCGGGCGATGGCCAGCGCGTCGGGGTTGACCATGGCGGGCCGACCGCCTTTGCGGCCATGGGCGGCGGCGGCCGCCAAGCCGTCCAGGGTCCGCTCACGAATCAGGTCGCGTTCCATCTCGGCGGCCATCGCCGCGACCATGAACAGCATCTTGTCGGCGACGGTCTGCCCGCCGGGCCGGTGCAGGCCGGCGCAGATCCCCGTCAGGATGTGCAGGTTGATCCCACGCGGGGCGAGCTCGTCTTCGAGGAAGACCAGCAGCTCCTTCACCGAGCGGGCGACGCGGTCGGGCTTGTAGATGACCAGCGTGTCGCCCGGCCTCATGCTCGCAACGGTCGCCTGCAGCTTCGGGCGGTCCTTGCGGGTGCTGGCGGTCTCCTCCACGATCTGGCGGCAGTCGGCGGCCTCCAGCGCCTCCATCTGCAACAGATGGTCTTGAGCGCGGGTGGAGACGCGGGCGTAGCCGACGCGGATGGCGTTGGACGGTGCCGGGACGGGGGCGGTAGGGACGGTCACCGAAAGATCGTCCCGAAAACGGTCCCGAAACTCAATGTTCGGAGAGGGTGTTTCGGGACGAGTTTCGGGACGCTCGTTCTTGGGAGAACACGGCCCGGCACCCGGCCGCCGGGTGCCGTCCCGGAAACGACCGTTTGCGGGACGCTCCAGAGGGGGTGCGTCCCACCGCAGGGACGGCGATTGCCCCGCTGGAAGGGAAGGATCACAAACCAGGGAGAGGAAGAACCGCTCCCCCCCTCGGCACCGCGAACCGTACACCGTAATCTCAACAGTGACGGGCCTCCTACCTGCCCAGGCATCCAAGCGTGGCCGGTAGGAGGCCCGGCGCCCTATCCGGGCGCCCTAGTGATCGCCGAACCAGAAGACCCACACCAGCCAGGCGGCGAACCTGACGGCCGCCAACACCAGGCGGACCTTCTGGAAGCGATCACCCTCACGACGGGCCGGCTCCATGCCGTTTCAGTCCCTTCTCCACCGGGCCATCCGGCGGCGCCGGCCGTACGCCCCGAGGGGAAGCGGACCCGGCAGTGAAGCAACCCGACACGCAGATGCTGCCCTACCCGGCGGCAGCGCACCGGGCGCGAGTGGTTCTTTCGCCCCGAAGAATGCGGGTTTCCCTCCCCCAGGCGTAGGTCCGTTCCACGTCGTGCCACCATCCGCCACCCGGTACAGGGCTCGACGACACCCGTGAAGCTGCAGGATGTCGGGGGGTGGAGACGAAGAAGTGGGCCAGCCCGGTGTCATCATGGCCGGCTTGGTGTGCGGGCCACCCCTTCGACATCGACAGGACCAAGATCGACATGCTGGCTTGCTCAGCACGAGTTGCCGCCGGCGCTCGACCTGTGCCGCTCAAATCGACTGATAGGCCGTCCACATTCTGGGACGATTCGGGAATGCTGATCACGCCACGTCCCGGGGTGGACCGGGACACCCTTGTCGAAGCCCTCACCAGCGTCCTCACAGGAGCGATCAACGCGAGGGGCGCGGGCGGCGACGTGATCCTGCAGCATGACACGTATCTGAGGTGGGTCGACGACGCCGTCTACACCCTGCGGGGGAGGATCAGTTCCGCTGACCTCGACCGGCTGATCCTCACCCGCCGCTACTGGATGCTTCAGCCCTTGACCACGGCTCATCTCGTCCAGGGCACCATGCAGCGGGTGATCAACGCCGAACTCAGCGAGCGGGTGTCCGACCTCGAAGCGGCTGTCAAAGCGCTGAAACACCAGATCGCCCGCTGGTCCCGCGACGGCGTGTTCGTCGTGCCCGACACCTCGATGTTCATCCAGCACCCAGACAAGATCGCCGACATGGACTTGCGGCGACATCTGGGCATCCGCCAGGAGCCTGTCCATCTGCTGCTGCCGATCATCGTGATCGACGAACTCGACAGCCTGAAGAAGTCCAAGAGCGAGCATGAACGATGGCGGGCCAGGCACACCCTCCAGGTGCTCGACGACCGGCTCCGCAACCCCAGCGAGCCCGGCGAACTGCGCCCGGAGGACTACACGCCGCTGAACAACGGCGGGATCCCACGCGGCCAGGTGACCGTGGAAATCGTGTTTGACTCGCCCGGCCACACCCGGCTGCCCATCCCAGACGACGAGATCGTCGACGCGGCGCTGCGTATCGAGCCCCTCGCCGGGCGCCGGGTGATGCTCATCACCTACGACACAAGCCAGTCCATGCGGGCGCGCGCCGCCGGCCTCAGCGTCGTGAAAATCGCCCAGGATCCGGGGCCAGAACCCGACCCAGAGCAGCGGCCGGGGCGCAAGAACGGGCAGCCGAAGGCGGAACGGCGGCTTTCCACTCGTCAGGACGCATGAGCGCCGGACACTCGACCACGGCGGCGCCGAGAGATCGTCAGTCGCCGGCGTCACACGTGGTCAGTCATCCGGATCTGGGAGCAGGGGACGGCGCCGGAGTGCCAATCCCGTAGTCGACGCGGACCTCAGGGATGGGCTGACCGGGCGCGGGCGCCGTTTGGATCTTGTCGATGACCGGGGCGATCGCGTTGTACATGCGGTAGGCCAGAGGATCGCCTTGCACCGGGTCGCCTGCGGGATTGTCGTTGTAGGCCCGGTCTTCCAGCATGCTGAGGTAGTCCACGAGCTGGGGGCCGGTCAGCTGCACGGTCACCGTCCCGTCGCTGCCCGGGGTGACCTTGGCGTTGATCGTCTCCTCGTCGCCGTACTTGGCCTTGCTGGTCCGCTCCCACAGGTCCTTGACGCACACGATGCGGAAGGCGACCACACCGGCGGCCTTACGCAACCGGTCCTTGTGCTGCGGAGGCGTGTCGGTGCTGCAAGCCACCGTCGTGGTCACCACCACGGCCATGGCCAGCGCCGCCCCTGCTAAACGAGCCCGTGCCATCTGTGCTCCCCTCGCCGAAGCCGTGCCTCCACGCTGGAGGGAGCCGACGACGGGCGGCAAGATCTACGACGAAGGACGGGCTGCCTCGGCACATAGATGTGGCGACCAAGGTCGCCATGCGGCGGCCTCGACATTCCGGCCGCACCCGCTTGATGTGCGGCACGTCGTCCTCCGGCATCAACAGGGCTGCGGGGCGGAATGGCCGGGAATCCGCCATTCGCAACGTCGAGTCCGAGATCGATTCGGTCACCGCAGAGGGGGAGGTTTACCAACTGCAAGTTGTACCTTGCACGGCGAGTTTTCCCATTTCAGAGCGGTGGTGAAGTGAGTTCTGCCCTTTGACGACCGCCGGACTTCTGGGCGGCCAGGCCGCGCCCTGCGGCGGACAGGCATCCGGCCAGCAGCGTCACGCCGGACAGCACTCCGCTGACCACGGGCACCCACGCCACGGCCGAGGTGGCGGTCATGACGAGCCCGGCGACCCCGAGCGCGGTGAGGACCGCACCGGGCACCATGATCGTCCGATCCCTCCAGATCGGCCCGAGGGCGACGAAGTGGACGCCGACGACGAGAGCGATCCAGGCCACGTTGCTCGCCTCCGGGCGGCCCAGGGCCCGCAGCACCGCGATGCCGCCGAACAGCGCGACGGCTTCGATCACGACGACCACGGCGAAGCCGAGGCCGAACATCTTCCCGGCCGCACCGCCTCCCCCGATGCCGGGTTCGGCACCGGTGGACCTGGCGTGCCCGACGGCGAGGATCCAGACGGCGACGACACCGGCCAGGGCGACGGCCGCGGCGATCCGGAGGACGAGCGCGAGAGCCTGGCCAAGAGGTGGATGCGAGTTCACGAACACGAAGACGGTCCCAAAAACCGCACCTACCAACAAACCGGTCATACGCTGCATGACGGCGACCCTACCGGTATCGCGATCACCAGCCACCGGACGCCGTCGGCTCACCTGTGGTGAGCGGCGCGCCTGAATCACCGCGAGGAGCTCACACCCGCCGGCTCATGCAGGGCCTGCGCGCCGGGCGGGAGGACGGCCGGGGCGAGCGTGCCCCGGCCGCCGGTCGGCCGGTTCAGGTCCGCGGGCGCGGGCCCGGGCCGTGATGCGTCATCATTGGAACCCCTCAGGGGTGGGCTGCGTGCCTCCCTGCTGTCCCGCCCCTCCCTGCTGAGTGCCGCCCTGCTGCGACCCTTGCGGCCGGCCCTCGTACACCGTTCCGCCAGGCTGCGTGCCACCGGTCTGAGTGCCGCCCGGCTGCGTTCCACCCGGCTGCGTTCCACCGGGCTGCGTGCCACCCGGCTGGGTCCCGCCAGGCTGTGTGCCACCCGGCTGTGTGCCACCCGGCTGTGTGCCACCCGGCTGTGTGCCGCCCGGCTGTGTGCCGCCGGGCTGGCCGGCGTCGGTGGCGGCGGGCGAGGCGGCCGGAGCCGACTGGCCGGCGGGAGCGGACCCGGTCAGCAACGCCATGATCGCATCGGCCTGGGCCTTCTCGAAGCCCGCGATGCCGAGGCTGTCCTGGGTGATCTCCTGGGCCACCCGCGGGGCGGCCACGACCTTCTCCCCCACCACGATCGCGAGCTGTTGCTTGACCGTCTCGCGGGTGAGGGCCGCGATCTGCTCCTGGCTAGAGGGAGACAGCACGAGCCTGATCGAGTAGGTGCCGTCGTTCTCCGTCACCTCTTCGATCTTCTGCACGGTCGTGACCGTGACCCCGGGGTCGAGTTGGTAGCAGGAGGTGCCCTTGTCGTCGGGAATCGCGTCCGCTCCGGCACACGGCGCCGCTCCCACCCCGGTCACCGGGGCGAAGTGCACGGGCGTCAGGAGGGTGCGCACCGGCGTCTGCTTGAGCGGCGGGGCGTCCGGGTTCTGGGTCATCACCACGGCGACGGCGCCGAGGACGCCGGACATGATGACCACGAGCACGAGGGCCGAGACGAGGGCGATCGTCGTCCCCCTCGCCGCCCGCGGCTCCGTGGGGCCGTCGGGGGCGGGCGGCTTGTCACCCGGCCCTGCGGCTCCACCCGGGGGCGCGTCATCGGGCGCGCCGGGCGTGGCGGGCTCCACCGGCTCGCCGGGACGGGCGGGAGCACCGGCGGCGGCGGGCACGCCACCGAGATCGCCGGGGATCGCCAGCGTGGCGCCCGCCCCACCCGGAGCGTTGAGAGGGTCGTCCGCTCCACCCGGTACCCCCAGTGGGTCACCCGGCATGGTGGGTCCGCCGGACACGCCGAGCGGGTCATCCGGCCCACCGGGCACGCCCGGCACGCCGGGGAGGTCGCCCGCTCCGCCCGGAACCCCGAGAGGGTCGCCGGGCACGCCCACCGGACCGCTGAGCGTGTCAGCGAGCGGATCATCGGGCCTGCCCGGCGGCTCGCCGGGCGCAGCGAGCGGATCGTCCGGCCCGCCTGGCTCGCCGTACTCACCCCGCGTGCCACCCGGGCCGCCGAACGGATCGGCGGGAGGCGCCGGGCGGCCTCCGCCGTGGTCGCCGGGCCCGCCGTACGGGTCGTCTGATTCGCCGCCGGCGGCCGGCAGAACGGTCGTCGTCTCCGCGGCGGCACCGGCGCCGCCGGACGTGTCGCCGAACCAGCCGCCCCATTCGCCGGACGTCTGGGCGGGCACGCCGCCGCGGTTCTCGGGGCCGACCGGCTTGGGCATGGGCGCCGTCTCGGCTCCCGATGTCAGGCCGCCGGGCCGCGGGCCGGGCTCTTCGTCTCCCGGCACGGGCGCGTTGTGCATTCCCACCTCGATCCCTTACACCGCTCGCAGAGCCTACCGAGGTCTGCCAACTGCGGGTAACCGGCCGACCATGGAACGTTCAACGCGGTCTTTTATTGACAATTTGTCATGAATATCCGCCAAATGGTTGCCCGTTGACCGATGCCCATACGGAGGCCGAGAGCAGACAGTGAAGACATGAAGGTGGGAGTTCCCCGAGAGATCAAGACACACGAGTACCGGGTCGCGCTCACACCCGCGGGGGTCAACGAGTTCGTACGCAAGGGTCATCGGGTCCTCATCGAGAAGGGCGCAGGGATCGGGTCGGCGATCCCGGACGAGGACTTCACCGCGGCGGGGGCCGTGATCCTCGACACGGCGGACGAAGTGTGGGCCGAGGGCGACCTGATCCTGAAGGTCAAGGAGCCGGTGCCGGAGGAGTATCACCGGATGCGCAAGGGCCAGGTCCTGTTCACCTACCTCCATCTGGCCGCCTCGGAGTCCTGCACGCGGGCCATGCTGGAGTCGGGCGTGACCGGCATCGCGTACGAGACCGTGCAGAAGGCCGACCGCACGCTGCCGCTGCTCGCACCCATGTCCGAGGTCGCCGGACGGCTGGCGCCGCTGGTGGGCGCCTACCACCTCATGCGCCAGGGCGGCGGGCGCGGCGTGCTGATGAGCGGCGTCCCCGGCACCTACCCGGCCAAGGTGGTGGTGATCGGCGCGGGGGTCTCGGGCATGAACGCCGCCGCGATCGCCGTGGGCATGCGGGCCCAGGTGCTGCTGCTCGACCGCGACGTCGACCGGCTGCGCCACGCCGACCTCGTCTTCCAGGGGAGCTGCCAGACGGTGGCGTCCAACGCGTACGAGGTCGAGCGTGCGGTGGTGGACGCCGACCTGGTGATCGGCGCGGTGCTCGTGCCGGGCGCCAAGGCGCCGACCCTGGTGAGCAACGACCTCGTCGCACGGATGAAGCCGGGCTCGGTGCTGGTGGACATCTCCATCGACCAGGGCGGCTGTTTCGAGGACTCGCGGCCGACCACCCACGCCGACCCGGTCTATCGCGTGCACCGCTCGGTGTTCTACTGCGTGGCCAACATGCCGGGGGCGGTGCCGCACACCTCGACGTACGCGCTGACCAACGTCACGCTGCCGTACGCGCTGGCGATCGCCGACCTGGGCTGGCGCGAGGCGCTGACCGCCGACCCCGCGCTCGCCCTCGGCCTGAGCACCCACGAGGGCCACCTGGCGAGCCGCCCGGTGGCCGAAGCCCACGGGCTGGAGGCCGTGCCCGTGGACCGCCTGCTGGTTCCCTGAGAGACCACGACAGCGGTCCCGGCCGCGGCACGGCGGCCGGGACTGCGGCCGGGACTGCGGTCAGGCTGTGCCGGTCAGACCGTGCCGGTCAGGGCTGTGCCGATCAGAGGGGCCGGTCAGGACGACGGGGCCGTGCTCGGCATCGGCTCCTGCGTGGTCTCCGCCTGCGGCGGCGGGAGCGGCTGCTCGTCGGTGGTGCCGATGCCGCCGGAGCAGGACGCGCCGTACTCGGGAGTGCTGGTCGGGTTCTGCTTGTACTTCTTCACGAACTCGGGCAGCCGGGGGTCGTCCGCCGAGTCCAGCGCGATCTGGTGGTTCCAGGAGCTGGCGACGATCTTGGACGGCAGGTTCGGGTAGGGGCTCAGCAGCATGTAGTCGGCGGAGGCGATGGTCTTGAGCTTGTCCACCTCGGCCTTGGGCAGGTCGGGCCGGTAGGTGATCCACACCGCGCCGTGCTCCAGCGAGTGGACGGCGTGCTCGTTGTGGATGGGCTTGTCGTAGATGCCGCAGTTCTGCCAGTAGAAGTTGTGCTGGCCGCCGACAGGCGGGTTCTCCTTGTAGGAGACCTTCGTCCAGGAGTGGTCGGAGCCCTTGTAGGTGAAGGTCTTGACGGCGCTGAGCGACTTGGCCGACCGGTCGTTGACCACGTAGACGGCGACGAGGGCGATCAGGACCACGATCACGAGGCCGCCTATTCCCCACATGAGAAGTGCGGCGCGCCGCTCCTTGCGCTTCTGCTCGGCGCGCATGCGGGCGAGGTGGTCACGCCTCGCCTGCGACTTCTCCTTGGTCATCGCTCCTCCATCCGCTGATCACTGACACCCCCGCTGCGTATGGAGAATAGTGGCTAAAGGTGTTGCTTCGGGCAGGGCGAGGGCCCCGGAGAGTAGCCTGTGGGCGGTGAGCACTGACATCGACGTCCCAGAGGACAGCGCCGTGGAGACCGCTCCCCCGGCCCGGCGCCGCCTCCCCGTCCTCGGGCTGGTCGTCGTCCTCCTCGCGGCGGCCGCGCTCGTGCTGTTCTTCACCAGGCAGGGGACGCCCGGCGACACCTCCCCCGAAGCCGGCTTCGCCAGGGACATGGGGGTCCACCACGCGCAGGCGGTCGAGATGTCCTTCGTCGTCAGGGACAAGACCTCCGACGAGGCGCTGCGCAGCCTGGCGTACGACATCATCACGACGCAGAGCACCCAGCGTGGAATTTTCATGGGCTGGCTGCAGCAGTGGGGGCTCGACCAGAGCTCCGACCGGCCCGCGATGGCCTGGATGGCGGGGCACGGGCACGGCGGGGCCGCCGCGACCGCCCCGGCTCCCGGCACGATGCCCGGCATGGCCACCGAGGAGGAGATGAACCGGCTCCGCCAGGCCACCGGCAAGGACGCCGAGATCCTCTTCCTCCAGCTCATGATCCGCCACCACCAGGGCGGCGTGGAGATGGCCGAGGGCCTGCTCAGGCTGTCGGACCGCGACGAGGTGCGCGCCCTGGCCCAGCACATCGTGGACGGCCAGAACGCCGAGATCCGCACGATGAAGGAGCTGCTGGCCAGGCGGGGAGCCCAGCCGCTCCCCGCGCCGTGACCCTCTCCTACGGCCTCCTACGGCACCGTCAGGCGGTCTCGTTCAGTCCGCCCGCGCAGGGTGGAGCGCGGTGAAGGCCAGCAGGCAGCGGGCGGTCCGTTCCGGGTCCTCGAGTATGGGTGAGTGCCCGAGACCCGGCAGCAGCTCGACGTCGGCCCCCGGTACGACGCGGTAGTCGGCGGCGGACGAGGATCGCCATCTCCGGTCGTCCGCCCCGAAGATCACCAGGAGCGGTGTGCCGAGGACCGCCAGCCGATCCGGAAGGGCACGCTGCTCCAGGTAGTCGCGGACCCCCTGCATCGTCGCGGCGAGCGTGTGGTAGGTCATCATGCGCACCTCGTCCAGGAGATCCTGCGGCACCTGGTAGCCCGGGCGGCTGAACCCGGTCTCGGCGAAGCGGCGGAGCTGCTCGTCGGTCGGCGGCCACTGCGACGGTGCGATCACGGCGGACTCCGACGGGATGAAGGCGTGCAGGCCGGGCCCGGTGTTGACGAGCGCGAGCGCGGCCACCAGGCCGGGCCGCTGCTCGGCGAGCGCGGTGGCGACCGCGCCGCCGCTGGAGTGACCGGCCACGATCACGCGCTCGACGCCGAGCCGGTCGAGTGCCTCACCGGCCCTGCGCGCCTGGTCGGGCACCGCGTAGCTCGGGCCGGCCGGTTTGCCCGACAGTCCGTGCCCGAGCAGGTCGATCCGGATGACGCGATGTGCTCCGGTCAGCAGCGGGACCAGCCGGTCCCACGAGCGGGCCGAGGAGGCGGATCCGTGGATCAGCAGGAGCGCCGGGGCGTCGCGGGGACCGTCCTGGCACACGTGGATGTCGCCGTCGTCCAGGGAGAGCGTCGAACTCGCGGTGGTCTCGTCGTCCACCCGCGGATTGCCGTCGGAAACAGTCATGCGCCCACTGTCGCCGCCGGTGCGCGCCGGCGTCTTGGACGAATGTTCCCCCCGTCTGTTCCCCCGTCTGTTCCCCCCGTCCGCAACCGCCGGCTTCCGGCGGGTGGTCGCGTGGGACGTGGCTTGTCCGATCGGACAATCACCCGCGATTTTGGTTGTCCGATCGGCCGAGTACGGCGGCATTTGCGGCCTCTAGCCTCAGCGGCATGATGTCTCCGGAGAGCGTGCAGCGCTGGCTTGACGAGAACTTCTCCCGGCTCGTGGCCGAGCACGAGGTGCCGGGCGCCTCGGTCGCCGTGCTCACCCAGGGGCGGGTGCTCACCTCGGCCGCGGGCGTCCTCAGCCTGGCCACCGGCGTCGAGGCCACCACCGACTCGGTCTTCCAGATCGGGTCGATCACCAAGCTCTGGACCAGCGCCCTGGTCATGCAGCTGGTCGACGACGGCCTGGTCGACCTCGACGCCCCGCTGCGCACCTATCTGCCGGAGTTCACCGTCGGCGACGAGACCGCGTCGGTCGTGATCACCACCCGCCACCTGCTGTGCCACGTCGCGGGCTTCGAAGGCGACATCTTCACCGACACGGGCCGCGGCGACGACGCCATCGAGAAGTACGTCGCCTCGATTCACGACCTCCCGCAGCTCTGCCCGCCGGGCGAGGTCTTCTCCTACAACAACGCCGGCTTCGTGGTGCTCGGCCGCCTGGTCGAGGTGCTGCGCGGCAAGCCCTTCGACCAGGTGCTGGCCGAACGCCTGGCCACGCCGCTCGGGCTCACCCACGTCTGTCCGAGCCCGTACGAGGCCATCCTGCACCGGGCGGCCGTCGGCCACGTGCCCGGTCCCGACGGCACGAGCACGGCCGCGCCGGCCTGGGCGCTCGCGCGGTCGAACGCCCCCGCCGGCTCGATGCTCGCGATGACCCCGCGCGACCTGCTCGGCTTCGTCGCCATGCACCTGGCGGGCGGTGCGGCGCCCGACGGCTCCGTCATCCTCAAGCCCGGCACCGTGGCCGCCATGCAGCGGCCGCAGGTGAAAGTGCCCCGGCTCACCGGCATGGGCGGCGCGTGGGGTCTGGGCTGGGAGATGGAGGAGCACGACGGCCAGACCGTCATCGGCCACGACGGCGGCACCATCGGCCAGGCCGCCTTCCTCCGGTTCGCGCCGGAGCACGGCGTCGCGATCGCGCTGCTGACCAACGGCGGCGGCGTCTTCGGTGTCTTTACCGACGTGCTGGCGCACCTGCTCACGGAGCTCACCGGCATCACCCTGCCGGGCCATCCGGTGCCGCCGGCCGAGCCGGAGACGATCGACGCCGCGCCCTACCTGGGCCGCTACTCGGACACGATCTACGACATCACCGTGAGCCAGGACGCCGACGGGGCGATCTGGCTCGACCGGGTGCCCAAGGACGTCATCGCCGAGATCGGCGAGAAGCCCATGCGCACGCGACTGGTGCACTTCGAGGGCGACTCCCTGATCGCCCTCGAGCCGACCCATGGCATCCACCCCCTCTTCGCCTTCATCGGACGCGACGACGCCGGCCTCGCGAAGTACATCCACTACGGCCGTGTGGTCGCCCGCGCCTGAGAGCTCGGATCGGCTCCGGCCCACCCCCCGGAAAAGGAATGAGATGACTCCCATCCGTACCAGGGCTCTCGCGGCGCTCGCTCTGGCGCTGACCGGCTCGGCCGGTCTCGCCGCCTGCGGCGGCGACGCGTCCGACTCCGCCGCGCCGAGTGCCGCGGGCTACGTCAACGGCAAGACCTTCACCATCAACGTCTCCTCGGACCCGGGCGCCCTCGACCCACAGGGCTCGGTGGTGAGCACCCTGTACGGCATGACCCAGTTCGCCTACGACAACCTCGTGGCCACCGGCAAGAGCGGCGAGATCCTGCCGCAGCTGGCCGCGAAGTGGACCGTCGAAGGCACCACGGTCACCTTCACGATCAAGGACGGCGTCACCTGCTCGGACGGCACGCCGTTCACGGCGCAGACGGTGGTCGACAACATCACGTACGTCGAGAACCCGGACAACAAGAGCCCGTTCCTGGGCGTGTTCATCCCCGCCGGCGCGACCGCCACGGCCTCGGGCCCGACCGTCACCGTCACGCTGGCCGCGCCGGCGCCGTTCGTGCTGAACGCGTTCGCGAGCCTGCCGATGGTGTGCGACGCCGGCATGAAGAACCGCGCGAGCCTCAAGGCCGGGGTGAACGGCACCGGCCCGTACGTCCTCACCGAGGCGGTGCCGTCCGACCACTACACCTACGAGCTCCGCCAGGGCTACACGTGGGGACCCGGCGGCGCCACCACGGCCGAGACGGGCATGCCGGCCACGGTGGTCTTCAGGGTCGTCGCGAACGAGACCACCTCCGCCAACGAGCTGCTCGCCGGCACCATCAACGCCGTCCAGATCATCGGCCCCGACCGCGACCGCCTCACCCAGGCGGGCCTGAAGTCCGCCGACACGCAGACGCTCATCGGCGAGCAGTGGTACAACCACGCGGACGGCCACGCGACCGCCGACCCCGCGGTGCGGATGGCACTGACCCAGGGGGTCGATCTCAAGCAGCTCCAGGTCGCCCTGACCTCCGGCAAGGGCCTGCCCGCGACCCAGCTGGCCGCCCTCCCGCCGGCCGCCTGCACCGGTGACGCGGTGACCGGCAACGTGCCGTCCTTCGACGCCGCCGCCGCCGGGGCCGCCCTCGACGCCGCCGGCTGGGTGAAGGGCCCGGACGGCATCCGCGTCAAGGACGGGAAGAAGCTCTCGCTCACCCTCCTCTTCCCCAACTCGCTCGGGACCGGCGGGAGCGCCGCCGCCGAGCTCGCGGTGGCGGCCTGGAAGGCGGCCGGCATCGAGGTCAAGGCCTCCCAGCAGACCCAGACCGAGGCGTCCGGCGTGATCTTCGGCACCGGCGCCTGGGACATCGCCTGGCTGCCGCTCGCCGTCAGCACCCCCGACCAGGTCATGCCGTTCGTCTCCGGCCCCGCGGCCCCGAAGGGCACGAACTTCGCCTCCATCGACAACCCCGACTACCTCGCCTCCGCCACGAAGGCGATGAAGGCGAACGGCGCCGAGGGGTGCCAGGACTGGTTCGCCGCGGAGCAGGCGCTCTACAAGGCCGCCGACATGGTGCCGTTCGCCAACAGCACGATCCCGACCTTCCTCAAGGGAGCGATGCTCGACGTCATCGGCAGCGTCGTCCCGACGAGCATCCGGATGCTCGGCTGACGATGAGCGAAACGACGTCGGCGGCCGTCTCGCGCGGCCTCCCCGGCAGGCCGGGCGGCCTGTGGGCGAACAGGTGGTTCCGTTTCGCGCTGCGGCGGACGGGACGGCTGCTGATATCGCTCTGGATCCTGGTGACCGCCTCGTTCCTGATGATCCATCTGGTGCCGGGCGATCCGGTGCGGGCGGCCCTCGGGCCGACCGCGCCGGCCGACCTGGTGCTGGCGCGGACGCGGGAGCTCGGCCTGCTCGACCCGCTCTGGCGGCAGTACGCCGACTATCTGGTGCACCTGTTCCACGGGGAGCTGGGCACCTCGATCACCAGCCGCCTTCCCGTGAGCGAGACGATCGCGCAGCGGCTGCCCGCGTCGGCCCAGCTGGCCGTGGCCGCCTTCGTCGTCTCGATGCTCGTCGCGGTGCCCGTGGGCGTCGGGATGGCGGTGCTCACCCGCCGGGGCAGGAGGCGGCGCACGGAGCTCGCGTTCACGGGGACGAGTGTCGTGCTCGGCGCGATCCCCGACTTCCTGTTCGGCGTGGGGCTCGTCTATCTGCTCGCGGTGCAGACGCACGTCTTCCCCGTGGCGGGCCGCGACGGCCTCGGCTCCTATGTGCTTCCGGTGCTCGCGCTGGCGATCGGTCCCGCCGCGGTGCTGTCGCGCATCGTCCGCGTGGAGATGCTCGCCGTGATGGAGGCCGACTACATCCGTACGGCCCGGGCCAAGCGGCTGACCCCGGTGCGGATCCATCTCACGCACGCCCTGCCCAACGCGGTCACGGCGACCCTGACGCTCGGGGGTCTGCTGCTGAGCTCGCTCGTGGCCGGGACGGTCCTGGTGGAGAACGTCTTCGCCTGGCCCGGTCTCGGCTCCACGATCGTCTCCTCGATCACGTCGAAGGACTATCCGCTGGTGCAGGGCACCGTGCTCGTCTACGGAGTCGGAGTCCTCTTGATCAACACCCTTGTCGACGTGGCGCTCGCGCTGCTCGACCCCCGTTCGGCGATCGGAGACGGCTGAGATGCGCGCGGCACGTGTCCTGCTCAGGCCCGTCGGCCTGGCCGGATTCGGCCTCCTCGTCCTCGTCCTGCTGGTGGCCGTGTTCGGCCCGGTCCTGTGGGACGGGCGGGCGACGGTCGTCGACACGGGCAACCTGCTCGCCGGGCCCTCGGCGGAGCATTGGATCGGCACCGACAACCTCGGCCGGGACCTCTTCTTCCGGGTGCTGGTGGCCACCAGGCTCTCGGTCGCGCTGGCACTCGCCTCGACGGGCATCAGCGTGGCGCTGGGCATCGTCCTGGGCGCCGCGCCCCTGCTGGCCGGGCGGCGCGCGGGCCGGCTCGTCACGGGGGCCGTCAGCGTGCTGGTGGCCTTCCCCGGCCTGCTGCTCGTGCTGTTCTTCGCCGTCGTCTTCGGCGTCGGCGCGCGAGGCGCGGCGCTCGCGGTGGGCCTGGCCGGAGCGCCCGCGTTCGCCCGGCTGTGTCACACGCTCATCGCCGGCATCTCGGCGCGTGACTACATCGCCGCGGCCCGCATCGCGGGCGTGAGCAGATGGCGCATCCTGCGCCGCCACGCGCTGCCGAACATCGCCGAGCCGCTCATCGTCAACGCGACGATGGCCGCGGGCGGGGCGCTGCTGACGTTCGCCGGGCTCTCGTTCCTGGGGCTGGGCGTGCAGGCTCCGTCCTACGACTGGGGCAGGCTCATGCAGGACGGGCTCAACGGCATCTACGTCCACCCTCTCGCCGCGCTCGGGCCGGGCATCGCCGTCGTCCTCGCGGGCCTCGCGTTCAACCTCACGGGTGAGGCGTTCGCGGCCGCCTTCGGCGTCGACGTGATCCCCGGCGTGGCGCGGCTGCGCCAGGTGCGGAACGCCGCCGCCGAGGCCCGCGGTTCGGGGGCCACGACGGCCTCCACCGACGCCGGCACGATCCTGTCGGTGGACGACCTGCGGGTGACGATTCCCGGTGCCCAGCGGCCGATCCGGGCGGTGCGGGGCGTCGGCTTCGCCGTCCGGGACGGCGAAGCGGTCGGCGTCGTCGGCGAGTCCGGCTCGGGCAAGTCCATGACGGCGCTGGCCCTGGCCCGGCTCATCGAGGAGCCGATCCGCGTCGAGGCGAACCACCTGGTCTTCGCGGGCGAGGACCTCATGGCCGGCGGCGACTCCGCGGCACGGCGCAAGCGCCTCGGCACGTCGCTGGCCGTCGTCTTCCAGGACCCCATGACGTCCTTCAACCCGGTGCACCGGGTCGGTCCGCAACTGGCCGAGGTGAGCCGCTTCCACCAGGGCCTGAGCCGCAGGGCGGCCCTCGCCCGTGCGGTCGACCGCCTCCGCGCGGTCAGGGTCCGCGATCCCGAACGGCGCGCGCGGCAGTATCCCTTCGAGTTCTCCGGGGGGATGCGCCAGCGGGCGATGATCGGCATGGGCCTCATGGGGACTCCGCGGCTCATCATCGCCGACGAGCCGACCACCGCTCTCGACGTCACCGTGCAGCGGCAGGTCCTCGAACTCCTCACCGAGGTGCGCCGCGACACCGGCGCCGCCCTCCTGCTCATCAGCCACGACGTCTCGGTCGTGACCGACGTGTGCGACCGGGTGCTGGTGATGTACGCCGGCCGCATCGTCGAGGAACTTCCGGCGCGGGACCTCCGGACGCTCGCCCGGCACCCGTACACGCGCGCGCTCGTCGCGGCCGTGCCCGACATGGAGACCGACCTGACCAGGCCGCTCGCCGTCATTCCCGGGCTGCCGGTCGATCCCTCCCGGATTCCGGACGGCTGCGCCTTCGCGGCCCGCTGCCCACTCGCCGACGACCACTGCCGCACGGCCGATCCCCCGCTCCGGGCCGACGCGGCGGGCAACCGCGTCGCGTGCCACAAGGCCGGGCAGGCGCTTCCCGACACCGCGGAGGTGACCGCATGACCGTCCTCAGCTTCCGCGACGTCTCCGTACGCTACGGCTCGCACACGGTGCTGAAGGGCGTCAGCCTCGACATCGCCCACGGCGAGATCGTCGGCCTCGTCGGCGAGTCGGGGTCGGGAAAGTCGACCCTGGCCCGGGCCGCCGTGGGCCTGGCGCCCCTGGCGGGCGGCCGGATCCTGCTGGACGATCGGCCGGTGCCGACCCGAGGGCGCGCGCGCCCGGTGCAGATGGTCTTCCAGGATCCCTACTCCTCGCTCGACCCGCGCATGACCGTGGGCGAGAGCATCGCCGAGGCCATGCGGGAGCGCCTCGGCAAGCAGGCCCGGCGAGCGGAGATCACGCGTCTGCTCGCGCTGGTCCACCTGGACGCGGCGCGCGCCGGCGACCGCCCCGGCCGGCTGTCCGGCGGCCAGCGCCAGCGTGTCGCGCTGGCCCGCGCCCTGGCCGCCCGGCCCGAGGTCATCCTCGCCGACGAGATCACCTCGGCGCTCGATGTCTCCGTGCAGGGCGCCGTGCTCAACCTCGTCCGCGAGATGCGGCGGGAACTGGACCTGTCCATGCTGTTCATCTCCCACAACCTGGCGGTCGTCCGCTACGTCGCCGACCGCGTCGCCGTGATGTACGACGGAGAGATCGTCGAGCACGGCCCCACCACCCAGGTGCTCGGTTCGCCACAGCACGAGTACACGCGCCATCTCCTCGCCGCCGTTCCCGGAGCCGCACACCGGGCGTCCGCGGGAGACCGGGCGTCCGCGGGGAACCAGGCGTCCGTTGGAAACCAGGCGTCCGCGGAAAACAGGAACGGCATCCTCTCCCCCACCCCGAAGGAGCACACGTGACCACCACCATCGACCAGCAGCACTGGCAGAGCCGGCTCGACGAGCTCGCCGCCAAGCACGGAGTGCCGGGCGCCCAGCTGGGCATTCTCCGGCTCGGCGCCGACGGCGGGGACGACGAGCTCGTCACCGCCGCCACGGGCGTGCTGCACGCCGGCACCGGCCAGCCGGCCACCACCGACTCGGTGTGGCAGATCGGCTCGATCTCCAAGGTGTGGACGGCGACCGTCGTCATGCAGCTCGTCGACGAGGGCAGGTTCGCCCTCGACACCCCGGTCGTGGAGGTCCTTCCGGAGTTCCGGCTGCGCGAGCCGGAGACGACCGCGGCCGTGACCGTCTGGCACCTGCTCACCCACACCAGCGGCATCGACGGCGACGTGTTCACCGACACCGGCCGGGGTGACGACGCGCTGGAGAAGTACGTCGCGCTGCTGGCCGACGGCGCGCAGAACCACCCCGTCGGCGCCACCTGGTCCTACTGCAACGCGGGCTACTCGGTGCTCGGCCGGATCATCGAGGTCGTCACCGGCAAGACCTGGGACCAGGCGATCAGGGAGCGGCTGTTCGCCCCGCTCGGCCTCACCCACACCACGACCCTGCCCGAGGAGGCCATGGTCTTCGCCCACGCGATGGGCCATCTCAAGGGCGGCGAGGAGCCGGTGGTCGCGCCGGTGTGGGGCGGACTGCCCCGCGCGGTCGGCCCGGCCGGCCTGATCACGGCGACCGTCACCGACGTGCTCGCCTTCGCCCGGATGCACCTGACCGGCGGGCTCGCCGCCGACGGCACCCGCGTGCTGTCGGAGGAGAGCGTCACGGCGATGTCGGCCTTCCAGGCCGACTGCCCCGAGAAGGACCTGCTCGGCGACTCGTGGGGCCTGGGCTGGTTCCGGTGCGACTGGCGGGGCCACCGGGCCTACGGCCATGACGGCAACACGGTCGGCCAGGCGGCGTTCCTGCGCGTCCTGCCGGAGGCCGGCGTCGCGGTCGCGCTCAACACGAACGGCGGCCACACCCGCGATCTCTACGCGAACCTCTACGACGAGATCTTCACCGAGCTCACCGGTGTGAGCCTGCCCGAGCCGTTCGAGCCGCCCGCCGAGCCGGGGACGGCCGACGTGACGCCGTACGCCGGCACGTACGAGCGCGAGTCGGTGCGCATGGAGGTGCTGGAGGACGAGGGCAAGCCGGTCCTGCGCGTCACGGTGATGGGCCCGCTGGCCGAGCTCGAGGACCCTGTCGAGACCTACGAGATGATCCCGGCCGGGCAGGGCGTCTACGCCGTACGGCCCGAGGGGATGGAGACGTGGGCGCCGGTGCGGTTCTACTCGCTGCCCACGGGCGAGGAGTACGTCCACTACGGCGCTCGCGCGACCCCCAGGAAGCACGGCTGACCGTGCCCGGCACTTCGCATGGCTCCCCCGGCCTCGACGCGATCCCGGCCGCCGGACCGCTGGAGGACGAGGCGTGAGCATCGAGGCATCCTCCCTCGGCGTCGCGGCGGAGCACGCGGCGAGATGGGCGGCGAAGGCGGGAGTGGCGATCCGGGAGCTCCGGGACCTCGACGAGGCCCACGCCGTGATCGACCTGCTCGTCGGGATCTGGGGCCGGCCGGAGAACCCGTTGATCACCGTCGAGTTCCTCCGCGCCCTGACGATGGCGGGCAACTACGTCGCCGGCGCCTATGACGGAGACCGGCTCGTCGGCGTCTGCATCGGCTTCCACGCGGAGCCGGCGGCGCGCACCCTGCACAGCCACATCGCGGGGGTGGCGCCGGGGCTGGCCGGCCGCGGCGTCGGGACGGCGCTCAAGCTGCACCAGCGCGCGTGGGCGCTCGCCCGCGGCATCGGCACGATCGAGTGGACCTTCGATCCGCTGGTGGGCCGCAACGCCTACTTCAACATCGTCAAGCTGGGGGCGCTCCCGGTGGCGTATCTGCCGAACTTCTACGGCGCGATGCACGACGCCGTCAACGGCGGCGACGACACCGACCGGCTTCTGGTCCACTGGGAGCTGCTCTCGCCGCGTGTCCTCGCCGCCTGCGCGGGAGCGCCGTACGAACGCCCGGCCGGCGGCCCGTGGAGCAGGAGGGTGGCGGCTCCGGCCGACATCGAGGCGCTCCGGGCCGGCGACACGGCCGCCGCGGTGGCCTGGCGCCGCCGGCTGCGCGGCGAGCTGGAGCCGCTGATGGCCTCCGGCGGCCGCGTCGTCGACTTCGACCTCACGCTCGGCTACCTCGTCGAGCTCCCCCTGCCTGAAGGAGACGGGCCTGAAGGAGACGGGCCTGAAGGAGACGGGCCTCAAGGAGACACGTCATGACACCGCGCCGCCCCGGCCGCTGAGCGCTTCTCCCGGATGCCGAGCCGAATGGATCCCCCTCCGCTCATCGGCCGATCGGATCGCACCCCGGACCGGCGGCCTATACTTCCGGGCGTGAGCCGGCGTCCGCGTGCCAGCCTCGGTCGTGTGCTGGACGACCTCGGCACCACGCTGCTCGAACTGGTCGCCGGCGACGTCGACCACCCGGGAGAGATCAGCGGGCTCGTCATCTTCGACCCGCTCGACGAACCCGTGCTTCCGCCGCGCTCGCTCGTGCTGGGCGTCGGGGTCGACCCGGCCGGTGGCACGCTGGGCCGGCTGCTCCGCTCGCTCGGTGACCACGACACGGTGGGTCTCGTCGTCCGGGCCCCGGTCGCCGTGACACCGGAGCTGCGGGAGGCGGTCCTCGCGAGCGGCGTGGCCCTGATCGGGCTGCGCCGGGGCGCCACGTGGGCACAGCTCACCGCGCTCATCCGCTCGGTGCTCGCCGAAGGGGACATCGGAGTCGACGGGCAGGAGTCGCTCGGGGGTCTCCCGTCCGGCGACCTGTTCGCCGTGGCCAACGCCGTGGCCGCGCTCCTCGACGCGCCCATCACCATCGAGGACCGCAACTCCCGGGTGCTCGCCTTCTCCGGGCGCCAGGACGAGGCGGACGCCTCGCGGGTGGAGACGGTCATCGGCCGGCAGGTGCCCGAGCGGTACGCCACGCGGCTGACGGAGCTCGGCGTCTTCCGGGACCTCTACCGCTACCCGTGGCCGGTCGTCGTCAAGCCGCAGGACCTGGGATACGACGCGATCACGGTGCAACGCGTCGCCATCGCCGTACGCGCCGGAGACGAGGTGCTCGGCTCGATCTGGGCGGCCATGGACGGCGACGTCGACGAGGAGCGTACGGAGGCGCTGCTCGACGCCTCGAAGCTGGTCGCGCTGCATCTGCTGCGGATCCGGGCCGGCGCCGACGTCCAGCGGAGGCTGCGCACCGACCTCATCGGGACCGTCCTGGAAGGGGGCGCCGGGGCGCGGGACGCCCTCGCGCGGCTCGGCCTGTCCGGCCGCCGTCTCGTCGTCGTGGGCGCGGGCCTGCCGGCCGACGACGACCACACCGGTGCGGACCAGGCCAGATCGGCCCGGCTCGAACGGCTCGCGGACGCGCTGTCGGCGCATCTGTCGGTGACCGTGCCGTCGTCCGCGGTGGCGGCCGTCGGCGGCACCGTCTATGGCCTGCTGCCCGTGGTCGTCTCGACCGGCGGCCCGGAACAGCGGGCCGTCCGGCTCGCCGCCGACTTCGTGGAGCGGGTCGGCGGGAGCCTCCGCGCGTTCGTGGCGGTCGCCTCCGCGGGATCGGACATCAGCGGGATCGTCCAGGGAAGGGCCCGGGCCGACCGGGTGCTCCGGGTGATGCGCGAGGGCCACACCAACCTGCGGGTGGCCCGGCTCGACGACGTTCAGACGCTCGCCCTGGTCCTGGAGCTGCGCGACCTCGCGGCGGCGCGCGACGAGCGGCCGGCCGGCGCGATCGCCCGCCTGATGGAGTATGACGAGCGGCACAACGCCGGGCTCGTCGAATCGCTGGAGGCCTGGCTCGACGCCCTCGGCGACGTGGGCAAGGCGGCGAGCGCGCTGTTCATCCACCCCAACACGCTGCGCTACCGCCTCAGGCGCGTCGCCGAGGTGGGCGAGATCGACCTGGACGATCCGGAGCAACGGTTCGCGGCGATGCTGCAACTGCGCATCCTGGCGCCGCGCTGACCTGTGTCAAAACGCCTGAGCCACTACGCGTGCGCCACCACCGTGCGCCACAACGCGTGTGCCAGCGCGCGTGTCACCACGCGCGCCACCGAGGCCGGCTCCTCCGGCAAGCCGATCCCGGCGGGCCGGAGGAGCGAAAGGCCGGCCTGACGACGCGCTACGAGGCGCGCAGCTCCTCGGCCAGCGCCGCGGCGAACGCGTCCACGTCGGCCTCGGTGGTGTCGAAGGCGCACATCCACCGCACCTCGACCATGCCCCCGCCGATCTGGTCGTCCCAGTTGTAGAACCGGAACCGCTTGCGCAGCCGGTCGGCCACGTCGGCCGGCAGCACCGCGAAGACCGCGTTGGCCTCGACCGGGCGCGGCACGCTCACCCCGGGCAGGTCGCGTACGGCGTCCGCCAGCCGCCGGGCCATCGCGTTGGCCTGGCGGGCGTTGCGCAGCCACAGGTCGCCCCCGAGCAGGGCTTCGAACTGCACCGACACGAAGCGCATCTTCGAGGCGAGCTGCATGCTCGTCTTGCGCAGGTAGGGCAGGCCCCGCGACGCCTCCGGGTTGAGCACGACGACGACCTCGCCCAGCAGCAGGCCGATCTTGGTGCCTCCGAACGACAGCACGTCGACCCCCGCGTCCGTGGTCAGCGCGCGCAGCGGCACGTCCAGGGCGGCGGCGGCGTTGGTGATCCGCGACCCGTCGAGGTGGACGAACATCCCCAGCTCGTGGGCGTGGTCGCAGATCGCCTTGATCTCGGCCGGCGTGTAGAGCGTGCCCAGCTCGGTCGCGTTGGAGATCGACACGGCCCGGGGCTGCGCGTGGTGCACGTCGCCGAACCCCCGCGCCTGCCGGTCGATGAGCTCCGGCGTGAGCTTGCCGTCCGGCGTCGGCACGGTCAGCAGCTTCAGCCCGCCGGTGACCTCGGGCGCGCCGCCCTCGTCGGTGTTGATGTGCGCGGTCTCGGGGCAGACCACGGCCTCCCAGTGGGCGCACATCGAGCGCAGCGACACGACGTTGGCGGCCGTGCCGTTGAACACGGGGAACACCTCGGCCTGCTCGCCGAAGTGCCTGCGGAAGACGCCCCGGGCCGCCTCGGTGTAGACGTCGTCGCCGTAGGAGGTCTGGTGTCCTCCGTTGGCGAGGGCGATCGCCTCCAGGACCTCGGGGTGCACCCCCGCGTAGTTGTCACTGGCGAACGTCCGGCTCGCCGGGTCGTGCCGGCGTACGGCATCGGTTGTCACGAGATGTCTCCCCATCGCGGTTTCGGGCCCGCGGCCGGCCGGTCAGGCCGGACGGCGGGCCCGGATCGAGCAGCGTAGATCAGGGCACGAGGTCGATCCTGCGGCCGTTGACGGCAGCCGGCTCCTCGTCCCACAGGCCCGCGATCGTCGTCGCCAGGTCCTTCACGTCGGTGAAGGTCCGGTATGGCTTGTCCGGATTCGCGGCCCTCATCTCATCGTGCACCAATGCGTTGACCACCACGACCACCGCGGCGGCCGAGGTGTCCTTCAGCGCGTCGGCCAGCGACAGCGTCCACGCCTCCGCGGCGGCCTTGGCGGCCGCGTACGCCGCGCCGCCCTGCGTCGGCTTCTGGGCGGCCCGTGCCGACACGATCACGAAACGGCCGTTCGGGCTCTCCCGCAGCAGCGGCTCGAACTCCAGCGACACGTGCTGCAGGGTCCTGATCAGCAGGTCGTGCAGCAGGTCCCAGTCGTCGAGCGAGGTGCCGGCGAAGGTCTTCGACCCGCGCCAGCCGCCGACCAGGTGGACGACGCCGTCCACCCGGCCGTGCTCGGCCCGCACCCGCTCGGCCAGGGCGCGTACCGCGTCCCGGTCGAGCAGGTCGACGGCCAGACACCCCTCGGCGCCGGACTTGTCCACGCCGATGACCGTGTCGCCCAGCTCGGCGAACTTCCCGACGACCGCGCGGCCGGCCGGGCCGCCCGCCCCCGTGACCACGATCACCCTGCTCATCGCACGTCCCTCCCGATCTCGCCCACGCGATCGCGCTCCACGTGGTCCGCGCTCACGCCCGGATGCCCCGGGTCGACTCCACCACGTCGGTGAGCTTACGGCGCAGGGCCTCGTAGAACATGCTCAGGGGAAACTCGTCGGGCAGCACGGCGTCGACCATGGCCTTCTGCTCGGTGGGCAGCGCGTGCACGCCCTGCTTCCAGACCGAGGCCGGGTCGGGCTCGACGTACGTCGCGACCAGCTCGTGCGCGGCGAGCCAGTGGGCCCGCTTGGACCGGTCGATGCCGTCGCGGTAGAGCTTCTCCACCTCGCCGCGCAGGTCGGCGACGCCGTCGGCGACCCGCGACCAGTCGATGCTGAGCCGGTTGTCGGTCCACCGCACGATGCCCTGCCGGTGCAGGTAGGCGAACAGCAGCTGACCGCCGAGCCCGTCGTAGTTGCGCACCCGCTCACCGGTGATCGGGAAGCGGAACAGCCGGTCGAACAGGATGGCGTACTGCACGTACCGCGCGTGCGGCACCCCCGCGGCCTCCAGCTTCACGGCCTCGCCGTACGCCGTGAGGTCGCAGCGCAGCTCCTCCAGGCTGTAGAGCCAGTAGGGCATGCGCTGCTTGATCATGAACGGGTCGAACGGCAGGTCGCCGTGGCTGTGCGTGCGGTCGTGGACGAGGTCCCACAGCACGAACGTGTCCTGGGCGAGGTCCTGCGACGCCAGCAGCCGGGCGGCGTCCGGCGGCAGCTCCAGCTTGAGCGTCGCCGCGGCGGCCTCGCTGACCCGGCGGAACCGGGCGGCCTCGCGGTCGCAGAAGATGCCGCCCCAGGTGAAGCGCGGCGGGGTCTGGCGCACGACCACGGTCTCGGGGAACAGCACGGCCGAGTTGGTGTCGTAGCCGGAGGTGAAGTCGACGAAAGTGATCGGCACGAACATCGGGTTGTCGTAGCCGCCCGCCTCCAGCTCGGCCAGCCAGTCGGGCCACACGACCCGGATCCAGACCGCCTCGACGTTCCGGTTGGGGTTGCCGTTCTGGGTGTACATCGGGAAGACGACCAGGTGCTCCAGGCCGTCGATCCGCTGGGCGTCGGGGTGGAACAGGTTCAGCGAGTCGAGGAAGTCCGGCTTGCCGAGCCCGGCCGCCACCCACGCGCGGAAGTCCTTCATCACCGCGTCGAGATACTCGGCGTCGTGCGGGAAGTGCGGCGCGAGCCGGGCGACGCCGTCGACGATCTCGCTGATGCACGCCACGGCCTCGTCGTGGTCGCCGGTGACCGAGCCGTCCTTGGCCTGGAGGGGGCGCAGCCGCTCCACTGCGTCCTTCAGCCGGGCGAACTCCTCCGCCACCTCGGGACGGGAGGCGCGGGCGGCGCCGGACGCCTCGGGCACGCGGGCCGCCCAGGTCACCAGGTTGCCCCACAGCTTCTCGTGGTCGTAGTCGCGGATCGAGTCGTCGCCGAACAGGTCGGAGTCGGCCAGGACGACCACGCGGCCCTTGCCGTGCCGTACGGCGGCGACGAGCGGGGCGTCCGCGGGGTCGGCGGACCCGGAGGTCGTGAACAGGACGCTCGCCCCGGCCGGCACGCCGAGCGTGCCCGCGCGGTAGAAGCAGGCCCGCCCGACCTGGGCCAGCAGGTCCTGGGCCACGCCGCCCGGCTCGGTCACGGCCTGCGCGGCGGGCACGCCGAGGACCCAGGTGGCCACGCTGTTGTGGCAGTTGCCGGGGTCCTGGACGGTCGCGTGCTCGACCGTCACCCCGAACCGGGCGAGCAGCTCGCCCAGGTTGCTGCCGTACTTCTCCTGCTCGTGCTCGGCCAGCACGATCAGCCCGCCGCCGCCCGCGACGTACGCCTCGAGCGCGTCGATCTCCTCGGCGGCGAAGACGGGGCTGCCGACCCCGGTGGTGCGCTCCCAGCGCTCGGCCGAGGGGTGCGCGACCACGAAGACGTCACACCCGTCCAGCACGGCCGGGGTGATCGGGCCGTCGGTGTGCGCGCGCACCGTGTGGCCGAGCCGCCGCAGCGCCCCGGCGGCCTCCGCGTAGCTGTTGTCGTCGGGGTGGGCGGGATTCATGGCCTCGGCGACCTCTCGCCGGATCGTCCATGCCTCGCTGTGCGCCTCGTCGAACAGGACCGCCGGGAACGCCTTCATGAAAAATCTCCCGTAGTGTGAGCCTTCTTCCGGAAAATATACACATAGCTCACCTTGCAGCGATAAGTCGCTCTAGCGGGTGAGGAGGGATCACCCGAGCGGCGGACGAGTCCCCAGGGGTCGCTCACCTACCGTCACCGGCCGTAGGAAGAAGGACCCGAAGGGAAAGATCGATGCTCAAACCGTCCGACGCCACGGACTTCCGCCGATCGGCGATCGGCCTCACGCTGATCGCCTCGCCGCTGCTCCAGCTCGCCGCCACCCTGGTCGACCCCGGCACCTGGGGCGACTCGCGCGAGGCGGTCAGCTACGGCGACAACCCGGCCCTGGCCCAGCTCCAGTCGGCCCTTTACCACTGGAGCTGGCTGCTGCTGCCGCCGGCCGCGCTCGGCCTGATGCGCCTGACGAGCCGCCGGGGAACGGTGCTCGGGCACCTCGGCGGCGTGCTCACCGCGCTCGGCTTCCTCAACGTCTCGGCGCTGCTGATGGGCGACCCGGTCGAGTGGTGGATGGGGCGGCACTATCCGCCCGAGCAGGCGGAGAAGCTGTTCGACGAGGTCTACAACCTGCCCGGGGTGGTCTTCGGGTTCCAGATGCCGTGGGTGTTCCTCGGCCCGCTCGGCCTGCTGCTGCTCCTGGCGGGGCTCACCCGGGCCGGTATCGTCCGCTGGTGGATGCCCGTCCTCGGGATCCTCGTCTGGATCCTGCCGAACACCGTGGAGTATGGCCCGATCAGCCTGGTCTGGAGCGCCGGCAACCTCCTGGTGCTCGGCTACCTCGGCCTCACGGTGCTGCGCATGACGAACGCCGAGTGGGCGTCGTACTACCCGAGCGCCGACCCCGGCGTCACCACGCCCGACTCGTACGCGAACACGACCGCCTGAGCGCGGTCGCGCAGGTTCAGCTTCATGAGCACGCGGGCGACGTGGGTCTTGACCGTGGCCTCGCCGACGAAGAGCTCCTTGGCGATCTCGGCGTTGGTGAGGCCCCGGGCGAGCATCCGCAGCACCTCCAGCTCGCGCGGGGTGAGCTCGGCGAGCTGCGGCGGCCGCACCGGCTCGTGCCGGCCCGCGAAGGAGGCGATCACCCGCGTGGTGACGGCGGGGTCGAGCAGGCCGTCACCCGCGGCGACGACCCTGATGGCCTCCACGAGCTGCTCCGGCGGCGACACCTTCAGCAGGAAGCCGCTGGTGCCCGCGCGCAGCGCGGCGTAGAGGTTCTCGTCGGTGTCGAACGTCGTCAGCATGATGACCTTGGGCGGATGCGGCGCGTCGAGCAGCTGCCTGGCCGCGGTGAGCCCGTCCATGCGCGGCATCGAGATGTCCATGAGCACGATGTCGGGCCGCACCCGGCGGGCCAGGGCGACCGCCTCGGCGCCGTCGGCGGCCTCGCCCACGATCTCCATCCCCGGCTCGCTCTCGACCACCATGCGCAGGCCGGCCCGGATCATCGCCTGGTCGTCGGCGAGGACGATGCGCACGGTCACTTCGCGGCCTCGCTCATCGGCACTCCCTGGGAGATCGGCAGCCTCGCGCGGACGCGATAACCGCCCTCCGGCAGCGGCCCGGCGTCCAGGGAGCCGCCGAACAGCTCGGCCCGCTCACGCATGCCGATGAGCCCGTTGCCGGTGGACAGCGCCGGTCCGGCGCCCCCGCCATTATCGGTGATCTCCAGCTCCAGCCGGTCGGGGCGATAGGCGATCCGGATGCGCACGTCGGCGTCCCCGGCGTACTTGACCGCGTTCGTGAGCGCCTCCTGCACGATCCGGTAGGCCGACAGGTCGAGACCGGGCGCGAGCCGTACGGCGTCGCCCTCGACCTCCAGGGTGGCGCGCAGCCCGGAGGACCCCACCGTCGAGATGAGGTTGGACACCATGTCGAGCCCCGGCTGGGGCAGCGCCTCGTCCTGAGGCATCCGCAGGGCGCCGAGCATGATCCGCAGCTCCTCGACCGCCTCCCGGCCCGCCTGCTCGATGCCGCCGAGCATCTCGGCCTCCAGGGAGGGGCCGCCTTCCTGCGATGCGCCCATCCGGCGGCGCAGGATCCCCGCCTGCATGACCATCATGCTCACGCTGTGGGCCACCACGTCGTGCAGCTCCCTGGCGATCCGGTTGCGCTCGGCGGCGACGGCTTCGGCGGCCCGGCGTTCCCGCTCCAGCTCCAGCCGCGCCGCCCGCTCGCTCATCCGGTGCGCCCGCAGGAGGTAGCCGCGCAGCGCCAGTCCCGTGAGGTAGGCCGAGCCGAACATCACGGTGAGGAAGACGGCCTCCTGGAACGGCAGGAACCGGTGGTCGACGGCACCCGAGTCGAAGATCAGGATGCCCGCGAGCGCCCAGGCGCCGCCGTGCCTGACCGACAGGTGGGCGCCGATCGTGTGGAAGACGATGAGCAGCGCGGCGAGCTGCCAGACCGGGCATGACTCGTTGCCCTGCCGGTGCCAGGCGTACTGCGCGAGGATCATGAGGATGAAGACCGCCACGGGAGCCCTGCGGCGATACCAGACCAGGACGCCGGTGACCAGCGCCTGCCCGACCCACCACAGCTCGGGACTGCGGGCCGCGCCGTAGTCCATGGCGTCCGTGAACGCCTCAAGCGTGCCCAGCGCTATGATCGCGAGGCCGATCAGGAGGTCGACGCGGGGAACCGAGCGGAGGGGGGACGTGCGCATGCGCGCAGAGTAATCCCTGCCGGCATGGTGCGCATCAGAGAACAGAGGCCCCGCAATCGGCCTGCAAGCAATCGTCAAGCGACCGCGCGATCATCGCGCTGTATCAAGTGGGTGTCGGTCACGATACTCACCTTGTCGAGCACTGTCCGCGCTGAGACGCTTGAAGCGTTCCGATCAGGCTTAGGAGAAGCAGATGCCCCGCCTGCACTCCCTTATCGCGGGGCTGGGCGCGCTGTCGGCGCTCACGGCGCCCATGCTCCACCCGCACCCCAGCGGTTCCACCGACCGGGTCACCCCCGGCGCGGTACGCGTCGAGTCCTCCTCGCATGTCCGCATCACCTTGCTGGACGACCGCGGCGTGATCAAGCAGCTGGCCCGCGACTACGACGTCGACCTGGCGAAGGGCAGCGGTTTCACCGTGACGCCCGACGGCGTGGTCGTGACCGCGACGCAGGTCGTGCAGGACGCCGACGACCCCCGCGTGTACGCGGCCAACCGGGTGTTCGCCGAATACTTCAAGGTGAAGATCCCGGCCGACTTCAAGCGCCACTCGCTGGACGACCCCGACCTCGACCGCCGGCTCAGGGCGTGCTACCCGCCGCAGCAGACCGACTCGACCTGCATCGCCGACGTCACGACCAACGTCACCGTCTACCCCTACCTCGACCCGCCGCCGCCCGGGGGCCTGCCCGCGCAGATCCTGACCACCGGGACCTCCCCCTCGTCCCCGGCCGTGCTGAAGGTCACCAAGGGCGGTGAGAAGCAGTCGCTGCCCACCGTCCCGCTGGGCACGACGATCGGCGGCGCGGTCGAGTCGCTCGACGTCATGTCGCTCCCGGGCAGGCCCTCGGCGAAGACCCCGCCCAAGCTCGACACCGCGCACCTGAATCCGCCGGGCAGCCGGACCGTCAAGGAGCGCGACAAGGTCCTCAAGCTGCTGGACGACGGCGCGCCCGGCGCGGCCCTCATCGACGACGGCAAGAGCGAGGTGGTCGGGTTCGTCTCCGGGGGCGGCGGCGAACAGCTGACCATCACCCCCGCCGACGACATCCGCAGCGCGCTGGTCGCCGCCGGGGTCACCCCCCGCCGCGGCCCGGTCGACGTCGTGTACGAGAACGCCCTCGCCTCCTACCACAACAAGCTCTACACCGGCGCGATACCGGCCCTGCAGCAGGTGCTCAACCTGCGGCCCGACCACGCGGTGGCGGCCGGCCACCTGCGGGTCGCCCAGTCCAAGGCGGGCACGGCGGAGGACGCCGGGTCCAAAGCGGTGGCGAGCCCGGCCGCCGTCGCGCAGCCGAAGTCGTCGGTGCCGCCGTACGTGTGGGCGGCCGGCGGCGTCGTGGTCCTCGCCCTGCTGGCCGTGGGCGTCGTGCTGCTGCGCCGCAGGAGCGCCGCACGCGCCGGCGCCGGCGGCCAGACCGACCCCGCCCTCGCGGCGCCCGGCGACGCCGTTCAGGGGGAGTTCGCCGGCGAGGCCGTGTCCTACCCGCCGCCGGAGAACTCCTGGCCGCCGTACGCCGTGACGCGGGTGTTCGGGGCGGAGGCCGCCCGGTCTCCCGACGTCGTGGGACCGCCGCCGGCTCCCGTGCCCGCGGATCCGTCCCCGGCCGGCGGGCAGGCGTACCCCGTGGACCTGTCGCCGCCGCACGGGCACGCGCATCCGGAGGACGTCTCGCCGCCGCGCGGGCACTCGTACCCGCCGAACCCGTCGCCGCCACGCGGACAGGCGCAGCTCAAGTTCTGCACGCAGTGCGGCATGCGACTGGGTCAGGGCCACCGTTTCTGCGGCTTCTGCGGGAACCCAGTCGATTCGTGATCGGAAGAACGTTCAAGGGGGAGACCGTATGACCGAGGGGCCCGTGATGCCGCCGCTCGTCGGGCGGCGGCTCGGCGACTACACGGTCGAGGCGGTCGTCGGACGGGGTGGCATGGCCACGGTCTACCGGGCCCGCGACCAGCGGCTCGGGCGGGCCGTGGCGCTGAAGGTGCTCGCGCCGCAGCTCGCGCACGACGACCGGTTCCGCGACCGGTTCGTGCGCGAGTCGCGGATGGTGGCGAGCATCGACCACCCCAACATCATCCCGGTGTACGAGGCCGGCGAGCGCGACGAGCTGCTGTTCATCGCCATGCGCTACGTCGAGGGCAGCGACCTGCGCAAGCTCGTGCAGTCGGAGGGCCCGCTGCCGGTCGGGCGGGCCAACCCGCTGTTCGTGCAGATCGCCTCGGCGCTGGACGCCGCGCACGCCCACGGCCTGGTGCACCGCGACGTGAAACCGGCCAACATCCTGGTCACGCAGGCCGACCACGTCTATCTGACCGACTTCGGGCTCACCAAGAGCTCCTCGGCCGAGGCCGGGCTGACCAGCCACGGTCACTTCATGGGCACCCCACGCTATGTCGCCCCGGAGCAGATCCGGGGCCTGCCCGTCGACGGACGCAGCGACCTGTACGCGTTCGCCTGCGTCGTGTACGAGGCGCTGGCCGGGCAGCCGCCGTTCCAGCGGGACACCGAGCTCGCGCTGCTCTATGCCCACGTGTCCCACGACCCGCCGCCGCTCACGCCGTACCGGCCGGACCTGCCGCACGCGGTGAACGCCGTGCTCACGCGGGCGCTGGCCAAGTCGCCGGCCGAACGGTTCGAGACGTGCCAGGCGTTCGTGTCCGCGCTCCGCGACGCGATCAGCGGCGGCACGGGCGACCCGGCGGCGGCCTCCCCGTCGTATCCCCCGGTCACCCCGTCCCATCCCCCGGTTCCCTCGTACCCGCCGGTCTCCCATGCCTCTCCGGGTTCTCCGGTCGCGCAGGGATCCGCCGGGACGCGTCCGCAGGGGTCCTATCCGCCGGGCACGCCCACCTCCTTCCCTCCCGGCACCAGGCCGCCCGTCACCCATCCCTCCCACTCGGCGCCCACGGCGTCGTCCCACCCGCCCGTGAGCCAGCCGACCGGCGCCGTGGGCCATGCGCAGGGACAGGGGTCGTACCCTCCCGGATCGCCGCACTCGCAGGCGACCCTCGCGTCGGCGGCCGCGCAAGGCCAACGGCGCGGGCTGCCGCTCGGGCCGCTGATCGGCGGCCTGGCGATCCTGGTGTCCATCGCCGTCGCCGCCGCGCTGCTGCTCACCAAGGGCGGGGACACCGCCGCGACGTGGAACACCTACCCGGGCAGCACGGCGGCGCCGTTCACCATGTCCTACCCCTCGTCGTGGGGCGAGGCCAAGACGAACGCCGACCAGTGGATGATCGCCTCCCCCGCGGTGCACGAGTTCGACGATCTGTTCGCGGTGCCGGGCAACACCGACTGGTCGAAGGTGAACCCCATCATCAAGGACCAGCCCGATCGGGCCGCCGGGGTGTTCGCCCAGGTCAGCAACGCCCTGAGCACATCCGACTCGCCGATGGAGCTGCAGGAGAGCCTGGGCCCGGCGCTGCCCGGCGTGACCACCTACTACGGCCTGCCGACGGCCGCGACGGTCGGGGCCAAACCCGCGTTCAAGATCGAGGGCGTGCTCAGCGACCCCCAGCAGGGCGGACGGCTCGAATTCGTGGCCTACGTCGTACGGCAGGGCGACACGGGCACGACCGTCCTGATCACGTTCTTCTGCCCGCCGGGCAAGTTCAACCAGTCGAACATCGACCACATGGTGAACAGCATCGCCTTCACGTCCTAGTACGACGACTGACTCGACGCCGGTGAGTGACCTCCGGACAGCCCTTGCACATGGGGGCGAGAGGCTGCCCTGACGTCGGCTTCATCGCAGGATCGCGGCGGCGAGGATCTTGTTGATCCAGCGTTCCCACTCCTCGGGCGTCCACCCGCGTACGCCGGTGAGCAAGAGGTAGACCTCGACGCTGACCAAGGTGAAGATGACGTCGGCCGCCTCCTCGGTCGACAGGCCGGGGCGCAGGGCCTGTTTGTCGGCGAGTTGCCGTGCGAGGGTGTCGTGGGCGAGGAAGCGCTGGTTCTGGTTGGTCTCCCACTGCGCGGCCATCTCGGCGTCGGCGCCTGCGGCATCGCGGACGATCTTCATGATGGGCGCCACGCGGCCGAAGATGACGCGGCTGTTGGCCAGCCAGATCGCCAGCGCCCGCCGGCCGTCGGGTTCGTCGCGCACCTGCTCCGCCCAGGGCCGGTCCAGCACCGGTATCGGCTCGTCGTCGCCGACCGACAGCACATCGACGATCTCCTTGAGAACCGTGGCCTTGTTCCCGAAGTGGAAGTACACCGTCTGCACCGCCACCCCGGCCGCCGCGGCGATCTGATCCAGGGTGGTCGAGGCGTACCCCTGCCGCAGGAACAGTTCCCGCGCGGCGTCGATGATCCGTCTCCGGGTGGCGCGCGCTTGAGCGGCTCGGCGGGAGCCCTGTCCGGTCGCGCTCTTGACAGGGTCGCTCATTCGCTAGAGCCTACTACAGAGAAACTCACTAGAGACGACTCTAGTGAACTCCCCCGGAGGCGCCCATGACTGCGACACTCAACGGCTTCCACCACGTCAAACTCCCCGTCACGGACGTGGAACGCAGTCGAGACTGGTACGAGCGCGTATTGGGCCTGCGCGTCTTCATCGAGTTCGTCGAAGACGGCACGCTCATGGGCGTCGCCCTCCGCGACGCGAACAACGCCGTCGACGTGGCCCTGCGCCGCGATCCGGTACGAGCTGCCGCGATGGCCGGATTCGACCCGATGGCCCTGTGCGTACCCACCCTGCGCGACCTGAAGGCCTGGCAGCAGCGACTGGACGACCTGGCCGAACCGCACGGCGGCATCGTCACAGGTCACGTCGGCCACGTCCTGGTCGGCCTGCACGATCCCGACGGCATCGAGATCCGCTTCTACCACCCGGCCCAGGACGACCCCGAGGACGCCCGATGAGCTTCGACCCCACCGGCTATCTGCTCACCCCCGCCGACGGCCCCCACCTGTGGTTTCTGGACACCCGCATGACCGTGAAGGCCGGCGCGGACCAGACCGGCGGCGCCTTCACCCTCATCGAGTGGTCCGCACCCGCCGGCTTCGGGCCACCCCGGCACATCCACGAACGCGAGGACGAGGCGTTCTACATCCTCGAGGGAAAGCTCACCATCGACTGCGGCGACCACCAGTGGGCAGCCGGGCCCGGCGACTTCGCCTTCCTGCCCCGCCGCATACCCCACTCCTTCCTCGTCACCGACGGGCCCGTACGCGGCCTGCAGATCACCACACCGTCGGGATTCGAGCAGTTCGTCACCGAACTCGGCCGCCCGGCCGAGCACCCCGGCCTGCCCGCCCCCACCCCGCCCGACATCCCCCGCCTGATCGAGGCCGGCCAACGCCACGGCCAGCAGATCCTCTGACCTCCAGATCATCGCGGCACGGAGGTGGAGTGCCCGTTGGGCTATGGCGCCCGCCGGGTGTGCCAGTCACGCGCGCCGTCGAGGACGGCCCGGTGGACCGCACGGGCGATCCGCGCGCCCCAGACGGAACGCGGGCCGCCGAACTCCTCCGCCGGGCCGTCCTCCCGTACGGCGACGCACACCGCGTCCGACGCGGTGCCGGTGCAGGGGAAGCCCGCCTCCAGCAGCGCCTGCGTCTTCGCCTCGGTGACCGTCATGACGGCGTTGACCAGGGCGGGGTCGGAGAACGCCACCGGCACGGCCACCAGGATGTTGATCGTCCCCGGCCGCGGCGCGCGCCCGCCGGTTTCCGGCATCCCGGCGTCGCCCGCGCCGACCGGCTCGCGCGCGGGACCGGAGACAGCAGAACCGACGGGCTCCCGCGCGGACGCCGAAGCGGGCTCGGGGGCAGGCTCCGGGGCGGGCTCGCGGGCGGCCGGTAGGCCGGGGTCGGGCACGCCCTCGGCGGTGGGCTCGGGGACGGCCGGGACGCCGGGGTCGGGCACGCCCTCGGGCGCGGCCGCCCAGGTCGGCACGCCCAGACCGACCGTCGCGACGGCCTCCGCTCCCCCGTCGGCCGCCGTGACGTACCGCTCCACCACCGCTGCCGTCATCATGCCGACCCCGGGGCCGCCGGGGCCGAGCGCGTCCATGTGCTCGACCGGGTCCATGCGCGAGTAACCGGCGGCCACCTGCGCGTTCAGCACCCATTCCCGGGGACCGATGCCGCCGCCCAGCATCGCCGAGGAGATCATCCGCCAGCCGGGCCCGAACCGCCACAGCAGCGTGCCCAGCCGCAGGCCGTCCTCCGTCCGGTGCGTCAGGGACGGCCGGAGGAGGCCCGTCATGCCTCCTCCACCATCGAGGAGACCGACGGGCGGACCAGGTGGACGACCGGGCGTCCCCCGGGGCCGGGCTCCACCCGCACACGGGCGCCGAAGTGCTCGGCCAGCAGCGGCTCGGCCAGCACCCGTTCGGGCGGCCCGGCCGCGACCGCGCGCCCGGCGGCGAGCAGCACGAGCGCGTCGGCGTACTGCCCGGCGAGGCTGAGGTCGTGCAGCGTCGTCACGACGGTGAGGTCGTCGGCCAGGCGCAGCCGGTCGACGAGTTCGAGCACCTGCTGCTGGTGGCCCAGGTCGAGCGCCGTGGTCGGCTCGTCGAGCAGCAGCACCGGCGCCTGCTGCACCAGCGCCCTGGCGAGCACGACACGCTGGCGCTCGCCGCCGGACAGGTGCCCGAGCGGCCGCGACGCGAAGCCGTCCAGGTCGAGCCGTTCCAGCACCGACCGCGTCACCTCACGGTCCCGGGCGCTCTCGCTGCCGAGATAGGCGATGTACGGCGTGCGGCCGAGCAGCGCGTAGTCGTAGACCGTCATGTCGGGCGGCAGCGCCGGGCTCTGCGGCGCGTAGGCGATCAGCCGGGCCCGGCGGCGCGGGCGCAGGTCGTCGACGGCCGTCCCCGCGACGAGCACCTCGCCCTCCCGCGGCACCAGCCCGGCGACGGCCCGCAGGAGCGTGGACTTGCCCGCGCCGTTCGGCCCGATGATCGCCAGCCACTGGCCGGGGGCGGCCGACAGCGTGACGTCCGTGAGCACCCGCCGCCCGCCCAGCGTGACGCCCACGCCGCGCGTCTCGACGGCCGGTGCGGCCCGCCCGCTCACGTCTCCACCCGCCGTGTCACGCGCAGGATGGTGACGAAGAACGGCGCCCCCACGAACGCCGTGACGACCCCGATCGGCAGTTCGGCCGGTGCGAGCACCGTACGCGCGATCGTGTCGGCCAGCACGAGGAACGCCGCGCCGCCGAGGAACGACACCGGCAGCACGATCCGGTAGGACCAGCCGGCGAGCCGCCGGACCACGTGCGGCACCACGATCCCGACGAACGCGATCAGCCCGCTGACCGCCACGGCCGACGCGGTGGCGAGCGAGGCGGCCAGCAGCACGACGAAGCGCACCCGCGCCGCGCGCAGGCCGAGGCTGACGGCCTCCTCGTCGCCCACCGAGAGCACGTCGAGCAGCCGGCCGTGCAGCAGCATGACGACGGTGGACACCGCGGCGTACGGCGCGATCATGCGGAGCTGGTCCCAGCCGCCGCCCACGTCGCCGAGAATCCAGGAGTAGATCCGCTGCAGCTCCTCCACCTTGAGCTGCTGCACGAAGGTCTGGATGGCGGTGAGGAACGAGGTGACCGCGACACCGGCGAGCACGAGCGTCGCGGTGCCGCCGCCCCGGCCCGCCGTGTGGCCCAGCGCGTACGCGAGGAACACCCCGCCGACGGCCCCGGCGAAGGCGGCGATCGGCACGGCGGTCACCCCGGTGTCGCCGCCCAGGAAGACCACGACGAGCGTCACCGTGAGGCCGGCTCCGGCCGCCGCCCCGAGCAGGTAGGGATCGGCCAGCGGGTTGCGGAACACGCCCTGGTAGCCGGCCCCGGCCGTGGCGAGCAGCCCGCCCACGACGGCGGCGAGCAGCACGCGCGGCACCCGGAGCTGGAACAGCAGCCCCTCCTCGACCGGCGCGAGGCCCGAGTGCACGGACACCAGCGGCAGCCGGTCGAGCAGTGCGAGCGCGATGGCGCGGGGCGAGATCCCCGCCGCGCCCGCCATCAGGCCGAGGGCGAGACTGGCCGCCAGCACGACGGACGCGACGAGCAGCGCCCGGCCGCGCGGCCGGGCCGGGGTCATGACGCCACCACCGGCCTCACCGCGTCGCCCGGCACAAGACCACCGAGCGCCGCGCCACCAGGCACCATGTGCTCAGCTCGCCGCCTTCTGCACGGCGTCGCTGACGGCCTGGGCGAGGTCGGCGACCCGGGGCCCCCAGCGGGAGGCGAGGTCGTCGTCCAGCCCCACCACGCGGTCCTTCTTCACGGCGGTCAGGCCGGACCAGCCCGGCCGCTCGGCCAGCGCGGCGGCGTCCTGCCCGCAGCACTTCGTGTCACCGAGGAAGATCAGGTCGGGGTCGGCCTTGGCGATGAACTCCGCCGACAGCTTGGGATAGCCGCCCGCCGCGTCCGGTGCCTCGTCGGCGATGTTCTTCAGGCCGAACAGGCTGTAGACCTGCCCGATGAACGTGCTCGACGTCGCCGCGTAGGGCGTGGTGTCCAGCTCGTGGTAGTACGTCAGCTCCTTGTCCTTCGGCGCCGCCGCCGCGAGGGCGTCGATCTTCTGCTTGACGCCGGTCGCCACCTCGTCGGCCTTGGCCGCGTTGCCGGTGGCCGCGCCGAGGTCCCTGATCTGGTCGTAGGTGTCGTCGAGTTTGGTCGCGGCGGGTTCGAGCAGCACCGGCACGCCGACCTTGCCGAGCCCGGCGACCACGCCCTCCAGGTCGTTGGCGAGCACCACGAGGTCGGGCTTGGCGGCGACGATCGCCTCGACGTTGGGCTTGAACCCCGACAGCGAGGTCTTGGGCGCCTCGGGCGGGTAGTTCGACTGATCGTCCACCGCCGTCACCTGCGCGCCCGCGCCGATCGCGAACAGGATCTCGGTGGCCGTCGGGGACAGCGACACGATGTGCTCGGGCTTCTTGGCGATCGTCACCGCGCCGTTGCCCGCCTGAACGGTGACGGGGAAGGCGGCCTGACCGGTGCCGTCCGAGGCGGCGGGGGTGGGGGTCGCGGACGTGGCGGCGCCGTCGCTCTGGCCGCAGCCGGCCAGAGCGAGCACGCCCAGCACCACACCCGCGACGGCCGTGCGTACGGGCCTCACGAGGTCCTCCATCAGGGGGAATGCCGGGAATCGAGGGACCCGCTGGAAGCGACGGATCACCCTTTTCCACGAGGGTCGATAGCGTCGGCGCGCAGCGCAGGCGACCTGGCTCGTCCCCGGGGGAGGGGAACCACAGTTGCGGGACAGCGCCGGATTCTCACCGGACTTCGCTGCGCGGCGCGCGTCGGACGCAACGGTACCAATCCCTCACGCGGCGTCCACCCCCGGCCCGGCGGCCCGCCGCCCCCGGCGGACGGCGCTCCACTCGGGCGGGCCGTCCACCTGGGCGTACGCGGCGACGGTAGGGCAGGCCCTACCTCCGGTGGTAGGGGCCTCCCAAGATCGGAAGTAGGGACCGCGTCGCTGCGCCGGGCGGGTCAGCGGCGGGACGCTTGACGTGCTCGACGCCCCACCACCCGCGGAATCGCCCCCCCCCGCGGCGGCCCGAAACAGCGAAGGCGGCTTCCCGTGTCCCTGACCATGCTTCCCCCCGCACCCGAGCGAGCCCCGGCCGCGCCCGCGCCACGAGACCGCTTCATCGACGTCCTGCGCGTCTTCGGGATGGTCCTGGTGGTCGTCCAGCACTGGACGATGCCGGTCCTGTCGTACGCCCAGGGGCGTCTCACAACCGGCAACGCCCTGGCCGGGATCCCGTACGTCACCTGGATCTCGCAGGTGATGCCGCTGGTCTTCTTCGCCGGGGGCGCGGCCAACGCGATCAGCTTCCGGTCGGCGGCGCGCCGGGCGGGGCCGCACGCACGGCCGGGCGTGGCGCGGGAGTGGACCGCGCGGCGCGTACGCCGCCTGGCCTGGCCGGTGGTGCCGCTGGCGGTCGTGTGGCTGCCGCTCCCCCACCTCCTGACGGCCCTCGGCGTGCCCGCGCAACCGGTGGAGGTGGCCGCGCGGACGGTCGGGCAGCTCCTGTGGTTCCTTGCGGTCTACCTGCTGGCCGTGGTGGCCACGCCGCACCTGCTGCGGATGCGGACCGGGGTGGTCCTGCCGGTGCTGGCGGGCGGCGCGGTGCTGACGGACGTGGTCCGGTTCTCCGGCCTGGAGGCCGCCGGCTATCTCAACGTCGCCTTCGTCTGGCTGGCCGTCCATCAGGTCGGGTTCCGGTACGCCGAGGGCGGCCTGGAGTGGCTGAGGGGGCGGCGGGCCGCGGGGCTGGCGGTCGCCGGGTTCGCGATGGTGGCGGCCCTGGTGGCGACGGGGCCCTACCCCTCCAGCATGATCGGGATGCCCGGGATGATCTCGAACATGGCCCCGCCGAGCGCCTGCCTGCTCGCGCTGTTCGCCGGTCAGCTCGGCCTGGCGATGCTGCTGCGCCCCGCCGTGAACGCGCTGGCCTCCCGGCCGAGGGCCGAGAGGGTGCTCACCGCGCTCGCGCCGCGCATGATGACCGTCTATCTGTGGCACATGACCGCGCTCGTCGCCGTCGCCGGTGTGGCGATCATCGGGTTCGGGCTGACGACCTCCGCCGGCCCGGCGGCCTGGTGGAGCGCCGCCCCGCTGTGCCTGGCCGTCCTGGCGCTGGTGCTGGTCGCGCTCACCGCGCTGCTCGGCCGCTTCGAAAACCCCGCGGGCGCCGCCGCCCACCGGCACGTGCCCGCGGCCGTCCCGCTGGTGGGCGGCGCGCTGCTCACGCTCACGATCACCGGGTTCGCGCCCGGCCCCGCGCCGGTGGTCGCGTCCGTCGCTCTGGTGGCGGGCCTCGCCCTGGTCAGCCGGCCCGCAGCTGCCGCTCCACGTCGTCGATGATCTCCTGCATGCGCAGGCCGTGGCGGGCGTCGAGCGGATGCCCGCCGCCGTCGCGCACCGTGCTCGCGAACTGCCGCACCACCTCGGGGAAGACGTCGCCGATCTCGGAGCCGAGCAGCGAGGCGGTGCCGAGCCGGCCGTACACGTCGATGCGGCTGGGCGGGGTCTCGCCCTCGACGGCCATGCTGAGCGACGCCTCGCTGACCGCGCCGCCCTCGTGCTCCAGCAGCAGGCCGACCCAGCCGAGCGGGTCGCCGTGCGCCTTGACCGCGACCACCCGGCCCAGCGCGGCGTCGAGCAGGTCGATCGTGTGCGGGCCCACGTCGAGCACCGCCCCGCGCTCCAGCCGCCAGGGCGTGGCGAACGGGCCGCCGCGCAGGCTTCCCGAGATGTTCGCGGCGTGCCCGCCGAAGGGCTCGATCCGCCGGGCCCGCTCCAGGAATCCGGCCGTCGCCGCCGAGTAGCGGAACGTGAAGAGCATCTGGGAGGCGACGCCCGCCTCCTCGATCGCCCCGGCGAGGCGCCGGGCGCCGTCGAGGCCCGCCGCGAGCGGCTTCTCCAGCAGCAGCGCCCTGCCCGCCCTGGCCGCGAGCACGCCGAGCTCGGCCTGCACGGCGGGCGGCACGCAGAAGGCGACCGCCTCCGACGCCGCGAACAGGTCCTCAAGCCGCTCGAAGGCGGGCGCATCGTGGGCGTCCGCCAGCGCCCGCGCCGCCTCGGGCCTGCGCGCCCACACCCCGGACAGCGTCGTGTGCGGCCCGGCCGCGAGAGCGGGCGCGTGCACCATCTCCGCCCACGGTCCCGCACCGACGAGTCCCACCCGCACCGGCTCCATGTGGCGCCCCCTTTCCCGCGGGGGGACCCTACTGCAGGTCGCAGGCAGGCGGTCAAGGGGGCCCGTCGCGCGTGAAAACGCCCGTACGGGCAAGATGGACGCTCTATGAACGTCATCCTGCTGAGGCACGGCGAGACCGAGTGGAGCAGGGCCGGGCGGCACACGGGCCGCACCGACCTGCCGCTGACACCCCACGGCGAGGAGCAGGCACGAGCCCTGTCCCGCCTGGTGGCGGGCCGGTCGTTCGCACTGGTCCTCGTCAGTCCCGCACTACGGGCCCGCCGTACGGCCGAGCTGGCCGGCGCCGGGTCGTACGAGGTGGACCCGAACCTGTGGGAGTGGGACTACGGCGGCTACGAGGGCATCACCACCGCCGAGATCCGCCGGTCACGCCCCGGCTGGTACGTCTGGCGCGACGGCGTCGTCCCGGGAGACGAGGCGCACCCGGGCGAGACCGTCGAGCACGTCGGGGAACGGGCGGACAAGGTGCTCGCCCGGATCCGCCAGGCGGACGGGGACGTGCTGGTCGTCGCGCACGCCCACATACTGCGTGTGCTGGCGGCCCGCTGGCTGTCGCTGCCCGCCGACCACGGCAGGCTCTTCCGGCTCGACACCGGGACGTACTCCGTCCTCGGCCACGAGCACGACGCGCCCGTCCTGCTCCACTGGAATGTGCCGGCCACGGACGTGCCGGCCTGAGTCACGCGACCCGGGACCCGGGTGTCACGCAGCGTCCACCTGGGCGACCTGCTGGGGCTGCGGACCTCGGCCGGTGAGCCATTCCAGGACCTTGCGGTGGCCGCGCCGGGCGTCCTCGAAGTGCCCCCACCGCCAGTACCTGGGCTGCTCCCGCACCCCGGTGACCCACGTCCGGTAGGCCACCGACCTCGGCCGCCCGTTCGCCGGGTCGGCCGGCGCGGCGACTCCGTAGGTGCGGATCACCACGCGGCCTCCGGGTGCGAACAGCACGTCGTCGGCCACCGGGTAGAGAGTCATCTGGTCCAGCACGGGGTCCCCCTTGTGAGCTTTCCTGGGACCCCACTCTGCCGGATCCGTGTTACGCCTCTCGCGTCGCGACGTTACGCCCGCGAGACACGTGTGAACACGGGGCCACCCCACAGCCGGTCAGACCGTTCCGGTCACACCAGTCGATCACACGAGTCGGTCACACGAGTCCATCACACCAGGAGGCCGTCGAACTCGCCGTCCTTGACCCCGAGCACCAGGGCCCGTATCTCGTCCCGGGTGTAGATGAGGGCCGGCCCGTCGGGATAGCGGGAGTTCCGGACGGCCACGCTGCCGTCGGGAAGCTCGGCCAGCTCCACGCAGTTGCCGGTCGAGTTGCTGTGGGCGCTTTTCCGCCAGGTGACCCCGGCGATGTCGGTTGCGGGCATCCCGTTATATGCGTGCATTTATGTCTCTCTGAGAAGTTCGCCGAGGATCTCGGCAGTGCCGCCGGGCGTGGTGCTCTCCACGCACAGCTGCTCCATGGCCGTGAGGTAGGGATCGATGTCCTCACGTTTGTCCAGGTAGAGCGCACCCCAGAGCTGCTCGACGTAGACCACGTCCGAAAGGTCGGACTCCGGGAAGCGGAGGATGGTGAACGCGCCTCCCTCGGCCGCGTGCATCCCATAGCGGAGGGGCATCACCTGAAGGGTGATGTTCGGCAGCGTGGACACCTCCAGCAGATGCTGGAGCTGTTCCCGCATCGTCGGACTCCCTCCGATGGGCCGCCTGAGCGCCGCCTCGTCGATGACGGCCCACAGCCGGGGACCGTCCTTGCGCGTGAGCCGCTCCTGCCGCTGGAGCCGCAGATGGACGCGCTGTTCGAGCTCGTCCTCCGTGGCGTCCGGATAACCGAGCATGATCACCGAGCGGGCGTACTCCGCCGTCTGCAGCAGGCCGGGCACGAACTGCACCTCGTAGGTGCGGATCACGCTGGCGGCCTCCTCCAGCCCGATGTAGGTGACGAACCAGTTCGGCAGCACCTCGCCGAACTTGTGCCACCACCCCGGCGTGTTCGCCTCGCGGACCATCTCCAGCAGGCCACGCCGCTCGGCGTCGTCGTGGACGCCGTACAGCGTGAGGAGGTCTTCGACGTCACGTGTCTTGAACCCGACCCGGCCGAGCTCCATCCGGCTGATCTTCGACTCCGAGGCACGGATGTGGAATCCGGCGACCTCGCGGGTCAGGCCCCGTTGCTCACGCAGCCGGCGCAGGCTCGCGCCGAGCATGATGCGCCGAACGGTGGAACCGGATCCGGGCGGATCTATGGACACGTGCTATTCCTCCGCTTTGTGGACTGGTTCACAGTCTGTCAAAGATCGCCCCCTTCGTCCCAGTGGTGTTCGGGGGTAACCGTAGCGCGTGCACAACACGCTTGCACGTGCATTCGCTCTTGCACATGCACGGGAGTGTCCCTCATCATGATCCCGTGCAGTCCACGAACCTGACTCGTGGCCAGAACCAGTGGTCGGCGCTCGACTGGTGGCCTCCTATCGGCTGGTGGCCGGAGCCGGCACGCGATCTCCTCGAACCCGGGTCGGCCACCGCCAGCGCCACCTTCGTCCTGCCACCCCGTGCGGAATCGGTCCACTCGGCGCGCAGCTTCGCCGCGGGGACCCTCGCGGGCTGGCAGCTGGCCGACCTGCTCGACGGGATGGAACTGGTCGTCTCGGAACTGGTCACCAACGCCCTGCGGCACGGCATGACGCTCGCGGACGGCCGCGTGCGGGAGGCCATGCGGCTGTCGCTGATCCGGCGGGGAGGGCACGTGACCTGCGCGATCACCGACCCCGGGTCGTCCGCGCCGGTGCTGCGGGACCCCACGCCCTTCGAGCCGGGCGGCCTCGGGCTGCATATCGTGGAATCGCTGAGCGTGTGCTGGGGATGGTGCCCGCTCGTCCCGCAGGGCAAGGCGGTGTGGGCCGTATTGGCGGCCTGACCACCGGCCCGCGGCCGGACGACGGGGCCACTCGCTTCGCCGTGGGCTCCGGCCGTCCCGGACGGGGAGTGCCGGCCGGGCGGGGAGTTCCGGCCCTCCCTCGGAGGGCACCGGAAAACCTAACCCGATCGCCAGATCTTCCTGTCGCCGGTCATGGTCCGCCGGCCGAAGAGCGCTCCCGTGCAGCCCGGAATGCATGGGAGCGCCCTCCGGCCGGCGGCCCGGATTCCCCGGAACCGCCCCTGAGGCCGGGCGCGGCGCGCGATGATGGGCTGAGCGCGGGCCGTGACGGCCCGGCGTCGTGCTCGTTCCCCAGCGATCGGCGGAGAAATATCGTGATCTCGGGATCCGTGACTTTGCGCTCTTTGTTCGCCCACGGACCCCGGCACGACGGTGATCTGCACTACGGTGGCTTCCTGGGACTCCCGAGAGATCTACGATGGACGATCACCTAATCGGCTGGCTGACCAGTCTTGACGAAGACAGGCTCGCCCGAGTGCTGGCCAACCGGCCGGACGCGATCGCCGCGCCGTGGCCCCGGCGCCTGGACGCTCTCGCGCAGCGTCTGACCGACACCTTCGCCGTCATGGAGGTCATGCGCGGCCTCCCCCTCCCCCCGCTCGAACTCCTGCAGGCGTGCCTGGTCATCGGCGGCCGTCCGACGGAGGACGAACTGGCCCGGTTCCTCGGGGTGAGCACCTCGGCGGTGATCCCCTGGCTCGACCATCTGTACGACCACGCCGTCGCCTGGCCCGGCCGCGACGGCAGGATCACCGCGGCCGGCGCCGTCGCCCGCTGGTGGACCGCGCCCTGCGGCCTGGGCGAGCCGCTCGGCGCCTACCTCGACTCCTGGAAGCTCAGCACCGACGCGCTGCGCCGCATGTGCCGGGTGCTCGACCTGTCCCCGCACGGCGGCAGACGCCAGGTGATCGCCCGGATCACCGCACTGCTCGGCGACTGCGAGCGGCTGGGGGCGCTTCTCGACGACGCCCCCGACGGCACGCTCGGCATGCTCGACGACTTCGCCTGGGACGGCCCGGTCCGCAGCGTGAACGGCAACCGGTTCATCACCCCGGGCACGCCGGAGAAGTGGGCCCTCGACCGCGGCCTGCTCTTCCGCACCCAGTGGGACCTGGCGGAGATGCCCCGCGAGGTCGCGCTGGCGCTGCGCGGGCCCGACTATCGCGGGCCGTTCACGCCCTACCCGCCCGACCTGGCCACGGCCGAGGCGGAGGCCGACGGCGTGGAGCACGCCATGTGCCTGGCCGCGCCGCACGTGCTCGACCGGGCCACGGCGCTGCTGGAGAACGTCGACAAGACACCGCTGCCGCTGCTCAAGAACGGCGGGGTCGGCGTGCGGGAGATCAAGCGCCTGGCCAGGGAGACCGGTTGCGCCGAGGACGAGACCCGGCTGCTGCTCGAGGTCTGCGCGGTCGCCCGGCTGATCTCGATCGACGAGGAGGCGGGCGGGCTGACGCCGGCCGCCCGCTACGACGCGTGGCGGCTGGAGGAGGCGCCCACGCGGCTGCGCGTCCTGCTGGCCGCGTGGTGGCGGATGGAGCGCTCGTCGCTGCGCCGGGTGGACGGCCGCCACCCCGCCGCACTCGGCGACGACCCGGCCGGCGAGACGATCGCCAGGATCCGGTGGGCCCTGTTCGCGGCGCTCGCCGAGATCCCGGAGGGCAGGGCCTTCGCGACGCTGCCGGAGCTCGTGCAGCGGGTGCACTGGCGCGCCCCGCTGCTCGACCGCGAACTGCTGGACGGCTGCGCGGCGGCCGTGCTCGCCGAGGCCCGCCTGCTGGGGCTCGTGGCCTGCGACACGCTCACCGCCCTGGGCCGGGCCCTGGCCCCGCTCGCGGCCGTGGCCGGGGACGAGACGCGCGAATGCGTGCCCGAGGTCGAGCACGACCCCGCGCTGGCGAAGGCCGCCACGCACGCCATGGCGAGCGCCCAGCGCACGGCCCTGTTCGGCGCCGATCTCACCGCCGTGGTCACCGGCCCGCCGTCGGTCGAGCTCGCCGCGCTGCTCGACCGGGCGGCCGACCGCGAGTCGCAGGGCACCGCGTCGGTCTGGCGGTTCAGCCCCGCGAGCGTACGGCGGGCCCTGGACGGCGGGGACACGGCCGACACCCTCATCGCCGACCTGTCTGAGGCCGGCACGCTCCCCCAGCCGCTGACCTACCTGATCAGGGACGTGGCGCGGCGGCACGGCGAGGTCACGGTGTCGTCGGTCGGCTGCATCGTCCAGGGCTCCGACCCCGCGCTGCTCGCCGAGATCGCCGCGCACCGCAAACTGGCCAAGCTGGGCCTGCGGCTGCTGGCGCCGACCGTGCTCGCGGGTGCGGCGCCCGCCGCGGCCACGCTGGCCGCCCTCAGGGATGCGGGCTACGCCCCCGTGCCGGTGGACGACACCGGGGAGATCACCGTCCGGCGCGAGCCGCAGGGCGGGCGGCTGATCCTCCTGCCCGGTGGGCGGGTCGCCGAGCTCGAACCTTCCGGACCCCTGCTGGAGCCCCCGCCCGACCCGCGTGAGCACGCCAGGCGGCTGCTCGTCAGCGGCGGCCCGGTGGCGGCGACGGCGCAGCCCCGCCAGACCTGGGCAGTCATCGGGCGCATGGCGACCCGGCTGCCCGCGGCGCAGCAGTCGCTGCTCGGCTTCGTCGTCGACCGCGACGTCCGCGCGATGATCACGCTGGCCGACGGGGTCACCGCCACGGTCAGCCACGGCGAGCTGCGCAGCGGCGTGCTCGACGCGTGGTGCGAGGAGGCCGGCGACTACCTGGAGTTTCCGCTCAACGAGATCGCCTCGGTCACCGCCGACTGCTGACCCGCCCTCGGCGAACGACGAACAGTGAACGACGATCGGCGAACGACGGTCAGCGGACGCCGCAGCGGCGCAGGACGAGCAGGGCCAGGGCGCGGGTGACGTCGCGGAGCTCCCGCAGGTCGACCTGCTCACGCGGGGCGTGTGCGAACCGGACGTCGCCCGGCCCGTAGTGCAGGCTCGGCACGCCCGCCGCCGCGTACAGGCGCAGGTCGCTCCCGTACGGCGCGGCGGTGCGTCCCGGCCGCGCCCCGGTCACGTCGGCCACCGCCCGGGCCGCCTCCTCCGCCAGCGGGTGCCCCTCGGGCAGCCGGCCGCTGGCGAACTGCCCGCCCGGCCAGGTGACGCGTACGGGGTTGTCCCGCAGCCAGGGGTCGTCCAGGTCGGCGAGGGCGCTCTCCAGGGCGGCGCGGGCGTCGGCCGGGTCCTCGTCGAGCCGCACGCCCAGCCGGCCCTCGGCCACGAGCAGGTCGGGCACGGTGCTCGCCCAGTCGCCCGCGCGGACGGTGCCGATCTCGATCGGGTACGGCAGCGGGTTGCCCGCGAACAGGGAGTCCGGATCGGCGTTGCGCTCGCGTTCGAGCCGCCGGACGGCCTGGAGCACCGGCACGAACGCCTCGACGGCGTTGACCCCCTCATAGCGGGTGGCGCCGTGCGCGGCCCGGCCGGCGACCTCCAGGCGGAAGGTCAGCGCCCCGGCGTTGGCGGTGATCAGCTTCCCGCTCGTCGGCTCGGTGATCACGGCCGCCTCCCCCGTGTGGCCCCTGGCCAGGGTGGCGAACGCGCCGAGCCCGCCGTCCTCCTCGCTGACCACGCAGTGGACGGCCAGGGGGCGCGCGAGCCGCACACCGGTCGCGCGCAAGGCGCGCACCACGGCGAGGTTGGCGGCGAGACCGGCCTTCATGTCGCAGGCGCCCCGGCCGTGCAGGGTGGTCGCGGTGAGGCGGGCGCCGAAGGGGTCCTGCCCCTCCCACTTGCCCGGGTCGCCGATCGGCACGACGTCGGCGTGCCCCTGGAGGATCAGCGCGGGGGTGCCCTCGCCCTCGGTGACGCCGACGACGCCGTATCCCTCGGCGCGCTCCGCCTCCGTGCCGGGGAACCCCTCGCGGGAGCGGAGATCGTCGAGGTCGAGCTTCCACATGTCGACGTCGAGGCCCCATTCGGTGAGCATGCGGGCGCACCTGTCCTGCAGGTCCGACTCGGCGTCGGTGCCGGTGACGCTCGGCACCCTCACCAGGTCGGCCAGCAGGCGCACGGTCTCCGCCTCGTCGATGGCGTCCAGGACTCTTGCTTCGACATCCATGGCGCAGACTGTACGGCCTGCCGCCGACCGGCGTGGAGCCCCGGAATGCACGTGCATTCCGTCGTACGGTGGATCTTTCAGGAAGGAGTCCGGGATGGGGAGACTGACAGCCGGCTGGGTGGGCCGCCCGGGGGTCTGGCGCGGCCTGATCGCGTGGCCGGCGGTCGCTCCGTTCGCGCTGTGGGCCGTGCTGCGGCTGGTGCCCGGCGACGTCCATTTCCGGTGGGTGCAACTGGTGGCGTTCACGCCGTACGTCGCCCTCGCCTCGGTCGTCGCGCCGCTGGTCGCGCTGCTCGTGCGGCGTCCGGCGGCGCTGGTCGCGGGCCTCGCGGTCACCGCGACGCTCGCGGCCTGCGTGCTGCCGCGCGCGCTGTCGGACCCGTCCACGCGCGTCTCGGCCGGCTCCGGAGTGCGGGCGGCCGGGGACGCGGGCCCGGCCCTGCGGATCCTGTCGGCCAACCTGCTCTACGGCTCGGTGCCGCCCGCCGCGCTGGTGGACCTCGTGCGGCGGCTGCGCCCCGACGTCCTGACGCTGCAGGAGCTGACCCCGCAGGCGTCGGAGGGCCTGCGGGCGGCGGGCCTGCGCGCGCTCCTGCCGTACGCGGACGACCGGGCCGAGGAGGGCTCCAGCGGCTCCGGGCTCTTCACGCGGTTCCCCCTGCGGCCGGAGGAGCTCACGACGGTGAACGGCCGCCGGCAGGCGGCGGGGATCGTCGACGTGCCCGGCGCGGGATCCGTCTCCATCGTGTCCGTGCACCCGTGCGCGCCGCGCTACGCGTTCCGGTTCAGGTGCTGGTCGCGCTCACTCGCCTCACTGCCCGCCCCGGGCGGGCCCGTACGGATCCTGTCGGGCGACTTCAACGCGACGCTCGACCACGCCCGGGTCCGGCGCCTGCTCGACGCGGGCTACCGGGACGCGGCCGACGCGACCGGCAAGGGCCTGGCCGGCACCTGGCCCTACCGGAGGTCGTCGGACTTCGGCGGCCTGCCGGTGCCGCCCGTCACGATCGACCACGTCCTGGTGGACCCGCGCGTCGCGGTGCGGGCGTTCGGCGTCCACCGGCTGCCGGAGACCGACCACCGGGCGATCTTCGCCGAGCTGGTCCTGCCCACGACCGACGCCTGATGCGTTATCGCGGGGCCCGTTCGGAGGCGGGGAAGGCGAACCGCGGCTCCGCCCCGGACCACCACGCCCCGATCGCGAAGGCCGCCGCGGCCTCGACGTAGACCGCGCGGGACAGCCCACCACAGGGCATCGGCTCGCATCCCATCGACGTGATCAGCGCGGCGGTCCTGCCGAGGCTCGCCGGGTCGTCGCCGCAGAACGGCACGGCCAGCGGCGCTCCGTCGAACACCGGCCGGGGCAGCGTCCAGACGCTGTCGTGGCACAGGTTGAACGCCTTGACCACGTGGGCGTCCGGCGCGGCGTCCGCCATCAGCCGGGCGACCGAGGTCGTGCCGCCCGTCGTCAGCACCGGGCCGTCATCGCCCGGCTCAAGGGGGTTCGAGCAGTCGACGACGGTCCGCCCGGCGAGGGCGTCCGCGAGAGCGTCCACCAGCCGTGGCGCGACCCCGGCGGGAACCGCCGCGAGGACGAGCTCGCCGTGGGCCGCCGCGTCGGCGAGCGTTCCGTCCTTCGCGCCGCCGATGCGGGCCGCCGTGGCGGCGGCCGCGGCCCGGTCGCGTCCGCCGACGAGCACGTCGTGCCCGGCGCGGGCCCAGGCGCCGCCCAGCGCCGTGGCCATCGCGCCGGTGCCGAGGATGCCGATGCGCATGGTGCCTTCTTCCGTTCCGTACGAACAAGGTGACGGCCCCTGAGGCTAGAGCGGCCGACGCACACCACACGGTGTCCTTCGCACCGGGCAGGATGAGGCCATGGACGAGTTCCCCGGCGAGCGCGCGTACACCTCCGACTGCCGGGCGCGCCTCGCGTTCGAGGTGCTCGCGAACCGCTGGGACAGCGTCGTGGTCTTCACGCTCGGCGAGGCCGGTCCGATGCGGCCGCGGCGGCTGCGCGCCCGGATCGGCGGGATCTCTCCCAAGGTCCTCAACGAGGCGCTGCGCCGCCTGGAGCGCAACGGCCTGGTCGAACGCCGGGCGTATGCCGAGGCGCCGCCGCGCGTCGACTACGCGCTGACGGAGGCGGGCACGGCCCTGCTCGCCCCCATGCGCGCGATGGGCGAGTGGGCCGTGCGCTACGGAGACGCCGTGCTGGACGCCCAGGAGCGGCACACGGCACGCGGACGGGAGCGCCTCACCGGCGCGTGAGGGGCTACCTGAGCGACACGCGGGTGAAGCGGGTCTCGAAGCCCTTGCCCACGGGAGCGGCGCACATGACCCCGGCGAGCGCCGGCTCCTGCGGCGGGAAGTAGGCCAGGCGCAGCAGGTGCTCCGGCTCCGCGCCGTTCACGCCGTATAGGACGGTCACGGCGTCGCCCGCTCGTTCGAGGTCGAACGTCGCGGAGACGAGCCCGGCGGGCGCGGGCGTGACCGACCAGTCGGAGAAGCCGCGGGTGACGACGACGCTGAGCTGGTGGCCGCCGTCGACGAACTCGACCCCGGCCTTGATCCAGTTCTCCTCGTCGATGCGCAGCACGGCCCCGGCCTGGTCGTACTGCTCGGCGTAGCCGGCCTCGAACGTCACGGTCAGCCGCGCGTCCCCGGCGACCTGGCGGCCGAACATGTGGGCGGTGTCGTACGAGTAGCCGTAGTGCGTCCGCTGCCACAGGTCGGTCTGGGCGCCGGCGACGGCCCGCAGGCCCTCCCCCGACCGCGACCACTCGGCGGGCTCGTTGATCCACGTGAAGTCGTCGAACGCCATGCCGGTCCCCTGCCGTCGCTTTGACTGATCTTGCTATGAGAGCCCTTCCGGGCGCCCGCGTCAAGGACGATCTACCTGGTATTTAGATCGATTTGTCCACTTTACTCACTCTTTCCTTATACTCGTGCCTCACATCACCTTTTGCCCCTGTAAATCCCGTTCATCGCAAAACCGTCGTATCCCCTTCCCCAGGGAACGCGCGGCCCGCTTCCGGAGCCTTCCTCCTCCCTTCCGAGGGCTGCTCCGCCATGCGCGGGCGCGCGTGCGGAGCCCGCCGGCCGGGACTCCTCGACGACGCGAGGCCCCGCTCCCCCGAGGGCCGCCCCCGCGATCGAGACGAAAGGAACCTCATGCGCAAGCGAGCCCGTCAGGTGATCATCATGGCGATGACCGGAACCACACTCGTCGCCGGCGCGGCCACCGCCGCGGACGCCTCGGTGATCCCTCAGGCTCCATCCCCCGCGCCGGTCCCCCCGGCGGCGTCCGCCGCCTCCCCGGACACCGCCCGCCCGATCCCCGGCGACCTGGCCGCCCTGGGCGCGGCGTTCAACGCGGCCCTCCGCACGGCGTACGTCAAGGCGAGGAAGGCCGCCTCCATGCCCTCCGGCGTCGCCACCGCCACGTCCTTCTGGGACGCCCAGACCGCTTCGGGCAAGCCGATGCGCTACCGGACCATCGCCAGCCCCTACTGGCCCCTCGGCACCAGGGTGCGGATCACGTACAAGAAGAAGAGCGCGATCGGCGTCGTCGACGACTTCGGCCCGGCCGAGTGGGCCGTGGCCCAGCACGACATCCCGGCGATCGTCGACCTGTCCGAGAGGATGATGGCCGACCTGACGGGCGTCGCCTCCAACACCGTGCACGTACGGTTCCAGGTGCTGAAGTGGGGCAAGGGCGGCGTCTACCGCCGCTCAGGAACGGGCTACAAGCTGGCCATGGGCCGCCGCTGACCACCGGGCGGACGTGCACCTCCGATGACGGCGCCCCGGGCCGCTGCGCGTAAACTGCGAGCGTGGCTGACCCGAAGTTCGAGATCCAGATGCTCCACGACCGCGTGATGGTCAGGGTTCAGCGGGACTCCGAGGAGCGGCGCAGCAGCGCGGGCATCGTCATCCCGGCCACGGTCAAGATGGCCAACCGGCTCGTCTGGGGCGAGGTGTGCGGCGCGGGCGCCAACGTCAGGTCGGTCAAGACCGGCGACAAGGTCCTGTTCAACCCCGAGGACCAGTATGAGGTGGAGGTCCACGGCCAGCTCTACCTGGTCCTGCGCGAGCGCGACCTGCACGCCGTGGCGACGCAGCAGACCGACCACGGCACCGGCCTCTACCTCTGACCCCACGGCCGCTGTCTCCGGCCTCCCGCCCCCTCCCGCCCCCCTCGCGCCAAGGTGAGCCATGACCCTTCAGGACGACCTCGTCGAGCTTCGCCGCGCGCTGCACCAGGAGCCGGAGCTCGGCCTCGACCTGCCCCGCACGCAGGAGAAGGTGCTCGCGGCGCTCGACGGCCTGCCCCTGGAGATCACCACCGGCGAGCGCCTGTCGTCGGTGACCGCCGTCCTGCGCGGCGGCCGTCCCGGCCCCGCCGTACTGCTGCGCGCCGACATGGACGCGCTGCCGGTGCATGAGAAGACCGACGTGCCCTACCGGTCGCGCTTCGACGGCCGCATGCACGCCTGCGGCCACGACCTGCACACGGCCATGCTGGTGGGGGCCGCCCGCCTGCTCAGCGAGCGCCGCGCCGACCTCGCCGGAGACGTGGTGCTGATGTTCCAGCCCGGCGAGGAGGGTGACGAGGGCGCCCGGCTGATGATCGAGGAGGGCGTGCTCGACGCGGCCGGAGCCAGGGCGGTCGCGGCGTACGGCATGCACGTCTTCGCCACGACGATCCCGCGCGGGCTGTTCCTGACCAGGAGCGGGCCCGTGCTGGCCGCGGCCGACACGCTGACCGTGACCGTCCGCGGCAGAGGCGGCCACGGGTCCTCCCCGCACCGTGCCCTCGACCCGATCCCCGCCGCCTGCGAGATCGTGACGGCCCTGCAGACCCACGTGACCCGCGGCTACGACGTGTTCGACCCGGTCGTGGTGACCGTGGGCAGCTTCCACGCCGGCACCACCGACAACGTCATCCCCGACGAGGCCGTCTTCGAGGCCACCGTGCGCACGTTCTCGGCCGGCGCACGCGACCGCGTCAGGGAGGGCCTGGTCAGGCTCGCCCGCGGCATCGGCGAGGCGCACGGCCTCACCGTCGACTGCGCATTCGGCATCGGCTATCCGGTGACGGTGAACAACGATGCCGAGGCGGAGTTCGCCGCCCACACGGTGCGGGAGACCCTCGGCCAGGACCGCTACTTCCCGCTGCCGACCCCGGCGACCGGCTCGGAGGACTTCTCGTACGTGCTGGAGCAGGTGCCGGGGGCGTTCCTCGTGGTCGGCGCCTGCCCGCCCGGCCGCGACCTCGCCACCGCCCCGGCCAACCACTCGGCGGAGGCGGAGTTCGACGACGCCATCCTGTCCGACGGCGCGACGCTGCTCGGCGAGCTCGCGATCCGCAGGCTGGCCCGCGTCTGACGGCCGGCCCGGGAGGTCGCGGGCCTCCTGGACCGGGCCGACCCGATCGGGCCGACAACGATCAGGCCGACACCGATCAGGCCGACACCGATCAGGTCGACACCCGCGGCCGGCTCAGGAGATCGCAGGCTTCGTGGACCAGGCCGACACCGATCAGGTCGACAACGGGGGCCCGGTCAGGAGATCGCGGGCTTCGTGGATCAGGTCGATGCCGAGGGTCAGCCGGACCGACGCCCAGACGATGGCCGCGGCGCAGAGCAGGGTGAGCGCGCCCGCGATGATGCGGACGAACCAGTTCTGCCGTTTCAGCCAGCCGGTCGCCGCCTTGACCTTGTCCTTGGCGAACTCCAGCAGCCGCGACGCCCAGGTGAACTCCGTGGCCAGCACGGCGAGCCCGGCGAAGACCACCAGCCAGCCCGGCCCCGGAAAGGGCACCATGATCAGACCGGTGACCACGAGCGCCGCCCCGATCACCCCGATGACGATCCGCAGCGTCAACCGGCCCGCGGGAGTCGCGCGGATCCGATCGAGCCGGCCTGGCGGATCGGCGGTCTCCTCGTGTCCACCCGCACGACTGTCCTCAGCCGTCGCCACACGGCTCACCCCCATTCGCTGCCAACGATAGCCAGCGCGCGAACGCGGCGGCGATCGGCGGGTTCACGCGTCCCCGAGGCAGGCGGCGGTCTGCTCGGCGATCTCCAGTTCCTCGTTGGTGGGCACCACCAGCACCGCCACCTCGGCGCCCTCCGGTGAGACCACCCTCGCCTCCGCCGACTCGGCGGTGTTGCGATCGGGATCGACCTCGATGCCGAGCCGGGTGAGCCCGGTCGTCGCGAGCGCGCGGACCCGGGGGCTGTTCTCCCCCACACCGCCGGCGAAGACGAGGGCGTCCACGTGGCCGAGCGCCGCGTAGTAGGCCCCGATGTAGGCCCGCACGCGGTAGCCGTAGACGTCGAGCGCCAGCCGGGCGTCCTCGTCGCCCGAATCGGCCAGCCGCCACACCTCCCGCATGTCGTTGGCGCCGCACATGCCGAGCAGGCCGCTGTCCTTGTTGAGCGCCGCGTCGACTCCGCCGAGGTCCATGCCCGCGACCCGGCCGAGGTAAGCGCCCAGAGCCGGGTCGACATCCCCGGAGCGGGTGCCCATCACCAGCCCGGCGAGCGGGGTGATGCCCATCGAGGTGTCCACGCTGCGCCCGCCCCGCACCGCCGTCGCGCTCGCGCCGTTGCCGAGGTGCAGCACGATCGAGTTCACCTCGTCGTACGGCCGGCCGAGCAGCGCGGCCGCCCTGCGGGAGACGTACGCCGTGGAGGTGCCGTGGAAGCCATAGCGGCGCACGCCGAACTTGCGGGTCCACTCGCGGGGGACGGCGTAGGTGTACGCGTGCGGCGGGATCGTGCCGTGGAAGGCGGTGTCGAAGACCGCGACGTGCGGCAGGCCGGGAAAGGCGCGCCGGGCGACCCGGATCCCCTCCAGGTTCGCCGGGTTGTGCAGCGGCGCCAGCGGCGCCATCTCCTCGATGGCCCGCTCGACCTCGTCGTCGATCAGCACCGGCGTGACGAACCGGCTGCCGCCGTGGACGACCCGATGGCCCACGGCGGTCACGCCGTCGAGCGGCGGCCCGTGCTCGGCGAAGGCCGCGAGCACCGCCTTGAGCCCCTCCTCGTGGTCGGCCACCCGGCGCTCGGTCCGTACGCCGTCGTGGGTGAGCACGCTCTCGTCCTCGCCGATGCGCTCGATCAGCCCACCGGCCACGGCCCGCCGCGACCCCATGTCGATGAGGCGATATTTGATGGACGACGACCCCGTGTTGAGGACGAGGACCTCCCCGCTCACTGTGCCTCCCGTCGCGCCCGCGCGCTCACCGTGCACCTTCTCCGCGCCTGCGCGCTCACCCTGTCTCCTCTCGCGCCTGCGCGCTCACCCTGTCTCCTCCCGCGCCTGCGCGCTCATTGTGTTTCCCCGTGCGCCTGCGCCTGGATGGCCGTGATCGCCACGGTGTTGACGATGTCGCCCACGGTCGCGCCGCGGGACAGGTCGTTGACCGGCTTGCGCAGGCCCTGCAGGACCGGCCCGATCGCGACCGCCCCGGCGCTGCGCTGCACGGCCTTGTAGAGGTTGTTGCCCGTGTTGAGGTCGGGCACCACGAACACCGTCGCCCGCCCGGCCACCGCGCTGCCGGGCATCTTGGTCCGCGCCACGCTCGGCTCGGCCGCCGCGTCGTACTGGATCGGGCCCTCGACGGGAAGGTCCGGCCGCAGCTCGCGCACCCGCGCGGTGGCCTCGCGCACCTTGTCCACCTCGGGCCCCGCCCCGGACTCGCCGGTCGAGTACGACAGCATGGCCACGCGCGGCTCGACCCCGAACCTGGCGGCCGTGGCGGCCGACGAGATCGCGATGTCGGCGAGCTGGGCGGCCGTGGGATCGGGGACCACGGCGCAGTCGCCGTACACGAGGACGCGGTCGGCCAGGCACATGAAGAACACGCTGGACACGACGCCGACGCCCGGCGAGGTCTTGATGATCTCGAACGAGGGCCTGATCGTGTGGGCGGTGGTGTGGGCGGCGCCCGAGACCATGCCGTCGGCCAGCCCGAGGTGCACCATCATCGTGCCGAAGTAGGAGACGTCGGTGACGATGTCGCGGGCCTGCCCGGCCGTCACGCCCTTGTGCGCGCGCAGCCGGGCGTACTCCTCGGCGAACAGCTCGCGCAGCTCCGGGTCGAACGGGCTGACCACGCGGGCGCCGTCGACGGCCAGGCCCATCGTGGCCGCCGCCAGCCGGATCTCGCGCTCGTCGCCCAGCAGGGTCAGCTCGGCGACGCCCCGGCGCAGCAGGCTGTCGGCGGCGCGCAGGATCCGCGGCTCGGTGCCCTCCGGCAGCACGATGTGCCTGCGGTCGGCGCGGGCGCGGTCCAGCAGGTCATACTCGAACATGAGCGGGGTGATCGCGGCGGCCTTGGTGACCTGCAGGCTGCGCAGCAGCGCCCCGCCGTCGACGTGCTCGGCGAAGACCCCGAGCGCGGTGTCGATCTTGCCCTTGGCGTCCGGGCTGAACCGGCCCTCGGCCTTCGACAGCTTGGTCGCGGTCTCGAACGTGCCGCCGCCGGTCGTGATGATCGGCAGCCGGATGTCCATGCCCTTCAGGAGACGGACGACGGCGTCCGGCAGCTCCAGCCCGCCGTTGAGGATGATCGCCGACAGGGCGGGGAACGTGGGGGCCTTGTGCGCGGCCAGCAGCCCCGGCACCAGCGCGGCGGCCCGGTCGGCGGGGACGACGACCGCCAGGCCCTCGGTGAGGCGCTCCAGGATGTTCGGCAGCGACATCGCGCCGATCATCAGCCCGCCCGTCTCCCGGCCGAGCTGGTCGGCGTCGCCCATGAACAGTTCGCCGTCGCAGGCCGCCATCAGGTCGCTCACCGTCGGCGCGGACAGCCGCCGCACCTCCGGCAGGACGTACGCGGGGACGCGGGCGGCGACCTCGTCGACCAGGCCGGGGGCGACCCTCGTGACGACCGTCGCCAGCTCGGTGGCGTGCCGCTCGGCCAGCTCCTTGCGCGACATCTCGACCGCCGCGGCGATCTCGTCGGGGGTGCGGTCGAGCCCGGTGACGACGTTCATCACCGGCGTGCCCAGGTTGGCGGCGAGCTCCGCGTTGAACACGAACTCGGTGGGCGCGCCCACGTCGGTGTAGTCGGTGCCGATCACCACGACCGCGTCGCACCGCCCGGCGAGCGCCCGATAGCGGGCCAGGATCTCCCCGGTCGCGCGCTCCTCGTCGGCGTGCACCTCCTCATAGGTGACGCCGGTGCACATGGCGTACGGCAGGCCGATCCCGAAGCGGCTGCGCGCGGTGTTGATCAAGCTGTCCTCGCGGCCCGGCCGGACGACCGGCCGGAACACGCCGACCGTGCCCACCTGACGGGTCAGCAGCTCGATCATGCCGAGGGCGATCGTGCCCTTGTTGCTCCTCGCGTCGCCGGCCGCGACGTAAACCCCGATCGCCATTCGCGCAGTCACCCCTGTCCAGGCGCGGCCCGACGGCCCGCCCAGGAAAGGCTATGCGACGGGCCCTACGGACATACCAGTCGAAGGTCACATCCATAGGGCCTTTTCCCACCCGTCACGCGGTCTCACAGGTCCCGGCGGGAAGGCGGGCGAGGACGCCTTCGAGCCCGCTGCGCACCGTGTCCGGGCCGCCGGTGTCGAGGCCGTATGTGACCTCGTGCCACGGGCCGAGCCGATGCCACAGCAGTGCCCGTTCGACGAGATCCGGCGCGGCGCCGTACTCCGCCGCGACGGCCCGGGCGAACACCGGCGGGGCGCCGTGGAGCGCCCACGCCAGGTCGAGCGCGGGCGCTTCCCGCGCCGACGGCGCGCCATGCCGTACGGCCTGCGCCGGGCCGGTCGCGTGCAGGGCCCGCAGGAACGCGCCCAGCGTCCGTCCGCCCGCGGCGTCGAAGGCCGCGAGCGGCTCACCGGCGACCATCTCGTGCCGTACGACCAACGGTCTTCACTAGATCACCCCTGCGCCGTCCCAGCCCAACCCTTTTCCGCCCCGACCCCGGCCTCGAAAGGCCGTGGGCGGACAGGTCGGACACGTGGATCCCGGGTGATTCACACGGCTCGAAGCCATTGATCGAGGGCGGCGAAGTCTTCGCCGGTGAGTCCCCTGTATGACTCCACGTGGTGAAGGAGAGCCCCGCCGCTGTGGTGCGCGGAAACCCACTCCCTGTCGGCGTCGGTGATCTCGTCGTCTACCCAGGCGAACGGGCGGCCGCCCGCCCAGTTCACCAGGGTCCGGGTCTTCCAGCAGAGCCCGAACCACTGGTCCTCACGCGTGTGGTGGTCGGCCGGCTCCGGCCAGCTCACCACTGGCAAACGCGGCAGCCCGATCCGGGGCGCTATCTCGGCATTCGCCTCCTCTTCCCAGGTGGTCGCCCAGACGAGTTCGCAGGGCAGCGCCGCCAGCCGAGTCCCCACCTCAAAGGTGAGCCGTGCCAGGCGCGAGCCTGGTGAAGCACCCAGCTGTGCGCGTTGGGCCGCGTCCATGATCGTGGTGTATGAGAAGACCACTCGTAATCCGGCGAACTTCTAAGCG
>NZ_VIRM01000006.1 GCF_006874475.1 Microbispora hainanensis
TTAATGTCGGCTCCTGCGTGAGTCGATCAAGAACAGGGGCGGCGTTCGCTGCCCTCATCCCCGATCGGCGCGCTCTCCCGCCACCTGAAGCGCGTCACCATCTCCGATCCGCTGTCCGACCTGCCCGCTCTAAGGCGCGTATCGTGTTGTGATCAAGTTTTGGGATTCGCCCTTACAGCCGGCCTGATCCGGTTCGGCGCCTGGCCGGCCGTGCACAACCGCTTCCGCCGATGCAGGGCCGCCGACTTCTTCGAAGCCCTGCTGAAGGACGTGATTGCTTAGGCCGCCAGGGGCGGGGAGTCTGGATCAGAGACCTGACCTGGACCACCCCTTGATCACAACCACCTACGCGCCCTAGTTCGCGCGGCGCATGGCTTCGGTGATCCGCTCGGCGGCGGCGACGACGGGGGCGGCGTGCATCCGGCCGGGCGTACGGGTCAGCCGCTCGATGGGACCGGACACGGAGACCGCCGCGATCACCTTGCCGCCGGCGCCGCGGATGGGCGCGGAGACGCTCGCCACGCCCTGCTCGCGCTCGCCGACGCTGTGGGCCCAGCCCCTCCTGCGTACGCTCGCGAGCGTGGCGGCGGTGAACTTGGCCCCCCGCAGGCCGCGGTGCAGCCGGTCGGGCTCCTCCCAGGCGAGCAGGATCTGCGCGGCGGAGCCCGCGGTCATGGGGAGCGCGGAGCCGACCGGAACCGTGTCGCGCAGCCCGCTGGCGCGCTCGGCGGCCGCCACGCAGACCCGCTCGTCGCCCTGGCGCCGGTAAAGTTGAGCACTCTCCCCGGTGAGGTCGCGAAGCTGGGTGAGCACCGGGCCGGCGACGGCGAGCAGCCGGTCTTCGCCCGCGGCTGTGGACAGTTCCGACAGGCGGGGGCCGAGGACGAACCGGCCCTGCGTGTCGCGGGAGACGATGCGGTGGTGCTCCAGCGCGACGGCCAGCCGGTGGGCCGTCGGCCGGGCCAGGCCGGTCGCCTGGACGAGCTGTGCCAGGGAAGCCGGGCCCGCCTCCAGGGCGTTGAGTACGAGAACCGCCTTGTCGAGTACTCCGACCCCGCTAGAGTTGTCCATACCCCGATACTGCCGTCTCGCCATACGAGATGCAAACGCAATGTTGGGAAACTCCAGATACAGTGTCCATATCCCGATATTTCCGTCTCATCATGAGAGACACGACCGCGGGGGTCTGAACGCGAGGAGGCGTCACAACCATGGGTCGCACACTGGCTGAGAAAGTCTGGGAGCAGCACGTCGTACGGCGTGCCGAAGGCGAACCCGACCTGCTCTACATCGACCTGCACCTCATCCACGAGGTGACCAGCCCGCAGGCGTTCGACGGCCTTCGCATGGCCGGCCGCACCGTGCGTCGCCCCGAGCTCACGATCGCCACCGAGGACCACAACGTCCCGACCGTGCTCGGGCCGATCTCCGACCCGGTGTCGCGCACGCAGGTCGAGACGCTGCGCAAGAACGCCGCGGAGTTCGGCATCCGCCTGCACCCGATGGGCGACGCGGGTCAGGGCGTCGTGCACATCATCGGCCCGCAGTTCGGGCTGACCCAGCCCGGCATGACGATCGTCTGCGGCGACTCGCACACCTCGACGCACGGGGCGTTCGGCGCCATCGCGTTCGGCATCGGGACCTCCGAGGTCGAGCACGTGCTGGCCACGCAGACGCTGCCCGCCTACCGGCCCAAGACGATGGCCATCGAGGTCAAGGGCGAGCTGCCGGTCGGCGTGACCGCCAAGGACCTGATCCTCGCGATCATCGCGAAGATCGGCACCGGCGGCGGCCAGGGCCACATCGTCGAGTATCGCGGCGAGGCCGTGCGCAAGCTCTCCATGGAGGGCCGCATGACCGTCTGCAACATGTCGATCGAGGCCGGCGCGCGGGCGGGCCTGATCGCCCCCGACGAGACCACGTTCGAGTACCTGCGCGGCCGTCCGCACGCGCCCTCCGGCGAGGACTGGGACCGGGCCGTCGACTACTGGAAGACGCTGCGCACCGACGACGACGCCGTGTTCGACAAGGTCGTGGAGATCGACGCCGCGACCCTCACGCCGTTCGTCACATGGGGCACCAACCCGGGCCAGGGCGCGCCGCTCGGCTCCGCCGTGCCGTCGCCCGAGCAGTTCGCCGACCCGGTCGAGCGGTCCGCCGCCGAGCGGGCGCTGGAGTACATGGGCCTGACTGCGGGCACGCCGCTGCGCGACATCCAGGTGGACACCGTCTTCGTCGGCTCCTGCACCAACGGCCGCATCGAGGACCTGCGCGCCGCCGCCGAGATCCTGCGGGGCCGCAAGGTCGTCACCCGTACGCTGATCGTCCCGGGCTCCATGGGGGTCAAGAAGGCGGCCGAGGAGGAGGGCCTCCACGAGGTCTTCAAGGCGGCCGGGGCCGAGTGGCGCGAGGCCGGCTGTTCGATGTGCCTGGGCATGAACCCCGACACCCTGAAGCCGGGCGAGCGCAGCGCCTCGACCTCCAACCGCAACTTCGAGGGCCGCCAGGGCAAGGGCGGGCGCACCCACCTGGTCTCGCCGCAGGTGGCGGCCGCGACCGCGGTGACCGGCCGGCTGACCGCCCCCGCCGACCTCTAGTCCGCCCGCCCCAGTCCCAGGAAGAGATCATCATGGATGCCTTCACCACTCACACCGGCCGGGCCGTGCCGCTGCGCCGCAGCAATGTGGACACCGACCAGATCATCCCGGCGGTCTGGCTGAAGCAGGTCAGCCGTACGGGCTTCGAGAAGGGCCTGTTCGCCGCCTGGCGCGAGGACCCGTCCTTCGTGCTGAACGACCCGGCGTACGAGGGCGCGTCGATCCTGGTGTCCGGGCCCGACTTCGGCACCGGCTCCTCGCGCGAGCACGCCGTCTGGGCCCTCCAGCAGTACGGCTTCCGCGTCGTGATCGCCTCGCGCTTCGGCGACATCTTCCGCAACAACTCCACGAAGATGGGCCTGCTGCCGGTCGTCCTGCCCGAGGACGTCGTCAAGCGGCTGCAGGACGCGGCCGAGGCCGACCCGAAGACGGAGATCACCGTCGACCTGGTGGAACGCCAGGTGCGTTCGGGCGACCTGGTGGCCTCGTTCGAGATCGACGACTACACCCGCTGGCGGCTGCTGGAGGGCCTCGACGACATCGGGCTGACCCTGCGTCACGCGGACGCCATCGAGGAGTACGAGAATGGACGGCAGCCATGGCTGCCGACGACCGTCTGAACGATCCTCAGACCGTAGATGAGCTGCTGGCGCGGCGACTGCGTGATGCGCATCGCCGCGTCAGAGCGTTAGCCTTACCACAGGAGGAGCAGGCCCGCCTGGCGCGACGGCTGCTTGCTATCTGTGACGTGGCAAAGCGGGACATAGCCCATGCGGCCGCCCGGCTGGACGCCTTCATCGCCTATCTGGACGGCACATTCGACACGCCGAGCAGGCGAAACATGCCCCCCGGTGATTGAAGTCCCGCGACCTCGTCCCCTAATTTCAAGCGCGTAAGGGGGAGGAAACCGAAATGAACAAGAAAGAACTCGTCGACGCGATCACGGATCGTGTCGGCGACAAGAAGACGGCTACCGAAGCCGTCAACGCTGTCCTCGAGGCCATCCAGAACGCTGTCGCGAGCGGGGACAAGGTCTCGATCACCGGCTTCGGCGCCTTCGAGATGGTGCACAAGCCGGCTCGTACGGCCCGCAACCCTTCCACCGGGGATCCGATCAAGGTGGAGGAGAGCTGGATGCCCAGGTTCCGGCCCGGGGCAGATTTCAAGGAGCAGGTCAACGCGGGTGGCAAGGCTGCCAAGAAGAAGTAGCCGGCCCCACCCCGCACCAGTGGACGGCGCTCGGAGCCCCCGGGCGCCGTTCGTCGTTTCCGGACCCGCTGCGCCGCATGAGGTCCCTGTGGCGCAGCGGTGCGAGGACCACGCCTTCCTCCCTCTCTGACCTGGGTAAACGTGTGTAATCTCAGGTAAGCGGGTCGTAGGGCGGGTATGCGGGGGAGCCCTCGATCGCGTGCACACGGTCGGACCGGGGGAACAGGCAGTGCAAGTCGGTCAAAAGTTTGAGACGGCGGCAGCGCGAAAACGCGGGTCCAGCCGGGTGCCGCTGGACGTGTTCGACCGGGCGCCGGTCGCGGTTCTGGTGACCGGCGGAGACGAGCATCGACTGCGCTACACGAACGACGCCTTCCTGGCGATGTTCGGGCACCGGCCGATCGGGGCGCCGGTGTCGGAGGCCCTCCACGACCTCGTGGGGCACGACACCCTCGCCGCGTTCGACGAGGCGCTGGCGACCGGGGAGACGGTGCGCCTCGACGAGGTCTCCGCGACCGCGGACAGCGGCGACGGACCGCACGAGCGCCTCTTCCGGGTGAGCCTTTCCCGAGTGCCCCTCCAGGGTGACGAGCGGGGACTGCTGGCGCTGGTCCAGGAGGTCACGGCACAGGCCGCCGCCACGCGGCGGTTGCAGGCCATGGAGAAGGAGCTGCACCGCCTCCGGCGCCGTTACGAGAGCATCATGTGGGCGGGTGTGCACGGCGTGTGGGTGACCGGCCCGCATGGCGAGTCCAAAGAGAGCCAGGGATGGCAGCGGCTGACGGGACAGACGCTGGAGGAGAGCCTCGGCCGCGGCTGGATGGAGGCCCTGCACCCGGAAGACCGCGTGCACGCCGGAGAGTGGTGGGACAAGGCCCCCGAACAGGAGGCCTCGTTCTACGAGGCGATCCACCGCGTCCGCACCCGCTACGGCGTCTACCGGCACATCCGGTTCCGGGCCGTGCCGGTGCGCGAGAACGGCGAGGTGGTGGAGTGGGTGGGCACCTCCACCGACGTCGAGCAGGAGTGGCAGGAGGAGCGCCGCGGCCGGTTGCTGGAGCGCGCCGCGGACGCCGTGAGCGACATCACCAACCTGGAGGAGATGTGCCAGGCGCTCGCCGAGGTGGTCGTGCCCGAGCTCGCCGACACCTGCGACGTCCACCTGCTGCGTGAGCCGAACGGCGGCCTTCCGTACGCGCACGCCATCGTCGCCGAGCGCCTCGGCTGCGCCGTACGTGAGGGAATACCGAGGCTGCCGATGCTGCAGGAGCACTACTGCGCCGAGGTGCTGCGGCAGGCGGTGGGGCAGCGCCGCCCCGCGTACCTGTCCTTCCCCCACGGACGTCCTCCGTTCCTCTACCCGGAGGCGATCAGCACGTGGCTCGCCGAGATCGAGGCGCACAACGTGGTCATCCTCCCGATCGTCGTCGAAGGCGAGGTCGCGGCTGTGGTCACGGCCTGCGCCTGCGGGGACCGGCCTCCGATCAGCCAGGCCGACATCGACCTGATGGGGCAGATCCTCGACCACACGCACGCCGCCATCAGCAATGCCCTGCGCTTCCGGCGCACCCAGCGGGTGGCGCTGGCCCTGCAGCACAGCCTGCTGGCCGATCCGCCCCATGTCCCCGGTCTGGAGCTCGCCGCGCGCTACCAGGCGAGCCCGACCGCCGCCGAGATCGGCGGAGACTGGTATGACGCGTTCCTGCTGCCCGGCGGCGCGGTCGAGCTGGTGATCGGCGACGTGGCCGGGCACGACCTGGCGGCCGCCGTCCGCATGAGCCAGGTGCGCAACATGCTGCGGGCGCTCGCCGTCGACCGCGACGAGTGCCCCGGCGACGTCCTGCGGCGGCTGAACTGCGCCCTGGAGGCCCTGAACGGCGAGACCACCGCCACCTGCGTCCTGACCAGCGTGGAACGGGACGTGGAGGGCGTGTGGCGGCTCGCCTACTCGGCGGCCGGGCACCCGCCGCCGTTGCTGGTGACCGGCGAGGGGGAGGCCCGCTTCCTCCAGGACGCGGGCAACCCGCTTCTCGGCCTCCGCTACGAGCAGCCGTGGATCAGCGCCATCGAACCGTTGCCGCCGCACAGCACGCTGCTGCTCTACACCGACGGCCTCGTCGAGCGGCGCGGAGAGGATCTCGGCGACGGACTCGAACGGCTGCGGCGACGCGTGGAGCCGCTCGCTCGCGAACCGCTGGGCCGGTTCTGCGACCAAGTGCTCACCGGGATGCCGGTGACGGGAGAGGACGACGTCGCCATGATCGCGCTGCGGGTGCCGCAGGAAGGCCGCTATCAGGGAGTCACCCCATGACGCGGGAAGGTGCCGGCCGGCGGCGACCGCGCCGGCCGGCGAGCCGGACGTGCCGTCCATCCGGCCGCGGTAGACCACCGCGGCCACCACACCGAGCAGCCACGCCCGGTTGACGCGCACGTCGGAGCTCCCTGTTCTCTCGATGTCCCGCCGGTTGGCCGGAGCGGCCGGGAGTTTTCGACGCGGGTGTGTGTCAAGACGGCCGAGTCGGCTCCGACCACCCGGTGGAAGTGCCCCGAGGGGGCTCGCGAACGACGAGGAGAACACGATGAAGTTCCTGATCGGCCTGCACATCAACCCGGCCGTGCTCGACGCGCTCACCGACGAGGAGAGGGCGGCGATCGGCGAGGGCCACGGCAGGTTCATCGAGGCGCTGAAGCGGTCCGGGGAGCTGATCACGACACAGGCGCTGGTCGACCCGTCGCAGGCCGCGGTGGTGTCCGTGCGCAACGGCCAGCCGGTGGTCACCGACGGCCCCTTCCTGGAGGCCAAGGAATATCTGGGCGGCTTCTACCTGATCGACTGCGAGAGCAGGGAGCGGGCGATCGAGCTGGCGGCGCAGATCCCGGACACCGCGATCGAGGGTCTCGGCGTCGAGGTGCGGCAGGTCATGTTCGCCGACGGACAATTGGAGGCATGACAGCACCGGTCATCGAGGACCTGCTGCGTGAGCTCACGCCGCAGGTCCTCGGCGCGCTGGTACGGCGGTACGGCCGGTTCGAGGGGTGCGAGGACGCCGTGCAGGAGGCCGTTCTCGCCGCCGCCGTGCAGTGGCCGGCCGAGGGAGTGCCGGACAACCCCCGTGGCTGGCTGTCGACCGTCGCGTCCCGGCGGCTCATCGACCAGATGCGCAGCGATCATGCGCGCCGTGAGCGGGAGTCGGCGACGGCGGCCGTCGAGGTGACGCCCGAGGACGTGCCGGACACCGACGACACGCTCGTCCTGCTCTTCCTGTGCTGCCATCCCACGCTGACCGCGGCCTCCCAGGTCGCCCTGACGCTGAGGGCGGTCGGCGGCCTGACCACCGCCGAGATCGCCCGCGCGTTCCTGGTGCCGGAGGCCACGATGGCGGCCAGGATCAGCCGGGCCAAGCAGCGCATCAAGGCCGCCGGCAGTTCGTTCGGCATGCCGGACGGCGCGGAGCTCCAGGAACGGCTCCGGGTCGTCCTGCACGTGCTCTATCTGATCTTCAACGAGGGCTACACCGCCTCCTCGGGAAGCGCGCTGCACCGCGCCGACCTCGCGCACGAGGCGATCCGGCTGACCCGGACGGTGCACGCCCAGTTGCCCGGCGACGGCGAGGTGACCGGGCTGCTCGCGCTGATGCTGCTGACCCATGCCCGCCGGGAGACCCGTACGACCCCGGCCGGCGACCTGGTGCCGCTGGACGAGCAGGACCGCACGAAGTGGGACCGCGGGCTGATCGACGAGGGCATCGAGCTGATCAAGTCGGCGCTCGCCGGCCCGGCGCTGGGGCCCTACCAGTTGCAGGCCGCCATCGCGGCCACGCACGCCGACGCGGCGACGGCCGACGAGACCGACTGGCCGCAGGTGCACGCCCTCTATCTGATCCTGGAGCGGATCGCGCCCAACCCGATGGTCACCCTCAACCGGGCGATCGCGCTCGCCGAGATCGAGGGTCCGCAGGCCGGGCTGGCCCTGCTGTCCACGCTGGACGGGGACGAGCGGCTGGCCGGGCATCACCGGCTGCTGTCCGTGCGCGCGCATCTGCTGGAGAAGACCGGCGACACGGCCGCGGCGTACGAGCACTACCGGCGCGCCGCGAAGGCCACGGCCAGCATGGCCGAGCAGCGCTACCTGGAGTCCCGGGCCCGGAGGGTGCGGCCGTAGCCGCGTCCCCTCAGGCCCCCAGGAGGTGCCGGAGGACCAGCAGCCCGATCTCCAGCCCCACCTGCAGGCCGATGCCGGCCTCGGCGGAGCCCAGCAGGGCGAGGGCGAGAGGCATCAGGACGGGGAACAGGACACGAGCCGTCCGGCGCAGGATCTGCGGCAGCGCGAACGGAACGGAAATCGTGATCGTCATGACGGACCTCCTGTCTCGTGCCGGGAGTGCGGCACGGATGAGAACCCGTCACCTCGCGTGACAGCGGGCGGCGACCGCCTCGACGACGCCGGGGCTTCGCGTCGCGCCGGGGAAGGCGCCGGGGAAGGCGACGGGATGGGATGGTTCTGGACTACTGCCGGACGTCATCCCGACCACCTCCTCGAAGTCGTACGGCGGCGCGTAGAGCCTCTCCAGTAGAACCCCGGCCGGCTGATCCGGTCAAACCCGCCCAGGTCAGGAGGATGGAGACGGGGAGAGCGTCTCGCGCCTGAGCGGTCAGGCGATGACCGGCGTGCCGGGGGAGCCGAACCCGCGCAGCAGGGTGTCCACGACCCGGGTCGCGAGGGCCTCGGCCTCCCCGCCTCCGAACGTGTCCCCGGACCCGCCCCCGGCCGCGCCCTCAGGCCCGCCTCCGGACGAACGGCGCTGGTCACGGGTGCCAGCCGGGGCATCGGGCTGGCGGTCGTGGCGGCGCTCGCCGCGGAGGGCGTCCGCGTGGTGGCGGCGGCGCGGAACGTCGGCGCGGAGCTGAAGGAGACCGGTGCGATCGCCGTTCAGGTGGACCTCTCGACGCCCGAGGGCCCGGCGCACCTGGTCGAGCGCGCGGTCGCCGAGCTGGGGGAGGACCTCGACCTGCTGGTCAACAACGTGGGCGGCGGGGATCCCGGGGTGAACGGCGTCCGGGATTCCTCGGCTTCGCGGACGACGAGTGGCTCTCGTGGTTCGACCTCAACTTCTTCGCCGCCGTCCGCACGACCCGCGCCGCGCTGCCCGGGGTCGTGCGCCGCCGCGGCGTGATCGTGAACATCTCCTCGAACGGCGCCCGCATGCCGCATGTGGGCCCGCTGCCGTACACCACGGCGAAGGCGGCGATCACGGCGTTCGGCAAGGCCCTGGCGGAGGAGTTCGGGCCGCAGGGGGTGCGGGTGAACACGGTCTCACCCGGTGCGGTCCGCACCGCGATGTGGGAGGCGCCCGACGGATACGGCGCCGAGCTGGCGGCGGCGCTGGGAGTGTCACACGAGCAGTTGCTGGCCGGGCTGCCGGGCCGGGCGGGCATGACCACGGGACGGCTGGTCGAACCGGCGGAGGTGGCGGCCCTCGTGACCTACCTCGCCTCACCGCACGCGGCGAGCGTCAACGGCGCCGACCTGGTGATCGACGGAGGAGCGATCAAAACGGTCTGACGCGCCGACACCGGAAACGCAGGTAGCTCAGGGCGTCGGGAACGTGGAGAGCGTCACGTAGGTCACGCGGTCGTCCGCCATGACGAGGGCGACCCGCTGGCCGGGGCGCAGGTGCCGCAGCGGCCCGGCGTCGAACGCCTCGCCGTCGAACGGGATCCGGGTGCCGTCGTCGAGGAAGACCCAGCCCGAGCGGGTCGCGGGGTCGAAGCTCTGCACCGTCGCCTGCACGCCGCAAGCCTACCGCCGGGTGCGGAAAATCCTTTGACCGGTCATTCCACCGGCTGCCAGCATGGCCCGCCATGACCGAGGCAGTGGTGAGGAGCCTGTGGCGCGTGCGTGACTTCCGGCGATACGCCGGGGCCGACGCGATCAGCAAGCTCGGCAGCGAGGTCTCCCTGGTCGCCCTGCCGCTCACGGCGGCGCTCACCCTGCACGCGAGCCCGTTCCAGGTGGGGCTGCTCACCGCCGCCGAGATGGTGGCGTTCCTGGTGGTCGGCCTGCCCGCCGGAGCGTGGGTGGACCGCATGCGGCGTCGTCCGGTGCTGGTCGCCGCCGACGCGGTCCGCGCGCTGGCGCTGCTGTCGATCCCGGCCGCGGCAGTGCTCGGCGTGCTCGGCCTGCCGCAGATGTACGCCGTGGCCTTGGTGAACGGGCTGTGCACGGTCTTCTTCGACGTCGCCCACCAGAGCTATCTCCCGTCCATCGTCGGACGGGAGGATCTCGCCCGCGGTCACGGCACGCTCGCCGCGAACCAGTCGCTCGCCCAGCTCTCCGGTCCGGGGATCGGCGGCTGGCTGGTGCAGGCGCTCACCGCCCCGATCGCGGTGGTCGCCGACGCCCTCAGTTACGCGGGGTCCGCGCTGCTGCTCCTCGGCGTACGCGCGGACGAGAAGCCCGGCAGAGACGCCAGTGAGAGAGACCTCAGGGGCAGGGGTGCCGGGGGCGGTGCCCGGCTGTGGCCGGAGATCGCCGAGGGGCTCCTGTTCGTCGCCGGGCAGCCCGTCCTGCGCCGGGTCGCCGCGGTCGGGGCGCTGATGATGCTGTCGTTCGGCCTGTGGTCGGCCACGGTGCCGCTCTACCTGGTCCGCGAGGTCGGCGTCGGCCCCGGCACGTACGGCATGCTGCTGTCGGCCGGCGCGGTGGGCGGGGTGGCCGGCGCCTGGCTGGCTCCGCGGATCGCGGCCCGCCTGGGCACGGGCCGGGCCATGTACGCCGCGGCGTGGGCGGCCACGGTCTGCACCGCCCCGCTGGCGCTGACGGCGGCGGGCCCGCGCCTGCTGATCCTGCCGGCGGCCCTGGCGGCCAGTGGGGTGGCGACCACCGTGTTCAGCGTGGCGCAGGGGGCCTACCGCCAGTCGATCTGCCCGCCGCACCTGCTCGGCCGGCTGAGCGCCACCATGCGGTTCCTGATGTGGGGCCCGATGCCGCTCGGGGGCCTGCTGGCGGGCACGCTGGGGCAGCTGGCCGGGGTGCGCGTCGCGTTCTGGACCGCCTGCGGGGCCTACACGCTCGCCCACCTGCCGGTTCTGCTCGCCCCGCGGATCCGCGCGGTCTCCTAACCCTCCTCGCGCTCCTCGCCGGGGTCCGGCTCGCCGATGTAGGACGCGAGGCCGCGCAGGATGATCTCCAGGCCGAGCTCGAACCGGTGGTCGGTCGACTCCTCCATCATGATGTCGGCGAGCGCGACCAGGTGCGGGAACCGGTCGGGCGGCAGCGAGGCGAAATATCCGTTGATCTCCTCGCGCAGCTTGTCCCACGAGCCCTGCGACTCGCGGTAACGCTCCTGCCAGACGCTCTCCTCCAGCGCGAACCCGTTGATGTACGTGGACAGCAGGTCGCCGGAGACGGCCAGCACGTGCCGCGGCATCCCGGAGGAGGCGAAGACGGCCAGCAGCCGTTCGACGTAGGGGAGCAGCTCCGGGGTGAACGGGACATGGCCCATCGCGAGCTTCGGCAGGTCGCGATGGCTCAGCATCCGCTCACGCGCCTGGCGGGCGAAGTCCTTGACCTGCTCCCGCCAGTGCTCGGGGTCGGGCTCGGGAACGTCGTAGCCCTCGAACATGCGGGTGTACATGAGCTGCAGCAGGTCGTCCTTGTCGCGTACGTGGACGTACAAGGCCGAGACGGCGACGCCGAGCTCGGCGGCCACCTGCCGCATGCTCAGCCGGTCGTAGCCCTCCCTGTCGAGGACCGTGAAGGCGGCGTCGACGATCCGCTCGCGGGTGAGGGGCACCCTGGCCGGCGTACGTCGCCTGGGCGGACGCTCCCACGGCGGTGTGGGCATGTCCGGCTGCGTCATGAAGGACCTCCCGCTGTTCCGCCCATGCTAATGAACACCGCTCCGCTTCCACGAACACCGCTCTCTCAACGAGATATATCTTGTGTGCCGGGAAAACGAGATATATCGTGGTGAACATCGAACTTGGCGCTGAACACTGATCGGTGGTAGAACAGCGCTCACTTTACTATGAACACTGTTCAGTTTTCAGGGAGGGATGATGTCGGAACCCAGCACGGCTACCGCGCCGGCGTCGCCGGTGGCGGGGGCGCCGTACCGCTGGCGTTGGGCGGCGCTCTTCGTGATCCTCGCCGGAGAGGTCATGGACCTTCTCGACGCGATGGTCACCAACATCGCGGCGCCCGAGATGCGCGCCGACCTCGGCGGCTCCGAGGCCGTCATCCAGTGGCTCGGCGCCGCCTACACGCTCTCGATGGCCGTGGGGCTGATCACCGGCGGGCGGCTCGGGGACATCTTCGGCCGCAGGCGCATGTTCCTGATCGGAGCCGCCGGGTTCACCGTGGGTTCCCTGCTGTGCGCCGTCGCCCAGTCGCCCGAGGTGCTGATCGGCGCCCGGGTGATCCAGGGCCTGTTCGGCTCGGTCATGCTGCCCCAGGGCCTCGGCATGATCAAGGAGATGTTCCCGCCCGCCGAGATGGGCCGGGCGTTCGGGATGTTCGGGCCGGTCATGGGGCTGTCGGCCGTCGGCGGCCCGATCCTCGCCGGCTGGCTCGTGACGGCCGACTTCTGGGGCACGAGCTGGCGGATGATCTTCCTCATCAACCTGCCGCTCGGCCTGGCCGCGCTGCTCGCCGGGATGCGCTTCCTGCCCGAGTCGCGCTCGCCGCGGCCGCCGCGGCTCGACCTGGCCGGGGTCGCGCTCGCGTCCGTGGGCGCCTTCCTGGTGATCTACCCGCTGGTGCAGGGCCGCGAGAACGACTGGCCCGCGTGGGCGTTCGTCATGCTCGCCGCCTCGGTGCTCGTGTTCGCCGTCTTCGGCTGGTTCCAGTCCCGCCGCAGCCGCGCGGGCGGCGACCCCCTGATCGTGCCGAGCCTGTTCCGCAAGCGCGCGTTCACCGGGGGCCTGTTCACCGGCATGGTGTTCTTCTCCGGCATGGCCGGGTTCATGCTGGCCTTCAACCTCTACTGCCAGCTGGGGCTCGGCTACTCGCCGCTCAAGGCGGGGCTCGCGATGGTGCCCTGGTCGGGCGGCATGATCCTCGGGTTCGGCCTCGCGCAGGGGCTGCAGAAGTTCGGGCGCAGGCTGCTTCAGGGCGGCACCCTGATCATGACGCTGGGCGTGCTCGGCGTCCTGCTCACGCTGAACCTCGCGGGCATGCACGTCACCCCGTGGCAGCTCACCCCCGCGCTGATCGTCAGCGGCATCGGAATGGGCCTGCTGATGTCGCCCTTCTTCGACATCGTGCTCGCCGGGGTGGAGGAGCACGAGACGGGCTCGGCGTCCGGCACGCTGACGGCGGTGCAGCAGCTCGGCAACGCGTTCGGCGTGGCCCTGCTCGGCACGGTCTTCTTCGACCTGCTCGGCGACGTTCCCACCGCCGGGAGCTTCGACCAGGCCATGAAGATCACCCTGTGGGTGGTCGCCGGAATGCTCCTGCTGACCTTCGTCGTGGCCTTCCTCCTGCCCAAGCAGGCCCGCGAGAACGCGGAGGCGGCGCACTGACACGAGATCACGGGTGGCCACGCCGGAGCGGGGGCTCGGCGTGGCCGCCCTTTTGCCGTCCGGGCCGCGGGGCCGTCAGGGGCGCGGTGTTTCAGGGCACCGGTGTCTCAGGGGCGCCGGGACGTCCGGGGCGTGGGGCCGTGAGGGTTGCTAAGCCGTGCCGAGGATCAGGGCCGCGACCTCGGCGGTCGCGGGGCCGACGCCCAGGGCGAGGGCGTCGCGCAGGTCCTCCACGGTGTCCACGTCCCTGCGTACGGACGTGATCCCCGGCGGGGTCAGCTCCTTGGCCCCCCGGGACAGGTGCCTGGCCCGGGACTCGCCGCCGAACCCCGGCCGGAAGGGCACGCCCGGCCGCACGCCGTAGAAGGTCGTCCCCACCTCGGCGGCGTCCGGGACGAACGCCTGGTCGAACTCCAGCGCCGCCGCGAGCACCGTCTCCAGCTCCGCGGGCCGCAGGGCGGGCAGGTCGGCCTGCAGGGCGCCGACGGCGTCGCCGGGCGCGAGCCGTACGGCCTCCTCCGCCCCGGTCCGCAGGGCGGTGTTCAGCCCCCGGTCGGGGTCGGCCACCACGTGGGCCCCGAGCGCGGCCAGCCGCCGCGCGGGCAGCGGGTCGGCCGTCACGACCACCACGCGCGCCACCAGCGGGCACCGCAGCGCCGCCGCCACGGTGTCGGAGGCCACCGCGACGGCCAGATCGGCCCGGTGCGGCCCGGCCGCCGCCGCCAGCCGTGTCTTGGCCCGGATCAGGGTCTTCACCGGGACCACTATTGACCATCGCGCGAGGTGCATGCCTGTAGCATCCCGCCTCGACATCGCCCATGGCCAACCGGGAGACTTGTCCCGGATCCCGGTGATTTTGGAGACCCTGTGAGCCACCCCAGTGAACCCTCGTCCGACCCGACCACCCCCGCGCCCACACCCGCGGCGCCCGCTGCCGCGAGGGTGAACCGTCGCGCGGGCCGGCCGCCGCGTTTCTGGGAGGCGCTCGCGGTCGTCGTCGTCAAGCCGATCTCACGGCTGTTCGTACGGCGGAGGTGGCGGGGCGGCGAGAACATCCCCCGCACCGGCGGGCTGATCATCGCGGCCAACCACCTGTCGTGGTCCGACCCGGTGCTGCTCTCGCACTACCTGTACAACAACGGGCGGTGGCCGACGATCCTGGCCAAGGCGGGTCTCTTCCGGATCCGCGGGCTCGGTCACGCCATCGCCCAGCTCCAGGCCATCCCGGTCGAACGCAACAGCACCGAGGCCACCAAGTCGCTGAAGATCGCCGAGGAGCGGCTGCGGAACGGCGCCTGCATCCTGTTCTATCCCGAGGGCACGATCACCCGCGATCCCGACCTGTGGCCCATGGTCGGCAAGACCGGCGTCGCCCGGCTGGCCCTCGCGACCGGCGTGCCGGTCATCCCGATCGCCCACTGGGGCGCCCAGGAGCTGCTGCCGTACGGGGCGACGAAGCCGCGCCTGCTGCCGCGCAAGCCCTTCCACGTGCTCGCCGGGCCGCCGGTCGACCTGTCCAAGTACGCCGGGAAGCCCATGCGCGGCTCGGTGCTGCGCGACGCGACCGCCGACATCACCGCCGCCATCACCGGCCTGCTGGCCGAGATCCGGAACGAGAAGGCGCCAGAGGTCCCTTATGACCCCAAGAATGCGGCCGAGGGCTGAGCGGAGCGTACGGTGAGGGGGGAGCGCGCGGAGCAAGAGGAGTGGTGCGGCCAGTGAGCAGGGCGGCTGTTTTCGGAACGGGCTCGTGGGGCACCACGTTCGCGATGATCCTCGCCGAGGCCGGCACCTCCACGACCCTGTGGGGCAGGCGGGCGGAGATCGTCGACGCGATCAACGAGACCCGGGAGAACCCCGAGTATCTGCCGGGGACGCGGCTGCCCGACACCATCCGCGCCACGACGGACCCCGCCGAGGCCATGGCGGGCGCCGACTTCGTGGTGCTCGCGGTGCCATCCCAGACGCTGCGCGCCAACCTCCGCGTGTGGAAGCCGCACATCCCGCCGGACGCCGTGCTGGTCAGCCTGATGAAGGGCGTCGAGCTCGGCACCTGCAAGCGGATGAGCGAGGTCATCTGCGAGGTGGCCGAGGTGCCGGAGCGCCGGGTGGCCGTGGTCTCCGGGCCCAACCTGGTCCCCGAGCTGGCCCGGCGGCAGCCCGCCGCGGCCGTCGTCGCCTGCTCCGACGAGGAGGTGGCCGCCCGGCTGCAGGAGGCGTGCCACCTGCCGTGGTTCCGGACCTACACCAATCCGGACGTGGTGGGCGTCGAACTCGGCGGCGCGGTCAAGAACGTCATCGCGCTGGCCGTCGGCGTCGCGGCCGGCATGGGCCTGGGCGACAACGTGCGGGCGACGCTCATGACGCGGGGGCTGGCCGAGATCGCCCGCCTGGGCGCGGTGCTCGGGGCCGACCAGCACACCTTCGCCGGCCTCGCCGGGATGGGCGACCTCGTCGCCACCTGCACCTCGCCGCTGTCGCGCAACCGCACCTTCGGCGAGAACCTGGGCCGGGGCATGACGATGGCCGAGGTCGTCGCCGCCACGAAACAGACGGCCGAGGGGGTCAAGTCGTGCGAGTCGGTGCTCGAACTCGCCAAGAAGCACGACGTGGAGATGCCCATCACCGAGGTGGTCGTCGGCGTCGTCCACGACGGCATGACCCCCGGTGAGGCCGCCGTCCTGCTGATGTCGCGCACGCCCAAGCCGGAGCGCTACGGCGTCTGACCGGGGTCTGATGGGGTTCTTACCGGAGTCTCATCGGGGATAACGGACTCCCACGACGGGCGTGGCTGACAAGCCGTTTTGCGTCTCGAACACGGTAGATTCGGGCATCATGAACGAGGAGCGCGAGTCCCCGTCACGCGTACGCGTGGCAGTCGTCTTCGGTGGCCGCAACTCCGAGCACGCCGTCTCCCTGATGGGCGCGGGCAGTGTGCTGGAGGCCATCGACCGGACGAAGTACGAGGTCATCCCCATCGGCATCGCCCAGGACGGGCGCTGGGTGCTGGCGTCGGACGGCCAGTCCTACGCGATCGAGTCCGGCCGCCTGCCCGTCGTGGACGACTCCGGCACCGCGCTCGCACTCCCGGGGGACTCCGGCGCCCTCGTGGCCCTCGACTCGGGGGAGATCCCGCGTGCGCTCGGCCGCGTGGACGTCGTGTTCCCGATGCTGCACGGGCCGTTCGGTGAGGACGGGACGATCCAGGGCCTGCTGGAGATGGCCGGGGTCCGCTACGTGGGCTCGGGCGTGCTGGCCAGCGCGGTCGGCATGGACAAGGCGTACATGAAGCTCGTGCTGCGCGCCGCCGGGCTGCCGGTCGGCCCGTTCGTGGTCGTACGCGACCGCGACTGGCGGCTCGACCGCGGCCGGGTGCTCAAGGAGATCGAGGAACTGGGCTGGCCGGTGTTCGTGAAGCCGTCCAGGGCCGGGTCGTCGCAGGGCATCACCAAGGCGCACGACCCCGAGTCGCTGGAGGCGGCGATCGAGCTCGCTCGCGAGCACGACCCGAAGGTGCTGGTCGAGGCCGCCATCGTCGGCCGGGAGGTCGAGTGCGCGGTGCTGGAGTCGCTCGGCGACGCCGCCCCCGAGGCGAGCGTCCCCGGCGAGGTGCTCGTGCGGGGCGAGCGCGAGTTCTTCGACTTCGAGGCCAAGTACTACCCCGACCAGATGGAGCTTCAGGCGCCGGCCGACATCCCCGGTGAGGTGGCCGAGACGCTGCGATCCATGGCCGTGCGCGCGTTCGAGGCGCTCGGCTGCGAGGGCCTGTCGCGGGTCGACTTCTTCTACACGCCGTCCGGCGAGCTGATCGTCAACGAGATCAACACGATGCCGGGCTTCACGTCGCTGTCGGTCGCGCCGCAGCTGTGGGCCGCCACCGGCCTGCCGTACGCCGACCTGGTCGAGCGGCTGATCCAGCTCGCGCTGCGCCGGCCCGCGGGCCTGCGGTAGTCACTCCGGGATGGTCGACTTGATCGGCTCGGCGAGGTCGACCAGCACGGCCCCGGCCTGGTGCTGCTGCCCGATCGTCACCTCCACGTACGCCACCCTGTTGGTGGACGTGAACAGCGTCGGGCGGCGCGGGTCCTGGAACCAGCCGACGCCGTTGATGTCGGCGACCTCGGCCGTCGGCTCCATCGCGGCGGGCCGGGGCACGCCGCAGCGCAGGGCGATCTGGCCGTCGCCCCAGACGGCGACGTACGGCGAGGGCGGTTCGGAGGCGGTCCGGTCGAGCCCTTCGAGCGTCTTCGGCAGCGCCGCGTCGAGCCTGCGGCAGGCCGCCGCCGCCTCGCCGGTCGGCGTGGGCGGCTCCACGCGGACGGTCGTCGAGCAGGCGGCGAGCAGGGTGAGCGCCGCCAGGATCAGGCCTGCCGGTGTGGCGTGCAGGGGCCTCCTCGCCTCTCGCATCGTCTCCTCGGCTCGTGCTCCGCTCAGATGTGGACGATCGGACACGTCAGTGTACGGGTGATGCCGTGCACGGCCTGAATCTGGGCCACCACGAGCTTGCCGAGCTCGTCCACGTTGCTGGCCTGGGCGCGGACGATCACGTCGTAGGGCCCGGTGACATCCTCGGCCTGTGTCACCCCGGGAATGGAGGAGATCTCCTCGGCCACGTTGGCGGCCCTGCCGACCTCAGTCTGGATAAGGATGTAGGCCTGCACCATGACGCCCTCCGGGTAGAGATCAGTGCCGGAGCGTAACCGTACCTCGAATGCACAAGGGGTGTGCTATCACAGTCGGAGATCTCGGCGAATTCGGAGTAATCCAGCGGATATCGGGACGCCTTCCGCGGACTGCGGCCGTACTGCTTGGCCCCGGCGACGACGCCGCGGTCCTGAAGGCGCCCGACGGGCGGGTCGTCGTCAGCACGGACCTCCTGATCGAGGGTAGGCACTTCCGCCGCGACTGGTCGAGTGGCTACGACATCGGCCGGAAGGCGGCGGCACAGAACCTTTCCGACATTGTTGCCATGGGGGCCGATCCCACCGCTCTCGTGGTCGGCCTGGGGCTGCCCGCGGACGTCGGCACCGACTGGGTGGACGCCCTGACCGACGGCTTCCGCGACGAGTGCGACCTGGTCGGGGCGACCGTGGCGGGGGGCGACATCGCCCGCTCGGAGACCGTCGTGCTCGGCGTGACCGCGCTGGGCGACCTCGGCGGCAGAGCCCCGGTGACCCGCTCGGGCGCGCGTCCGGGCGACGTGGTCGCGGTGGCGGGCCGCCTCGGTTACGCCGCGGCCGGCCTGGCCCTGTTCGGGGCGGGGGTGACCGGCGGTTCCCCCGATCTCGTGACCCTGCTGGAGGCGCACCGCCGTCCCCGGCCGCCGTATCCCTGTGGTCCGGGGGCCGCGCTGCTCGGCGCGACGGCGATGCTCGACGTCAGCGACGGCCTGCTGCAGGACCTCGGTCACGTCGCCGACGCGAGCCGCGTGGCCGTGGAACTGGACGCCGCCGCCCTGCCCGTGCCGGAGGCACTGTCCGCGGCGGCGCGCGAGCTCGGGGCCGATCCCCTGGAGTGGGTGCTCACCGGCGGTGACGACCACGCTCTGGCCGCGACGTTCCCTCCCGGCGTACGGCTGCCGCCCGAATGGACGCGTGTGGGAGTCGTCACGGAGGGACACGGAGTGCAGGTCAACGGGCAGACCTGGACCAAAGGGGGATGGGATCACTTCCGTGCGTGATGTGAAATTTGTGACATAGGCGTATTAAATCTGTTATTAAGTATGGCGGTCAGGCAACAGGAAGGACCGTCATGGGCCGTCATACGGCAGGACGCAAGGCACGAGAGGGTCAGCCCTCCCCGGTTCAGGACGACCCCGCAGAGAGGGGTGCCGGTCGCGATCACCTGGCCTTCCGTCCGCCGGCGACGCCCGACGAGCAGCCCCTTGCCAGGCCCGGCCGGTCCGGGCAGTGGCCGGGCGGCGGTGCCGTCCCCTGGCCCGTGCCGCTCTCGGAGGCCGCCGGTGGCCCCGCGACCGGCCCCATGACGGGCCCCATGACGGGCCCTGTGACGAGCAGTGGTCCTGTGACGAGCAGCGGTGCCGTGCCGTGGCCGGTGCCGCCCTCGGAGTCGACGACCCGGATGTTCGCGGCCCTGTCGCCCGAGCGGCTGGAGTCCGAGAGCCTGTCGCCGGTGTCGTTGTCGTCTTCGGAGCGGCCGGCCTCGTCCGAGCTCCTGACGGCATCGTTGGGCGCCGGGGAGGGCGGCCTGCCGCAGGACGGGGACGACCATGCGAAGCCGCCGAGACGCATGCGGCGGCTGGCGCTCGTGTCGGGGCTGTCGGTGATCCTGGCCGTGGGCGTCACGGCCGGTGGAGCACGGCTGCTCGCCGGGCGGACCTCCCTGGCCCTGGATCAGCCGACGACGGCCTGCCCGACCTCGGAGAACTGCGCCGCCGACGCCGGGCCGTACGGAGCCGGGTCCGGCCAGTCCCTCGACGCGACCCCCACTTCCGGTGATCCGACCGGCGACCCGGCCGGGAACGGCCAGGACCGGCCGGGCAAGGAGCACTCCGGCACGTCCGGCTCCGGCCAGGAGGACAGCGGGGCGGGCACCGGGGAGGACACATCCGCGGCTCCCCGGGCCACACCGGTCGCGACGGCCGCCTCGAAGGGCCGGGATCGCGACCACACGTCCGCCCGCACGCGTGCCTCGTCCACCGCCGCCCCGCGTGCGTCGGCCCACCCATCGGGGCAGGTGGACGATGCTCCCGCCGCCGTCACGGCCGACCCGGACGACACGACGGGCACCGGGTCCGGCGACGGCGCGACGCCCGGTGAGACCCCGCTGGACGACCCACGCGGCGAGGACACCGGAAACGGCGAGGACACCGGCGACGCGGACGCGTCTGACGCCGGTGCGAACCGCACGACCGGCGCGCACCCGGTGCGGACGAGGTCCGCCCTCGTCGCCGGAGCCCCCGCGGTGCAGGTGCGGTTCACGGTGACCGACCGTGACGCGAGCGGCTACACGGCCCGGCTCGCCGTACGCAACGAGGGGCCGGACCTGCCCGCATGGACCATCCGGCTGGCCGTCGGCGGGCAGGTGACCGCCGTCGAGGGGGCCGGCTGGCGGCAGCAGGGGGACACCCTGACCCTGACCTCGCAGACCGCGACCTCGCAGACCTCGTTGCACGAGGGTGGCACGCTGACGCTGACCATCCACGCCGAGGGCGCGCCGGCCGCACCCGCCGACTGCGTGCTCTCCGAGGGGCGCTGCGAAATCACCGGCCCGTCCCAGCGCGGCTGACCCGCCCTCTGCGGCGTCGGTGGCCAGGCGGAACGCCCCGGGGCGGCCGGGCGCCGCGTACGCCTGCGCTTCACGGGTGTGCGGCATCGCCATGAGTCTCGGCGTGTGAGTCTCGGCGTGGCCGTGACCCGCTGCCGCCCGGCCCCTGGACCACGGCCGGAGACGGGGCGTTTTCGAGGGAACGGCGGGGGTTTTGGTTGGATGGTCGCATGACCACCCCACCACGTGTCCTGACCATCGCGGGCTCGGACTCCGGCGGCGGCGCCGGCATCCAGGCCGACCTGAAGACCATGCTGACCCTCGGCGTCCACGGCATGAGCGTCATCGCGGCCGTGACGGCGCAGAACTCACTGGGCGTGCAGGGCTACTGGGAACTGCCTCCCGAGGCGGTGCGGGCACAGCTCGACTCGGTCCTCGGCGACATCGGAGCCCAGGCGATCAAGACGGGCATGCTGGCGTCGTCCGTGCTGGTGAAGACCGTCGCGGAGGTCCTCGCGGGCGTGACCGTGCCCGTCGTGGTCGACCCGGTCGGGGTGTCCAAGCACGGCGACAGCCTGCTCGCGCCGGAGGCCGTGGAGACCGTCAAGAGCCTGCTGCTGCCGGCCGCGACCGTGGTCACCCCCAACCTGTGGGAGGTCGAGCAGCTCACGGGCGTCAAGGTCGAGGACACTGGCGACATGCGCCGCGCCGCCGAGGCCGTGCTGGCCCTCGGCCCGAAATGGGCGCTGATCAAGGGCGGCCACCTCCCCGGGGAGCCCGTGGACCTGCTCACCGACGGGTCGAGCGAGCACCGCTTCACCGCCGAGCGGCACGACAACCGGCACACCCACGGCACCGGCTGCACGCTCGCCTCCGCGATCGCGTCGTATCTCGCTCTCGGCGAGGACGTGCCCGGCGCCGTACGGCGGGCCAAGGAGTACGTCACGGGCGCCATCGCACATGGATTCCCCCTGGGCGCGGGCATCGGGCCCGTGGACCACGCCTGGCGGATGCGGACGGACGCCTGAGCCGAGGCGCCCAGGCGCGCCCGCGTCGCCGTCCGGCGCTCGCCCGGAAGCCGCCCCCCGATTGAGGCACGGTCGGCGCAGTGCCTCAGCGCAGTGCCTCAGCGCAGTGCCTCGGCGTAATCCCTCGGCGGAAGCCGTCAGCGGAAGCCGTCAGCGGAAGGCGTCGGCATGGTCGGCGGCCCACTGCCGGAATGTCCGCGCGGGACTGCCGGTGATCTGCTCCACGGTCGAGGTGACCAGGTCGGAGCGGGGACGCCGGGTGCTCGCGAGCAGTGCTTCGACCAGCGCGGGCGGCCTTCCGTCCGCGAGCATCCGCTCCCGTGCCGCCTCCACGGAGACCTCTTCGAAGCGCAGCGGACGGCCGATCGCCTCGCCGATCAAGCGGACCTGGTCGGCCCTGCTCACCACCTGTGGTCCGGTCAGCACGTGCGTGGCGCCCACGTGCCCGTCGCCGGTCAGCACGCGTGCCGCCACCGCCGCGACGTCGGCCTGGTGCACCACCGCCGTGGGAGCGATGCCGGGGCCGCGTACGACACCGTCCTGCCGGATCTGCCCGGCCCACCCCAGGGCGTTGGACGCGATCGTGCCGGCCCGCAGGATGCTCCACTCCAGGCCCGACGCCTTGATGAGGCGCTCCATGTCGGCGTGGAGCCGGTTGATCGGATCGGTCTGCCGTTCGGCCTCGTCGTCCACGCCCGACGACGACAGGTAGACGAGGCGCCGGGCGGAGCCCGCGATCGCGGAGAGGACGGCCGGCGCGCCCTCGGACGTGAGGAAGGGCCAGACCAGGAACACCGTCGTGATCCCGCTCAGCGCACTTTCCAGGGTTTCCGGCCGGGACAGGTCTCCTGTCGCGATCTCCACCTCGTGCGGCAGGCGGGTCGTCCGGGCGTCGCGGACGAACGCGCGCACCGGGACACCGGCGGATATGAGCTGGGCGGCGACTTCCCGGCCGACGTTGCCGGTCGCGCCCGTCACGAGAATCCGGACCATGACCGTGATCGACCACGCCGTGCCACGAATATTCCGGTGCGGCGGATTCTCGCGTTCCCGGTCACGACAGCGCGAGAGCCCGCCACCGGTTCCGGTGGCGGGCTCTCGCGGATGTCAGACGGTCAGCGCGTGACCTTGCCCGCCTTGATGCAGGAGGTGCAGACGTTCATCCGCTTCGGCGTCCCGTTGACCACCGCGCGCACGGTCTGGATGTTGGGGTTCCAGCGGCGGCGGGTGCGGCGGTGCGAGTGGGAGATGTTGTTGCCGAAAATCGGCTTCTTGGCGCAGACGTCGCAGACGGAAGCCACGGTAATCGCTCCTTTGAATCAGTCGATCGGCCCGGCGCCGGTGCAGCGGCTCGTCCGAGCAATGCCGGGACAACCGGCTGGCCACACGAGGATATCCGATGTTCACCAGTGCACGCCAAACGGGACTCCGGCGAACGGGGGATAGTCTCGTACCCGCCAACGGTAGCGCATCGGGGGGCTGGATCGCGCGGAAGGAAGGTCGGCCGGATGCTCAAGGTGCTCGATCCCCCCGCCGTACGCCGCTGGTCGCGCCACTGCGCGGCGGCCCTCGGCCGGGCCAGGGCGGAGATCGACGCGCTCAACGTGTTCCCCGTGCCCGACGGGGACACCGGCACGAACCTGCACCTCACGATCCTGTCGGCGGCCGAGGCGGTGGACGCGCTGCCCGGCGGCGCGGACGCGGACGCCACCTGGCAGGCCCTGACGCGCGGGGCCCTGCTCGGCGCGCGGGGCAACTCCGGAGTGATCGTCAGCCAGGCCGTCAGGGGCATGGCCGAGGTGCTCGGGCGCGCGCCGGGAGGCGGCGCCGACCTGCGCGACGGCCTGACGAGGGCGGCCGAGATGGCCAGGGCGGCGGTGGTCCGCCCGGTGGAGGGCACGGTGCTGAGCGTGCTGTCGGCGGCGGCGCAGGCCGTGCGCGACGCGCCCGACGACCTGGCCGAGGTGGCCCGCCGGGCGGCGGACGAGGCACGGCGGGCCCTGCGCCGTACGACCGATCAGCTCGGCGTGCTGTCCCGCAACGGCGTGGTGGACGCGGGCGCGGCCGGGCTGGTGATCATGCTGGAGAGCCTGGCCGAGGTGGTGACCGAGGCGTACAGCGAGCGGCACGAGGTGCCCGCCCCGGCCGCGCGGATCGCACCCGGGCAGGCGCAGAACACGGGCGGCCCCGGTTACGAGGTCATGTACCTCCTCGACGCGGGCGCCCACGAGGTGGACCGGCTGAGGGGCGAGCTCGACGCGCTGGGGGACAGCCTGGTGATCGTCGGCGGGGAGGGCCTGTGGAACGTCCACGTCCACGTGGACGACGCGGGCGCGGCGATCGAGGCCGGGCTGCGCGCGGGACGGCCCCACCGGATCAAGGTGACCTACCTCGGGGGACGGCCGCACGAGCCCGGTCCGGCGCGGGGCGTCGTCGCGGTCGCCGCGGGGGACGGCCTGGCGGCCCTGTTCCGGGAGGCCGGAGCGGTGGTCGTGCGGCGCGAACCGGGCTCGGCCCCGACGGCGGCGGCCCTGCTGCGGGCCGTACGCGAGGCCGGCACCGAGGTCGCGGTGCTGCCCAACGACGCCGTCGTGCACGACGTCGCCGTGGCCGCCGCGGAGATCGCCAGGGAGGAGGGCGTGACGGTCAGCGTCCTGCCCACCCGGGCGTCGGTGCAGGGCCTGGCCGCGCTGGCCGTGCACGACCCGCTGCGCCGCTTCGACGACGACATCGTGGCGATGACCGACGCGGCCGGGCACACCCGCCACGGGCACGTGTGGGTGGCCGACCGCGAGGCGATGACCAGCGCCGGGATCTGCCGCCCCGGCGACGTGCTCGGGGTGGTGGACGGCGACGTCGCGCTGATCGGCGCGGACCTCACCGAGACCGCGATCGAGGTCGTCCGGCGCCTGGTCTCCGGCGGCAGCGAGATGGTCACGCTCGTCGCCGGCGCGTGCGCGCCCGAGCCGCTCCTGCCCGCCGTACGCGACCACCTGGAGCGGGCCCGCCCGGACCTGGAGATCGTCGTGTACGAGGGCGGGCAGGGCGGTTATCCCCTCCTGATCGGCGTCGAGTAGCCGGATTGTCGGCCCGTGCGGGTAGTAATTGGTGTCGTGACGAGCTTCGACGAGCCGCTCAAGAAGGTGGTCGGCAGGTCGGCCGCCTCGCTGGAGAGCGCCCTGGGCATCAGCACGGTCGGTGAGCTGCTGCGCCACTATCCGCGGCGATACGCGCAGCGCGGGGAGCTGACGCCCATCGCGTCGCTGGAGCACGACGAGCACGTCACCGTGGTCGCCAAGGTGTCGTCGGCCGTGCGCAGGCCGATGAAGAACCGGCAGGGCACCTGGCTCGACATCGAGGTGACCGACGGCAAGGAGAAGCTCCACCTGGCCTTCTTCGGCAAGGGCGCCTACGTGGCGGAGCAGCGGCTCACGCCGGGCACCGAGGCGATGTTCTCCGGCAAGGTCGGCGTCTTCGTCGGCGGGAGGACCAGGCGTGTCTCGCTCACCCATCCCGAATACGAGTCGTTCGACGAGACGGAGGAGACGGCCGAGGAGTTCGCCTCCGCGCTGGTGCCGATCTACCCCTCCGCGCAGGGGCTGCCGAGCTGGAAGATCCGGCGGGCCGTGCGCACGGTGCTCGACGTGCTCAGCCTGGACGACCCGGTGCCCGCCGAGATCCGGGAGCGGCTGGGGCTGCTGCCGATCGAGGAGGCGCTGCGGCGGGTCCACCGGCCCCGCAGCCAGGCCGACGTCGCCCGGTCGCACGACCGGCTGAAGTTCGACGAGGCGTTCGTGCTGCAGGCCGTCCTGGTGCGGCGGCGCATGGCCGCGTCCGCCTGGCTCGCCAGGGCCCGCCCCGGGCGCGACGACGGGCTGCTGCGCGAGTTCGACAAGCGGCTGCCGTTCCAGCTCACCGAGGGGCAGCGGCAGGTCGGCGAGGAGATCGCGGCCGACCTAGCCCGCGAACACCCCATGCACCGGCTCCTGCAGGGCGAGGTCGGCGCGGGCAAGACCGTGGTCGCGCTGCGCGCGATGCTCCAGGTGGTCGACTCCGGCGGGCAGGCCGTGCTGCTCGCGCCCACCGAGGTCCTCGCCCAGCAGCACCACCGGTCGATCGTGAACATGCTGGGCGATCTCGCGGCCGGCGGGATGTTCGGCGGGACGACGGTCGCGCTGCTCACCGGCTCGATGGGGGCCTCCGCGCGGCGGAGCGCGCTGCTCGACGCGGCCTCCGGTGCGGCCGGCATCGTGATCGGCACCCACGCCGTGCTCCAGGAGCACGTGCAGTTCGCCGACCTCGGGCTCGTCGTGGTGGACGAGCAGCACAGGTTCGGCGTCGAGCAGCGCGACGCGCTGCGCGAGAAGGGCGGGGGCGGACGCCCCCACGTGCTGGTCATGACGGCGACGCCGATCCCGCGCACGGTCGCGATGACGGTGTTCGGCGACCTGGAGGTCTCCACGCTGTCCCAGCTCCCCTCAGGACGGGCCCCGATCACCACCCACGTGGTGCCCGCCGCGGAGAAGCCCCACTTCCTCGACCGCGCCTGGCAGCGGGTGCGCGAGGAGGTGGGCCTGGGCCGCCAGGCCTACGTGGTGTGCCCGCGCATCGGCGACCAGGAGGGCGACGAGGGCGACCTGGCGAAGGACGACGACGAGCGCAGGCCGCCCCTGGCGGTGCTCGACGTCGCGCGCATGCTCGCCGAGGGCCCCCTGCTCGGCCTGCGGATCGAGGCGCTGCACGGCAAGCTCGCGCCCGAGGACAAGGACGCCACGATGCGGGCCTTCGCCCGGGGCGAGATCGACGTCCTGGTCGCGACCACGGTCATCGAGGTCGGCGTCGACGTCCCCAACTCGTCGGTGATGGTCATCATGGACGCCGACCGCTTCGGCGTCTCCCAGCTCCACCAGTTGCGCGGCCGGGTGGGCCGGGGCGGGCTGCCCGGGCTGTGCCTGCTCGTGAGCGAGGCCCCGGAGGGCAGCCAGGCCCGCCGCAGGCTCGACGCGGTGGCGGCGACCCTCGACGGGTTCGAGTTGTCCCGTGTCGACCTGGAGCAGCGCAGGGAGGGCGACGTGCTCGGCGCCGCCCAGTCGGGGCGCAAGTCCTCGCTCAAGCTGCTGCAGCTTCTGCGCGACGAGGACGTGATCGAGACCGCCAGGACCGAGGCGACCGCCCTGCTGTCCGCCGACTCCGAGCTGTCGGCCCACCCGGCCCTGCGCGCCGAGATCGACACCATGGTCACCGACGAACGCGCCGAATATCTCGAAAAGGCGTGAGAGCGGGAAATGAAACGGGCGCCGTGTGAACACGACGCCCGTTAAGCGACCCAGGGCCCAGCCTTGGGACGGCCTCCCCCCGAATGCCGTCCCCGGCTGGGCCCGCCCTCGGGTCAGGTGCCGAGGGCGCCGGCGTGCGGAAGGGCTCACGACCACGCCGGCCGGCCTTCCCCTGGGTCACCGCGAAGGCCGCAGAACTCATGATGCGCATGTGACCGACCCCGCGATACGGCTCTTACCCATTCGTCGCCGCGGCTTGCCCACTCTTGACTCCGAGCCCCTCGGCTGTGCCGGGACGGCCGTCGGGGGCGGGACAATGAAGGCGTGACGCGGGTGATCGCAGGGACGGCGGGGGGACGCAGGCTTGCCGTTCCACCGGGGAGATCGACCAGGCCGACGAGCGACCGCACGCGGGAGGGCCTGTTCGCCACCGTGGGCTCCACGCTCGGCCCACTGGACGGGGTCCGGGTGCTCGACCTGTACGCCGGGTCGGGCGCCGTCGGGCTGGAGGCGCTGAGCCGGGGGGCCGGCCACGCACTGCTGGTGGAGTCGGACGCCAGGGCCGCACGCACGATCAGGGAGAACATCGCGTCCCTCGGGCTGCCGGGTGCGGCCCTGCGGGCCGAGAAGGTCGAGCGGGTGGTGGCCCGGCCGTGCGAGGAGCCGTACGACTTCGTCTTCGCCGATCCGCCCTACGCCGTCTCCGACGAGGCGGTCACCCGGGTGCTGACGGCGCTGCGCGACAACGGCTGGCTGGCCGAGGGCGCGCTCGTGGCCGTGGAGCGGGAGTCGAGGGGTAAGGACCTGGTGTGGCCCGCGGGCTTCACGGAAGACAGGGTCCGTCGATACGGCGAAGCGGCCGTTTGGTACGGTCGCGCAGCCGGGAACCCGTGAATCTATGGGGGTGCGCCTTGCGTCGTGTCGTCTGCCCGGGGTCGTTCGATCCCGTGACCAACGGTCATCTGGACATCATCGGCCGGACGTCACGGCTGTATGACGAGGTGGTCGTGGCCGTGCTCATCAACATCGAGAAGCGCAGCCTGTTCACCGTCGACGAGCGCATCGAGATGCTCCAGGCGGTGACGAAGGAGTACGGGAACGTCCGCGTGGAGAAGTTCCACGGTCTGCTGGTCGACTTCTGCAGGCAGCAGGGCATCCCGTCCATCGTGAAGGGCCTGCGCGCGGTCAGCGACTTCGACTACGAGCTGCAGATGGCGCAGCTCAACTATCGGATGTCGGGCGTCGAGACGCTGTTCATGTCCACCAACCCGGAATACTCCTTCCTGTCGTCGAGCAGGCTCAAGGAGATCGCCCGGTATGGCGGGGACGTGTCCGGCCTGGTCCCCGACCTCGTCCACCAGCTGCTGGTGGAGCGGCTCAGAGGCTGAACCGGGCCTGGTATTCTTGCTTTTCAGCCTTGCACGACGGCGGTGATTCGCCATGCCTAACGAGAGCAGGATGAGTCTGCACAGCCTCGATCCCCGAGCCCCCTGGGTGATCTCCACCCATGACCTTGGGCGCCGACCGGGATCGATGCGCACGCTCAGCCCGGTTCTCCCGGCACCGGTGGATCTCGCGGTCGGAATGATCGGCGTTCCCAAGGACGCCGACGTCGAGCTGGACATCCGGCTCGAGGCGGTGATGGAGGGCGTGCTCGTGACGGGCACGGCGCAGGCTCCCCTGACGGGGGAGTGCTCGCGCTGCCTGGAGCCGTTGACCTCGGAGATCGAGGTCGACTTCCAGGAGCTCTACTTCTACTCGGCGGAGGACGCCGGAGAGGACGATCTGCTCCTCGACGGCGAACTGCTCGATCTCGAGCCGGTATTCCGTGACGCGGTGGTGCTCGCACTGCCGCTGAGCCCGGTGTGCGGTGATGACTGCCCCGGTCTCTGTGCGGAGTGCGGGATCAGGCTGGCGGAGGCCGGCCCTGACCACCGGCACGAAGCGATCGACGCCCGCTGGGCGGCGCTGCAGGGTTTGGTTGTGGAACAGGAAGACGATCAGGAGGGTTGACGTGGCCGTCCCCAAGCGGAAGATGTCGCGGAGCAACACCCGCGCCCGCAGGTCCCAGTGGAAGGCGGCGGCGGTCGCACTCGTGAGCTGCCCGCAGTGCCGCTCGCCCAAGCGCCCGCACGTGGCGTGCCCGACCTGCGGCACCTACAACCGCCGTCAGGTCGTCGAGCCGTCGGCCTGATCGCGCGCGCGGTAAGGGACGTCGGGACGCCGGCCGGATCGTCAAAGCGAGCCGGTCGGCGTTACCGTGCTTCAAAGGGTTACCGTGCTCCATAGGAACGTGCGGTGGCGGTTGGACGGTACGCACCGACATGCACGCCCGCGGCCGTGGTGGACGCCGGGGCCATCGGCTCCCGGCGGACCGGCGTCCACCACGCCTTCGGGCCTTCGGCCGGCCCGCCTGCCTCCCGTGCACGGCCCTGCCTGCACCTAGGAGTTGGGGAGGATTTCATGGCCGCGCCGTCTGTCAAGCCCGTGCCCGTCGAGGTCGCGAGAGACGAGCTGTTCCAGACCCTGGATGTCCGGCTCAGCGCCGGCATCCTCGAGCGGGCGCTGACGCACCGCTCGTACGCGTACGAGAACGGCGGACTGCCGACGAACGAGCGCCTGGAGTTCCTGGGCGACTCGGTGCTGGGTCTCGTGGTGACGGACACGTTGTTCCGCAACCACCCCGACCTGCCGGAGGGCCAGCTCGCCAAGCTGCGCGCCGCGGTGGTCAACATGCGGGCGCTCGCCGACGTCGCCAGGACGCTCGACCTCGGCAAATACCTGCGGCTCGGCCGCGGCGAGGAGGGCACCGGCGGCCGCGACAAGTCGTCGATCCTGGCCGACACGCTGGAGGCCCTGATCGGCACGGTGTACGTCGACAAGGGCCTCGACGAGGCGTTCCGCGTCGTCCACCTGCTGTTCGACCCGCTCATCACGCGGTCGGCGTCGCTCGGCGCCGGGCTCGACTGGAAGACGTCCCTGCAGGAGCTCACCGCCGCCGAGATGCTCGGCGTGCCGGAGTATCACGTGGACGAAAGCGGGCCCGACCACGCCAAGTCGTTCTCCGCGGTCGTGCGCGTGGGCGGCAAGGAGTATGGCAAGGGCTCAGGGCGCAGCAAGAAGGAGGCCGAGCAGCAGGCGGCCGAGGCGGCCTGGACCGCGATCCGCGCGGTGCGCGACGCCCGCGAGGGCGCCGGTCCCGTACGCGCCTGAGCACGGGAGACGGCACATGCCCGAGCTGCCCGAGGTCGAGGTCGTCCGCAGGGGCCTGGAGAGCTGGGTCGCCGGCCGGACGGTGGCCGCGGCCGAGGTCCTGCACCCCCGGGCGGTCCGGCGCAACGTCGGCGATCTGCCCGCCCAGCTCAAGGGCCGCACGCCGGCTTCTGCCGAGCGGCGCGGAAAATACCTGTGGCTGCCCCTGCGGGACGACGCCTCCGGCGAGGAGGAGCCCGGTGAGGCGCTGATCGCCCATCTCGGCATGAGCGGTCAGCTTCTGGTCGTGGACCCGCTGTCGCCGATCGAGAAGCACCTGCGCGTGCGCATGGGCTTCGCCGACGGCGGCCTGGAGTTACGCTTCGTCGACCAGCGCACCTTCGGGCACCTCCTAGTGGCGCCCATGACCTCCGGTCTCGGCCGGCCGGTGCCCGAGCCGATCGCGCACATCGCCGCCGACCCGCTTGAGGACGCCTTCGACGACGCCGAGTTCGCCGTACGGCTGCGGCTGCGCCGTACGGGGATCAAGCGGGCGCTGCTCGACCAGTCGCTGATCAGCGGGGTCGGCAACATCTACGCGGACGAGGCGTTGTGGCGTGCCCGCCTGCACTGGGCGCGGCCGACCGAGACGCTGACCCGGCCGAAGATCGCCGAACTGCTCACGGCGGTCCGCGCGGTCATGACCGAGGCGCTGGGGCAGGGCGGCACCTCCTTCGACAGTCTCTACGTCAACGTGAACGGCGAGAGCGGCTACTTCGACCGCTCGCTCGCGGTGTACGGCAGGCGGGACGAGCCCTGCCGCCGCTGCGGGACGCCCATCAGGCGGGAGGCGTTCATGAACAGGTCCTCCTACAGCTGCCCGAAGTGCCAGCCCCGCCCGAGGAGTGCCCGTCCTTAGACCACCCCCCGCTGTGCCTGCCGGAGTCGATCTGGATACTTGTAGGCGTGGTTCGGTTGACGGCATGGGTCCGTGGACGGGTGCAGGGTGTGGGGTTCCGCTGGTGGACCCGCGCCCGCGCACTGGAGCTCGGGCTCGTCGGGTGGGCCTCGAACCTGGCCGACGGGAGGGTCGAGGTCGTCGCCGAGGGCCCGAGGGAGTCGTGCGAGAAACTCCTGTCGTTGTTACGCACCGGAGACACGCCCGGCCATGTCGAGGGGGTGGTCGAGCGCTGGAGCGATGCGAAGAGAGGTATCGCCGGGTTTGTCGAGAAGTAGGGCTTCCCTCAAACCTCCTAAATCCGGTATATTTATCTAGCGAGAGTGCCCACCGGCACGTCTGTGCGGAGCGTTCAGCTTGACCGTCTCCATTGCCGGTGCGACTCTTGAGAGGAACCACGCGCACCCCTCCCGCGGCATGAAGTGCGCGAACCAGTCTGGTCACTCAGCGTGGAGGACCCTTTACTATGGCGAAGGCTCTACTCGGCCACGTCGGCGGTCCTGATCCTCGGATGATCTCGGAAATGCGCCGTCTCCAGCAGCGCATCCGCGACCTCGAGGCAGAACTCACCCGGCTCCAGGCCCAGAACGACGCGCTCGCAGCGCAAACTCGTGACGAGGCCCTGGCCCGGCTGCAGGATCGCGAGCCGGCTCTCACCTGAGGTCCGGCGGGAACGGGAAAGGATTGTAGGGACGCCCCGCAAAGGCGTCCCTTGCCATTTGCGCCGTCGTTCCCCGGCAATTGATTCGACGGTTAACTGATCATTAATAACCGGGCACGGGCGGGATGGGCGAACCGCCCGTCTTGCCTTACCCGAATTCATTTCCCAATCGGCACGTAGGCGCCTATCCCCGCATCCCCGGCCGCCGGAGCTGTAGTCTTCCCCCCAAACGCCAGGCGGCACCGAGGGGGGCGGACGTGTATCTGAAGACGCTCACCTTACGCGGCTTCAAGTCCTTCGCCTCGGCCACCACCCTCCGCTTCGAGCCGGGCATCACCGCCGTGGTGGGCCCCAACGGCTCCGGCAAGTCCAACGTCGTGGACGCCCTCGCCTGGGTGATGGGCGAGCACAGCGCCAAGTCGCTGCGCGGCGGCAAGATGGAGGACGTCATCTTCGCGGGCACCTCCAGCCGCCCGCCGCTCGGCCGGGCCGAGGTCACCCTGACGATCGACAACAGCGACGGTGCGCTCCCGATCGACTACACCGAGGTGACGATCAGCCGGCTGATGTTCCGCTCCGGCCAGAGCGAGTACGCCATCAACGGCGACACCTGCCGCCTGCTCGACATCCAGGAGCTGCTGTCCGACTCCGGCATCGGCCGGGAGATGCACGTCATCGTCGGCCAGGGCCAGCTCGACCAGGTGCTGCACGCGGGGCCGGAGGAACGCCGGGCGTTCATCGAGGAGGCCGCCGGCGTCCTCAAGCACCGCAAGCGCAAGGAGAAGGCCCTCCGCAAGCTCGACGCGATGCAGGCCAACCTGACCCGCGTCCAGGACCTCGTGGCCGAGCTGCGCCGCCAGCTCAAACCGCTGGGCCGGCAGGCCGAGATCGCCCGCAAGGCGGCCGTCATCCAGGCCGACCTGCGCGACGCGCGGCTGCGCCTGCTCGCCGACGACGTGATCACCCTCCGCGACAGGCTGCAGCGCGAGGAGGCCGACGAGGCGGCCGTACAGGCGCGGCGCACCCACGTGGAGGCGGAGCTGGCCGAAGGCCAGCGGCGGGAGGCCGAGCTGGAGGCGGCCGAGAACGAGGCCCAGCCCCGCCTCAAGGCCGCACAGGAGACCTACTACCGCCTTTCCGCTCTGCGGGAGCGGTTGCGCGGTGTGGAGAGCCTCGCGGCCGAACGGCGGCGGCACGCCGCGGACGCCGCCTCCATCGAGCGGCGCGGGCGCGACCCGGAGGACCTGGAGCGCGAGGCCGCCGAGGTGCGCGAGCAGGAACGGGTGCTGGCGGAGGAGCTGGACGAGGCGCGCGAGCGGCTCGACGCCGCCGTCGAGGTCCGCGCCGAGGCCGAGGAGGCGCTGGCCGCCGAGGAGCGGCGCCTGACCGCCGCCTCCCGCGCCGCGGCCGACCGCCGGGAGGCCCTCGCCCGCCTCCGCGGCCAGGTCGAGTCGGCCAGGAGCCGGGCCAGGGCCGCCGGAGACGAGATCGGCAGGCTCACCAAGGCCGTCGAGGACGCCACCCGGCGCGCGGAGCAGGCCCAGGACGAGCTCGACGCGCAGGCACTCGACGAGGCGCCGGCCGACCCCGGGCTCGCGGCCGAGCTGGAGGCCGCGCAGGAGGGCGTCGACCTCGCCCGCGCCGCGGTGGAGGAGGCCAGGGCCGTGGCCGAGGAGGCCGAGGCCGTCGTGGAGCGGGTGCGGGCCGACCTGGCCGCGCCCAGGGACGCGCTGGCCGCCGCCAAGACCGCGGTGAGCACGGCCAGGGCCGCCGACCAGGCGTCGCAGCGTGCGGTCGCCGCCCTCCAGGCGCGGTGCGAGGCCCTGGAGATGAGCCTGGCCGGGGGCGCGGACGGGGCCGCCGCGCTGCTCGGCGCGGGGCTGCCCGGCCTGCTCGGCCCGATCGCCACGCTGCTCGCCGTACGCCCGGGGGCGGAGGCGGCCATCGCGGCCGTGCTGGCCGTGGACGGCGTGGCCGTGGCCTCGCTCACCGCCGCCGTCGCGGCCGTGGAGCACCTGCGTGAGGCCGGCGCCGGCCGCGCCGCCCTGCTGATCGCGGGCGACCGCCAGAGTGATGGCGACCAGAGGGCGCGGCCGGAGACGCCGGTCGCGGGCGCGGAGTGGGCCGCCGATCTGGTGACCGTGCCCGACGAGCTGCGCCCCGCCGTGGAGGCGCTGCTGTCCGACGTGGTCGTGGTGCCCGACCTGCTCACCGCGCGCAAGGTCGTGGACGCCCATCCGGAGCTGCGGGCCGTCACGACGTCCGGCGACCTGCTCGGCGTCAACGCCGCGCACGGCGGCTCGGGCGGCGGATCCTCGCTGCTGCAGATGCGGACCGCCCTCGACGAGGCCGCCGCCGATCTCGCCACCGCCGGAGCCGAGGCCGAACGGCACGCGGAGGCGCTGGCCGAGGCCGTGGCCGCCGAGCGGGAGTGCCAGCTCGCGCTGGAGGCGGCGCAGGCGCGGGTGGCGGAGGCGCAGAGCGGCGTGAGCGCCGCCCAGAGCGGCGTCAACGCGGCGCAGAACGGGCTGAACGCCGCGCAGGCCGGGCTCGACCGCCTGCGCGGCAGGCAGCGGGAGGCCGACCAGCGGGCCGCGGCGGCGGCCAAGCAGTTCGCCCGGCTGGAGGCCGCCGTCAAGGCCGCCCAGGACGAGGCGGCCCGGCTGAGCCGGTCGGTGGTGGACGCCCAGGAGGCGCGCGAGCAGGCCCAGGCCGCGGTCGTGGAGCTGGAGGAGCAGCTCGCCGAGGCGGAGTACGCCGCCGAGCTGGAGGCGGAGCCCACCACCGACACCCGCGACGAGCTGGCCGCCGCCTGCGGCGTCACCCGGCAGGCCGAGATGGAGGCCCGGCTGACCGTCCGTACGGCCGAGGAGCGGGTGCGGGGCATCGCGGGCCGGGCCGACGCGCTGCTGCGTGCGGCGCAGCGCGAGCGGCAGGACCGGGCCAGGGCCGCGGCCGACCGCGAGCGCCGCCGCAGGCAGGCGGAGATCGCCGCGGCGGTGGCCGACGGCGCGCGTGCCGCCCTGAACGCCCTGGAGGGCTCGCTCGCGCGGGCCGCCGAGGAGCGCGACGAGGCCGAGCGGGCCCGCGGGCAGATCGACGCCGAGCTCAAGCAGGTGCGCCTGCGCGTGCGGGAGCTCAGCTCCGAGCTGGACGCCCTGGTCAACCGGGTCCACGGCAGCGAGATGGCCAGGACCGAGCGGCGGCTGCGCCTGGAGCAGATGGAGCAGCGTGCCCTGGAGGAGTACGGCATCGAGCTCGAACCGCTGATCGCGGAATACGGGCCGGGCGTGCCGGTGCCGGGCGACCCGCCCGTGCCGTACGTCAGGGAGGAGCAGGAGAAGCGGGCCAGGACGGCCGAACGGCAGATGACCCAGCTCGGCAAGGTCAACCCGCTGGCGCTGGAGGAGTTCGCGGCCCTTGAGGAGCGGCACGCCTTCCTCACCTCGCAGCTCGAAGACCTCAAGAAGACCCGGCGCGACCTGCTGCTCGTGGTCAAGGAGGTCGACGACCGGGTCGAGCAGGTCTTCGCGGCGGCGTACGAGGACGTGGCCCGCGAGTTCCAGGGGATCTTCCAGCGGGTCTTCCCCGGCGGCGAGGGCCGCCTGCTGCTGACCGACCCGGAGGACATGCTGACGACCGGCGTCGAGGTCGAGGCCCGGCCGCCCGGCAAGAAGGTCAAGCGCCTGTCGCTGCTGTCGGGCGGCGAGCGGTCGCTGACCGCGGTGGCGTTCCTCATCTCGATCTTCAAGGCGCGCCCGTCGCCGTTCTATGTGATGGACGAGGTGGAGGCGGCCCTCGACGACACCAACACGCAGCGGTTGCTCACCCTGTTCGAGGAACTGAGACAGACCTCACAGCTCATCGTGATCACGCACCAGAAGCGCACGATGGAGATCGCCGACGCGTTGTATGGCGTGTCGATGCGCGGCGACGGCGTCACCCAGGTCGTCAGCCAGCGCCTCCGCGAAAAGGTGTGAGGAGAGCGTGGATCGCCCGATCGGGTCGCCCTGTCCGGAGTAATGCGGGCGATCTGGGAAACTGCATGGTGTGGACGGTTACCTCGGCATCATCGTGATCGTGGCCATCGTCGCCATATTGGCGGTGGGTGGCCTGTGGCTGCTGTTCCGGCCGAAGGCGAAGGACCTGCCGCCCGCCCCGCCGGCCCCGCCCGAGCCGAAGGCTCCCGTCGCGGAGGAGCCCGCGAAGACGGGGCTGGGCGAAGAGGACGGCGGCACGACGACCACACTGCCGCCGCCCGCGCCCCCGATCGAAGAGCTGATCAAGGCTCCCGAGATCGAGGTCCCGCCGCCCTCGGCCGGCCGGATGGTGCGGCTGCGCGGCAGGCTCGCCCGTTCCCAGAACGTCCTCGGCCGGGGCCTGCTCGAACTGCTGTCGCGTGACCGGCTCGACGACGAGGTCTGGGACGAGATCGAGGAGACTCTGATCACGGCCGACGTCGGCGTCGCCCCCACCCGGGTGATGGTGGAGGAACTGCGGACGAAGGTGAAGGTGCTCGGCACCCGCACCCCCGAGGAGGTGCGCAGGCTGCTGCGCGAGGAGCTGCTCACGCAGATCGCGCCGGACCTCGACCGCACCCTGCACACCCAGCCGCACGGGGAGCGGCCGGCCGTCGTCCTCGTCGTCGGGGTCAACGGCACCGGCAAGACCACGACCTCGGGCAAGCTCGCCCGGGTCCTGGTCGGCGATGGCAGGAAGGTCGTGCTCGGCGCCGCCGACACCTTCCGCGCGGCGGCCACCGACCAGCTCCAGACGTGGGGTGACCGCGTCGGCGCGGGTGTGGTGCGCGGCCCGGAGGGCGGCGACCCGGCGTCCGTGGCGTTCGACGCCGTGGCCAAGGGCATCGAGGACAAGGCGGACACCGTCATCATCGACACCGCCGGACGGCTGCACACCAAGACCGGCCTCATGGACGAGCTGGGCAAGGTCAAGCGGGTCATCGAGAAGAAGGCGGCGGTGGACGAGGTGCTCCTCGTCCTCGACGCGACCACCGGGCAGAACGGCATGCGCCAGGCGCAGGTCTTCGCCGAGGTGGTCAACGTCACCGGCATCGCGCTGACCAAGCTGGACGGCACGGCCAAGGGCGGCATCGTGATCTCGGTCCAGCGTGAGCTGGGCGTGCCGGTGAAGCTGGTGGGCCTCGGTGAGGGGCCGGACGACCTCGCGCCGTTCGACCCCGAGGTCTTCGTCGACGCCCTGCTGGGCGACTGACACACGCGAGACGGCGACCGGCGCACGCGAGAAGTGCGGGCGGGCCGGGATCCCCCCGGCCCGCTACCCGCCGGCCCTGCTCGGCTCCGCCGGCCCTGCTCGGCTCCGCCGGCCCTGCTCGGCTCCGTCAGCTCCCGAGGAAGGCGCGCAGCTCTTCGAGGTGGGGGGCGATGTCGATGCCCCGCTCCGACAGCCAGTGCGGATCGCCGTAGGTGTCGCGGTAGCGCTCGGCGCCGTCGCAGATCAGCGTGACCACGCTGCCGCGCTCGCCCCGCTCCCGCATCTCCCTGATGATCTGCACCGCCGCCGCGATGTTGGTGCCGGTCGAGCCGCCGACCTCCCTGCGGGTGACCTCCCTGACCCAGTGCATGGCCGCGATCGACAGGGCGTCCGGCACCTGGGTCATCCGGTCGATGACCGTCGGCAGGAACGACGGCTCGACCCGCGGCCGGCCGATGCCCTCGATCCGTGAACCGCCGCCGCCGTGCTCCTCACCGGAGACCCAGGACGGATAGAACGCCGAGCCTTCGGGGTCGGCCACGCACAGCCGGGTCTGGTGGCGGCGGTAGCGGATGTAGCGGCCGATGGTGGCGGAGGTGCCGCCGGTGCCCGCGCCGACCACGATCCACGCCGGCTCCGCGTGCCGTTCGAGCGCCATCTGCTGGAAGATGCTCTCGGCGATGTTGTTGTTGCCCCGCCAGTCCGTCGCCCGCTCGGCGTAGGTGAACTGGTCCATGTAGTGCCCGCCGGTCTCTGCGGCGAGCCGGTGCGACTCGTCGTAGATCGCTCTCGGGTCGTCCACCAGGTGGCACTTGCCGCCGTAGAACTCGATGATCTCCCGCTTCTCCGGAGAGGTGCTCGCCGGGATCACCGCGATGAACGGCAGGCCGAGCAGCCGGGCGAAGTACGCCTCGCTCACGGCCGTGGACCCGCTCGACGCCTCGATGATCGTGGTGGTCGGCCCGATCCAGCCGTTCGCCAGGCCGTACAGGAAAAGGGACCGGGCGAGGCGGTGCTTGAGTGAACCGGTGGGGTGGACCGACTCGTCTTTCAGATAGAGGTCGACACCCCAGTGCGAGGGGAGCGGGAACACATGCAGGTGCGTGTCGCAGCTTCGGTTGGCGTCGGCCTCGACGGCCTGGATGGCGTCGGCCACCCATGCCCTCGTGACCGGATCGTGCCGATCCAGGTGGTTCATGCCCGCAACTCTGACACGTCACGTGGCATGAACACCAAAGGCGCATATCAGGCTCCACCCGGCCGCATCCGGCGGTGGCCAGTGAGATCTGCCACATTTTACTCCGGATTGAGGCTTCGATGTTACTCTAACGAGACTTGTTCGGCTTGCGCGTGACCTGGCCGCGCGAGCCTGGTCTCTACAGCGATGGCGCTGACCAGGCGGAACGACATTAACACCGTGCTTAGGCCCCAAGCGGCACGATGTTCCTTGGCACAACGATGAACGAGTGACCTCGCATGTGTTCCGGCCGGACGGGTAACGGGGGAGAAGTTCCGTAGGGGGAAGAGATGATCTCGACCGACGAGCAGCGGCAGGCATGGTTCGAGCGTGAGGTCGTGCCGGTGACGAGCCAGCTCTACGCGTCCGCCATGCGTTTGACGCGCAACCCCGCCGACGCCGAGGACCTGGTCCAGGAGACCGTCGCGAAGGCGTTCACGTCATATCACCAGTTCCGTGAGGGCACGAACCTCAAGGCGTGGCTGCACCGCATCCTCACCAACAACTTCATCAACGACTACCGGAAGAAGCAGCGTTCGCCCAAGCTGTCGGCCGCCGAGGAGATCGAGGACTGGCAGCTCGCCGCGGCCGAGTCGCACATGTCGACCGGGCTGCGCTCGGCCGAGAGCGAGGCACTCGACCAGATCCCGGACAACGTCGTGATGAACGCCCTGCGGGCCCTTCCGGAGGAATTCCGGGTGGCCGTCTATCTGGCCGACGTCGAGGGCTTCGCATACAAGGAGATCGCCGACCGGATGGGCACTCCGATCGGCACCGTCATGTCCAGGCTGCACCGGGGCCGCCGCCAGCTCCGGGGGATGCTGGAGGACTACGCCCGCGAGGAGGGCGTCGTACGCGTCCCCGAGCAGGCCTGCGCGGCCTGACCCCGGTCCGGCGCCAGGGGTCGGGATTCAGGCGGCGGCGATGAGCGCGATCGCGCCGAGCGCGAACCCGACCCCGGTGATCTGCACGGGGCTCAGCCGCTCGCCGAGGACGTAGCGCGCGAGCAGCAGCGTGCTCGCCGGGTAGAGCGACACCAGGACGGCCACCAGGGTGAGCATCCCCCGCTGCGCCGCGAAGAGATAGAGCACGTTGGCGGCCATGTCGAGCACCCCGGCCGCGATCGTCACCGTGAGACTGCCGGGCACCGGGCGCAGGCTCCTGCGCGTCACGAGGGCCAGCAGCGCGACCAGCGCGATCGACGCGATCCTCGCCCCGAGCAGCGGCCAGGTGCCGGAGTCGGCCGGGGCCAGCTTGAGCAGCACGAAGAACCCGCCGAAACCCGCCCCCGACACCAGGGCGGCGAGGATCGGCCCGGCCTTCGGGCCGCTCGCCCCGCCGTTGTCCGGCTCGCGGCTGACCAGCAGGACGGCGAACAGGCCGAGCACGACGCCCACGAGCGCCAGAGGGGAGGGCCGGTCGCCGGTGAGAAGCCCGAACACCACGGGGACCGCCATCGCGGTCGTGGCCGTGGTCGGGGCGATCACCGACATCATGCCGGTGGCCAGGCCGCGATAGAAGAGCACGATGCCGAAGGCGCCGGCCACTCCGGAGGCCATCCCCCAGGCCAGCGCGGCCGTGCTCGGGTGGCCCGGCAGCACCGGCAGCAGGGCGGCGACCAGCAGCAGGCCGCCGAGCTGGGAGAGCACGACGACGGCCAGCACCTTCGACCGTCTGGTGGCGAGCCCTCCGAAGAAGTCGGCCGTGCCGAAGATCACCGCGCATGCCGTAGCGAGGGCCACCGCCGTCACAGATCCCCCAAGAGATTGCCTTGATAGTGCAATGGATTGTAGTAGCAGATCACTAGGCTGTACTCATGGCTGATCCTGCGACGATCACCGCGGCCATCGCCGCGAACGTACGCGGCCAGCGGGCCCATCGGGGGCTGACCCTCGACGAGCTCGCGGCCAGGTCGAACGTGAGCCGCGGCATGCTCATTCAGATCGAGCAGGGCCGCACCAACCCGAGTGTCAACACGCTCACCCGGATCGCCGACGCGCTGGGCGTGACCCTCGCGCGGCTGGTGGAGGTCGCCGACACCCCGGTCGTCCGGGTCGTGCACGAGTCGGAGGTGGTGACCTTCCGGCATCCCGGGGGAGGATCGGCCCGCCTGCTCGTGGGGACGGACGCGCCCGCGATCCTGGAGCTGTGGGACTGGCGGCTTGAGCCGGGCGAGCACCACGACGGCGACGCGCACCCCGCCGGCACCCGAGAGATGCTCACCGTGCTGGAGGGACGGCTCACACTGACCGTGTACGGCCGGAGCCACCTCGTGGGCCCCGGCGACGCCGTCGTGTTCAGCGCCGACCGGCCGCACCGATACGCCAACGAGCACGACGAACCGTTGCGGTTCGTGATGGTGGTCACCGAGCCTCCCGTACCTCCCGACGGGACAGTGTCTCCCGACGGGACAGTGTCTCCCGACGGGACAGTGCCTCCCGACGGGACGGGGGCTTCCGAGGTGATCGAGAGTGCCGACGGCGGCCGTGAGGCCTCCTGATCTCGGAGAACCCGCACATGACTGACGAGTAAGGGCTGCGTGGTGACGCTTAGTAGCCGATGATTACAGAATGAATCCGCAAGCGCCGCTCCAAGGTTGGGTACATCCCTTTTTGTGCGTGTCTGCTGTGCAGGGGGCGATGGCCGGTGAGTGAGTCGCGAGTCGCGGTGGAAAAACTTCGCGCGGAACTCGCCGCGCTCGGGGTGGCCGACGCCTACGAGATCGGCGACGAGGCTACTCTCTCCGTCTGGATAGGCCTGGTCGTGACCTTTCGTGAGGGCTTTTACCGTTGGCGCGAGGGTGCCGTGAAGTGCCGGCACCTGGGTACGGACCCCGCAGGATGCGCCATCCGGGTGGCTCGCAGATATGCCGAGCTCAAGGCGGATGTGCCGCCCTGGTGGGAGGAGCTGGAAAAGGTTCTGCGGGGGGGAGCGGCCGGAGACTATCCGTAGCGTTCGTGGCCCCCCGCCTGCTCCGGGGGGTCGTATGCGGGTCGGATCCGTTCTGCTGTCGTTGCTGCTGCTCGGCGGGTGTGGGCAGGTCAGGACCGTGCCGGTCTCGGGGGAACGGCCCGGTCCCGCGGCGCCCCATCCGCGCTTCGGCACGCCGCGGCATTTCGACGCCGACCTGCTGCGCTTCCGGCTCGCGGGCACACAACGGGGAGCACCGGGGCCGCGCCTGCCCGCGGTCCCACCGCCCCGGAACGTCGACTGCAAGCGGCACAAATGCGTGGCGCTGACGTTCGACGACGGGCCGGGCGAACAGACCGGGCACGTCCTCGACCTGCTCGCGGCCCACCACGCTCGGGCCACGTTCTTCCTGCTCGGGCAGATGATCACGGATGAGACGCGGGACTTCGTGCGGCGGATGGCCGCCGAGGGCCACGAGATCGGCAACCACTCCTGGGACCACGCCTCGCTGCCGGGGCTGTCGTCCGATGCCCTGCGCCGGGAGCTCGACCGTACGCAGAATGCCGTGCGGAAGGCGACCGGCGTGACGATGCGGCTCATGCGCCCGCCGTACGGCGCGACGAACCAGGCGGTGGACCACGAGACGAAGCAGACCGGGCTCGCGCAGATCCTGTGGGCCGTCGACACCCTCGACTGGCTCAACCGCAACCCCAAGGTGATCGCGCAGCGCAGCGTCGCGGCCAAACCGGGCGACATCGTGCTCATGCACGACATCCACCCCACCACCGTGGAGGCAGTGCCCCGGCTGCTCGACGAGCTCGACCGCAAGGGCTTCACGTACGTGACCGTCTCGGAGCTGCTCGGCGGCACCACGCCCGGGAAGAAGTACACGAACCGGTGAAGGGCTACGACTTCGAGGGACCGGCGCTGGAGCTGGGCGCGCTCGTCCGCGAGGACGGGACGGCCGACGCCTCCGAGCGCATCCGCATCCCGGTGTGCATGATGAACCGGCACGGCCTGGTGGCCGGGGCGACCGGCACGGGGAAGACCAAGACCCTGCAGCTCATGGCCGAGCAGCTCGCCGGTCACGGCGTGCCGGTGTTCCTCGCGGACGTCAAGGGCGACCTGTCCGGCCTGGCCTCGCCCGGCAAGCCGGGTGACCGGATCGCCCGCCGGGCCGCCGAGGTGGGCCAGGACTGGACGCCCGAGGGCTGCGTGACGGAGTTCTTCTCCCTCGGCGGTGTGGGGGACGGCATCCCGCTGCGTGCCACCATGAGCGCGTTCGGGCCGACGCTGCTGTCGCGGGTGCTCGAACTCAACGAGACCCAGGAGTCGTCGCTCGGGCTGATCTTCTACTTCGCCGACAAGCACGGACTGCCGCTGCTGGACCTCAAGGACCTGATCGCGGTCATCCGCTATCTGACCGAGACGCCGGAGGCGCTGAGCGGCATCGGCGGGCTGTCGGCGTCCACCGCGGGCGTCATCCTGCGCGCCCTGGTGAACTTCCAGGCCCAGGGGGCGGAGGCGTTCTTCGGCGAGCCCGAGTTCGACGTACGCGACCTGCTGCGGACCACGCCGGACGGCCGCGGCGTGATCTCCATCCTGGAACTGCCCGCGGTGCAGGAGCGGCCACAGCTGTTCTCCACGTTCCTGATGTGGCTGCTCGCGGACCTCTTCGAGACGCTGCCCGAGGTGGGCGACCCCGACAAGCCGTCGCTGGTGTTCTTCTTCGACGAGGCGCACCTGCTGTTCGAGGGCGCGTCCAAGGCGTTCCTCAGGTCGATCACCCAGACCGTGCGGCTGATCCGGTCGAAGGGGGTCGGGGTCTTCTTCGTCACCCAGACGCCCAAGGACGTGCCGGCCGACGTCCTCGCCCAGCTCGGCGCGCGCGTGCAGCACGCCCTGCGCGCCTTCACCCCGCAGGACGCCAAGGCGCTGAAGGCGACCGTCTCGACCTTCCCCGCCTCCTCCTACGACCTCGAACGGCTGCTCACCGAGCTCGGCATCGGGGAGGCGGTCGTCACGGTCCTGTCCGAGACGGGGGCACCGACGCCGGTCGCCTGGACACGGCTGCGGGCGCCGCGGTCGCTCATGGCGCCGTCCGACCCGGCGGTCGTCCACAGGGTGATCGCCGCGTCCCCGCTCCTGCCCAAGTACGGCACGGCCGTGGACCGGCAGTCGGCGTACGAGATCCTCACGGCGCGGCTGGCCCGGCAGCAGGAGCCCGAGCGGGAGGCGCCGGCCGAGAGACCGGCGGAGCGACCTGCGGAAAGGCCTGCGGAAAGACCGGCGGACCGGCCGTCCGGGGCGCGCCGGCAGTCGGCGCTCGAAGAGATGCTCGCCTCGAAGGAGTTCCGGTCGCTGGCCCGCACGGCGGCGACCGCGCTCGGCCGGGAGATCACCAGGTCGATCTTCGGCACCGCGAGACGGCGGCGCTGAGCGCGCCCGCGTGATCCCGGTCCGGGTCTCGGTCGTGATCCCGGTCTCGGGACTGTCGGTGGGGCGTGCGAAGGTGGGTGGCATGGGTTTCAGCGGCTTCCCTGACGAGGCGCTCATCTTCTACGAGGGCCTCGTCGCCGACAATTCGAAGGCGTACTGGGCGGCCCACAAGGGGTTCTACGAGAGCGGTGTCCGCGAGCCGATGCTCGCGCTCATGGACGAGCTGGAGCCGGAGTTCGGACCGGCCCACCTGTTCCGGCCGTACCGCGACGTCCGCTTCTCCAAGGACAAGTCGCCGTACAAGACGCATCAGGGGGCCTACTGCGGAGTGGGCGTGGAGGGCGTCGGCTACTACGTCCAGGTGGACGCCGAAGGCCTCTACGTGGCGGCGGGCTGGTGGGCGTCGGGCGACCAGGTGGCACGTTTCCGCGAGGCCGTGGACGACGACACCGCCGGGCCCCTGCTGGAGGAGATCCTCGCGGCCCTGCCCGGTGATCTCGCGATCGGCGGCGACCGGCTCAAGACCCGTCCCCGCGGCGCGCCGGAGGACCATCCCCGGCTCGACCTCCTCCGGCACAAGACGCTGCACGCCGGGCGGCGGTTCGAGCCGGAGCCGTGGCTGCACACCCCCGAGACCCTCGACCGGGTCCGCTCGACCTGGCGGGCACTGGTCCCGCTGGTCGACTGGCTGCGCCGCCATATCTCCTGACACCATTCTCGAGGCGACGGACCCGGATCAGGCGTGGACCTTGACGACGCCGCAGCCCACCCGGGCACCGGCGTCGCCGGTCTTGCGCGTGGTCGCGTCCGGGCCCGTGGCACCGTCGGCGTCGGGCCGGTGGAAGTACCGGTCCGGGATGTGCGCGAAGTTGTCCGGCGCGGCGTGCACCACGAACGCGCTGCCGTTGGCGTCGCCGAGCTGCTCCAGGGTGAACCGGTCGGTCACGAACGACGCGGAGGCGGTGCCGTCGGCGGACGCCAGCAGCGGCGGCATGTCTCCGGCTCCGCCGCCATGCTGCCCAGGGCCGAGGTGGCTTCCCGCGCTGGAGAAGGCGCTGCCCGTCGCCCGGTCGACGGAGTGCGCGTCGCACACGCCGGTGGCGTGGACGTGGAAGCCGTGGAACCCGGGAGTGAGGCCCCGCACGCTGACGCTGACCCGCGACTTCTTCGCGTCGTATCGCTCGACCCGGACGGTGCCGAGGGTCCGTCCGGTGGCGTTCTTGACGACGGCGGTCGCCGACCCGCCCGCCGGCTCGACCGCCGGCTCCTTCGCCGACGCACCCGTCGAGTCACCGGGGCCGGCCTGGGGGGCCGAGGCGGCCGTCATCCCGGCGGCCAGCACCGGTACGGCCGGGGCGGTAGCGGCGGTGAGTCCCAGGGCGAGCCCGGCGGCCAGGGCGATACGGGTTGTGCGGGGCATGGTCGCTCCTCCTCAGACACTCGTTGCCTGCGACAGCAGAGCACGCCCGGCGGGCTGGCGAGCGGCACACGACGCCATCCGTACCGGCCGTTTACCCGCTCTTGCCGTCAGAGCCCCGTGCCCCGTCGCCCGCCCCGAGGGCACGCCGTCGCCGAAAGGGCGACGGGCCTCTGAGCCGTGCGGGCACAAGCGCTGCGGCACGTCCGGAATAGGCAAGCGACGATGTCCGAGACAGGAAAGACGACCGACGCTACGAGGGGTTCACTCTCCAACAACACACGTAAGGAGATGGAAACATGCCCGAAACCCCCACGTCGGAGTTCTGGAAGAACCTCAAGCCGATCGAGAACTCGCAGAAGCCGGACGCACTGCCGGAAGTTTACCTTTCCAAGGTCGCCACCGATGACGACCGTTACTACGTGCCGTTCAGCGAGACCGTCGGGTCACGCCCCCTCTGGATCAACGTCAAGGACAACAGCTGGGCCGACATCCTCCGGGCGAAGGAGGCGGGACTGGTCAATCGGCACTACCACCCGCACGAGGTGTTCGCCTACACCATCTCGGGAAAGTGGGGCTATCTGGAGCGTCCCTGGACCGCCACGGCGGGCGACTTCGTCTACGAGGCTCCGGGCGAGGGCCACACGCTGGTGGCCTACGACAGCGGCGAGCCGATGAAGACGTTCTTCATCGTCAAGGGGCCCCTCGTGTGGCTCGACGAGAACGGCGACGCCCAGGGCATCTTCGACGTCCACGACTACATCGCGATGTGCCGTGAGCACTACGAGAAGGTGGGCATCGGCGCCGACTACGTCAACTCGCTGTTCCGCTGATCGCCGGCCGGCCCCCCAACGAGGAACGCGATGACCGACATCACGACGTCCACCCCCCACGGAGTGGAACGCGAAGCGAGGCGGTATGAGAACCGCCTTCTCCTCCTTCTCTTCCTGGCCTTCGGGTTCGTCTTCTTCGACCGGCAGGCCCTGGCCTTCCTCGCCCCGTACATGGACGCGGACTTCGGGCTGTCCAACGGCGAGTTGGGCACGTTGTCCGGCGTGCTGGCACTCACCTGGGCGGTGGCCGGGATGGTGGCCGGCCGGTTGTCCGACAGGCTCGGCCGGCGCAAGCCGATCCTCATCGCCGCCGTGGTGCTCTTCTCGGTCTTCTCGTCGGCGTCGGGTCTGATGGCGGGCTTCGCCGGGTTGCTCGCCGCGCGTGCCCTCATGGGGACGGCCGAGGGGGCGGTGCTCCCGATGGCGCAGTCCCTGATGGTGGAGGCGTCCCGGGAAAGCCGGCGCGGGTTGAACATGGGCCTGCTGCAGGGCTCGTCCGCCGGTCTGCTCGGTGGCATCGTGGCCCCGGGCGTCGTGGTGTGGATCGCCGAGTCCTACGGCTGGCGCACCGCGTTCTACGTCACCATCGTCCCCGGGTTGGTGATCGCCGTGCTGATCGCCAGGTTCGTCCGGGAGCGGCCGCCGCTGATCAGGACCGCATCGGAGACCGCACGGGACAGCGCCGCCGGACAGCCCAAGCTCGCGCTGAAGGACGTGCTCAGGCTGCGCAACGTGGTGATCTGCATGCTGATCGCCTGCTGCTACCTGACGTGGTTCGTCACCCTCATCACGTTCACCCCGACGTACCTGACGGAGGTCAAGGGGTTCACACCGGGCACCATGAGCGGTGTCATGACCTGCCTCGGCGTGGCCTGGGTGCTCTGGGGCTTCGCCACCCCCGGCATCTCCGACCGGATCGGCCGCAAGCCGGCACTCATCGGCTTCACCGCCCTCGCGGTGCTCTGCCCCATCGCGATCGTCTACGTCTCCAGCCCGGCGCTGCTCGGCCTGATCATGATCTTCACCTACACCGGGCTGGGGTGCTTCACACTGTTCATGGCCACGATCCCGGCAGAGACCGTGCCGCCCGGCACGCTGGCCACGGCCCTCGGCCTGATCATGGGCGTGGGCGAGCTGGCCGGCGGGTTCCTCGGCCCGATGATCTCCGGGTGGGCCTCCGACCTGTGGGGCCTGCAGACCGCGATGTTCATCGCGGCAGGCGGCGCGCTGATCGTCGTCCTGCTCTCGTTCGCCCTGCGGGAGACGGCTCCGGCCGTGCTGCGCCGCAGGGCGGCCGCGGAGGCGACCCGGTGAACGGCCCCGTGAACGGTCCAGGGAACGGCCCGGTGAACGGCGGGGCGGGCGCCGAGGCGGGCGTCCGGGCGGGGGATCGCGGGCCGGGCCGGGCGGGGAGCCGGCCGGACGACCTCGTGCGGGCTGCCGTCTGGTACGGGGCGCGGGACGTCCGGGTCGTCGACGTTGCCGTCCGCGCCCCCGGCACCGGGGAGGTCACCCTCGCGGTCGCCTACTGCGGCATCTGCGGTAGCGACCTGCACGAGTACGCCGACGGGCCGCACGCCATCCCGGTGACCCACCCCCATCCCGAGTCGGGGGTGACCGCGCCGCTCGTCCTCGGCCACGAGTTCTGCGGCACGATCACCGAGGTCGGCCCGGGAGTGCGGGGCCTGGCGCCCGGCGACCGGGTCGCGGTGGAGCCGCACTACCGCTGCGGCACCTGCCCTCGCTGCCGGAACGGCGAGTACAACATCTGCCGCCACTTCGGCTTCGCCGGGCTCATGGGCGACGGCGGAATGGCGGAGCGGGCGACCGTACCCGCCTACATGCTGCACCGCCTGCCCGACACGGTCTCCCTGGAGCATGCGGCCGTGTTCGAACCGGCGGCCGTCGCCCTGCACGCGCTGCGCCGGTCGGGCCTGCGGGCGGGCGAGACGGTCGCGGTGGTCGGCCTCGGCCCGATCGGCCTGCTCATCGTGATGCTGGCGGTGCGGGAGGGTGCCGGCCGGGTGATCGTCGCCGATCTCTCCCCCGCGCGGCTCGACCTGGCCCGCCGGCTCGGCGCGACCGACCTGGTACGAGCGGCTGACCGCGATGCCCTGCCCGGCCTGACGCGGCGGGCGACCGGAGGCGAGGGCGTGGACGTGGCGTTCGAGGTGGTCGGCTCCGAAGGCACCCTGCGCACCTGCCTGGACGCGACCAGGAGCGGTGGCAGGGTCGTGCTGGTCGGGCTCGCCGGGACGGTGAGCGTCGACGCGTTCGCGCTGGTCAACAGGGAGCAGTCGATCATCGCCACGGTCGGTTATCGGGACGTCTATCCCGACCTGATCCGGTTGGCCGAGGAGGGCGTGGACCTCACGGCGATCGTCACCTCCACCGTCCCCCTCCGAGACGTCGTCGGTGACGGGTTCGAGGCCCTGCTGGGCGGCGGCGATCAGATCAAGGTTCTGGTACGGCCAGGCGAAGGGAGCGCATGCACGTGACCGATCAGTCCACGTCCACCGGATTCCGCGGTGACCTGTTCGCCGGCCGTACGGCGTTCGTCACCGGGGGGACGTCGGGGATCGGGGCGGCGACGGCCACCCTGCTCGCCGAGCTCGGCGCCGACGTCGTGGCCCTCGGCCTGGCGCCCGGGGTCGCCGGCGAGCGACCGGCCCATCCGCGCGTCCGCGTGGTCGAGCACGACGTCCTCGACCGGGACGGTCTGGCCCGGCTCGTCCGCGCGGAGCCGGAGATCGGAATACTGGTGAACTGCGCGGGCGTCAGCCACGACCGCGAGGAGTATGACCTGGACCGGTGGCGGCGCGTGATCGACGTCAACCTGACCGCCACCATGGTCGCCTGCGAGGCCGCCCGGCCGCACCTGGCGAAGACGGGCGGTTGTGTCGTCAACGTCTCCTCCATGTTCGCGTTCTTCGGCAGCAGGGACAGGCCGGCGTACAGCGCGAGCAAGGGAGGGGTCTCCCAGCTCACCCGGTCGCTGGCGGCGGAGTACGCGGCCGAGGGCGTCCGCGTGAACGCGGTCGCGCCGGGGTTCGTGGAGACCCCGCTCGCCCGGGGCCTGCTCGACGACTCGCGGGCCGCGGCGGAGGTGCTGGCCCGCATCCCTCTGGGACGGTACGGCAGGCCGGGCGACGTCGCCCAGGTGATCGCGTTCCTGTGCTCGCCCGCCGCGTCGTACATCACGGGGACGGTGCTTCCAGTGGACGGGGGTTACCTTTGCGTCTGATTCCGGACATACTGCTGCGCTAAGGAGGGTCCAGCAAATGCCGACGTGAGCTAGGCCACGCGCAGCAGGGCTTGATTTGTCAGGCAACCCAGGGCATGAAGCGGTAAGGAGATCTGTGATGCCCGCGAACGCCGTCTCCGTGATCTCCCGGGCGACGACGGAGAACGTCGCGCCCGCGGAGCGGATCGACTACTGGGAAGAGTACAACCGCAAGACGCTGGTGGGCCTTTCCTGCCGGTCCTACTCCGACCGCGGCCTCCTGGCCAGGCAGATCAACATGCGGCTCGGCGACGTACGGCTCGCGGACATCGCAGGCAACGCGCACGTGATCGAGCGGACCCCGCAGATGGCGAGGTCCACGCCGAAGGACTCGGTCTTCGCCAGCCTGCTGCTCAGGGGCGAGGCGGTCTTCCTGCACGAGAACGGCTGCGTGTCCGCGTCGGCCGGCGACCTACTGGTCTACGACACGCGCAAGCCGTACCTCTTCGGCTTCTCCTCGTCGATGCGGCAGATCCTGGTGGACATCCCGCACGACCTGTTCGCCGAGGCGTGCCGGCCCGACGGCGTTCCGGTGCCGATGCTCTTCGGCCGGGGTGGCGCGCACGAGGGCGCGCTCGTGTCGAGCCTGCGGTCGCTGCTCGGCGAGCTCGCCGGGATGCGCGGCGGCGACGGCCCGGAGGAGACGCAGCGAGGCGTGCTCGGGCTGATCCGCCTGCTCACCCTGGAGCGTTCCGGGGGATCGACTCCCTCCGCGGCTCAGCTCGTCATCGCCAAGGAGCACATCGAGCGACACCTGCACGACCCGCGACTGAACGCCGCGGAGGTCGCCCGCGTCCTCGGGATCTCGGTGCGGCAGCTCGCCCGGATCTTCGATGCGGCCGGCACGACCCCGGCCCGTTACATCCTGGAACGTCGGCTGGAGCGGGCCGGCGCCGAGCTCGGCGAGCCCCGGGCGGGGGAGACGCGGATCGCCGACGTCGCCTACCGGTGGGGGTTCTCCAGCCAGGCCCACTTCGCCCGGGTCTTCCGCAACCGGTTCGGTCGCACTCCGAGCGAGGTGCGGGAGGCCGCCCGAGAGCGTCTCGCCGGCTGACCGGAATCGGCACACGACGCCATCCCCACCGGCCGTTCACCCCCTCCGGCCGTTCACCCCTCCTGCCGGTGCCGCCCCGCTGGTCAGGCGGTGACGGGCACGTCCCAGTCGATGTGGTGCCGGTGGACGGGGGCGAACATCTGCTCGGGGGTCGGCATGGCGGGCCTGGCGCCGGCCTGCCCGGCCTTGGCCTTGTTCTTGGCCGCGGCGTCGCCGCCGACCATCTCCACACGGGGGCGCCGGAGGCGCTCGAACGCCGCGAACGCCTCGGTCAACGGCAGGTCGCGCAGGCAGCGGGCCAGTTCGACGGCGCTCTCCGCTGCCAGAGAGGCGCCCTGGCCGGAGCTGGACGACGGGGCGTGGGCCGCGTCGCCGACGAGGACCATGCGGCCGCGGTGCCAGCGCGGCACCGACGGCATGCGCTCCATCGGGCCGGTGATCATGAGGTCGGCCGGGTCGGTGTCCGCCAGCAGCTTCTCGCCGGGCATGTGACCGGCGTAGAGGTCGCGCAGGCGGGCCAGCCAGTCCGCGGCGGGGGTGCGGACGACCTCGGCGTAGGTGAGGGGTTCGGTGCGGGGCAGGCTCGCGAACCAGCAGATCCGGCCGTCGGGCAGCCGCCAGTAGCCGATGAAGGTGCGCCCGAAGGCGAAGTGCATGACACCCTCATCGGCCCGGAGACCGTCGGCGCCGGCGTAGCCGCCGAAGCTGAGGACCCCGCCATACTCGGGGCCGGGAGCGCCAGGGTCGATCAGCGTGCGGACGGTGGACCGGATCCCGTCGGCGCCGATCAGCACGTCGGCGGTGGCGGTGCTGCCGTCCGCGAACATGGCGGTCACCCCCTCGGGGCTCTCCTCGGCGGAGACGAGCGGCTTGCCGTACTCGATCCGCACGCCCGCCGCCTCCGCGTGATCGGCCAGGGCACAGAAGAGGGCGGCACGCGGCATCGCCAGCGTGGGCGGCAGGCCGGGGAACCCGCCGAACTCGGCGAGCCGGTTCCCGGCGCCGTCGGCCATCACGACGCCGGGCACCGGCTGTCCCACGGCCCGTACGGCCTTGTCCGCTCCCACGATCCGCAGTGCGTCGATCCCGTTCGGGGCCAGGCTGAGCATCGCCCCGACGCCGTCGGCGGCGCTGTCGTGGGCCTCGTACACGGTCGCCCGGATGCCCGCCTTGGCCAGAGCGAGCGCCGTCACCGGCCCGGCGATGCCGCCGCCGATCACCAACGCGCTGGTCACCTTGCTCATGCTCACCACTCCTCGTCTGCAGCGAGCCGTTGATCGCTCGCAAGGAGATAGTCGCATTGCAACTAGTGCCTCGTCAACTAGTTCGTTTGAGGCTAGGATGCGAGACATGAGCGCTTCCCTTCGCAGTTCCCCGCTCGCGCTGACCGTGCTGGCGCTGCTGCACCACGAGCCGATGCATCCGTACGCCGTGCAGCGGCTGATCAAGCAGTGGGGCAAGGACCAGGTCGTCAACGTGAGCCAGCGGGCCGGGCTCTACCGCACGATCGAGCGGCTGCACGCCGAGGGGCTGATCGCGGTCCGCGAGACCACCCGTGACCCGGCTTATCCGGAGCGGACCGTGTACGAACTCACCGAGGCGGGACGGCGCGTCGCCCGCGAGTGGCTGGACCAGATGCTGGCCGTGCCGAAGCAGGAGTTCCCGCAGTTCCCCGCAGCGCTGTCACACCTGATGATGATCCCGCCCGCGGACGCGCTGCGGCTGCTGGAACGCCGGGCCGAGCGGCTGGCGGAGACGAAGGCGGGCCTGGAGGCCGCCCTGGCGGCGCAGACGGACGACCTGCCCAGGGTGACCGCCATCGAGAGCGAGTATCTGCTCGCGGTCACCGACGCGGAGGAGCGCTGGCTGCGGTCGATCGTGGACGACCTGCGCGCGGGCCGCCTGACCTGGCCCACGGCAGACTCCTGACCGCTCGTCGCGGCAGGTGCCGCAGCGGGCCGTGGGCGGCCCGGACGGCGGGCGGGCCAGTAGGGCCGGCGCGGGGCGGCAATGGGGCGGCGCGGGGCGGCATGGGGGTGGAGCAGGCCGGCGTGGTCCGGCGCGGGTGGGCGGGGGGCGGAAAGCCGAAGCCCCCGCCGATCGGATCGGCGGGGGCTCGGGATTGCGGAGCTCAGCTGCCGCGCTTGGCGCGGGCGGCGGCGCGGCCCCGGCTGGCCGAGTCGAGGACGGTCTTGCGGATGCGCACGGTCTCCGAGGTGATCTCCACGCACTCGTCGTCGCGGATGAACTCCAGGGCCTGCTCCAGGGACAGCACGCGCGGCGGGATCACCTTCTCGGTCTCCTCGCTGGTGGAGGAGCGCATGTTGGTGAGCTTCTTCTCCTTGGTGATGTTCACGTCCATGTCGTCGGAGCGGGAGTTCTCCCCGATGATCATGCCCTCGTACACCTCGGTGCCGGGGGAGACGAACAGCGTGCCGCGCTCCTGCAGGTTGAGCATGGCGAAGGCGGTGACCTGGCCCGCGCGGTCGGCCACCAGCGAGCCGTTGTTGCGGGTGCGCAGCTCGCCGAACCACGGCTCGTACGTCTCGAACACGTGGTGCACGAGACCGGTGCCGCGGGTCTCGGTGAGGAACTCGGTGCGGAAGCCGATCAGGCCGCGCGCCGGCACCAGGAACTCCATGCGGATCCAGCCGGTGCCGTGGTTGGTCATGTGCTCCATGCGGCCCTTGCGCACGGCCAGGAGCTGGGTGACGGCGCCCAGGTATTCCTCGGGGCAGTCGACCGTGAGGCGCTCGACCGGCTCGTGCACCTTGCCGTCGACGACCTTGGTCACGACCTGCGGCTTGCCGACCGTCAGCTCGTAGCCCTCGCGGCGCATCTGCTCCACGAGGATCGCCAGGGCCAGCTCGCCACGGCCCTGCACCTCCCAGGCGTCCGGGGTCTCGGTGGGCAGCACGCGCAGCGAGACGTTGCCGACCAACTCCTTGTCGAGGCGGTCCTTCACGAGGCGGGCGGTGACCTTGGCGCCCTTGACCTTGCCGACCAGCGGGCTGGTGTTGGTGCCGATCGTCATGGAGATCGCCGGCTCGTCGACCGTGATCAGCGGCAGCGGGCGCGGGTCGTCGGGGTCGGCCAGCGTCTCGCCGATCATGATGTCGGGGATGCCGGCGATCGCGATGATGTCGCCCGGCCCCGCCTCCTCGGCGGGCTTGCGCTCCAGCGCCTCGGTCATCAGCAGCTCGGAGATCTTGACGCGCTGCACGCTGCCGTCCGTGCGGCACCACGCGACCTGCTGGCCCTTGCGGATCGTGCCCTGATGGACGCGGCACAGCGCGATCCGGCCCAGATAGCTGGAGGCGTCGAGGTTGGTGACGTGGGCCTGGAGCGGCGCGGACGGGTCGTAGACCGGCGCCGGGATCGTGTTCTTGATCGTCTCGAACAGCGGCTCCAGGTCGGAGGAGTCGGGCATCCCGCCGTCGGCGGGACGCTCCAGCGAGGCCCGCCCGGCCTTGGCCGAGGCGTACACGATCGGGAAGTCGATCTGCTCCTCGGTCGCGTCGAGGTCGATGAACAGCTCGTAGACCTCGTCGACGACCTCGGCGATCCGGGCGTCCGGCCGGTCGACCTTGTTGATGCACAAGATCACCGGCATCTTCGCGGCGAGCGCCTTGCGCAGCACGAAGCGAGTCTGCGGCAGCGGGCCCTCGGAGGCGTCCACCAGCAGGACCACGCCGTCCACCATCGACAGGCCGCGCTCGACCTCGCCGCCGAAGTCGGCGTGGCCGGGCGTGTCGATGATGTTCAGGGTCATGCCGCCGTGCCTGACCGCGGTGTTCTTCGCGAGAATGGTGATCCCCTTCTCGCGCTCCAGGTCGTTGGAGTCCATGACCCGCTCGTCGACGTCCTGGTTGGCCCGGAACGCGCCGGACTGCCACAGCATCGCGTCGACCAGCGTGGTCTTGCCGTGGTCGACGTGCGCGATGATTGCGATGTTCCGCAGGTCGTCGCGGGTGTTCATAGGCATAGTGAAAGTTCTCGCTCTGGTTCGTCGGGGTGTCGTCCGCGTCCCGGGACCGAAGCGAGACGCACATCCGCCGCATACACGGCCTACCCATTTTAGTTGATCCCCGTCGCCGCCACACGCCGCCGCCGTACGGGACCCTCGATGCCAACGTCGTCGCCGCGAGCCGCATTCCATCCGCAACCCGCTGGGAAGTTTCCAGATGGTGCTGTTTCTTGGCGCGGCTGGACGAGATCCCCGTCGCACAGGGGGTGAAGAGGTGGGAAATAAGGTCGGGGGCATGGCTCTCGCTGCTGCTTTCGGAGCGATGCTGCGCACGGCGGACGGTGTCCGCATCGACGCGGCGCACACGCCCAACAGTTCACTCGATCTCGGCATCGTCGTCGCGCACGGCTTCACCGGCACCTGGAGGGGGCCGGACACCCGGCGCATCGTGCACGTCCTGTCGCGCTTCGGCGGCGTGGTGTCGTTCGACTTCCGGGGGCACGGCCGCTCCGGCGGCCAGTCCACGGTGGGGGACCTCGAGGTCCTCGACGTGGACGCGGCGGTCAAGCACGCCCGCGCGATCGGCTACCGGCGCGTCGCGACCGTCGGCTTCTCCATGGGCGCCGCCGTGGTCGTACGGCACGCCGCGCTGCACGGCGGCGTGGACGGGGTGGTGTCGGTGAGCGGCCCGGCCCGTTGGTACTACCGCGGGACCAAGCCCATGCGGCAGGTTCACTGGGCGATCGAACGCTGGCACGGCCGGTTGGCGGCCCGGCTGGTCAAGCGCACCAGGATCGCGGGCGGCGGGTGGAACCCCGTGCCGCTTCCGCCGTACGAGGCGGCGGCCCTCATCGCGCCCACGCCGCTGCTGATCGTGCACGGCGACAGCGACCCGTTCTTCCCCACCGAACACGCCCACGAGTTGTACGAGCACGCCGCCGAGCCGAAGGAGCTGTGGATCGAGCCCGGCTACGGCCACGCGGAGGCGGCGGCCACCCCCGACCTCGTACGGAAAATTGGTCAGTGGATTTCTCGAACCAAAACCCCATAAGGGTCGTCTATACGGGTTGTGCGGATCCTGGGCCTCCCCTGCCCGCACAGCCGATTGGGGGATCGGCGCACACCCTCACACGGTGTGGCCCAGCGTCGCGGGGGCGCGCTGGGCGGTTTCACCGGCCCGGTGCGGCACGCACGCCGCACCGGGCCGGAGGGACGCGTCAGCCCAGGCGGGCGATGGACTTGGTCTCCAGGTAGGCCGACAGGCCCTCGGGTCCGAGCTCGCGGCCGAGGCCGCTGGCCTTGAAGCCGCCGAACGGCGTGTTCGGGTCGAGCGTGTGCATCATGTTGACGCCGTAGGTGCCGGTGCGCACCCGGCGGGCGACGTCCATCCCGTGCTCGGTGTCGGCGGTCCAGACCGAGCCCGACAGGCCGTAGTCGCTGTCGTTGGCGATCCGCACCGCGTCCGCCTCGTCCTCGTACGGGATCACCGTGAGCACCGGGCCGAAGATCTCCTCGCGGGCGATGCGCATGTCGTTGGTGGCCCCGGCGAAGACGGTCGGGGCGACGTACCAGCCCCGGTCGTACGGCCGGTCGAGACCGCCGACGACGGGCTTGGCGCCCTCCTCGATGCCGGCCCTGATGTAGCCCTCGACCCGCTCCTGCTGCCGCCTGGCCACCAGTGGCCCGATCCCGGTGGCCGGGTCGGCGGGGTCGCCCACCGGCTGGCCCGTCACCATCTCGGCGACGGCCTGGACCACCTCGTCGTACCGGTTGCGGGAGGCGAGGATGCGGGTCTGCGCGACGCACGCCTGGCCGTTGTTCATCAGCGAGGCCATCGACAGGAAGCCCATGGCCGAGGGCAGGTCGCAGTCGTCGAGGATGATCGCCGCCGACTTGCCGCCGAGTTCGAGCGTGCAGCGCTTGAGCTGCTCGCCGCAGATCGACGCGATCCTGCGGCCCGCCGCGGTCGAGCCGGTGAAGGCGACCTTGTCGACCCCGGGGTGGGAGACCAGGTGCTCGCCCGCCTCGCGACCGGCCGCGACGATGTTGACGACCCCGGCGGGAATGCCGGACTCCTGGATCATCTCGGCGAGCAGGTAGGAGTCGAGCGGCGTCTCGGGGGCCGGCTTGACCACGACGGTGCAGCCGGCGACGAGGGCCGGAGCCAGCTTGGTCATGAGCACGAACTGGGGGACGTTCCAGGGAACGACGGCCGCCACCACGCCGACCGGCTCGCGGCGGACGACGATCGGGCCGAACAGGCCGGGCCGCTCCTCCTCGACGGGGAACGTCGCGCCGAGACCGGCGAAGTACTTGAGCATGCCCAGCGGCTGCGGGGCCTGGGCGAGCTGGGAGAACGTGATGGGGGAGCCCATCTCGGTCGTGATGATCTCGGCCATTTCGGCCTGGCGGGCCTCGTAGATCTCCGCCAGCCGGCCCACGATCGCCGCGCGCTCGGCCATCGTCATCCGCGGCCAGGGCCCGTTGTCGAAGGCGTCCCTGGCGGCCGCGACGGCCCGGTCCATGTCGGCGGCGGTGCCGTCCGGGACCCGGCCGACGACCTCCTCGGTGTGCGGGGAGATCACCTCGATCGTGTCGGTGCCCGCGGGGGCCACCCAGTCGCCCCCGATGAACAGCGTGTCGTGCTGCAGCATGGCCTGCCTCCTGCTCGGGCGCGTCTTCGCGCACTCACTGAGACCGAACCATGTTCTGCTCGGCCTTGGCAAGAGCCGCCGGGGCCCGGCCCGCGCCGGGTGGCACGGGCCGGGCCGCGGTTCTACCGATGCGGCTTGCCGAGCAGGTGCGTCATGGCCCGGCGGACCAGGTCCGTCCGCATGGCCTGGGTCGTCGCGCCCTCCGCGCCGAAGCCGAAGTAGACCGTGTCCTTCGTGGTGATGCCCGCACCGTCGTCGAGCGTGCTGTCGCTGCGCGCCCAGTCGTTCAGCGCGGGCTCCGTCCCGGGAGGCGGCCCGGAGACGGTCCAGCCGCCCAGGTCGTCCTCGAACGAGGTCTCCGCGACGGTCGCGCCGTCGGCCTTGACGGTCACGTCGTCCAGCCACACGCCGAGGCCCTGGGTGCCCCAGTCGCTGATGTAGGAGATCGACACCTCGACCTGCTTGCCCGCGTACGCCGTCAGGTCGGCCGACCACTGCTGCCAGCCGTTCGACGAGCCGGAGGCGGCGTGCCACGCGCCGGTCGTGCCGGTGGCGGTGCAGGTCACCGCGCCGTCGTACGTCTGGTAGTGGGCGGTGAACGGATGGATGTCCACCCAGCCGTTGGCGCAGCTGTCGCCCACCTCCTGGGAGGTGTGGCCGTTGGCGTCGGGCAGCGTCGTCCAGTCGTCCTGGCCGGCCGTGTGCGCCTCGACGGTCATGAAGTCCCAGCCCGGCTCGGTGTTGTACGACGTCCAGAACGACAGCTCGCCACTGGTCTTGCCGGTGAGGTCGATCGTCCTGGTCAGGCGCTTGTAGGACACGTCCGCCTGACCGCTCTGCACGTCCCAGGAGCCGGTGCGCGGGCTGAACGGCGAGCCCGCGCCGTACTGCCACTTGAGCGGGGCCGAGCCGGCGAACTGCGGGAACCGGTCGGCCGGCAGGACCGAGGACGTCGTGACGAACGCGGAGGTGTGGTCCTGGTTGCCGGGCGAGTCGCCGCCGTTGAGCGTGCCCGTGAAGCCGGCGAAGGCGCCGCCGGCGCCCTTCAGCGGCAGCGTGTTCCCGTCGGCGTCCTGGCCGCCGCCCTCCACGAAGGTGTAGGCGCCGAGGTAGTACTGCACGAAGTCGTTGCTCAGCGACAGGCAGGGGGGCTTGCTGAGGGTCGTGCACTCCGGTTGCGCCGGGTAGTCGGGCTCATACCAGTAGGCGCCGTTCACGTTCTGGGCGTACAACGCGTACTTGCCGGTGGCGAGCAGCTTGCCGCCCTCGTTGAGGTAGTCGCGGAACGCCAGCTCCAGGGCCTCGCCCAGGTTGGCGGCGCTGCCGGCGGGCTGGCCGGAGGCGCGGGGGATGATGTCGTCGCCGGTCTCCCAGACGACGGCCTTGTAGTGGCTGAGGACCCCGAGCGGATGGGGCGCCTTGCGGCCGTTCTTGTCCACGTCGTACACGTCGGAGGAGTAGCCGGCGCCCGCGAGCGCCTTGGCGTAGTCGTCGGCGTACTTCGCCTCGGTGACGCCCTGGGCCGGGCTGATGCCCGTGACGTCCTCCGCCGCGACGATCAGGACCTTGCCGCCGATGTCCTTGGAGACCTTGTAGGTGAACTCCCCGCTCTTCTTGGTGAGCGAGCGGAACCACACCTTCACGGTGTCACCGGGTTTCGCGCCCTTGACCGTGCCTCTGAGCTGGTGGAAGTAGGTGTCGTAGCCGTCGCCGTAGCGCTCGCCGCCCTTCCACTCGGAGGTCCCGACGGTCTTGGTGCGGCCGCCGTTGATCTGGTAGTCGAGGAAGACCGGCCCGAGCCTGCGCTTGGCGTTCACCTGTACGACCTGGTCGGTGCCGTAGCCGACGTCGAACGGGTCCAGGACGAAGTCGGGCACGGTGTTGCCGAGGTGGCTGACCGGGTCGCTCATGTCGAGCGCCGACTTCGCGACGTCGAGCGCGAAGGGAAGCTGCTTTTCGAACTCGGCCTGCACCAGCGCCTCGTCGTCGGGGAAGACGAAGCCGCAGCCGTCGCAGCCCTCCTCAAGCTCCGGCGTCCAGGCGAGCGTGCCGTACGCCTTGTGCGCGTGGTCGGTGGTCTCGCCGTTCGTCGTGTAGAGCTCAGCGCCGACCCCCGGGTCGAAGCCGGGGACGGCCGGGTTCTCGTCGGTGCCGGTCAGCGCCAGGTAGACGGGGTCGTCGGCGGTCTTCGTCGCGACCTGCCAGCCCTCGGGATACAGCAGCAGCGGGCCGTACGAGTGGTAGTTGACCTGAGCCTTGAAACGCAGCCGCTTGAGCAGGCCGTCCATGGCCCGGACCTCGGGCTCCGACACCGGGGCGGTGCCGCGGTAGGTCTCGCTGCTGAAGACGCCGGACGAGCCCTCCTCGTCGTATCCCCACCGCGTGGGGAAGTTGCGGTTGAGGTCGACGCCGTCGTTGCCGGTGATCCGGCCGTCGCGGTCGTTGTCCCGCAGGTTCTTGCGCCAGAGCCGGTTGCCCTCGGTGAAGGTGAAGTCGTAGCCGTCGGGGTTGGAGACCGGCACGAACCAGACCTCGGTGGTGGTCAGCAGCCGGCTGATGTCGGATTTGCCCTTATTGGCCACCAGGTATTTCAGCAGCCGCATGTCGACCTCGGCCGCGATCCACTCACGGGCGTGCTGGGTGGCCGAGTAGAGCACCGCAGGCTTGACGCCGTCGGGCAGCACCTGGGCCGGCTTTGTGAGCTTCAGCGCGAGGATGTCCTTCCCCTGGAGGGTCTTGCCGATCGTCTCCAGCTTCGCGATGTCCTTGTTGGCGTTCGCGATGGAGCGGAGCTGGTCGGCGATGCCGCCCTTCTCCGAGTAGGACTTCCAGACGGTGTATCCGCCGGCCGCCTGCGCCTTCGCGGCCTGCAACTGCGTCTGGCCCTGTGGATTGCGCACCGGCTGCGGCCGATAACCGAGGATCTGGAGCTTCTTCAGCTCGGCGGGGGTCGCCGTCAGTTCGACGTGCTCCTTGTCGCCCGAGAGGTGCCGTTGGACGACGTCGAAGCCCTTCTGGGTCAGCGTGCCCGAGGTGCCGGGCGCGCTGTCGAGCTGGTAGAGGTCGGCTTGGTCCGCTGGGGGGAGCGGGTCGCCCTGGTCGGCCTGCGCCGGGGAGCCCGGCACCAGGAGCGCCGCGCCGAGAACCGCGGCGGCCAGAGTCGAGACGATCTCTCGTCGGGACATCGGTGAGCCCTTCGTGAGGGGTGACGATCTCCCGAATCTCTGTCGGGGTCAAACCGCGTTCAAGTGCGGTAAGGCGACGCGTAAGTCTCGAATTGGTCACAAAACGGAGAACTCGACGATTGTCCGCTTTAGGCGCAAGAGTTTCACCTGTTCCGGTAGCAGACGTAAAGATCGTCTCCTATAGTTTCAGGCCGAATCCGAGTGGAGGTCGCGTGCGGCGCTGGGCCAGGCTTGCGGTGGTCGCCACCGTGTTGCTCGTCGCGCCGTCCGTCTCGGGCGCCATCTCGGGTGGGCTCACCGCCGAGGCGGAGCCGGACCAGCAGGCCAAGCTCCGCAAGCTCACCCAGGAGGCCGCCGCGCTCCAGAAGGAGTATCGCGGCGAGATCCTCAGCCTGGACGACGCGAAGAGGGCCGCGCAGAAGGCGTCCAGCAACGTCAAGAAGCTGAAGTCGGACCTGCTCGCGGCCCAGCGGCAGGTGGCGGCGTTCGCCCAGACCTCGTACATGAGCGGGGGCGCGGACGCCTCCCGGATCTTCTCCCTGTCGGCCGACCCCAGCTCGCTGGCGACGCTGGCCTATCTGGGCACCGCCAGGACCGAGCGGCTCAACGGCGTCAAGGATCTCGTCGCCAAGCAGAAGAAGGCTGCCGCCGCGGCCGCCAAGGAGATCGACAAGCTGCAGGACCACATCAAGGAGCTCAAGGCGAAGCGCGGCGAGATCGAGCGCCTGATGGCCAAGTTCGGCTTCCAGACACCCGACGCCGGCAGCGGCCTGACGCAGCGCATGATCTCGACGCGCAACGCGATCATGTCGCAGTTCCCGATGCCTTTCGGCGTCGGCTGCCTCCGCGCCGGCGACCCGGGAGAGCACGGCAAGGGCCGGGCCTGCGACTTCATGATGAGCGGCGGCGGCCGTATGCCCGACGCCGTGGCCAAGGAGCGCGGCGACGCCCTCGCCCAGTGGTGCATCCAGCACGCGAGCGAGTACGGGATCATGTACATCATCTGGCAGCAGCGCTTCTACGACATGCGCACGGGCGCCGGATGGCGGATGATGTCCGACCGCGGCGGCATCACCGCCAACCACTACGACCACGTTCACGTGTCGGTGCTCTGAACCTCCAGGAACTTCCGCAGCCAGTGGTAGGACGCCTTCGGCGTGCGCTCCTGGGTCTCGAAATCGACGTGCACCAGGCCGAACCGCTGGTGGTAGCCCTCGGCCCACTCGAAGTTGTCCAGCAGCGACCAGACGAAGTAGCCCCGCAGGTCCACGTCCGCCCGGCGCATGGCCGTGATGTGGCCGTCGAGGTAGGCGATCCGCTCCTGGTCGTCCAGGCCGTCGTACGAGCAGCCGTTCTCGGTGATGTAGACGGGCGGCAGCGCGTCGCCGTACCTGGCCTTGAGGGAGTCGAGCAGTTCGCGCAGGCCGTCGGGCACGACGGGCCAGCCGAACGCGGTGGTGGGGACGCCGGAGATCTCCGCGAACCGGAACGGCAGGCCGTCGCCGCCGGGGCCGCCGATCCGGGTGGGGTTGTAGTAGTTGATCCCCAGCCCGTCGAGGGGCCGGCCGATCGCCTCCAGGTCGCCGGGCCGTACGGGGATCTCGACGCCGAACGCCGTCAGGTCGGGGTAGGCGCCGGTGAGGACCGGGTCGTTGAACAGCCGGTTGTGCAGGATGTCGTACGTCTCGGCGGCAAGCAGGTCCTCCGGTGAGTCCGAGGCGGGCCAGACCGGGGTGCAGTTGTTGGTGATCAGCACCTGCTCCGCCCCGGCCGCCCGCAGGGCCTGCGCGGCCAGGCCGTGCCCGAGCAGCTGGTGGTGGGCCACCGGCAGCGCGCCGAACATGAGCGCCCTGCCCGGGGCGTGGATGCCCAGGCCGTATCCCTCCACCATGTGGACGAACGGCTCGTTGAGCGTGATCCACATGCGTACGCGGTCGGTCAGCCGTTCGGCCACGACGGCGGCGTAGTCGGCGAAACGGCGGGAGGTGTCACGGCTGAGCCAGCCGCCCTCGTCCTCCAGCGCCTGCGGCAGGTCCCAGTGGAAGAGCGTCGGCACGGGGGTGATGCCGCGCTCGCACAGCGCGTCGACCAGGCGGTCGTAGAAGTCGAGACCGGCCTGGTTGACCGGGCCGGCGCCGGTGGGCATCACCCGCGGCCAGGCGATCGAGAAGCGGTAGGCGTTGACGCCCAGGCCGGCCATCAGCGCCACGTCCTCGGCGTAGCGGTGGTAGTGGTCGCAGGCCAGGTCTCCCGTGTGGCCGTCGCGGACCTTGCCCGGCGTGTGCGAGAAGGTGTCCCAGACGGAGGGCCCTCTGCCGTCCTCGTTCACCGCGCCTTCGATCTGGTAGGACGCGGTGGCCGTGCCCCAGAGGAACATAGTGCCGCCTCTCTCAGCTAATATGAGGGAAACTCATGTTAGCCCGGCCGGTCGAAAAGCGGGAGAGAATGGCGGAATGACGACAGGGGGAGCGCTGCGCCGACGGCCCGCACAACGTCGCAGTCAGGAGCGGGTCGAGCGCATGCTGGACGAATGCGCCCTGCTGCTCGACGAGGTGGGGTACGCCGCCCTGACCACCAAGGAGGTCGCCCGCCGGGCCGAGGTGCCGATCGGGACCTTCTACCAGTTCTTCACCGACAAGCAGAGCCTGGTCCGCGCGCTCGCGCTGCGGAACCTGGAGGCCTACCTCGACCGGATCGCCTCCCGGCTGGCCGCCGCGCCGCTGTCCGACTGGACCGACGCCGTGGACCTGGTCGTCGACGAGTTCGTCCGCATGAAACGGACCACGCCGGGCTTCGGGGTGGTGGACTTCGGCGAGGTGCTCGCCGCTCCCGGCGGCCCCGCCCTGCCCGGCACCCAGCGGATGCTCGACGAGGCGCTGGAGAACAACGTGATCGTCGCCGACCGGCTGCGCTCCCTCATCGTCGACCGGCTCGGCGTGGCGCCGGGCGACGGCCTGTCGCGCGCCTTCGTCGTCGCCGTGGAGGCCGCCGACGCCGTGCTCAAACTGGCCTTCCGCGTCCACCCCGACGGCGACCCCGACCTCATCGCCGAATGCAAACGCCTCGTCCGCCGCTACCTCTCCGACCACCTGGCCTGAATGAACCCCATGGTGACTGGCGGAAGGGATTGAGTCCGGAGCCGGAGTGGCAGGGCTATACACGAATGCTGGTCTGTACGCGATCGGACTCGTGCTCGCCCCGCCTGCTCTGAGCGAAGAAGCCCGCCGGCGGTTGTGCTCTGTGATCCCAACAGCACGGATGCACTGGTCCCAGGAGGACGACCGGACCCGCATCGCGATGATCCGCGAGGTCCGGTCTTTACCCGTCGAGGCGAGGGTGTACCGCTGTCGCTTTGATCGACCCAAGCGTAAGGAGGCGGCACGTGCCAGGGCTCTCGCCTGGCTGGTGCAGGAACTGCCGTATCAGGTTCGCTCTGTCGTGCTTGCCGAGCGCGAGGCGAACCAGGAGCCAAGGCCAGGTCTCACTGCAGCGGGATCAAGGACGTGCTCTGGGTCGCGGTCGCCGGAGATCCTCCCGCGGCGTCAGGACATAGGTGAGCGTTGAGGATAGCTGTGACGGCAGGGAACGGGCATGACTCCTGAGCGGGTCAGTTTTGCGATGCCGGTGCGGCGCTCAGTGGCGCTGCCAGGGCCGGATGAACCCGCCCCGGCTCGATTGTCGTGATCGTGTGGGTCGCGACGCCGTTCACGACGAAAGGGTCCTCGGCGCTGATCCGCTCGATGGTCTCGCGGTCCACGCCGTACGCGACGATGGCCCCGCCCTGGGAGGACGGCACGGTCTGCCCCGAGACGAGGAAGACGCCGTCCGCGTGGTGCCGTTCGAGATATTCGACGTGATCGCGAACGAAGGGAGCGGCGTCTTCCTCGGAGCCGGTGTAGGAGACGATCAGCACGTGCAGCATGCCGTCATTCAAGCAGCCCGGCCGGCCAGGAGGCTGGCGGTGATGGTCGCCAGGCGCTCGCCCTGGTAGCGGGCGGCCGCGAGGGTCTCCTCCGAGGGAGCGCCCGCGCCGCCCCGGTGAGCGGTGCCGTACGGGTTGCCGCCCGCGGGGTACACCACCGGGTCGGTGTAACCGGGCGACACGATGATCGAACCCCAGTGGTGGAAGGTGTTGTAGAGGGCGAGGATCGTCGACTCGTTGCCGCCGTTGGCGTTGTGAGCGCTGGCGAAACCCGTGGCGGGCTTGTTGGCCATGACGCCCTGCTGCCAGATGGGGCCGGTGGTGTCGATGAACTGCTTGAGCTGCGAGGCGATGTTGCCATAACGGGTCGGCGAGCCGAAGGCGTAGGCGTCCGCCCAGACCAGATCGTCCAGCGTGGCGACCTCCACGTGCTTGGTGGCCTCGACGTGTTCGCGCCAGGCCGGGTTGGCGTCGATGGCGGGGTCGGGGGCCAGCTCGGGGACTCGGCGCAACCGGACCTCGGCGCCGGCCTTCTCCGCGCCCTCGGCGATCGCCGTGGCGAGCTGGTGGACGTTGCCGGTGGCCGAGTAGTAGATGACGGCGATCTTGGCACTCATGGTGACGTCTCCTCCGAAGCGACGATCAACCGGATAGCTATCCGGTTCGAAGGCAGTAAATCGGATAACAATCCGGTTCGCAACCCGGGGATTGGATCTCCCGTCCGGTAGCCTCGGGACATGCCCCGCACCGAGCTTCCCGTCACCGGACAGGCCCCGCCGGAGCGCGCGGACGCCGCCCGGAACCGGCGGAAGATCCTCGACGCGACCGCTCGCCTGATCGCGGAGCAGGGCCCGGCGGCCGTCACCATGAACGCCGTGGCGCACGCCGCGGGCATGGGCGTCGGCACCGTCTATCGCCGGTTCGGTGACGTGAGCCGCCTCCTGTTCGCGGTGCTCGACGACGGCGAGCAGCGCTTCCAGCAGGCGTTCATGACCGGTCCGCCGCCCCTCGGCCCCGGCGCCCCGCCCGCCGAGCGGCTGCGCGCGTTCCTCCACACGGTCGCCGACCGGGTCATCGAGCAGGGCGAGATCATGGCGGCGGCGGAGAGCGCCTCACCAGGGGCCCGCTATGAGAGCGGCGCCTATCGCACCATGCACACGCACGTGTCCATGCTGCTGCGCGAGATGAAACCCGAAGCGGACCCCGCGATCCTGGCCCATCTGCTGCTCGCGCCGTTCGTGCCGAGCCTGTTCGCGCACCTCACCGCGGAACGCGGAGTGACGAAGGAACAGATCAAGGCCGGCATCGACAGCCTGCTCGGACTGGCTCCCCCGGGGACGGCCGCCCGCGCTGTCGAGACGACCGGGGCGTGACGAACCACAGGCCGGTGCCGTACATGGCCAGCCCGAGCACGACGAAGGCGGCGGCTACCGGATAGCGCAGCCCGGGCGGCATGTACGTCGCCAGGAACCACGAGTGGCGGACCGTGTCGTTGGCCACGAAGACGGCGGCGATGATGCCCTGGGGGACCAGCGGGATGGCGCCGAAGCCGAAGCACAACCCGGCGATCGTCTTCTGCGTCGTGGACAGATGCTCGAAGCGGGACGCCATCGTCGTCTGCGGCTTGCGGCCGGTGCGCATCACGTTCAGCAGTTCCGGGCCCTGCGAACGGAGACGCCCCTCGGCGAGCAGGCCGAATCCCCAGTAGCACAGCGCGCCGGTCACGACCCCGGCGGCCACGCCGGCCCAGCCGAACCGGAGCGCCACCAGGCCTGCGGGCACGCCCGTCAGGAGCACGAGCGCCAGCATCAGATAGGCCAGCCCGGTCAGGCCGCCGTCGTCCTCACTGGTGCGCAGCGGGTTGCCCGCGCGGCGATGGGGATCGGTGCCGGGCACCAGCCCGTACACCGAGACCAGCGGCACCAGCCCGGCCGCGCCGCCCAGCAGGGCGGGCAGCAGCGCCAGGATCAGGGGCCACGGCCCGCCGGTGACAGCGGTGAACGCCACGGTCAGCACGACCGCCACCGGCGCGTGTGCCGACAGCCAGGCCAGCTGCCTGCCGCGCACGTCGCTCGCGTTCGGTGTCATCAGCGTCAGCCACAGCGCGGTGCCGTCGGTGCCGTACAGGTTGGAGGTCATGGCCGCGGCCATCACGATGAAGATCAGACCCGCGTACGGCAGCATGCCGTCCCACCCGAGGATCAGCGGGCTGGCGGCGAAGCAGACGCCGTACGACAACGCGAAGGTCAGCTGGTGGTTGCGCACCAGATCGCGCGACCAGGTGCGCAGCTCCTTTGCGACGATCGCGCCGTTGGCGGTCGCCGGCCGCATCGGCCGCCTGCCCCTCGTGGAGAGCCGCGCGGCGCCCGTACGCAGGCCGAGCAGGGCGGCCCACGCGCCCAGGAGCAGCAGCACCAGGAAGGCCAGCGCCGCGAGCGCCCACCACTGGCCCCGTACGGCCAGCAGGCCCCAGCCGGAGGGCAGATACCAGACCGCGGCGGGCACGCCGGTCTGGCCGAAGACCACGAAGAAGACCCAGACCTGGCCGAGCGCCGCCAAGATCGCGCCGTTGAGCACGCCCGAGGCGATCGCACCCGGCCGGGTGCGCAGCGCCAGCCCGACCAGCGCTACGGAAACCTTCGACAGCAGCACGAAAACCGCCAGCTGCAGCACCATCGCCGGCGCCGCCACCAGGGTGTTGACGACGCCGAGCCGGACCCCCGCGACCAGCAGCCCGAGCAGGGCGGTCAGGCTCACCAGCGGCGCCACGCCGACGAAGGCCGAGACCAGCAGCCCGGCCGCCATCCGGCGTGGTGACAGGCCCAGCAGCGAGAAGTACTCCGGACGCAGCGTCTCGTCGCCGCCGCCCATGAAGATCGGGCCGAGGATCCAGCCCAGCAGCCAGACCGCGTACCCGGCCGCCAGCGGGTCCGGGCCGATGAAGGCCAGATAGATCGTGCCCGCCGCGAGCAGCGCGCCGAGCGCCGCGCCCGTGCCCGCGGTCTGCGCCCGCGTGCCGTGAAAGGCGTGGCGCAGCATTGCGACCTTCATCCGGGCCATGGTGAGCATGGTGACCGTGGTCAGCGCGACAGCCACGACAGCTCCTTGACGCCGTTGTCCTGCTCGCCGACGAGCGCGACGAAGGTCTCCTCAAGGGAGCTCGCGCCGCGCACCTCGTCGAGCGTGCCGGCGGCGGCCACCGTCCCCTTGTCGATCACCGCGACGCGGTCGCACAACTGCTCGACCAGAGCCATGACGTGGCTGGACAGCACGATCGAGCCGCCGCCCGCGACGAAGCCGCGCAGGATCGTCTTGATCGTGGCGGCCGACACCGGGTCGACCGCTTCGAACGGCTCGTCCAGCACCAGCAGCCGCGGCGCGTGCAGCAGCGCGGTGGCCAGCCCGATCTTCTTTCGCATGCCGGTCGAATATTCGACGACGAGCGTCTTCTCCGCGCTGTCCAGCTCCAGCACGGCCAGCAGTTCCCCGGCCCGTCGCGCCACCACGTCCTTGTCCAGGCCCCGCAGCAGGCCCAGATAGGTGAGCACCTCGCGCCCCGTCAGCCGTTCGGGCATGGCCAGCCCGTCGGGCAGCACCCCGACCATGGCCTTGGCCCGCCCTGGGGCGGACCAGACGTCCTCGCCGAAGATCCTGGCGCTGCCGCCGTCGGGTCGCAGCATGCCGACGGCCATGGACAGGGTGGTGGTCTTGCCGGCGCCGTTCTGACCGACGAGCCCGAAGAAGGAGCCCTGGGGGACGCTGAGATCGATGGCGTCGGCGGCGAGTTTGTCGCCGAAACGTTTGGTCAGCCCGCTGATCTCCAGCGCTGGCGTCATGGTGTGCTCCGGGGGGCGAGGGAGAAGGTCGTGGCCGGCTCGGCGATCCGCGCGATCGACGGCTGCCGGTAGCCGAGCGTCGCGAGGGCCGTGACGGCGAGGTCGACGATCTGCGCCCTGCGGGCGTTCTCCGTGAACGTCCGCCCCGATGCCACCTTCAGGACGCTAAACGATCAATCAAGACTCCACAAGATCTAACGGCTGAAGGGCGCCCGCGGCGGGGCCGGGTTCGGCTCCCCGCCGCAGGCGCTCTTCACAGGCGCCCTTCGCGGGCGCCCTTCGGAGCTGTCCGGGCCAGGCGTATGCGGGGCCCGGCGTCAGGCGGGGGCGTCGAGGCGGGCGATCTGCTCGTCGTCGAGCTTGACGTCGGCGAGCAGCTCCTCAAGCTGGGCGACCGAGCTGACACCGACGATCGGGACGATGTCCTGCGCCCGCAGCCAGGCCAGCACGACCTGGTTGCGCGTCGCGCCGAGCTCGCCGGCCACCTCGTCCAGCACGGCCAGCCGCCGCGTGGTGCCCGGGTGGTCGTAGTGCTCGGGCAGCGGCTTGCCGGCGTACGCGCCCGCGAGCAGCGAGGTGTAGACCCACAGCGTCAGGTCGCCCTCGGAACGCACGTAGTCGAGTAGTTCCTCGGTGACCAGCGTGTGCCCGCCCTCGGGCAGCCGCACCCCGGGCCGGGGGCGGAGGTAGGAGTGGCGCAGCTGCACCTGGCTGTAGCGCGTGGCGCCACGGGCCGCCGCCAGTGAGCGGGCCCGATCCAGCCGCCACACCGCGTGGTTGCTCGCGCCCACCTCCTTGGCCTTGCCGGCGAGCACCAGTTCGTCGAAGGCGGCGACCGTCTCCTCAAGCGGCGCGGACCTGTCGTCGATGTGCGCCCAGTAAACGTCCACGTGATCGGTGCCGAGCCGCCGCAGGCTGCCGTCGATCGCGGCCCGTACCACGCCGGCGGACAGGCCCTCGGCGGCGTCGAGCGTACGGGCGCCGGGCACGGACGGGCGGGCGCCGCACTTGGTGCTGATCACCACCTGGTCCCGGTTGCGCCGGGAGGCGAGCCACCGGCCGATGGTGGTCTCGCTCTCGTCGCCGGTCGCGCCGTCCAGCCAGAACGGGTAGTTGTTGGCCGTGTCGAGGATCGTTCCGCCGCTTTCGACGAAGCGGTCGAGGATGGCGAACGACGTCGCCTCGTCCACGGTGGTCCCGAAGGGGATCGTCCCCAGAGCGATTCTCATGCCGACCACCTTGCCGCCTGGAGCGCACTCCAGCACAAGCGGCTTTCAGCGGCGGCGGGTGAGGGCCTTGCGGCCGCGCGCCACGATGGTCTCGACGTCCGTCAGGTCGCTCATGTCGTGGGCCCTTGCCAGCGCCTCCTTCGCGGCGTCGTAGGCGTCCAGGACCGCGTTCCAGTCCACCTCGCCGTTCCAGTTGACCTCGCCGTTCCGGTCCGACAGGCTGTCGATCTCCTCGCCCAGCCGGGTCACGTTCTCCTCCTGGATCCGTCTGGCCTCCTCGAACCGGACCGCTCTCTCGGCGGCCCGCTCCCTCACGGCTCTCCTCCGCCGCACCTTCGCAGCGGTCAGCCCGGCGGCGATCCAGAAGACGGCCAGCCCGGCGATGCCGAAGAAGATCAGCCAGCCGATGGACATGCGGCTGGAGGACCCCGACAGGTCGATGTCCTCGGCGAAGTCCTGGTTCAGCCCGGTGACCTCGGCGCCCTCGAAGGTGGCGCCCCGCAGCTCCGCGTCGCTGAGATCGGCGTCGGTCAACACGGCATTGCGGAAGACCGCGTCCCGATATGTGCCGTGGTGGAGGTACGCCCGGTCCATCCTGGCGCCGGTGAAGTCGGCCTGGTCGGCCGTGACGCTGTTCATCTCCGCATCACGGAGATCGGCGCCTGCGAATACGGCCTGGGTCAGGGTGGCGCTGCCGAGCGCCGCGCCCGACAGGCCGGCCCCGGACAGGTTCGCCCCCGCGAGGTCGGCGCTGCCCAGCTTGGCCCGCCACAGGCGCGCGCCCCGCAGGTCCGCGCCCTTCGCCGAACGGAGGCTCGCCCCGGCGGCGGAAACGTCACGGAGGATCGCCCGGTCGAGCCTGACCCCCGTCAGGTCGACGCCGTCCAGCGTGGCGCCGGTCAGGTCGGCGCAGCTCAGGTCGTCGGGGAAGTCCGCCACCGAGGTCAGGTCCCAGCCCCGGTAGTCCTGACCGCTGCCGGGCCTGCACGCGCGGTCCGGCGCCGGCAGGAACCGGGGGACGCCCTTGCTCCCGGTGAGCCGGGCGTCCCTGACGTCCCGCAGGTCGGCCCCGGTGAGGTCAGCCCCTCTGAAGTCCGCCCCGGTCATCACCGACTCGTACAACTGCGCGCCGCTGAGATCCGCCTGCCGCAGGACGGTCCTGACGAAGGTGGCGCCGTAGAGCCTGGCCTTCGCCGCCTTGACCCGGGTGAGGTCGGCCCGGCGCATGTCCGCGCCGTAGGCGGCGGCGTCGGTCAGATCGACGCCGACCAGCTTCGCGTCGTCGAACTGCGCGTCGTACGTCTTGGCCCGCGCCATCGTGGCCCCGCTCAGGTCGGCCCCCTCGAAGTGCGCGTAGTAGGGCAAGGAGTCGTCCATCGTCGCCCCGCGCAGGTCGCTGCCGCGCAGGTCCGCGTAGTAGAGCTCGGCCTCGGACAGGTCGGCCTTGCGCAGCCTGGCCCCGGCCATCTGCGCGTACCCGAGGTGGGCCCCCTTGAGTGAGGCACCGGTCAGATCGGCCCCGATGAGCGGGACCCGCACGGTCAGGCCGTCGAGCCTGGCGCGCCGCAGGTCCGCGCAGGACAGGTCGGCGGGCAGCGTCATCCGGGTGAGGTCCTTGCCGGCGAGGTGCGGGCCGCTTCCCGGACGGCAGGGGAGGTGGTCGCCGGGCGTCGCCGCGGCCGCGGGGACCGTCGGGGCCGACAACAGAACCGCGGCGGAGAGGGTCACCGAAACGGCGATCGAGCGGGGGATGCCGGGCATTTCTCACTGGCTCCATCGGGGACGCCGCCCGGACGCTCCCCGGGGAGACGCGGGCAAAGGATCGTAGGTGGCACGACCCGTTATAAATCCCCGGGTTGCGATCCACTTGCGAAGCGCCTACAGAAGGCGCGATGTGACAGGATCAAAGGCGTGGCCGAGTACACACCTGGACAAGTCGTCGAGGAGACCGGTTTCAGCCTCGACACCCTTCGGTACTACGAGCGGATCGGTTTGCTGGAGCCGGTGGGCCGCAACGCGGCGGGTCAGCGGCGGTTCAGCGAGGACGACGTGAGCTGGCTCGGCATGGTCCGCTGCCTGCGCGACACCGGCATGCCGATCGCCGAGATGCTGCGCTTCGCCCAGCTCGTACGGCAGGGCGAGCACACCGTCGCGGATCGGATCGCACTGCTGGAGGAGCACGACCGGAAGGTCGAGGCCCAGATCGCCGACCTGAGCCAGAAGCAGGGCGCGATCCAGCGGAAGATCCAGTACTACAAGGACGTGCTCACCATGCGCGACATGCTCCCCGGCCGCGAGCCGGCCTCCTGACCACCCGCGCTCGACCATCCGGGTCTGCCCGGCCCGCGCCTGACCACATGCGCCTGCCCGGCCGCGCCTGCCCGGCCCGCGCGTCGTGAGCGGGCCCGGCAGGGCGGATCGAGCAGGCGGCTCGGGCCGGCGGGTCGAGTAGGTGGCTTGGGCCTGGTGGCTCAGGCCGAGCGGTAGGCCTCGGCCTGGAGGTTGTAGAGCTCGGCGTAGAGGCCGTCGAGGGCCATCAGCTCCTCATGCGTGCCGTGCTCGTGGACCTTGCCGTGGTCGAGCACATAGATGCGGTCGGCGTAGCGGACGCTGGCGAGACGGTGGGTGATGAGCAGCACGGTCCGGCCGTCGGCGTGCTGCCTGATCCGCTCGAACAACGCGTGCTCCGCCCTGGCGTCGAGGGCGGCCGTCGGCTCGTCGCAGATCAGCAGGGGCGCGTCCCGGTAGAACCCGCGGGCCACCGCGATCCGCTGCCACTGCCCGCCCGACAGCTCGTGGCCGTTCTTGAACCGCCGGTCGAGCAGCGTGCGGTAGCCGTACGGGAGCTCGGCGATGACCTGGTCGGCGCCGGCGACCTCGGCGGCGCGGGTCACCGCGGTCTCGCCCTTCTCCATGCCCATCGTGATGTTGTGGCGGGCGGTCAGCGGCCACCGCGTGTGGTCCTGCGCGATGACCGCGATCCTGCGGCGCAGGCTGTCGGGATCGACCTCGGCGAGGTCGACGTCATCCCACCGGACGCGGCCGCCGTCCGGCTCGTAGAGCCCGGCGAGGATCTTGGCGAGGGTCGTCTTGCCCGAGCCGTTCTCGCCGACGAGGGCCACGACCTCCCCGCGCTCGATGCGGACCGACACCCCGCGCAGGGCGGGGGCCGGCGCGGCGGGATAGGAGAAGGTGACCTCCTCGACCGTGATGCGGCCGAAGTCGTCGGGGGCCGTCCGGTCGCGGGGCGGCCGCATGCGGCCCTCGGCGTGCTCCACGAAGTCCAGGAAGTCGGTGAAGTAGAGGCCCTCCTCGTAGAGCCGGTTCGTCGCGAACATGAAGTTCGACAGCGAGGTCTGCCCGGACCTGATGGCCAGCACCGCGGTGCCGGCCACCGCGAGGGGCACCGCGCCCGCCGCGAGCAGCAGGCCGAGCGCGACGTAGACCATGCCCTGTCCGAGGCCGCCCAGCGCCTCGCCGAGGACGCGGGCGACGGTCTGCCGCCGCGCGAGGTCGAGCATGACCCGCTGCTCGCCCCGGGCGACCGCGTCGAACATCCGCAGCAGGAAGCCGCGCATGGTGAACGTGCGGACCTCGGCCGCGGTGTCCTTGTCCGCCAGCAGTTCCTCGATGATCCACTTGCGCCGTCTGGCGGGGACGAGCACCAGGGCGGTCGTGTAGCGCATCCGCGCGGCCCGGACGGCCGCCCAGGCGTCGGGGACGACCGCGAGCAGCAGCAGCGGCAGCAGCACGGGATGCAGCACGCCCAGCACACCCGCCGCGGCAACGATGCCGACCAGGCCCGCCAGCGTGTCGATGGCGGTGCTCACGACCATCTCGGCCATCTGCATGCCGCGCATGCGGGCCCGCTGCAGCGCGTCGTGAAACTCGGGATCGTCGAAGCAGACGAGGTCGACCTGGCTGGTCAGGGTGTAGAGGCGCTCTTCCGTGATCCGGCTGACCTGCGGTTCGAGCCTGGACTGGGCCCAGCCCGCGCCTGCCTGCAGGGCCGTGCGCGCGGTGGCGGCCAGGCCCACGAGCAGCAGGCTGGGCAGCGCGGCGCGGATCCGATCCGGAGTCGGGCCCGACTGGAAGAGGGCGGTCAGCACGCCCGTCGTGGCGAGCAGGCCGAAGGCGGTGAAGACGCCGCCGAGAGTGCTGAGCGTGACCGTGGCCACCGTGTCGCGGGGACTCGCCTCCCAGGCGATGCCCAGCGCCTGCCGGATCAGCCGGGGCAGCCGCCGCGCGACCGTGAGGAAGCCCAGCCCCGCCATCGTGCCGTAGTGTCGTGCCCATTGCGGAGACTCGACGTCCGCCATGTCCGGCAGGTCGTCCTCCGACAGATGATCAGATCCCCCCTGGTGTGTGACCGTCATGTCAGCAGTGTGAGCGGGCGGGGCGACAATTTCGCGGGCCCCGATCACGCCGATCGCTTTGACGCACGTCCCTAACACCTCGCCATGGCCCGTATGCAGAGACGTTATCTGCACAAACTTGACGACGTGCCGGTGAAAGTGGGTTGATTGGGGCCTGCTGACAACGTTGTCAGCCATATGTGTCTTCGGGGGCCCGAAATCCTCGTGAATAGCCTGAAGGGAATGTTGCGATGAGACGACGGTGGATGGCGGCCGTCGCGGTCTCTGTTGCAGGTCTGCTCACTCTTTCCGCCTGTGGCGGCGGTGACAAGCAGGAGAGCGGAGGCGGTCAGGCCGCGCATAAGGTCGAGGTCTTCTCGTGGTGGACGGGCCCCGGTGAGGCCGACGGCCTCAAGGCGATGCGTGAGATCTTCGCCAAGCAGAACCCGAACTTCGAGTTCTTCGACGCCGCCGTGGCAGGTGGCTCAGGCGACCAGGCCCGCGCGCTGCTGTCGAGCAAGCTGCAGGCCAACCAGCCCCCGGACACCTTCCAGGGCCACGCCGGCGCCGAGCTCCAGGGCTACATCAAGAGCGGCAAGCTTGAGTCGCTGAACTTCCTGTACGACGAGCTGAAGCTCAAGGAAGTCTTCCCGCAGCAGCTCATCGACCAGATCTCGGTGCAGGGCCAGGTCTACTCCGTGCCGGTGAACATCCACCGGTCGAACGTGCTGTGGTTCAACCCCTCGGTCCTCAAGGGCGCCGGCATCGACGGCGCGCCGAAGACCATCGAGGAGTTCATCACCGACCTCGACAAGGTCAAGAAGTCCGGGAAGATCCCGCTGTCGATCGGCTCGCAGTGGACCCTGGTGCACCTGCTCGAGTCCGTGCTGCTCGGCTCGCTCGGCACCGACGCCTACAACGCCCTGTGGACCGCCAACGCCGACTGGTCCAACGCGAACGTGACCAAGGCGCTGGAGAACTTCAAGACCATCCTGTCGTACGCCGGCAGCCCGCAGGACGACTGGCAGCCGGCGGCCAAGCAGGTCGCCGACGGCGAGGCGGCCTTCAACATCATGGGCGACTGGGCCTACGGCTACTTCCACAACCCGCCGGAGGGCGGCCTCGGCAAGGAGTCGCACAAGGACTTCGACTGGGCCGCGTCGCCGGGCACGGACGGCACCTTCATGTGGCTGTCCGACAGCTTCACCCTGCCGAAGGGCGCGCCCAACCGCGACGGCGCGATCGCGTGGCTGAAGGTGGCCGCCGGCAAGGAGGGCCAGGACGCCTTCAACCCGCTGAAGGGCTCGATCCCGGCCCGCAAGGACGCCGACCAGTCCCTCTACAAGGACTACCTGTCGTGGGACCTGGAGCAGTGGGCGAGCGACAAGCTGGCCGGCTCGATCCAGCACGGCGTCGTCGCCAACGACCAGTGGCGTCAGGCCATCACCGACGCGGTCGGCCTGTTCCAGCAGGACAACGACGTCGCCAAGTTCCAGCAGGCGCTGGTCGCGGCGGCCAAGAACAGCGGCCAGTGAGCTGATCTCCTCGTACGGCCCACGCTGGGTCCACAACGGCGTGGGCCGTACTTGACTTCTGAGAGGTACAAGTGACGCGGGTGCGCAGATGGCTGCCCGGGCTACTCCTGGTGTCGCCGTCGATCATCCTCATCGCGGTCTTCGTGTACGGCCTGCTGGGCTGGAACTTCAAGCTCGCCATGACCGACAAGCACGACGAGATCGCGGAGATCCCCGGCAACTTCGTCGGGCTGGAGAACTTCACCGGCATCTGGAGCGAGGAGCGCTGGGGCCTTTCGGTCCGGCACGCGATCGTCTTCACCCTGGTCTTCGTCGGCGGCGCCCTCGTCCTCGGCTGGTTCCTCGCCTTCCTGATGGAGAAGGGCATCCGGGCGGAGAGCGGCTTCCGCGCCGTTTATCTGTTCCCGATGGCCGTCTCCTTCATCGCCACCGGCGTGGTCTGGCGGTGGCTGATGAACAGCGCGACGGGTGAGCAGGCGGTCGGGCTCAACCGGCTCTTCCACTATGTGGGGCTCGATTTCCTGCAGTGGCAGTGGTTCCGCGATCCCGGCTGGGGAATGGCCGCCATGGCGATCCCGGCGATCTGGCAGATGTCCGGATACATCATGGCGTTGTTCCTCGCCGGGTTCCGGGGCGTACCGGAAGAGCTGCGCGAGGCCGCCCGGGTGGACGGCTGCAGCGAGTGGGGGGTCTACCGCCACGTGGTGCTGCCGATGCTGCGCCCGGTGACGCTGTCCGCGCTGATCATCCTCGGCCACATCTCGCTCAAGGTCTTCGACCTCGTCGTCGCGGTGTCGGGCAAGCAGATCATCACCGACGTGCCCGCGACGTTCATGTGGACGGCGGTCTACGACTCGCACGACCCGGCGAAGGGCGCGACGATCGCCTCCTACATCGTGCTGTCCGTCGCCGTCTTCGTCGTTCCCTACCTGATCTGGGACGCCCGTAAGGGGAAGCGCTCATGACCGCGCACGTCGCCGAGAAGGCCCCGCGTACGGCGCCCGCCGCCCCGGCCCGCGACAAGGGCCGGGCGGGCAAGTGGGTGCGGCTCGTCCTGTTGCTGCTGTTCGTCCTGGTCTTCCTGATCCCGGTCTACGTGCTGCTGGTCACGAGCTTCAAGCCGCTGACCGAGGCCGACCCCACCCAGGCGTGGAACCTCCCCAAGGTGTGGACGACCGAGGCGTGGAGCGTCGCCTGGGAGAAGCTCGAACCCGGCATCGTCAACAGCTTCCTGCTCGCGGTGCCCGGTTCGCTGATCTCCGCCGCCCTCGGGGCGCTGAACGGGTACGTGCTGTCGAAGTGGCGTTTCCCCGGCGCCGACGTGCTGTTCACGCTGTTCCTGTTCGGCATGTTCATCCCCTACCAGGGCGTGATGATCCCGCTGGTGCAGCTCATGGTGAACGTGGGCGACACCCTCGGCGTCCAGCTGTACGGCGGCATCCCGGGCCTGGTCCTCGCCCACGTGGTGTACGGCATCCCGATCTGCACGCTGATCTTCCGCAACTACTACGTCACGATCCCGGACGAGCTGATCGAGGCGTCCCGCGTCGACGGCGCGGGGATGCTGCGGACGCTCTGGTCGATCGTGCTGCCGGTCTCCGGCCCGGCGTTCGCCGTGGTGATCATCTGGCAGTTCACCTCGATGTGGAACGACTTCCTGTTCGCGGTCTTCCTCACCGGGCCGAGCTCCTGGCCGACCACGGTCATGCTCAACAACATCGCGGGCGCCGTGACCACGCCGTACAGCCAGCAGATGGCGGCGGCCATCCTGGCGTCCATCCCCACGATGATCATCTACGTGCTGCTCGGCAGGTTCTTCATGCGCGGCCTCATGGCAGGCGCGCTCAAGGGCTGAGTTCAGGAGGTTCAGGAGGCTCAGGAGGCTCAGGAGGCTCAGGAGTTTCAGGAGTCGAGGCGGCCGGCCACCAGCGCGTCCCCGAGAGGGGTGCGCCGATAGAGGACCTGCCGCCCGACCCGGGCGCCGGCGACGAGCCCGGCCGCGCGCAGCGCGGTCAGGTGGCCGCCGGCCGTGCCGAGCGCCAGCCCGAGGCGGGCGGCGAGCTGCGTGGTGGTCGCCGGGGTCTCCAGCTCGGTCAGGATCCGGGCCCGCGACCTGCCGACCAGCCCGGCGAGCGCCGCCGCGCCGCCCGCCCGCGGCTGCGCCGCCGCCACTCCGCGCGCCGGATACACCAGCGCGTACGGCCACGCCTCGTCGAGGTAGGCGATGACCTTGCGGACGAAGAGGCTGGGCAGGAACAGCAGGCCACGGCCGCCGAGCCGGTGCCGTTCGTCCCGGCCGCCGGGGGCCGCCACGTCGATGCGGGCCGCCGCCGGCCGCCAGCGGACCCGCGGGCCGAGGTCGTCGAGCGCCGCCGCCCAGCCGTACGTCGCCAGCCGCCCGGCCCGCTGGATCACGTCGCGCTCCAGGATCGCCCGGAAGCGGGGCCACTGCGGCGCGACCAGCTCGGCCCAGGTGCGTTCGAGCCCGTCGGCCAGCAACGCGACCACGTCGTCGTCCTCCAGCACCTTCATGATCTCGGCGGACGGCGGCGGCCGCCCGTCCAGTGACATCGCGATCTCGGCCCGGGCCCGCTCCAGGGGCGTGGCCCGCATCGCCGCGATCTCCTCGGCGAAGGCGACGTCGGGCCCGGTGGGCGGCGGCGCGATGAAGTCGGCGATGTAGGCGCCGTGCCGGAACAGCGCGACCATCGCGCGCGCTCCCGGGCTGCCGGAGAGCAGCCGCGCGAACCGGGGGCGCGCCGTCGCGGCCCAGGACGCATGCGCGCCCGCCTGCATCCGCCCCGACAGCATCCACATCGCGTGCATGGTCTCGTTGAGCGGGGAGATCGCGAAGCGGCTGGCGGCGATGTCCTGCGGGCTCACCTCGATCCGATACACATCCGCCACCCTTCGGCCATTCCCGAAACGTTAGCGCCCCCGCAGGCCGTGCGCCGAGCATGGGCGCCGGGAGGTGGGCCGTGACCGAGGCCGCGAACCAGTCTGTGAGCCAGGCTGCGAACGAGACCGCGAACGAGACCGCGAACGAGACCGCGAACCGGGCCGCGCATCAGGAGAGGTCGACGTTCCGGGCGTGCTTCGGCGTCGCGGAGTTCCGTGTGCTGTTCGGCAGCCAGCTTCTGCTGGTCCTGGGCGACACGGTGAAGATGCTCGCGTTCTCCGTGCTCGTCTACGCGCGTACGGGGTCGCCCGGGCTGGCCGCGCTGGCGTACATGATCGGGTTCCTGCCGCAGGTGGCGGGCGGGATGCTCCTGCTGTCGCTCGCCGACCGGTGGCGGCCACGGGCCCTCATGGTCGCGGGCGACCTCCTGCGGGTGGCCACGTGCCTGGTGCTCAGCGTCGGCGACCTGCCTATCGCGGTCATGCTGGCGCTGGTGTTCGCGGCGGGCGTGCCCACGCCGCTGTTCTCGGCCGCTCGGGCAGCCGTGCTGCCCGATGTGCTCGCAGGGGACGCGTACGTGCTCGGCCGCGCCGTGTTCACCACGACCTCGGCGGGCGCGCAGGTCGCCGGCCTGGCCGTCGGCGGGGGCCTGCTCGCCGTGACCGGCGCGCACCGGGCGCTGCTGATCACCGCCGCGCTCTCGCTGGGCAGTGCGGCGCTGACCCGGTGGGGCCTGCGCGACCGCCCGGCACGCTCCGCCCGCGCCGCTGGCGCCGGTGGTCCGGCCGGCCCCGCTGGTCCGGCTGGTCCCAGGGGTTCGGCCGGCGCCGCCGGTCCCGCTCGCACCGGCCGCCCCGCGCGTCGGGATCGCGCCGGCTCCGCGCCACAGGCGGGCGCCGTACGGACGACGCTGCGGGTCAACCGGGCGCTGCTGGCCGACCGGGCCGTCCGGGGGTTGCTGCTGGCCGGGTGGCTGCCGCCGATGCTCTCGGTTGGCGCGGAGGCCGTCTACGTGCCCTATCTCACTGGTGAGGGATCGGCGTGGGGCGCGGGGGTCGTGCTGGCCGCCGCGGCGGCGGGCATGGGCGTGGGGGAGTTCGCGGTCGGCAGGTTCGCCCCGCCCGCCGTCCGGGAACGGCTGACCGTCCCGCTGGCGCTCCTGCTGGGCGCCCCGCTGCTCGGGTTCGCGGCCCGCCCGGGGGTCGCCGGGGCTGCGGCGCTGGCCGCCCTGGCCGCGGCGGGGCTCGCCTACAACCTGGGGCTCCAGCAACGGTTCCTCGATGCGGTTCCCGAGAGCGTGCGCGGGCAGGCGTTCGGCCTGCAGACCTCCGGGTTGATGACCGCCCAGGCGCTGGGCGCCGCCGCCGTGGGCGCCGTCGCCGAGCTCGTGCCCGCCCATCTCGCCATCGCGCTGTCGGGCTGCGGCGTGATCGCCGTCGTGCTCGCGCTGCGCGGTGACCTCCGTCGTGACCTGCCTGGTGACCTGCCTGGTGACCTGCCTGGTGACCTGCCTGGTGATCGGCCTGGTGACCTGCCTGGTGATCGGCAGGGTGATCCGCGCGGTGCTGTGGGCGCTGATCTGCGCGACGGTCCGTCCGGGCGGGTCAGCCCACCGCGCGGAGAGGAGGGCGCTCGCCCGAGCCCCGCGGAACCAGCCGCGTAGCCAGCTCGATCCTGCTGGTCGGCTCCTCGTTCCCGGCCAGGCGCATGAACAGCAGGTCGGCGGCCGTACGGCCGAGCCGGGCGGGATCCTGGGCCACCACGGTGATGCCCAGCAGGTCGGCCAGTTCGAAGTCGTCGAACCCCACCAGGGCGAGGCCGCCCGCGGCGCCCGCGTCGGCGGCGTGGGTGAGCGACGCCAGCGCACGCAGGATCTCCACGGTGGCGCGGCCGTTGCCGGCGAACAACGCGGTCGGCGGGTCGGACGCCGTGAGCAGCCGCGTCAGGTCGGCCCGCATCCGCGCCGGGTCCGGCGGCCCCATGACGACCAGGCCCTCGTCGTACGGCAGGCCCGCGGCGGCCAGCGCCTGCCGGTAGCCGCGCAACCGTTCGCCGGCCGTGAAGATGCCGGGGGCGTCGCCGAGGAAGGCGATGCGGCGGTGGCCGTGCGCGATCAGGTGGGCCGTGCCCGTCCGGGCCCCGCCCACGTTGTCGCACAGGACGGTGTCCGCCTCGCATCCCGCGCCCGGCGGCCGATCGGCGAAGACCGCCTTGATCCCGGCGTCGAACTCGGGCGCGAGATAGCCGTGGTCGTTCCCCGCCGGCACGATGATCAGCCCGTCCACGCGGCGGGCGCAGAAGGCGAGCACGAGATCGCGCTCGCGGTCGGCGTCCTCTTGGGACGAGCCGGTGAACAGCAGATAGCCGTGGTGCAGCGCGGCGTCCTCGACGGCGCGGTTGAGGCTGGAATAGAAGGCGTCGGCCACGTCCTCGATCACCAGGCCGATGCTCGCCGTACGGCCCCGGCGCAGGATCCGCGCGCTGTCGTTGCGGCGGTAGCCGAGGCGCTCGATCGCCGCCTGCACGCGGCTCGCGGTCGCGGCGTTGACGCCGGGCTCGTTGTTGACGACGCGGGAGACGGTCTTGAGTGCCACACCGGCCGCGGCGGCCACGTCGTTCATGGTCGGACGGCCGCGTCTCGTCTCTACCACGCAGGGATCATCTCCCATTTCACGGCCCTAGACAACGTTGTCAGTATTCTGGTGAGAGTTGGTCGCTTTTGTGGGGATGTGGGGGCGGTTCGGGGGCCTTGGGAACGCAGGGCACGTGGGGGCATGTGTCCCTGGTGTGCCCCGTCACGGGCTGCCGGGCTGTGCCCCCTTGCTGTGCCCTTGCTGTGCCCTGTCATGGGCTGCCGGGCTGTGCGCGGCTCGCGCCTCCGGTGGCGCGCAGGTCGGCCTCGATCCTGGCGGCGGTGGCGAGCAGCGGGGGGAGCAGGTCGCGGCGGGCCGACTCCACGGTGGTGCGGCTGGCGTGTGAGGAGATGTTCACCGCCGCCACCACCCGCCCGCCGTGGTCCCTGATCGGCGCGGCGATGGAGCGCAGCCCCTCTTCCAGTTCCTGGTCCACCATGGCCCAGCCCTGGGTCCGTACCCGGTCCAGCGCGGCGCGCAGGGCGACCGGCGAGGTGGTGGTGTGCGGGGTCAGCCGCTCAAGCCCGGCGCGGCCGAGGTAGGCGTCGAGTTCCTCGGGAGGGAGCCCCGCGAGCAGCACCCGGCCCATCGAGGTGCAGTAGGCGGGGAAGCGGGTGCCGATCGCGATCGTCACGCGCATGATCCGGGCCGTCGGCACGCGGGCCACATAGACGATGTCGGTGTCGTCCAGCACGGAGACCGACGCCGACTCGTGTACCTCGGCGACGAGCCGTTCCAGGTGCGGCAGCGCGACCTCGGGCAGGGAGAGGCTCGACAGGTAGGCGTAGCCCAGCTCCAGCACCCGGGGCGACAGCGAGAAGAGCCGCCCGTCGGTCCGCACGTAGCCCAGGTCCGCGAGCGTCAGCAGAAACCTGCGCGCCGCGGCGCGGGTGAGACCGGTCTTGCGGGCCACGTCGCTGAGCGTCAGCTCCGGGCTCGCGACGTCGAACGCCCGGATCACGGCCAGACCCCGGGCCAGCGACTGGACGTGCTCCTCCGCCATGACCGCCCACCTCCCGACCGCACCCTAGCGCCGCCCGGCTGCGGCGGGGAGGACGGGCCGGGAGAACGGGCCGGGAGAACGAGCCGGGGGACAGGTGGGAAACGGGTGGGGCGTGCGACACCGGCCGGTAGGGTTTGGCGAATGATGAGCGGGATCAAGGCCAATCGGGGAAATTTGCTGCTGGTGGGCGGTTTCGTCGTGGCGGCGCTCAACCTGAGGCCCGCTCTCGCGGGCGTGTCACCGCTCCTCCCGGCCATCATGCGGGACCTCGGCCTCAGCCCCGCCGGTGGCGGCGCCATCACCACGGTGATGGTGGTGTGCCTCGGCCTGCTCGCCCCGGTCGCGCCCGCGCTGGCCACCCGGATCGGGCTGGACCGCACGCTGCTGGCCGGTCTGCTCGTTCTCGCCGCCGGTGTCGCGCTGCGTAGCGCGGACGGCGTGCCCGCCCTGTATTGCGGCGCCGCCCTGGCAGGCACGGCCATCGCCGTCATGAACGTCGTCATGCCCGGCCTCGTCAAGCAGCACTTCCCCGGCAGGGTCGGGCTCTTCACCGGCCTGTACGTCTCGGTCATGGTCAGCGGGGCCGCGATGGCCTCGGCGGCGATGGTCCCGCTCGCCGGGCAGGTCGGCTGGCGGGTGGCGGCGGGGTCGCCGGCCCTGCTCGCGCTGGTGGCGGCGGCCCTGTGGTGGGTGGCGCGCGTGAGGACGACCGGGCAGGACGCGGCGACGGCCGGGAAGGACGCGCCGGGGACGACCGGGCAGGACCCGGCGACGGCGATGGCAGGGACCGGCCGTCCTCGGCCCGGCGACCCCGACCGTTCCCGGCCCGGTGAGCTCGGCGGTTCCCGGCCCGGCGACCCCGGCGGTTCTCGCTCCGGTGAGCCCGGCGCCCCCGGCCACCGGCCGTACGCGACCCTGCTCCGGGCGCCGGCGACGTGGGCGGTCATGGCGTTCATGGGCCTGCAGTCGCTGACCTTCTATGTCGTGCTGGCCTGGCTGCCCACCGTGTTCCAGGCCGCCGGCCTGCCCGCGGACGAGGCGGGATATCTGCTGGGCCTGACGAACCTCGTGCAGATCGCCGCCGCGCTGGTCGTCCCCCTGCACGCGGGCCGGGTCCGATCCCAGGCGCCGCACGTGGCCCTGGCCGCGCTGCTGACCGTCGGCGGCTATCTGGGCGTGCTGCTCGCGCCCACCACCACGCCGTGGCTGTGGATGGTGGTCCTCGGGCTCGGCCAGGGGGCCTCGATCGCCCTCGCCCTGCTGATCATCACGTTGCGGGCGCCCGATCCTGCCTCGGTGACCGCGCTGTCGGCGGTCGCCCAGTCGAGCGGCTACGTGCTGGCCGCGATCGGGCCGCTCGCGTTCGGCCTGCTGCACGAGCTGTCCGGCGGCTGGACCGTGCCCCTGCTCGCCGGGCTGGGGGCCTGCGTCCTCCAGTTGGCGTCGGGCGTGCTGGCCGCCCGCCCTGCGCCTCTGCAGACGGGAGAGCCGGAACGGGCGGGATAGTCAACGCGGCAGCCGTTCGAGGTCGATGGCGATGGGGAAGGGAGAGCCCACCGAGAGGCGGCCGTGGTGGACCCCGGTCATCTGATAGCCGGTGCGGTCGGCGTCGAGCTCGAAGGAGTAGACGAAAGGCCGGAAGCCGGTGCTCTCGACCCGCCAGAAGTGGGGGATGCCGGCCGCCGCGTAGTGCCGCGGCCGCATGTCGCGGTCGGATTCGGCCGCGTCGGGGCCGATGACCTCGATGACCAGGCGCACCTCTTCGGCGAGGTAGCAGGTCCTCCGGTCGTCGGAGGCGGCGAGGTCGTCCACCAGGGACACGTCGGGACGGGCGCGCCGATCGGGCCCCAGCAGGACGTCCATCCGGCTGACCGCCACCAGGTCGCCCGGGACCTGCGCGTTCAGGGCCGTGCGCAGGCCGTACGTCATGCGCTCACGGAATCGGGTCTGGGGGCCCGAGGAGATGAGGCCGGCGTCGAGATGATCGTCCTCAGGGCGATCGGCGTCGAGATGATCCGCGCCGGGGCGGCCGGCGCCGGAGTGATCGGCGTCGGGGTGGCCGGCGTCGAGATGATCCGCGCCGGGGCGGCCGGCGCCGGAGTGATCGGCGTCGGGGTGGCCGGCGTCGTCCTTCCCGTCCCGCCGCTCGTCGGCGAGGGGCCGGAGCCGGGAGAGCCGATCGGAGACGCCCCCGGCCCCGCCTCCCGGGCGGGGCTGGAGCCAGTCATCGAGCACGCTGGTCATGGCAGAAGCCTAGCGTCACCGTCTGTGATGAACGAACTACTCACCCCGCCCTAAGCCGGGTCGAGCGGGCGCAATTCGTCGGCGTACCCGACCGAAAGACGCCGCATGGTCCCGTCATCGGTGATGGAGTACTGCCCCATGCGCCACAGTGGTGGCGAGTACGCGTGGATCGAGACCGAGCCCGGCGCCTCACCGGTCAGCCGGTGGATGTGATCGGGCCCGAACGAGAAGGCGTCGCCCTCCGCGACTCGCGTCTCCAGGTGGACGCCGCCGATGCGCGGGTTGCACTCCTTCAGCTCGCCGGCCACCACCTTGACCGCGCCGGAGGAGACGTCGTGGTCGTGCCAGCCGGTGTCGTCCCCGGGCCGCCAGCACAGCAGCCACACGTCCACGTACGAGTCGCGGTGCAGCGAGACGTAGTGGCGTCCCCCGTCCTCCGCGCCCTCGAAGCTGAGGTGGTGACGCCACAGCTCGGGCCGGCTGGCCAGGTCCTCGACCAGGGCGAGCAGCTCACGGCGGTCGAGCGCGCGGGCGGGCAGATCGCCGAAGGGGGCTGTGGGATCGGCCGGGGAGGCGCACAGTGCGCCTTCCTGGATCGTGGGCGTGCTCATTGGTGCGACTCCTTCCGGGACAGCAGGCGGCCGGGATTGGCCACGCGTACGGCATGATCGATGGCTCGTTGTGCGGGGTCGCCGGGGTCCGGCCACGCCGATTCGGCGTACGGCTGGTCGCTTCCGGCGACGAGGACGTCGATCCCGAGTTCGCGGATCACCGCGTCGGCGGCCCGGGGGCCGTAGGACGACGTCTCGAGGAACAGATCGGGGTCCACCAGGCCGCGTCCGGTGGCGCCCCGGGCCAGCTGGCGCTCCCGATGCAGCGGGGCCAGCCCGGCCAGCAGCGCGAAGCACACCTTCAGCCGGGGATGCCGGGCCCGGCCGAACGCCTCGAACGCGTACCAGGCGGCGTGCATCTGCTGCACGTACGGCACGACGGCGGCCCACCAGGCGGGGCCGGACGCGGCGGTGGCGGGGCCGGGGTGGACGAACAACGGCAGGCCGCGCTCTTCCAGCACGTCGAGCAGCGGAGCGGCCTGGGTCAGCCCTCGGGCATCGCCGAGCGCGGTCGCCGGAAGCTGCAGCCCGGCCATGCCGTCATCGAGGTCGAGGGTGTGCGAGAGCCGTAAAGGATCGGGGTCGGTCACCGGGGCGGCGGCCCAGGCCCCGAACGGCGCGGGCAGCGCGCGGGCGTCGGCGTGATAGGCGTCGATGAGCGGCCACGCCTCCTCCGGCGGCAGGTGCTCGATCCCGAGCGGGCTCGACAGGGAGACGAGGGCCAGGTCGAGGTGGGCGTTGCGCTTGCGCCGGAGCTCCACGTCGTGGTCGGCCGGATCCACCTCGTACGGCGGCTCGCCGTCGAGGACGAGCGTCCATTCGTCCAGGAACGGCGGGCGGGTGCGGCGGCGCAGCGCGTCGACGAGGGACGGCGTCCACAGGTGCTGGTGCACGTCCACGCTCATCGGCCGGTCCTTTCAGGAAGTCCTAATTCCCTACTCAGAATACATGCTTTCCGGACGGGTGTGGCCCAGGGGCGGATGACGCACCCGCCCCTGAGCTGGTCAGTCGTCGCCGAGGATCATGTTGAGGACCCAACTGATCACGCCGACGACGATGGCGCCCCAGAAGGCGGCCACGAACCCGTCGACATGGAAGGGGAGTTCGAACTGCTCGGCGAGCCAGCTCGTGAGCAGCAGCAGCGCGGCGTTCACCACCAGGGCGAACAGGCCGAGCGTGAGCACGTAGAACGCGCAGCCGATCGTCTTGATGATCGGCTTGATGACGGCGTTCACGAGGCCGAAGATCAGCGCGACCGCGAGGAGGGTGCCGATCTGCTTGGCGGTGGAGCCGGCGCTGACGGTGATGCCGTCCACCAGCTTGGTGGACGCCCACAGGGCCGCGGCCACCACGATGATCTTGAGTATGACCTTCACCTCAAGAATCCTTCCACGGCGCGGCAAAGAGTGCGCGGTTCACGTGTGGCCGGAATGGGCGGCCCCCGCCGATGGCGGGAAGGAGCTGCGCCGATGCCGGGGGGCGGCAAAAAGCGTGTCCGGGTTTGGCGGTCTTTCTTCCACTTCGTGGGTATGAGCGGCAAACCTGGGGGAAACCGACGAGTTGGGGGTGAGGTCGGATGGACGTCGAAGAGCTCGAGTCGCTCCCCGCGAAGGAGCTTCACGACCGCGCCGTGCGCTACGCCGTACGGCACGGCGACCTGGGATTCCTGTGGGATCTGCTGAAGGTCATCCCGGCGGCCGAGGCCGCCAGCGGCAACAGCGACGAGACCGCGAACGACCTCAGCAGAGTCTCGGCGCTGCTCAGCGACGCGATCGGGGCGGGCGAGGGCGAGCTCGGCGACGCGCTCCGGCCGGTGTATGTCGAGTATCTGTCCAAACACCCCGACGCCTGAGCATCGGGACAAACGCTCAGCAACTTCTCATCTCCGCACGTCACAATGATGGCGTGGTCAAGACACAGGTGCTGGTCGTCGACGACGAACCCGAGGTCCGTGACGCGATCGCGCGGGCGCTGCGCGTGGAGGGGTACGGCGTGGCGACAGCAGGGGACGGCATGGGCGCCCTCGACGCCATCGACGGCGCGGCGCCCGACCTCGTGGTGCTCGACGTGCTCATGCCGGGCATGAACGGCATCGAGGTCTGCCGCACCCTCCGTGGAGACGGCAACCGGCTGCCCGTGCTCATGCTGACGGCCCTGGACGGCATCGGCGACAAGGTGGCCGGTCTCGACGCGGGTGCCGACGACTACCTGGTGAAGCCGTTCGCGCTGGAGGAGCTGTTCGCCCGGGTGCGCGCCCTGCTGCGCCGCGCCGCGCCGCCCCCGGAGGCCGGGTTCGCCGACCTGGTCCTGCTGCCCGACAGCAGGCAGGCCCGTCGCGGCCGGCGGCTCATCGACCTGACCAGAACCGAATATGCCCTGCTCGACCTCCTGATCCGCAACGGCGGCCAGGTGCTGACCCGGCAGCTCATCCTCGAACGCATCTGGGGCTACGGCTTCCGGCCCGGGTCCAACCCGCTGGAGGTCTACATCGGTTATCTCCGCAAGAAGACCGAGGCAGGGGGCGAACCGCGGCTGATCCACACCGTCCACGGTCTCGGATACGCGCTCAGGGAGCCCGTCACCGGGGAGGGCTCTTCCGCCGGGGAGGTCCATGGGGAGGTCCATGGGGAGGCTCATGGGGAGGCTCCGTGAAGCTTCGCTGGCGGCTCGCGATGGCCTCCGCGCTGGCCGGCGCGGTGAGCGTGATCGTCGTGATCGTGGCCGCCTACGTCATCACCTGCCGCCGGGTCGACTGGGCGATGGACCATTACGGGACGTACGAGCGCTACGGAGGCTACGGCGATCCACCTCCCAACGGCGTGCTGGCCGCCCTCGCCGACGTGGACGACCTGGGCTGGCCGTTCTTCGCCGTGGCACTCGGCGGCCTGGTGCTGTCGGGGGCGCTCGGCTGGCTGGCCGCCCGGGCGGCGCTGCGGCCGGTCAACGCGCTCAAGGACGCGGCGGGACGGGTGGCGACCACCCGCGACCTGACCACCAGGATCGACGTGACGGGGGACGACGAGCTCAGCAGCCTCGCCCGCAGCTTCAACACCATGCTCGACGCCCTGGAACGCTCCGCTAAGTCGCAGAAGCGCCTCGTCGCCGACGCCTCCCATGAGCTGCGCACCCCGCTCACCGCGCTGCGGACCAATATCGAGCTGCTGATGAGAGGCGACCTGCCGAAGGAGGTCCACGACGAGGTGAGCCGGGCCGTGATGAGCGGCCTGGAGGAGCTCACGGCGCTCGTCTCCGACGTGGTCGAGCTGGCCCGCGACGAGGAGCCCGCCGTACTCGTGGAGAACGTGCACCTCGACGAGCTCGTGGAGCGGGAGGTCGCCAGGGCGGCCAGGCACTGGCCGTCGACCGCATACTCCGTGTCGGCGGAGCCGACGGTGGTGCGGGGAGTGCCCGACCGGCTCGCCCGGGCCGTCGCCAACCTGCTCGACAACGCGGCCAAGTACAGCCCGGCCGGCGGCCTGGTCGAGGTGTCGCTGCGGGGCGGCGTGCTGACGGTGCGCGACCACGGCCCCGGCATCTCCCCGGACGACCTGCCGCACATCTTCGACCGCTTCTACCGCGCGCCCTCCGCGCGGGCGCTGCCCGGATCGGGGCTGGGCCTGGCCATCGTGGGCCAGGTCGTGGACAGCCACGGCGGCAACGTGTCGGCCAGTGCCGCCCCCGGCGGCGGGACGCTCGTACGGCTGGCGCTGCCAGTAGGGTGAGGTCATGGCCTCTGTACGCGTCGAGCGGACCGACAACGGGTTCGTCGCCCGCAACGAGCGCGGCGCCGAGATCATGTTGGGCACCGACGACGGCCTGTTCAGCCCGGTGGAGCTGCTGCTGGCCGCCGTCGGCGGGTGCAACGTCATGACGGTCGAGCCGCTCACCGCCAAGCGCGGCCACCGGCTCGTACGGCTGGCCGTCGAGGTCTCCGCCGAGAAGGAGAGCCCGACGCTGCTGCGCTCGGTCACCGTGACCTACGACGTCGAGCTGCCTGCGGGAGACTCCGACGAGGTCTTCAAGGCCGTCGCCGAGCGGGTCCACGAGCGCCACTGCACGGTGAGCCGCTCGCTCCAGAAGGGCACCGAGGTCAAGCTGGATCTCGGGGGGTAGCACGGGCCGGCGGGGCCCGCCCGGATGTAGGCCGGAAATCAACCTGCCTATGACGACTTCATGAAGGGCCCCCTTGTAGTGTTGAAGCAAGTCCTCCGGGAGAGGACGACAGACTTTCTCGATAAAGGACGCGGATGGGGGAACCGTGTCCGGAAAGCGGGGGACCCGCCGGTGCCTTTGGGGAGGGCATTCCTGGCGGAACCGCTTTGATCCGGAGCCGGGCAGTTGGGGGACTGCCCGGCTCCGGCATTTCCTGGGTTCTGTACCCGTTCTCCTCCCGTCCGTCCCGTCCCCTTTCCGCTGCTCCCGCCGGTCACCGTCCCGCTGCTCCCGCCGTCGCGGTCGCCGCGAGCGGGCCTCGCCCCGGCCGCCCCTGGGGGAGCCCGGAGTCCTCTTGTCGTCTTGGGTGTCCCAGGAACGTCGGCCAAGTCGGTCACTGCGCCGGAAGCGACCTCCGGTCCTCGCGAAGCCCGCTCCGCTGGGCCTTCGCCGCGGTCCTCGCTCCCTTCCGCTCCGCTCCCTCCACGAAAATGCCTGGCAAGCCCGGAACTTCACGGGCCCGTGCTGGGCCTTCGCTCCCTCTATCCCTGTGAACGTTGAGGGACACCGCAGCAGCCTGAGACCGGGCGTCGTCCCGGCCGTCCCGGGAAATGGCCTTTGCCTTGGTATACCGGCGGTCTTCCTCTCGCTCAGCGGTTCCGCCTTTGCGGCGGGTTGCTCTATCGCGCCGTCCCTGGTGATTTTCTTTGTGGTCTCTTGCCGTACGGGCCTCGCGCTTTGCCGTGCATGGATGGCGCACTCCGTCACGTACCGTCAACATCACAAAGGCGGGGCGGCGAGCCGCAGACGCTCTTGGGGTAAACGGGGTCAGAGGTAGATCTTCTGGGCCCTACGCGACTTATGCTTTGCTCTGTCCTGACTCGTCCTGTAGTGTCCTATTTGCCGCCGACCGGTGGCTGGATTGGACTTGGAGAGGAGATCACCGTGGGTGACCCCACACCGACCTCTGAGCCAAGGCATCTCGGATCACACGTCTGACTTACGACGGCCTTCCGGCCGATCGCCATAGCTTCAGCGCACACGCCTCCGGGTGAACGACTTCTCATGCCCGGACACGTGGCCCGTCTTCGCGGTCTGCCGCATGCAGGTCCCTAGATGACGCATGGCCATTTTCTGTCGTCTCACGAAAGATCCCCAGCCCTGATGAAGACTCTGTTTGACCTGCGTGGCAACCGACGCCTCACCGCCGCGGCGACGCTCGTCGGTGCGGCGGCCGTCACCGCGTCCCTCGTGGCCGCCGTGCCCGCGCCCGTCGAGCAGCCGGTCAAGGAGGCCGCGAAGGTGACCGCCGCCCTGCCGGCGGGCCAGCCCTCCCTCGCCATCCCGGCGCACGAAGAGGTCCTGCTCCAGGGCAGCACCACCGGCTCCTACTTCTGGGACGACTCCTCAGGCCGCCAGGGCGACACCGGTCTCCCGGCCATTGGCAAGCCCATGCAGCAGGGGTTGTTCGCCAGCCCGAGCTGGCCGCTCGGCACCGAGGGCTACATCTTCTACAAGGGCAAGATGGCCAAGTTCTTCATCGGCGACCGGGGCCCGGGCGTCCCGTCGGACAGCGGCGTCATGCTCGACATCGACGGCAAGACCTTCGCCGAGCTCACCGGCACCGCCTGGAACGAGGACACGCTGACCATCAGCGGCGACCAGGGTCACATCCCGATCCAGTACGTCGTCACCAAGTGGGGCGACGGACCGGGTCTGCGCGGCGAGCCGATGCCCTTCTCCAGCGGTGCCTGGCGGAGCTGAGCCACGACATTCCGATCACCGAGCGATGTGCGCGACCTTCGCGGGACTGCTAAGGTTACGGACATCGCGGGCGCCGCTAGCTCAGTTGGTTAGAGCAGCTGACTCTTAATCAGCGGGTCCGGGGTTCGAGTCCCTGGCGGCGCACCAGACGAAAGCCCAGGTCGGCACTGCCGACCTGGGCTTTCTCCATCTCTGCGGCATTTTCCCTGTCTCTGTGGTGCTTGGGGCCCCGCCTTCCCGTCCGCCGGCCCGTGACCGGCAAAGCGCAGGGCCCGCCCGGACCGTCCAAGGCGAACGTCGTGCTGGAAAGCCCGGCCGGAGGCGCCTGCCTGCCGTTGCCGTTGCCGTTGCCGGTGTCGCTGGCCGCTGCCTGGTGCCCTGCCTGGTACCGCTGCCCGTGTCCGAGCGTGCCCGCTGGCTGTCCATAACCGGTCGCCGGGCCGCCCACCGCCCGCCGCCGCCTGCCGCCGCGCGTCCACCGCGTCGCGCGCCGACTGTCCGCTGAGCGGTGCGCCGCCGGGCTGTTCACCGAGCGGCACGCCGTAGGGCGCCGCCTGTCCGCCGGGTCGCACCCCGCCGGGTGCGGCCTGTTCCGCCGAGTGGCACGCCGCCGGCGCCAGCTGTCCGTCCAGTCGCGCGCCGCCGGGCACGGGTCTGTTCACCGAGTGGTATTGCCGCCGCGCGTCGCCTGTCCACCAAGTTGCGCGCTGCCGCGCGCCACCTGTCCACCAACGCGCCACCTGTCCACCACGTTGTGCGCAGGTAGCAGCAGGCGGGGGCCCGGTTGTCGCCTGTCGCCCCGTTCCTGATCTCGCGCCGCTCGCGGGCGCCGAGGGTGCCCTGCACCAGCCGGATGGCCGGGGTCGAGGGCGAGCTCGGCGGCGCCTGCGATGTCCGTCTCGTGGCCGGGGTCGGGCTCCCGGAGGCAGGGTGCGACCCGCTCGTGGTCAGCACTCCGCTCTCTCGATCCCGGAGGCAGCGCGTTAGGTTGTGACCCCACATTTCCGCTGGTCAGACTTGTTTTCGAGCACGTGTTCGGTTAATCTCTGAGGTAGTTGATACGGGTGAGCTTGTTTGGCGTTCTGGTCTGTGGCCTCTGTGCCGGTTGAGAAGTAGCCGAGTCTGTGTGAGTAAGTCCCGGTCCAGGTGACCGGGAGCCCATAGTCCTTTCGTCTCCGGCCCGTGAAGGAGGTTCCCGCCAATGCCAGGTCTGTACGCGTCCGCCTTGTTCCGGGCGCACTCCGCGCCAGCCAGGGCTCAGGGACGGCCCGGGCAGTCCGTACCGTCCGTGGCTCGCATGCCTGGCACGCCCTCTTCGTCGCGTGTGCCGTCTGCTTCTGATCGTGCCCGCTCCTCCTCTCCTCCCAGGGTGAGCGGGGCCGGCTCGTTCGCGCCGCGGCGAACCGCGGTTCCGATTCCGGACGGGCTCACGATGACACCTCCGGGCGCCGAGCTGGCCGGGCTGCTCGCCGAGGTGAATGTGGAGCGCGTGTCGGGGTTCGACACGGTGGAGGTGCTCAAGGCGGCCTACCGGCAGGTCTGCCATGACCGGGCGTGGTTCTTGCGGGCTTTGCTGGAGGTGGGACTGCGGGACTCGTTCTCCGGCGACGAGGTGGTGCGGTTGGAGGTGCCGGATGAGTTCGGCCCGGATGAGGCACGGGCAGCGCTGGTGTGGTCACGCCGCCGCGCCGATTCAACCTTCGAGCTGGCCTGGAATATTCATCGCCGGTTGCCGATCCTGGGCGAGGCGATGCTGGCCGGGACCCTCGACGAACCCCGGGCGGTGGCTTTCGTCCGCTGGACCGTGGGGTTGACCGACGAGCAAGCCGCGCTGGTATGCGACCAACTAGTGCCCCAGGCGTCGTCCTGGACGGTGGGAGAGTTGATCGAGCGGATCCAGCGCCTTGCGCTGGCGATAGATCCCGCCTGGGCCGAGCGCCGATACACCGAGGCGGTACGCCGCCGTCGCGTGGTGGGAACCCGCAGCGAGGACGGCACCGCGACCGTGTCCGGGCTGGATCTGCCGCTGGACCGGGCGGCGGCCGGGTGCGACCGAATCGACGAATTGGCCCGGGCGTGCAAGCGGGCCGGTGACCGTCGTCCGATCGATCACATCCGGGTGGACCTCTTCCTCGGAAGCCTGGACGGCACGTTCGAGGGGATGTCGGATGAGGAGATCGTCACCCACGTCCTTTGCCATCCCTTCCACGACACCCTCCCCACTATGGAAGACGATGACGGTAGCGCCCCCGGTGATGACTACAGCGGCGAGAGCAGCGGTGACGGTGACGACTCTGACCGCCCCGGAGGCGGTGGCGGGGTGCCCCCCGGTGCGGATCCCAATCTTCCTGGCGGTGACAACCGCGTCGATGGCCATGGCGGGGTCGGTAGCAGCGAGGGCGCCGGAGGTACCTGGGGCACCGGGAGCAGCGATGACGCCCCTGACCGCCCCGGCGGCGGCATGCGTCCTGACGCTGACCTCGATCAGCCGGACGGCGGTCGCATCAGCGGGTCCAGCGACACGGACGACACCGGCGGCACCGGCGCCATTGACAGCACTGGCGGCACTGATGGCACTGATGGCACTGACGGCTCGGCTGATGCCGACAGCGGCGCGGCCGAGCGCGACCATGACGCCGAGCCGTGTAGCCAGCCGGGGGATGGGCCCGGCGGACTGTCGCCCGCGAGCGGCTCACACTCTACGGAGTCGCACCCGGCAGGGTCGGAGGAAACAGCGCCTCGTGCGCCCACACCGGATCACGAAACCGGGCAGGGTAGGGCCGAATCTGACAAGCGAGTGCCCAGCCGGCCAGCGCCGGACACGCTCGTGCCTGACAAGGCTGAGCTCGACCGGCCAGGGCCCGACGGGCCAGCCCCCGACATGGCTGGGCTCCACAGGCCAGCGCCGGACCCGCTCGTGCCCGACAAGGCTGAGCTCGACCGGCCAGGGCCCGACGGGCCAGCCCCCGACATGGCTGGGCTCCACAGGCCAGCGCCGGACCCGCTCGTGCCTGACAAGGTTGGGCCTGGGCCAGCGTTCGGCAAAGCCGGACCCGACAGGCCGACGCTCAATAGGGCTGGGCTTGCCAGGCCTGCGCCCGATGAAGCTGGGGCAGACCGGGCGGGGTTCCAGCATGCCCAAGCTCAGGCACAGGCGGATGCTGATCTCCAGGTGGGCACCGCAGGGTGGACGGTGCGGGAGATCCGGGTAGAGCTCACCACGCTGCTAAGCCTGGACGAGCATCCCGCCCATCTGCCCGGCTGGGGAGTCATCCACCCCTTCCTGGCCCGGCGCATCGTCGCGGGCATGCTCGGCGGGCAGTGGCGGTACGCCATCTGCTACGACAACGGTCACCTGGCGTTGACCGGGCTCATCCGGGCTCGCCCTGACACCCCCGGCCGGAAACGCCCCGCCCGTGACCGGCGGCGAGGCGGCCTCGTCGAACTGCAGATCACCCTCAGGCACCTGCGGATGTTGGCAGCCCGGCCCGCCTGCGACCTCGGAGCGTGGGCGCCGGTCGTCGCCGAGTTGTCCGCCCACGCAGTCTCCCTCCTGGCGACTGGCGAGGGGGCAACCGCTTCTGACGGCGCTGCCCCTGTGAGCGCCGCCCCTGTCGGCACTGCGCCCGCTGGCACTGCGCCCGCTGGCACTGCGCCCGCCGGCACTGCGCCCGCCGACACTGGGCCTGATAGCGCCGCCCTTGCCGGCCGGAGCTGCACCGTGCAGAGCAGTCCCACACAGGGCAGTCCCACACAGGGCAGTCCCACACAGAGCAGTCCCACGCAGAGCGGTCATGTACAGGACCGCGATGAAATCGGCGCCCGGAACGAGAGCCGGCGCGAGGACCGGCACATGAACGGCATGGCGGACGGGGGAGCAGAGGGGGTGGCGGGCGGCGCGGCCGATTCGGAGCGGCGGCGTCAAGCCGGAGCAGCCTTACGACGCTATGTGCAAATACGGGGCCGGGTCTGCTCCTGGCCCGGCTGCCGCACGCCCGCCACCCGGACTGACCAGGACCACATCCTTCCGTGGGCGGAGCAGGGGCCTACGAAGGCGGAGAACCTGCACCTGGCTTGCCGCCACGACCACCGCGCCCGGCACCACGGCGGCTGGCGCGTCAGCACCGCGGGCCCTCACCTGGTCGTCTGGACCAGCCCGCTTGGGCACAGGTACCCCAGTCCTCTTCCTAAGATCATCATTCCCGCCTGCAGTCCCCATCCCCGCAGTCAGCCCAGCCCGACGTCCTACCGGTACCTCGACGACCTCCCCGAGACCCCCACCATGGCCCCGGCCACTGAGCCGTCACTCCCGCAGGAGGCTTCCGAGCCGGAGACGGGAGCCGCCACGCCGCCGATGCCGGACGGCGAGGCCGGGACACACGGATCCGAGGCCGGGGCGTATGGATCGCTGCTCGGAGGCGAACGTGACGAACCACCCTTCTGACACCTCCCGCGCCCGACAGGACAGGGCGGACACGGAGGGGGCCGGACACGGAGGGGGCCGGACACAGAGGGGCTGGACACAGAGCGGGCGGCAGGGATGAGGCGTGGATCGAGAACCTGCCGTCTCCGGCGCCTGCGAGCAGGCACCCGCCGAGGGGAATCCGCGGGCCGACCGGGGAGAGTCCATGGGACGAAAGGCGCAGCGGGGGTGCGCGAATAATGACGCGGACAATGACCGAGTCCGATGCGCTCATAGGATGGGCGTGGGGTGCCGGGAAGTCTGGTCGGCGGTCGTCGAACCGAACCCGGAAACGGAGCGTCATGGCCCCGACCCGCCGCCTGTCTGTCCTCGGTCCCACTTCCCGGGCCGAGACCCATCGCATCGCCGACATCCTGCGCAAGGAGACGATCGGCGGCGCGTTGCTCCTGATCGCCGCCGTCGCGGCCCTCCTCTGCGCAAACTCGCCGTGGTCCGAGGCGTACGAGGGGCTTCGCTCGGCGACGATCGGGCCGGCCGCATGGCACTTGGACCTCAGCCTGGCCAAGTGGGCCTCGGACGGGCTGCTGGCGATCTTCTTCTTCGTCGCCGGCCTGGAACTCAAGCGCGAGTTCGTGGCCGGGGACCTGCGCGATCCTCGCCGGGCCGTCGTTCCCGTCGCGGCGGCCGTCGGCGGTGTGGTCGTCCCGGCCCTGCTCTACCTGTTGGTCAACTCGCTCATGGACGGCGAGATGCGGGGGTGGGCGACCCCGACGGCCACCGACATCGCGTTCGCACTGGCGGTGCTCGCCGTGGTGGGGCGGCGGCTGCCCGCAGCGCTGCGCACGTTCCTGCTCACGCTGGCCGTTGTGGACGACCTGCTGGCCATTGTGATCATCGCGGTGTTCTACACGTCGCATCTGTCGGTGCTGCCGCTGCTGGCGGCGCTCGTGCCGCTCGGTGTCTTCGCCGTGCTGGTGCAGCGGCGGGTGCGCTCGTGGTGGTCGCTGCTCCCACTGGCCGCGCTGACCTGGGGGCTGGTCCATGCCTCGGGTGTGCACGCGACGGTGGCCGGGGTGCTGCTCGCCTTCGCCGTCCCGGTCCTGCGCAGTGAGAAGGCCGGTGGTCCGGAGGCGGGGCCTGGGCTCGCCGAGCACTTCGAGCACCGGTTCCGCCCGATCTCGGCCGGAGTGGCCGTGCCGCTGTTCGCGTTCCTGTCCGCCGGGGTGCCGCTCGGCGGGCTGGGCGGTGTGACGAACCTGCTCGCCGACCCGGTGTCGCTGGGCGTCGTCGTCGGGCTCGTCGTGGGCAAGCCGCTGGGGATCATGGCGGCTACCTGGCTGACCGCCCGCTTCACCCGTGCGGACATCGACGAGGGACTGGAGTGGGTGGACGTTGGCGGGCTGGCCATCCTCTCCGGCATCGGGTTCACGGTGGCCCTGCTCATCGGCGAGCTGGCGTTCGGCCTCGGCACGGCACGCGACGCCCAGGTGAAGCTGGCGGTTCTGACCGGCTCGCTGGTCGCCGCGCTATTGGCGACGGTGGTGCTGCGGCTGCGCGACCGGGCGTACCGGCGGGCCGCCGACGCCGACGCCGAAACCGGCACCGGCACCGAAGCCGCCGGGTTCGCGGCCGAGTCGGCTTGATCGGCGACCCGGTCCTGACCGCCGTCGCTGTCGACGTGCGGTTGCCGCGCGCCCCCGCCGTGCGCCCCCGCCGTGCGCCCCCGCCGTGCGCTTCCGCCGCGCGCCCCCGCCGTGCGCTTCCGCCGCGTGCGGCAGTCGTCCGGCTCACCGGGCTTGGCACACTACCCGGGCCGGGCGTGAGCGGGGGCACGAGCATCCGATCCACGCCGACCTGCCAGGAGAGCCGGCCGCGTTCACCTCCTGACGATCACCAGGTGACGGGCAGCGCCTGGAACCCTCCGGCCAGCCTGTCGGTGTGCGCCCTCAGCTCCTCGTACGGCACCGCGAGCGCCAGCGTGGGGAAGCGCGTGAAGAGGGTGCCGAAGACCGCACGCAGCTCGATCCGGGCCAGGGACGCCCCGAGGCAGTGGTGCGGCCCGTGGCCGAACCCGACGTGCGGCTGGGGATCGCGCCGGCGGATGTCGAACGTGTCGGGGGCGGGATAGACGCGCTCGTCCCTGTTGGCCGCCGGGGTGGACAGCATGACCAGTTCACCCGCGCGGATCCGCACCCCCGCGACCTCGACGTCCTCGTGCGCGTAACGCACCAGCCCGTGTTCGCTCGGCGAGGCCACCCGCATGATCTCCTCGACCGCGCCGTCCACGAGGGTGGGGTCGTGCAGCAGCGCGTCGCGCTGGGCGGGGTTGCGCAGGAACAGCAGCACGCCGTAGTCGATCTGGTTGACCGTGGTCTCGTGGCCGGCGAACAGCAGACCGCCCGCGATCCTGGCCACGTCGTCCTCCGGCAGCGAGGCCTCCGCCAGGTCGGAGTAGACGTCCTCGCCGGGCTCGTCCCGCTTCGCCTTCACGATCTCGTAGGTGTAGGTGTTCATCTCCAGCTGGGCCGTGGCGGACCGCTCGGGATCGGTCAGGTCGGTCATCGCCTCGGCCATGGCCCGGAACCTGGCCCTGTCCTCGTACGGCACGCCGAGGAGCTCGCAGATCACCTGGATCGGCAGCGGGAGCGACAGGCCGGCGTGCAGGTCCGCGGGCGGGCCCTGCTCGGCGAGCCCGTCGAGCAGGTTCCCGACCAGCGACCCGATCCGGTCCGACAACCTTCGCATACGGCGCGCCGAGAACGCGGGGGTGAGCAGGCGCCGCATCTGCTTGTGGACCGACCGCTCCGTGGCGTACTGGCCGGTCGGGCCGCCGAGGAGGGCGTTGTTCGACAGGCGGGCCGCGGTCTCGGGGGTGGGGTGGGAGCGGCCGAACCTGTCGTCGGCGAACACCTGCCGTATCTCCTCGTAGCCCGTGATCAGCCACGCCTCGTCGCCCATCGCGGTCGTGACCTTGGCGATCGGCGCTCTGGCGCGTAGTTCGCCGAAGCCGGGGGATATCCCCAGGACGTCCGGCCGCTCGAACGGCAGCCGCGGGAGTCCGGGCATAAGTGACCTTCCCTTCGTTTTCGATGTAGGCCCTCTCGAATCTCTCCCCTGACTCTCTGTCCGGCAAGGTAGTAAAACCATGTCCGGCATGACCCGAGAGGCGACATTTGCCACACGCCACATGGCCGCGCCTGTTCGTGCCCGGGCAGCCGTGCCCCGCGAACACCAGCGTCGTTCCCGCGGCCCGGCATGAGACGGGTGGTACGGGAGGAACGGGGATCAAGTCGTGGTGAAGTCCCCGCAACCGGCGGGAGATCTTCGTCGGTGCCGGGGTGGCGGCGCCGCCGGAGGGGGGAGACCGCTTCTCACTACCAATCGTGTCCGGATGAGCACCCGTTGTCTCCCGGCACAGAGCCTGGAGGTGGTGACGAGTGCGGTTCTCAGCCGAGGACGCTGCCTGGAGACAACTGAGCAGCGAGTACGCCGGTCGCTGGTCGATCTGGAGGAGCGACGCCGGCCGCTGGTACGCGACCCGGCTGACCAGGTCGCTGTCCCGTATCGAGATGGACCGGGGCCTGATCATGACCGCATGCGGCGAAAGCGCGGAGGAACTGCGCGCCTTGCTCGCCGCGCAGGAGGGCCTGACGGGCAAGACGCTCTCCACGTGACGCCCAGGACGTGGGCCCGGTCCGTTGCCGGGCTCACGACCCTGGAACCCGCCGCGGCTCGGCCCTGAGGCTCCCCGCAGGGCCCCCTGCGGACGTCGTGGGACGGATGGGAAAATCCCTCTCATGACAGAACCAGTGGTTCGTGAAGCCGTTTTCCCGACCGGCACGCAGCACACGATCGCGGCGCACGGATATGCGGCGACCGTCACCGAGGTGGGCGGGGGCCTGCGCGCCCTGACGTACAACGAGCGGCCGCTGGTCATGTCGTTCCCCGCGGACGCGCAGCCGGTGGGCGGCGCCGGGCAGTTGCTGCTGCCCTGGCCCAATCGGGTGCGTGACGGCAGGTACGACTTCGACGGCGAGACCAGGCAGCTCGCGATCACCGAGCCCAGGACCGGCAACGCCGCGCACGGCTTCGCCCGCCTGATGCCCTGGACGGTCCTCGACCGCGACGACGCCTCGATCCGGCTCGGGCTGCGGCTGTTCCCCCAGCTCGGCTATCCCCACGTGCTCGACCTGACCGCGTCGTACGCCCTGGGGGAGGCGGGCCTGGAGGTCGAGGTGACGGCCGTCAACGTGGGGGAGGGCGTCGCGCCGTACGGCATGGGCGCGCATCCCTACCTCACCCTCGGCGAGGAGACGGTGGACGACGCCGTGCTCGAGCTGCCCGCGGCCGAGTGGACCCCGGTGGACGAGCAGAAGATCCCTGCCGGCCGTCGCTCGGTCGAAGGCACGGAGTATGACTTCCGTGAGGGACGCCGCATCGGCGGCACGGTGCTCGACACCCCCTACACGTCTCTGCGGCGCGACGGCGACGGGCTGGTGCGGGCCCGGCTCCGGACGGCCGACGGATTCCGGGGCGTGGAGTTGTGGGCCGGGCCCGGCGTCGAATGGCTCCAGGTCTTCACGGGGGACACGCTGGCCGAGCCCTACCGGCGGGCCGGAGTGGCGGTCGAGCCGATGAGCTGCCCGCCGAACGCCTTCGCGACCGGCGAGTGCCTGGTGCGCCTGGCCCCGGGGGAGCGGGTCGCCCACCGCTGGGGGATCACCGCGCTCGGCTGAGAGAGCAGGCCGGACGAAATGGGCCTTATGCGTCACAGTGGACATGCGAGATGATTCGGTCTGCGCGCATCGCACACCAAGGATGGTCGTATTTCAGCTATTTTCATGGCGAAGCCGGTCGTGTGGGCACGTTCCGCGGTCACGGTGGCGGGGCCGGGTGTGCCGGATGGGGCGCCGCTGACGTGCGCACTCCCGGCGCCCGTACGGAAGAGCGACGGCCTTTCCTCTTTCCCGTGCATCACGGAACGGGCATTGACCGGAAACAATCTTGTTTCTTTGAATTCACATGACTGCGTTGAGTGCCGTATCTTGAGCCGTGGGAGCGCTCCCATGAGCCTAAGGAGGCGCGCGTGACTCTCCCCTTCGGTACGGCGCCGGTCGACCCGGCCCCCGTCTGGACCGCGGAATGCCTCCTGCCCGCCGTCGGCGCGAGTGTCGCGGAGGCGCGCGCTCTCGTCCGCCGTGAGCTCGGCCGGTGGGGCCTGGGCGAGCTCGTGGACGACTGCTGCCTCATCGTGAGCGAACTCGCCTCCAACGTCGTACGGCACGGCGGGAACGTCTTCACCCTCCGGCTCGGCAGCAACGGCACCTGGGTGTACGGGGAGGTCTTCGACCAGGGCGAGGGTGTGCCGCTCCAGCGCGAGGCGGACATCGATTCGATCGGCGGCCGTGGCCTGCTCATCGTGGACGAACTCGCCGACGACTGGGGAGTGGCCAGCTCGGGCCGGAGCGGCAAGACCGTCTGGTTCCTGGCCGGCGCGGGCAGCCCGTCGCCGTTGCCCGTCGTCCCGCACCAGATGCGCATCGCCGTCGGCTGACCGGGCCACCTGATCCCTCCGAACCAACGCGCCCTAACCGACGCGCCCAGCCGGTCCGCCCGGCCGATCCGGCCTAACCGACGTGCCCGGCTGACCTGCCCGGCTCAGGTTTTCGCGCCGTCGAGACGCGCGAGCACCGTGGCCGCGATCTCCTCGGGCGTGTGGGTGGAGGGGTCGACCGTCAGATCCGCGACCTCGCGGAACCACGGCAGCCGCAGGTCGCGCTGTTCAGTCAGCATGCGTACGAGGTCGGGCTTGAAGTGCGGGCGGTGGGGGCTCGACTTCATCCGCTCGGCCAGCACCTCGGGCGGGCCGTCGAGGAAGACCACGAAGGCGGGGGCCAGCGCACGGCGCGTCTCCGGGTCCTCGACCGTGCTGGCGGCGGCCGCGACGACAGGGGCGGGACGGGCCTCCAGGGCGTCCCGCAGCACCAGCGCCTCCCGGGCGTGCAGCTCGTCCGCGCCCACACCGGCGGCCATCGCGGCGGCGTTCGTGCCGTACCTGGCCTCCAGATCGGCATCGCTGTCGCGCATGGGACGGCCGAGCGCGTCGGCGAGCAGCCGGGCGACGGTGCTCTTCCCCGCGCCCATGAGTCCCATCACCACGATGGGGGTATCGGTCATAACTCGCAATGCTGCCCTATGCGGGCAGTCGCATGCGACGTTTGGAATCCGTGGAGGGGATAGAGCAGAAGGCGAAGGAGGAAAGCCATGACCATCGCCGGAAGCATCATCCTCATCATGCTGGGGGCCATCCTCACCTGGGCGGTCGACTTCACCATCGCGGGCCTCGACATCCAGGTGATCGGGGTGATCCTCATGGTGGGCGGTCTGGCCGGGCTGCTCTTCGGTATCTGGCGCCTGACGACGGTCCGCCGCAGGACCACCGTCACCGCCGCCCCCGTGGACGCCACCGCCACCCGCCGCCAGGTGTACGAGGAGCGGCGCTACGACGACCCCACCATCTGACCCCCTCCGACCGACTTCCGACGGTTCAAAGGGAGGCATGGACCATGCCAGGACGTAAGGAACTGCCCTCGACCCTGGAGCGCTCGCCCAAGGAGGCCCAGGAGACGTGGATCAAGGCGCACGACTCCGCCGTCAAGACGTACGGCGAGGGCCAGCGCGCCCACCGTACGGCGTTCGCCGCGCTCAAGCACTCCTTCGAGAAGGTGGGCGACCACTGGGAGAAGAAGGCGGGGCGCGGACCGTCGGACGAGCAGGCGAAGAAGGGCACGCCGGAGCAGGGCAAGACGGCCGAGGGCGTCGACGCGAACGCCTCCAAGCAGCATCTCTACGACGTCGCCGGCCGCCTTGGCATCCAGGGCAGGTCGAAGATGACCAAGGAAGAGCTCGTGGAAGCCATCAAGAAGGCCAATCGCAGGGCGACCGCCAAGGCTCGCTGATCTTCCGTCACGCCGCCGCCGGCCGCCCCCGTGAGGGCTGCCGGCGGCGCTCTCACGCGACGGCGGCGGCGAGGCAACGACCTCCTGTCCATCGACCAGGCCGGGCACCGGCTGCCGACAAGGCCGTCGACCGGGCGCCGCGGCACCTGTCGCAGGCCGGTCTCGGCCATCTCCGGCTGGGCCAGCCGCTCACCACGTTGTCCGGAGGGGAGTGCCAGCGGCTCAAGATCGCCAAGGAGCTGCGCGACGCCGAGCGGCCCACGACGTACGTGCTCGACGAACCGACCACGGGCCTGCACATGAGCGACATCGACGGACTGCTCCGGGTCCTGGACGCCCTCGTCGACCGGGGGCACACCGTCATGGTCATCGAGCGTGGTCATCGAGCACAACCTGGACGTCATCCGGCAGGCCGACTGGCTGATCGACCTCGGGCCCGGCCCCGGCAGGCACGGCGGGAACGTCCTCTACCAGGGGCACGTCGCGGACTACCCGCCGGACGCGGGGACGCCGACGGCCCGCGCCCTCGCCGCCCACCGGTAGGCTCAGCGGGTCTCAGTGGAGCAGGGACAGCACGGCCTCGCGGATGGCGCCCCTGTCGATGCCGGCGTCCTCCAACTGCTCCCGGGGGGTCGCGCTGCCCGGCATTCCCGACACGGCTAGCTTGCGTACGGGCACCAGCACCGGCACAGGCGCGCCGGCCAGCGCGGAGAGCACGGCGTCGCCCAGCCCGCCCTCCGGCCAGTGGTCCTCCACGGTGACGACCCTCCCGGTCGCCCTGGCCACCTCGAGCAGCTCGGACGAGTCGAGCGGCTTGATCGAGTACGCGTCGACGACGGTGACGGAGACGCCGTCCTCGGCGAGCAGGTCGGCGGCGGCCAGGGCCTCGTGCACGGTGATGCCGGCGGCCACGACGGTCGCCTGGCCGCCGGTGCGCAGGATCTTGCAGCCGCCCACCGGGAACTCCTCGTCGGGGCCGTAGATCACCGGCGTCTCGCCCCGCGTCGTCCGCAGATAGCGGATGCCCTCCAGACCGGCCATGTCCGCGACCAGCCGGGCCGTCTGGTTGGCGTCACAGGGGTAGAGCACGGTGCTGCCGTGCACCGCGCGGAACGCCGCGAGGTCCTCCAGGCCCATCTGGGAGGGCCCGTCCTCGCCGATCGACACCCCGCCGTGCGAACCCACCAGGCAGATGCCGGCCCGGCTCACCGCCGCCATCCGGACGAAGTCGTACGCCCTGGTGAGAAAGGCGGCGAACGTCGCGGCGTAGGGGGTCCAGCCGCGGGCGGCCATGCCGACGGCGGCGGCCACCATCTGCTGCTCGGCGATGTAGAACTCGAAGAACCGCTCGGGGTGCGCCTTGGCGAAGGTCTCCAGCCTCGTCGAGTCGGCCACCTCGCCGTCGAGCGCGACGACGTCGCCCCGCGCCGTGCCGAGCGCGGCCAGCGCCTCGCCGAAGGCGGTCCGCGTGGCCACCTGCTCGCCCACCTCGTATTCCGGCAGGTCGAGCGTGCCGTCGGCGTACCGGTACGGCGTGGCCGGGGCGTCCGGCGGGGTGACCTCGACGGTGAGGGAACGCGGCCCGCCCAGCTCGTCGAGCGCCCGCTCGACATCCTCAAGCGGCTTGCCGTGCTTGCCCTCGCGGTTCTCCACGGCCGAAACGCCGCGGCCCTTGCAGGTCCTGGCGATGATCGCCGTCGGGCGGCGCCGGGCCGTCCGGGCGTCGGCGAGCGCGTAGTCGATCTGGCCGGGATCGTGGCCGTCGATCTCGATGGTGTGCCAGCCGAAGGCGCCGAGCCTGGCGGCGTACGCGCCGAGGTCCCAGCCGTGCCGGGTCGGGCCGCGCTGGCCGAGCCGGTTCACGTCGATGATCGCCGTGAGGTTGTTCAGCCCCTCGTGCCCGGCGTGCTCGAACGCCTCCCACATCGAGCCCTCGGCGAGCTCGCTGTCGCCGCACAACACCCAGACGTGGTAGGGCAGGCGGTCCAGACTGCGCCCGGTCAGCGCCAGCCCCACCGCGGCGGGCAGGCCGAAGCCCAGCGAGCCGGTGGCCACGTCGACGAACGGCACCCGGGGCGTGGGATGGCCCTCCAGGCGGCTGCCGCGCCTCCGGAAGGTCAGCAGCTCCTCGTCGGTGATGACCCCGGCGGCCTTGAGCATCGCGTACAGGAGGGGCGAGGCATGGCCCTTCGAGAAGACGAGATGGTCGTTGGCCGGGTTGGCCGGATCCGCGACGTCCACGCGCAGGTGACGCGCGAGCAGTACGGCCATCAGCTCGGCCGCCGACATCGAGGACGTGGGATGTCCCGAGCCGGCGGCCGCGGAGGCGCGCACCGAGTCCACCCGGAGCTGGGCCGCGAGTTCACACAGGAAGCGGTAGTCAAGCTCGTCCATCGCCCTCGACTACCCCGGTATGCCTCGAGGTATCAGCAGGAAAGGGTCGTGACTGGATATAGCGGGATATTCGCCACCCGCGCTCACTGCCGGCCGCGACGGCAGGGCCGGGCCGCGTCACCGCGCCGGGCGGCGTCAGGAAATGTCGTCGAGCAGCTTGTCGGAGGAGTCGACCGTGGCGGCGGCCCGGAGCCAGGCAGTCAAGCGATCGAAGTCATGGCATTTCCGGATCCGCTCGGAAAAGTCGTCGGACACCTCGATGCCCCGGGCCGACAGGACGGTCAGGATCCCCTCGGCCTGACCCTCCGCCTTGCCTTCGGCTTTGCCCTTGGCGATGTTCTCAGCGTGCATACCCCCCAGGTTCTTGCCCGGGTCCTGGCCACGCTGGACCTCGACGATCACGGCGAGCACGGGCGGCGGGGGAGAAGAGCGCGGGCCTGAGCCTCAGCGGCGGCGCAGGCCGAGTCCGGCGAGGGCGGCGAGCCCGAGACCGGCGGCGGTGACGAGGCGGCGGTGCTGCGACATCCACAATTGCACGCTGCGACCGTGCGACCGCCGGTCGAAGCTGCCGTGCGCGCCGTAGTCCTTGTCCTCGTCCGCCGGTTCCCACAGGTTGGACACCCCAGTGGGCGCCTTCTCGCCGGTGAGCTGCGACTTCACGCCGGTCCTCGCGAGGTAGCGGTCGAGCAGCGCGGGCGCCAGCCGCTGGCCGATGATGGTGGCCGCGGTCATCCCGCCGACCCAATACTCCTTGCGCTCCGGATGCTCCGCGGCGTAGACGAGCGCGTCGGCGGCCACCTCCGGCTGGTAGATCGGCGGCACCGGCTGCGCGTGCCGCCGCATCCGGTTCAGTCCCCAGTCGAACTGCGGGGTGTTCAAAGCCGGAAGCTGCACCACCGTGATCTTCACGCCCGAGTCCTCGGCGAGCAGCTCGGTCCGCACCGACTCGGTGAACCCGACGATCGCGTGCTTGGCGCCGCAGTACGCCGACTGCAGCGGGATCGACCGGTAGGCCAGGGCAGAGCCCGCCTGCACGATGGCGCCCTTGTCGCGCGGCTTCATCATCTCCAGGGCCACGCGGGTGCCCCAGACGTAGCCGAGATAGGTCACCTTGGTCTCGCGCTCGTACTCCTCGGGAGTGATCTCCAGGAACGGCGCGAACACCGTCGTGAACGCGATGTTGATCCACACGTCGATCGGGCCCAGCTCGGCCTCGGCGCGCTGGGCGGCCTGGCGGACCTGGTCATAGTCGGAGACGTCCGCGGCGAAGGTCTTCCCGGTGCCTCCCTCGGCCCCGACGTCCACGGCCGCGCCCGCGAGGCCCGCCTCTCCCCGTGCGATGAGCGCGACCTTCGCGCCCTCCGCTCCGAGCTGCCGGACCACCGCGCGGCCCACGCCGCCGCTCGCGCCGGTCACCACGACGACCTTGTCCTTCAGGCTCACCTCGTCATCCTCTCGATCGCGGCCCGCCGCCCAGCCTCTTCTGCTTGCGTACGGCGAGGGCCATGTAGAGGCCGATGGCCGCCATGATCACCACGACGACCCCTGTCAGCCACCACAGGCGGCCGACGAAGGAAAGCACCAGTACGGCGACGCAGAAGACCAGTGCGAACGACCCAATGCGGATGCGGATCACATCCATCGGGGTCCCCTCCACCATGGGCTTGCCGGTCGGAGAGCGTTGTTCTTCGGTCATGGGGCCCCCTCTACCCTCGAATCCGGTTCACTATCGCCGTGGTCGAGCGGTCCGGGACGTATCCGAGCACCCGCACCTCTCCGCCGAGCTCCCTGACCAGCGCCGCCTCGGGCAGCAGGTCGGGGTGGTAGTCGCCGCCCTTGACGTACACGTCCGGCCGCACGAGCCGCAGCAGCTCGGTCGGGCTGTCCTCGTCGAAGACGGTGATGTAGTCCACGCAGCCCAGCGCCGCGAGCACCGCCACCCGGTCCTCGCACCGGTTGATCGGGCGCTGCGGTCCCTTCAGCCGGGCCACGCCGTCGTCGCCGTTGACGGCGACGACCAGCACGTCGCCGAGCCGTGCGGCCTCCTCCAGGCAGGCGACGTGGCCGCGGTGCAGCACGTCGAAGCAGCCGTTGGTGAAGACGATCCGCCTGCCCTCGGCGCGGTCGCGCTCCAGGCACGCGGCCAGCCGTTCGGGCGGCAGCGCGGTGCCGGGGCGCAGCGCCTGCAGCAGGTCCTCGTGGGAGCAGGCGGCCGTCCCCTGGCGGCGCACCACCACGCTCGCCGCCGCCTGGCCGATGTCGGCGGCGTGCTCGGGTTCGGCGCCCGCCGCCAGGGCGAGCGAGAACGCCGCGGTGAAGGTGTCGCCCGCGCCGATGCTCATCGTGTCGGGCGCGGGGGTCGCGTACGTGCGATGCGGCGGCCTGCCGCGCCGGTGCAGCAGCGTGCCCTCGCCGTCCAGCGTGGTGACCACGAGGTCGGCGCCGGTGGCCGCGATGAGGTCGTCCGAGCGCGCGGACAGGAACGCCACCCGGTCGTGGTCGTGCCCCTCGCCCAGCAGCCGCCGCACCTCGGCATAGTTGGGCAGCACGGCAGTCGGCCGGCAGTCGCGCCAGGCGGCCACGTCGTGGGCGTCCACCACGAGGATCGGCGCGCCGCGCGAGCCCTCGCTGCGGTCGATGCTCAGGTCGCACAGCACCCGGCGGACGTCCGGGGTGCACACCCCGCCGCCGTAGTCGCAGGCGATGACGACGTCGGCGTCCGCCGCGAGCCGGATGATCTGCTCGATGAGGTCGCGCTCGGCCGCCTCCGCCAGCGGCGCCTCGTCCTCCTCGTCGTATCGCGCGACGATCTGGCCCTCGGTCAGCACCCGGCGCTTGACCGAGGTCCGCCGGCTCCGCACGATGACCAGGCCCTCGATGTCGAGCCGTCCCAGTGTCGCGTTGAGCGTCGCCCCGGCGGGGTCGGCGCCGGTGACGCCCACCATGTGGACCCGTGCGCCGAGGGCGGCCAGGTTGACCGCCGTGTTGGCGGCGCCGCCCGGCTGGTCCTCGATCCGCTCGACGGTCACCACCGGCACCGGGGCCTCCTGCGCCATGCGCTTGGAGCGGCCCCGCAGCCATGAGTCGAGCATCACGTCCCCGACCACGACGGCTGTGACATCACCGAAACGGCTGAGCGTCTCTTCCGTCATATCTCGGCGGCTACCCCCGCAGACGCAGGGGAAACAACAGGCACCGCAGACCTGCCCGCCCGGTTTGGGGCCGTCGCACCGGGGTAACCGGGATCAGACGTCGCTCCACACGAGTGCTCCGCCGGGCGTCAGCCGGCGGGCCGGACGAATGGGGGTGTCCGATGCACGAGGGGACGGGGCGGGTGGCATGAGCGCCCTGCTCGTGGAAGGAGTCGAGCGGATCGCGGTGCTGAGGGCCAACGCCCTCGGCGATCTGCTGCTGGCGCTGCCCGCCATCGGGGCGCTCAGGCGGGCCTATCCGGCCGCGAGGATCACCCTGCTCGGGAGTGAATGGCACGCGCGGTTCCTGCGCGATCGCCCGGGTCCGGTGGACGAGGTGGTGGCGTTGCCGCCCATCTCCGGCGTCTCCTCCCCGGCCGACGGGTCCGCAGGGCCGGCCGCGCCCGAGGAGCTGTACGAGGACCTGCGGCGGCGCAGGTTCGACCTGGCCGTCCAGATGCACGGCGGCGGGCGCAACTCCAATCCGTTCATCCGCCGTCTCGGCGCACGGGTGACCGCCGGCCTGCGCACCCCCGACGCCGAGCCGCTCGACCGCTGGGTGCCGTACGTCCACTACCAGCACGAGACCCTGCGCTACCTGGAGGTGGCGGGGCTGCTCGGCGCGACCGCCACCGAGATCGAGCCGCGGATCGCGGTCGTGAGGAAGGACTGGGCCGAGCTCAACCGCACGCTCGGCAAGGTGCCCCGGGGACTGGTGGCGATCCACCCGGGCGCGGGCGACCGGCGCAGGAGATGGCCGCCGGAACGCTTCGCCGAGGTCGCCGACCGCCTCGGACGGCCGGTGGTGGTGACCGGCGTCGAGGAGGAGCGGGACGTCGTCGAGAAGGTCGTCGCGCAGATGCAGACCCCGGCGAGGGCCGTCGTCGGAGAGCTGTCCCTCGGCGGGCTCACGGCGCTGTACGCCGCCTGCGACCTGCTCGTCTCCAACGACACGGGGCCGCGTCACCTGGCGGCGGCGACCGGCACCCCCACGGTGGGCGTCTACTGGTGCGGCAACATGATCAACTGGGGTCCGCTGAGCAGGGGGCACCAGCGGCCACTGATCTCCTGGACGTCCGGCTGCCCGGTCTGCGGAATGCCCGCCGACCCCAGGCTGGGCATGCCGGAGTGCGGTCACCAGGACATCTCCTGGGTGGGTGACGTGAGCCTGGACGACGTGCTCGAACAGGCGTGGGAGCTGCTGCGATGAGCACCGTCACCGAGAAGTCGGCCACCCGGAAGTCGGCCACCCGGAAGTCGGCCACCCGGAAGTCGGCCACCCGGAAGGGCCCCACCCAGGAGACCCTCGCGGAAACGGCCAAGGTCTTCGAGACTCCGCCCGTCGAGCTGCGGCCGAGCGACCCCGGCGAGCCGGGCATCCGGCGCAGGCGCCGCGGGCGCGGGTTCAGCTACACCTGGGCCTCCGGCCGTACGGTGAAGGACCGCGCCACCCTGCGCCGCATCAGGTCCCTCGCGATCCCGCCGGCCTGGACGGACGTGTGGATCTGCGCCCACCCGAACGGTCACCTTCAGGCCGTGGGCACCGACTCGGCGGGCCGGCGGCAGTATCGCTATCACGACGAGTGGCGCAGGCAGCAGGACGAGGCCAAGTTCGACCACGTGCTGGAGATCGCCCGGCGGCTGCCGGCGTTCCGCGAGCGGGTCGCGCGCGACCTGCGCGGCGACGAGCTGAGCCGCGAGCGCGTGCTGGCCACCGCCGCGCGCATGCTCGACATCGGCTTCTTCCGCGTCGGCGGGGAGGAGTACACCGACTCGTACGGCCTGGCCACGCTGAAGACCTCGCACGTCAAATGCGGCGACGGCGAGGTCGTGTGCCGCTACCTGGCCAAGGGCCGCAAGGAGCGGGAGCAGGTGCTGTCCGACGCCGACGTGTGCGAGGTGCTGTCGGCGCTGTCGAAGGGCCGAAAGGGCGAGCTGCTGCGCTACCGCACCGACGAGGGATGGGTGGACGTGCGGAGCGCCGACATCAACGCCTACCTGAAGGAGGCGTTCGGCACCGAGGTCTCGGCCAAGGACTTCCGCACCTGGCACGCCACCGTCCTGGCGGCGGTCGGGCTCGCCGTCTCCCGCCCCGTACGCAGCGGCGCGGGGCACAAGCGGGCCGTCTCCCGGGTGATGAAGGAGGTGTCGGAATACCTGGGCAACACGCCGTCGGTCTGCCGCGCCTCCTACGTGGATCCACGCGTCATCGCGCTGTACGAGAAGGGCCGTACGGTTCCTCTCGAACGGCTGGGCGAGGACACCGGCGAGGGCCGGCTCGCCACCCACGGGCCGGTGGAGGAGGCCGTCATCGAACTCCTGTGCCGAGCGCCCGCACGGCGCCGGTGACCACCTGCCGTTGACGACCTGGGCGTTTGACCACCTGCGCGTTTGACGACCTGGGCCTTTGACCAGCTGGGCGGCGAAAACCGCGCCGGTGAGCAGGCCCCCGATGCCGCCGGAACGCGGCACGAGGGCCGTCACCTCAGCGGCTCACGTCGGAGATCGGCCGGATCACGAAGCGCTCCTCGCCGGTTCCCGGGCGGACAGCACCCGGTCGTAGGCGGCCAGGCTCTCGGTGGCGATGCGGCTCCAGGCATACCTCGCGCGGGCGCGGTCGGCCCCCGCGATGCCGTACGCCGTGCGCCGCACCCGGTCGTCGAGCAGCCTGCGCAGCGCCTTGGCCAGCACGGCGGGGTTGCGGGGCGGCACGAGAAAGCCGGTCACGGCGTTGACCACCGTCTCCTTCTGGCCGCCGACCGCGGAGGCGACGACCGGGACACCACAGGCCATCGCCTCCAGCGCCACCATCCCGAACGGCTCATACCAGGGCACCGACACGACGGCGGTGGCCGAGCGCAGCAGCGCGGGCAGCGTGTCGCGCTCGACCCGGCCCAGGAAGCGGACCCGGTCGGAGACGCCCGCCCGGGTCGCGAGCCAGCGCAGCCGGGTGACCTCGGGGTCGCGGTGCAGCTCGGCCGCCGGGGGACCGCCCGCGATGACCAGCTCGGCGTCCCGCAGGTGCCGCAGGGCTTCGATGGTGGTCTCCAGGCCCTTGCGCGGCACGAGACGGCCGACCGACAGCAGGCGGGGGCGCTCCGGCCGTTCCAGAGGCTCGACGTGGGGGTGGAAGGCGGCGACGTCCACGCCGCAGGGGACGACCCGGGTCGCGCGGCGCCGCACCCCCATGCGGATCAGCTCGTCGACCTCGTCGTTGCAGGTCGCGATGATGCCGTCGACCCGCCGTCCGATGTCGGCCTCGGCCTGGGCGCGATCCCGGGGGCTGGTGTCCGCCGGGCCCTGGTGCCGACGCTTGACGCTGCCGAGCGCGTGGTAGGTGTGGACGACCGGGATGCGGAGCTTCTCCACCGCGGCGAGCGCGGCCAGCCCGCTCATCCAGAAGTGGCTGTGCACGATGCCCGGGCGGTCGAACAGCCACCGGTCGTGCAGCCACTTAGCGAAGTGGGGGATCCAGGGCAGGATCTCGTCCTTGGGGATCTCGGCGGCGGGGCCCGCGGGGACGTGGACGACGTCCACACCCGGGCCGAAGGCGACGGTTTCCGGCAGGTCCTCCCGGTCTTTGCGGGTGTAGACGGTGACCTCGTGACCGGCGCGGGCGAGCTCCAGGGCGAGGGCGGCGACGTGCACGTTCTGGCCGCCGGAGTCGACACCGCCGAGGGTGGCGAGCGGGCTGGCGTGCTCCGAGACCATGGCGATCTTCACTGGGGGTTCCTCCAGGTGCGGCAGTGGCGAATACCCGGCTCGGGGGTCAGGGAGTCCAGGTGGGCGGGCCCGGCGACCGGAATGGGGACGCCGAGCGGAACGGGGACGGCGGCCGGTCGGTGCGGGAGCCGCGGGCGCGCGCTTGGCGGGCCGCGGCGGGGAGACAGGGGGTGGACAGGCAGGCGGTGGACAGGCAGGCGGTGGACAGGCAGGCGGTGGGCAGGCAGGCGGTGGACAGGCAGGCGGTGGGCAGGCAGGCGGTGGGCAGGCAGGGGGCGGGCAGGCAGGCGGTGGGCAGGCAGGCGGTGGGCAGGCAGGGGGCGGGCGTGCGGCCCGGTGAGGGCGGCGACGCGGCGGGGTGGGGTCCTGTGCCTGTTCCCAAGACGCTCCTCCATCACGGCATGCTCACGCCACGGAGGTACCTGCGTCTTAGGCACCAATATCAACACCCCTATCCACCCTCGCGCCCGTCAAACCACTTGGTTTCGCCCGGGAAGGGCCGGGCAGCGCTAGCCGTACGGAACCGAGGGGGACATGAGGGGAAGATATGGAGACGCCGCACTATGTCGCGGCCCGCGTGCAGCGGGCGCTCGCGGAGGACGATCGGACCGCCGAGCTGGGCATCCGGGTGGATGTACGAGGAGAAGAGATCTACCTGCGCGGACAGGTCTCCTGTGACGAGCGGCGGCGCCAGATCGAGAACGTCGCCCGGGAGGCGGCTCCGGGCCTGCGGGTGCACAACGAGATCACCTTGGTGGAGGTGCAGGAGGCGGGAGAGGAGGAGCACCTGTGAGGGAGCTGCGGATCGCCGCCGTCGCCGACATCCATCTGGGCGAGGATCTGCGCGGCCACTATCGCAAGAAGATCGAGGGCATCGAACGTCGCGCGGACGTGCTGCTGGTGGGAGGCGATCTGACCAGGCACGGCACGATCGCCGAGGGCCGGGTGGTCGCCGAGGAGCTGAGCGGCCTGCCCATCCCGGTCGTCGCCGTGCTCGGCAACCACGACTACCACTCCGACTGCAACCAGGAGATCATCGCTCTCCTCCGTGACGCCGGCATCGTCGTCCTCGACGACGAGAGCACCGTCCTCTCCATCGACGGCGTACGGCTCGGGGTCGCCGGAGGCAAGGGTTTCGGCGGCGGGTTCGCCGGGAAGTGCGCGAGCGAGTTCGGCGAGCCGGAGACCAAGGCGTTCGTCCGGCACACGAAGGAGATCGCCGAGCGGTGGCGGCGGGCGCTCAAGGGCCTGGACGCCGACCACAGGATCGTGCTCAGCCACTACTCACCGGTCAAGGACACGCTGATGGGCGAGCCGCCGGAAATCTATCCGTTCCTCGGCAGCTACATGCTGGCGGAGGCGGCCGACGCCGAGGGCGCCGACCTTATCATTCACGGTCATGCGCACGCGGGCACGGAAAAAGGCGTCACTCCCGGCGGTATCCGGGTGCGTAATGTCGCCCTTCCGGTAATCAAGCACGCCTACACCGTTTACTGCCTGGAAGGCGACGATTGCTGATTCGCTGTTCCGATTCCGAGACGGCGACCGGCCCTTCGGCCGATCGCCGTCTCGGTGTCCGCGAGTAGCGTGGGTGAGGTTGCGGCTGGTGGGTGAGGTTGCGGTTAGGGATTGAAGATGCTGACGCCCCCGGGGCCGACCAGGAATCCGAGGACGATGAGGACGATCCCCCAGAGGATGTCCCGACGGGCCAGGATGACGTAGATCCCGGCGATGACCAGTACCACGGCGATGATCCAAAGCAGAGTAGCCATGGCCCTCCACTGCCCCTGCAAAGGGTCTCGTAACATCATCGAGCCCTGGCGCCGATTGAATTTGCCGCTGAAGCACCCATTGTTACGTCTGCTTGACAATATCGGGGCATCCGGTGATGCATGACGACTTTCGGCTATTTGGCAGCGCGTGCTGGAGGGGGCCGTCGACGTCGTCAGGGAGCTGTGGACGGGCGAGCCGGTGACGTACCGCGGCGAGTTCTACGGCGAGTTCTACGGCGAGTTCTACGAGGTGGACAGGGCCCGGCTCTACTCGCTGCCCGACCGGCCTCCGCCGATCTACGTCTCGGGCTTCGGGCCCAAGCCGGTCGAGCTCGCGGGACGGCTCGGCGACGGCTGCATCCACACCGCGCCCGCCGCCGACATGGTCGAGGCGTTCCACAGGGCGGGCGACGAGGGCAAGCCGTGCGCGGCCGGGCCGAAGGTGCGCCGGGTGTATGACGAGGCCGAGGCGCGCAAGACCGTCCACATGCTCTGGTCCAACCAGGGGATCCCGGGCGAGGCCGCCCAGCTCCTGCCGCTGCCGCGGCACTTCGAGCAGCTCTCGGGCTCGTCACGGGGCGCGGCCGCGGGATCCCGGGCGAGGCCGCCCAGCTCCTGCCGCTGCCGCGGCACTTCGAGCAGCTCTCGGGCTCGTCACGGGGCGCGGCCGCGGGCACTGTGCTCATAGGCACTGTGCTCATAGGCACTGTGGTCGTGGGTGCTGTGGTCGCGCTCTTGTCGTCTTCTAATCGTCGGTCTTGACCAGGCGCAGCGACAGGAGCGGCTGGACGAACCACAGCCACGCGCACAGCAGCGCCACGCCCGCGCCGATCAGCGCGGCGGGCCCGGGGCTGGTCAGCGCGTCCAGCACCAGGGCGGTGGAGCAGGTCATGGACACGGCCAGGGCCACACCGCCGGCCACGCCCAGCCGGTTGGCCCGGCGCAGCAGCAACTCCTTGAGCCCCGACCGGAAGAGGATCCGGTGCTGGGTCGCCGGGGCGATCGTGCAGATCGACGCGACCGCCGCGCTGACGACCGCCAGGTAGAACAGCCAGTTCCCGGTCGTGTCGATCTTCCCGAAGCCGGAGGAGAACGGCAGCGTCAGCAGGAACGCGAACAGCACCTGCACGCCCGTCGCGGCCACCCGCAGGCCCTGCAGCAGCTCGCCGAGCTCGCGGTCGACGCGCTCCTTGCGGCTCTCGCCGGCGTTCTCCAGGGGTTCGAGCACCTCACTCACGTCTTGCCCTCGCCTCGCTCACTTCGCGGCCTTCATCAGGCGCGCGTACGCGAGCTGGAGCCAGTCGGAGATCGCCACGGCCGCCATGGTGGCCCCGGCCAGCCGGGTCACCCGGGGGAAGAACACCGTGCCCGCCGCGTATCCGGTCGCCACCCACTGGGACAGACAGAACGGGCAGGTCAGCAGCTCGCCCACGGCGTGCTGCAACCCGTGGCCGCGGACCTTCTCCTTGAGCTCCGCCGGGCCCGAAAGGCCCTCATAGCGGGTGAAGGGAGCGCGGATGGGGCTGGTGACCGGGTCCTTCGCGAGCGTGCGCGAGAGCCGGTGCGTGAACAGCCCCATCAGCATGAGGTCCATCACCTTGATGTTCTCGGGGGGCCTGCGGCCCGTCAGCTTCGCCGCGGCGAGCAGCGCCGTGACGGCCCCGCCGTACACCGCGAGAACCCGTGTGTACGAGGCCAGGGGACGGTTGTCCTCCCCCTCGTACTCGCGCTTGATCTCCTGGAGGGTCTCGGTCATGAGCGCGCTCTACCCTGGATTGTTTGCGGCGAACATGGCTGGGCAAGCGACGTAAGTGGGTAGTCACAGTCACGAAGTCACCGACGCGATCCTTGAGACGCTCAAGCGCGCCGGGGCCGGCCTCAAGGAGGCCGGGGTGCGGTTCGCGCTGGCCGGAGGCTGCGCCGGCTATGCGAGGGGCGCCGCACCATCACTGCATGACGTCGACTTCGCCCTGGTCGAGGAAGACGTCCCGCTCGCGCTGAAAACCCTGGAGAGCCTGGGTTTCCGAACCGCGAAACCACCGGAGGACTGGCTGGTCAAGGCGTTCGACGAGGAAGGCGTCCTCGTCGACCTGATCTTCTCGCTGGCCGACAGGCCCGTGACGGAGGCCATGATCGCAAGAGCCGAGCCGATCAACACGGCCGCGTTGAGCCTGCCCGTTCTCGAAGCCACCGACCTTGTGATCTCCTGGATACTGCCGCTGTCGGAGCACGCCTGCAACTACGGTTCGCTGCTGCCCATGGTCCGCGCCATGCGGGAGCAGGTGGACTGGGACCGGGTCGCCTCGGTCGTGGCACCGTCGCCGTACGCCTCGACGTTCGTCACGCTCCTGGAACGGCTGCGCATCATCGCCCCTACGACACCGCGGCCGGACGGCACCTGGCCCTGAAGGCCGCGCTCCGGTCCGCCGCACCGGTCCATGCGGTGTGGTTCGCCGACCTGGAGAGGGGCCGCGCCGTGCCGGCGCGGCCCCTTTCATATGCGGATCACATGGACTGGTCGCTCACATGGACGGAGTGCGGGGGAAACGTCCGTAGTACTCCCCGACACGGTCCCGGTAGCCCGGGTCGCTCATCGCCGCCTCGTGGAACTCCGGAGCGTTCTTGATCTCCTGTTTCGTCCGGTTGACGAATACCTTGCGGTCCTGGAAGTCGATCCTCGTCACCACACTCGCGGGAAGCATGACCTTCTTGCCGAAGATCCACGGGCCCGTGTCGACGACGATGTAGCTCTGGCCCACCTCATAGGTGGCCTCGTCCACGGAGCCGATCTTCCCGTCCACGGCCTGCACGTCGTATCCGGCGATGTCCATCTGCTGTCCTGTGGTCGACACGGCGTCGGAATACGACCAGAGATCCGGTGTCATGGTGGTCACTCCCTTCGTCGTCACTCCACGTACCCGAACGGGAGAAGGGGAACATCCCGGACACGTAACGGCAGGACATGATCTGGCCGCGCCGTTTTCCCGGCGCGGGGTCGCAGATGGCGCGGAACACCTCCGGATGCCGCTACTCTTGTGGTGCGGGCGCCGCTAGCTCAGTTGGTTAGAGCAGCTGACTCTTAATCAGCGGGTCCGGGGTTCGAGTCCCTGGCGGCGCACCACATTCTTCCTTCGTGACCTGCGGTTTCCCGGCGGCGACGCCTACGGGACCGCAGGTTTCGTCTTTTAGGCGCAGCCGTTCCCGGCCGGCCTTTCCGGGACGGCCTTTCCCGGGCGGCCGTTCCAGGCGGTCTTTCTGGGTGGCCGGTGACGCGTGGACGCGTGCCGCCCGAGCCGAGTGGGGACGCCGCGCCCAGAGTCCGGTCACGCTGTGTAGGGGCCGAAGCGGGCCCATGCGGTGAACGCGGCGGCGACGAAGAGGACGACGTCCATGTCACAGGCCCGCCGCCGACACGCCGCCGTCCACGGTGAACACCGCGCCCGTGGTGTACGCGGACCGGTCCGAGGCCAGGAAGGCGACGAGGTCGGCGATCTCGCGCGGGCTCGCGGCGCGGCCCAGCGGGAACATCGCGGTCAGCTCGGGATAGCGGGACTCGTCGCCGAAACGGGCGCGGGCCTGGGCCCTCATGAGGGTCAGGATGCGCTCGGTGGCGACGGGGCCGGGGTTGACGCCGACGACGCGAATGCCGTCGGCCAGGCTGCGGCCGCCCAAGGCCCGGGTGAACGTCATCAGCGCGGCGTTGCCGGTGCTGCCCGCGATGTAGTTGGCGTCGGCGCCCTCGCCTGAGGCACCGATGTTGTTGATGATCACGCCGTGGCCCGCGGCCTTCATCCTGGCGTACAGGTGCCGGGTGAGGTTGATGTAGCCGAAGACCTTCAGTTCCCAGCCGTGCCGCCACATTTCCTCGTCCACCGCGGCCAGCGGCCCGCCGGGGATGTCGCCGGCGTTGTTGACCAGGATGTCCGGCACCGGCACTTCGGCGGCGAACCGGTCGAGCTCGTCGCCACGGCGCAGATCCACGAGATGCACGGTGGCCGCCACACCGTGCTCGGCGCGCAGGCGGGCGGCGAGCTTCTCCAGTTCGGGCTCGTTGCGTGCGGCGAGGTCGAGGTCGCAGCCTTCTTCGGCGAGCACCTCGGCGATGGCCGCGCCGATGCCCCGGGACGCTCCGGTGATGAGCGCCCGCTTGCCGCGCAGGTTCAGGTCCATGACGTTGCCTCAATCTTGTCGGAACCATCGGTTTCGGTAAAAGCGTTGTCGAAACTAATAGTTTCGTCAAGTGTTGGCGCCGCCCTGAGGCCTGTCGGCTTCTTGCCAGGCTTCTGCCGGCGTGTGCCCGGCATGTGCCCGGCTTGTGCCGGTCCAGGCGAGGGCACGGCGTCCTCCGGCTGGGTGAGCGGGTCGCGGACGTGACGGATCTGCTCGGGGGTCATCGTCGGCCGGCGGCCCAGGGACCTCCAAAAGAGGCAGGCTCATGAACACCTGGCGCGACCTGTCGCCGACCGGTTGGAATGACCGCATGCCTTGGTTGTCCCGCCGTCGTCCGGCCGAGCTCACCCCGCCGCCCGAGTTCCCGCGGACTCCCCGTGCCGCAGCATGGTGGATCCTGCCGGCGGTGCTGCTGGTCGGCGGCACGGTGGCTGCTGCCATGTGGTGGTTGCTGACCGGCCTGCCTGCGGCCCCGCCAGGACAGGCGGGCGGCGCACGCGGGGAGGCCCTGCGCACCGCGCTGGCCGCCGGTGCCGGCGTCGGCGCCGCCATCACTCTGGCGCTGTCGTTCCGCCGTCAGCGCCACCAGGAGATCATCACTGCCCACACCACCTACGACGCCACCGAGCGCCGGGTCACCGAGCTGTACACCAAAGCCGCCGAGCAGCTCGGCCATGACAAGGCCGCCGTCCGCCTGGCCGGTCTGTACGCCCTGGAGCGCCTGGCCCAGGGCAACCCCGGCCACCGGCAGACCATCGTCGACGTCATCTGCGCCTACCTGCGCATGCCCTACGCCCCGCCCCGGCCTCCCCGCCCCCGGCCGTGGGCCCCATCGACGCCGGGCCCCTGGCAGGCGGCCGCGCCCGCGGACCTCGATCCCGCAGAGGGGGAACGGCAGGTCCGCCTCACGGCCCAGACCATCCTGGCCGAACACCTGCGCGACCCACGCCGTCCCGACCAGCGCGCAAGCCTCCCCTCCCCACCCCGCCACTGGCCCGGCATGCGCATTGATCTGACCGGCGCCATCCTCATCGACCTCGACCTCACCAAGGCCCATCTCAGCGAGGCGCAATGCGCGGGGGCGACATTCAGCGGGGACACCACGTTTCATGGGGCGGTCTTCGCCGGAGAGGCCAACTTCGACGGGGCGATCTTCGCCGGGGACGCCTCGTTCTCCTACGCCGCCTTCGCCGGCTACGGCTGGTTCGGCAGGGCGACCTTCGCCGGGGAGGCTGATTTCGAGGGGGCGACCTTCGCCCTGGACGCCGTCTTCCACGGGGTGACCTTCTCCGGGAACGCCCAGTTCAGCGACGCGACCTTCACCGACAACGCCCTGTTCCCCGAGGTGACCTTCGCGGGCGACGCCGAGTTCGAGGAGGCGGCCTTCACCGAGTTCGCCCGCTTCGATGGGGCGACCTTCTCCGGTGACCTCGTGTTCGACGGGGCGACTGTCACCGAATTCGCTGGATCTCGAATGAACAGGGCCGAATGGACGCAGATCGCCGACCATCCGGATCATGTGTGGCCGCCAGGCTGGCATGCGGTGACCCGCCCGGACGGCAGCACCGGCCTGGTCCGTCAGAAGAGCGGCGCGAGCGAGGAGAACGGCGAAGACACCGATGGCGCGCCGTCCATCCGGGCGGAGGGGCAGGACGGCGTAGAAGAGCGTCCCGGCGAATGAAGCGAGAACTGCGGTCCGGCCGTACGGGCGCACTTCAGGGGTTTCCTCCTCCTGTGACGCTCGGGTCGCCGGCTGGGGCCGCTTTCTGACCGGGGGATGCCGAAACCGTTCGTTCCGTCAACTGTTATGCTCGGCCGCGTGTCCGCAGAGCCGCAGCCTCGTCCGCATACCGGACGGCGACGCAATCCGGCCGTCCGGCAGGCCATCCTCGATCGCGCGGCCGACCTGCTGGCCGACAACGACTACTCGGCGGTCTCGATCGACGTCATCGCCCAGGCCGCCGGGGTGAGCAAGCACACCATCTATCGGTGGTGGCCCTCCAAGGGTGCGGTGCTGCTGGAGGCGATGGCGGAGCGGGCCCGGCAACTGACGCCCGGCCTCGACACCGGTGTCTTCGCCGACGATCTGGAGACCTTCCTGGCGGCAACCTTCCGCACCGCCGTGAAGGTGAGCGGGCTGCTGCGCGGCATCATGGCCGAGGCGCAGCGCGACCCGGTGGCGGCCGAGGGACTGCGCCAGTTCACCGCCGGGCGCAGGGACGAACTGCGGTCCCTGCTCGCCCGCGGGCTCCGGCAGGGCGAGCTGCCCGCGGACAGCGATCTGGACCTGCTGGTCGATCAGCTCTTCGGCCTGATGTGGTATCGCCTGCTGATCGGCCACGCGCCCCTGGACGACGCGGTCGCCGCCCGGCTGGCCCGTTCGGTGATCCGGCCGGGCTGAGCTGCGCCGCGGGCGTCAGCGGGAGATCTCGTACCAGTGGTAGGGGATCGACCAGTCCCAGTGCTCGGTCTCCTCGTCCAGTTCCGGTGCCGGAGCGGGCGCGTCGGGACCCCAGGTCAGCGCGTAGGGGAGGCCGAACTGGGCGACCCAGTAGCGTCCGAGCCGTACGAACCCCCGTCCGAAGGCGAAGATCATTCGTTTCGCCAGCGAGAACAGCATCGGGCACCACTCCTCGCAGGATCGGGCACGGCACCATGTGGCCCAGATCACTTTGTATCTGGAAATCTAAGGTTTATCTGGCTGAATCTTCCGTGTAAATGCCCAGAGCGGTATGTCACGCGGCGCAGTGGGATCGGATCGTACGCGTGACCGCCCGGCGTGAGGCATGCCCGCGCACGTCACCGTCCTGTATCCGTTCCTCCCGCGCGAGCGTGCCGATCGCTCCCGCGCGCCTGTGGATAACGTCACGGCACGGGCGGCGGGGGCTGACAGAATCGCTCGCACGAGCCGATCGGGGGAGGGCGAGCGGATGAGCGGCAGGGGTAGCAGCAGGGGTAGCGGCACGGGTAGCGGTAGCGGCGCGGAGCGGGAGGGCGCGCGGCGGCGGTGGAGCCTCGGGCCGCCGGGCGGGGCCGTCTGGAGCTTCCCCTGGTCGTCGGGCTCTCCCGGCCAGGCGGCCGAGGAGGTGGTGGCCGGGCTGCTGTCCGCGGCGCTGGAGGCGCGACGCCGCCACGACGAGCTCGAGTTCCGGCGATGCGTGAAGATCCTCGCGCAGGGTCAGGGGCTGCGTGAGGCCGTGGACCGGGCCCTGCTCGACGCACTGAACCGGCATGTGACGTTCGCCTGGCAGGGTGGCTGGCAGCCCGCCGACCTCGTCCGGCTGGCGAGCCGGCGGCTGGAGACCCGGCACGTCCGTCTCGTGACCGACGCCGTCGCGGCCGAGATGCGCGCCTATGCCGCCGCGACCGTGGACGACCGCTGGCTCGACCAGCTCGACGCCATGGGCGCGACGGTGTGGTGGGGCCGCGACGAGGAGTATCTCCGTGACGACGGCGACAGGACCGCGATGGTCGCCTGCGCGCTCCGGGTGATCCATCTCCTGGCCACGCTGCCGCCGCTGGAGCGGCTGTGCCCCCTGCCGGGAACGGCCCGCCGTACGCCTGGGGCCCGGGGCGGCGCCGTCGACGAACGGACGCTCGCCCGGGTGCGGGCCCTGCTGGCCAAGGCCGAGTCGACCGAGTTCGAGGCGGAGGCCGAGACGTTCACCGCGGCGGCGCAGGCGCTGATGGCCCGGCACAGCATCGACGCCGCGCTGCTCGCGTCACAGACGCCCGGCCCGGGAGGAGCCGGGGGCCCGGAGGGGCGGCGGCTGGGTGTCGACGCGCCCTACGAGGGCCCGAAGGCGATGCTGCTGGACGTCATCGCCTCGGCCAACCACTGCCGCTCGGTGTGGAGCCGGCATTTCGGGTTCGCCACCGTGCTGGGGTTCCCCGCGGACCTGGCCGCGGTGGAGGTGCTGTTCACCTCGCTGCTGGTGCAGGCGACGACCGCCATGCGGCTGGCCGGATCCCGCCGGGACGGCTTGGGCCGTTCCCGCACGCGGTCGTTCCGGCAGTCGTTCCTCGCGGCGTACGCGCAGCGGATCGGCGAGCGGCTGCGGGAGGCGACGGGAGAGGCGGTGCGGGAGGCCGCCGCCGATGCCGGGCGCGACCTGCTGCCGGTGCTGGCGGCCAGGGAACAGGCCGTCGAGGCGAGGGTCGAGGAGCTCTTCCCGACGCTGACCCTGGTCGGCGCGGGCGCGGTCAGCAACCGGGAGGGCTGGATCTCCGGCCGGGCCGCCGCCGACCGTGCCGTCCTCGACGTACGCCGGAAGCTCGCGGAGGGAGGCCGGGCTCAGTGAAGCGGGCGCAGTGGGGCGGGCGCAGTGGGGCGGGCGCAGCGGGGCAGGCCCGATGAAGGAGACGCAGTGAAGGAGACGCAGTGAAGGAGACGCAGTGAAGGAGGCGCAGGGGCGCGGGGTCAGACGACGGATCCGGTGGCGCCGTCGGTGAGCTCCCTGAGGATGTCCGCGTGCCCGGCGTGCCGCGCGGTCTCCTCGATCATGTGGACGTAGATCCAGCGCAGCGAGAGCGCGGGGATCTGCTCGTGCGGCACCTCGTGATCGAGCGGGAACCGGGCGGCGATGCGCCGCGATTCCGCGCACGCCTGCTCGTAGGCCGCGATCAGGGACTCGACGGTGTCGTCGTCGCCGACCGCGAAGCTTCTGTCGGCGTCCTCCTGTGAGGGAGGCGCCATGGACGGGTCCTGCGCCAGCACCCGCCCGAACCAGTTCCGCTCCACCACGGTCAGGTGCCTGATCAGCCCGGCCAGCGTCGTCGCCGACGGCACATGACGGCGGCGCACGTCCTGCTCGGACAGCCCCTGGGCCTTGCGGACGACCATCGCGCGGTGGAGGTCGAGAAAGGCCTCCAGCACCTGCCGCTCGTCTCCCGTGGCGGCCCGCACCACGGCCTGCGCCGGCTCGGTCGAAGGAAGAGTGGCCATGCCCCGGACCGTACGGAGCGCGCGGATCTCCCGGCAAGAGCCCCTGCCCACGCTCTCAGCGAACCCGCATCGCCGCCTCAGCCGGAGGTGTCGTCGAAGTGCAGCTCCGAGGTGATGCGGTAGCGGTCGCCGCGGTAGATGGACCGGGTGAACTCCACGACCCGGCCGCCGGCCTCGCGGGCCGTGCGTTCGATGAGCAGGGCGGGGGCGTGCTGGGGGACGCCGAGCAGTTCGGCCTCGGTCTCGTCGGTGACGGTCGGCTCGATGCTCTGGGTGGCGCGGCGGACGTCGATGCCGAACCTCGTGCGCAGGAACCGGTAGAACGACCCGGACACCATGTCGTCGGGCCGCAGGGACTCGACCAGGCGGTGCGGCAGGTGGATGCGCTCGATGGCCATCGGCTCGTCGTCCACGAGGCGGAGCCGTACGACGCGCAGGACCGGGTCGGCGGGGGAGACCTGCAGGCGGTGCGCGAGCCGGGCGGTGGCCGGGGCCGAGTCGAACTCGAGGATGCGGCTGAGCCAGTTCCCCTCGGCGGCGGGGGCGTGGAAGGAGTCGTCGCCGGCCGCGAGGGGCTGGGTGACCTTCCTGCGGCCGGTGAACGTCCCCCGCCCGTGCTCCCGCACGAGCATGCCCTGCCGTACGAGCCCGTCGATCGCCGCGCGGAGGGTCGGGCGGGAGACGCCGAGCTCGCGCGACAGGTCGCGTTCGGAGGGGATGGCGGTGCCGGGCTCCTTGTCGGAGATCAGGTCGAGCAGGACGTCTCTGACCCGGTCGCGTTTGAGGCCCGCTGGAAGTCTCTGCACGTCCCAGACCTTACCAGTAGTTGACCACTCCTCCCAGCGCGATGCCTGCGAATATCCCGAATTTTCGCCCCTTGACAGCCCGAATGGTTAAGACCACTCTCCTCTCAACGGTTTACCAATAACTGACCAGTGGGAGGACCGATGAGGTACCGCCTCCTCGCCACGGCGGCCGCGTTCAGCCTCGCGCTCGCCGGATGCGGTTCGGCGTCCGAGCCCGGGACATCCGGAGAGACCGGCACGACCACGCTGACCGTGTGGTTCATGCGCGACAGCCTGTCGGACGCGATCGTGAAGCGGTTCACGGACGACTTCCAGCGGTCGCATCCCGGGATCGCCCTGAACGTCCAGATCCAGGAGTGGGACGGCATCGGGCAGAAGGTCACCAGCGCGCTCGCCAGCAAGGACGCCCCCGACGTCATCGAGGTCGGCAACACCCAGGTCGCCGAGTACGCCGCGAGCGGCGGGGTCAAGGACCTCACCGCCAAGATCACCGACCTGGGCGGCGCCGTCTGGCTGCCCGGCCTGGCCGAGCCGGGAAAGATCGACGGCAGGCAGTACGGCATCCCCTGGTACGCCGCCAACCGCGTGGTCATCTACAACAAGGACCTGTTCGCCAAGGCCGGCGTCACGACCCCGCCGAAGACCCGCGACGAGTGGATCGACGTCACGACCAAGCTGAACAAGGGCGGCGTGCAGGGCATCTATCTGCCCGGCCAGAACTGGTACACCCTCGCCGGATTCGTCTGGGACGAGGGCGGCGACCTCGCCGTCAAGGAGGGCGCCGGCTGGAAGGGCGTGCTCGACACGCCGCAGGCGCTCGCCGGGATGGCGTTCTACCAGCGCCTCCAGGGGCTCGGCAAGGGACCCAGGGACTCCGACGAGGCCAAGCCGCCGCAGGCCGACGTGTTCGGCAAGGGCGACGTCGCGCAGATCATCTCCGCTCCCGGCGGGGCGGTCGCGATCGAGAAGGCCAACCCGGACCTCAAGGGCAGGCTCGGTTTCTTCCCGATCCCCGGCAAGACGGCGGACAAGCCCGGCGCCGTCTTCACCGGAGGGTCCGACCTGATCATCCCCGAGGCGTCCGCCCACCCGGACGAGGCGTACGAGGTGGTCAAGGCCCTGGCCGGGGAGAGGTTCCAGCTCGACATGGCCAAGGAGATGAGCTACGTGCCCAACCGCACCTCGTACGCGGGGGTGCTGAGTGGCGACGAGGCCACGGCGGCGATGGCGGCGGGGGCCGCGGTCGGGCACGCCACGCCCAACTCGCCCAACTGGGCGGCGGTGGAGGCGAAGAACGTCATCAAGGAGTACATGACCAAGGTGCTCACCGGAGGCGACGCGGCCACCGAGGCGAAGGCGGCCTCCGAGGTGATCACCACGATCCTCAACACCGCGTCGTGACATGGCGCGCACCCTCGCCCGTACGGCGGCCCGTCCCGCTCCCCTGATCGGGGCGGGAACCCGCAGGAAGGGGGCGTTCTGGCCCTACCTGCTGGTGGCCCCGGCCCTGGCCGGCTTCGCGTGCCTGCTCGTCTATCCGCTGGCCCGCAGCGTCGTGATCTCCTTCCAGCACTTCCGGCTGGGCGAGCTGATCAGGGGCGGAGCGGACTTCGCCGGGCTCGCCAACTATGCCGAGGCCCTCGGCGGGCCGGAGTTCTGGGGGGTCGTGCGGCGCACGTTCCTGTGGACCGCCGCCAACGTCGTGCTCATCATGGTGATCTCCACGGCCGTCGCGCTGATGCTGCCGCGCCTCGGGCGGCGGATGCGGCTGGCGGTCATGAGTGGGATGGTGCTCACCTGGGCCACTCCGGTGCTCGCCGCGGCCACGATCTTCCAGTGGCTCTTCCAGTCGCGCCTGGGGGTCGTCAACTGGCTGCTGGCCGGCCTGGGCTTCGACTCCTTCCGCGACTACACGTGGTTCGCCCACGGCGGTGCGACGTTCGCGATCCTGGTCGCGCTGGTCGTCTGGCAGTCGGTGCCGTTCGCGGCGCTCACCCTCTATGCGGGGCTCACGACGATCCCCGGCGAGCTGTACGAGGCGGCCAGGATCGACGGGGCCGGGTCGTGGCAGGTCTTCGGCCGGGTCACGTTCCCGATCCTGCGCCCGCTGTTCGGCCTGATCACGTCGCTGGAGGTGATCTGGGTCTTCACCTGCTTCGCGCAGATCTGGGCGATCAGCAAGGGCGGCCCCGGAGGAGCCACGGCCACGCTGCCCGTCTACGCGTTCCAGATCGCGCAGTCGCTGCACCGGTATGACCTGGGGTCGGCCGTCTCCACGCTCACCGTGCTGATGCTGCTCGCGGTGCTGGTCGTCCACCTGCGCCGCATGTTCCGGGAGGAGAACGCATGAACCGGGCTGCACTCAACAGGGGCATGCTCAACAGGGGCATGCTCAACAGGGTCATGCTGAACGGCGCGGCCCTGGGCGTGCTGGCGGTGTCGGTGTTCCCCGTCTACTGGATGGTGATCACCGCGTTCAAGCCGACCGTGGACATCCTCACCGAGACCCCGGCGTTCTGGCCCGCCCGGCCGACCCTCGACCACTTCGCCACGGCCGTGGGCGCCGCGGGGTTCTGGACGTTCTGGCGCAACAGCCTGGCGGTCACCGTCAGCGCGGTGCTGCTCGCGCTGGCCGTGGCGCTGCCGTCCGCGTTCGCCGTGGCCCGGCTGCGCTGGTCGGGCCGGCGCGGGTTCCTCCTGATGGTCTTCGTCGCCCAGACCGCCCCCTGGTCGGCGCTGCTCGTGCCGGTCTACATCATCGCCCGCGACGCGGACATGCTCGACCGGCTGCCGACGCTGACGCTCGTCTACTTCGTCACGACGCTGCCGTTCACGATCGTGACGCTGCGCGGCTTCATCGCGGGGGTCCCGCGCGAACTGGAGGAGGCCGCGCTGATGGACGGGTGCGGCCGGGCCGAGGCGTTCCGCCGGGTGGTGCTGCCGCTGCTCGCGCCGGGCCTGATGTCCACGTCGCTGTTCGGCTTCATCACCGCCTGGAACGAGTTCGCCTTCGCCAACGCCCTCATGATCAAGGACCAGGGCGACCGTACGCTGCCGATCTGGCTGTCCGGGTTCGGCAACGTCTTCGGCATCGACTGGGGCGCCACCATGGCCGCCGCCACGCTGTTCATGCTTCCCGTCCTGCTCGTCTTCCTCGTGCTCCAGCGCCGCGTGTCCGCCGGGATGATCGCGGGCGCGGTGAAGGGATGACTCAGATGATGATTCCGCGGCCCCGCGAGGTGGCCGTGCTCGGGGGAACCGTCACGCTCCACGACGGCCTCGTACGGCACGCGCCCGACGATCCCCGGCTCGGGGCGGAGGGATATCGGATCGACGTCACCCCCGACGGCGCGGAACTCGCCGCCGGGGGGCCGGCCGGCCGCTTCTACGGCCTGCGCACGCTGGCGGCGCTCGGCCCCGAGGCGCCGCTGTGCCGGATCGCCGACCGGCCCGCGCACTCCTGGCGCGGGGTGATGCTCGACGTCGCCCGGCACTTCATGCCGAAGGACTTCGTGCTGCGGCTGATCGACCTGCTCGCGGTGCACCGGCTCAACCGGCTGCACCTGCACCTCACCGACGACCAGGGCTGGCGGCTGCAGATCAAGCGCTATCCCCGGCTCACCGAGATCAGCGGGGAGCACTACACCCAGGAGGACATCCGCGAGATCGTGTCGTACGCCGCCGACCGGTTCGTCACGATCGTGCCCGAGATCGAGATGCCGGGGCACGCCCAGGCGGCCATCGCCGCCTATCCCTGGCTCGGCAACCAGCCGTCGCGCCGCCTGCCGGTGCGGGACTCGTGGGGGATCAGCCCCCACGTGTTCAACCTGGAGGACGCCGCCATCGACTTCTGCCGCGACGTGCTCGACGAGGTCATGGACCTGTTCCCCGGCGAGTACGTCCACCTCGGCGGCGACGAGTGCCCGCCGGACGAGTGGGAGCGCAGCGAGGCGGCGCTGCGGCGGATCGCCGAGCTCGGGCTGCCGGGCCCCGACGCGGCGCGGGCGTGGTTCACCGCCACCGTCGGCGCCCACGTGGCCTCCCGCGGCCGGCGCCCGATCCACTGGTACGACGGCCCCGGATGGGCTCACGACGTGACCGCCATGACCTGGCTCGACCACGAGAGCGGCCCGCGGGCGGCGCTCGAAGGGTTCGACGTCGTGCTGGCCCCGCACACCAGCACCTACTTCGACTATCCCGCCGACGCCCCCGGCCCGCACGGGCACATGCTCTCCCTCGCCGACGTCTACGGCTACGCGCCGCCCGCGGCCCCGGAGGGCGCCACCGGCCGGATCCTCGGCGTGCAGTGCCAGCTCTGGACCGAATACATGCCCACGCCCGAGCACGTCGAGGCGATGGCCTTCCCCCGGCTGTGCGCCTTCGCCGAGGTGGCGTGGGGCACGGCGGGGGACTACCGCGATTTTCTGCACAGGCTCACCCCCCACCTGGAGTCCTTGGGCGTCCGGCCGGGGCCGGTCATCCCCTGACTCCCCACCCCCCACGCACCCCACCCCCCACGAAAGGAAGACTGCGGTGTCACGAAAGCTCTTATGGGCCGGTCTCGCGGCCGTCCTGCTGGCCGCGCCGGTCGTGGCTCTGCCCGCCGAGGCGGCCCAGTCGCTGCGCCTGCGCTACAAGACCAGCGCCACCGGCGCCACCGCCGACCAGGTGGAGCCGTGGTTCGACCTGGTCAACAGCGGGACCACGGCGGTGCCGCTGAACACCGTGAAGATCCGCTACTACTTCACCGCCGACTCGGCCGCCCAGCAGTACCGTTTCGCCTGCTCGTGGGCGGTCGTCTCCTGCTCGACCGTCACCGGCGCCTTCCAGACGATCTCGGGCACGGCCGACCGCTACCTTGAGGTCGGCTTCACCTCCGGCAGCCTGGCGGCCGGCGCCTCGACCGGCGACATGCAGCTGCGCTTCTACCGGGCCGACTGGCAGACGATCCGGCAGAGCGACGACTACTCCTTCGGCCCCGCGCGCACCACGTACGGCGACTGGGACAAGGTCGCGGTCTACCAGGGCGGCACGCTGGTCTGGGGCACCCCGCCCGCTGGCGTCACCGACCCCTCGCCGTCCCCGTCGCCCTCCGCCTCGCCCTCCACATCGCCGTCGCCGGGCGGGCCGGGCGGCGGCAGCGGGGTCGTCTTCGACGACTTCGCCTACTCCTCCTCGTCCGATCCGCAGATCACCGCGCACAACTGGACCGTGCGGACCAACAGCGGCGGCCCCGGCGTCCCCGGGGCGAGCTGGCCGGCGTCCAACGTGGGCTTCCCCGTCGTCACCGGCAGCAACCGGGCCCTGCAACTGCGGGCGGCCACCGACGGCACCGCCGGGGGCACCTCGCAGGCAGAGTTCCTGCACCAGCGCAAGTTCTTCGAAGGCACGTACGCCGCGCGGGTGAAGTTCGCCGACGCCCCCGACAGCGGACCTGACGGCGACAACATCGTCGAGACGTTCTTCACCATCACGCCCCTGGCGTACGACCTCGACCCGGACTACAGCGAGCAGGACTTCGAGTATCTGCCGAACGGCGGCTGGGGCGCGCAGGGCCCGATCATGTACACGACCACCTGGGAGACCTACCGCAACGAGCCCTGGCTCGCGGTCAACACGCACACCGAGCGCACGGCGAGCTACGCCGGCTGGCACGACCTCGTGCTGCAGGTCTCCGGCGGCACGGTCCGCTACTACATCGACGGCACGCTGTTCGCCGAGCACGGCGGCGACTACTACCCCGAGACCCCGCAGTCGGTGAACTTCAACCTCTGGTTCATCGGCGGCGGGCTGCTGGGCAGCGCCACTCCGCGCGTCTACACCCAGCAGGTCGACTGGTTCTACTTCAGCAAGAACGAGGTCGTGGCCCCGGCCGACGTCACCTCCAGGGTGAACGCCTTCCGGAGCGCCGGCACCACGTGGCAGGACACCGTGCCGATGCCATAAAACCCTGGCCCGGGTCCCGGCGGCGGCCGGGGCCCGGGCCCGGGTCCTTCAGCCGAGCAGGTCGGGGTCGGAGGCGAGGATCTGGTCGAGCAGGGGCTGGAAGTTGATCCAGCCGACGAGGTCGTTGCCGATCTGGCCGTGGGTGAGCTTGGCGTTCTCATGTGTGATGGGCACGGTCGGCCCGGCGGCCTTGGCAGCGAGCTGCGCCTGGCAGCTGCGTTCCATGGTGATGAACCACCAGGCCGCCGCCTCCACGCTGTCGCCCACGGTCAGCAGCCCGTGGTTGCGCAGGATCACCGCCTTGTGCGAGCCCAGGGCCTGCGCGATGCGGCGGCCCTCCTCGGTCTCCACGACCACCCCGGTGTAGTCGTCGAACAGGGCGTGGTCCTCGTAGAACGCGCACGCGTCCTGCGTCAGCGGTTCGAGCAGCGTGCCCAGCGCCGACAGGGCCTTGCCGTACACGGAGTGGGAGTGGGCGGCCGCGACCACGTCGGGCCTGGCCTGGTGGACCATCGAGTGAATGGCGAACGCCGCCTTGTTGACGTGATAGCGGCCCTCCACCACCTGGCCCTCGTGGTTGACCAGGATCAGGTCGCCGACCTTGATCTGCTTGAACGACATGCCGAACGGGTTCACCCAGAAGTGGTCGGTGTGCTCCGGGTCGCGGGCCGTGATGTGGCCGGCCACGCCCTCCTCGAAGCCGAACCTCCCGAACAGGCGCAGCGCCGCCGCGAGCCGCTCCTTGCGGTGCCGCCGCTCCTCCTCCACGGTCTCGAACGCCGGCGGCATCCGGAAGGCGAGCTGGTCGGCGGGCACGGGCTGCAGGTCGGACAGGCTCATCGCGACTCCCAGGGCTGGTGAGGCTTCACCCGTCCAGCGTGTCCGCCGCCGCCGTCTCCTGTCCATGCCGGAACCGAATCTTCTTCGGTGCCTCCGAGGACTTCGGTCCTGCCGAACCGGGCAGTGGAGGCGGACCGAATCCGCGTAAGGTGCATGCAACGCGAGCGACAGGAGGTACCGATGCGGTTGGAGGCGGTCTTCTTCGACGTCGGAGAGACCCTGGTGGACGAGACCCGCGAATACGGCACCTGGGCCGACTGGCTGGGCGTTCCGCGGCACACCTTCTCCGCCGTGTTCGGCGCCGTGATCGCACGCGGCGGCGACTACCGGGAGACCTTCCGGCATTTCCGGCCCGGATTCGACCTCCACACCGAGCGCGAGCGCCGGGCCGCCGAAGGCCAGGCCGAGACGTTCGGCGAGGAGAACCTCTATCCCGACGCCCGCCCCTGCATGGCCGAGTTACGGGAGATGGGGCTGCGCGTCGGCCTCGCCGGCAACCAGACCGCCCGCGCCGAGACCATCCTGCGCGCCCTCGGCCTGCCCGTGGACGTGATCGGCACCTCCGACGGCTGGGGGGTGGAGAAGCCGGACGCGTCCTTCTTCGACCGCGTGGTGACGGAGGCAGGCTGCCCGGCGGATTCCGTCCTCTACGTGGGCGACCGCCTCGACAACGACATCCGGCCCGCCCAGAAGGCCGGGCTGCGCACCGCCCTCGTACGGCGGGGGCCCTGGGGCCACATCCTCCGCGACGAGCCGGTGGAACGGGCGTGCCTGTTCCACCTCGACTCGCTGGCCGAGCTGCCCGCCCTGATCCGCAAGCACAACGGCGACTGATCGCTCACCCGGCCTCGGTGAGGTCGACCGAGGCGGCCAGGTCCGCCGCCACGCCGAGCAGGTTCCGTACGGCCTGCCGGTCGCGGGCGGGGTGCCAGGCCATGACGGTCACCGCCTGTTCGCCGGCGAGCGGCACGAAGACGACCCCCGAGCGCCGGAGGCTGTGCGCCGACCGGGCGAGCCGCGTGACGCCGACACCGGCGGCGACCAGGCCGAGCAGGCTCGGCACGCCCTCGGCCCGCTGCACCACCCGCGGCTCGAAGCCCGCCGCGCGGAAGTCCTCGTCATACTTGCGATGCCACGGCTCCCATGAGCCGCGCGGCGTGAGCACCCACGGCTCCCCGGCCAGATCGGCGAGCCGCAGCTCGGCCCGCCCGGCGAGCGGGTGGCCCTCCGGCAGGACCGCGCAGACGGGCTCGGTGACCAGCGGCGCGGTCACCAGGTCGTCGACCAGCGGCGGCCGGGTGAACGCGGCGTCATACCGGTCCTCGCGCAGGCCCGCCACGAGGCCGGCGATCGCGACGGCCTCGGCGAGCAGTTCGACGTCCGGATAGCGTTCGCGGAACGCGCGGACGACCGGCGGCATCATGTAGTTCGCGGTCGAGATGAGGAATGCCACCCGCAGCCTGCCGATCTCGCCGCGCACCGCCCTGCGGGCGGTCTCCAGGGCCGCGCCCGCGTGCGTGAGAACGGCCCGCGCCTCGGGCAGGAACATACGGCCGACCTCGGTCAGGCGCGTGCCCCGGGTGTCGCGGTCGAACAGCCGCCCGCCGAGGGCGTGTTCGAGCGCCGCGATCTGCTGCGACAGCGACTGCTGGGCGATGTGCAGCTCCCGCGCGGCGACGGTGAAGCTCAGATGCTCGGCCACGGCGACGAAATACCGCAGATGACGCAGCTCGGGGGTCACAGGCTCTGACTGTAACCCCCGCAGGGAACGTGTGTTGGCCGCGCGGGGCTCGCTCCGGCAAGAGTGGTCGCACTGATCACGAGAACGAGGAGTGGGGATCATGACCGGACGGGTGTGGTTGATCACCGGATGCTCGGCGGGCTTCGGCCGGGCGATTGCCGAGGCCGCGCTTGCGGCGGGAGACCGGGTGATGGCGACCGCGCGACGGCCCGAGACGCTGGCGGACCTGGTGGAAGCGGGCGGCGGTCGCGTGCGCGCGGCGCGGCTGGACGTCACCGACACCGCGTCGATCGATCTCGCCGTGGCCGAGACCCTGTCGGCCTTCGGCCGGATCGACGTCGTGGTGAACAACGCCGGCCACGGGTCGGTGGGGGCCGTCGAAGAAATCGACATGACCGACCTGCGTGCGCTGATGGAGGTCATGTTCTTCGGGGCGGTGGCCGTGACCAAGGCCGTCCTGCCGCATCTGCGCCGGCAGGGGAGCGGGACGATCGTGCAGATGAGCTCGATGGGCGGGCAGCTCAGCATGCCGGGGTTCGGCGCCTACTGCGCCGCCAAGTTCGCCCTGGAGGGACTGTCGGAGGCGCTCGCCGCCGAGGTCGCGCCCTTCGGCGTACGGGTGCTGATCGTGGAGCCGGGCAAGTTCCGCACCGAGTTCGGCGGCCGGCGCATGCACCGCTCGCAGCCCATCGACGCCTACGAGATGTCGGCGGGCGCGACCCGGGCGTTCGTGGACGGGATGGACGGCACCCAGCCGGGAGACCCGGCCAAGGCGGCGCAGGCGATCCTCCAGGTCGTCGACCACGCCGACCCTCCGCTGCGGCTCGCCCTGGGCGACGACGCGGTGGACGCCATCCGCGCCCACCACGAGTCGCTCCGCGCAGACCTGGACCGCTGGGAGAAGCTCAGCCGCGCGACGAACCTCTAGAGTTGCCCGGGTGACGGCTGATCACGACATCGATCTCGTGCCGCTGCTCGGCCGGGCATGGGAAACGGTGGACCACCGGGATGCGCTGGCCGAGATCGTCAGGCTCGGCTGGACGCCGTGCGGGGTGGGCGACTGGGCCGTCGGGCTGCGTTCGCCGCGGGGCCTGCTCGCGGTGCGGATATGCCCCTTCGACCCTGCATACCCGGCATTCCTGGAGTTGTGCCGCCGCTGCCCCGGCAACCCGTACCTGCCGCAGGTGTCGCTCACCGAGGCGCTCGACGGCGGCGGCTCGCTCACGGTCCTGGAGTTCCTGGCCCCCGCCGAGGAGGCCGAGGCGGCGGCGGTCGCCCGGCGGTGGCGCGAGGGGACGGGCGACGAGGCGTTCGACGCCGTGCGGACCACCGCCCACGCCGTGGACGAGGAATGGCGGGTACGGATGCCGTGGTGGGACGGGATCGACCTCAACAGCGGCAACGTCCGCCGGGCGGTGGACGGGAGGATCGTGCTCGTCGACGTGTTCTGCATGGACGGGGCGTCGCTCTACCGCCAGGTGCTCGACGACTCCGCCGTAGTGCGCGAGCGCCTGTCCGCCGCCGCGACGCGCCACCTGTTGGACATCCCGTTCATCGCCCGCGAGAGCTCCCCGGCCGAGATCGAGGCGCTGCGCGCGGCGTGGCGGGCCGGCGATCACCCCGTCTCGGGGCTCACAGGCGGGAGACCTGGTAGTGGCCGATGCGCCAGCCCTCCTCCGTCCGCTTCACCAGCACGCTGAGATAGACGTGCAGGGTGGGACGGTCGGTGAAGGAGAAGACGACGGCCAGATAGCCGAGGACGAGGCCGTCGGCGGGGGCCGCGGTCTCCAGGACGCGGTACGCGGCCGTCAGCCCGGGCGGCTGGGAGTCGTAGTAGGCGGCGATCCCCGGCCTCCCTACGGTGTAGGGGCGCAGCCCCTGGAAGATCGCGTCCTCCGTGAACAGGGCCGCGACCCGCTGCGGCTCGTGGGCGTCGACGCCGGCCCTCCACCGGTCGAGGACGTCCCTCAGAATCGTTTCCCTGTCGTCGTCGCTGCTCATCAGACGTCTCCTGTCGGTGAGGCCGGGGATCGCGGATCAGTGGCCGGCGCTCATGCCGCCGTCGACGTGGAGGATCTCGCCGGTCACGAAGGGGGCGGTCTCCAGGTAGACGACCGCGTCCGCGACGTCGCCCGGCTCGCCCATCCGCCCCACCGGCTGCAGCGCCGCGAGGGCCTCGTGGGTCTCCTCGGGGTGCATGGGGGTCTTGATGGAGCCCGGTGAGACGGCGTTGACGCGGATGCCGCGCGTGGCGTACTCGATGGCGAGCGATTTGGTCGCGGACTGCAGGCCGCCCTTGGTCAGCGAGGCCAGCACGGACGGCACCCGGGAGTCGGCGTTGTCGACCAGGCTGGTGGTGATGGTGACGACGTGGCCGCCACCCTGGGTCAGCATGCGCGCGACGGCGAGCTGGGTGATGTGGAAGAAGCCGTCGAGGTTCACCCTGGTCACAGCGGCGTAGTCGTCGGGGGTGTAGTCGGTGAACGGCTTGGCGACGAAGATGCCCGCGTTGTTGACCAGGGTGTCCACCCGGCCGAACCGCTCGACGGCCGCGGCGATCGCGCGTTCGGCGGTGGCGGGGTCGGCGACGTCGCCCTGGACGGTGAGGACGCCGGGGTCGTCGGAGGGCGCGATGGCGCGTGAGACGGCGACGACGGCGTAGCCCAGCTTGCGGTAGGCCGTGACCAGCGCGGCGCCGATGCCCTGCGACGCGCCGGTGACGAGGGCGACCTTCTGCTGCGGAATGCTCATGATGATCCTTCCAGAGGGAGCCGGTTGATTACTAGTCAACCGGTCGTCTATTTACACGTGTGAACGTAGGCCGCTGGAGAGGCGAAGTCAAAGCATCATCGGGCGTCGGCCGGAACCGGAATGCTCCCAGCTGATAGGCGCAGGCTCCTACAGGTCCGCGAGCCTGGTCTGGCGGTGCGGATCGTCCCTGGGCAGCCAGGCGTCCGGGCCGTCGACCCCGAAGTGGCCGTCGGCGCGGAGCGCCTCCACGACGGCGAGCACCGAGGCGCGGACCTCCGAGCGGCGCCACACCAGCGACCAGGTCCAGTAGATCTCCGGCGCGACGACCGGGCGCCGTACGAGGTCCGGCGGCAGCGGGGTGGTCTGGCCCTTGGGCGAGTTGATGATCGGGCGGCGGCCGCGGCGCACGTGGTCGAAGAACCCCGGGCCGGTGATGCCGCCGTCGGAGATGCGGACGGCGGTGGCCCCGGTCTCGCCGGCCAGCTCCTCGGCGTACGCGTTCCAGGACGACCAGGAGGTGGTGTCGGCGTCGAGCAGGATGCCGGTGTCGCGGGCGGGAATCTCGGTGCTGTCCCGGCCGGTGGCCACGGCGTAGAGGCGGTCGGCGCCGATGAGCTGGGCGTGCAGGCCGCGCCGCTCCAGATCGCCGGTGCGCAGCCAGCAGATCGCGAGGTCCAGGCCGCCTTCGGAGACCCGGGCGGCCTGGGTGTGCGAGGGCGCGACCCAGGCGTCGACGTGGACCTGCGCCACCGCTGCCGTACGCGTGGTCAGGTCCGGGGGCAGCCAGTTGACGTAGCCGAGCCGCACCGGTTCCGATCCGGCCAGCCGGCGGGCCCGGTGCCGGAGGTCGTCGGCGCGTTCCAGCAGGGCCCGGGCGTCGGACAGCAGGGCGAAACCCGCAGGGGTGAGGGACACCGAGCGGCGATCCCGGTCGAACAGGCGCACGCCCAGGTCGCGCTCCAGCGCCTTGATCTGCTGGGACAGGGAAGGACCGGCGATGAGCAGGCGCCTGGCCGCGTTGCCGAAGTTCAGCTCCTCGGCGACCGCGACGAAATACCGCAACTGGCGCAGCTCCATGCTGGCCATGGTAGGTAGCGCCTACCAGTGCCGCCCGGAGGGGCGGGGGTCAGAGACCGCGGGCCATCTCGGCGCGGGCGCCGAGCAGCGCCAGGCAGTTGGCCCACAGAGGGCCGAGCCGCTGCGTGTCGTTGTAGAGCTTGGCGAACAGAACGTGCCCCTCCAGCTGGGCCACCACCGACCGCGCGGCCTCCCGGGTGTCGGCCACGGTGGCATCCCCACGCGCCTGGGCCTCGACGACGACCGCCTCGATCATGTCGACCTGCGCGTCGAAGATCTCCTGCAGCCGGCCGCGGATGGCTTCGGTCTGGTTGCTCATCTCCAGAGTGAGATTGCCGAACAAGCAGCCCGAGACGGTGCCGCAATCGCGTTGCCCGGCACGCTGGGCGGCCCGGGTCGCCTCGAACAGCCGGCGCAGACGTTCCAGCGGCTCCCCCTCGCCGGACAGGATCCGCCTCCAGTCCCGCTCCTGGTCGGCCCAGTGCTCGTCGATGACCGCCAGAGCGAGGGCTTCCTTGGTCTCGAAGAAGTAGTAGAAGCTGCCCTTGGGCACACCGGCCGCCTTGCAGATCTCCGCCACGCCCAGGGCGGAGTAACCACGCAGCTCGATGAGCGTCCGGGCGGCGCCGAGAATCTTCTCCTTGGCATCGCTGGTCCGTCCCATGCCATCAGTATACGACCGGTCGTATAAAATGCCCGGGTTGGCCGACGGTCGCGTGAGGGGGTCCGTCGTCACATCGTAAGTTCGGGGTGCCGCGACCGGCCGAGGTCGGTCAGCCGTTCGTCCAGCGCCCGCGTCTGCGCGGCGGGCGGCAGGACCTGCAGCACGCGGCGGACACGGTCGTGCCCGATCGCGTACCACTGGTCGTCGAGCGCGTCGACCGCCTGCCTGAGGTGTTCGGCGGCCTGGTCGCCGTCGGCGGGGGCGTGGGCGGCGGCGAGGTCGGCGAGCAGCACCGAGCGCTGCTTGCCGCCGTTCGGGCCCAGGTCGTCGAGCGCCTTGCGCAGCCTGCGGGTCGCCTCCTCGTGGTGGCCCGCCGTCAGCGCGCTGTAGCCGGCGAACCCGTCGAGCCTCGCCCGCTCGAAGAAGTCCAGCCACGGGGGGTCGTCGCCGTCCGCGTCCACCATCTGGTCGGCGCGGTCGATGTGGCGCATGCACTCCTTCGGCTCGCCGCAGCGGGCCGAGATCTCCGACGCCACGCAGTGCAGCCACGCCCGGGTGAGCGGGCCGACGCCGTGCCAGGCGTGCGCGAACGCCGCGTCCAGCAGGCCCAGGGCGTCCGTACGGTTGCCCTCGAACCCCGGCACGAACGCCGCATGGGCGAGCACGGCGGCGGCGAGCGGATGGTCGCCGCACTCCCGGGTGGCCGACAGGGCCATCCGGTACAGCCGCGCGGCGGTGGGGCCGTCGTCGAGGTCGAAGAAGGCGACCCTGCCCGACAGCAGGGCCGAGCGCGCGGCCGCCTCGGCCAGCGTCTGCCTGACCGCTCCCTCCGGCGCCGCCCGCAGCAGGCTCATGCCGAGTCGCGTGTGCGCGACCGACGCCTGGAAGATGTCGTCCGGCGGCGAGGTCCAATAGAGGGCGGCCTGCTTGTCGACGACGCGGGCGAACGCCTCGGCCGACTCGGCGTCGACCCCGCGTCCTCGTTCCACCGCCGCGGGAAGACGCTCGCCGCCCTCGCCGAGGAGCGGAGCGAGCACGCCCGCGCCGAGAAGCCCCCGCAGGAACGTGGAGCGGTCGATGCCTTCTGCGACGATCATGCTCAGCAGCCTCCGTATCTCGTCCACCACCTCCGTGACCGGCCGTATGGCCATCTCGTCGGGGGTGAGCAGTCCCAGCTCGCTCGCGGGCTTGTCGAAAATCGTCACGAGGTGCTTGCGGTAACGCGGATCCGGCCACCGCTCGCCGGTCTCCCACCGACGCACCGTGTTGGCCGTCAGGCCGGTGTCCTTGTCGTCGCACGACCGCATGGACGCGCGGATGCGCTCGCACAGCTCCTCGTAGGACCACCCGCGCTGCAGGCGTTCCCACGCGAGCCGGCGGTTCGGCGGATGGCGGTGGTTGGCCGGCATGTCGCACCCCTCCTCGCACGACCGCAAGCACGCTGTGTCAGCGTGACACGCTGACACTACGGGAGATTTTGTGTTCGCGCGGCTACTGGCTGTGATTGGACGTCCTCTGGCTGATACTCCAACCGCTTCAAAAGCGCTTAGCTTGGCCCACTTCCGCGAGCAGCCGTTGGAGATGGGTGACATGACCACGTTGGAGGACATCGCACGGGTCCATACGGGCTGGATCATCTGGCGGTCGGACGTCGGCCGCTGGTGGGCGACCAGGCGCGGCGCGGTGGACCTCGAAGCGATCCGCATGGGATGCGCGATGACGCTCGACGCCGACGATCCCGAGGCCCTCGCCGCCGCCCTGGACGCACAGGCCGAGCTGACCGCCGAGTTCGCCGCCGACGCCGGGTGACCGGGACCCTCCGGTACGGTCGGCGACCGCACCGGAGACGGTCCGTGAGACAACGTGAACCGCGCAGGCGCCGTCACCGGTGCCTGCGCGTCGCACTGCCTGCCCTCCGCTGCTCGGGTGAGCAGGTCAGGCCAGCAAATCAGGCCAGCAAATCAGGCCAGCAGATCAGGCCGCAGTACCTCCGCCTGGAGGACGCGCTCGATCTCCTTCTCGTCCGCATTGTGTCCCGTCTGCCGCCGCAGCTCCTTCCGTACGGCGTCGAGGATCACCGGAGTGAGGAGGACGCGTACGAGGGACTTCGGGGCCGTCGCCGCGCGGGCCTTCCACAGGTCGTCTATCAGGCGGCGCTTGAACGCCTCCTTGCTGAGGTAGAAGAGCGCGTCGGCCTTCCCGGTCAGACCGCCGTCGTCGAGGAGATCGACCTGCAGGGCCAGGTCGATGACGACGGGAAGACCGCCGGTGAGGTGGTAGACCTGCCACACCTGCCCATTCGTCAGCACCATCCATTCGAGGCCCTCGTTCACCGCGTACATCTGCACCTGCCGCAGGTGCTTGACGCCCAGTTTCTGCGTGCACCGCTTGACCTCGATGAAAGCGGCGAGCTGCTTGTCCACCCGGATGCCGTAGTCGGCGAATTCCCCTTTGACCTGATATTCGGTCGTGAGGTCTTCGTATTTGTCGTATCCCAGCCCCTCGCAGAGGAAATCGGTGACGAGGAGCCGGGTGTCGCCCTCGTTGGCGTCGCGGGCGATGAGGTCGCTGAGCGGCTTGCCGTACCGGCGGATCGCCGTGCGAATCCGATTGCGCGCCTCGGATTCCCATTTCGGCATGGTCCGTGGCGTGGATGCCTTCCGGATCCCGCGTGCGTCGCTGTCATCCCTGGTGACGGCTGGAGTCGCCTCGGATGTGGCAAGGGCCTCGGACGTCTGGTCGCTCATCGGATGCGCCTTCTCCTCGCTGCGGTTCGGGTCATCGTGTAGTCACGGGTGTAACGGTGTTGGACGCGTTTCCGCCTCCAAATGGTTACCACTGTAAATATCTGTTCAGCAACAAATAGCGATGCCCGCTATTTCCGGCCACTTCGTGCTTTATTGGGAAATGTCTCCATAAAAGGAGGATGCAGGGCGCCGCTCGGTGCCGGTGCCGGTGCGGGCGCTCTGGGCGGGCGGGAGCACTCGGCCGCCGGCGGCCGGTGCTGCCTGTGCGGGTCTGGTAGGGGGTTCCCGCTTCGCTTGCGTGTCGCTATAGTGCAAAGTGCAATAAAGCGATGGGGGAGTGATGGCGCGGGGACGGGCGGACAGGGACCTGGTCGGGCTGACGGTGCTCGCCCTGCTGTCCGTACGGCCCGCGCACCCCTATGAGCTGCACCGATTCGTCATCGACACGCACAAGGACTACATCGGCGGCCTGCCGCGCAGCCTCTATCACGCGGTCGACCGGCTGGCCCGCGAGGAGCTCATCGTCCCCGTCGAGACCAGCAGGGAGGGCCGCAGGCCCGAGCGAACGGTCTATCAGGTGACCGACGAGGGGCGGGCCGAGCTGAGCAGCCGGCTCCGCCGCCTGCTGGAGCAGCCGGACGGCGACACCAAGGTCTTCCTGGCCGCGGTGTCGTTGATGGGGTGCCTTCCGGTCCCCGAGGCGGAGCGGGCGCTGAGCACCCGCGTCGCCACGCTGGAGGGCGCCATCGTCGCCGCCGACGCGCACATCGCGGCGCTCGCCGGCTCCGGCCTGCCGCGCGTGCTGGTCCTCGAAGTGGAGTACGACCGGGCGATGAAGGCGGCCGAACTGGAGTGGGTCCGCGCGACCCTCGCCGAGATCCGGTCCGGCCAGGTTTCCTGGAGCGCCGATTCGAACGCCGGGCAGCTCGACCCACAGTGACGCGCCGGCCGGATGCGCCAACATCCGGCCGGCGCCGGACCCGACCACCCGCGAAGCGGCCGATCAGGACTCGCACCCCAGAGGATAGGCGGCTTCGCGGTCATCCGAGAGGAGCCGCACGACATGTCCGACGACATCAACCGCCTGCTCGACGCGCTGATCACGGCCTGGAACGGCGGGGACGCCGCCGCCTTCGCGGGGCTGTTCACCGAGGACGCCGACTACGTGACGTACTTCGGGGCCCGCATGGAGGGCCGGCAGGCCATCGAGGACAGCCACAGGGCGCTGTTCGAGGGGCCGCTGAAGGGATCCCGGCTGGGCGCGCCCGCCGTCGCGCCGCCGCTGCGGAAGATCCGCCTCCTGAGCCCGGACGCGGCGCTGGTCGTGACCACCGGGGGATCGGCCCTGCCGGACGGCACGGCCGATCCGGGCCGTGATTCGATCATGACGTTCACCGCCGTCAGGGAGGTCGGCGGCTGGCGCTTCGCGTCGTTCCACAACACCCGGATCGGCACGCCGTGACGTCCGCGGGAACCCTCCTCGTCGAGGTTCGCGGCATCGTCGAGGCCCCGGTCGAGCGGGTGGCGGGCCTGCTCCTGCACGTACGGCCGGGGCCGGTGGGACGCGACAACTGCTTTCCGTTCGCCGAGCACGGCGGAACGCTCACGGGCGGGCCGGACCGCTTCGTCCTCGCCGCGCCCGGCCACTCGATGACAGTGGAGGTGGGGCGGGACCTGCTGGCCGCGCAGGGCGGCTGGTGGTGGCGGGGCGAATACCGCCTCGCACCCGACCCCGCCGGCACGCTGCTGGTGCACCAGGTCCGCAACGTGGCCGAGCGGCTGAGGTGGGGAGTGCCTCTCGCCAACGGGTTCTTCCGGCGGCTCGGCCCGCAGACGCGCGACGGCTTCGCCGCGCTGCTCGACCGGGTGGGCGCCGAGCTGGGCTGCCCGGTGCGCCTGCTGGACAAGCGGTGAAGACGTCCCGGAGCGGATGCGCCCGCGCTCCGTGCGCAAGTGACCTCCGTCACATCGGGTGATGTCACGTCTGAGCGATCGGCGGTGTCCTGAGGGCATGACCGAACACAAAACGCTCCACAAGGTCGTGGTCATCGGTGGCGGTTACGCCGGAACGCTGGCGGCCAACCGCCTGCGGGCGCGCGATGACGTCGTCGTCACCCTGGTCAACCCCCGCCCGGAGTTCGTGGAACGCATCCGGCTGCACCAGTACGTGGCCCGCACCGGCGACGCCACGATCGACTACGGCACGCTGCTCGGCGAGGGTGTCCACTTGGTCGTCGACAAGGTCACGCGCGTCGACACCGCCGCGCGCAGGGTGGTCAGCCTCGGCCGGCGCGCGGGGATCCGGCAGCTGGCCCGCAAGGACGACACCGCGGTGAACGTCTTCATCGGCGGCCGCATGGGCGCGGTGATCAAGGAGGTGACCTGCAAGTTCGTGGTGGCCAAGCGGATCCGCCTCGAGGCGCGCAGGCCGGGTTCCATGACCTGGCCCACGGGCGGCCCGCGTCTTGAGCGGCCGGCCTCCGCCGCGCGGGTGGTCATCTCCCCGTGAGCACCGACGAGCATGCCGAGCGGTTCATCCTGTTGCGGCCGCTGCTGTTCACGATCGTCTACGAGATCCTCGGCTCGGTGACCGAAGCCGACGACGCGCTGCAGAACAGCTATCTGCGGTGGGCAGAAGTGGACCTCGCGACGGTGCGGGACACCAAGTCCTATCTGGCACAGCTGGTGACCCGGCAGGCGCTCAACGCCGTGCGGACGAGCGCGCGCCGTCGCGAGGACTACATCGGCTCGTGGTTGCCCGAGCCGCTGCTGCTCGACGAGAACGACGCGTCGAGCGATGTGCTGCTCGCCGAGTCGGTGTCGATGGCGATGCTCGTGCTGCTCGAAACACTCACCCCCGATGAGCGTGCGGTGTTCGTGCTGCGCGAGGTGTTCGGCTTCGACTACCACGACATCGCCACAGCGGTGGGCAAATCCGCGGCGACGGTGCGCCAGGTGGCGCACCGCGCCCGCGAGCACGTACGGGCCCGGCGTAAGCGCTTCGAGCCCGCCGACGCCGCCACGACCGCGCGGATCACCGAGCGGTTCATGACCGCGGCGTCCACCGGCGACCTGGAGGGGCTGCTGTCGCTCCTCGCGCCCGACGTCACCTGGACCGCCGACAGCGGCGGCAAGACCACCGCGGTGCGCCGGCCGGTGGTGGGCGCGGAGAAGGTGGCCGCGGTCCTCATGAACCTGTTCCGCCAGGAGCGGCTGGCGGGGCTGCGGATCGAGAGGGTCAACTGCAACAACACCCCTGCGATGGTCCTCGGCGGCGAGCGCCTGGAAGGCGTGTTCCTGATCGAGATCGCCGATGAGAAGATCACCAACTTCTACGCCGTCCGCAACCCGGACAAGCTTCTCGCGGTGGCGGCCCCGCGCCGGATCAGCCGCTAGGAGCAGGCGGCAACGCGACCCGGTGACCCTGGAGACCCTCCGCACGGCCTTGGCCAAGATCGCTGGGACGGATTTCGGAATGCGACTCGCCACGCTGGCCACCCGGGCCGGTCCGGGCCCGGGACGTCAGCCCTTCTCCGCGCCCTCGTTGGCCCCGCGTACGAAGTAGCGCTGGAACACCACGAAGATGACCGCCACCGGGATGGTGGCGAGCACGGCGGCGCCGAGCTTGAGCGGATACTGCGTGCCCTTGCCGAGCGAGCCGCTGACCAGGTCGGCGATGCCGCGCGGCAGCGTGAACAGCTCCGGGCTCTGCACCGCCACGAGGGTGTGCGCGAACTCGTTCCAGCTCCCCTGGAAGGAGATGATCGTGAGGGTGATCAGGGCCGGTCGAGCCATCGGGAGCACCACCGACCAGAACGTCCGCCACACCCCCGCGCCGTCGATGCGCGCGGCCTCCTCCACGCTCACCGGGACCGATTCGAAGAACTGCTTCATGATGAAGACGCCCGCGGCGTCCACGATCAGGGGCAGCACCAGCGCCGTGTAGCTGTCGTACAGGCCGAACTGGTTGAGCACCAGGAACTTCGGCACGAACAACACCACGGGCGGCACGGCCATGACCCCGATGACGGCGGAGAACAGCGCCTTTCGGCCGCGGAAGCGGATACGCGCCAGCGCGTACCCCGCCATCGAGCACAGCAGCACCCGCCCCGCGGTGACCAGGATCGTCACCAGCACCGAGTTGCCCAGCCAGAGCGGCAGGTCGGTGTTGAGGAAGACCTTCTCGTAACCGCTGGTGGAGAAGGGGTGGGGGACGGGCGACAGCGCGTCGGCGGCGGCGTCGGGCTCGGTCTTGAACGAGTTCGCGACCTGGATCACGAACGGATAGAGGAAGACCAGCGCGAAGAAGACCAGCACGAAGTAGCCCGCGAAGGTGGACGCGAGCGAGCGGGAGTCCCGGCGTTTCACGGTCACGACCTCCTCGTACGGCGGGCGGGGTCGCGGTCGCGCATGATCCACCGCTGGAGCAGCGCGAGCACGACGATGATGGCGAACAGCACGAACGAGATGGCCGTCCCGGAGCCGTACTCGAAGCTGCGGAAGGCCGTCTGGTAGGACAGGAAGGCCGGGGTGAGCGTGGTCTTGGCCGGGTTGCCCTGGCTCATCACGTAGACCTGGTCGAAGACCTGCCAGGTGGCGATGAGGCCGAGCGTCAGCACCAGGAACAGCGTGGGCTTCAGCAGCGGGAGCGTGATGTGCCGGAACCGCTGCCGGCGCCCGGCGCCGTCGAGCATGCCGGCCTCCTCCAGCGTGACCGGGATGTCCTGGAGCGCGGCCAGGAACATCAACATGAACGTTCCAGAGGTCGTCCAGACGACCAGCATGATGATCGTGCACATCGCCACGCTGGGCCCGGACAGCCACTCCCACCACGAGAGCCCGAACGGCCCGCCGTCCGTCAGCGCCGCCGGCGGATTGTCGGGGTCGGCCAGGCCGAGCCCGCCGAGCAGCAGGTGGAGCACGCCCCGCGAGTCGGAGAACCACTGCGGGCCGTCGATCCCGAACACCTTCAGCAGGCTGGTCACCGCGCCGGAGTTGGCGAAGATGAACAGGAACACCACGCTGATCGCCACCGAGCTGGTGACCGAGGGGAAGAAGAACGCGGCGCGGAAGAACGTCTTCCCCTTCAGCATCCTGCTGTTCACGATCAGGGCGAGGCCCAGCGCCAGCACCGTCTGGGCCGGCACGACGATCGCGACGTAGTAGAAGTTGTTGCGGATGCTGGTCATGAAGTCCTGGCGGGCCAGGCCGTCCTCGGTGAACAGCCGCGTGTAGTTCTCCGTCCCGACGAACGGCACGCCCGGGCGGAACGGGCTGCCCTGGCCGTTCCAGTCGGTCAGGCTGACCCACATCGCCATCAGGATCGGCAGCAGCAGGAACAGGCCCAGGATCACCACCACCGGCGCCACGAACAGCCAGCCCGCGATATTCTCCCGCACGGCCGCGCTCAGCCGGGGCCCGGGCCGCGGGGCCCGTGGGGCCGCGGGCGCGGGGGCGGGTGCGGTGTCGGCCACGGTGTCGGCCAACGGTCACTCCTTCCGGTCGGCGGGGCCCCGGCCGTGACCGGCCGGGGCCCGCACCGGCTCGCGTCAGCCGAGGGCGGCCTGGGTGTTCTTCTGCACGCGCTCCAGCAGCGCCTTCGGGTCACTGGAGGTGAGCTTCTGGATGCCGGTGTCGAAGTCGGCCAGGACGCTGTCCATCTTCGGCGCGTTGACCGGGCCCTGGGCGTAGTCGGCGCCGTTCACGAACGGGGCGTCGGCGGGGAACTCCTTGGTGTAGGCGTCCTTCGCCGACTGCCGCGAGGGCATGACGCCGAAGGCCCGGGCGAAGGCCATCTGCTGGTCGACGGTGGTCATCGCCTCGACGAAGTCGATCGCCTGCTGCTTGAACCTGCTCTTCGCGGAGACGCCCCAGCAGTTGGTGAACGACAGCGTGCCCTTGCCCTTGGGACCGGCCGGAAGCTCGTGCACGCTGTACTTCACGTCGGGGAAGTCGGCCTTCAGCGCGCCCTTGATCCAGTTGCCCTCGATGGTCATCGCGGCCTTCCCCTTGCCGAACGCCTCGCCGCCCCAGCCCGCGTCGAGCCGGCTCGGGAACTGGGCGAGCTTGTCCTTGAGCAGCGACTGGACGTACTGCAGGGCCGTGAGGTTCTCGGGGCTGTCGGCCGTCGCCTGCTTGCCGTCGGGGCTGGTGATCCAGCCGCCCGCCTGCACCATGAACGCGCCGACGCGGTCGCGGGTGTCGGCGATCGCGAGCGGCGTGACGCCCTTGGCCTTGAGCTTCTCGCTCACCTCCCTGAGCTGGTCCCAGGTCGTCGGCACGTCGCCCTCGCCCAGCCCGGCCTTGGCCCACATGTCGTCGTTGATCACCAGGGCGAGGGTGGAGAAGTCCTTCGGCGCGCAGTAGAACGTGCCGTCGTAGGTGAACGTGGTGCGCAGGCTCGGGTAGAAGTCCGACGCCCCGGTCAGCTTGTCGGCGTACGGCTCCAGCGCGCCCACGCTGGCGTAGTCGGCGAACCGGGAGGCGTCCACGTAGAACACGTCGGGCGGGTTGTCGCCCGCGAACGCCTGGCCGAGCTGCTGGGCGAGGTCCTGCGCCGGGGTCACGGTCGCCGTCGAGCCCGACTTCTGCGCCCAGGCCGCGGCGGCGTCCTTCACCGCGGTGGTCTCCGCGTCGCCGGAAGACCCGATAAGGATCTGCAGCTCGGCCGGGCCGGCGCTCTGCCGGGCGGGAGCGGCCGCCTTGTCGTCGTCGAAACCGCTGCCGCAGGCGGCCGTGGCGAGGAGAGCGGCGCAGGCGGCGCCGAGCACCGCCGTACGTACGGTTCTGTTCTTCATGAAGGTTCCCGATCTTCGTTGAGGGGGATGACGCGCCGGTTCACGCCGACTGGCGGACGACCAGCGAGGGTTCGAGCAGCACGTTCGCCGGCGGTTCGCCGGGCTTCGCCTGGCCGTCGAGGAGTGTGGTGAGCAGCGCCACGCAGTGCGCGGCGGCCTGCGCCAGCGGCTGGCTCAGGCTGGTCAGGCCGACCGCCTTGGCCACCGGCGTGTCGTCGAAGCCGATCACCGCGACCGGCCGTTCCGCCGCCCCGCCGCCGGGTCCTCTGCCGGGCTGCCAGGCGAGGCCGGGGGAGCGGGCGGCGTGCAGCGCGCCGAGCGCGAGCGAGTCGCTGGCGCAGACGAGCGCGGTCACCCCGAGATCCGACCGCAGCAGGTCGTAGGCGGCCTTCTCGCCGTCGGCGACCTCGTCGCTGGTGGCCCGGCTCAGGCCGGTGGGGTCCACGCCCGCCGCGGTGAGCGTGCGCGCCCAGCCCTCGCGGCGGTCGTCGCCGACCCCCGAGCCGGGCGGCCAGCCGAGGAAGCCGATCGCGCGGTGGCCCGCGTCGAGCAGGTGCCGGGTGGCGGCGGCCGTGCCGGCCGCGCCGTCCACGTCCACCCACAGGTGCTTCGGGGAGTCCGAGCTCCAGGGGCGGCCGAATGTGACGAACGGCACCTTTTGGTCCAGCAGCCAGGCCGTACGCAGGTCGCCGTGGTGGGTGCTGGTCAGCACGAACGCGTCCGGCTCGTACGCGCCGAGCAGGTCCTCGAACGTGTCGACCTCGGCCCGATCGTCGTCGGCCGTGTAGAGCAGCACCCGGTAGCCGGACCGCGCCGCCGACTCGGTCAGGCCGTGCAGGAAGCGGTCGAGGACCGAGCCGTTGATGCCGTCGCGGTCGGGCTCGATGCGGATGGCGATCAGCCGGGACCGGCCGGTGCGCATCTGGCGGGCGGCCTGGTTGACCCGGTAGCCCAGCTCCTCAACCGCACGCAGCACCCGCTGCCTGGTCTCCTCGCGGACGACGCCGGGGCTGTTCAGGGCGTTCGAGACCGTCTGGCGTGATACGCCGGCGCGCCGGGCCACGTCGGCGATTGTCACCTTTTCGGCCATGATCCGCCCTTCTAGGGGTTTGAACGTTCAAGGAGGCGTACGGCATGATTAGATCGATCAAAATAAACTGAATGTTTCGCAATGTGCACCCCCGGCGACCACATGTCAAGGTCAAGGCCGGGACGATTCGATTCAGGAGGGCCCTTCGGTGCTCGTCGGAACCACGCCCGGTCCGGGCGGCGCGTTCGCCGCCGGTGCGGCGTACCGCCTGCAACCGCCGCTACACGAGCTGGTCGGCACCGTCATGGCGCCGACCGGAGCGCTGAGCGGCGCTGACGGCCAGATCCGCCCCTTCGGCGTCCAGGGGCTCTTCCACGCCGACCATCGGGCGCTGTCACAGGCGACGCTGCTCGTCAACGGCCACGAGCCCGAGGCCATCGGCCACGTCCACGAGGAGGCCGGGCGCACCCGGTTCGTCTCGCTCGCCCGCTGGCTCGGCGACCCCCAGCCCGACCCCACGGTGCGGCTCGAACGCGTCCGTGAGGTCGGCGCGCGCGGCATGAGCGAGCGCGTGGAGATCACCTCCACCGCCACGGTGACCGTGGTCGCGTCGGTCACCGTCGAGCTGGGCTGCGACTTCGCGCCGATCGAGGTGGTCAAGTCGGGCGGCGAGATCGTCCCCGCCGAACCCGACGGCCCGGACCCGGCTCGTACGGACGGCGCGGGCCGCGGCGGCCTGTCGTGGCGGAGCGGGGGCATCCGGGTCACGGCCGCGGGTGAGGACGCCCGCGCGGAGACCGGCGGCGGCGCCCGGCTGCGCTGGGAGCTGAGCCTGCCCCCAGGCGGGACGGCGACGCTGCGCTGGGAGGCCGTCGTGGACGACCCCGCCGCCGTCGTCGTGACGCCGGCCAGGACGCTGGAGTGGAGCAGGCCCGAGGTCACCGCCGCCGACCGGCGGCTGACCCGGCTGCTGCACCAGTCGCTGGAGGACCTGCGGTCGCTGCGGCTGGCGGAGATCGGCGCCCCCGAGGACACCTTCCTCGGTGCGGGGGTGCCGTGGTTCCTCACGCTCTTCGGGCGCGACAGCCTGTGGGCCGCCCGGATGCTGCTGCCGCTCGGCACCGACCTCGCCGCCGGCACGCTGCGGGTGCTCGCCCGCCGGCAGGGCACGCGGGTGGATCCGGCCTCGGGCGAGGCACCGGGCAAGATCATGCACGAGCTGCGACGGCGCGAGTTCACCGTCGAGGGCAACGGCCTGCGGCTGCCCGCGGCCTACTACGGCACGATCGACGCCACCCCCCTGTGGATCAGCCTCCTGCACGACGCCTGGCGGTGGGGGATGCCCGAGCGCGAGGTGGCGGCGCTGCTGCCGCACATGGAGGCCGCGCTCGGCTGGCTCGCGGACTTCGCCGACCCCGACGGCGACGGGTTCGTGGAATACATCGACACCTCCGAGCGCGGCCTGGCCAACCAGGGCTGGAAGGACTCCGGCGACTCCATCCGGTTTCGCGACGGGAGCCAGGCCAAGCCGCCGATCGCGCTCGTCGAGGTGCAGGGCTACGCGTACGAGGCGGCGAGGAACGCGGCGTCGCTGCTGGAGGCGTTCGGCCGTCCCGGCGCCGAGCGGTGGAACGCGCACGCCGACGCGCTGTCGGAGCGGTTCCGCGCCCAGTTTTGGGTTGACGGCCCGAACGGGCGCTTCCCCGCGCTCGCGCTCGACATCGACAAGCGGCCGGTGGACGCGCTGACCAGCAACATCGGCCACCTCCTCGGCACCGGCCTGCTGTCGGAGGCGGAGTCGGCCCAGGTCGCGGACCTGCTGGCCGCCCCGGCGATGAGCGGCGGCTACGGGCTGCGCACGATGTCGTCCGGCGACGGCGGCTTCAGCCCGCTGTCCTACCACTGCGGCTCGATCTGGGCGCACGACACCGCGATCGTGCTCGGCGGCCTGGCCAGGGCCGGGTTCGCCGCGCAGGCGGCCGGGCTCGCCGAAGGGCTGCTCGCCGCCGGAGAGGCGTTCGGCTACCGGCTGCCCGAGCTGTACTCCGGGGACGGCGCCGGCCCGCACCCGGCCTTGGGCAGGCCCATGCCCTACCCGGCGGCCTGCCGTCCCCAGGCGTGGTCGGCCGCCGCGGCGGTGGCGATCGCGCACGCGGCGCTGGGCCTCTATCCCGACGTGCCGGCCGGGCGGGTGCTGCTGCGGCCCATGGCCGGGGCGCCCCTCGGCGCGGTGTCGGCCCGGGGGCTGCGGGTGGCGGGCGCGGAGGTGAGCGTCGCCGTGGACGCGGCCGGGCGCGCCACCGTCACCGGCCTGCCGCCGGGCCTGAACCTCGACGTACGGTGACGGCCCGGCCACGACTCCTGGCATGATCGAATACATGTTTGAATATGCTGGTAGCCATGACGGCTTTCCAGGCTTCGCTCCTCGATTGGGGCGAGGACGTTCATGTCGGCGAGCTCGGCTCGTCCGTGCGCCGCACTCCGCTGGAGCGCGGCGCCTGGATCGACGTGCGGCACCACTGGATCGAGGGAGCCGACGCGCTCTTCGAACGCCTGCTTGAGGCGGTGCCCTGGCACGCCGAGCGCAGGCACATGTACGACCGGGTCGTGGACGTGCCGCGCCTGCTGAAGTTCTACGACGAGGACGAGGAGCTTCCCGACCCGGTGCTGGTGCAGGCGAGGGACGCGCTCAACGCCCACTACGAGGAGGAGCTCGGCGAGCCGTTCCGTACGGCCGGCATGTGCCTCTATCGCGACGGCAGGGACAGCGTCGCCTGGCACGGCGACACCATCGGGCGGGGGAGCACGCAGGACACGATGGTCGCGATCGTGTCGGTCGGCACCCCGCGCCCGCTGCTGCTGCGCCCCCGGGGCGGGGGAGGCCCGGCGCTGCGGCACGAGCTGGGCCACGGCGACCTCATCGTCATGGGCGGGAGCTGCCAGCGCACCTGGGAGCACGCGATCCCCAAGTCGGCCAAGGCGCTCGGCGCCCGCATCAGCGTCCAGTTCCGCCCGCGCGGCGTGCGCTGAGCGCGGGCAGGGGGCTGGCAGGGGGCGGTGGGACGGCCGTGAGCATGTGCGGTTAGCTGGTAGTCCTTGAGTAAGGCCGCGGCAAAGGACCGGCCCAGTCGCGCAAGAAAGGCCACGGATGATCCCGCACCCCTACGTCCCCGCCCCCGCTCGATACGACGACATGCGGTACCGGCGCAGCGGAAGGAGTGGCGTGCTGCTTCCCGAGATCTCCCTCGGGCTGTGGCACAACTTCGGCGACGGCCACCCGCTCGACGTGCAGCGCGCCGTCCTGCGCCGGGCCTTCGACCTCGGCATCACCCATTTCGACCTGGCCAACAACTACGGCCCGCCGTACGGCTCCGCGGAGGAGAACTTCGGCCGCCACCTGCGCGCGGACTTCCGGCCCTACCGCGACGAGCTGTTCATCTCGACCAAGGCGGGCTACGACATGTGGCCCGGGCCGTACGGCGAGTGGGGGTCGCGCAAGTATCTGCTGGCGAGCCTCGACCGGTCGCTGAGCCGGATGGGCCTCGACTACGTCGACGTCTTCTACTCCCACCGGCCCGACCCGGACACCCCGATCGAGGAGACGATGGGCGCCCTCGACACGGCGGTGCGCTCCGGCAAGGCGCTCTACGTGGGCATCTCGAACTATTCGGCCGAGCAGACCGAGCGGGCCGCCGCCGTGCTGCGCGAGCTGGGCACGCCGCTGCTGATCCACCAGCCGCGCTACTCCATGCTCGACCGCTGGGTCGAGGACGGCCTGCTGGACACGCTGGAGCGGGCCGGGGCGGGGTGCATCGCCTATTCGCCGCTCGCGCAGGGCCTGCTGACCGGCCGCTACCTCGACGGCGAGGTGCCGGCCGACTCCCGGATGGCGATCGGCCACTTCCTCAAGCGCGACCGGCTCACCCCCGATCTGCTGGAGACCCTGCGCGGCCTCAACAAGATCGCCCAGGAGCGCGGTCAGTCGCTCGCGCAGCTCGCGCTGGCGTGGATCCTGCGCGACCAACGGGTCACGTCGGTGCTGGTCGGGGCGAGCTCGGTGGCGCAGCTCGAACAGAACGTCGCGGCCCTGGACGCACCGGCTCTCACCGCCGAGGAGCTGTCCGCGATCGAGGGCCTTCTCTAGCCCTCCCGCCGACATGGTGTCCGCCTGAAGGGTTCCGACCACCTCAGGCGGCACCGCTCCGGACACGACTCAGCTCGTGCTCTTCTCCAGGGCGGCCCGGATGTCTCTGACGAGGGCGTGGTTCATGAAGGGAACGGCACGCTGGCTCGCCACTTCCTCCAGGATCCGGGTGCTGTGCGAGCGCTCGAAGATGGAGGTGAAGTGGCCCTCGAATCTGCTTTGGCTCTCCTGATCGATCACCTCGAACGCCGCCGACAACGACCCCAGGGCCGTGGCGAAGTAGAAACCGACGATGACCTGCTTGTTCTCGCGATGATAGGCGAAATACGGCACCTGGTCGTAGACCCTGATGTGGAGCTCGGCTCGTGGCGGTAAGGACGCCCCCTTGAGGAGGGCGTAGAGGCGTTCGCATATGTCCAGCGAGGCGGCGAGATCGGTCAGCATCTGTTGCTCGTTCTGCCCCTCTTCTCTGGCCAACCTCGAAATGAGGTCCGACCTCGGGTCGAGGAACAGGATTCGGATGACCGACCCTTCCTGCAGCTTGCGGAGCATGACCTGTTCGACGGGCGCGAATTTGCGCGCGGTGAGATCCGCGTCGATCCGATGGAGCACGGAGCGGCCCGCGCAGAAGAGCTCGCAGGGCTGGGTGGAGGTGGCCCAGGAGTAGTAGCCGTCGTATCCGCGACGTTGCGGCGACACGAGACGGAGACCGAACGGCGGCGGCTGTTGAAGCCGGTCCTGCAGCCGGGCGGCGATGTCCTCCGCCGCGTCTTCCGACTCGGTGCGGACGATCGCGACCTCGCGGAACGCGGACACCGTTCCCGCCACGACGAACGAGACACCAAGTCCGCTGACCAGTGCGAGGAGACCTTTGGGGCTTTCGCCCGCCAGCAGCAGGAGGATCATGCCCCACGGAACGAGGAAAATCGAGACCAGCAGACGGAAGAGTTTGTTGCGCTTCATGCGTTCGCCTCTCGCCGGACTCTTCGGCTCACACATGGAACGTTCTATGAAGCGCTTTGGTTACGGACCGTCGCGTTTTGTTACGAATCTGTGAACCGAGCTGTCCGTAACGGCCGTCGAGTTTCAGCCCGTCGAATAACGCGGCGCCGCGTTTTGTCAGTCGGCCTCGGCGCTGCCGTTCACGCGGAGCTTGCGGCGGGCCCGCTCGTAGAAGGTCGTCGTGCCGAGCCGCACCACGCGGGCGGCGGCGCGCAGCGCGGTCACCGTGAGCCGGTCGCCGGGACAAAGGTGGCCGCCGATGGTGCCGTCGACCTCCAGCGCGAGCTGGCCGCTGGTCGGGAGCACGTCGAGCGTCACCTCCTCGTCGGCCGACAGGACCAGCGCCCGGTTGAACGCCGAGTGGGCGGCGGCCGGGACGACGAGGAAGCCCTCGACCGTGGGGGAGACGATCGGGCCTCCCGCCGAGAAGTTGTACGCGGTCGACCCCGTGGAGGTGGAGACGATCACGGCGTCGGCGGAGTAGCGGACGAACGGCTCGCCGTAGACCGAGACGGACACCGCGGCGAGACCGTCGCCGGGGATGCGGACGAGGGCGATGTCGTTGAACGCGGTCACCATCCGGCCGTCGTGGCTCGTCGCCCGGACGGCCATGCGCGGCTCGACCGTGTATCTGTGCTCGTCTATCGCCGACAGCGCGGGCGCCAGCTCGTCCACGTCGATCTCGGCGAGGAAGCCGAGCCGTCCCAGGTTGACCCCGAGGACGGGGGTCGGCCGCCCGGCGATCAAGCGCATCGTGCGCAGCATCGTGCCGTCGCCGCCGAGGCTGACGAGGAGGTCGGACCGCTTCACCAGCGTCTGGGCGTCCACCGCGATGGCGCTGCAGTCGATGCGCCCGACCTCGTCGGGCAGCCCCAGCACCGTGCAGTCCCGCTTGCGCGCCCACTCGACGATCGTCTCGATCGCCTCCCGGGAGTCGCGTTGCGGGTGCAGGACGAGACCCACGGTGCTGACCATGCCCATGCCCACACTGTACGGGGCCGTGCGGACGGCTCTACCGAACGGCCTCCGGGGCCGCCTGGCCCAGGGGAAGGTAGACCCGGAACCGGGTGTCGCCGGGTCGTGAGTCCACCCGGATGTCCCCGTGGTGCTTGTTGACCACGATCCGATAGGAGATGTCCAGGCCCAGGCCGGTGCCCTCACCGACGGGCTTGGTGGTGAAGAACGGCTCGAAGATGCGGGGGCGGACCTCGGGCGCGATGCCGGTGCCGGTGTCGCCGACCTCGACGACCAGGTGGCCGTCCTTGCGCCGGGTGCGGAGGGTCAAGGTGCCCGTGCCGTCCATCGCGCCGAGCGCGTTGTCGATCAGGTTGGTCCACACCTGGTTCAGCTCGGCGGCGTACGCCGGGATGAGCGGCAGCGACCGGTCGTAGTCCTTGACCGTGCGGACGCCCTCGGGGATCTTGCCGTGCATCATGGTCAGCGTGGCGTCGAGCAGGTCGTGCACGTCGACCGTCTGGTGGGGGGCGCGGTCGAGCTGGGAGTACTGCTTGGCGGCGGCGACCAGGCCGGAGATCCGGTTGACCGCATCGTCGATCTCGCACATCAGCAGCTCGGTGTCCACCGTGTAGGTGAGCCATCGGACCGCGGACTCCAGGTTCTCCTCGCCCACCGCCCCGGCGATCTGGTCGAGCCAGGTCGCGTCGAGGCCGCCGGCCACCAGCGTCGCCGCCAGGTCCCAGCCGCCGACGATGTCGTGGTCGTCCAGCCAGTCGGCGACCGCGTCCTCGGCGTCGGAGCGCGCCAGCGGCGTGAGGTCGGGGGCGGAGGCCGACCGCTTGACCGCGTTCTCCTGGAGCTCCACCAGGTCGTGCAGCTGGCTGCCGTCCAGCCGCCCGTCGGCGATCATGGCGAGCTTGTGCCGCATGCCCGCCACCCGCTCGCGCAGCGCCGACGTCGCCCGTACGGCGGCGGCCGCCGGGTTGTTCAGCTCGTGGGTCAGACCGGCCGACAGCGAGCCGAGCGCGAGGAGCCGCTCGCGTTCGCCGACGATCGTCTGGACGGTGCGCATGCCGAGGAACAGCCCCTCAAGCAGGTGCATCGCCATCGGGAACCACTCGCGCACGCACTCGGCGATCACCTCGGCAGGCAGCACGAAGAACGAGGCGTCGGTGACCGCGGTCAGCGAGTTCAGGTAGAGCTGAGAGAACTCGCCGGCGATGTACGCCTGGGTGGCGCCGCCGTACACGCCGCGCTGGCCGGTGCGGCTGACCTCGACGTCGTCGCCCTGCACCCGCCTGCTCATCGCGACCGTGCCGTTCAGCAGCACGAAGAAGCAGGTGGCGGGGTCGCCCTCGGTGTAGACGCGGGTGCCGGCGAGCCGCCGCTCGACCCGTCCCGCCTCCGACAGCCGGGCGAGCTGCGCGTCGTCCAGCGCCTCGAACAGGAACAGCGTGCGCAGCTCGTCGGGGGGCAGCGTCGGCTCATGGGGATGGTCGGTCATGGAGCCTCCAGATAACGGTGGACGAGCGAGACCGCCATGGCGCCCTCGCCCACGGCCGAGGCGACGCGCTTGACCGACCCGGCCCGCACGTCGCCCGCGGCGAAGACGCCGGGCATGCTCGACTCCAGGTGATAGGGGTCCCTGGACAGTGCCCACCCGGGCGGGCGGCGGCCGTCGGCGAGCAGGTCGGAGCCGGTCAGCACGTAGCCGCCGCCGTCGCGGGCGACCACGTCGCCGAGCCAGTCGGTGCGCGGTTCCGCCCCGATGAAGACGAACAGCCACGACGCCGGCACGGTGGTCGTCTGTCCGGTCCTCCCGTCGCACAGGGTCAGGCGCTCCAGGTGGTCGCGGCCCTCGCCGGCGACCACCTGCGTGCGCGGATGGACCTCGATCGAGGGAATGGCCTCGATCTGATCGATCAAATAACGCGACATCGACCGGGTGAGGTCCTCTCCCCGGATGAGGACATGCACTTTGCGGGCGTAGCGGGAGAAGTGCACCGCCGCCTGCCCCGCCGAGTTCGCCCCGCCGACGATGTAGACCTCTTCTCCGGCGCAGCTCGGGGCCTCGGTGGCGGCCGCGCCGTAGAAGACGCCCCGGCCGGTCAGGTCGGCCAGGCCGGGCGCGTCCAGCAGCCGGTAGGACACGCCGGTCGCCAGCACGACCGTGTGCGCCGTCACGGCGGTGCCGTCGTGGAAGCGCAGCAGGGTGGCCGAGCCGGTCCGTTCGAGGCCGACGACCTCGCGGGTGGTGAGCAGCTCGGTGTTGAACTTCAGTGCCTGCCTGCGGGCGCGGTCGGTGAGCTGGGCGCCGGAGATCCCGTCGGGAAAGCCGAGGTAGTTCTCGATCCGGCTGCTCTGCCCGGCCTGGCCGCCCGTGGCCCGCTGCTCCACGAGCAGGGTGCGCAGCCCTTCGGACGCGCCGTAGACGGCGGCGCCGAGGCCGGCGGGTCCCGCGCCGATCACGGCGAGGTCGTAGAGATCCGAGGCGGGGGTGGTGGCCATGCCGACGTGCGCGGCGAGGTCGGCCTCCGTGGGCCTTGCCAGGGCCTTGCCGTCCGTGGTGATCACCACCGGCACGTCCGCCTCGCACATCCCGGCGGCCGCCAGCAGGCGGGCGCCCTCGGCCTCGTCGGCCCGCAGCCACCGGTACGGCACGAGGTTGCGGGCGAGGAAGTCCCGCACCGTGAACGAGTGCGCCGACCAGCGATGTCCCACGACCTTGGTTTCCGGCATCGTCACGGCGGGGGTGGCGAGCCACGCCTCCAGCAGTGAGTCCAGCACCGGGTAGAGCTTCTCCTCCGGCGGGTTCCACGGCTTGAGCAGGTAGTGGTCGAGATCGACGATGTTGATCGCGTTGATGGCGGCGTCGGTGTCCGCGTAGGCGGTCAGCAGCACCCTGCGCGCCAGCGGGTAGACGTCCATGGCCGCCTCGAGGAACTCGATGCCGTTCATCTGGGGCATCCGATAGTCGGCCAGGAGGACGGCGACCTGCTCGCCGCGCAGCTTGATCTCGCGCAACGCGTCGAGCGCACTGGGGCCGGACTCGGCTCGGATCACCCGGTAGCGGTCGCCGTATCGGCGGCGGATGTCACGAGCCACGGCCCGGGAGACGGACGGGTCGTCATCGACGGTGAGGATCGCGGCATTCTGCACATCTCACACGGTACTGGTGGGTCTTCGCTGATTGGCACCCCTGAGGACATAGGTCCCACGGGAGGGGGACGTTCGCCGGTCGCCCCGCGGCCGGTCGTGACGAAGGCTGGGGAGACAAGGCTGGGGGAGACGAGGGAGGCCGGCCATGCCGATGACCGTGAGCGACGTCATGAACAGGTTCGTCGTCGCCGTCGAGGCGGCGGCCTCGTTCACCGACGTGGTCACCGCGATGTGCCGCTTCCATGTGGGGGCGGTCCCCGTCGTGGACGGGGACCGGCGGGTCATCGGCATGGTGAGCGACAGCGACCTGCTGCTCAAGGGCCTCGACAGGCGGCCCGGCGATCTGATCATCGAGGGGGCGTCCCGCTGCAGGGAGCGCAGGAAGGCGAGCGGACGCGCCGCCGCCCAGATCATGACCAGCCCCGCGATCACGGTCACCGAGGACACCACGCTGCGGCGGGCGGCCTGCCTGATGCGCCGCAACAGGATCAAGGAGCTGCCCATCGTGGACGGCGAGACCGGCCGCATCACCGGGCTGGTCAAACAGTCGGACCTGATCAGGGCGTTCTGCCGGCCCGCGGAGGACCTCCGCGACGACGTCGTCGAGGTGGTGTCGCGCTACTCCCCGCAGTGTTCCGTACGCGTCGAGGACGGGATCGTCCACCTCGTCGGCGGCGTGGCACGGCGTTCCCAGATCCGCGCACTGATCGAGGAGGTCTGGCAGGTGGACGGCGTGGTGGACGTCGACTCCTCCATCACCTATGAGAAGGACGACCTGGACCGGGCCGTCCCCGCGGGCGCGCCCCGGTGGACCGGCTCTGCGGACGGCGGGAAGGACCGATGAGCGTCGAGACCATGACCGCGTCCGAGGTGATGACCCGGACGCTCGTCACCGTGGAGCCGGAGGAGTCGCCGCTGATGGCCTGGGAGCTCATGTGGCGGGCCGGCGTCCACCACCTCCCGGTCGTGGACGCCTGCTGCCGGCTCGTCGGCGTGCTCCAGCGGGAGGACATCGCCGCGCACTGGTCGGGCGGCCCCGCCGAGCAGTCCATGACGGCGGTGCGCACGCTCCTGCAGGGGCGGCGCTGTCCCCGGGTCCTCCCGGACGATCCGCTGTCCGAGGTCGCCGCGCTGATGGTCGACGCCGACTGCGGCGCGGTCCCCGTGCTGGGTCCTGACGAGGTCCTGCGGGGCCTGGTCACCACCACCGACATGCTGATGGCGCTGGCCGGGAGGACGGCGCGGCCGGCCGGCGACTCCACGAACGTGAAGGGCGGCCTGTTCCGCCTGGAGCCGGTGCCGTCGGCCCCCTGTCCATGAACCCTGCCCATGACCGTTACCTGTCCATGAGCAGGACGGCGGCCCCCTTGACGCGGTCGGCGGCCAGGTCGGCCAGCGCCTGGTCGGCGGCGCTGAAGGAATAGGGCGTCGTCGTGACCTGCGGGTGGTGGAGGGACGCCAGCCGCAGGAACTCCCGCCCGTCGTCGCGGGTGTTGGCCGTCACGCTGCGCAGCGTCCGCTCCTGGAACAGGTGGCGCTGGTAGTTGAGCACCGGGATGTCCGTGAGGTGGATCCCCGCCACCGCGAGCGTGCCGCCCCGGTCGAGCGCGGTCAGCGCGACCGGCACGAGGTCGCCCACGGGGGCGAACAGGATGGCCGCGTCGAGGGGCTCGGGCGGCGGGTCGGTGCTGCCCGCCGCGGAGGCCGCGCCCAGCCGCAGCGCGAGCTCCCTGGCCGCCGCCGACCTCGTCATCACGTGCACGGTCGCGCCCTCGGCGATCGCGATCTGCGCGGTCAGATGGGCCGAGGCGCCGAACCCGTAGACGCCGAGCCGCCCGCCCGGGGGCAGGTCGGCGCGGACCAGCGCGCGATAGCCGATGATCCCCGCGCACAGCAGCGGGGCGAGCGTCTCGGCCGGGGTGTCCTCGGGCAGCGGATAGACGTACGCCGCGGGGGCGGTCAGCAGCTCCGCGTATCCGCCGTCGGCGTCCCAGCCCGTGTAGGTGGACTCCGGGCACAGGTTCTCCGCGCCGCGCCGGCAGTAGCGGCACCGGCCGCAGGTCGAGCGCAGCCAGGCCACCCCCACACGAGCGCCGACCGGTGGCCCCGGCGCGTCCGGGCCGAGCCCGGCCACGCGTCCCACGACCTCGTGCCCGGGAACCGTACGCGGGCGCTTCGGAGGAAGATCGCCCTCGGCGAGGTGCAGGTCGGTGCGGCACACCGCGCACGCCTCGACGCGGATGAGCAGCTCCCCGGGCCCGGGCACGGGGTCCGGCAGCACGGTCCGCTCCAGCGGCCGCGTCGCGATGGGCCCCGGCCGGGCCACGACCCAGGCCTCCATCACGTGTGCCGGATGCGCCGGCCGGTGACCTCGTTGGGCGAGATCCGGATGTAGAGCGGCCGGTCGCCGCCCGCCCACGACTCCACGGCGTCCTTGTCCACGTCGCCGGTGATGTGGTGGGCCCCGCCGCGCACGAGCACGCTCCATCCCTCGCGGGTGCTCTCGTCGATGTGGTCCACCTCGAAGGCCACCATGAAGTCGGCCCCCTCGATCCCCGTGCGCAGGTCGGTGTCCATCGGGCCGCCGAGAGCGGTGCGGAACAAGACGGCGCCCTGCTCGATCGTGTAGTTGACCGGCAGGATCACGGGTCCGATCGGGTCGTTGAAGGCGATCCTGCCCACGCCGCCCGGCGAGATCAGCCGCAGGCACTCCTCGCGGTCGAGCTTGTCCAGGTGCGGCGCGCCGGCGGGAGCCGTGTCCTCGGTCATTCGAACCTCCACAGTGATCCTCAAGGGCGTCGGCGACCACTCTGCCGTCCCCGTCTCTCCGGCGACACGGACCTCCGTCGTACGACGGAGGGACGAAGGGCCCGATAAGGCTTGGCCGTCGTTTGCCGCAATCCATCCTTTAACCGCATGCCCCGGATGGGCACGCACGTCACATGGAAGTGCTGAGCAGCCGCATACTCGTGCGATCGACCGACCGGGCCGCGAGCCGCCGCTTCTATCGCGACGTCCTGGGCCTGGCCGTGAACCGGGAGTTCGGGCCGGCCGAGGACCCCGGGGTGGTGTTCTTCCTGGGGCAAGGGCTTCTGGAGGTCTCCGCGCACGCCTCCGGCGCCGATCGGGAGAGCGCGACGCTCTGGTTGCAGGTGCGCGACGTCCAGAAGGAGCACGACCGGCTGGTGGAGACCGGGGTGCGGGTGTCCCGGCCGCCCCGGCTGGAGCCGTGGGGGCTGGTGGAGATGTGGATCGAGGATCCCGACGGCATGCCCATCGTGCTGGTCGAGGTCCCCGAGGGCCACCCGCTGCGGCGCGACCTCCGCTCCTTCGCACCGCACCCCGCCTGAGCCGAGCCCCGCTTGAGCCGAGCCCCGCTTGAGCCGAGCCCTGCCTGAGCCGAGCCCCGCCTGAATCGAGCCCGGGCCCCACCCCCCGGGCTGAGGTGCTGCTGAATTGAAGAATTCTTCATATTGCTCATATGCTGAACTCCGCCGACGGAGGAGAGGACCACATGCACGAGTTCACGGCGGAGTTGCGCGCCCGGCTCGCCGAGGCGCGCGAGGACCTGCGGCGAGCACAGGAGAGCGGCGACGAGCACGGTGTCCAGGTCGCCTCGGGCCGTCTGGACAACCTGAACCGTCTGGCCGCCGATCACGGGATCAACCCGGAGGCGGCGGGAGAGGCCGAGTGAGCCCGATGCCCGTCCCGCTCTATCAAGCCAAGGCCGACTTCTTCCGCACCCTGGGACATCCGGTGCGCATCCGCGTGCTCGAACTGCTGCGAGACGGCCCCCGTCCCGTCCGTGAATTACTCGGCGAGATCGAGGTGGAGGCGTCGAACCTCTCCCAGCAGCTCGCCGTGCTGCGCCGCACCGGCCTGGTCAGCGCGGTCAGGGAGGGCGGCTCGGTGGTCTACTCCCTCGCCACCCCCGACATCGTGGACCTGCTCGCGGCGGCCCGGCGGATCCTCACCGACATGATCACCGGCCAGGGTGAGCTGCTGGCCGAGCTCCAGGCGGAGGCGGCCGAGTGACCAGCACGGCCAAGCGGTTGTACGACCGGGTCGCGGGCCTGCTGCCCTCGCCCGCCGACTGGCGACCGGCCCGCCGCAGTCCCGGCCGGGACCTGATCGCCGGCCTCACGGTCGCGGTGGTGGCCCTGCCGCTCGCGCTGGCCTTCGGGGTCGGCTCCGGGCTGGGCGCGCAGGCCGGCCTGGCGACCGCCGTCGTCGCGGGCGCGATCGCCGCCGTCTTCGGCGGCAGCAACCTCCAGGTGTCGGGCCCCACGGGGGCCATGACCGTCGTCCTCGTGCCGATCGTGCACAGCCACGGCCCCGGCGGGGTGCTCGCGGTCGGCCTGCTCGCCGGGATCGTGCTCGTCGTCCTGGCGCTGGCCCGGGTCGGCAGGTACGCCCGCTACATGCCGACCCCCGTCATCGAGGGCTTCACGGCGGGCATCGCCGTCGTCATCGCGCTCCAGCAGGTGCCCGCCGCGCTCGGCGTGACCGGCGAGGGCGAACGCGTGTGGCAGGCGGCCGGGGACGCGGTGGCGAACTACGTCCGCACCCCGCACCCGGTGCCGATCGTGATGGCGCTCGTGGTCGCCGCGGTCATGCTGCTGGGCGCGCGGTGGCGGCCCGCGGTGCCGTTCTCGTTCCTCACGGTCGTGGCCGCCACGGTCGTGGCCGAGCTCACCGGGCTGGACGTCGCCCGCATCGGAACCCTGCCGGCCGGGCTGCCCGCGCCGTCGGTGAGCTTCCTCGATCCGGGCGCCGTCACCTCGCTGCTCCCCGCGGCCCTCGCGGTGGCCGCCCTCGGGGCGCTGGAGAGCCTGCTGTGCGCCTCCGTCGCGGACGGCATGAGCGTGGGGGAGCGCCACGACCCCGACCGCGAGCTGTTCGGGCAGGGCCTGGCGAACGTCGTCTCCCCGCTCTTCGGCGGCATCCCCGCCACCGCCGCGATCGCCCGTACGGCGGTCAACGTCCGCTCGGGCGCGCGCTCCCGCCTGGCCTCCCTCACGCACGCCGTCGTGCTGGCGGTCATCGTGTTCGGCGCGAGCGGCCTCGTCGGGCGGATCCCGCTGGCCGCGCTGGCCGGCGTGCTGCTGGCCACGACGGTCCGCATGGTCGAGGTCGGCTCGCTGCGCGCCATCGCCCGCTCCACCCGGGGTGACGCCGCGGTGATGATCCTCACCTTCGCCGTCACCGTCGCCTTCGACCTCGTCACCGCGGTCGCGGTCGGCGTCGGCGTCGCCATCGTGCTCGCCCTGCGGGCCGTCGCGCGCAGCGCGCAGATCGAGCAGGTCCCGCTGGAGACCGGCGACCACAGCGACGAGGAACGGCGCCTGCTCGCCGAGCACATCGTGGCCTACCGGTTCGACGGCCCGCTGTTCTTCGGCGCGGCCCACCGCTTCCTGCTGGAGCTGTCGGAGGTCGCCGACGTGCGGGTGGTCATCCTGCGGATGTCGCGCGTGTCCACGATCGACGCCACCGGCGCGGGCGTCCTCGGCGACGCGATCACCCGGCTGGAGGGGAGGGGCATCACCGTGCTGCTGTCGGGCATCCGGCCGGGCCACGACGAGGTGCTCGACGGGCTGGGGGTGGCCGGCCATCTCCGCCGCGACGGGCTCGTCTTCCCGGACACTCCGGCCGCTATCGCCCACGCCAGGACGCTGCTCGGACTCCAGCCGGCGCCGTCGCCGGCCCCGGTCCCCGAGGCCCGTCACCCGGACGTTCCCGCGCGGACGGTGTGATCGGCGCGCGACTGCCCGTAGGCTTCCGAATGGAAGTATGTAAGCCTTAATTTCCTACCAGCTTTGTGGGAGACTGGGGTGATGAGCGTCTGGCCCCGCGAGACACCGGTCACCGCTGCCGTCACGGCCGCGCGCTGGGTGCGGTCGGCGGCGGTGGACGACGACCTCGGACGGCGATGGCGGGCCAATCCCGATCCCCGGGGGCGGTCGGCCGGAGCCGGTGACGCCTCGTCTCTCTACGCCGGCGCGGCCGGCGTCGTGCTGTTCTTCCTCGAACTCGCCGCCGCCACCGGTCACGAGGCCTACCTGGAGGACGCGCTCGCGGGCGCGCGAAGGCTCGCCGTCACCTGGCCCGAGCAGCGCGACCCGACCTTCTATCACGGGCTCGCCGGTCTGGTCTTCGCGATGGCGGAGACGGGGTGGGCGACGGGCGACGAGGAGGTCTTCGGGGCGGCCCGCGCCGCCGCCGACCGCCTCGTCCGCGACGCCCGCCCGCTCGGCGACGGCATCGGCTGGACCGGTGACCCCGCGCAGCGCGGCGACGGCGGGATCGTGCTCGCGCTGCTGCACGCGGCCGGCATCCTCGGCGTCCCGGCCTATGAGGAGGTGGCGATCGAGGCGGGGGAACGCATCGCGGCGCTCGCCGTCCCGGGACACCGGTTCGGCGGCGACGCCGTCCCCGACCTGCCCGTGGACGCCGTCACGCCCGGGTTCCTGTCCGGCACGGCGGGCACGGCGTTCCTGCTCGCCCGCCTCTACGGCGTGACCCGCGACGAGCGGTTCCTCGCGGGCGCCCGCAGGGGCGCCGGCTTCGTCCGCGCGGTCAGCGTGGTCACCGACAGATGCGCGCTCGTGCCGCACCACATCCCGCAGGGGCGGCGGCTCCACTACCTCGGCTTCTGCTCCGGCTCCGCCGGGGTGGCCCGCATGTTCTACGAGCTGCACCGGGTCACCGGAGACCCGGGCGATCTCGACTGGGTGGAGCGGCTCGCGCACGGGATCATGCAGAGCGGCGTGCCCGGGGCCCGGCCCCCGGGGCACTGGGACGTGGCCTGCCTGTGCTGCGGCACCGCCGGGCTGATCGAGTGTTTCGTCGGCCTGTACGCCGCCACGGGGCACGAGCCGTACCTCGGCTTCGCGCGCACGCTCGCGATCGATCTGATCGGGCGCGCGACCGCGGGCGACGAGGCGGGCTTCCGCTGGTATCAGGCATATCGGCGGCTGCGGCCCGGAGAGGTCACGGCCGACACCGGATACATGGTGGGAGCCGCGGGCATCGGCACGGCCCTGCTGCACCTGGACGCCACGGAGCGCGCCGCCGCGCCGCGCCGGCTGATCCTCCTGCCGGACAACCCCTTCCCCGCCATCCCGATCCCGGCCGCCGTCCTGCGCGGCGACCAGGCATAGAGGCGGCGGACTACTCCGTACGACGTAAGCGGCCCCCACACTGCGCCCGGCGCGGTAGCCGGAAGAGTCCTCCCCGGGGCGACGACGGCGAGGACTCGTCGCGGCACGATCTCCACCGAGAGACACTTCTCGGGAAGGACGGAGCGACGATGCTGTTTGTCGAGTTGCTGGTGCCCAAGGGCATGTTCGACGAGTGGGAGCGCCGGGTGCTCGCCGGGCGGCTCACCGCGCGGCGTCTGCTGTCGGCCGGGGACGGCACGACGGCGGCGGCCGACCCCGGTGTCATGGATCTGCTCGACTCGCTCTCCCATGTGGTGGTCCGCGAGGAGGAGGTCTGGATCGCGGGCGGGACCCTGCTCGACACCCCGCTCGACGGCTCGCGGGCCCCCTGTTATGTGGTGAACGTCATCGTCGGGCTGTGGGGGAAGGAGATGAGCGAGCACCTCGTCTCCCGCATCACCGCGGAACTCGCGGAGGCGGAGGGCCGTCCCGAGCCGAACGCCGTGGTGAACGTGATCAGCCTTCCGGAGGGCGGCTACGGCCTGCGCGGGCGGGTGTGGCGCTCCTCGGACTTCCTCGCCCTCATCGAGGACTCCAAGACCGGCCCTGTCGAGGAAACGCCGGACGGCATGGTCGTCGACCCCGTCTGCGGCGCCACGGTGCCGCTGGCCGAGGCGGTGCTCCTGAAGCGCGACGGGCAGACCTACGGCTTCTGCTGCCCCCATTGCCGGGGGCACTTCGTCAGGGAGTCGAGCGCCGCGGGGGCGTCCTGACGACGGCCCGCTCCCGACGAGGCGCCGGGCCGGACCCGGGCTGAAAATTTCACCTGTTCGCGACGGGTACGCCCAGCTCAGCGAGGCTGACGCACGCCACGCTGTTGACTTAACCGGTCAAGCTGACAACGCTTCGCTCCGGTCTTCTATGGCGGTCTCCTACGGCCGCTCTTCTATGGAAGGACGGAGCATGCGACGGAGAGGCGCGATCCTCACCGCACTGGGGCTGCTGGCCGCGGGCGGACTCACCTTGGGCAACACGCCGGCGGCCCACGCCGCCGTGGCGTGCAAGGTCACCTACACGGCCAGTCAGTGGCAGGGCGGCATGTCCGCCAACCTGAGCATCCAGAACCTGGGCGACGCCCTGAGCGACTGGACGCTCACGTTCACGTTCCCCGACAGCGGCCAGAAGGTCACCCAGGGGTGGTCGGCCACCTGGAGCCAGTCGGGCAGCACCGTGATCGCGACGGCGATGGACTGGAACAAGTCCCTGTCCACCGGCGGTTCGGCGAGCATCGGCTTCAATGGATCCTGGTCCGGGAGCAACCCGGCGCCGACCGGCTTCAAGGTGAACGGCGTCGCCTGCGACGGCAGCACGCCGTCGCCGTCCGCGTCGCCCTCACCTTCGCCCTCACCTTCGCCCTCGCCCTCACCCTCGCGCTCGCCGAGCCCGTCGCCGTCGCCGTCGCCCTCGACGTCGCCCAGCCCGCCCACGGGGGCGGCACCGAAGCTGAAGGTGTCGGGCAACAAGATCGTGAACGTGGCCACCGGCAGCCCGTACCGGCTGCTGGGCGTCAACCGGTCGGGCGGCGAGTTCATGTGCGTGCAGGGCCGCGGCATCTGGGACGGCCCGGTCGACAACGCGGCGATCGACGCGATGAAGGCGTGGAACGTCCGGGCGGTCCGGGTCCCGCTGAACGAGGAGTGCTGGCTCGGCCTGAGCAACATCCAGTCCTCGTACGGCGGCGCCGCCTACCAGAACGAGGTCAAGGCATACGTCGATCGGCTGGTCGCCAAGGGCATCACCCCGATCGTCGAGATGCACTGGAACTACGGGCAGTACACCGGCAACTCCTCGGGCTGCTCCGACGTCCACGCGTCGTGTCAGAAGCCGATGCCGGACGCGCAGTACGCCCCGCAGTTCTGGACGGGGGTGGCGAACGCGTTCAAGGGCCGTGACGAGGTCGTGTTCGACCTTTTCAACGAGCCCTATCCGGAGCGCGCGACCGGCAGCGCCGCCTCCGGGTGGGCCTGCTGGCGCGACGGCGGCACCTGCTCCGGCATCCCCTATCAGGTCGCGGGCTTCCAGTCGCTGGTGAACGCGGTGCGGGCCACCGGCGCGACCAACATCATCATGCTGGGCGGCCTGGCCTACTCCAACGACCTGTCCCAGTGGCTGCAGTACAAGCCCACGGACTCGCGCGACAACCTCGCCGCGGCGTGGCACGTGTACAACTTCAACTCCTGCGTCAGCACCTCGTGCTGGGACGGCCAGCTCGCGCCGGTGGCCGCCCAGGTCCCGCTGGTGGCCGGGGAGATCGGTGAGAACACCTGCTCGCACGGGTTCATCGACCAGGTCATGAACTGGTTCGACGCGAAGGGCGCGTCCTACCTGGGCTGGACCTGGAACGCCTGGGACTGCTCCACGGGCCCGTCCCTGATCAGCGACTACAACGGCACTCCGACAGGCTTCGGAGCGGGGCTGCGGGCTCGGCTGCTGTCGTCCTGATTCCGATACGTGGCGTGCCCTCCTTCCCTCCAGCCCCCCGGGAAGGGGGGCGCGTCACACCTGACTTTGCCACCACATGGGCGGTTAGTCCAGAAAGTAAAATTTTCGCCCGAGATGTCGGGATTTGGGGTGTTCTTGGCTTAGTGTCCGGTTACCCAGCCGTGACCAGTCAGGAGATCCCCCATTTCCAGCTACGCGGACCCCATGAACGCCCTGCGGGACCAGGCAAGCCTGGCGAAGGGCGAGACGCACCACGCGGCCGCCGTGCCCCAGCATCGGCAGGCCGCCCCCGCCCGCCCCGCCCCTGAGGCGGGCTCCCCGCACACAGCCGCCGACGCGGGCGCCGCGCCCGCCATTCCCCCGGTCGGCTGCCCGACCGCCGAAGGCAAGACCGTCCTGCACGCCGGCAAGACGACCGCGTCGTACTTCTGGGACGACGGGTCGGGCGTCAACGGCGACACCGGCGCCCCGGCGTCGGGCGAGCCGATGCAGAAGGGCCTGGCCGCCAGCCCGAGCTGGCCGATGGGCACCAAGGGCTACGTGATCTACCAGGGGAAGAAGGCCGAGTTCTTCATCGGCGACCGCGGCCCCGGCATTCCCTCGAGCAACGGGGTCATGCTCGACCTCGACGGCAAGACGTTCGCCGACCTGACCGGCGGCACCTGGGACAGCGACTCGCTCACCGTCGACGACGCGGGCGGGCTCGGCCACATCCCCGTGCACTACGTGATCACCGAGTGGGGCAAGGGCCTCGGCAAGACCGGCGAGCCCAGGCCGTTCTCGTCCGGCGCGTACGGGGTCAAGGACCACCCGAAGCCCCCGCCGCCCTGCCCCACCGCGGCTCCCGCTCCCTCCGCCCCACCCGCCGCGTCGCAGGACGCCGCTCCCGCGCCCGCGCCCGGGGTCAAGGAGAGCTCGGCCCCCGGGGCCTCGCCCTCGGTGGCACCCGCCGCGTCGGCCGTGTCCGCTGTGCCCGCCCCGTCCGCGCCGCCGACCCCGCCTGCCGCGCCCGACTCGCCGGGCACGCAGGCCGCCGCGGCCCGGATGTTCCCGCTCTCCGGCACGGCGGCGGCGAACGCCGGGACCACTCCGGCAACCACCCAGAAGGTCGCCGCGAAGACCGCCACGGAGACCGTGAAGGGGGCGAGGTCCGGCGGGGTGCTGGCATCCCCGGCGTTCACCCCGGCGTCGGCCGTGGACGGACAGGCGGATGAGGCGGTTCCGGCCTTCTCGGTCGCGATCGTGGTGTGCGCGCTCGTCGCCGTGGGCGCCAAGGCCGTGCTGAGCCGTCCCGCCCACGCCGCCGCGCACCAACCGGGCCGCCACCGCAGGCGGTAGGGACGGCGTCCGCCGCGGGCCGGGACCGCGCGGCTTTACCGCTTGCGGCGCTTGAGCGCTCCGGCCACGCGCTTGAGCACGCGGTCCCACTCCGAGCCGAACGGGTTGTCCTGCACCAGATAGGTCCAGGTGGCCGTGGGCCGCTTGAGGCCCTGCTCCGCGAGGTCCCGGGTGACGTCGGCCTTGTCGAAGGTCTCCGTGGAGCGCCGCTCGACCTCGTCGAGCATCGCCCGGTAGGCCGGAACGGCCTCGCGGTTGAACTCGTCGAGCGGGTTCAACCGCCCGAGGGCCCGCAGGTGGATGCCCTCGCGGAGGTCGGCGAGGAAGCCGAGGTGCTCGGTCCAGCAGCGGTCGAGGTGATACAGCACGATCTGCCGGGCCGCCCGCTCGACCGCCTCCTCGCCCGCCGTCTCGCACAGCTCGCGGTAGCGCTCCGGACGGGCCTGCTCCAGGGCCCGCGCCCCGGTGTCGCCGTACAGGACGCGGTCGCGCCGCTCCAGCACCTCCGTCCGCTGGCGCTCCTGCAGCCGCGTATAGCGCCAGGTGTTGCGGTGGATCTCCAGGTTGACGCCCTCCGCCACGCGCTGGGCGTGCGCCACCAGCGCGGCGGCGTTCGGGTCCCGCACCAGGCCGTCGCGACCGGCCGCGGGCAGCGACTGGTCCGGTGCGTACGCGGTGAGGAGGGTGTCCTCTCCGCTGACGAAGAAGACCGAGCCGCCGGGGTCGCCCTGCCGTCCGGCGCGGCCCCGCAACTGGTCGTCCAGCCTGCTGCTCTCGTGCTTGCCGGTGCCGATGACGTAGAGCCCGCCGAGCGCGGCGACCTCCCGCTCCTCGTCCGGGTCGCCCGCGCCGAGCCGGATGTCGGTGCCGCGCCCGGCCATCTGGGTGGAGACCGTGATCGCCTCGCGCCGGCCGGCCTTCGCGATGATCTGCGCCTCCTCGGCGTCGTTCTTCGCGTTGAGCACGGCCGCGCTCAGCCCCTTGGCCTTCAGCGCCTCGGCCAGGCGCTCGGACTCGGCGACGTCGAGCGTGCCGACGAGGATCGGCTGCCCGGTGCCGTGCCGGGTCTCGATCTCCTCCAGCAGCGCCCGCTCCTTGTCCTCCAGCGTGGCGAAGATCCGGTCGGGCTCGTCCACCCGTACGCACGGTTTGTTGGGCGGGATGACCGCGACCCTGAGGTCGTAGAACTCGCGTAGCTGCTCGGCCACCGCGATGGCGGTGCCGGTCATGCCGCACACGCGCGGGTAGCGGCGGATGAGGCTCTGCACGGTGAGCGAGTCGAGGATCTCGCCCGTCTCCGACGCCGGCAGGTGCTCCTTGGCCTCGACGGCCGCCTGCAGCCCGTCCGGCCAGCGCTGCAGGACGGCGACCCGGCCGCGCGAGGTGTTGATCAGGTGGACCCGGCCGTCCCTCACGATGTAGTCGACGTCCCTGGTCAGCAGCGCGTGGGCGTGCAGGGCGAGGTTGACCTGGGTCACCACGCCGGGGTGCTCGTAGAGGTCGATCCCGAGGGCCTTCTCGACCGTGTCGGTGCCCTTGGGGGTGAGGAAGACGCTGCGCCCCTCCTCGTCGATCGTGTAGTGGTAGCCGCGCGACAGCCGCCGTACGAGCGCGGCCATCTCGGGCAGCGCCGTTCCGGGGTCGGCCGCCCCGGCCAGCACGAGCGGCACGCGGGCCTCGTCAACCAGCACCGAGTCGGCCTCGTCGACCAGCGCGACCTCGGGGGCGGGCACGACCAGCTCGGCCGGGTCGGTGCGCAGGCGGTCGCGCAGCACGTCGAACCCCAGCTCGCTGACGGCGCCGTACGTGACGTCGCAGGCGTAGGCCGCCCTGCGCTCCTCGGGAGCCGAGGTCTCGGCGATCCACCCGGCCGTGAGGCCGAGCGTCTCGTAGAGCGGGCCCATCCACTCGGCGTCGCGGCGGGCGAGGTAGTCGTTGACCGAGACCGCGTGGACCCGGACGCCGCGCAGCGCGAACCCGGCCGCCGTCAGCGCGCCGACGAGCGTCTTGCCCTCGCCGGTGGCCATCTGCACCACGTGGCCGTCCAGCATGGCGAGCATGCCCACGAGCTGCACGTCGTACGGCCGCTGGCCGAGCGCCCGGCGGGCGGCCTCGCGCATCACCGCGCAGAAGTCGGCGGAGCCGACCCAGCCGGGATCGGCGGTGGGGGGGCGAAGGTCGGCGCGCCGGGCGACCTCGCTTTCCAGCTCGCCCGCCTCGGCCACGATCCGCTGGAAGGGGGCCAGATCGACGCTTCCTGGTTTGTCCAGAAACCGCCTGATCCATTCGCCTACCCGTGCCACATCCGCTCCAACGACTCGCTTGCCGGACTGGTTCCACATGCCCGGTTCATGGTCCCACTATCGGCGCGGATTTCCGCGGGCCGGCTACCTGACACTCCCTGACAGGTATACGCGACAGGATGAGTGCCATGACAACGACAGCGAAGCTCATCGCCGTGACCCTCGACTGTGCCGAGCCGAAGAAGCTCGCCGAGTTCTACTCCCAGGTCACCGGATTCGCCGTGCAGTACGCCGAGGAGGAGTACGCCGGGATCGGCGACGGCGCGACGAGCATCTACTTCCAGCGCGTGCCCGATCGGAAGGCCCCCTCCTGGCCCGGCGCGGACAAGCAGTTCCACCTCGATTTCCGGGTGCCCGACGTGGCCAAGGCGGTGGAGGAGTACATCGCCCTCGGAGCCACCAAGCCGGAGTTCCAGCCGGGCGACTGGGTGGTGCTCGCCGACCCGGAGGGCCACCTTTTCTGCGTGTGTCCCGAGAGGTCCTGAGGCGAGCCCCGAGAGGTCCTGAGACGAGCACAGTGGAGCGGCGACATCACCCGGCCCCCGCCACGTCGGCGGGGGCGTGGTGGTCGACGGAGCCTCGGTCGGGTGCCGGTAAAGCCCTACTTGTGTCGCGGGATCCCGAGGCGCGTGTCGCGTCCCACTAAGCTTGCGTGGTGATTTCTCGACACACCGGCGGGCGCGCATGACCTGGGTGGGAGTGGTGATCGCCCTCGTCGGCGCGCTGGGATACGCCCTGGGCGCGGCGCTGCAGCAGTTCGAAGCGGTGAGCGAGGGGGCGACCCTCGCCCTCGTCAGAAGGCCCCGCTGGTGGATCGGCGGGGTCATCGGTTTCGCCGGGGCGTCCCTGCACGCGGTGGCGCTCAGCGTCGCTCCGCTGGTCGTCGTCCAGCCCGTGAGCGTGGCGACCCTCGTGTTCGCGGTGCCGCTCGCCGCGACGCTGCACGGCAGACGCCCGCGCCGGGCCGAGATCGCCGGGTCGATCGCGGTGGCGGTCGGCCTGCTCGGATTGATGCTGCTGGTCCCGGCGCACAACGTGACGCCGGTCCTGTCCGACGTGCACGCCCTGGAGCTGATCGGCTGCGTCGCCCTGGTGGTCGCCGTCGCGTTCACCGTGGCCCGCCGGCTCAAGGGGCCGGCGAAGGCGCTGCTGATGGCGGTCGGCGCCGGAGCGGTCACCGCCACCGTGTCCACCTTCGTCCGGGTCGTCGGCGGAGGGCTCGAAGGAGATCTCGGCCGCCTGCTCCACTGGTTCACCCTGGCCATCCCGGTGCTGCTGGTCTGCGCCGTGGTGCTGCTTCAGAAGTCGTACGCCGTCGGCTACTTCGGCATCGCCTACGCCGGGGTCCAGGTCGTCGACCCCATCACCTCGGTGACCGCCGGAGCGGTGCTGCTGGGCGAGTCGCTGCCCACCGAAATGAGCAAGGCGATTCCCGCGCTGCTGGCGGCCGGGCTGCTGATCGCCGGGACGATCACGCTCGGCCGTCTCACTCCCGACCATTCCAAGCCCGCCGCCGCACCGGCCGAGCCGGAGAGGATCGGCGACCCGGTGGTCGCGTCCGAGGCGGCCTGACCTCTCAGGCCCGACTCTCAGGCCTGGCCTCTCAGGCCTGACCTCTCAGGCCTGACCTCGGGAGGCCGCCGGCCTCTCCGGCTGCCGGCCTGTCTCTCCGGCTGGTGGACTCGGCGATCTCAGGGCGCCCAGGTGAAGATCTCGTCGCCCTGACGCAGCGCGACGTTGGGCCCCAACCGGCCCGCCGCCCGCATCGCGCCGTTCCGCAGGGTCACGGCCACCGGGTTGCGCCACCGGGTGAGCCGGCAGATCGCCCGCGACCGTCGCACGATCGGCGTCGTCCGCGCCAGCCGTTCCCGGCTGTAGGCCGCCAACCCTGCGGCCGGCCCCGCGGCCGGGTTGTCGCCGCCGGGGGAGACCCGGCCGGCGAGCACGACGGCGTCCTCCATGGCCTGGCAGGCCCCCTGCCCGAGGTTGGGCGTCATGGGGTGGGCCGCGTCGCCCAGCAGCGCGACCCGTCCCACGTGGAAGGCGGGCAGCGGGACGTCGAGGCTGTGGATGTCGTGACGGAGCACGGCCGCGGGGTCGGCGGCCTCCAGCAGTGCCGGGATCGGGTCGTGCCAGCGGCCGAACAGCCGGAGCAGTTCGTCCCTCTCGTCCGCCGCGCGCAGGCCCGGCGGGACCGTCGCGGTGGCGTAGCAGTACACCTGGCCGCCCGCGAGCGGCATGACCCCGAAGACCAGCCCGCGTCCCCAGGTTTCGGAGGCCAGCACAGTTTCGGAGGCGGGCACAGTCTCGGAGGCCAGCACAGTTTCGGAGGCGGGCACAGTTTCGGAGGTGAGCACAGTCCCGGACGCTCCCGTCACGCCGGGCAGCGGCACGACCGCCCGCCAGCTCGTCACGCCCGCGTAGACCGGCGCGGGATGCCCGGGGAACAGCGCCGAGCGGATCGCGGAACGGATCCCGTCGGCCGCCACGACGAGGTCGGCGTCGAAGGTCTCCGCCGTCCCCGACACGACGACGCGGCCGGTCGAGGGATCGACGGACTCGACCGGGGTGTTCACCCGCAGGGCGCCGTGCGGCAGGCGTCCGGCGAGGATGCCGACCAGTGCCGAGCGGGTGAGCAGCACCATGGGGTCGCCATATCGCGCGGCGGCGTCCTCGGCGGTGGTCCGCGCGAGCCATCGGCCGTCCGGCAGCCGGAGGCCGCTCTGGCCCTGGATGGCGGAGAGCTTCCGCACCTCGTCGCCGGCCCCGATCACGTCGAGCGCCCGCAGCGCGTTGGGCGCGACCGCCAGCCCGGCGCCCACCGGTTCGATCGAGGGGGCCCGTTCAAGGATCGTCACCTCCCAGCCCTTGTGCGCCAGCGCGAGGGCCGCCGTCAGCCCGCCGATGCCCGCCCCGATCACCACCGCGTGCGCCATGCCCGCCTCCTCGACACTACAGATGTAGTGACCGTACTACACCTGTAGTCCGCCCCCTACGATGAGGGGGTGAGGAGTCAGCGTGCGGTCGTCGTCGCGGACGCGGCCATCGCGATCCTGGCCGAGCGGGGGATGCGCGGCCTCACCCATCGGGCGGTGGACGAGGCCGCGGGGCTGCCGCCGGGCTCCACCTCCAACCACGCCCGCACACGGGCGGCGCTGCTGGAGCTCACGCTGGCCCGGCTCACCGAGCGCGAGGAGGCCGTGTTCGCCGCGGCGATGGCGCCCGCCGGCGACATGCCCGCGGGTGCGGGCGAGGCGGCCCGGCTGGCGGATCTGCTGGCGCGGACGATGTACGCGGCGATCACCGTGCACCGCGAGACCACGATCGCGCGATACGAGCTGGCGCTGGAGGCGACCCGGCGCCCCGAGCTGCGAAAGACATACGACGAGGTGGGGCGCCGGATCCGGGAGCAGGTCGTCGCGGCGCTGGCCGCCGCCGGCTCGCCCGATCCCGTGCGGCACGGCCGGCAGATGGTCGCCTACATCGAAGGGCTGCTGTTCGACGCGATCGTGGGGGCGGGGGAGGTGCCGACCCTCGACGAGCTCGGCGCCGCCTTCCGGGAGCTGCTCGGCGTCGTCTCGGGCAGGTGAGCCCCGGCTCGTAGAAGCGTCCGCTCACCGTCCGGCGGGGCGATAGACGGTGATGATCACTCCCGTCCCGGTCGCCGCCCACTCGACCAGCCGGAAGTCCCGCAGGCCCGAGCCCGAGCCCAGGTCCGAGCCAGAGTCAGGGAACAGCCGGCGGCCGGAGCCGAGCACGAGCGGGTGGACCAGAAGGACCAGCGTGTCGACGAGGTCGCGCGACAGCAGCGACCGGACCAGGACTCCGCTGCCGAACACCACCAGGTTCTCCGGCAGCTCCTCCTTCAGGCGGCTCACCGCGTCGGCGGCGTCACCTCCGAGGAGCACGGAGTTCTCCCAGGAGAGGGGTTCGGCCAGGGTGGTGGACGCCACGTATTTCCGGGCGCGGCCGAGGGCCTCGCTGAACGGGTTCGGCGGCTGCTCGGGCCAGTAGCCCGCGAACTGCTCGTAGGTCGTCCGGCCGGCCAGCAGCGACCACGCGCTCGACATGTGGCGGCCCATGACCTCCTGCATGGCGGGGTCCTGGTGCCGGCTCGCCCAGCCGCCGTGGCGGAAGCCCTCGCGCGGGTCCTCGTCGGGGTTCCCTGGCGCCTGCATCACGCCGTCAAGCGTCAGGTGCTCGATCGCGACGACCTTGCCCATGCCGTGTCTCCTTCACCGTCGTCCGTCGGTCTCACCCCCTACACGAACGACAGGACGCCGGATCGACACGGGCCGGGGGCGTTATCGCCGGGCGGCCAGCAGGCGGGCGCGGTGGGCCGGCCACTCGTCGTCGAGGATCGAATAGAGGGGGCTGTCGCGCCAGGTGCCGTCCGCGCGGCGATACTGCCGCCGGAGCACGCCCTCGCGGACGCCGCCGATGCGCTCGATGGCCGCCTGCGACCGCAGGTTGCGGATGTCGGTCTTCAGCACCACGCGGACGAACCCCAGGGCGAAGGCGTGGTCGAGCAGCAGGACCTTGCACTCGGTGTTGACGGCGGTGCGCCAGTAGGCCCTGCCATACCAGGTGGAGCCGATCTCCACGCTCTCGTCGAAGCCGCCGACGTCCCAGTAGCCGGTCGAGCCGATCGCCCGGCCGGTCTCCTTGAAGACCACCGCGAACTGGGTGGTGCGCGGGTCGGCGATCAGCTTGTCCACCAGGCGGCGCGTGTCGTCCTCGGTCCGCGGCGTGGGTTCCGGCCGGTGCCGCCAGATCTCCTCGTCGCTTGCCGCGAGGAACAGGTCGGGCACGTGGCCGGGGGCGAGCGGCTCAAGGCGTACGACGCGGCCGTCGAGCACGGCCGGCGCGGGCAACTTCGCGGTCATACGGCCGACGTTATCGCCGGTCCGGGCGGCGAGCGGATGGCCACTTCGGGCGCAACGGCGAGGACCACTTCGCCGTGACCGTGTCGACACACATACCGTCTGGTCGGTACGCTGGCGGGGTGACTCCAGACCCGCCCGGCCTCGACCTCACCCGCCTCGCCGAGCACCTCCATCGCGAGGGCCTGACCGAAGGACCGCTCACGGCGGAGCTGATCGTGGGCGGCAAGTCCAACCTGACGTACGTCGTCAGGGACGGCACGAGCACGTACGTCGTGCGGCGGCCGCCGCTCGGGCACGTCCTGGCGACCGCGCACGACATGGGCCGTGAATATCGGGTCATGAGCGCGCTCCGGGACACCGGCGTCCCGGTGCCCCGCACCTACCACCTCTGCCGCGACTCCGAGGTCGTCGGCGCGCCCTTCTACGTCATGGAATACGTGGAGGGCGGGCAGCCCCAGCTCACCCCCGGCCTCGCCCACGGGCTGGTGGACGTGCTGGCCGCGCTGCACTCGATCACCCCAGAGAGCGTCGGCCTCGGCGACTTCGGCAGGCCGGACGGCTTCCTGGAGCGGCAGGTCGCCCGGTGGAAGCGGCAGCTCGACGCCTCGCGCAGCCGCGAGGTGCCCGGCATCGACGACCTCTACGAGCGGCTCGCCCGCGACGTGCCCGCCTCCGGCGCGCCGGCGATCGTGCACGGCGACTTCAAGCTGGGCAACACGCTCATCGCCGACGACGAGGTGCGGGCCGTGCTCGACTGGGAGATGTCCACGCTCGGCGACCCGCTCACCGACCTGGCGTTGTTCCTCCTCTATGGCGAGTTCGCCTCGCTCGACCGCGGCGCGGCCGGGGAGGCGCCGCCCGGCGCCGAGCTGAGCCTCCACTATGAGGAGGCGGCCGGCCGCGACCTGTCCCGGCTCGGCTGGTACGTCGGCCTCGCCTGCTTCAAGCTCGCGGTGATCGCCGAGGGCATCCATTTCCGATACACGAAGGGGCTCACGGTGGGGGAGGGCTTCGCCGAGGTCGGCGACCAGGTCGCCCCGATCGTCGCCCGCGGGCTGATGGAGGTCTGATGGACTTCGCGTTCGACGCGACCACGAACCGCTACCGCGACCGGCTGCTCGATTTCATGGACGAGTGCGTCTACCCGTCCGAGCACGCCTTCCACGAACAGGCGGCCGGAAGCGGCTGGAGCCCGCCGCCGATGCTGGAGGACCTCAAGGCCGAGGCCCGCTCGCGCGGCCTGTGGAACCTCTTCCTCCCGCCATCCGATGCCCGGGGCGAGCATGGCGCCGGACTGACCAACCTCCAGTACGCCCCGCTCGCGGAGATCATGGGCAGGTCGCCCGGCATCGCGCCGCCCGCGACCAACTGCGCCGCGCCCGACACCGGCAACATGGAGCTGCTGGCGGAGTTCGGCAGCGAGTGGCAGCGCAAGGAATACCTGGAGCCGCTGCTGGCCGGGGAGATCAGGTCGGCCTTCGCGATGACGGAGCCCGACGTCGCCTCCTCCGACGCGACGAACATCGCGACCTCCATCAGGAGGGACGGCGGGGAGTACGTCGTCAACGGGCGCAAGTGGTTCATCACCGGCGCGATGAACCCCAACTGCAAGGTCTTCATCGTGATGGGCAAGACCGACCCCGAGGCGCCCAAGCACCGCCAGCAGAGCATGGTGCTCGTCCCGCGGGACACTCCCGGTCTCACCGTACGGCGCGGCATGACGGTCTTCGGCTACGACGACGCCGACCACGGCGGCCACGCCGAGGTGGTGTTCGAGGACGTACGGGTGCCGGTGGACAACCTCATCGGCGAGGAGGGCGGCGGGTTCGCCATCGCCCAGGCGCGGCTCGGGCCGGGCCGCATCCACCACTGCATGCGGCTCATCGGCATGGCCGAGCGGGCGGTGGAGCTGATGTGCCGCCGGGTGCTTGAGCGCGAGGCGTTCGGCAAGCAGCTGGCCCGGCAGGGCGTGATCCAGGACTGGATCGCCGAGTCGCGGGTGCGCATCGAGCAACTGCGCCTGCTGGTGCTGAAGACGGCCTGGCTGATGGACACGGTCGGCAACAAGGGCGCGCACACGGAGATCCAGGCCATCAAGATCGCCGGCCCGGCGACGGTGGAGTGGATCCTCGACAAGGCCATCCAGGCGCACGGCGCCGGCGGGATCAGCCAGGACTTCCCGCTGGCGGCGCTGTGGGCGGGCGCGCGGTCGCTGCGGTTCGCCGACGGCCCCGACGAGGTCCACAAGCGGTCGCTGGCCTATCGCGAGCTCAAGAAATACATGGGGTGATATTTCGTGGCATGGGATGAGGCGTCGGTCGCCGAGCGCGCCAGAGCCTTCCTCGCGGAGCACGACCCGGCGGCCATGGACCGCCTGGAGTTCCTGCGCGCCCGGTTCGACGCCGGGCTCGCCTGGGTGCACTTCCCGGAGGGCCTCGGCGGGCTCGGCGCGCCCAGGGAACTGCAGGCCGTCGCTGAGCGGGAGCTGAAGGGCACGCCCGACAACCGGCCGGGCCGGATCGGCATCGGCCTCGGCATGGCCGCCCCGACGATCCTCGCCTTCGGCACCGAGGAGCAGAAGAAGCGCTTCCTGCGGCCGCTGTGGACGGGCGAGGAGGTGTGGTGCCAGCTGTTCAGCGAGCCCGGGGCCGGCTCCGACCTCGCCACGCTGGCCACCCGGGCCGTACGCGAGGGCGACGAGTGGGTGGTGGACGGCCAGAAGGTGTGGACGTCGAGCGCGCACACCGCGCGCTGGGCCATCCTCGTGGCCCGCACCGACCCCGGCGTGCCCAAACACCGCGGGCTGACCTACTTCGTGTGCGACATGCACGCCCCCGGCGTCGAGGTGCGCCCGCTGCGCCAGATCACCGGTGAGGCCGAGTTCAACGAGGTCTTCCTCACCGGCGTGCGGCTGCCCGACGCGCTGCGGCTGGGCGAGGTGGGCGACGGCTGGCGGGTCGCGCAGACCACCCTCATGAACGAGCGGGTCGCCATCGGCGGCACGCCGACCCGGCGCACGATGATGGGCGTCGTCGCCGAGACCTGGCGTTCCCGGCCCGAGCTGCGCACCCACGACCTGCACCAGCGGCTGCTCAAGCTCTGGGTCGATGCCGAGGTCATGCGGCTGACCGCCGTACGGCTGCGCGAGCAGCTCGCCGCCGGGCATCCGGGGCCGGAGGGATCGGGCATGAAGCTGGCCTTCGCCCGGCTGCACCAGGAGCTGTCGGGCCTGGAGGTCGAGCTGCTCCGCGAGGACGGCCTGGCCTACGACGACTGGACGTTCCGCCGCCCCGGCACGGTCGACTTCGTCGGCCGCGAGGCGGGCTACCGCTACCTGCGCGCCAAGGGCAACTCGATCGAGGGCGGCACCTCAGAGATCCTGCGCAACATCATCGCCGAACGCGTCCTCGGCCTGCCCTCCGAGCCGCGCACCGACAAGGACGTCGCCTGGAAGGACCTCCCCCGATGACGCTGCTGTACACGGAGGTCGAGGAGGAGCTGCGGGCCGCCGTCCGCGACCTGCTCACCGACACCTGCCCGCCGTCCGCCGTGCTCGACCGGGCCGGCTCGGCCGCCGCGGGCGGCACGCCGCACGACGCGGGGCTGTGGAAGGCGCTGGCCCGTGACATCGGCGCGGCCGGGCTGCTGATCCCCGAGGAGCTCGGCGGCGCGGGCGCCTCGACGCGGGAAGTCGCCGTCGTGCTCGAAGAGCTGGGCCGGGCCGTGGCTCCGGTGCCGTTCCTCGGCAGCGCCGTCCTCGCCACCCAGGCCCTGCTGGTGGCGGGGGGAGAGGTGGCCGGCGAGCTGCTGGGACGCCTGGCCGCCGGGGAGGCGACCGCCGCGCTCGCGGTGTCGTTCGCCGCCTCGCCGTACGCGCCCCCGGCCCCGGTGGCGACCCTCGGCGAGGACGGAACGGTGACCGGCACGGTCACGGGGGTGATCGGCGCGGAGGCCGCCGACGTCCTGCTCGTGCCGGTGCGGCTCGCGCAGGGCGTGGGGCTGTGCGCGGTCGAGACGTCGCCCACCATCCAGGGGAGCGTCGAGGGGGCCGTGCGGGTGACGACGGTCACCTCGCTCGACCTGACCCGGCCCATCGCGACCGTCGAGTTCGCGTCGGCGCCGGCGCGGATCGTCGCGAGGGCCGAAGGGCTGGAGCTGCCGTGGGTGTGGGAGGCTTTGGCGCGCGGCGCCGGCCTGCTCGCCTCCGAACAGCTCGGCGTCGCCGAGTGGTGCCTCACCACGACGGTCGCGTACGTGAAGGAGCGCCGGCAGTTCGCCCGGCCCGTGGGGTCGTTCCAGGCGGTCAAGCACCGGCTGGCCGACCTGTGGCTGGAGGTCGTGGGGGCCAGGGCGGCGGCCCGCAACGCGGCGGCCCTGCTGGCGGAGGCGCCCGCCGCGGGACCGCTCGGCGACGAGGCGGCGGTGGCCGTCGCGGTGGCGCAGGCCCACTGCGGGGCGGTGGCGGTGCACGCCGCCGAGGAGTGCGTGCAGCTCCACGGCGGCATCGGGATGACCTGGGAGCACCCCGCACACCTCTACCTCAAGCGGGCCAAGGCCGATCAGATTGCGCTGGGCACGCCGGGCGACCACCGCGACGCGCTCGCCGGTCCGGCCGACCTTCCGGCGCCCATGTGAGCTGTGTTTCCGGGCGTGATCAGGGGCGCAGCGAGTTGAGGAGGAGGTCGGCGAAGTGGCGGCCGACCTCCTGGCCGGTCAGCGGGCCGTCCGGGTGATACCAGGTGCCGAGGTGGTGGACCGAGCCGAAGAAGAAGTCGACCACCATCTCGGCGGGGATGTCGTCGCGGAAGACGCCGTCGCGCTGCCCCTCGACGACGAGGTCGCGGAACCGCTCGTGGTAGCGCCGCCGCTCGGCCCGCACGCTCTTGTACGTCTCCGGTGCGAGCTGGTGCATCGACCTGAAGAAGATCTTGGAGTCGTCGAGGTTGTCGACCGTGGTCACCACCACGTCCATCGCGGCGGCGTGCAGCCGCTCGGCCACCGGGCCCTCCGCGTCGGCGAACCGGTTGAGGCGCTCCATCTGCAGGCGCAGCACCCGGGCGTAGATCTCGTGGAGCAGGTCGTCCTTGGAGTCGAAGTAGTGGTACATGGCGCCCTTGGTGACGCCGGCCGCCGCGACGATCTCCTGCACCGACGTGCTCTCGAAACCCCGCTGGGCGAACAGCCGGGTGGCCTCGGCGAGCAGGCGCTGCCGTACCGGCTCCTCCAGGGACCCGTTCGCGCGGTCCCCCGTTACGCGGCGGGCCATTGCCGACCTCCTTCGTCTCTCGGTCAAGCATACCGACTGGTCGGTCAAGTGGCGGCACTGGCGTAACTGCGCTACTTCCCTCACCTTAGGAGGGTTGGGATTCCCGCTCGGGTATCCCGGAGAAAGCCGCATGCCTAGTGTGGGGGGTTTCGCGTGCCCAGTGGGTCCATTTACGTCCCGAAGGATGAGAAGTTCACGGGCGCATCGCCGCAGAATCTGTACGAGACGTTCTGGTTCGCCGGGCGCAAGAACCGCATCCGGCTGCGGGCCGCCGTCGCCTTCGCGGGGTTCGTCATCGGCAACCTGATGGGCCCGCGGTTCGGGCTGAACATGTTCGCCGCCGGTGTCGGCCTGGGCGTCCTCGCGGGCGGCACCGATCTGTTCATCGCCTGGCGCCTGCACGAGCGTACGGCCGTGTGGCGGGGCAAGCGCCGCGGCGAGGTGCGTACGGGACGGCTGCTGCGGTTCGCGCTGCGCCGGCACGGTTATCGGGTGATGGACGGCCGGGCCGTGCCCGGCGAGGCGTCGATCGACCACCTCGTCATCGGGCCGGGCGGCATCTGGATCGTGGACAACGAGGCGTGGTCGCCCGACACCCTGATCGCGCGCTACGGCGAGCGGCTGTTCTTCGACGAGAAGTTCGGCACCTCGGTCGCGAAGGGGCTCATCTCCGCCGCCGGGTCGTTGGCCGCGCTGCTGACCAAGGAGACCGGCATCGAGGTCTCCATCGACCCGGTGCTCGCCGTGCACGGCGGGAAGATCAAGGCCAGGGGCGGCGTGCTGCACGGAGAGGGCCTGACTGTGGCCTACCCGGGCAGGGTGGCTCGCTGGATCCGCGCGCACGGGTCCGAGAGGTTCACCGAGGAGCAGATCGAACTGCTGGCCCGTACGGCGGCACGTATCCTGCGCCGCATGAGCTGAGCCGCATGAGCTGAGCTGAGCGGCCCGCGGCCGTGTCGATTCGGGCGAAGGGAATCGACTCCGGCCGGCGTCTCTCAGGCCGGCGTCTGTCAGGCCGGCGTCTGTCAGGCCGGCGTCTGTCAGGCCGTGTCTCTCAGGCCGGCGTCTGTCAGGCCAGTGTCTCGACGAACGCGGCGAGCTGGGCGACGTTGCGGCACTCGTGCATGGGCACGACCGAGCCGTACGCCGTGGCGAGGGAGTCCCCGGTGTCCCACTGGGCCCGGGGCTCGGGGTTGAGCCAGTAGGCGTGCCTGGCCTGCCCGGCCAGCCGCTTCAACGTGCCCAGCGCGGGGACCTGATAGTTGGACCTGGCGTCGCCCAGGATCAGCAGCGACGTCCGGGGGCCCACGGCGTCGGGGAAGCGTTCGGCGAAGCGCTCGAAGACATGGCCATAGTCGGTGCGGCCGAACCTGACGATGTCGGCCTCGTCGGTGAGGCGGCCGATGGCGTCCAGCACGTCCGCGCCCGGGGCGAACAGGTCCGTGATCTCGTCCACGGTGTCCACGAACGCGAACGCCCGCACCTTGGTGAACTGCTCCCGGAGCGCGAACGTCAGCAACAGCGTGAAGTGCGAGAACGTGGAGACCGAGTCGCTGGCGTCGCACAACACGACCAGCTCGGGCCGGTGGGGGCGGGGCGGGCGCAGATGCGTGGTGAGCGGCACTCCACCCGTGGACAGCGAGGCCCGCACCGTGCGCCGGAAGTCGAGCCGCCCGCGCCGCCCCCGCTTCTGCCTGATCGACAGCCGCGTGGCCAGGCGGCGGGCGAGGGGATAGACCTCCCGGCGCAGCCGGGCCAGCTCCTCCTTGGTCGCGCGCAGGAAGTCGACCCGGTCGATCGGCGGCCGCACCGTAGACCTGGCGATCTTCTCGACGCCCGACTCCTCGGCGATCCTGCGGCGTATGTCGGAGGCGACCGCGTCGGTGAACGCTTCAATGGTCCGCGAGATGTGCCGCCGGGCGACCTTCTCCGGCAGGCCGCCGCGCTCGTCGAGCATGGCCGCCAGCATCCGGGCCACCAGCGTCTCCGGCGACAGCGCGCGCAGCACCGGGAAGGAGAACCACGACTGCCTGCCGGGGGCCGCCTGGACCTGCCCGAACCGTCCGGCCATCGCCCGCGCGAACTCCCGGAAGGCGGGGTCGGCCGGATCGCCCATCAGCAGCTCCGCCAGCCGCTCGCGCAGCTCCGGCAGCGCGGCGTCGCCGGGGATGTCCGCGCTCGCGGCCGGACCGGTCACCGGCGGGAACCACAGGTCGAAGAGCAGGTCGAACCCCGGCCGGTGGGCGGGCCGCTTCACCAGCGTCGCGGCGTACGCCTCACGCAGCGTCTCCCGCTCGGCCAGGTCGATGACCATGAGCGCGTGGGCCGCGTCCAGGCCCTCGGCCGGGGAGACCGGCAGCCCGGCCTCCCGCAGCGCGTGGACGAACCCCACGTGCCGGTCCACGAGGGACGCCGGAGCCGTCATGACCGGGACGGCAGGCCGAGCTCCTTGGCGGCCCGCACCTGGTCGGAGTTGTGCTTGAGCACCACGCCCAGCGTCGCGCCGATCAGCGCCTCGTCCAGCTCGGTGCGGCCCAGCGCGAGCAGGGTGTGCGCCCAGTCGACGGTCTCCGCGATCGACGGCGACTTCTTCAGCTCCAGCCCCCGCAGCGTGGCCACCGTACGGGCGAGCTGGTCGGCGATGCTCGCGGGCAGGCCGGGGATCTGCGCGAGCAGGATGTCGCGCTCCCGTTCCGGGGTGGGGTAGTCGAGGTGGAGATAGAGGCAGCGCCGCTTGAGCGCCTCCGACAGCTCGCGGGTCGCGTTCGAGGTCAGCACGACGTACGGCCGGCGTGCGGCGGTGATCGTGCCCAGCTCGGGGATCGTGATCTGATAGTCGGACAGGATCTCCAGCAGCAGCCCCTCGACCTCGACGTCGGCCTTGTCGGTCTCGTCGATGAGCAGCACCGTGGGCTCCTCGCTCCTGATCGCCCTCAGGAGGGGGCGTTCGAGCAGGAACTCCTCGGAGAAGATGTCGTCCCAGGCGCCGTCGTCGGCCTGGATGCGCAGCAGCTGCTTCTTGTAGTTCCACTCGTAGAGCGCCCGCGCCTCGTCCAGGCCCTCGTAGCACTGCAGGCGGATGAGCCGGGCGCCGGTGGCCTGCGCCACGGCCTTGGCGAGCTGGGTCTTGCCCACCCCCGCCGGTCCCTCGGCCAGCAGTGGCTTGCCCAGCGCTCCGGCCAGGAACACCGATGTCGCGATGCCGTCGTCGGCAAGGTAGCCGACGGCCGCCAGCCGCCCCCGGACCTCGTCAGGCGAGGCGAACCACATGTGCGCTCCCAACCGCTGAACCGAATGTTGTTCTACTCTAACCGGATTTTGTCTGATCTGGCCGCTGCGGTAACCTCTAAGAGCTTTCGCGCCGCTAGCTCAGTTGGTTAGAGCAGCTGACTCTTAATCAGCGGGTCCGGGGTTCGAGTCCCTGGCGGCGCACCAGCAGGAAACCCCAGGTCGGCATCGTCGGCCTGGGGTTTCTCATTGGTGCTCGCTTCGGTGGCGCGCCGTTCCCCTGGCGCTCTTCCTGCTGCTGATCGCCGCCACGCTGCTGTCGAGCGGCTGACGCCGGGAAGGGCCGGCGCCGCGAACCGGCCTGAAGTGCTATTCGAACGGCGCCGATCGCACTTTCGGCTGATACCGGGCCAGGCCCGGACCTCGCAGGATCAGGCCATGCCATACAACGATCCGCACGCGGCGCCGAGAGCCGAGGGCCCCACCAGGCATGACGAGGCACGTCCGGCTCCGACCGGCCGTCGCCGGAGCAGCGGGAAGCCGGCGTTCCGGACTCCGATCCTGCGGGCCGGCCTGGCCGGGATCGCAGCGCTGCTCACCCTGACGGTCACCGCATCCTGGACGCCGGCGTCCGCCTCGTCCGCGGACGCCTCCACCGGCTCTTCGGTCACGACGAGCAGCACGCCGTATCTGCCCGAGCCGACCGGTCCCCATCCGGTCGGCACAACGTCCCTGCGTCTGGAGGACACCTCACGCCCCGACCCCTGGGTCCCCGAGGCCGAGTCGAGGGAGCTCATGGTCTCCCTCTGGTATCCGGCGAGGTCCCGCAACGGACGGCGTGCGCCCTACATGACGCCCAAGGAGTCGGAGCTCATCCTGAAGGGCAAAGGGGTCACGGGCGTGCCGTCCGACGTGCTGAGCAGAACGCGGACCAACGCGTTCAGCGGCGCCGAACCGGCGGGACGTGGACACACGCTGCCCCTTGTCGTGCTCTCTCCCGGCTTCACCGACCCCCGGAGCTCGCTCACCGCCCTGGCCGAGGAGCTGGCGAGCAGAGGCTATGTGGTGGCCGCCATCGACCACACGTACGAGACCTTCGCCACCACGTTTCCCGGCGGGCGGGTGACCACCTGCGCCGCGTGCGAGCTCGAAGGCGTCGACGACTTCGGTGAGAAGGCGGTGAAGAACCGGGCGGTCGACGTCTCCTTCGTGATCGATCAGCTGACCGGTCCACACGCCACGTGGACGGGCGCTTCGCTGATCGACGCGTCCCGGATCGCGATGGCGGGCACCTCCCTCGGAGGCGCGAGCGTCGCCGAGACGATGCTGAAGGACTCCCGCGTACGCGCGGGAATCAACATGGACGGCCTCATGTTCGCCCCCATCCCCGCGAGGGGGCTGGCGCGCCCGTTCCTGTTTCTGGGACAGCCGTTGCACAGCCCGGGCGGCATGGACGCCACGTGGGACCGCGACTGGGAACACCTGACCGGGTGGAGGCGCTGGCTCGTGGTGGCCGGAGCGGTGCACCCGTCCTTCAGCGACTACGACCTGCTGGCCCAGCAGATCGGCGTCGACCTCGGCAGCGAGCTTCCCGGGCGCCGCTCCGTGGACATCACCCGCAGGTACGTCCGGGCGTTCTTCGATCTGCACCTGCGCGGTAAGCCCCAGCCTCTGCTGCACAGGCCGTCGGTGCGCTATCCCGAGGTCGAGTTCTGCTCGCCGGAAACGAAGACCTGCGGGTGATCATTCGAGTTCCTGGCCGCGCGCCTCACATCCCCGGTCAGCAGGGCCGGGTCGCCGTCGTCACCGGCGCGAACTCGGGGCTCGGCCTGGTCACCGCGACCGAGCTCGCCCGGCACGGCGCCCACGTCGTGATGGCCGTACGCGACACCGCCGCGGGCGAGCGGGAGGCCGAGACGATCCGGCGATCCGCGCCCGGAGCCGAGATCGAGGTGCGGCAGCTCGACCTGGCCTCGCTCGCGTCGGTGTACGCGTTCGCGAAGGAGCTGGCCGCCGACTTCCCGGCGATCGACCTGCTGGTCAACAACGCCGGCGTGGTCCTCCTCGGCCCCGCCCGCACGACGTCCGACGGGTTCGAGCTCCAGCTCGGCACCAACATGCTGGGCCACTTCGCCCTCACCGGCCTGCTGCTCGGCAACCTCGGCCGGGCGGACGCCGCACGGGTGGTCGGCCTCAGCTCGATCACCCACAAGAACGCCCACCTCGACTTCGACGACCTGATGTCGCGGCGCGACTTCAGCGCGAGCCGCGCGTACGGCCGCTCCAAGCTCGCCACGACCGTCTTCGGCCTCGAACTCGACCGCCGCCTGCGTGCCGCGGGCTCACCGGTCGTCAGCGTCCTCGCCCACCCCGGGCTGTCGAGGAGCAATCTCACTCCGCGGGCCTGGGAACACCGCGGGCGGCTCGGCCGGATCGTCGCCCGAGCCGGGCTGCTGGTGACGCAGCCCGCCGAGCGAGGGGCGCTGCCCCAGCTCTTCGCCGCCACCGCCCCCGGCGTACGCGGCGGTCAGTTCTTCGGACCGTCCGGCCCCTGGGAGACGCGCGGCCGCGTCGTGGAGGTGCACCCCAGCACGGAGGCGGCCGACCCGAGCGTCGGCCGCCGCCTGTGGACCGCCGCCGAGACCCTGACCGGCGTCACCTACCTCTGACCCCGCGTCCTGGCTACCCTCGGCCGGGGGCCGTTCCGAGATCTATGAGAGGCAGGTGTGATGGCCGGCTACCACACCCGCTGGGTGCGACCGTTCGCCTGACCCCCGGATAGGTGGGGTCCACGCGCCGTCGTCCAGGACGATCCCGGTCATGTGATCACACTACGACGAGGGCGCGGACTCCTGAACCCGCTCGTACGGCGGCGCCGGGTCGAGCGTCCCGGCGCCGCCGTTCAGAGGACGGGGATCAGTAGAGCTTGACCTCCGGCACCGGCAGCTTCACCTGCTTCGGGCCGTGCCAGTCCTTGTGGCCCTTCGGCAGGCTGAGCAGCGAGCCGACCAGGTCGAGCGGAAGCGAGACGCTGCTCTTTTTGAGATCGACGGTGACGTTCGCACCGGTGGCCTGCTCGCGGCTGTAGGTGGAGTCGGTGCCCGCGATCACCAGGCCGATCCTGTGGCCCTTCTTGAACGTGTACTCCTGCGGCAGGGTCTTCCACGTGACCTGCGCGTACGTTCCCGGGGTCAGCGGCGACGACTGGCTGAGGGAGTCGCGGTTCTGCGCGTCGATCCAGCCGCGGGCCACGACCTCCAGGGGCCGGGTGGCCAGGTTGGACGCGACCTTCTTGTAGCAGCCGTCGTCGTCGGCGGTGCCGTCGCCGTGGCAGTCCTCCTCGGTGAGGGTGGTGATGCCCTGCCCGAGACGCCAGTCGATCCGGGTGTCCTCGCCGAAGTCGACCAGGAGCGCGGTCAGGTTCGAGGTCGGCTTGTCGAGGGAGATCCGCAGGTCCACCTCGGGGGTGCCGGACATGCGCAGGTTCAGCGGCAGCTCGCCGGTGGTGAAGGCGATCCTGCCCGGCGCGGCCGTGCCGGCGTCGGCGACCATCGCGTCCTCGGACTGGCGGGTGTCGGTGAAGACGGCCGTCTCACCCTTCTTGGCGGGCAGCAGGCCGAGCGAGCCGTCGGCGGCCGGGCGGAGCGGGACCTTGCGGGCGAGCGGCGCGGGCCAGTCGCGCTGCGTGATCCACTCGGCCGGGCCGACCTGCACGTCGGCGCGCGGCTCCCGCATGATCCCGTTGTTCACGCCGAGCAGCCAGTGGTCGAACCACCGGTGCAGCGTGTCGACCCACACGTCGCGGCGTCCCTCGAAGTCGAAGGGGTCCACGTGCTGATACTGGCCGACCCAGATCTTGCGCGGCACGTCGCGGTCGGCGAGCGCCTGCCACCACACCGAGAAGTTGTCGGGCTTGACGTTCAGGTCGTTGACCGTGTGCACGACGAAGACGCTGGCGTGCACCTTCGAGGCGTCGCCGAGCGACCCGGCGACGTAGTCGCGCTCGGCCCAGAAGCCGTTGTAGTTGCCCGTGGTGTCGTCGGCGTCGACGTCGAGCCGGGCCCGCTTGGCCGCGCACTTGGCGGCCGGGTCGGTGTCGACGGCCCGGGACAGGTACGACATGTAGTTGAAGTTGTAGATGACCGCGTTGGAGCGCTGGTACTTGTACCAGGAGCTGATGGCGGAGATCGGGACGATCGTCTCCAGGCCCTCGACCCCGGTCGCCGCGACCGCGTTGGCCAGCGTGCCGTCGTACGACTTGCCGATCATGCCGGCCTTGCCGGTGCTCCAGTCGGCCACCGCGGGGGAGCCGTCGTCGTGGAAGGCGGGGGCGCGGCCGTTCAGCCAGTCGATGACCGCCTTGCCGCCCAGGACGTCGGCGCTGCCGCCGACGTCCGGGCAGCCGTCGGACTTCGTGGTGCCGACCATGTCGACGTTGAGCACGGCGTATCCGCGCGGCACGAAGTAGTTGTCGTAGAACAGCGGGAACTTCACGGGCTCGCCCGCCGCGTCGTACACCTTGCGCTCGGACTCGTTGCCGCGCCCGGAGTTGTCGTAGTAGGGGCTCTCGTCGATGATCGTCGGCACCTTGAGCCCGGGGCCCGACTCCCTGGGCCTGATGATGTCGACCCTGACCCGGTCGAGGCGGCCGTCGGAGTCGCTGTCGACGCTCGACTCGACGTAGACGTGCTCGCGGATGGCGTCGGCGTAGGAGAAGACCGGTTGGGTGCGTCCCTTGTCGACGGTGATGGCCGGACCGGTGGCCGCGTGGGCCGGGGCCGCGCCGATCGCGGCCACGGCGACCGCGGCGATGGCTGCTCGTAACAGCACGGAGAGCCTCCAGAGGGGGTGTGGAAATCACCCGCAAATCTCCATGCGTGCCGCTATGCCGACAAGATCCCTTTATGCGATCGACATCACCTTGATCCTGCTGTGTGACAGAAGTGGTTCACGGGGGTCAGGAAGCGTTGTGAGATTGCGGCCGGTTCATCGGGGTGACGAACACCGGCGTGCCGGAGACGGCCAGGCGCAGCCGCCGGTCGCGGACCTCGACGGCGTGCGGCTCGCCGAACGCGTCCACAGCGGTCGCGGCGGACGCCGGCCAGGGCCAGGAGACGGCGACGGGCGGCTGATCCTGGTCATCGACCATGTCGCGGTGGTCCCACAGCACGAGCAGCGGTTCGTGTCCGGCACGCTCGACCTCGAACGCGTACAGATCGGGCGCGTCGGCGGACGGGACGCGGGTCACCCGCCGGGCGCCCGCGAGCTGCGCGGCGAGCAGGGCGAAGGTGTCCGCCGCCGGGTGCCGGACGGTGAGCTCGCCGTCGCGGTAGCCGAGCATGGCGAGCTTGCCGAACATCAGATGCATGATCTGCAGAGGATCGGCCAGGCCGGGCACCTCGGGCGCGAGGTTCCAGTAGAGGGTGCGGCGGACCCCGGACGCCAGCGCCTGCAGGGTGCACGCGACGAGCTGGCGGCAGTTGATCCGGTGTCGCCTGGCTTCCAGCTCGGGCGGGCACCCTTCCATGAACATCTGCAGCCGGGGCGGGAGCTGCGGCATCCGGGCGTACAACGCGGCCATGGCCTGCCGCTCGGGGGTGTCCTGCCGCGCCCTGGCGGCCAGTTCTTTCGTGCTCTGCACGGCCGGCTGGCTCGTGCTCTGCACCTGCCCGCCCGCCTCGGCGAAGGCCTTGGCGAACACCTCGTACATGACGGCCTGGGCTTCGGGGAACTCGAACGGCACGGGCGCGGCGAACTCGCCTGCCACCACCGGCCGGAGACAGTCGTGCGCCCGCATCAGCTCCCGTACGGCCTCGATGTGGGCGGGGACCGCGGCGGCGTCGCCATAGAGATGCACGTCGAAGAGGTCGAAGGCGTCCCGGCCGCCGCGCAGCACCTGCTCGAAGAAGCGCCACGGCTCGCTTCCCGGCTCGCCGCCGAGCACGTCGTAGCCGCACCCGCCGAGCACCACGGCGGCCGCGGGGTCGGCCTCCTTGACCGCGGCGTACATGACCTTGAGCTGCGCGACGTACTCGTCGGCGGTGCCCGCCCACAGCAGGTCGGTGTTGCTCGGCTCGTTGTCGCACTGCCAGTAGCGCACCCGGCCGGCGCAGCGGCGCACCACCCGGCGGACGAACTCGGCGTACGCGTCCAGGTCGAGCGCGGGGGAGGGCGGCAGGAAGTCGGTCGGCGTCCGGGTCGCCCAGGGGGAGCTGGAGCACAGCGTGATCCACACCTCCTCGTCGCCGTCGAGCTGGCCGAGCAGCGCGTCGACCATGTCCCAGCGGTAGTGGCCCGGCTCGGGCTCGACCTGGCTCCAGTAGACGTACGCCCGCAGGATCCCGGCCCCCAGTGACCGGGCCTGGGGGACGAACGTGCCGGGCGGGCCGAACAGCCCGTAGCTGATGCCCCTCACCACGCCCAGCCGGATCCCCTGCGGTTCGTACGCGTCGCTCATCGCTCGCCCCATCGGTGCCTCCGTAAGTTTATGACGTACACATAGAGTGTATGGCGTAAACTTACGGCATGGGAGAGGGAGAGACGGACGGGTTCCCGCTGATCTGGACCCAGCCGCAACCGCGCAGGCGCGGGCTGGACCGGGAGAAGGTCGTGGCGGCGGCGATCGGCGTGGCCGACGAGGCCGGGCTCGACGGCCTGACGATGAAGGCGGTCGCCGCCCGGCTCGGGCCTTACTCGCCGATGGCCCTCTATCGGCACGTGCACAGCAAGGAGGGCCTGTTCGACCTCATGCTCGACGCGGCCACGGCCGAGATCCCGCTGCCCGCCGAGCCCGGCGACGACTGGCGTGACGACCTGCGCACGCTCGCCCTGGAGACCCGGCGGATGACGTCACGGCATCCCTGGTTCGCCGTGCTGGTCCACGCCCGTCCTCCGGCAGGCCCGCACATGATGCGCCGGCTGGAGTTCATGCTCACCGTCCTCGTACGGCAGGGCGCGAGCGTCGGCGATGCGATGACCTACGCGGCGCTGCTCGATCGGCACGTGCTCGGCAGCGCGTTGCAGGACAGCGAGGAGGCCCGTCAGGAGCGGCGCCAGGGCCTGGACGACGACGCCCGGCTCTACGCCGCCGTCGCCGCGCTGCGCGACCTGGCCGCCGCCGACGGCGGCCTGCCCCATCTCACGGAATGGCTCACCCATCCGGCCGGTCCCACGCCGGAGGAACGCTTCGCGATCGGGCTCGACTTCGTCCTCGACGGGATCGCGCGCAGGCTGTCGTGATCGCGCCGCGTCGGAAACGCAAGATCACGAATGAGCCGGGGCAGGGCGGCGTTCATGAAGGAGCAAGGAGCGGCCCCGGGCCTGCCCGACCGGGCCCGGGGGTGCTCACCCCCGGGTGCTCTCCCACTGCAGCGCGCCCTTGACGATCTTCGGCCGCCAGCCGCGGATCGGCCTGCCGGTCTCCAGCGATCTCGTGGTCGCCTTCAGCAGCGCCAGGTAGGACGGCCACACGACGTCGCCCTCCAGGGTGAGGCCCTCCTCGTTGAAGAACTCACCGGTCTTCCCCGTACGGGTGTCGACGAAGAGGTTGCCGCCGTCGTTCGCGTAGGCGAAGGGGATCAGGTGACCGTCCCACCAGTAGCCGTCGGGACCGATGTCGCAGAGCATCTTCCACTCGCTGTGGATGTGCTCAGCGGACATCAGCTCATAGAAGGGGGCGGGGCCGAATCCCCACGAGCCGGCGCCGTCGTGCCGCAGCAGCGAGGCACGCAGGTCGTCGGGGAAGCGCAGCCTCATCGCCGCCTCCGACCTGGCGATGTCCAGAGGGCGGGCCGGTGGCCGCAGGCTCTTGTACGTGACGGGCGCCTTCCGGGCCAGCCACCGCTCGATGCGCCGCCACACCGCGTTGACCTCGGCGGTCACGCGCGGCCCCGGCATGCGCACCCGGGTCGTACGGCCGGGTGTACGGCGGCCCGGCAGGCATCCGACGGCGCGCAGCTCCCCGGCCGTCGGCTTCTCCGGGGTCGGCTCCACGGTCGGCGTCGGGGTGGGGGACGGCCGGGGGCCGCCGGCGCAGCCCTGCCGCAGGGGCGTGGGCTCCTCGGCCCAGCGCAGCTCGCAGCCCGTGGTGACGACCGGATGCCAGTCGCGCAGCGCCTCGCCTCGCTCCAGCGCGCCGGTCAGCGCCTCCAGCATCGCCAGATGCGACGGCCAGCCCATCGGGCCGTCATACTCCACCTGTTCCTGCGCCCCGGCCTCGCCCACCCGGCCCGTCCGCGGCTCGACGAACAGCTCCCGTCCGGAGCCGTCGCTGCCGACGGCCAGGAAGCTGCCGTTCCATCTCCCGTCCTCGGGGTCGGCCGCGTCCAGGTCGCCCTCCATCACCAGGTCCTGGCAGTTGCCCCAGTTGATGTAGTCGATCTCGAAAAGGCCGAGCAGGCCGTACGCGGGCGGGAGCTGGAACCCCGCGCCCAGGTTGCCGTCGGCGCCGTCGTGCCGGAGATAGGAGACGTACAGGTCGTCGGGCAGGCGGCGGCCGTGGTTCGACTCCCACCCGGCGAGGCTCTGCGGGTCGGCGCCGAACTTGAGCCTGCGCAGCGTGGCCGAGGCGTGCGCGCCCAGCCAGCGTTCGATGCGGTCCCACGCCTGGTTCACCCGCGCCGCGATCGCAGGATCGGGCGTACGCGGGGTGTAGGTGGGCTCGGCGGTCGCGAAGCTCGGGTCCCGCAGCATGTCGGGGGTGAGCTTCGCCTCGTCGCCCCACTGCACCGGCGGGCACCCGATGCTCTTCGCCTCCTCGGGAGTGAGGGCGTTGGCCTTCATCTCGGCTTCGAACTCGGGATCGTCACAGGACAGCGACACGGTGCCGCCCATCGATATGGAGGAGCACATCACCGACTCCCCCATGAGATCCGGCTCACCGGCGACCCCGCCCAGCAGAAGCACGCCCACGAGCGCCGGCCACACGACACGCCGCGATCTGATCACCGGCGCACTGTATCGATCTTGACCGACAGATCTCAGGCCGTTCGCAGGTGCCGTGATCCGTTCATGGAGGTCCTCGCCGGCCGGGCTCGAACCGGCGTCCACCCGGATGAAGAGCCGGGCGTTCTACCTCTGAACTACGGCGGGGCCGGGGTCCAGTCTGCTCGACCGGCCCCGGCCGCGCCACGCATTAACGCGCCACGCATCAATCCGCCTCCACGGCGGGAGGCAGGTCGCCGGTCACGACGCCGGCCCGGAGCCCGTGCAGGGCGTCCGGCGCCAGATCGGGTCTGACGGGCCTGCCGCTGAACACCCCGGCGCGGCGCAGCAGGGCCGCCCACACCGGATCGGCGACGGCGACCCCGTGCACCAGCTCGGGCGTGGGCCGGAACACGGCGACACGACGCGTGGGCGTGGGCGCCGTCCAGCCCGACTTCTCCGGGTCGAGCCCCGCCGTACGGCAGGTCGCTTCGACGTCCGCACGGGTGCAGGACGCCGTGCCGTCCAGCACCTCCCAGGGCGGCGGCAGCGCGGCCCAGACCCGGGTGGCGGGATCGATGTCGCCGCCGGTCGAGCGGTGCCAGGCCGCGAGGTCTGCGGCCATCAGCCGCATCGCCTTCCCCGGGCAGGACGCGTCGAGCAGCTCCAGAGCGTCCAGCGACGCGAGGCACGCGAGCCACCCGGCGCGGGCGGCGTTGTAGGCCCCCGCCAGGGTGTTCCACGTGCTGGAGTCGTCGCCGCGCCGCACGACCATCGACGTCCGATCCGTGGCCGGTCGCCAGCGCCGCCCCAGGAACCGGGCGGCCTGCCGCATGACCGCGGACCACTGACCGAGCAGCCGTCCCCGCTCCCCGTCGGTGAGACGGTGCAGCACGTCGGGCATGGCCCGGACCTGCGCGATCATCCACCAGTCCGCGTCGTCCCCGCATCGGCGGAGCAGCACCTCCGCGATCTCGTCGAAGGGGTTGTCCCGCCCGGAGAGGCTGAACTCGCGGCGCAGCTTGCGGCGTGCCGTGTAGTAAGCCACGAAGCAGGCGGCGTCCGGGTCCGCGACGAACCGCTCCAGCGGGATGCTCGCGCCGAAGCCGGTGACACCGATCAGCAGCAGCCGCCGCTTGTCCTGCTCGGTCTCGAGCGTGCCCGCCTTCTCCTCGATGCGGCGCAGCATCCGGAACCGCCGGTTGTACTGCCGCTTCGACAGGTCCATCCCGGCGGCCTCTCGGGCCTCGCGGTTGAGCCGGTCGGCGAGGAAGTCGGACCTGCCCGGTCTCCACCCGATCATGCGCCCGGCGGTGCCCGCGTACGCCCGCAGCGACTCGGGGTCGTCGGGGTCCACGTCCGCCCGTACGCCGAACAGCCGGGCGGCCGCCGCCACCTGGCGCGCGCCGCCGACGGGGCGCGCGTAGTCGTCCGGCAGCGAGGTGAACCATCCGCGCGAGGAGTGCCGCGCGGCGCGGGCGAGCAGATTGCGCTCACGGCCCGACAGCCGTCCGGCCAGGGCCTGGAGGACCAGTTCGGCGACGTCCTCCGGCCGGTAGCGGCGGTTCAGAGAGCCGTGCAGCTCGGCGAGCGCCTCCCCGCGGGAGTGCTCGGAACCCGTGCGGTGCTTCATGCCCGCCATGATGTCGGCCGTGCCCGCCGGAAATCGATCGGTTATCCGGCCGCCCGCGAAAAGCCGTTGGGCGCACGGGCCGGGACGGAGGAGACTCGGCACATGGAGATCATCGCGGCGGAGCGGCTCACGTTGTGGCCGCTGACCGTGCAGGACGCGGACGAAATGGCGGAGGTGCTGGCGGGGGAGGAGTTGTACGCCTTCATCGGCGGAGCCGCGCCCACCCTGCCGGAGCTACGCGCCAGGTATGCCCGGCTCGAAGCCCGCCGCTCCCCGGACGGGCGGCAGGAGTGGCTCAACTGGATCATCCGCCGCGACATCGACCGGCGAGCGGTCGGCTACGTCCAGGCGACCGTGGCGGACGAGGGGCGGCGGGCCGAGGTCGCGTGGGTCGTGGGGACCGCCTGGCAGGGCCACGGGTACGCCTCGGAGGCGGCGGCGGCCCTGGCCGGATGGCTGCGGGCGCGCGGCGTCGCCCGCATCGAGGCCCACATCCATCCCGATCACCACGCGTCCATGGCGGTGGCCGGCCGCATAGGCCTGCTGCCCACCGATCACGTCGAGGACGGCGAACGCCTGTGGACCTGGGAACGGCCGAGCGGTACGGGGCGGGAGGCCGGAGCCTGAAGGCGCCGGCCTCCCGCGGGTCCGTACGGACCAGCCGGTCTACTTCCCGGCGCCGGGCAGCCGCAGTGTCGCCACGACCCCCGCGTGGTCGGACGGCCACAGGCCCAGCGGCGTACGGTCGGCCTCCCTGTTCCCGACCACGTTGATGTTCTTGACCCCGAACGCCCCGCGGAACAGGACGAGGTCGATGCGGCGCGTCAGGGAGGAGACGGGATTGCGCAGGTCGGGCGCCTGGCAGCAGGTGAATCCGGGGTCCCCGGGTCGCCGGAGCTTCCACGCGTCGGCGAAGCCCTGGTCGAGAAGGAAGCGGTAGGTGGCGAACGTCGGATCGTCCGGGTCACTGGCGTTGGCGTTGAAGTCGCCGACGAACACGACGGGCAGGCGCGTGTTCGCCGCACTGGCCACGAGCTCCTGCGCCTGCGCCCGCTGAACGGTGAACGGTGGTGTCGAGTCCAGATGGGTGTTGACGAAGCGGAACGTCCGCCCGCAGACGGTGGCGTCCACGGAGATCCAGCCGCGGATGTCGGTGATGGCGCCGACGGGTGAGGGCTGCGTCGAGTTGATCACGTAGGTCTGCACCTGCCGGTTGGACAGCGTGATCTTCCTGGCCGCGTCCGCCCTGACGATGACCACGTCACGATAGGTGAGGCGCACGTCGAACCCGAGCGTGCTGGGCGCCTCGATGTCCAAGCCGGGCATGATGCCGACCGTCTCGTAGTGGTGCCCCAGCCGGTCGAGCTCGGCCAGTAGGGCCTGCAACTGGTCCGACTGCACGTTCTCCGCCGGCCGCGAACCGGTGCGGATGATGTCGACCTCCTGGAGTCCCACCAGGTCGGGCTCGTTGCGGGCGATCTCGCGGGCGACCGCGGCCGCACGTTCGGCGGGCGCGCTCGCGATGATGTTCTGGTAGACGGTCGTGACCGCAGCGAGGAACTGCGGGAGCGTCTGCGCGGCGATCAGCGGCGCGAAGCTGCTGCCCACGTACATGTTCTGCGTCATGACGCGAATGTTGGGATCGCAGGGTTTCGGCGCCGGCTCGTTCTTGGGGTTTTTCCGGACGGGCTGCGCCGCGTTCTGCTGGTCGCCGACGTTCTGTCGGCCCTTGACGCTCTGCTTGGCCTTCTGTGCCGATGAATTCCGTACGTGCGAATCGGTCTTTTGGGTGTTCGAGGTGATCGTGCGTGAATGGGCGAGTTGCCGGTTGTCCGGCAGCGCCCTCGATTGCGTCGTCGACTGCTGAACCGGGGACAGGACCTGGGTGAAATCACGGAGCAGCTTCTGGCTCTGGCTCTGGCCCTGGTCGCCCCGCTGCCGCTGATGGTTCTTGTTCTTGTTCCGGCTCGCGCCGGGGTGTGGAGACGCGGGGTGTGGAGAGGAGAGGCCGGCGGCGGCGTCACCGGGCAGGATCCGCGCTGTCTCGAGACCGGCAGTGCCGTCCGCGGCGGCATGGGCGACGGCGCCGCCGGTCAGCAGTGCGCCGACCGCGAGAAGCGCGACAAGGCTCATTCTTCTGGGCAATGCAACTCTCCTATGCACGGGCTCTCCGACATTTCCCCCATAATGAAATGTCGGTATTTGCGACCCGCCGTGAATCGTTCCGTGCCGCCTTGGCTTTCCTGTCCGTCCGTGGTGTAAACGGTCCTCGCCTTTTCTTTCGATTACCTTGAGGGCGTACGTGGTGTCCGTTGCCGGGGCCCTTTCTCGCGTGCTCCTTTCCTCCTGGTTTGATGGAACGTCGACGTCAGGGAGGCGGGCATGGAGACGGCCGAGTGGTACAGGTACTTCGCGGAGCGCGAGGTCAGGGGGCACAGCCCGGTCTACGAGGCGCTCGCCCTCGCGATCGCCGCCGATCCCGGGCTGATCGAACTGATCGACGGCCTGCCGGAGCCGAAACGGCAGCCGAACCTGCTGCTGGCCGCCGTGCGCTTCCTCGGCGGGCCGTACGACGAGTTCGGCGCCTTCCGGGAGTGGACCGTGCGCCACTGGCCCGAGGTGCGGGAGACGATGCTCGCCCGGCGGACGCAGACCAACGAGGCGGGCCGGTGCGCGAGCCTGCTGCCGGTGCTGGCGGCGCTGCCGCAGCCGCTGGCCCTCGTGGAGGTGGGCGCGTCGGCGGGGCTGTGCCTCTACCCGGACCGCTACCGCTACCGGTATGACGACGGGCCCGAGATCGGGCCGGCCGGGAGCCCCGTCCTGCTCACCTGCCGGACGAACGGGAAGGTGCCGGTGCCGGAGCGCCTCCCCGAGGTCGTGTGGCGGGCCGGGCTCGATCTCGATCCCATCGACGTACGCGACGACGAGGCGGTGCGCTGGCTGGAGTGCCTGGTGTGGCCGGAGCAGCAGGACCGGCTCGCCCGGCTGCGCGGGGCGGTGCGGATGGCGCGGCAGGACCCGCCCCGCCTGGTGCGGGGGGACGCCACGGCGGCCCTGCCCGATCTCGTCGCCGCCGCGCCCGCCGGGGCGACGGTCGTCGTCTTCCACAGCGCGCTCCTGCCCTACCTGGACGCCGGGGCGCGGGACCGCTTCGTGGCGCTCGTCCGCGACCTTCGGGTGGGGGGCCTGCCGGTACGGTGGATCTCCAACGAGGGCTCGCCCCGGCTGCCCTCCCTTCTTCCGAAGCTGACGGCCGGGCTGCCGGAGCGGCGGCTGGCGTTCCTGCCCGCGCTCGACGGCGAACCGCTCGCGATGGCCGGGCCGCACGGCGAGTGGCTCGACTGGCTCGCCTGACCGAGCCGATCTCCGAGCCGATCTCCGAGCCGATCTCCGGGCCGATCTCCGGGCCGATCCGTCAGCCGATCTTCAAGCTGCGCGTGGGATCCGCACCGCGGGGGGTAAGGAGAGACCGGAAGGAGAAGGCATGCCTGACCCTGCGGAGACGGAGCGGCTGCGCCAGGTCGTGGACGAGCTCTTCCACGACCGCCTCCGCGTGACGCGCCGCGACCTCTACTCCGCCGCCGCCGCGGACATCCATGTGCCGGCCGAGACCCTCGCCCTCCTGAACGAGATCCCCGAGGGCTCCTACAGCCGGGACGAGATGCTGGAGGCCATCGAGGGGGCCGTACGGGCCCGGGAAGAGGCGGAGCGGGAGACGCGGCGACCCGAGCGGATCGTCGCGCTGGAGGACACCGCCGAGGCCGAGCGCGCCATCACCGAAGACACCACGTTGAACGCGCTGATCCAGGAGCCCTCCGGCCCTCCGCCGGACGCGCCGCGGTTTCAGGAGCCGGGCGAGTGAGACGCCCTGCGTCGCCAGAAGGCACATGAGAAGGCGTACGAGGAGGAGGGGTGACGCGATGCGATCTGGCCCGGTGACCGGACCGGCGACCGGCCCGGTGACGATGCGGGTGCGGCGCTACCTGCCCGACGGCAATCCGTTACGGCGCGGCACCGACCGCGTCGAGTCCCTGGCCGTCCTGGCCTTACTGATCCTGTGCGTGCTGAGCCTGGGCGCGGCGTGCGCCGTGGGCGCCGCCGTCTATCGCGGCGGCCTGGCCGAGGAGCGTTCCGGGCGATGGGTGACGGCCACTGTCACCCGGGACGCGCCGGCGGCCACCTGGGTCGCGGTGGAGGGCACCGCCGCGCGGCTGCGCACGGGCGTCGCCTGGACGACCGCCGACGGCCGCACGGTGACCGGGCAGGCGCCGGTGCCCTCGGCGGCCAAGGCCGGCACGCCCGTGCGGATCTGGCTGGACCACGAGGGCAGGCCCGGCGACGGCCCGCGCAGCCGGATCGACACGGTCGCGGACGGCGTCGCGTCCGGAACGGCCACGGCGGCGCTGTCGCTGACGATGCTGCTCGCCTGCCTCGCCCTCGTGCGCCGCCGTCTCGATCACCACAGGTACGCCGCCTGGGACGCCGGGTGGCTCGCGATGAACCGGCGGCGCAAGCCCAAGGACGCGTAAGCACACAGGAGGCGCGTCGTGCTGACAGTCACCGACCACGCCGTTCGGGCGATCCGCGATCTGATGGTGGGGGAGTATCTCCCCGACGAGGCGGGCCTGCGCATCGCGGCCAAGCCGGGCGAGCCCGCCTCGCTGGAGCTCTCGCTGGTGAGCGCGCCGTTTTCGGGTGACGAGGTGATCGAGAAGGCGGACGTGCGCGTCTTCGTCGAACCGGAGGTCGCCGAGACCGTCGGCGGCAAGACGCTGGACGCCGAGACCGGGCCCGGCGGCCGGCCCACCTTCCGCCTCACCTGATCACCTGATCACCTGTCGCCCGTCCTCACAGCTCGGCCGGGACCCGCGGCGGCGGGACGCTCGCCTCCTGACGACTGCGCAGCGCCTCCAGGCCGACCAGGTCGTCCGGCTCGGCGTCCGGGGTCTCCTGGTCGAACCTCGCCAGGGCCGGATGCCGCAGGGCCAGCGTGATCGTGAGCGCGATGGCCAGGCCGCACACGACGTACAGCAGGCCGATGCCGCGGCCCTCGCCGACTCCGATCACCTTCCCGACCGTGCCGGCCAGCGGGCCGTCCGGCCGCATCAGCGGCTCGAAGAGCAGCCCCACCAGCCAGGCCTGTACGGCGAGGCCGACCGGCTGGGTCGACAGCGCGAGCATCCGGTTGATCGCGATGACCCGGGCGTGGTAGCGCTGGGGCACCTTCGAGTGGATGATCGTCAGCCAGATGCCGTCGCTGATCGTCATCATCAGCGACATGCCGAAGGCGCCGACCGTGATGAGGACGAGCGACGGGCGCAGACCGGCGATCGCGCAGAAGATCCCGAGCACGCCGGCGGCCGCCAGCATGCCGAACATCCGGCGGTCACGCGGGCCACCCCACAGCGTGATGATCAGCCCGCCGCAGACCGCCCCGATCCCGGCGAGCAGCGCCACCCGCCCCGTGTCGGCCAGCTCGCCGACCGACAGCACCAGCGGCGAGATCATGATGAACCCGGTGAACAGGAAGAAGTTCACGATGAACATCGTGAAGGCCATGGCCCGCAGGCCGCGCCGCCGCAGCAGGTAGCGGAAGCCGTTGCGGATCTCGGCGGAGACCGTCTCGCGGCGCCGCCAGGCCATCGTGGCCGGGAAGCGCACGAGCAGGGTCACGGCGAACGCGATCGCGTAGCAGACCACGTTGGCGGTCAGGATGCCCTCGATGCCGATCAGCGCCAGCACGGCGACGGAGAACAGCGGCACCATGAGCTGGGCCACGGCGTTGCCGAGCTGGACGACGCCGCCGACGTGATGCAGATAGTGCTTGGGCGCGAGCTGTGGACCGGCCGACTGCCAGGCCACCCGTTGCAGGGTCACCGATATCGACAGCACCACCAGCAGGCCGTACAGCAGGGGCATGCTCAGCACGTCGCCGGCCATCAGCGCGAGCAGCGCGGCCTGCACGGCCAGCGACAGGCCGTCGGCGGCCAGCATCGCCCGCTTGCGGTCATACCGGTCGACGAGCGCGCCGATCAGCGGCGCGAGGACGAGCCCCGGCACCAGCCCGATGATGGCGAACAGGCCGAACTGCACCAGTGAGCCGCTCTTCAGGTAGGCCCAGATCGGCACGGCGAACTCGGTCATCACGGCGCCGATCATCGAGACGATCTGACCGGTCGCCACCGTGAAGAACCGGCCCAGGCTGGGCTGCGGCCCGCCGACGTCGGCCTTCCGGTCGGTGGACAGCGCCTGCCGCCACCACGTCGCCGGGTCCTCGGGCGGGCGTGGCCGCCACTCTTCGGTGCGTTCGACGGCGGCGTGGGTGGTCGTGACGATCGCGGCCAGTTCCTCGGTGCGATAGCGGAGGAAGTAGTGGCCGGCCTCGGCCATCACGACCAGCGCCGTGGTCTCGGAGACGCAGTGCCAGTCGCGGTAGCGCTCCTGGTAGAAGTCGGTCAGCGCGTCGCGGTCGCCGACGATCGAGATCACCGGGGCGCGCAGCTGCGGGCTCTGCCGCTCCACGAGCTCGCTGAAGTAGTCCTCACCGGCCCGCGCGTCCACGCGCATAGTGCGGATGATGTGGTCGACCTGCTCGGGATCGAGGTCCTGGAGGTCGGCGCCCATCGCGCGCAGCCAGTTGGCGTGCGCGTTGGCGTTGTCCAGCGCCTTGCTGCGGAAGATGCGCCCGAGCAGGCCGTTCAGGCCCTTCGTGGGGGTGGCGAACGGGAAGCTGCCGCCCATGTAGACGGCCTCCACACGCCGCCCGGCCGCCTCGAGCCGCCGCGCGATCTCGGCGGTCAGCGCGCTGCCGACGCAGTGGCCGTACAACGCGACCGGGCCGCGCACGCGCTCGACCACCTCGTCGCAGACCCGCTGGGCGGCCTCGTGGAACGGGATCGTGCTCTCCTCGACACCCAGCTCGTGGCCGGGCAGGGCGACCGCGAACAGCGAGTGGCCGTCCGGCAGCGCGTCGGCCAGCGGCTGGTAGACCATCGCGCTGGCCCCGCCGTACGGGATGCAGACGAGCGACAGCGTCGGCGTCTTGACCGGCCGGGTGAGCTCGACCAGCAGGCCGCGCGGGCCCTCCTCGGCGGTGCTCTCCGGAGTGCCGTTGGCGGCGTCGATCACCGCGGCCAGCTCCCGCACGGTGCGGTTGGCGATCGCGTCGAGCACGGTCACCTGGTAGCCGTCGGAGGGCAGCGCCTGGCGCAGCTTGGCGACCATGCGGATGAGCAGCAGCGAGTGGCCGCCGAGCGCGTTGAAGTCGGCGTCGATCGAGACGGCGTCGATGCCGAGGACCTCCCGCCAGACCCCGGCCACCACGATCTCGGTCTCGGTCGTCGGCTCGGCCAGGTCGTCGCCCACCCGGACCACCGGATCGGGCAGTGCCTTGCGGTCCACCTTGCCGTTGGCGTTGAGCGGGATGGTCTCCAGCGGCACGAACACCGACGGGACCATGTAGTCCGGCAGCCGTTCCGCGCAGTGGTCCGCCAGCTCGGACAACTCCGGCCCGGTGGGGACGTAGTAGGCGACGAGCCGCTTGTCCTCGGGGGTGAACGCGTGCACGGTGACGACCGCGTCGCGCACACCGGGGTGATCGAGGACGGTCGCCCGCACCTCGTCCAGCTCGATGCGGTAGCCGCGGATCTTCACCTGGTCGTCGTAGCGACCCAGGAAGGCCACGTCGCCGTCGCGGGTCCAGGCCACCCGGTCGCCGGTGCGGTACATCCGGCCGCCCGGGTTGAAGGGATCCGGCAGGAACCGCTCCTCGGTGAGGTCCGGCCGGTTCATGTACCCGCGGGTCACGCCCACGCCGCCGACGTACAGCTCGCCCGGCACGCCGACCGGCTGCAGCCGCCGGTGGGCGTCCAGGACGTACATCCGCATGTTGGGCAGCGGGCGCCCGATCGGGACGACCTCCACGAGCTGGGCGTCCCGCACGGGATAGACGCAGGTGCCGACCGACGCCTCGGTGGGGCCGTACTCGTTGATCAGCCGGCCCGGGCCGAGCATCTCCAGCCAGCGGTTGGCCATCGAGCCGGGCAGCGCCTCGCCCGCCACGACGATCTTCCCGGCGAGCGCGGCGGCCTGCCGGGCGTCGATCTGGTGACCGAGCACCTCCAGGTGCCCGGGAGTGCATTTGATGAAGGCGTACGGCCCGCCCGCCACCAGCAGCGCGCCCAGCTCGCCCATGTCGAAGTCCTGCGGCAGCACGGTGACCCGGCGGCCCGCGACGAGCGGCGCCCACAGGTTGGGCACCACGAGGTCGAACGCCACCGAGCCGAACAGCGGCGCGCCGCCGTCGCCCTGGTACGCCAGGTCCTCGACGGCCCACCACACGTGGTTCACCAGCCCGCGGTGGGTGACCTGCACGCCCTTCGGCTTGCCGGTCGACCCCGACGTGAAGATCACGTAGGCCAGCCGGTCGATGTCGTACGGCACGCCTGCCGGGTGGCGCGGCAGGTCGTCGAGGACGCCGCTCTCCACGTCGACGACGTCGTCCAGCACGCCGGCGCCGTCGAACAGGTGCGCGTAGCCCGCCGAGGTCAGGACCAGCGGGGTCGCGGCGATCGACAGCATGTCGTGCACGCGCTGCGCGGGGAACTTGGGATCCATCGGCAGGTAGGCCGCGCCCGCCTTCCACACGCCCAGGAGGCAGGCGATGAGATCCGGGCTCCGGTCGAGCAGCACGCCCACCGTGTCCTCCGGGCCGATGCCCCGCTCGCGCAGCAGGTGAGCGACCTGGTTCGCGCGGGCGTGCAGCTCGGCGTAGGTGGTCGTGCGGCCCTCGAAGGCGACCGCGACCGCGTCCGAGTCCGCGTGGCGCTCCAGCAGCTCGGGCAGGGCGACGTCCGGGTAGGGCCGGGCCGAGTCGTTCCAGTCGTCCAGCACCACGTCGCGCTCGGCGTCGGTGAGCAGCTCCAGGCGGGCCAGCGGGGTGTCCGGGGCGGCGGCGACGCGCTCGGCCAGCGCCCGGTAGTGCCCGGCCATCCGGGCGACGGCGTCCGCGTCGAACCGGTCCTTCTGGTAGGTCAGGTAGAGCTCGGGGTCGCCGGCGCCGTTCAGGTGCACCAGCAGCGCGAGGTCGTAGGTGAAGTCGTCGACCTCGTGCTCCCAGACCGACGCCTCCAGCCCGGGCCAGCGCCCGCGCTGGTCGCGGAAGACCCGCAGCGAGAAGCCCACGGTCGACAGCGAGAAGTTGCGGGCGTCCCGGTCGCTCAGCGCCCCGGCCAGCTCCGAGAACGGCAGGTGGTTGGCGAGCGCCTCGCCGAGCCTGCGCCGGACCCCCGCCGCCGCCTCCCGGAACGACGGGTCGCCGGACAGGTCGGCGCGCAGCGGCAGGGCGTTGACGAAGCAGCCCAGCACGGGCTCCAGCTCCACGCGGCGGCGTCCGCCGTCCACCGTGGCGATCGTCAGGTCGCCCTGCCCGGTGTATCGCGCGAGCAGCATCGAGAAGACCGTGAGCAGGGCCACGAACGGGGTGGTTCCGGGGCCGCCGGCCTCCCGCAGCGCCCGCAGGACCTCCTCCGGCAGGGTGAACAGGTGGCAGTCGCTCCGGTGGCCCTCGGTGACGGCCTGGCCGTCCCGCGCGACGGGCAGCTCCACCGCGCTCGCGCCGTCGAGCCGGTCGCGCCAGTAGATGAGCCGCCGCTCGCGCTGCTCGCCGGTCAGCTCACGCCGAGACCATGCCGCGTAGTCGGCGTACTGGAGCGGCGGCGCGGCCACCTCGGCGGGCCGGCCCTCGTGGGTGGACGCGTACACGCTGGTCAGCTCGTCCACGATGATGCCGACCGACCATCCGTCGCACGCGATGTGGTGGCAGACGAACATCAGCACGTGGTCCTCGTCGGCCAGCCGCACCAGCGTCGTGCGGTGGACCGGCCCGGCCTCCAGGTCGAAGCGTTCGACGGCGGCCCTGCACGTGATCTCCCGGGCCCGGGCCTCCCGCTCGGCCTCCGGCAGCTCTCGCAGGTCCACGACGTCGAGCGGCGCGGGCCCGGGGTCGAGGACGACCTGCCGGGGCTCGTGCCCGTCGCCCTCGTAGACCGTACGCAGGATCTCGTGGCGTTCGACCAGGCTGTGCAGGGCGGCGGTCAGGGCCCGGAGGTCGAGCGGGCCGGTGAGCCGCAGGCCGATCGTGGCGTTCGGCGCCGGGGCGCCCTCGGCGAAGCGGGCGCCGAGCCACATCTGGGTCTGCTCGTAGGAGCAGGGGGCGGGTCCCTCGCCGCGCGGGGTGATCGCGGTCGCGGCGGCGGCCTTGGCGGCCCTGGCGGCCAGGAGCCGGCGCAGCGCCTCCTGCCTGCGTGGGGAAAGCGACGCTATTAAATGCTCGTTGTCAGTCGTCGGCGTTATCGTCACCGAGCGTTCTCCTCTCTGCGCAGACAATGCGCAGGACCAGCTGACCACGCAAAAAAAGTGGTTGAACCAGAAAACGCTTGATCGTCGATTCCGCAGGACGTCGCCGCGTATCTCGCCGCCTTTGAGCCGAGATGCGTGGGAGCGCTCCCACGAAAGTGATTATTTTACGATACGGGATGCACGCTGGGTAACGCAAGCCTCGCTTCCACCTGCGATCCCGTGCGCAGGGTATTGGGAAATCGACCTTCCGTCAGCATTTGCGGGCGACCGAACATGAGCAGTCGTCGGCATTGCCGGCAGACACAGGCATATGTCGGAGAATTTGACTGGCGCCGTCGAGCAGACCGGATGAAACATGTTTCTTGCGCGTAACCCGATCCGGGTTCTATGTTGGCCGCCGGAATCTCTTTCCGCAGGGGCGCCGCTTATTCGAGGGCCTGCCTGCCTTCTTAATTCGACTTTTCCCCGTGCTCGGCCGCGGCCGGATCCCGCGCAGAAGGAGGACGCATGGACGACTTCTGGAAGCCCTTGGAAATAGCCCCGGACGGCTTCGCCGCCACACCCGAGGGGTTGCTGCGACCGCTGCGCGAGCTGAACGTGGGCGACCTGCTGGTCCGCGAGAAGGCGCTCGTCTTCCGGGGGTTCGGCGTCACGCCCGAGACCCTCGATGCCGTCATGGACACGCTGCTGCCCAACCGCCTGGCGTACGTGCACGGCAACTCGCCCCGCACCAAGGTCGGCGGCAACGTCTACACCTCGACCGAGTATCCGCCCGAATACACGATCTCCATGCACAACGAGCTGTCCTACTCCGCCACCTGGCCCTCGCGGCTGCTGTTCTACTGCGAGAAGGCGGCGGCGACCGGCGGGGCCACCCCCGTCGTGGACGGCGTGCGCTGGCTGGAGTCGCTCGACGACGAGGTCAGGGACGCCTTCGCCAAGGGCGTGCGCTACACCCAGAACCTGCACGCCGGCCGGGGACTCGGCAAGAGCTGGCAGGAGACGTTCGAGACCGAGGACCGCGACCAGGTGGCCGCGTTCCTCGACGGCATCGGCGCGGACTGGCAGTGGCGGCCCGACGGCGGTGTGCGGATCTCCCAGGTCAGGCCGGCCACCACCCGCCACCCCGTGACCGGAGCCGAGGTGTGGTTCAACCAGGCCGACCAGTGGCACCCCGCCTCGATCGGCGACGAGGCCGCCGCCATGCTCGCCGAGCTCATGCCGGCGGAGGAGCTGCCCCAGTCGGTGACGTTCCCCGACGGCGCCCCGATCCCCGGCGAGTACGTGATCCAGGTGCGCGACCGGGGCCTGGACAACGCGGTGGACGTCGACTGGCGGGAGGGCGACCTGCTGCTGATCGACAACGTGCTGGTGGGGCACGGCCGCAGGCCCTTCACCGGCTCCCGCCGCATCCTCGTGGCCATGTCCGACTGATCACGCGCCTTTCGGAAGGGACACCGAAGTGAACAAGATCGGGCTTGGGGTCGCCGCGACCTTCACCGCTGAGCCGATCGGGGACGCCCTGCGGTTCTGGCTCGCCGAACTCGGCATCCACGGGGACGCCGGGGAGGCCGTCGCCTTCGCGCCGTACGACCAGGTCTTCCCCTCGCTCCTCGACTCGGGCAGCGTGCTCGGCCGGGCCCGTGCCGCCGTCGTGCTGATCAGGGCGGAAGACCTGGTGGCCGAGCAGGAGGGGCTCGACGAGGCGGAGGCCGTCGCCACCGACCTCGCCGCCGCGCTGCGCACCTCGGCGCGCGGGTCCGGCAGTCCGCACGTGCTCGTCGTCTGCCCTCCCTCGCCCGAGCACGGCTCGCCCGAGGTGCACGCGCGCCTCGCGTCCAAGCTGGTCCGGGCGTTCCAGGACGACCCGGCCGTCTCCGTGCTCACCTCCGCCGAGCCGTACGAGCCGGGGCCGGAGGACGTGCACGACGCCTTCGCCGACCGGACCGGCAACGTGCCCTACACCGACCGCTACTTCGCGGCGCTGGCCGCCGCGGCCGTCCGCCGCCTGCACGCCATGACCACCCCGCGTCCCAAGGTCGTCGCCGTGGACTGCGACGGCACGCTCTGGGACGGCGTGGTCGGCGAGGACGGCCCCGACGGCGTGGTCATCGGCCCCGAGCGGCTGGAGATCTGGCGCGAGCTGGCCCGCCAGGTCGCCGCTGGCAGGCTGCTGTGCCTGTGCAGCAAAAACGAGGAGAAGGACGTCCGCGAGGTGTTCGCGCGGCATCCGGAGCTGCCGGTCGGCCTGGACGACGTCGCCGCGGTGCGCGTCGGATGGGACGCCAAGCCGGTCTCACTGCGCTCGATCGCGGCCGAGCTCGGCCTCGGGCTCGACTCCTTCGTCTTCCTCGACGACAGCCCGGTCGAGTGCGCCGAGGTGCGGGCCGGCTGCCCCGAGGCGCTGACGCTCAGGCTCCCGGCGGACGCCGCCGAGGCGGCGGCCTTCCTGCGGCACTGCTGGCCTCTCGACCTGGCCGCGGTCACCGAGGCCGACCGCGAGCGCACCCGGCGCTACCAGGAGGAACGGCAGCGCGAGCAGGCCAGGGGCGAGATGTCCCTCGCGGACTTCTTCGCCACGCTCGACCTGCGGGTGACCATCACCCCGGCCGGTCCCGAGCACGAGGCCAGGGCCGCGCAGCTCGCCGAGCGGACCAACCAGTTCAACCTCTCGGGGACGCGCCGCCTGGACGGCGACGAGAAGTTCGTCGTGGACGTGCGTGACCGCTTCGGCGACTACGGCGTCGTCGGCCTCACCGACGTGCGTACGGAGGGCGACACGCTGCGCGCCGGCGCGTTCCTGCTGAGCTGCCGGGCGCTCGGGCGCGGGGTGGAGCACCGCATGCTCGCGCACCTGGGGGCCCTCGCGCGGGAGCGCGGGCTGGCCCGGGTGGCCCTGGCGTTCCGGGAGACCGAGCGCAACCAGCCGGCCAGGGACTTCCTCGCCGCCCTGCCGGCGACGGTGGAGCCGTACGGCGAGGAGGCGGCCTGGTATGTCCTCGACGCGGCCGGCGCGGCCGCCGTCGTCCACACGCCGGGCCCTGCTGAGGAGAGGGCAGCGGGGCCCGCCGAGGACACCCCATCTGTCGGACCCGCCGGTTGGGCGGCCGTCGAACGGATCGCGACCCGGCTGACCGGCGCCGGCGCGATCCTCGACGCCATGCGGGCCGCCCGTCCCGTGACGGAGGTGGCGGGAGCGAGCCCCGTCGAGGCGGGCGTCATGCGGATGTGGGCCGAGCTGCTCGACGTGGCGCCGGCCTCGGTGAGCGACGGCTTCTTCCAGCTCGGCGGCCACTCGCTGCGGCTGGTGCAGTTCATGGCGCGGGTGCGTGCCGAGTTCGGCGTCGAGCTGCCCTTCGACACGCTCTACACCACCTCGTTCACCGTCGCCGAGGTCGCCAAGGCGATCGAGGAGCGGCAGCTCGCCGACACCGACGACGAGGAGCTGGCCGGGCTGCTCGACGAGCTCGCGGGCCTGTCGGACGAGGAGATCGACGCCCTGCTCGACTCCGAGAACGGCTGATCCGCATGGCCACGATGCTGCTGAGCACCCACGGCACCAACGGCGACGTGCTCCCGTTCGTACGGATCGGGCGCGAGCTGGCGGACCGCGGCCACGACGTCGTCGTGATGACGCACTCCTGGTTCGCCGACCGGATCGCGGCCGCGGGCCTTCGGCACCTGCCGATCGACACGGACGAGGGCTACGACCGGCACCTGGACGACGCCCGGCGCTACATGCTCGACCCCCTGAAGGACCCCGAGGGCGTGCTCGCGCTCTACCGGCGCAACGGCCTGTTCGAGCTGCTGGCCGACGAGGTCCGCATGATCGAGGCGCACTACCGGCCGGGGGAGACCGTGGTGGTCGCCCGGCACACGTCGGGCATCGCCGCGCTGATGGCCGCCGAGCGTCGCGGCGTGCCGGTGGCGCTGGTGTCGGTCACGCCCCACCAGTACGTCTCGCTGCCGGTGCTCGCGAACCTCTTCCGCCGCGTGCTCGGGCAGGGGTACGACGAGGTCTTCCGGGAGTTCGGCCTGCGGCCGGTCCGCGACTGGACCGCCTATCTCAACGGCGCCACGACCCAGCTCGCGCTGTGGCCGGAATGGTTCGACGCCGCGGGCCAGCCGGCGCCGGAGGGCGTCGTCCGCTGCGGGTTCGTGCTCGGCGACACGGCGGAGGGGCCGGCGCCCGGCTGGGCCGAGCCGCCCGTGCTGATCACCGGCGGCACCGGGCAGGTGCTGCACGACCGCTTCTACGACGTGGCGGCGCGGGCGTGCCGGCGGATCGGCAGGAAGGCCCTGCTGGTGAACCGGCACCCGTCGTTCCTGCCCGAGTCGCTGCCCGACGGGGTGGAGTGGGTGCCCTCGGCGCCGTTCGCCACGGTCATGCCCCATGTCGCCGCGGTCGTCCATCACGGCGGGATCGGCACGCTCGCCCGGGCGCTGTCGTCGGCGACCCCGCAGGTGCTGCTGGCGCACGGCGTCGACCGTCCGGACAACGCCGAGCGGCTGGAGCGCGCCGGGGTGGCGACCTGGCTGCCCGTGACGCACTGGACCGAGGACCGGGCGGCCGATTTGCTGGCCCGGGCCCTGGAAGAGGGCGAGGCGGATGGCGGATACCGGGAGCGGATCGCGCCGCTCGCCGCCGACGCGGCGTCGGAGAACGCCGTGCGCGTCGCGGCCGACCACGCCGAGGCGCTGCTCGGCACCGACGCGGTCATGACGCGGCCGGACCCGCGCGAGCGGCTGGCGCGCCTCACGCCGGAGCAGCGCACGCGCCTGGCCGCCATGGCCCGCGCCCGCCGGGCCGTGTAGAGGGGGAGCTCCCGGGTACGCCGGGGCCATGACGGACACGACGGCGCCGATCTCGCGCTTCGACTACGACAAGGTGGCGATCGTCACCGGGGCCGACTCGGGGATCGGGCGGGCGACCGCGGTGCTGCTCGCCGCGCACGGCTTCGACGTCGGCGTCACCTATCACCGCGACGAGAAGGGCGCGCGGGGGACCGCGGAGCAGGTCGCGGCGCAGGGGCGCCGGGCCGCCGTCCGGCAGCACGACCTGACCGACCCGGTGGCCGCGGCGGCCGTGATCGACGAGCTCGCCGACGAGCTGGGCGGCCTCGGCGTGCTGGTGAACAACGCGGGCACCGGCACGTCCGAGCCGCTGCTGGAGATGGGCTACGACCGGTGGCGGTCGGTCCTCGCGGTCGACCTCGACGGGCCGTTCCTGTGCTCGCAACGGGCGGCCCGCCGCATGATCGAGCGCGGCGCGGGCGGCCGGATCGTCAACGTCACCAGCGTCCACGAGGAATACCCCCGCCTCGGGTCCGGGCCCTACTGCGCGGCCAAGGGCGGCCTGCGCATGCTCAGCCGCACCCTGGCGTTGGAACTGGGCAGGCACGGCATCACGGTCAACACCGTGGCTCCCGGGGAGATCGCGACTCCCATGACCGGGCAGGAGGACCAGCCGCCCCGGCCGGGCAGCCGGCCCGGCTACCCGCTCGGCCGTCCCGGCGACGCCCGCGAGGTCGCCGCGGTGATCGCCTTCCTGGCCGGGCCCACCGCGTCGTACGTCACCGGCGCGTCGCTGTTCGTGGACGGCGGGCTCGGCCTGATGGGCCCGCAGGCCGCGGGCGCGATCGACAAGGACATCTGGGCCTCCGCCTGACCGTCACCTGATGGGGAGCGCGGCGGCCAGGCCGTCGAGCACCTGGCGCAGCCCGGCCGCGAAGAGCCGCTGGCGGGATGTATCGTCTCGGTGAGCGCGGCCACCAGATATACCGACGCCACCCGGCAGGCCGTCACCTACCGGGCCGGCCGGGTCCTGCTGGCGGGCGACGCCGCGCACATCCATTCGCCGGCCGGCGGGCAGGGCCTCAACCTCGGGATCGGCGACGCGATGAACCTCGGCTGGAAGCTCGCCGCGACCGTGCGCGGACGGGCGCCGGAGGGGCTGCTCGACGGTTACACGGAAGAGCGCCACCCGGTAGGCGCGTGGGTGCAGGGCTGGAGCGACGCGCAGAGCGCGCTCGGCCGTCCCGACGCCCGCAGCGCGGCGCTGCGTGCCGTGGTCGCCGACCTGCTCGACACCGTGCCCGGCGCGACGTACGTGCTCAAGCAGATCTCCGGTGTCGGCCGGCTGCACGGCCGTGTGGCCCCCGATCTCGTGCTCGACGACGGCAGTGACCTCGCCCGGCACTGCCGCACCGCCCGGTTCCTGCTCGTCACCCGCGACCCGGGGCTCGTCGCGCGCGCCGAGGGCTTCGCCGATCGTCTCACCGTGCTCCCGGGCTCGCCGGCCATGCTCGTACGGCCGGACGGGTTCGTCGCGTGGACCGGCGAGCCGCCCGCGGACCCGTTCGCACACTGGCTCCGCTGAGCAGACTCGGGCCTTGTCGGACGCCCCGGGCGTGGGTGACGATGGCGCCTGAAGACGCGGAGAGTGAGGGCGCCGTGACCAATCCATGGCTCGCGCTTGAGTCCGGGGCCGACGCTGCGGAACGCACCGGTGAGCTGCGCCGCGCCCATGAGCGCTTCCTGTCGGCAGGGATGATCGACGGCCCGATAGACGGCCCGGTGCGTTCCGTGGTCGCCGACTCGTGGCGGCGTTCGGCGCGGGCCGTCGATCCGGACGCGCTCGCGCCGCTGGAGCTCACCGACGCCGAGCTGGAGGAGTATCGCCGCGCGCACCCGCTGGCCCAGGTGCTGCCGCTGTTCCGCGACCTGCTGGGCGGCATCGCCGACGACGGGCGGCACCTGCTCGCGGTGTGCGACGCGGCCGGGCGGCTGCTGTGGGTCGAGGGCCATCGCGGGGCGCGGGCGCGGGCCGAACGGATGAACTTCGTCGCCGGGGCCCGGTGGGACGAGTCCCACGCGGGCACGAACGCCCCCGGCGTCGCGATCACGGTCGACCATCCGGTGCAGATCTTCGCGGCCGAGCACTTCGCCGTGCCGGTGCAGCCGTGGACCTGCGCCGCCGCGCCGATCCACGACCCGCACACCGGCCACCTGCTCGGCGCGGTCGACGTCACCGGCGGCGACAACCTGGCCAGCCCGTACAGCCTGGCCCTCGTGCAGGCGGCGGCCCGCGCGGCGGAGGCCCATCTGGCCACCCTTCCCGCGCCGGATCTCGCGCCCGCCGTGACGCTCACCGCCCTGGGCCGGGACGACGCCGTGCTCGGCGAGGGCCCGCGCCGCATCAGGCTCGGCCCCCGGCACAGCGAGATCGTCGTGCTGCTGGCCTGCCACCCCGAGGGGCTGAGCAGCGACCAGCTCAGCATGGAGCTGTACGGCGACCGCGCGCTGAACCCCGTCACGCTCCGCGCGGAGCTGTCCCGGCTGCGCCACCGGCTCGGCCCGCTGCTCGACTCCCGTCCATACCGGCTGCGGGTGCCGGTGCGGGCCGACTTCCAGGAGCTCGCGGAGCACCTGGCCGCCGCGGACGCGGACGCCGCGCTGCGGGCCTACCGGGGCCCGCTCCTGCCCGGCTCGGACGCGCCCGGCGTCGTCTGGCAGCGCCGCCTGCTGGACGACGGCGTACGCGACCTGCTGGTGGCCCGGCGCGACCCCGCGCTGCTCGAACGGTGGACACGCGCGCCGTGGGGGAGGGACGACATCGTCGCCTGGCAGGCGCTGCTGGCCGCGCTGCCCGCCGGGTCCCCGGCGCGGGCGCGGGCCGCCCGGCGGGTGCGGGACCTCGACGCGGAGTACGGCCTGCCGTTTAGGTGAGGTTCTTGAGCCAGCGCAGGGCGACGGCCGCCGCCAGGCGGGGCGGCACGGTGCCGGCCCCGAGCCCGACGTCGACGAGCAGGTCGAACACCTCGGTGCGGCGGGCGGCGACGTCGATCGCCGCGTCGATGAACCCGGGGGAGCGGGCGGCCAGGGCGAGCGCGTCGGTGGTGCGCAGGTGCCGCCCGAGCGCCCGGCGCAGCCCGCGCCGGTAGGCCCGCAGCGGGTCGTCCGGCGATCCGATCGCCGCCTCTGCGGCGAGCCGTCCCGACAGCAGCGCGTAGTAGATGCCCTCGCCGGTCAGCGGGTTGATCAGGCTCGCCGCGTCACCGGCCAGCAGCACCCGGCCCGCGCCCGGCACCGGCCGCCCGCTCGACAGCGGCAGGTGGTGGGCGCGCAGGTCGCGCACCTCTCCGGGCGGGCTCTCCATCATCTCGGGAAGCAGCCGGGCCAGCCGCCCGTGCAGCACCTCGCGGCCCGGCAGCCCGGTCTCCCGCATGCGGGGCAGCAGCAGGCCGTAGCCGACGTTGGCCGTGCCGTCGCCCACGGGGAACGACCAGCCGTAGGCCGGCCACGCCTCACTCTGCATGACGATGACCTGCACGTCGTCGTCCGGGGGCACGTCGGCGTACCCGCGCACCGCGATGGCGGTGTGCCGGTCCGGGCTCGGCGGCACGCCGATCAGCCGCCGTACGGCCGAGTTGGCGCCGTCGGCGGCGACGACCGTCCGGGCGACCAGGTGACCGTCGACCACGACGTGCCCGCCGAGGGCGGTCAGCGTGCGCACCCGGTGGCGGCGCACCTCCACGCCGCGCGCCCGCGCCGCCTCGACCAGCCGGGCGTCGAAGACCCGGCGGGGCACCACGTGGTTGGGCCGCGCGACGACGGCCGAGACGTGGGCTCCGCCGGGCGACGTCACCGACAGGCGCGGCGTCGGCCGGTGGTCGTCGAGCAGGCCGGGCAGCCCGAGCAGCGCGAGCTCCTGCCGTGCGTGCGCCGCGATGCCGTCGCCGCAGGGCTTGTCCCGCGGGAAGGCCGCCCGGTCGAGCAGCAGCACCCGGCAGCCGGGGTCGAGCTGCCGGGCCCGCAGCGCGGCGGCCGAGCCCGCCGGCCCGGCGCCGACGACCACCAGATCCCAGACGTCGTCCACATTCACAGACCGTACGTGGAGAAGAGGTTGGTGGTGGGCCACGACTTCACCGAGTTGGCGGCGGTGTGGAGAAGGGGGTCGATGTCCCCGTAGCTCAGCCCCGAGGCGTCGTCGCGCTGGTCGAAAAGCACCACCCAGCTCAGCCCGTCGTAGCGCCGCACCATGAGGGTGGAGGTGCCGGCCAGGGTACCCGTGTGCCAGGTGTTGCGGCCCCCGGTGACCGGGCGGACCTGCCAGCCGAGGCCGTAGTACCAGCCGTTGGGGTTGATCCCGATCGACGGCTGGGCGAACGCCTTGGAGATCGAGGCCGAGGTCAGCACGCCGGCCGCGTCGAAGAGGGTGGTGAACTTCGCCAGATCGACGGCCGTGGCGAGCCAGCCGCCGTGGGCGGCCATGTTCTCCAGGTTGAACCCGCCGTACGGGAAGGGCACCACGGAGCCGGAGGTGTCGATCACGCTCGTGCCGGTGTACTTCGAGAAGTACGGCACCTCGCCCGATTTGCGGAGACTCTTCGCCGTCCTGCCGAGCGTCATCCGCTTGATCTTGAGCGGCGTCAGGATCTTGCTCTGGACGTAGCTCGCGTACGAGACCCCGCTCGCCTTCTCGATGACCTTCTGCAGGAGGAGGTATCCGTAGTTCGAGTACACGTACGTCGTCCCGGGCGCGTGGTCGAGCTTGCGGCCGGTGGCGTACTGGATGATGTGCGCCTGGGTGACCGGCAGCGGGACGCCGAACTTGGCCGCGATCGTCCGGTCGCTGAACATCGGATCGCCCGACACGCCGGAGTCCCAGCCGCCCAGGTGCTGCAGCAGGTGGGTCACGGTGACGGAGGCGAGGCGCGGGTCGGCGGCCGTGCTCAGCCCCAGCAGCGGCGCGACCTTGGCCGTGAGGCTGAGCTTGCCGTCCTGCACCAGTTTCAGCACCGCGGCGGCGGTGATCGGCTTGCTGAGGCTCGCGATGCGGAACAACGAGGCGGGCCCGGCCGCGATCGAGGTGTCCGCCGTCCAGTTGTAGCCCCGGGCGAGCACCAGCTTGCCCTTGCGGACCACGGCCAGGGAGGCGTGCGGGATCGTCCGATCCTGCATGAAGCGTTTGAGCGTGTCGTCGAAGGGCTTGAGCGACGTCGCGCCGCTGCCCGTGACACTCCACACGCGGGCGGCCGCGCTCGCCGGCGACGCGGGCAGCCCGGCGGCGAGCCCGGCCGCGGCGCCGCCCGCCAGCAGGCGCAGGGCATTCCTGCGGGAGGCGGAAAACGTTTCCGAAATCATGACGCGTGATCTTAGGGGAGATTTGACCGGTCATAAGTGCATTTCTGGCTATCCGGATCGGAGGCTGAATGCGGAAAAGGCTGATTTCGGAAGACGCTGGAAAGACGCCGGGAACGACGCCGGGAACGACGTCGGGAACGACGCCGGGAACATGGACGCAACGTGTCGGCAACGTGCCCGCGACTAACGTCCGGGGCGTCAGACCCACACCCTGTCCGGGAGGTCCATCCCATGACCCGTTACGCCGCGCCGGGACAGCCGGACGCCCTCATGGCGTACGAGCAGCGTTACGACCACTGGATCGGCGGGGAGTACGTCCCGCCGCAGCGGGGGCGGTATTTCGACAACCCCACGCCGGTGACCGGTCAGACCTTCACCGAGATCGCGCGCGGCACGGCCGAGGACGTCGAGCGCGCCCTGGACGCCGCGCACGGCGCCGCCCCCGCCTGGGGACGCACGCCCGCGGCCGAGCGGGCGAACGTCCTCAACCGGATCGCCGACCGCATGGAGCAGAACCTGGAGCGGCTCGCCGTCGCCGAGACATGGGAGAACGGCAAGCCGATCCGGGAGACGCTGGCCGCCGACATCCCGCTGGCCATCGACCACTTCCGCTACTTCGCGGGGGCGATCAGGGCCCAGGAGGGCAGCCTGTCGGAGATCGACGCGGACACCGTCGCCTACCACTTCCACGAGCCGCTCGGCGTCGTCGCGCAGATCATCCCCTGGAACTTCCCGATCCTGATGGCCGCCTGGAAGCTCGCGCCCGCGCTGGCCGCCGGCAACGCCGTGGTCCTCAAGCCGGCCGAGCAGACCCCCGCGTCGATCCACTACTGGATGAGCCTGGTCGCCGACCTCCTCCCGCCGGGCGTCCTCAACATCGTCAACGGATTCGGCGTCGAGGCGGGCAAACCGCTGGCCTCCAGCGCGCGGGTCGCGAAGGTGGCCTTCACCGGGGAGACCACCACCGGGCGGCTGATCATGCAGTACGCCAGCGAGAACATCAAGCCGGTCACGCTGGAGCTCGGCGGCAAGAGCCCCAACGTCTTCTTCGACGACGTGTCCTCCGCGGACGACGAGTTCTTCGACAAGGCGCTGGAGGGCTTCACGATGTTCGCGCTCAACCAGGGAGAGGTGTGCACCTGTCCCTCCCGGGCGCTCATCCAGCAGGGCCACTACCAGCGGTTCCTGGAGGCCGCGGTCGAGCGTACGGAGAAGATCGTGCGCGGGCACCCCCTGGACATGGCCACGATGGTCGGCGCCCAGGCGTCCAACGACCAGCTGGAGAAGATCCTGTCCTACCTCGACATCGGCCGGCAGGAGGGCGCGAAGGTGCTCACCGGCGGGCAGCGCGCCGACCTCGGCGGCGAGCTGTCGGGCGGCTACTACGTCGAGCCGACGATCTTCGAGGGCGCCAACCACATGCGGGTGTTCCAGGAGGAGATCTTCGGGCCGGTCGTCTCGGTGACCTCGTTCACCGACTTCGACGACGCCATCAAGATCGCCAACGACACGTTGTACGGCCTCGGGGCCGGCGTGTGGACCAGGGACGTCAACAAGGCGTACCGGGCCGGGCGGGCCATCCAGGCCGGGCGGGTCTGGACGAACTGCTACCACGCCTATCCCGCCCACGCCGCCTTTGGCGGCTACAAGCAGTCGGGCATCGGCAGGGAGACCCACAAGATGATGCTCGACCACTACCAGCAGACCAAGAACCTGCTGGTCAGCTACTCGCCCTCGAAGCTCGGCTTCTTCTGATGCCCGAGGTGTCCCGCGTGGACCTCACCCCCGCGGCCGCCGGCCTCATCCGGCGGCTGCGGGCGGCCCACGGCCCGCTGATGTTCCACCAGTCCGGCGGCTGCTGCGACGGCAGCGCTCCGATGTGCTACCTCGAGGGCGAGTTCCGCACCGGCTCCTCTGACGTGCTGCTCGCCTCGCTGGCCGTCGAGGGCGTCGACGAGCCGGTCACGTTCTGGATGTCGGCAAGCCAGTTCGAGCGCTGGCGGCACACCCACCTGACCGTGGACGTCGTCCCCGGCCGCGGCAGCGGCTTCTCCCTGGAGGCGCCCGAGGGCGTGCGTTTCCTGATCCGTTCCCGCCTGCTCACCGAGGCCGAACGCGCCGCCCTCGATGGTTGAACGTCGATTACTCATTGACGTCGAAATGTGACGGTGTAATGCCTCCGCTGTAGTCGGGTGCGGTGGCGGACGGACCGGGAGGGGTACGGTGAGCATGCGGCTGATCCGGGGAGGAGCGGTGATCAGCATGCCCGTCGATACGCCGAATCCTCTGGCGGGGTCCGTGCTGTCCATACTCCTGGCGGCACGGGAGCTGGGCCTGTCGGTGACCGAGACCCACCTGGTGGGGCTCCTTTATCTCACCGACGTCGCCGCCGTCGAGGCGGGGCGACCGGTCGTCGTCCTGAGCGGCGACGCGAAGAACCAGCAGCCGGACTGGGATCTGATCTATGTCGCGCCGTTGTCGACGGCAACGACGCTCAAAACGGAGTACTGCGTGAAGCTCGCGCAGGGAACCGCCAATCTGTCCAGCAAGTGCTGGGTGCGCACCCGTTTGTGCGCAGCCCTTTCTCAAGGAAGAGCTCGGCGACTACCTGGGGCAGCTTCCGCCGCAGTTGGTGGCCCTGATCGAGGACAACCTGTTCGCCTATCTCGGCATGATCGACTGACGGGCGAGCGGAGGCCGCGGCGTGGGGAGCCGCGGCCTCTGGGAACTTCTCCTGGGCTCAGATCTTGCCGGTGCCCGCGTTGGCGAGGACGGTCGCCTTGACGCCACTCGGGTTGTCCACGGTGTACGAGTACGGGATGGAGGCCACGCTGCCGGAGGTCTGCGGCGTGCCGGAGTTCACGAAGTAGTTGTTGCGGGCGACGATCGACCCGCCCGGCGACGAGCCTTCGGCGGTGTGGGTGGGCTCCGCGATGTTCTCGAAGTAGTTGCCCTCGACGAGCACCCCGGCGCCGCAGGTGGAGGCGATGCCGTAGCTGTAGTCGGTGTAGGACGAGTCCTTGTAGTAGTAGTTGTTGAACACGTGCACCGGGTTGCCGAAGCGCACCCGCGGGTTGCGCTGGCCGCAGGTCTGGAACGCGTTGTGGTGGTACGTCACGCGCAGGTGCCCGGTGTCCTCGGAGCTGTTGTTGTCGCTGTGGCCGACGAGTGAGCACTTGACGTGGTCGTGCAGCTTGTTCCAGGAGACGGTGACGTAGTCGGAGCCGTGCGTGATGTCCAGCAGGCCGTCGTAGTAGTCGGTGCCGTGGCTGGTGTCGCTCGACAGGTCGTTGTGGTCGAGCCAGACGCGCTTGGCGTTGTCGAGGTGGATCGCGTCGCCGTTGCCGTTCCCGGCCCGGACCTTCGAGATCTTCATGTTGCGCACGACGACGTTGTCGACGTCACGGATGTTCAGGCCGCAGCCGGTCAGCCCGGAGTTGGCGCCGACGCCGACGATGGTGGTGTTGCCGCCCACCCGCACGTCCTCCGAGCAGGTGAAGTTGCCGTTCACCTGGACGATCTTCGCGGCGTTGTCCTTGACGGCGGCGGTGAGCGCGGTCAGGGAGGTGACCGTCGTCGTGCCGCCGCCCGCACCGCCGCTGGTGCCGCCGCCCTGGGTCGCCCAGCCGATCAACCCGGTGGTGGGCGGGGTGGTCGGGCCGCCGCTGGGCGGGGTGCTCGGCGAGGGGGTCGGGCTGCTCGTCGGCGTCCTGGTGGGGGTGGGGGAGGCGGGT
>NZ_VIRM01000060.1 GCF_006874475.1 Microbispora hainanensis
TTGACCTCTCCACTGGTTCTCAGGGGCGTACGCGTGGAGAGCCTGTCAGATTCATCGGGTTTAAGTAAAGCCTTCGGCCGGATATCGGGGGGCTTGCCTTGACCTATGGTCGGTGTGATCCTACTGTTCCATCCATATTCATCGGATCAATTGGAGTTCGCCCATGCCGACGATCACCTCGGTGAACGTGATCGACATCAGGTTTCCGACCTCCGCGACGCTCGACGGCTCGGACGCCATGAACCCGGACGGCGACTACTCCGCGGCGTACGTGGTGCTGGAAACCGACGACGGCGACCTGGCCGGGCACGGTCTCACGTTCACGATCGGGCGGGGCAACGACCTGTGTGTGGCCGCCGCCCGGCAGATCGGGGCGCGGCTGGCCGGACGCGACGTGGACGAGCTGGCCGGCGACCTCGGCGGCCTCTATCGGGAGATCATGGCCGACAGCCAGATGCGCTGGCTCGGGCCGGAGAAGGGTGTGGTCCACATCTCCGCCGCCGGCGTGCTCAACGCGGCCTGGGACCTGGCGGCCCGCCGGGCCGGCAAGCCCCTGTGGCGCTTCGTCGCCGACATGACGCCCGAGGAGCTGGTCGCGGCCTGCGACTTCCGTTATCTGTCCGACGTGCTGACCCCCGCCGAGGCCGTCGAGATGCTGGCCCGGCTCGCGCCCACCCGCGAGGAGCGGATCGCCGAGCTGGCCGAGCACGGCTATCCGGCGTACACGACCTCTCCGGGGTGGCTCGGCTACGACGACGACAAGCTGCGCCGGCTGTGCCGCGAGGCCGTCGCCGACGGCTGGACCCACGTGAAGCTCAAGGTCGGCGCCAATGTGGAGGACGACGTCCGCCGGCTGTCGATCGCCCGGGAGGAGCTCGGCGACCGCACGCTCATGGTCGACGCCAACCAGGTGTGGGACGTGCCCCAGGCGATCGAGTGGGTCAACCGGCTCGCGGCGTACGAGCTGCTGTGGGTCGAGGAGCCGACCAGCCCGGACGACGTCCTCGGCCACGCCGCCATCCGCAAGGCGATCGCCCCCGTCGGCGTCGCCACCGGCGAGCACTGCCACAACAGGGTGATGTTCAAGCAGCTCCTGCAGGCCGGGGCGATCGACTTCTGCCAGATCGACTCCTGCCGGCTCGCGTCGGTCAACGAGATCGTGCCGGTGCTGCTCATGGCCGCCAAGTTCGGCGTGCCCGTCTGCCCCCACGCGGGCGGCGTCGGTTTGTGCGAGCTGGTCCAGCACATGGCCGTGGTCGACTACGTGTGCGTGAGCGGCAGCCTGGAGGGCCGGGTGCTGGAGTACGTCGACCACCTGCACGAGCACTTCACCGACCCCGTCCGCATCGAGCGCGGCCACTATCTGCTGCCTGAAAAGCCCGGTTACAGCGCTCGTATGCACCCTGAGTCGATCGATGCGTACCGCTACCCTGATGGTCACCAATGGGGAGGCTGACGTGGGCGTCATCGAGACGGCGATCGACACGATCAAGCAGATGATCATCGATGGGGAGCTGCGCCCGGGGCAGAAGCTCCCCGTCGAGAAGATTCTGGCCGAACAGCTCGGTGTCGCCCGCAACACGCTGCGCGAGGCCGTCCGCGCGCTGGTCGCCATGAGGGTGCTGCAGACCCGGCAGGGCGACGGCACCTACGTCACCAGCCTCTCGCCCGACCTGCTGCTCGACGGGATGAGCTTCGTCGCCGACATCCACCTTGACGCCGGGGCGGGGGAGTTCCTGCATGTGCGCAGGATCCTGGAGGCGGAGGCGACGGCGCTGGCGGCCACGCGCATCCCGGACGCCGATCTCGTCCACCTGGGCGACCTGCTCGACGAGGCCGAGACGGTGGCCGCCTGCGATCCTGTCGACCACGAGAAACTGGTCGCCCTCGACCAGGACTTCCACGCGCTCATCGCCTCCCACTGCGGCAACGCCGTCCTCGCGGCCGTCATCCAGAACATGTCGGGCCGCACCGTACGAGCCCGGATCTGGCGCGGCATGAGCGACCCCGAGGCCGTTCATCGCACCCTCCGGGAGCACCGGGCGGTCCATCGGGCTCTGCTGGCGCGGGACTCCGAACGGGCCAGGCTCCACGCCGCCCTGCACGTCCTCGGCGTCGAGGAGAGCCTCGCCGGCTCGCGTGCCTTCGCAGGAGAGGCCTCCCATGACTGATCGTCCCGGTCCTGGGGGAGACGGACCGGCGGACGCCGGCCGGGCGGACACGGCGGGCGCGGACGCGGCGGGTGCGGCGGGCGACGCCATGGACCGGCTGACGGCCCGGCTGCGCGATGAGGACGCCGTCGTCGTCGCCTACTCCGGCGGCGCCGACTCCGCGTTGCTCGCCTTCGCCGCCGCGAAGGTGCTCGGCCGGCGCGCACTGGCCGTCACCGCCGTCTCCCCGAGTCTGGCCGCCTCCGAGCGGGCCGCCGCCCGCGACTTCGCGCGCGCCCACGGCCTGGCCCATCTGGAGGTGTGCACGGACGAGGCCGGCAGGCCCGAGTATGCCGCCAACGGCGCCGACCGCTGCTACCACTGCAAGTCGGCGCTGTTCGACGCGCTCACGCCGCTGGCCGCCGCCATGGGCGCCCGGATCGCGCTCGGCACCAACCTCGACGACCTCGGCGACCACCGGCCCGGGCAGCGGGCCGCGGCCGAGCGTGGGGCCATCGCACCGCTGGTGGACGCCGGGCTCACCAAGGCCGACGTCCGCGCGGTCAGCCGGAAGCTCGGCCTGGTCACCGCGGACAAGCCCGCCGCGCCCTGCCTGGCCTCACGGGTGAGCTACGGCGACCCGGTCACGCCGGAGATCCTGCGCAGGATCGAGACCGCCGAGGCCGCGTTGCGCGATCTCGGCTTCCCGGTGTGCCGGGTGCGCGCCCACGCCGGCGGCACCCTCGCCCGGGTCGAGGTTCCGGGCGCCGCCATCCCGCGTGCGTGCGAGCTGCGCGAGCGCGTCGACGCCGCGGTCCGCGGCGCCGGGTTCACCTTCTGCTCGCTGGACCTGTCCGGTTTCGCGTCCGGGCGCCTCAACGCGCTGCTGCCGCTGCTTCCCTCGTGACGCGCTTGTCCGCGTGACCGGAGCCGTACGCGGCGAGGAGAGGAGAGGGGGAGACCGGCGCCGCGATCGGCCTCCCCCTCTCGTCAATCCTGCGACTTGCCGCCGGTGAGGCGGGAGATCACGAGCGCGGTGAGAATGATCGCCCCGTTGAGCGCCTGGATCCACTGCGCGGGGACGCCCGCGAGGGTGAGGACGTTCTGGATCATGTAGAGCAGCAGGATGCCGGTGAACGCGCCGAACACGGTGCCCTTGCCGCCGTTGAGGCTGACTCCGCCGATGACGGCCGCGGCGAACACCGTGAAGATCGCGCCGTCGCCCTGGGCCGCGGCCACGGAGGCGAGCCGGCCCGTCAGCAGGAGACCGCCGATCGCGGCCAGCAGGCTCGCGGAGATCAGCACGATCCACAGCACCCGGTCGGTGCGGATTCCGGCGGCCTTGGCGGCGTCGACGTTCCCGCCGATCGCGTACAGCGAGCGGCCGAACCGGGTGAAGCCCATGACCACGATGCCGGCGGCGAACAGCAGCAGGCAGATCCAGATGGACGCGGGCACGCCGAGCCACATGGCCGAGCCGAAGTAGGTCATCGACTCCGGCAGGTTGAAGAAGGTCTGCCCGCCGGAGATGCCCGTGAGGAGGCCGCGCAGCACGATCAGCATGCCCAGGGTGACGATGAAGCCGTTGAGCCCGAAGCGGACGATGAACAGCGCGTTCACCGCCCCGATCAGCACTCCCACCGCGAGGGTGACGGGGATCCCCCAGGCGCCGGGCAGCAGCCCGAGCCCCGGTCCCGTCCCGGCGGCGACCGTCAGCCAGGCGGCCACGCCGGGGGCCAGCCCGAAGGTCGACTCGAGCGACAGGTCCATCCTGCCGGCGACCAGCACGAGCGTCTGCGCCAGGACGAGGAGCGAGATCTCCGACATGGTCTGCAGGATGTTGATCAGGTTGTCGCTCTGCAGGAAGATCGGGTTGACGATCTGCCCGACGATCGCTATCACGATGATCGCGGGAACGAGCGCGAAGTCACGCAGCCGTGCCAGGGGGATCGCCGGGCGGCGTCTTCCCGCTTCCTCCGGCGCCGGTGGGCTCGGAGGGTGTCCCGTGGTGGCGGGAGCGGTGGTGCTGTCAGGCATCGAGGTCGACTCCTTCCATGGCGGCCACCATCTCGTGGTCGTGCCAGCCGGCGGCCAGTTCCGCGACGACGCGGCCGTGGAACATCACGAGCACCCGGTTGCACAGCCGCAGGTCGTCAAGTTCATCGGAGGCGATCACGACGCCGGTCCCGTTTTCGGCGATCTCCTCGACCTTGCCGAGCAGGAACTCCTTCGACCGGACGTCGACTCCGGCCGTCGGCGTGATCAGCACGAGCAGGCGGGGGTCGCTGGCCAGGGCGCGGGCCATCACGACCTTCTGCTGGTTGCCGCCGGACAGCCCGGAAACGGGGAGTTCCGGGCCGGGTGTCTTGATCGCGAGATTCGTGATCATCTCGCGGGCCAGCGCGTCTTTGCGCCGGCCGCTGACGAACCCCGCCTGACCGAGCCGTTCCGGCACGGTCAGCGTGGTGTTGTCGGCGATGGACATCAGGGGGACCAGCCCCTGATCGTGACGGTCGCGGGGCACGAAGCCCACCCCGGCGGCCAGCGACTCCGGCACACTGCCGGGGCGCGGGCGGCTCCCGGCCACCTCCAGGGTGCCGTCCCGGGGAGCGCGCAGCCCGGCGATGGCCTCGGCGAGCTCGGTCTTCCCGCTGCCGCCCAGGCCCGCCAGCCCCACGATCTCCCCGGCCCGCACCCGGAGGTCGACGTCCTGGTAGACGTCGCCGTCGGACAGGCCCCGGACGTCGAGGACCACCGGGGCCTGCTCCGGAACCGCCGGGCGTACGGCGTGCTCGCGCAGCCCCGCGGCCTCACCGGTCATCGCCGCCACCAGCTCGCCCTGCGGCAGGTCCGCCACCGGCGCGGTGAGGATGTGCCGGGCGTCCCGGAACACCGTGACCGTGTCGCAGATCTCATAGATCTCCTGCAGGTGATGGCTGATGAACAGGAAGGTGACCCCCTGCTCGCGCATCGCCCGCATCCGGTCGAAGAGCCGGGAGATCGCCGCGCCGTCGAGCTGGGCGGTGGGCTCGTCGAGGATGATGAACCTCGCGCCGAACGACAGCGCCCGGGCGATCTCCACGAACTGCCGCTGCTCCACCCCGAGCTCCCCGGCCGGCCGGCGGACGTCGACGTCCACCGACCACGCCTCCAGCAGGTCCGCCGCCTTCCGCCACAGGCTCTTCCAGCCGACCAGCCCCAGCCGGTTGCGGTCGTGCCGGTTCAGGTAGAGGTTCTCCGCCACGGTCAGCTCAGGGATGATCGTGGACTTCTGATAGACGCAGGCGACCCGTTCCCGCCACGCGTCCCGGTCGGACAGCCGCGGCGCGGGGGACCCGGCGAAGCGGACCTCGCCCTCGTCCGGCGCCTGCAGCCCGGTCAGGATGGAGACCAGCGTCGACTTGCCCGCACCGTTGCGCCCGACCAGCGCGTGCGCCTCCCCGGGCCTGATCGTGATGCGGGCACCGTCCAGCGCCGTCGTCTCGCCGTACCTCTTGGTGATGTTCTCCGCCTCGGCGACGGGCGGGTCCGCACGGACCGGCCCGCCCTCACGGGCGGGTGGAGGGCTCGCGGGCCCTCCCGCGAACTCTTCCATCAGTCACGCCCTCTCAGCTCAGGTTGTTGCCCCACAGCGACTTGTCGTCGTGCTTCACGCTGGGGATCCCGCCATAGGTGCCGCCGTCGGCGGTGACGAGCGGCGCGGACAGCTGGTCCTCCAGCAGGCCCGGCCGCACCTGGATGATGGTGCTGTCGTGATCGGTCGGGCCCGGCTGGAAGGTCTTGCCCTCGATCGCGGCCTGAGCGTACGACAGCGCCCACTTGGCGTACAGGTCCGCGGGCTGGGAGACGGTCGCGTCGATGTTCCCGGCGGCGATGTCCTTGAGCTCCTGCGGGATGCCGTCGTTGGAGACGACGAAGACGTGCTTGGGGTCGTCCGGCGGCACCAGGAGGTCGCGCTGCTTGAGCACCTGCAGCGTGCCGGCGAGCGCGAAGCTCGACTGCATGTAGACGCCCTTGACGTCGGGGTTCGCGGTCATGACCGTGGAGAGCTTCTGCGAGGCCACGGCGCCGTCCCAGTTCGTCGCCTCGCCGAACACCGTGATGCCGGGATAGTTCTGCTTCATGCAGTCGTTGAACGCCTCGGTGCGGTCCCGGCCGTTGATGGAGGCCAGGTCGCCCTCCAGCATGACCACCTTGCCCTTGCCGCCGAGCTTCTCACCCAGGAACTTGCAGGCCTTCTCCCCGTACGCGCGGTTGTCGGCCCGTACGACCATGAAGGCGTTTCCCGTGTCGGGCCGGGTGTCCACCAGCACGGCGGGGATCTTCTTGTTCTCGAGCTGCTGCAGCGTGGGCGCCACCGCCGCGGTGTCCTGCGGCGCCATGACCACGCCCTTCACACCCTGACTCATCAGGGTCTGCACGTTCGCGGTGAGCTTCGCGATGTCGTTCTGGGAGTTGGTGGTCTTGACCTCCGCACCCAGCTCGCCGGCGAACTTCGGCACGTAACTGATGTAGGAGTTCCAGAAGTCCGTGTCGGAACGCGGGTAGTCGACGCCGATGACCGGCTTCGCCGCCGCGTCGTTCCCGCCGCCGGAGCCGCCGTCTCCCGTGCCGCCGTCGCCGCCGCAAGCGGCGGCGAGGCACCCGGATATGGCTAAGGCCGCGGCGAGTGCGAACCGTCTGCGTTCCATCGTCTCTCCTTCTGAAGCACCACGGCTGCCATGCCGTCGCCGACGCTCGGATGATGTCCGCGCCGCTGTGCGGGGCATGAGCGAGGTTCGTCGTGAGTGGGCTAATCACGACAGGACATGGGATGTCTTTCTATGCTCAAAACCGCTCTAGTGTCCAGACCTTTGGATAAGGATGGTGATATTCCGTTACGCGCGCGACCCTCATCAGCAAGGGATCCGACGTCTCGGCCGCCACCGTCCGCGCGCGGCGACCGGACACATCGCATGTCTGCCCGGCGGGGACGGCGTGGCACGCCAGGTGAGTGCCGGGCCGCCCACGCCGTGGCGCCCCTCCCCGGGCGCGGGCGCGGCCGGGGTCCGGGGGCGTTCTCGGTGCGCGGAGGCACCGTGTGGAGGTCTGGTGTCCCGGCATACCAAAATGCACGTATGTCGTTGACCGAGCAGGCGATCGAACGCATCAGGCAGCGCATCAAGGACGGGACGCTTCCCCCGGGCGCCCGGCTGCCTCCAGAACAGGACCTGGCCGCCGAGCTGGGCCTGTCGCGCAACCTGCTCAGGGAGGCCGTCCGCTCCCTCGTCACCACACGCGTGCTGGAGGTGCGCAGGGGCGACGGCACCTACGTCACGAGCCTTTCCCCGGAGTTGCTGCTCGAAGGAGTCGGCCTCGCCGTCGAGATGATGCGGGGCGACGATCTGCTCGAGATCACCGAGGTGCGGCGGCTGTTCGAGCCGGTCGCGACGGGTCTGGCCGCCGCCCGGATCACCGCCGGGCAACTCGCGGACGTCGAGCGGCATCTCAACGCGATGATCGCGGCGCAGAACGACATCGAAGCGCTCAACCACCACGACGACGCCTTCCACCGGGCCGTTTTCGACGCGACGGGCAACAAGTCCCTGGCCGCCCTGCTCGGCGGCATCGCCAGCCGAACTCTCCGCGCGCGGGTCTGGCGGGGGCTTGTGGAGGAGAACGCGGCCGGCCGCACGATCGCCGAGCACGCCGCCATCTATCGCGCGCTCGCGGCCGGCGACGCCCCGCTCGCCCAGGCGGCCGCGCTGGTGCACGTCAGCACCACGGAGACCTGGCTGCGGGAGAACCTCGGCCGGTCACGTCCCGGGGGGTGATCAGGACGCGGTGACCAGGGTGCGGTGATCACGGTGCGGTGATCAGGACGCGGTGATCACGGTGCGGTGATCACTGTGCGGGGCCGTCGTCGGGCAGCCGGGGGAGGGACTCCTCGACCCCGACGAGATGGTTGGCCATCCGGATGCGCGCCCGTTCGGGATCGCGTGCCGCGAGCGCCGCCCAGATCGCCACGTGCTCGTCGTGGGTACGCCGGTCGGCGCCCTCCTCGTGGAGGCTTCGCCACAGCCGGCCGCGGACGGTGCGCCGGGCGAACGCCTCGATCAGGCCGACCAGGACGGGGTTGTCGGTATGGGCGGCGATGATGCGGTGGAAGGCGATGTCGATCTCGATGAGACGCTCGTGGTCGTGGGGCGCCTGATCCACGATCCGGGCCGACTCGCCGAGCAGGTCCCTGGCCTGGCAGAGCGCCTCGTCGGTGATGCTGGTCGCGGCGAGCCGGGCCGCCTCCGATTCGAGCAGACGCCGGACGGTGTACACGTGCCGCGGGTCGCCCTGGCCGTGCAGGTCGACGACGAAGCCCATCGGAGCCAGCAACTGCGTCGCGTCGAGGTTGGTGACGTACGTCCCGTCGCCCTGCCGGGTGCTGACGATCCCGAGGATCGACAGCGCCGAGACCCCCTCGCGCAACGCTCCGCGCGAGACGCCCAGCGACTCGGCGAGGTCCTTCTCGACGGGCAGACGGTCGCCGGGCCGCAGGACGCCGTCGAGGATCATCCGCTTGATGCTGTCCACTACATCGTCTGTGCGTGACATGGCAGGTAGGTTCCCAGGGGTCGGCCGGAACGGGGGATTCCCCGGTCACCCTGGCGTGCAGGGAGCGGATGCGGCCTGCCCGCACGTCGTCGCGCGTGGTCGCCGGGGAATCGCTGCTGCTCTACGGATACAGGACGCGGCCTCGCGCCGCTACCCGGCGCCCGCGTGGCCTTCCCCCGTCAAAGGTTAGATGTATTCCGGGAACTGAGGGGTCAGATGACCGCCTTTTGGGGGTTTTGCTAGACATCGTTGACCGATACATCAAATCTTTGTAGCTTTGCCATCACCCCCTACACAGCCTCGTCACGCAGCCGGTCCCGCCGAACCCCGCCCGTCTCCCCGATGTGGGGCTCGCAGCCCATGGGCGCGGCGCCGGCCGCCGGCAAGGCCGCCATGCGCATGGAGAGCGAATGCCAGATCTGACGCGAAGGCAATTAATGAAGATCGGCACGGTCGGAGCCGGGGCTCTGATGCTGCCGATGCAATGGACGGCGGTCGCCCGAGCAGGATCGGTGGCGCCCTCCGAGGTGCGCGCCGCCGACGACATGGCGCTCTGGTATGACAAGGGCGCCGGCACGGACTGGCTCCGCGCCCTCCCCATCGGCAACGGACGCCTCGGCGCCATGGTGTTCGGCAACGTCGACACCGAGCGCCTGCAGCTCAACGAGGACACCGTCTGGGGCGGCGGGCCGTACGACCAGAGCAACACCAAGGGCCTGGCGGCGCTGCCGGAGATCCGCCGCCTGGTCTTCGAGGACCAGTGGACCCAGGCCCAGACGCTGATCGACCAGAACATGCTGGGCAAGCCCGCGGGCCAGCTCGCCTACCAGACGGTCGGCAACATCAGGCTGACCTTCCCCGGCACCAGCGGGTTCACGGAGTACAACCGCCAGCTCGACCTCACCACCGCCGTCACGTCCGTCAACTATCTGCTGAACGGCGTGCGATACAAGCGCGAGGTGTTCGCCAGCGCGCCCGACCAGGTCATCGTCGTCCGCCTCACCGCCGACAAGCCCGGCTCGATCACCTTCAGCGCGACGTTCGACAGCCCCCAGCGCACGACGCTCACCAGCCCGGACAGCTCCACCGTCGCGCTCGACGGCGTCTCGGGAAACTTCGAGGGCATCACCGGCCAGGTCAAGTTCCTGGCGCTGGCCAAGGCCGTCGCCGAGGGCGGCACCGTCACGAGTTCCGGCGGAACGCTCCAGGTGTCCGCCGCCGACAGCGTGACGCTGCTCATCTCCATCGGCTCCAGCTACGTGAACTACAAGGACGTCAGCGGCGACTACCAGGGCATCGCGCGGCGGCACCTCGACGCCGCCCAGGGCACGGCGTACGACACGCTGCGCGGCCGGCACGTGGCCGACTATCAGGAGCTGTTCGGCCGGACGACGCTCGAACTCGACCGCACCGACGCGGCCGACCAGCCGACCGACGTCCGGATCACCCAGCACGGTGCCGTCGACGACCCGCAGTTCTCCGCGCTGCTCTTCCAGTTCGGCCGCTACCTGCTGATCAGCTGCTCGCGCCCCGGGACCCAGCCGGCCAACCTCCAGGGCATCTGGAACGACTCGATGAGCCCACAGTGGGACTCGAAATACACCATCAACGCCAACCTGCCGATGAACTACTGGCCCGCCGACACGACCAACCTGTCGGAGTGCTACGAGCCGGTGTTCAGCATGATCAACGACCTCACGGTCACCGGCGCCCGCACGGCCGAGGTCCAGTACGGCGCCGGCGGCTGGGTCACCCACCACAACACCGACGCATGGCGGGCGACCTCGGTCGTCGACGGCGCGTTCTGGGGCATGTGGCAGACCGGCGGCGCGTGGCTGGCCACCATGATCTGGCAGCACTACCTGTTCACCGGCGACGTCGAGTTCCTGAGGAAGAACTATCCGGCGATGAAGGGTGCGGCGCAGTTCTTCCTCGACACTCTCGTGGAGGAGCCGAATCTCGGATATCTCGTCACGAACCCGTCGAACTCGCCCGAGCTCAGCCACCACGCGAACGCCAGCGTCGCCGCCGGTCCCACCATGGACAACCAGATCCTTCGCGACCTGTTCGACGGCTGCGCGGAGGCCGGCGAGGTCCTCGGTGTGGACGCGAGCTTCCGGGCGCAGGTCCTGGCCGCCAAGGACCGGCTCGCCCCGATGAAGATCGGCTCGCGCGGCAACATCCAGGAGTGGCTGTACGACTGGATCGAGACCGAGCGGAACCACCGGCACGTTTCGCACCTGTACGGCCTGCACCCCAGCAACCAGATCACCAAGCGCGGCACCCCCGAGCTGTACGACGCGGCGCGGCGGACCCTCGAACTGCGCGGCGACGACGGCACCGGCTGGTCGCTGGCCTGGAAGATCAACTACTGGGCGCGGATGGAGGAGGGCAAGCGGGCGCACGACCTGGTCCGCCTCCTGGTCACGCCGGCCAGGCTCGCGCCGAACATGTTCGACCTGCACCCGCCGTTCCAGATCGACGGCAACTTCGGCGCCACCTCCGGCATCGCCGAGATGCTGCTGCAGAGCCACACCGGCGAGCTGCACGTGCTGCCGGCGCTTCCGGGCGCCTGGCGGAACGGAAAGGTGCGGGGCCTGCGGGGCCGCGGGGGCCACACCGTCGGTGCGGCGTGGAGCGACGGGCAGGCCGACGAATACCTCATCACGCCCGACCGCGACGGTGTCGTCAAGGTGCGCGGCGGCATCCTCGCCGGTCGTCACAAGGTCCGCGACGTCACCGGCGGCGGCACGGTCACGGTGGAGAAGACCGAGCCCGATGCCGTCAAGATCATCGCGCAGGCCGGTCACACCTACCGGGCGTACGCGCTGCAGAAGGTCACGGTGACCGCACCGGTCGAGGTCACACCGGGCGAGGGGGCGAAGGTCCAGGTCACCGTCACGGCGGTGGAGGAGGCGCTCGCGTCGGCGACGGTGTCCCTCACCGTGCCGGAGGGGTGGACCGTCACCCCCGAGCAGGCCGGCGTCGGGCCGCTGTCGGCGGACGCGAAGGCCACGGTGGAGTTCACCTTCACTCCCGCCACCGGCGCGGCAGGCGGCCCCGCGGCCGTCACCGCCGTCGTCGGCGGCACCGAAGGGGGCGAGGACTGGGCCGTGTCCACGACGGCCACGGTGCAGGTGTGGGGCGGCGGGGAGAAGCCGCTGGAGGAGTTCTTCAGCAACGTCGCGGTCACCGACGACACCAACACCGCTCCCGGGAACTTCGACGGCAACGGCGCCAGCATCTCCGCCCAGGCGCTGGCGTCGGCCGGCGTCACCCCGGGGGCCACCGTCACCAAGAACGGGCTGACCTTCAGGTGGCCCGACGTCGCGGTGGGCACCCCCGACAACGCCATCGCCTCCGGGCAGTCCCTCAAGGTGACCGGCACCGGCAAGACGCTCGGCTTCCTGCTGACCGGGACCTACGGCGCGGTGTCCGGACCGGCCACCGTCGTCTACAAGGACGGCACGAGGCAGACCTTCACCCTCAGCTCGCCCGACTGGTACGGCGCGCCGGGGTCGGGGAGCGACGCCGCCGTCGTGGCCCCCTACCAGAACCGGCCGAACAACCAGCGGCAGAACACCCCCGCCACCATCTACTACTCCGGCGTAGCTCTGCAGAACAAGGAGATCTCCCGCGTCGACCTGCCCGACATCAGCCCGGCGGCGGCGAACGGGGTCGCCACGATGCACATCTTCGCCGTCGCGCTCGACTCCGCCACGCCGCCCGAGCCGGAGGTCAAGCTGACCGTCACCGCGTCCTCCCGCTGCATCGGCAGTTCGGCGTACGTGGCGGTCACGGCCGTCAACGACTCCGGCGTGCCGGCGACGATCACGCTGACCACCCCGTACGGGTCCAAGACGGTGGCCGACGTGGCTCCGGGCAAGCAGGCCTACCAGTCCTTCAACACCCGGGCCGCCCAGATCGAGGCGGGCACGGTCACCGTGAAGGCGACCGCCACGATCGACGGCAAGCAGGTCACCTCGTCCTACGACGTCGCCTACAGCGCGGCGAGCTGCGGCTGAGCCGCCGGCATCGCCAAGCCGCTCACGCACGTGGCCGGCCGGCAGCCGATCGCCGGCCGTCCGCATCACGGCGGTGTCCTCGTCGTGGGACCTCGATCACCACGACGAGGACACCGCTGTAGCACAACCCGGGGCCGGCCGCCCAGCCGGCCGGTCCCGGCAGAACGCGGGCAAGCGTGATCAGCCGGCCACCACCGGCTCCGGCGCCGGCATGTGGACGCCCCAGAACAGCACCGACAACCAGTGGACCGTCATCGCCGTCTGACCACGGTCGTCGACGTTCACCAGGCCAGGTCTCCGTGATCAGAGACCTGGCCGTTTTCTTCTCCACCGTCACCACCGGGCGGCGCCACGCCCTGGTGGTCGCCTCTTCGGTCCACGGGCACTCCTGGGCAGTTGGACGTGACAGCCGACGGGCGCAAGTGTTACCGCTACCACAGATGATCGTCAAGAGAGACGCTCTGCGACGATGAATCGTCCACGTCCGGGGTGAATCTGCACAAGCTCGGTTGACCTGCGGATTGAGGCGGCATCGTGGCCCGGTGAAGCATCCGGGCGAGTCGCCGGGGCTTGACACCGTCAACGGCACGCTCTACACCCTGATGTTACCGATAACTCAAAACAGTGACGCGGATCCCGTGACGCCGAGCGGCCGGGGGCGCGACTTCCGCGCGCCTCCGCCGTTCCCGCCCTCACGCCCAACGACCTGCACGCCCCCAACGACCCTCACGCCCCCAACGACCCTCACGCCCCCAACGACCCTCACGCCCCCAACGAGGAGAAGAACCATGCACGACTTACCCGTTCGCCCGGCGACCGGGCGGCGACGGTCGCCGAGCGCCGTCGCCCTGGGCCTGCTCACGGTGCTCGTCACCCTGGTGGCCACCGCGCTCACCGGGACGGCGCCGGCCTCCGCGGCCCCCGCGCCGCTGGTGAGCGCCGCCTCCGGCCGGTGCCTCGACGTGAAGGGCAACGTCGACACGCTCGGCACCACGCTGGACATCTGGGACTGCAACGGCCAGGCCAACCAGGGCTTCGAGTTCAGCTCGGCCGGCGAACTGCGCACGATGAACGGCACCCGGTGCGTGGACGCCTACAACAACCAGACCTCGCCCGGCACCCAGGTGATCATCTGGTCGTGCAACGGCCAGGCGAACCAGAAGTGGCGGCAGAACTCCGACGGGTCGATCACGGGGACGCAGTCGGGCCTGTGCCTCGACGTGGACCACGGCGGCACCGCCAACGGCACCGCCGTCATCCTGTGGACCTGCAACGGGCAGAGCAACCAGAAGTGGAACACCACGACCGGCGGCGGGGGCAGTGCCCTCGTGGTCGACGCGAGCAGCGTCGTGCGCCCGGTCACCCGCGTGGCGTCGGGCACCCTTTACGGCCTGTCCGACGCGAACACCCCGCCGGTGTCGATCATGCAGCCGCTGAAGCTGCACCAGCTCCGCCAGCCGCCGCCGCTGCACGAGCACCGGCCGAACGGCTCCCCGGTCCCGATCGGTGACACGCTCGACGTCTGGCGCAACGCCGCCGCCATCGGCGCGGTGATCACGGTCGACATGGCCGACAGCTTCGACGGCTTCCCGTACAACTGGACGAACTGGAACGACTGGTACAGCCGGATCGACAAGATGATCGCGGCGGCGAAGTCGGCGGGCGTCAGCAACATCGACGCCTGGGAGCCGTGGAACGAGCCGGACTGGACCTGGCCGTCGGCGGCGGGCGTCTCCTTCAACGAGGGGTGGGTGCGCACCTACCAGCGGATCCGGCAGAGCGAGCCGAACAAGCCCATCATGGGCCCGAGCTACTCCTACCTGGACATCAACCGGATGCGGTCCTTCCTCAACAACGCCAAGGCCACGAACACCCTGCCCGAGGTCGTGTCGTGGCACGAGCTGGGCGGATGGCGGAACGTCACCGCGAACGTCCGCGCCTACCGCGCCCTGGAGCGCGAGCTGGGCATCTCGCCGCGGCCCATCTCCATCAACGAGTACGCCACGACCGGCGAGATCGACGTGCCGAGCAGCGTCAACCACTACGTCGCCCAGTTCGAGCGCGAGGGCGTGCGCGACGCCGAGCGGGCGTTCTGGTACGAGGCCGGCACGCTCAACGGCCTGCTGAACAACGGCCAGCCGACGGCGTCGTACTGGATGTACAAGTGGTACGCCGACCAGACCGGCAACATCGTCAAGGTGACCCCGGCCACGAACAACGACGGCGTGGCCGCCTACGACGGCAGGACGTTCAGCCTGGTCTTCGGCGGCCAGGCCGGCGACAACTCGATCCGCGTCGACGGGATCGGCGGGCTGGGCTCCTCGGTCACGGCGACCCTCGAGTACGTCCCGGGCTCCGGCCGCAAGACGAACGTGGCGGCGGCGACCCGGGTGTGGTCGAACGCCTACACCGTCACCAACGGCAGTGTCACGATCCCGATCGCCAACCAGGACGCCAACGGCGCCTACCGCCTGGTCCTGACCTCCAGGTGACAGGCGAGGAGGCCCACCGGGCGCCCGGTGGGCCTCCTGCTTCCGGCACGCCTATTCCCTGACCAGGTGGATCATGGCGCTGGCGTAGTCGCCGGGAGCCAGCTCGGGGAACAGGCCGTGGGTGAGCAGCACGGCCCCGTGGTGGACCTCTCCCGTGACCGCGTCGCGGTAGCGTGCCTGCGGATCGAGGGCGCGCAGCGGGATCCCCGGATCGGCGTGCCCGAACCGGCGGGCGCGCCGGTAGACGAGCACGGCGGCCTCGGCGCCGTCGGGGGCGAGATACTGCACGGCCGACAGCTCGCCGCCCGGCGGCAGCAGGCGGTGCTGCCGGCCGTGCTGGACCAGTCGCCGGATCCGCTTGTAGTCGGCGACGAGCTCGGCCGCCCGATCCAGGTCGGCCCGGCTCCACTCGTCCAGGGCCCCGCCGATCGAGAGCAGCCCGGCCATGGCCACGTGGAAACGGAAGTCGAGGGGGATCTCCCGGCCGGTGTAGGGATTGGGGCTGTCGGTGACCCACGCGCCCATCACCCGCGCCGGGTAGAGCTGCGAGAAACCGTGCTGGATGTCCAGCCGGTCGAGGGCGTCGGTGTTGTCGGAGGTCCACACCTGGTCGGTGCGGCGCAGGATGCCAAGGTCCACCCGGCCGCCGCCGCTGCTGCACGACTCGATCCGCACGTGCGGGTGGGCGGCGCGCAGCCGGTCGAGCACGTCATACAGGGTGTGCACGTGGCCCAGCCACAGCCGCTCGTCCGGGCCGGCCTCCGTGAAGGGGCGGTTCATGTCCCATTTGAGGAAGTCGATGGCGTTCTTGGCCAGCAACTCGTCCAGCGTCCGGAACAGCCAGTCCCCGACCTCCGGCCGGGACAGGTCGAGCACGAGCTGGTTGCGGTGCTCGGTGCGCCGCCGATGCGGCCGGTGGATCACCCAGTCGGGGTGGGCGCGGTAGAGGTCGCTGTCGGGGTTGACCATCTCCGGCTCCACCCACAGCCCGAACAGCATGCCCAGCTCGTGCACCCGGTCGATCAGCGGCCCGAGCCCGTCGGGGAACCGGCGCGGGTTGGGATACCAGTCGCCGAGCCCGGCGGCGTCGTGGGTGCGGGCGCCGAACCAGCCGTCGTCCACCACGAACAGCTCCACGCCCATCCGGGCGGCCGACTCCGCCAGCCGGATCTGCCCGTCCAGCGAGACGTCGAAGCCCGTCGCCTCCCAGGAGTTGTAGAGCACCGGCCGGAGCTCGCCGGCATGTGGCAGGACATGCCGGAGCTGGTGGTCGTGCCAGGCGCGGCTGGCGGCGCCGAAGCCGCCTTCGGTGTAGAGCCCGGCGCACACCGGCGTGACCAGCTCCTCTCCGGTGCCCAGCTCCCAGGTCACGGGGTCGTGCCCGAACCCCGCGGACAGCGTCACCCGCTCGGTGGGCAGGCGCTGGGCGGTGAGCCGCCAGCTCCCGCTCCAGGCCAGCGCGCAGGAGTAGACCGCGCCGTGCTCCTCGCCCGCCGTGCCGTCGTCGACCATCGCCCAGGGGTTGGCCTGGTGGCTGGTCACACCTCTGCGGCTGGTCATGACGGTCTCGCCGTACGGCAGCTCGGTGCGGTGCACGCGGGTCTCGGCGCCCCACTGGCCGCGTACGGAGCTGAGCCGGTAGCCGTTCAGCCGGGGGAGCACCCAGGTGGCGGAGTCCGCCCGCGCGACGGTGACGGGCTCGCCCTCGTTGCGCAGGACCAGGTGGCGCTCGATCACGTCGCCGGACAGGCGGTAGTGGCACTCCACGGCCAGCGGGTAGTGACGGTCGGCGTACGCCAGCACCAGCTCCCGATCGGTGCGGCGTTGCCCGGTGAAGACGAGCTCCAGGTCGCGGGTGCCGTCGGCGAAGCGCACCTGCAACCCGGCGTCTCCGTAGCACAGGCCCCCGGTCGCGACCAGGTCGAAGGAGCCCTCCAGCGGGTCCTCCACGGGCCGGAAGCCGGGCTGGGGCAGCCGTAGCAGGAGCGAGGCCGCCTGCTCGGGGGTGAACCGGGGGCCCCAGTGCAGGACGCGCGGCCGGTCGGCCGCGTCGAGGTGCAGCACATAGGAGGAGGACGGCCCGGACAGCACCCACAGGCGGTGTTCGGAGTCGTGGTGGATCATCTCGGCCTTTCGACGGCGAAGGAGAAGGACGGCATGACATGCGGAACGCTCCACCCGCATGGCGTGGCGGAGGGCCGGTGGAGGATCGGGAGGTCAGGCGGGCTCGGGAGTTCAGGAGGGCGCCGGGCCGCTGCTCTCCCGCACGATGAGTTCGGGCTCGCTCCAGGCCGGGACGGCCGCGGCGTTCTGCGGGTCCAGCCTGCGGTGCAGCAGGCCGAAGCAGGCCCGGCCGAGACCTTCGAAGTCGAGCCGCACCGTGGTGAGCGAGGGGTTGAGGTAGGCCGAGGGCGGGGAGTCGTCGAAGCCGACCACACTGAGGTCGCCGGGGATGTCCCGCCCGGCCTCGCGGGCGGCACGCATGACGCCCAGGGCCAGGTCGTCGTTGCCGCACAGGATCGCGGTGACCGAACGGTCCGCGAGCAGGGAACGTACGGCGAGGTAGCCGGATCGGGGGCTCCAGCCGCCGGGCAGCGGCTCGGGCAGCGGCCGGCCGGCGGCGCGGAGCGCGTCCTGCCAGCCCTGGGTTCGCTGCGGCAGTGCGCTGGTGGAGGAGGGGATGGCCACGTAGTGGACGGTCTGGTGCCCCAGGCTCAGCAGGTAGCGGGTCGCGTGCGCGGCCGCCGCCCGGTCGTCCAGCCAGATCTGCCAGGGGTCGTCGGGACCGTCGTCGGGCCGCCGCTCGACGGCCGCGGTGACCGGGACGTCCGCGGGCAGCGCCCGCAGCGCGCGCACGCCCGCGTCGTCGAAGGCGATCACCATGACCGCCTCCCCGGGCCGGTTCAGCCGCAGGGCGATGTCCGCCTGGCCGGAGCCGCGCTCCAGCACGCTGATGCCGACGGAGAACCCGGCGGTTCTCGCCGCCTCCTCCATGCCGCGCAGGGTGGCGGCGGCGCCGTACAGGGCGGTGTCGGAGGTGAGGACGGTGACCGAGCGGACCGGCCCTCCGGCCAGCGCCTGGGCCAGCCGGTTGGGCCGGTAGCCGAGCTCGGCGATGACCTGGAGGACCCTGGCCCGGGTCGCCTCGCTGACCCGGGCCTTGCCGTTGATGACGCGGCTCACGGTCTGCTGGGAGACACCGGCCACCCGGGCGACGTCCCAGATGCTCGCCGAGCGCGTCCGGGGAGCGTCCTGGGGAGGCATGTGACCGGTAACTTCCATGAGTCAGACCTTACTTGATGGCGGCGTTGGCCTCGGTGGTGATCTTCTGGGCGGCGTCCTGCGGCGACAGCTGGCCCAGCCAGACCTGGTTGAAGATGTCGAGGGCCTTGACGTTGTAGACGTCGGCCGCCTCGGTCAGCGGGTAGCCCATCGTGGTGCCCTCGGCGGCCTTCTTGAAGCCGGTGACATCGACGCCCTTGGCCTTCCACGCGTCGGCGAAGACGTCGTTGAGCGAGGTGATGCCCGGCCAGACGGCGCCCGCCTGGGCGACGGCCTTCTGGTGGCGTTCGGACGTCAGCCACTTGAGCAGCTCCCACGCTTCCTTCGGGTGCTTGGTGCCGGCGTAGACGGCCTCGGTCAGGCCGTTGTAGACGCTGCCCTTGCCGGCCGGGCCCGCGGGGAGGTCGGCGACGCCGAAGCCGCCGTTGGGCAGCGCGGTGTCGAACGCCCGCAGCATCCAGCTTCCGTCCATCGCGGTGGCCGCCTCGCCGCGCCCGACCACCTGGTCGAGGGACGGGCCGTTGGGCGGGTTGGTGACCGTGGCGGGCACCGCGACGTGATACTTCAGCCGCAGGTCCTGGACGAACTGGATGGCCTGTACGCAGGCCGGCTGGTCGACGGTCCACCGGCCCCACGGCTTGTCCTGGAGCGCGCAGCCGTTCTGCAGCGCGAAGTTCCACCAGTCCTGCTGACCGGTCGGGGCCTGCATGGCGAGGCCGTACTGCTTGACCTTCTTGGGGTCGAAGCCGGCCTCGTCGGGGTGCTTGCCGTTCTCGTCGACCGTGAGCTTCTGCAGCGTCTTGACGAAGGTGCCGCCGTCGTCGGGGTTCCAGGTGAGGCCGTCGAGGTCGGCGGGGGTGAGCCCGGCGTCCTTGAGGGCCTTGGTGCTGTAGAAGAGGCCGATGGTGTCCCAGTCCTTGGGCAGGCCGTAGACCTTGCCGTCCACCTTCCAGCCCTCGGCGAGCTTGGAGTCGTAGATCGAGGTGTCCACCTTGTCCTGAGCGATGAGCGGCGCCAGGTCGGTGAGCACGCCCTCCTTGCTGAACTTGGGGAAGTAGGAGACGTGGTCCCAGAACACGTCGGGGGCCGAACGCCCGGCGAGCTGGGTCTGCAGCTTGCTCCAGTAGTCGTTCCAGTTGTTCAGCTCGATCTGCACCTTGATGGCCGGGTGGGCCTTCTCGAACTCGCGGATCGACTGCTCGATCGGCGGCTTCTGCACCTCGTCCCACAGGGCGTACCTGAGGGTGACGGTGCCGCCGCTGGAGTCCTCGTCGTCCGCGCCGCCGCACGCGGCGAGGGACAGCAGGGTCGCCACTGCGACGGCAGATAACGCGATTTTTCTGGACATATGGATATGCCCTTCTCTCTACGGGGGGTGGTTACTTCAGCCCGGTGAGGGCGATGGAACGGACGATGTGCCGCTGGAACAGCAGGAAGATCACGATGAGCGGCAGCAGTGCGAGGGCGGCGGCCGCCAGGATCAGGTGATATTGGGAGGAATACTGACCCTTCAGGGCCGAGATGCCGAGCGTGACCACCCGGGTGGCGTCGCCGTTCGTGACGATCAGCGGCCACAGCAGCGTGTTCCAGGTCGTGATGAACGTGATGGTCGCGAGGGTGGCCAGGATCGGCCGGCTCAGGGGGAGCAGCACCCGGACGAGCACGGTCAGCGTGCCCGCGCCGTCGATGCGCGCGGCCGACTCCAGGTCCCTCGGAATCGTGCGGAAATACTGCCGCACCAGGAAGATCCCGTACGGTGTGCCGAACGCGGTGGGCAGGATCAGCCCGAGATAGGTGTCGATCAGCCCGAACTCCCGCATGATCAGGAAGAGCGGGACGAGGGTGACGATCTGCGGCACCATCATCGTCGCGAGGTAGCCCCAGAACAGGGCGTCGCGCCCGGGGAACGACATCCGGCCGAAGGCGTAGGCGGCCATCGTGCTGAAGACGACCTGGCCGGCCGTGACGGCTCCGGCGTAGACCAGCGAGTGCAGCAGGAAGCCGGCCATGTCGTACTCCGACCAGACCTGCGCGAAGTTGTCGAACGTGAGGGGGAAGGCGGGCTCCCATGCGGGGGTGGTGAGCACCTGCGCGGGTTCCTTGAACGCCGAGTTCAGCGTCATCAGGTAGGGCGCGACCGAGACCACGGCGCCCGCGAGGAGCGCAAGATACAGAGCGACCCTCTTCATCTCTTCATCCGGTCCTCTTCATCGGGGTCATCAGGAGAAGTCGTAGACGGTGCGCTTGCGGAAGTAGAGGAACTGTGCCGCGGTGACCAGCAGGATCAGCGCGAACAGCACCATCGCCAGCGCCGAGGCGTAGCCGGACCGGAAGAGCTGGAACCCCTGCTGGTAGATGTGGAAGTTCAGCACGTCGGTGGCGCCACCGGGGCCGCCCTGGGTCATCACGAAGACCGTGTCGAAGATCTGGAACGACCCGATCGTGTTCGTCACCAGCACGAAGAACAGCGACGGCCGCAGCAGTGGCAGGGTGATCGTGAAGAACCGCTGCACCGGCGTGGTGCCGTCGATCGCCGCGGCCTCGTACAGCGTGTGCGGAATCGCCTGCAGCCCGGCCAGCAGGATGAGCATCGTGTAGCCCGTGTACTGCCAGACGTTCACCGAGGCGATCACCGGCATGGCCCACGCGGGGTCGGTGAGCCAGTTGGGGCCGTCGATCCCCACCATGCCGAGCACCTGGTTGACCACGCCGTACCTCGGGTCGAACACCCAGGACCAGATGATGCCGAGCGCCACCGGCATGGCCATCCAGGGCAGCACGAAGACCACCCGGAGCGCCTTGCCGCCGCGCATCCGCCGGTTCAGCGCGAGTGCCAGCAGCAGCGCCAGCACGGTCTGCGCCGGGATGTTGAGCACCACGTAGTAGATCGTGTTGAGCACGGCCCGCCACACCTCGGGATCGGCGGCGAGCTCGCGGTAGTTGTCCAGCCCGACGAACGACGGCGCGCCCATCAGGTTCCAGTCGAACAGGCTCAGCGCCGCCACGCCGAAGATGGGCGCCACCAGGAAGAGCAGGAAGCCGGCGAGGCTCGGTGCGAGCAGGGCGTACGCCTCGGCGACGGTGCGGACCCGCGCCGCGAGCCGGCGCTCCGCCCGGCGGTGCCCCGGCACGGGCCGGTCGTAGGGTATGTTATCGATCACATTCTTTCTCCGTATGCCACCAGGGACCCGGAGGATTCCGGTGATGCAGAGAAGAGTTACCGATAACATTCGGAACGTCAAGTGCCCGTCGATCCATGGCGACCGGGCGATCCGGAAGCCTCTCTCCCTGGTCCTGCACGGGCGGCCTGGGAGCGGTGGTCGCGTCCCCGGTCCACACCGGCGGCAGGGCGCTGGCCGGCGCCGGAGGCGGCTACATGTCGCCGTCCCTGGTGAGCCAGGGCTGGAACAGCTTCGGAAGCCGGCTCAAGGGCCTGATGACCTGGTCGATCAACTGGGACGGGTCGAAGGGCTGGACCTTCGGCGACAACGCCAGGGCGCTCCAGGGGCGTTAGGTTGGCTGTACAAGATTGCGACGAACAGGTTGTTGACGCTCATCGAGCGGCGGGGGCGGCGCGAGCTGCCCACCGATCTGAGCCCCCACGGGACATCGCCGGCCGATATCGGCCTCGACGGCGCCCGCGGCCCGGGTGAGGGTGTCGACCAGCGACGGCAGCCGGTGCTTGTCGTAGCGTCCGCTCGGCATCGACACCGACAGGCTGGCGAGGGCGTTCCCGTCCGGGTCCCTGATGGGCACGCCGACCGCCACCACGCCGCGCTCGCTGCGGCCCTGGTTGAGCGCGAACCCCTTGCGCCGCACCCGGGCCAGCTCGGCCCGCAGCCGGGCGAGGTCGGGCCGTTCGGTGGGGCGGCCGGCGTACCGCTCGGGCGGGTAGACCGCCTCGAGTTCCTCGTCGGTCAGCTCCGCCAGCAGCAGCAGCCCCGCCGTGGTGCGGTGGGCGGGGAACACCATGCCCTCGCGGGACCCCACCCGCAGGGCCTGGGCGCACTCGACGCTGGCGATGAACCGCACCGTGTCCCCGGTGCGCACCACGACGTTGGCGGACTCGTCGAGCACGCCGACCAGCCGGTGCAGGTGCGGCAGGGCGGCCGCCCGCAGCCGGGACGCGGCCGAGGGGGAGTGGGCCGCGAGCTCCAGGACCGGGCCTGCCCGATAGAGGCGCCGCTCGTCCTGGACCGCGAAGTCGCGGTAGACCAGCATCGCGAGCAGCCGGTGCGCGGTGGAGCGGGCCACACCCAGCCTCTCGGCCACCTCCGAGAGGCTCAGCTCGCCTTCCAGCTGCAGCATCGCGGCGATCCGCAGCGCGTGGTCCACGCTGTTGATCAGGTAGGTCGGCGGGTTCTTCAGCGGCTTGCTCACGGCCCCTCGGTTCTGCAAGGCAGAATTTCGCGTTCTTCTATGAGCTGGCGCAGCAACATTAGCCGTATGAGCACCCCTGTGACCACGCCGAAGTCGCCGGTGCGGCTCCGGGCGATCGACGCACCGGACCAGCCCGACGTCACCCCCGCGCTCGAAGATCTCTACCGCGGTTTCGAGCAGGAGCTGCTGGTGCCGCTGTGGACGGAGATCGGCGACCTGATGCCGGCGCATCCCCGTTCGCGGGCGGTGCCGCACCTGTGGCGCTGGGAGAACCTGCGGCGGCTCGCCGCGCAGGCCGGCGAGCTGGTCCCGGTCGGCCGCGGGGGAGAGCGGCGGGCGATCGCGCTGGCCAACCCCGCGCTGGGCGGCCGGCCCTTCGCGACGCCCACGCTGTGGGCCGCGATCCAATACCTGATGCCGGGGGAGGACGCTCCCGAGCACCGCCACACCCAGCACGCCTTCCGCTTCGTCGTCGAGGGCGAGGGCGTGTGGACGGTCGTCGGCGGCGACCCGGTCCCGATGCGCCGCGGCGACTTCCTCCCGCAGGCCGGCTGGAACTGGCACGCCCACCACAACGCGACGAGCGAGCCGATGGCCTGGATCGACGGCCTGGACATCCCCTTCCAGTACGTCACCGAGACGCAGTTCTTCGAGCTCGGCCGCGACGAGATCAGCGACGCCGAGCGGACCACCCCCGAGCGGTCCCGCTCCGAACGGCTGTGGGGCCACCCCGGCCTGCGCCCGCTGTCAGTGGGCGAGCTCACCCCGGGCACCCCGCTGCTGTCCTACAAGTGGGAGTTCACCGACCGCGCCCTGGCCGACCAGCTCGCCCTGGAGGCCGAGGGCTTCGGCGGCACCGTCGAACCCGGCCACGCCGCCGTCCGCTACACCAACCCGGCCACCGGCTCCGACGTGCTGCCCACGATCCGCGCCGAAATGCACCGCATCGCGCGCGGCGCCGAGACCGCCCCGGTCCGCGAGACCGGCTCGTCGGTCTACCAGGTCTTCGACGGCTCGGGCACGGTGACCGTCGGCGACAGGACCTGGACGGTCACCCGCGGCGACCTGTTCGCCGTTCCGTCCTGGCAGCCCTTCTCGGCCCGGTCCGAGGCCGGCTCCACCGACTCCGACTCCGGCGCCCTGGACCTGTTCCGGTTCAGCGACTCCCCGGTTTTCGAGGCCCTGCAGCTCAACCGCACCCACATCGAAGGGACCACCCGATGAAGCTCGCCACCCTCCGCGTCGACGGCTCGACCCGCGCCGTACGGCTCGACGGCGACCGGCTGGTCGACCTCGGCGCCGCCGACCTCGGCGAGCTCCTGTCCCACGACGACTGGGCCGCAAGGGCCGCCGCCGTCGACGCGGACGCCGCCACGACCTATCCCGCCGAGGGCGCCGGCTTCGCCCCGGTCGTCCCGCGGCCTTCGAAGGTCGTGTGCGTGGGCCTGAACTACAAGAACCACATTCAGGAGATGGGACGCGACCTGCCGGAATATCCGACCCTGTTCGCCAAGTTCGCCGACTGCCTCGTGGGCGCCGGCGACGACATCGCGCGTCCCGAGGAGACCGGCGAGTTCGACTGGGAGGTCGAGCTCGCCGTCGTGATCGGCAAGCGGGTCCGCCGCGCCAAGGGCGCCGAGGCCGAGGCCGCGATCGCCGGCTTCACCGTGCTCAACGACATCACCTGCCGCGACTGGCAGTTCCGCACCCGCGAGTGGCTGCAGGGCAAGATGTGGGACTCCTCCACCCCCGTCGGCCCCTACGTCGTCACCCCCGACGAACTGCCCGGCGGCGTACGCCCCGAGCTGGAGGTCGCCCTCACCGTCGACGGCGAGGTCATGCAGCGCGACAACACCGGCGACCTGCTCTTCGACCCGGTCGCGCTGGTGGAGTATGTGTCGACCGTCGTGCGGCTCAACCCCGGCGACGTCATCGCCACCGGCACCCCCGGCGGCGTCGGCCACGCGCGCACCCCGAAGCGCTACCTGACCGGAGGCGAGCGCGTCGTCGCCGAGATCCAGGGCATCGGCCGGCTGGAGAACACGGTGGTCAAGGACGGGGCGGCCTGATGCGCCGCACCTTCGGCGACGCCCTGAGCTGGTGCGCGACGGGCACCGACCTGTTCCTCGGCGCCGTCGCCGGATGGGGCGAGGAGGACTACCTCGCCCCATCCGGGCTTCCCGGCTGGACCCGCAAGCACCTGGTGGCCCACGTGGCGGCGAACGCCGACGCGCTGGGCAACCTGGTGCGCTGGGCCGCCACCGGCGAGAAGACCCCGATGTACGCCTCGCCGCAGCAGCGCAACGCCGACATCGAAGCCGGGGCCCGCAGACCGGCCGCGGAGCTGGCCGCCTGGCTGACCTCGTCCGCCGAACGGCTCGCGGCCGGAATCGCCGGCCTGGACGACGACCAGCGGAACGCCGAGGTCGTCACCGCCCAGGGCCGCACCGTCCCCGCGACCGAGATTCCGTGGATGCGTTCCCGCGAGGTCCTCGTCCACGCCGTCGACCTGGCGTCCGGCATCGCGTTCGGCGACCTGCCCGCCGCGTTCCTGACCGCCCTCGCCGACGACATCGCCGCCAAGCGCGGCGGGGCGGCGGGCCCCGCGGTCGTCCTTGTCGCCGCCGGCACCGGCGACCGCTGGGAGCTGCCCGGCGAGGGCGAGCCCGTCACCGTGGACGGCCCGCTCGCCGAGGTCGCGGCATACCTCGCCGGACGCCCGCACACGCTGACCACCTCCGACGGCTCCCTCGCGCCGTCCCTGACGGCGTGGCTGTGAACCTCCCGGCCTTCCCGCCTTCGAGGTGACGACGGCGACCACATCGGCCGGCGCCGTCGACGTCCTGATCGTCGGAGGCGGCATCGGCGGCCTGAGCGCGGCCTTCGCCCTGGCCCGCGACGGCCTGCGCAGTACATGGCGCAGGGCGCGATCATGGCCATCGAGGACGGCTGGGTGCTCGCCCGGCACGTCGCCGCCCGCACCCGCGCGCATCAAGACGGCGGGACGGGGCCCGTCGAGTCGCGGACGTTGAGGGTCGTGGCCAGCTGGAGGTGCCGGGAGGCGGGCTGGACGCCGTCCGCCATGCCGACGACGGTCTCGACGGCCATCCGGCCCATGCCGACGAGAGGCTGCCGGACGGACGTGAGCCGGGGCGTGGTCCACTCGGTCTGCGGCGTGTCGTCGAACCCGGTGACCGACAGCTCGCCGGGGACGGCGATGTGCAGCTCCTTGGCCGCGGCGAGGACGCCGACGGCGATCTCGTCGTTGCCCGCGACGACGGCGGTCGGCCGATCGTCGAGCGCGAGAATCTCGCGGCCGTGCCGGAGCCCCGCCTCGACGGAGAACGCCTCGTGGCGGATCAGCGCGCGGTCCGGTGTGATGCCGGCCGAGTCGAGCGCCGCCTGATATCCGTGGAAGCGTTCCAGCGAGGGGGCCGAGCCCGGCGGGCCGCCGATCCAGGCGATCCTGCGATGGCCGAGCTTGATGACGTGCTCGGTCACCGAGCGCCCGCCCGCCCAGTTGGTGGAGCCGATGCTGACGACCCGTGACTCGGTCGTGTCGATCGGGTCGATCGTGACGACGGGCACATCGAGCTCCTCCGCCGACAGGAGCACCGCGTCGGGCACGGCGACGGCGAGCGCGACGATGCCGACGACGCCGGACGCCTTCTGCTCCTCCACCCAGGCACGGGCCGCCGCGCGGTTCGTGCTGATCGGCGCCTCGAGTGGCAGGCGCAGGAGGAGCTCGGCCTGCGCCGAGGTCGCGGCCATGAGTATCCCCTGGAGCACCGTCCCGGCATAACGGGACTCCACGAAGTCGAGCATGGTGATGAGCCTTCGGTCGCGCGGCTGCTCGTGCCGCGTCGCCGTCGGCCTGTAGCCGATCTCGGCCATGACGCCGAGGACGAGCTCGCGTGTCTTGGCCCCCACGTCGCTGCGCCCGTTGAGCACCTTCGACGCGGTCGTCGTGGAGACGCCGGCCAGCCGGGCGACATCCGCCAGAGTGGCTCGCTCGGAACGACCTCGCCGTGCCATCGGCGCTCCCTTCGGGCTGCGAACTTCGGTTGCGAACTTCGGTTGCGAACTTCGGGCTACGAAACTTTTTCGAAAGCTACCACTGCCTTCGTTCGTCCGATGCTGCAGTCATTCTCCCTTGTCCGGCCGTTGACGCCGGCCGGACGCACCACCTACTGTCCTGGCAGCAACGAACAAATTGCGAAATATTTTCGGAAGAGAAGTGAGCCATGACAAGTGAGTCCCGGTTGATGATCGACGGCACGCCGTGCGACGACAGCGCGTTCCCGCACGTGTGGAGCTGGTGCATCGGCGCCGGGCGGGCTAACGAGGCGCTGCGCGCGGATTGGCAGCGGCAGTTCGCCGAAGTCGTGGACGCCTGCGGGGTGCGGTACATCCGTTTCCACGGCGTCTTCCACGACGACATGTTCGTCTACCGGGAGAGCTATGGCGGTGGTTTCGGCCCGAACACGCCCCTCGACTCGCCCGTCTACACGTTCGGCTACCTGGACAAGGTGTTCGACTTCATCCTGGAGTGCGGTGCCCGTCCGTTCGTCGAGCTGGGCTTCATGCCGCGCGAGCTGGCGACGGCGACGGAGACGGTGTTCTGGTGGGGCGCCCACTGCAGCCCGCCGAAGGACATGACGCGCTGGGGCGAGCTGGTGACGCGGACGGTCGAGCACTGGATCGACCGCTACGGCCTCGACGAGGTGCGGGAGTGGCGGTTCGAGGTGTGGAACGAGCCGAACCTGGTGCCCCACTTCTGGACCGGGACGAAGACCGAGTATTTCGAGCTGTACGAGCAGACCGTGAGGGCCATCAAGAGAATCGATCCCGCGTTGAAGGTGGGCGGGCCCGCGACGAGCGTCTTCGTGCCCGACGACCGCTACAAGGGCGAGGTCGAGGACCGCGCCGCGGCGCACGGGACGGCCGGCGCGGCCGACGTGGACGCGCTCGACTGGCGCCCGGTGTGGATCGAGGACTTCATCGCCTGGTGCGCGGAGCGCGGACTGCCGATCGACTTCATCTCGACGCACACCTACCCCACCGACTTCGCGTTCGGCGCCGACGGCGAGGCCGTGCAGATCACCCGGTACGCCGACGCGACGTTCGACGATCTGACCCTGCTGCGCAGGCTCGTGAACGACAGCGCCTACCCCGACGCGGAGATCCACATCACGGAGTGGTCGACGTCGCCGTCATCGCGTGACTTCATCCACGACACCCTGTTCGCGGCGACCTTCATCACGCGGTGCTACCTGCGGTGCGCCACCCTCGCCGACTCGATCTCCTACTGGACCTTCACCGACGTGTTCGAGGAGGGCGGCGCCGGGATCGGGCCGTTTCACGGCGGATTCGGCCTGGTGAACGAGGCCGGCATCCACAAGCCCACGTTCCACGCGTTCGCGATGCTGGGACGGCTCGGCGACCGGCTGCTGCGCGGGACGTCCGACGGGGTCGTGACCCGGGACAGCCGGACGTCGGCGGTGTCGGCGGTGTTCTTCAACTACCCGGAGGACATGGCCATGCGGGGCGTCCGGGCACAGAGCTCGTACGCGGCGACGCGCGCGCTGGCCGAGATCGGGCCGAGCCGGAGGATCCGGCACTCGATCGGCGGGCTGAAGCCGGGCACCACGTTCCTCGTCGAAATCATGGACTGGGAGCACGGAAACGTCGCCGAGGCCTGGTATCGGCTCGGGTCGCCCCTCAACCCGTCCCGCGCCGAGAGCGAGCACCTGAGCAGGGTCGCCGACGCGCTCCGCAGGTTCACGCTGACCGTGCCGGAAACCGGTGTGCTCGATCTCGACGTCGAGCTCGCGCCGTGGGCGGTGATGTCACTGCGGCAGTCGGCCTGAGCACGAGGGCCTTCGCCCAGGCTTGACAGTCTCAGCGCGCCCACTGGTCGCGGTGTTCTGGAACGACCAGAACCGGATCGCGCCCCGTTCACGACGCGTACGCCCTCGGTGGGCGCGGGCTGTGCTCGTGACGCTCCTGCTCGCGGTTCCGGCTTCGTGCTCGTACTACGTCGCCACCTACAACAACCGGGCGCCCACTCCGCTCGACGGCACACGGAACGTGACGGCGGGCGCCTTCCGGCCGCCTGGCCTGCCCGGTCCGGCCGAGCGCGTCTACTTCGAGCACAGACCTCCGGACGATCGTTGCTCTGGGAGCTGCGTCCTATGCCTCCCGGGGAGCTCCGCGGCGGCCTTCGCGCAGGTGAGGCAGAGTGACGTGGCTTACATCATATGAATTACATATGTGCAGGCACGTATACTGGGCTGGTGATAATCCTCCTGGAGGCCCAGTGACTGCCGCGTCCTCTCAATCCGGTCCGACCGGGAGCCCTTCCCGCTCGCTGGAGCCGCCCAGCTATCGACGCCCGAGGCGCCTCGGCGACACCGTTGTCACCTATCTGGTCGACCGCATCGTATCGGGTGCCTATCCCGTCGACACCGTACTTCCGACAGAACCCGAGCTGTGCCAGGAGTTCGGCGTCTCCCGCACCGTGGTCCGCGAGTCGATCAAGCTCCTGGAGGCGAAGGGCCTGGTCAAGGCCACACCGGGCCGGGGGACCCGGGTCCTCGAGCCCATCGGCTGGAACCTGCTGGACCCCCTCGTCCTCGAGGCGCAGATCCGGCACGACGCCACCCTGTCCATCCTCGACGACCTCATCAACGTCCGGGCGGCGCTCGAGTGCGACATGGCGGCGCAGTGCGCCCGCGTGATCACACCGGCCCAGGCCGAGGAGCTGAAGAAGCAGGCGAACGTGCTCGCGGAGAGCCTGCACGACCCGGACCGCTACGGCAGGGAGGACGTCGCCTTCCACGAGATGATCATGCTGGTCTCCGGCAACCGCCTCGGTCACGCGATCATCCACGGCATCCACGCCAAGGCGCGGCTGTCGAGCCGCTACAACGGCGATCCGAACAGGGAGGAACTCCTCCAGTCGCTCGCCGAGCACCGGCAGATCGAGTCGATGATCCTCCAGCGCGACGCCCAGGGTGCCGCGGCCGCGATGCGCGTCCACATACTGGGCTCGTGGGCCAGGCGCCGCCCCGGCGTACGCGGAGCGATGGGCCAGGAAGACGGCTCCTGAGAAGGCCGCCACCGTGACGTCCGCCGCAGCCGGCGTCACGGTGGGAGCCGGGGCGCACGCCCCGCCCGCGCCCGGGTGACAGGGCCCGGGTATCAGGGCCCGGGTATCAGGGCCCGGGTATCAGGGCCCGGGTATCAGGGTTCGCGCGTCCGCACGGCCCCGGCCGGGATCAGGCTCTCGGCGATCAGGTCGTCCCAGAGCCCGCCGGGGATGTCGGTCTCGAACCGCCCGAGGTTCTCGTCCACCTCGCGTGGCGAGCGCATGCCGACGGCGATCGCGGAGACCGCGGGGTGCAGCAGGGGGAAGGCCAGCGCGGCGGCGGGAAGTTCGACGCCGTGATCCGCGCAGATCGACGCGATGCGCTCGGCGCGCCCGATCACGTCCGCACCGGGGGCGCGATACTCGTACGTCGAGCCGGGCGCGGGGCGGGGGGTGGAGAGCAGGCCGGTGGCGAAGACGCCGACCGCCACCACGGCGACACCGAAGCGATGGGCCGGTGCGAGCACCGAGTCGAGTGCGGTGTGGTCGAGCAGGGAGTAGCGGTTGGCCAGCATGATCACGTCGACGAGCCCGTCCTCGATGACCCCGGCGAGCCCGGCGGTGGAGTTGGTCCCGATGCCGATGGCCTTCACGACGCCGCGGGCCTTCAGCCGCGCCAGCGCCGCGAGCCCTTCCCCCGTCGCGCCCTCCCACGCCTGGTCGGGATCGTGCAGGTACAGGATGTCCACCGACTCGAGCCCGAGGCGCGTCAGGCTCTCCTGAAGCGACCGTTCGACACCCGCCACCGAGAAGTCCCACTGCCGTGTGAGGTCACCGGGGACGGCGAACCCGTCGTCGTCCCGTTCCCGGGGCCGGGGATTGGGCACGATCAGGCGTCCGACCTTGGTGGACACGACGAACTCGTCGCGAGGGCGGCCGCGCAACCCGGCGCCGATGCGGCGTTCGGAGAGCCCGAGGCCGTAGTGCGGCGCGGTGTCGAAGTAGCGGATGCCGCGATCCCACGCGCGGCGCATCGTCAGGGCGGCCTCGTCGTCGGTCATCGGACGGGCGAAGTTGCCGAGCGGCGATCCGCCGAGGCCGATGACGCCGTGCTTCGACCGTCCCCGCTTCAGCAGCTCCGCGGCCTGCGCCGTCATGATGTGCCGAGCCGGTAGAAGGCCGACGCGGTGCCCGACATGATCGCCTGGCGCTCCGCCGGGCTCAGCTCGCCGACCAGTTCGTCCACCGCTGCTCGCCAGGCGACCGGGCCTGCTCCCAGTTCGGCGAGCGGCCAGTCGGAGCCGTACATGAGCCGCTCCGGGCCGAACGCCTCCAGCGCCACGCCGACCGCCCGGCGCAGGCGGGCACCGTCTCGTCCGGCGGCAGCCGGGTGCTCGGCTCGTCCGGCGGCAGCCGGGTGCTCGGCTCGTCCGGCGGCAGCCGGGTGCTCGGCGCCGCCGCTCACCAGCCCGGCCAGCCCGGAGATCTTCGCGCAGGTGTTCGGCCGTGCGGCGAGCTCGCGCAGGCCGGCCTCCCAGCCGTCGTCGTCGTCCGCTTCGGCGATCCCGCCGAGATGGTCGACGACGAAGCGCACGCCGGGATGCGCGGCCGCGACGGTCGCGGCCAGCGGCAGCTGCCACGACCGCACCACCAGGTCGAAGCCGAGGTCGCGGGCGGCCAGCCGGTCGAGCGCCGTTCCCACGTCGGGTCGTCCGAGCCAGCCGGGATCGGCGTCGACGTGGACCAGGTGACGGATCCCGACCAGCCTCCGGCGCGCCCCGGGGGCGAGCTGGTCGAGCTGCGCCGCGACATCGGCAGTGAGGTCGGCCCAGCCGACCACACCCGCGACGCGCGGGCCCGCCTGTGTCAGCAGCCGCCTCGTCTCGGCGGCGCTGTTGATCGACTGCACGACGACGGCGACGTCCACGCCGGTCGAGTCGAGCATCCGCTCGAGGTCGCCGTGCGCGAAGTCTCTGTCGATCGCCGCCATCGTCACCGGGTCGATCCACGGCTGCGGATCGGTGGCCCGGTTCCAGAAATGCACGTGCGCGTCGACGGAACGGATCACGACAGGTGCCAGACTTCGTCGAGCGGCTGCCACAGCGCGCCGGGATCGCGTTCCTCGGCGATGCGCACCTGGCAGGGGTCGGTGTGCGTCCACCACTCGCGCGTCACCGGGTCCTCGGCGATGCGGGCCATGTCGGCGGCGTGGTCGTCGCCGACGTACTCGTAGTAGGCGAACAGCGTGTCGCCGACGATGAAGATCGAGTAGTTCGTGACGTTCGCGTCGCGCAGGGTCTGCTCGACCTGCGGCCAGACGTTGCGGTGCAGTTCGAGGTACTCCTCGCGGCGCTCGGGCCGGACGCCGACGACGAAGGCGTGACGCTGGACGCGGGGCTGTGCGCCGTGCTCGCCGGTTCGCTCGCTCACGATCCCACCCGCTCTCCGGCGCGCACGCCGTCGCGGTCGTCCTCGGAACCCGGCACGAGAGAATCCGGCACGAGACGCAGGCCCGCCCGCTTGGGGCGGACGTGGGGCCCGTCGATCGCGGCCGGCGGATCGGCGGCCCGCACGGCGTTGATGTGCTCCTCGTCCACCCGGATGCCGATGCCCGGCTCGTCGCCGAGGACGATCCCGCCGTCCTCGAACTCCTGGTCGACGTGGAGTCCGATGGGGGCCGACAGGTCCTGGACCTCGAAGGCCAGGTGGTTCGGCACGGCCACGGCGGCGTGCGCGATCGGGTTGGCGTGGTAGGCCACCGGGCTCACGGGCAGGTCACGGCTGTGCGCCACCGCGGCCACCCGCAGGAAGTGCGTGATGCCCCACACGTTGCCCACCTGGACGATGTCGACGGCGTCGGCGTCCAGGAGCGGCCGATACTGCTCGAGACCGGTGAGGTTCTCGCCGGTCGCCACGCCGGCGCGGATGCCCCGCCGGACCGAGGCGAGCCCGGCCGCGTCCCATCGCCGCACCGGCTCCTCCACCCAGGCGAGGTCCACCGACCGCTCCAGCGCCGTGATGTAGCGCACGGCCTGCGAGCGGTTCCACGACTCGTTGGCGTCGAGCATGAGCGCGGGGTCCTCCGAGTTGCGCGCGAGGACGTCCCGCAGCGCCAGCAGCCGGCGCCGGTCGTGTTCGAGGCTCCGGCCGCCCTTGAGCTTGGCGGCGCTGAAGCCCCGCTCCGCGAAGCGCTCGTAGAGGCGCACGAGGGCGTCGTCGTCCAGTGCGATGTCCAGCCCGGACGCGTAGCCCGGGACGAACCGGTCACGTCCGCCGAGAGTGCGCCACAGCGGCTCGCCGGCGGCCTTCGCCTTGAGGTCCCACAGCGCCATGTCGACGGCGCCGATCGCGCCGAACGTCGCGCCGGAGTGGCCGGTCTTGAAGACCCGGTCGACCATCCGGTCGTAGAGCGAGAAGACGGCCCGCGGGTCCTCGCCCTCGACGGCGCCGAAGACGCGGTCGATATCGCCGTGCGCCCCGAGCCCGACACCCTCGACACCGCTGTCGGTCTCGAGGATCAGCACGTGCACGTCGGTGCGCGACTCGGGCATGACGCCGTTGGCGTCGCCGATCAGCCGGCCCCAGTCGTGCGCAGTGGTCAGGCTGCGATAGCCGGTGACCTTCACGGGTTCTCCTTTGTGACGGTAATGCGACTCACTCCTTGGTGCCTCCGGCCGTCATGCCGGCCACCAGGAAGCGTTGTGCGAAGAGGAAGACGATCAGCACCGGCAGCACCGAGATGACGGTGGCGAGCGCGAGTGTGGGCAGCTGCACCGACTGGGCGCCGGCGGAGCTCGGATTGAACGCCGGCGTCGAGGCGAGCAGGGAGGTCAGGCCGACCTGGATCGGATAGCCCTCGCTCGACGGCAGCATCACGAAGGGCAGGAAGAAGTTGTTCCAGTTCTGGACGAAGCTGAAGAACGCGACCAGGGCGACGATCGGCGCGGCCAGCGGCAGCGCGACCCTCGTGAACACCTGGAACTCGCCGCATCCGTCCAGGCGCGCCGCCGCGAGCAGGTCACGGGGAATGCTGGTGGAGAAGTAGATGTAGGTGAGGTAGACGCCGAAGGGGAAGAACGACATCGGCAGGATCACCGACAGCGGGCTGCCGATCAGCCCCACCACGTTGAGTTCGAGGAAGATCGGCAGCACCAGCGCGGTGTTCGGGATCAGCATGACGACCAGCGTCAGCACCAGGAGCAGCCGCCGGAACCGGAACTCCGTCAGCGCCATCGCATAACCCGCCGGAATGCTCGCGATGAGCGTGATGACGAGCGCACCCAGCGCGTACAGCGCCGAGTTGCCCACCCACGCGGTCACCGCGCCGTCCTGGAAGGCGAACAGCTGCGTCCAGTTGGCGGCCAGGTCGCCGAGGCTGCCGGGCTGGAACGGGTTGCCGACGATGAGCGCGTGTGCCGACTTCGTCGTCGCCAGCAGCAGCCAGACGATAGGTATCACGAAGAACAGCACGAAGATCGCGACCACGACCGCGATGATCGTCCGCACGCTCCAGCCGCTGACACTGTTCCCTCGCCCCGCCGGGCGACGGACGTCGACTGTGGTCATGACCTCAGTCCTTCTCGAACAGGCCGCCGCGCGTCACGAAGACGGCCGACAGCGCGAGGGCGATGACGAGCAGCAGCAGGGAGATGGCCGCCGCTCCGTTGAAGTCGTTCTGCTGGAACGCGTACTGGTAGGCGAGCTGGTTGAGCGAGTAGTCGTTGGGCACGACCGCGTTGCTCGCCTGCGAGAGCAGTTGCGGCTCGACGAACAGCTGCGTGCCGGCGGCGAGCGACATGATGCCCATGTACGAGATCCACTTGCGCAGCATCGGCAGCTGGATGCGCCGGGCGATCTGCACGGCGGTCGCTCCGTCGATGCGCGCGGCCTCGATCACGTCGGGGCTGATGTTGTTCAGCGCGCCGTACATGATGACGATCCAGCCGCCAGCGCCGGTCCAGAACGCGATGATGGCGAACACCGGAGGGAGGTTCGCGGGCACGATCACCTGCACGAAGCTGGAGAATCCCAGCAGATGCAGCAGGCCGCTGACCGGGCTGGCGGTCGGGTCGAGCACGAACAGCCACAGCATCACGCTGGACGCGCCCGCCAGAGCGCCCGGCAGGTAGAAGACGAACCTCAGCGTCCGGCTCAGCCACCGCACCCGGACCGCGTGCACGACGACAGCCAGGAACGAGACCAGCACCACCAGGGCCACCAGCCAGATCACCAGGTAGAGCGCGACGTGCGCGACGGCGGGCAGGAAGCGGAAGTCGCTCACGACCTTGGTGAAGTTGGCGATTCCCGCGAAGCCGCCCTCGCTGTCGGTGAACGCGAGGAAGACTGCGTAGAGGGCGGGCAGGACCCCGAACGCGATCACCAGCGCTGTGTAGGGAGCGACGAAGCCGTAGCTCATCGCGCTCCGCTCGCCGGCGTCGCTCCTTTCGCCCTGCCCTCCGCGCGGTGCCGTCGTGGCCGACGGGCCGGTCTCGTTCATGACTGTCATGTCACTTGACCGTATAGCCGTTGACCTGCGCCTGGTTCTTGATCGCGGTCTCCCATTCGGGAAGCATGTCGACCAGGTTCTTGCCGCTCGCGATCGCAGGAGTGATCGTCTTCGCCCAGATCGCCTCCTGGCTGAAGACGCCGGAGCCCCACCCGTTCCAGATCTGCGACCCGGCCGTGAGCAGAGCCTGCAGATCGGTCGCGTAGTAGCCGCTCGACTCCTGCTTCTTGAGCCACTTCTCCGCGGCAGGCGCGTAGGCCGGGTAACCGGGAGCGACGTTCACCTGGTAGTCGTCGGCCGTCGTGACGAACTCGACGAACTTCTCGGCCGCCTTGAGGTTCTTGGAATGGCTGCTGACGAACCAGGTGCCGCCGCCGACGTTGCCGGTCGCGGGGGTGTCGCCCTGCCACGTCAACGGCGCCGCGACGCCGAGCTGACCCGCGGGGACGTTGAGCGACTGCGGATTGTTGAAGATGGCTCCCGCGTACCAGGCCGGCCCGGGCATCAGGAGCACCTTACCGGTGTACTTCTTCACGAACTCGGGCGTGAACACGCTCAGGTTGGGCGTGGTGCCGTTCTTGATGAGAACGTCGAGCATCGACGCGACGCGCTTGCACTCCGCGGTGCCGGTGCTGACCGTCACCGTCGTCGGACCGGTGACGCCGTTCGCCTGGCACTTGCCGCTCCAGAAGTAGATCTCCGAGGCGAACGAGTCTCCGACGGCGCCGACGATGTAACCGGGGTGCTCCTTGGCCACCTTCTCGCCGAGCGTCTGGTACTCCTCCCACGTTGTGGGGAGGGTGTAGCCGAACTTGTCGAGCAGCTCCTTGTTGTACCAGAGCACGACCTGGGCGAGGTCGTTGCGCAGGCAGTAGACCTTGCCCTCGACCGTGCACGGGTCGAGCGAACCCGGGGTGAAGGAGTCGAGAGCGGTCTTCGGGACGAGCCCGCTGTTGAGCACGGCCGCGAAGGCCTGCTTGCCGTTGCTCTTCTGGCTCGCCCACGCCGCGTCGTTGTTCTGCGTCGAGAACACGACGTCGGGCCAGCCGCTGCCGGCCCGGTCGAAGAGCTGCACCTTCGTACGGAACGAGTTGGAGCCGTTCGCCGAGCCGTCGTAGGTGACGACGTCGATCTTGACGTCCGGGTTGGCCTTCTTGAAGGCGTCGGCCGCGCTCACTCTGTCGGAGTCCACCCATACCGTGATGGGCGCCTTGTCGTCCTGCGTGACCTGCGGGAAACCGTAGGAACCGACTGAGGTGCCGCTATCGCCGCCGCAAGCGGCCAGGGTGAGGGCGACGGCCGACGCTCCGGCGACGCTGATCGCGCGCATCCATGGGCCCGTGCGTCCGGCTCGTGTGAAACGGAACATGTGCGAGTCCTTTTTGTCCTGTCTCCCACATCGGGGGGTGAGAGATGGTGATAAAAGTAACGGCATACGTATGATGTGCGCAAGGTCGCCGCGGACGGTGCCGGTTCGGTGCCGGATCAGTGCGGTGCGGTGCGAAGGAGAGGGAGAACTCCCATGAAGGGTGCAGCTTATGTGGGCGAGGGCCGTCTGGAGACCGTCTCCGTGGACGTCGGGCCGCCGGGTCCCGGGGAACTTCAGATCGCCGTAGCCTACTGCGGACTGTGCGGGACCGATCTCCACATCGTGCACGGCGCCATGGACGCCCGGGTGCGCACGCCCCTCGTGTTCGGCCATGAGACGTCGGGCACCGTGGCGGCGGTCGGCGCGGGCGTGGAGGGCTGGAAGGTCGGCGACCCGCTGACCGTCATGCCGCTGGTCTGGGACGGCACCTGCGCGGCCTGCCTCGCCGGTCATCAGCACATCTGCCAGAACCTCGTGTTCGTCGGCATCGATTCCCCCGGTGGGCTGCAGCAACGGTGGAATGTGCCGGCGTCGATCGCCGTGCCGCTTCCTGCCGGCCTCGACCTGCGTACGGCGGCGCTCGTCGAGCCCGTCGCCGTCGCGGTGCACGACGTGCGGCGTTCCGGCCTCCAGGTCGGCGACCACGCGGTCGTGCTCGGCGGCGGTCCCATCGGCGTGCTCATCGCCACCGTCGCGCGCGACGCCGGCGCCCACGTCATGGTCGCCGAGGTGGACGCCTCCCGCAGGAGCCGCGTCGCCGAGCTCGGGTTCGAGGTGATCGACCCCGCGTCGGCCGACCTGACCGCCGAGGTCGGGCGCTGGACGAACGACGTCGGCGCCGATGTGGTGTTCGAGGTGTCGGGGGCGGCCGCGGCGGCGCGCTCCGCCACCGCGCTGGCGAAGGTGCGCGGGACGATCGTCGTGGTGGCCATCCACTCCGCCCCTCGCGAGCTGGACCTGCAGCGCGTGTTCTGGCGCGAGCTGCGGCTGCTGGGCGCCCGGGTGTACCAGCGATCGGACTTCGAGCGCGCCGTCGACCTGCTCGGCAGGGGCGTGATCCCCACGGAGGCCCTCATCTCCGGCGTCGTCCCGATCGAGGAGGTCGCCTCCGCGATCGACGACCTCTCGGCGGGCCGGGCGATGAAGATCCTCGTGGACGTCGCGGGGGAGGCCCGGGCATGAGCGAGCGGAGCGAGCGAACGGGTGGACACGCCGGACTGTTCGACCTGCACGGCCGTCTCGCCGTCGTGACCGGCGCCCGGCGGGGCATCGGCCGCGCCATGGCGGAGGCCCTCGCCGCCGCCGGCGCCGACATCATCGGCGTGAGCGCGCAGTCGCGGCCCGACGACGAGGTCGCCGAATCGATCCGCGCGCTCGGCCGGTCCTTCGAGAGCCGGGCGGTCGACTTCGCGGATCGTGACGCCGTCCTGGCGCTCGGCGCCGAACTCGCGGAACGGGCTCCCGACATCCTCGTCAACAACGCGGGCACGATCGAACGCGCGCCCGCCGCGGAGCATCCGCTCTCGTGGTGGGACCGGGTCATCGAGATCGACCTGTCGAGCCAGTTCGCCCTCACGCAGCTCGTCGCGCGCCCGATGCTGGAGCGTGGCCGCGGCAAGATCGTGTTCACGGCGAGCATGCTGAGCTTCCAGGGCGGCATCAACGTGCCCGGCTACACGGCCGCGAAGTCGGGGATCGCGGGCCTCACCCGTGCTCTCGCCAACGAGTGGGCCGGGCGGGGCGTGAACGTCAACGCCATCGCGCCCGGCTACATCGCGACCGACAACACGGCGGCGCTCCGCGACGACCCCGTACGGTCGCGGTCGATCCTGGAGCGGATCCCGGCCGGTCGCTGGGGCCGGGGCGACGACCTGGCGGGGGCGGCGGTCTTCCTCAGCTCGGCGGCGTCCGACTACGTCTCCGGCGCCATCATCCCCGTGGACGGCGGGTGGCTGGCGCGATGAGGCGCTCGCCCGCGTAGGACTCGCCCGCTCATAGAGTCCCCCATACGAGAGGCGGGGAAGCCCTACGGCTTCCCCGCCTCGTCGTCGTCCGGGGACTACTTGGTGACCCCCGGGAAGGTCCGCAGGCCGGGCTCGAGGCCGGCCTGCTCGATGACCCGCTGGGCCTCGGCGGGCCAGTCCGTGCTCGAAACCTGGACGTTGTCGATCAGCCGGTTGTTGTGCACGTCGGTGTCCGGCGTCTGCGTGACGCCCGAGTTGTACCAGTTGTTCTGAAGCACGTTGTCGCTGGTGTTGTTGATCGTCCCGTAGGAGTTCGTGAACACCCAGACGCCGCAGTCCTGGATCACGTTGTTCTTCATCGTCACGTAGCGGGATCCCTCGTCCAGGTAGAGGCCCACCGTCCGCTTGGTGTCGTAGATGTAGTTGCCGCTGAACACGGCGCCGGGGTTGGCCGACAGGTTGTACAGGCTGCCGCCGTCGTGGAAGACCTTCTTCACGCCGTGGATCAGGTTGCCGGTCACCTCGGTGTTCCTGAGGGTCGTCGGCGTGGTGTAGATCGGCTGGTACGCGTACAGGCCCCGGTTCTTGTAGTCCTGGCTGCCGCCCGCGTCGTTCGCGCCCCAGCCCCAGCCGGTGTCGATCCCGTCGTACGCGAGGTTGGAGACCTCGTTGCGGGCGATCACGGCGTGGTCCACGTAGGTGGTGAGGATGCCGGACATCTCCTTGTAGTCCTTCGCGACGTCGGTCACGAAGTTGTTGTCGATCGTGATGTCGCGCAGCGTCATCGCCGGGTCGCTCGGGTGGTGGGCGTCCGGCTGCACGCCGCCCGCGACGACCCCCGCGCCACCGAGATCGGTGAACAGGTTGTGGTGCACGGTCGTCTCGGTGACCCCGAGCCCGATCCCGGCTCCGTTCGCGTTGGCGTCCAAACCAAGGCCGAGGCCGACCTGCCCGAGGTGGGCGAAGGTGTCGTCGGTGAACTTCACCCGGGTGGCCGCGGCCACCTGGACCGCCGCCGGCATCTGGTTCCAGCCGTTGCGCGCGCCCTCGAACAGCGGGCAGCCCGACTGGCAGCTGCTCAGATAGTCGGCGGGCTGCGGGTAGGCCTTCGGGATGAAGGCGCCGTTCTGCTGGTCGGCGTAGCCGATCGGCGAGCCGGGCGACAGCCAGGTCGAGTGCGAGAACTGGATGCCCGAGAAGGTCAGGTCGTGCACCGGCTTCGCGTAGCTGCCCGCGATCTGCACGAGCGACTCGAGGTAGGGGAGCACGAACGACGCGCCGTCCGGGTCCTCACCGGCGGCGGCGCGGTAGTAGAGCTTGCCGGCGGCCGGGTCCAGATACCACTGTCCCTCCTGGAGGAACGCGTACGAGTTCTCGAGCAGCAACTGGCCCCCCGCGAACGGGCGCGCCAGCGTGTCGTACCCCCAGTTGTTGTTCTGCCACGCGGGCTGCTGCATGGTGACCGTCGTCCCGCTGATGCTCTGCACGGGGGCGTACCGGTCGGTGAAGGAGCCCTGGCTCTCCACCTCGATGCGGCTCTGGTCCGGCAGCGTCGCGAGGTAGTTCAGCGCGGGATTCTTGATCTCCATGCCGGACTCGGTGATCGTCACGTCGCTGCGGTCGATCTTGATGGCCGCGCGCGGCACCGCGGCGTCGTTCTTGTAGAGCTGACGGCTGTCCTGACCCTTGGGCACCGAGGCGACGAAGATGTTCTTGCCCGCGTCGTACGGCGTCCAGCCGGTCACGGCCCGGCCGCCCGAGATGATCGGGTGCGCGCCCTTCGCGGCGGTCCAGGTCACCGGCTTGGCGCTGGTTCCCGAGTCCTCCGCGGTGAAACGCAGCGGCTTGTCGAGCCGGTAGGTCCCGTCCCTCAGCTCGACCGTCACGGCGCTTCCCGCCCGCGCCGACGCGCGTGCCATGGCCTGCGCCGCGGTCAGGGTGCGCAGCGGCTTGCCCGGCGTGCCCTGATTGTGATCATCCCCGTTCGGGGAGACGACGATGGTGGTCCGGCCGGGGTGGGGCGGCACGGCGAGCGCCGGCGTGGCGCCCGCGACGACGATGCCGGCGGTCACGAGGGAGATGCTTCCTACGAGGGACGCCAAATGGCCTTGTTTCACTTGTCTCTGGCTCCCTTGGTGCATGTGATGTAACACATAATAGGTATGATGAAAGCTAAGTAAGGGACGTCCGTCAAGAGGGGTGGGTTCTCGGGCATGCGCGAACAACGGAGCGAAGGCCCCGTCGGCGGCGGACGCGTCCAGGTATCCACGCTGGGTGAGGCCATGGTGCGGCTGTCGCCCCCGGCCGGGGAGCGGCTGCGCGACTGCGGCTGGTTGCGGGTGCACGTCGGCGGCGCCGAGGCGAACGTCGCCGTCGCCCTGGCATCGGTCGGCGTGTCCGCGCGCTGGACGTCGGCGCTGCCGGACTCGGTCCTCGGGCGCCGGGTCGCGGACTCGCTGTCGAGCGCCGGCGTCGTCCTCGACACCGTGCGGTGGACGGCCGGCGAGCGCCTCGGCCTCTACTTCGCCGAGATCGGCTCCCCGCCCCGCCCGACGAGCGTCCTCTATGACAGGGCCGACACCGTGTTCGGCTCACTGCGTGCCGACGACCTCGACTGGGCCACCGTGTGCGAGGCCCGGATCATCCACCTGACCGGCATCACCGCCGCTCTCGCGCCGGGGTCGGACGCGCTCGTGCTGCGAGCGGCGCGCGAGGGACGCGAGCGCGGCGCCCTGGTCGTCTACGACGTCAACTATCGCTCGGCGCTGTCCTCGCCGGAGGCGGCCGCCGCGTTCGCCGCCGAAGTGGCGCCCGACGTCGACCTGCTGCTCTGCCGGGCCGAGGACGCGCGCGATCTCTTCGGCCTGACCGGCGATCCCGCGACGCTGGCGAACGAGCTGGTGAGGAGGCTGGCGGTCGGCCGCGTCGTGGTCACAGCCGGGGCCGATGGCGCAGTGGCCCACTGGGACGGCGAGTCCTTCGCTGCCCCCGCACTGCCCACCGTCGCGGTCGACCGGATCGGCGCCGGGGACGCCTTCGCGGCCGGCGTGCTGTGGGGCGTGCTCGACGATTCCCCCGAGGACGCGCTCCGCCGGGGAACGGCGATGGCCTCCCTGGCCATGAGCGTCCAGGGAGACCAGTGCCGCTTCAGCGCGGAGGAGGTGCTTGAGCTCGCCCGGGGCACCGGGCGGGAGGTCCGCCGCTGATCCCGGTCAGACCCGGTTCCACTTCTGGTTGTTCTGGCCGTTGCACGTCCAGATCTGCACCTTGGTGCCGTTTGCGGTGCCGGCACCGGACACGTCCAGGCACTTGTTCGCGCCGACGGCAGTGACGGAGCCGTCGGAGTTGAGGCGCCACTTCTGGTTGTTCTGGCCGTTGCAGTCCCAGATGATGACGCTGGTGCCGTTCGCCGTGCCGGCGCCGTTGACGTCGAGGCACTTGCCGCCGTAGACCCGCAGCTCACCGGCACTCGTGGAGGTCCACCGCTGGTTGTTCTGGCCGTTACAGTCCCAGATCTGCACCGCGGCGCCGTTGGCCTGCGAGGCGCCGTTGACGTCCAGGCACCGCCCCGACGCCACACCCCTCAGCGCGCTCGTGCCCGCCGAAGAGGACGGAGAAGGCGAAGGAGAAGGCGACGGGGAGGGAGAGGGGGACGGGGAGGGCGATGTGCCGGCCAGTTCCTTGATGCGGATGTTGCGATACGCCACCTCGTTGCCGGCGCCGTGGTTCTGGATGCCGATGTAGCCCTGCTGGAGCGAGCGGGCCGGGTCGGCATTGGTGAAGTCGTTGATCTTGGTGCCGTTGAGGAACACCTGCAGCCGCTCACCCTCCACCAGCAGCTCGTAGGTGTTCCACTGACCCGGCGGGTTCAGCGCCGCGTCGCGCGCGGCGATGTCCGCCGACTTGACCCCGTAGATCGCTCCCGTCGTCTTGTCCGAGGTGTCGGTCGCGTCGATCTGCACCTCATATCCGGTGTTGAGCGCCGTGTTCGGGTCGCTGGTGGGCGGGAACCCGACGATCACCCCCGAATTGGAGTCGCCGGTCATCCGCCAGTCGAGCTTGAGGGAGTAGGAGTGGAACTCCTTGGCGGCGTAGTACAGCATCCCCATGCCGCCCTGGGAGGTCAGCGTGGCATCGCTGTTGGTGAACGACCCCGGCCCGACCTGCGACCAGCCCGTCGTCGACCCGTTGTACAGCGCCGTGTACCCGGTCTCCGGGCGGCAATCGGCGTTGACGGCCTTGGCCGCGTACCGGATCCCGCCCAGCAGCAGGGTGCGGAAGTTCGAGTCGGCGTACGACTCCTGGGTGTGTCCCAGCCCGGTGTAGAACGCCCGGCCGGAGGACTGGGGGTGGCACCAGGTGATCGGGTGATCACCCATGCCGCCGCCGCTGTAGCTGCTCTCGTCGAGGCTCTGCAGCACCCGGACGTTCGGGCGGGGGTTGGAGCGGAAGCTGTACCACTCGTCCGTACGCGACCATGTCGTCCCCAGGTGGGCGGTCGCGGCGTGCGCCCGGTCCTCGTTCCGCACGGTGGCCTGCTGGATCGCCGGGTGGTTGTTGAACCAGGCACCCATCAGCTGCCCGTAGTACGGCCAGTCGTACTCGGTGTCGGCGGCCGAATGGACCCCCACGTAACCGCCGCCGCCGTCGATGTACGACTGGAAGGCGGTTTGCTGAGAGGCGTTCAGCACGTCGCCGGTGGTGCTGAGGAACACCACCGCCTTGTACTGGGCGAGGTTACCCGTGGTGAAGGCGTTCGCGTCCTCGGTGGCGTCGACGGCGAAGTCGTTGGCGGCGCCCAGGTCGCGGATGGTCTGGATCCCGGTGGGGATCGAGTCGTGCCGGAACGCCGCCGTCTTGGAGAACACCAGCACCTTGAAGGCGGCGGCGTGGGCGGGGACGGCGGGGGTCATCGCCGCGGCGGCGGCGAGCGCCACCGCGGTCACCGACAGGCGTCGCAGCACGGATGTCTTCCGGTCGCTCCCCGCGATGCGCCCGAGCGCGGCGGGGGTCAGATGTCGCAGCATGGCTGTCCTTCCGTCGCCGCCCGGCGCTGCCCCTTTCGACAAAGAGGCATCGCCGGGCGGTCGCATCAATGGGTGATCGGCCTGGGGCCGGGTGGTGTGCCGGGGGGTGTGCCGGGTGGACTCAGACGCGGGTCCATTTCTGGTTGTTCTGGCCGTTGCAGGTCCAGATGATGACCTTGCTGCCGTTGGCGGTGCCGTTGTTGTTGACGTCGAGGCACTTGTTGGCGCCGGCGGCGGTGATGCTGCCGTCGGAGTTGAGGCGCCACTTCTGGTTGTTCTGGCCGTTGCAGTCCCAGATGATCACGCTGGTGCCGTCGGCCGTGGCCGCGCCGTTGACGTCGAGGCACTTGTTGCCGTAGACGCGCAGTTCACCGGCGCTGGTGGAGGTCCACTGCTGGTTAACCTGCCCGTTGCAGTCCCAGATCTGCGCCAGCGCGCCGTTGGCCTGTGAGGCGCCGTTGACGTCCAGGCACCGCCCCGACGCCACGCCCTTCAACGCGCTCGTGCTCGCCGAGGACGACGGGGAGGGCGAGGGCGAGGGGGACGGAGACGGAGACGGGGACGGGGAGGACGACGTGCCGGTGCCGAAGGTGAAGGCGTCCAGATCGAACAGGTAACCCTGTCCCGTCGGGCCGCGGAAGACCAGGTAGAGCGTCGTCGTGCCGGACGGCACGCCGCTGAGGTTCGCCGAGACGTCGGTGAAGGTGTCCCAGCTGCCGGTGCTCGCGACGTTCACCGTGCCCAGCAGCGTGCCCGTGGCCGAGCCCGCCCGCACCTCGATCCGGCCGCCCGCGCCGGCCGAGGAGACCCGAGCGGTGATCTTCGTCGCGCCGGCCAGGTTGTAGGGCTGGAAGGAGATCCAGTCGCCGTCGTCGGTGAAGCCGACCGTCTTGCCGCCCTCGGCGGTGGTGTGATCGGCCGTCTGGACACCCTGCTGGGCGCCGAAGTGCTCGGCCTGCCGGTGGCGCGGCTGGAGCGTACGGAGACTGGTGGAGGTCAGGCCCCCCGCGTCCGTGTAGGAGGCCTCGAAGACGCCGAAGATGTTGGCCGCCGAGTCGTGCTCGCCGTCCACCGGCACATTCAGCGAGCCGCTGCAGCCGCTCTTGGAGGTGATCTGGTGTGCGTGGCTGTCGTGCCCGAGGAAGTAGGTGACGGTCACCTTCGAGCAGTCGATCGTGCCGTCCTCCGGGTCGCTCACTGTGACCTGGAAGGGCACGGTGTCTCCGAAGGAGAACAACTGCCCGTCGGCCGGGGTGGTCAGCGTCACCGTCGGGGCGGTGTTGCCGACGGTCACGATCACACTCGCGCTTCCGGTCAGCCCCTGCGGGTCGCGGACGGTGAGGGTGGCGGTGTAGGTGCCGTTCGTCGTGTAGGTCTTGCTCGGGTTGGCCGCCGTGGAGGTCGTGCCGTCGCCGAAGCTCCACGAGTACGCCAGCGTGCCGCCCTCGGGGTCGGAACTGCCCGCGGAGGAGAAGCTCACGGTCAGCGGAGCCTGTCCCGAGGTCTTGTCGGCGGCGGCCTTGGCGATCGGGTTGCGGTTGGCCTTGCCGATGTACTCGATCCGGTACAACGCCTGGTTGTTGTTTCCGGTGCCGTAGTCGAGCACGTACAGGGCGCCGTCGGGCCCGAACGCCATGTCCATCACCTGGGTGCCGCTCCACGGGAACGCGGAGATCTCCCCGTAGTTCCCGTCGCTCTTGACCTCGATGGCCTTGATCCAGCGGCGGCCGTACTCACCGGCGAAGAAGCGCCCGTCCAGCACCTGGGGGAACTTGACGGCCGAGTTCAGGTTCGGGTCGTAACGGTAGACCGGACCGCCCATCGGCGACTCGGACCCCGAGCCGAACTCCGGCGGCGAGCCGGCGTCGCCCGCGTACCTGATCCACGCCGGCTTCGCCGCCGGCAGCGTGGTCAGGCCGGTGTTGCGGAAGGAGTTGTTGGTCGGGCCGCCCGCGCAGTTGTACTTCGGCCCGCTGCTGTTGGAGGCGAAGTCCCACTCGTTGTAGGTCTCGCTGGTGGTGTTCGTGCCGGTGCAGTACGGCCAGCCGTAGTTGCCCGGAGCGGTGATGCGGTTGAACTCCACCTGTCCGCTCGGGCCCCGGCTGCTGTTGGTCACACCCGAGTCCGGACCGTAGTCGCCCAGGTAGACGATGCCGGTCGCCTTGTCCACGCTCATCCGGAACGGGTTGCGCAGGCCCATCGCGTAGATCTCCGGGCGGGTCTTCGCCGTGCCCGGCGGGAACATGTTGCCGCTGGGGATCGTGTAGCTGCCGTCGGGCTGCGGCTTGATCCGCAGGACCTTGCCGCGCAGGTCGTTGGAGTTGGCCGCCGTGCGCTGGGCGTCGTACTGCGGGTTGCGGTTGGTCCGCTCGTCGAGCGGGGCGTAGCCGCTCGACTCGAACGGGTTGCTGTCGTCGCCGGTCGTCAGATAGAGGTTGCCGGCGGCGTCGAAGTCGATGTCACCGCCCACGTGACAGCACATCCCGCGGTCGTTCGGCACCTCCAGCACGACCTTCTCGCTGCTCATGTCGAGGGTGTCGTCGGACTTCAGGGTGAAGCGGGACAGGTTCAGGTGTCCCTTCCACTGGTCGAACTGCGACTGCGTACCGGTGCTCGGCGCGTCACCGCTCGGCGTGCTCAGCCGAGGCGAGTAGTAGAGCCAGACATAGCGGTTCGACGCGAAGTTCGGGTCGACCCCGACACCTTGAAGGCCCTCCTCGTCGTGCGTGTAGACGCTGAGCCTGCCGGCCACCTTGGTGTTGCCGTTGACATCGGTGACGCGCACCGTGCCGTCACGGGCCGTGTGGATGACCGACCGGTTGGGCATCACGGCCAGCGACATCGCCTCACCCAGCTCGGAGCCGCCCGAGGCGAGCGACACCTGCTGGTAGTCGGAGGCGGGGATGGTCAGAGCGTCCGCCGGGGAGGCCGTGATCGCGAGGGCTCCGGGGGTGATCAGCGCCATCGTGGTCAGCATTGTGAGCCACGGACGTCGGGACATCGGTTTCCTTCCTCACAGGTCAATCGGTCAGGGCACAGCGCGCCGACGCGCTGTCGCCGGGTTTCTGCCGGGTTTCTGCCGAAGCGTCACGTGCTGCCGTCGCGGGGCGCCCGATGAAGAGGGATCACCCCGGCGACGGCGCGTGCCTGGACGGTGTCAGGCTCGGGGTCAGGCTCGGTGTCAGGCTCGGGGTCAGGCTCGGGTCCATTTCTGGTTGTTCTGGCCGTTGCAGGTCCAGATGATGACCTTGCTGCCGTTGGCGGTGCCGTTGTTGTAGACGTCGAGGCACTTGTTGGCGCCGACGGCGGTGATGGAGCCGTCGGAGTTGAGGCGCCACTTCTGGTTGTTCTGGCCGTTGCAGTCCCAGATGATCACGCTGGTGCCGTCGGCCGTGGCGCCGCCGTTGACGTCGAGGCACTTGTTGCCGTAGACGCGCAGCTCACCGGCGCTGGTCGAGGTCCACTGCTGGTTGGACTGGCCGTTGCAGTCCCAGACCTGCGCCAGAGCGCCGTTGGCCTGCGACACACCGGTGACGTCCAGGCACCGTCCCGACGCCACGCCCTTCAGCGCGCTCGTGCTCCCCGGCGGCGACGACGGAGACGGAGAGGGCGTCGACGTGCCGTTCCGGGGCCCGGCGGAGGACATCACGGACTGGGCGCCCGACGGCCACTGGCCGTTGGCGACGGTCACGTTGTTGTTGACGACGTTGCCGCGGTCGCCGTTGGTGATGTTGGTGCTGCCGTTCGTCGACCAGTTGCCCGTGACGGTGAAGTTGCCCATGTTCTCGCCACCCCAGTAGTTGGCGGTGGCCCAGGTGCCGGTGTTCGAGAAGACGTTGTTCCTGACGGTGTAGTACTTGGAGCCCTCGTCGAAGTAGAGCCCGAACCAGCCGTTGGTCCGCAGGCAGTAGTTGTCGCTGATCAGCGCGTTCGGGTTCCACGACAGCGTGTAGATGCACCCGCCGTCGGTCATCTGCTGCATGACGTCGTGCACGTAGTTGCCGACGAGCTTGTTGCCGGAGGCGGTGGTGGCCGTGGTGTAGCGCGGCTGGTAGTCGTACAGACCCCGGTTGGCGTACTGGGTGCTGCCGCCGGGCTCGTTGGCGCCCCATCCGTAGCCGATCGACATGCCGGTGTAGGGCATGTTGTAGACCTCGTTGTGGGAGACGTCGCTGGTGGTGACGTAGGTGGTCAGGACCGAGACGACGCCCCGGTAGTCGAGCCCGAGGTCGTGGATGCGGTTGTCGGTGATGGTGATGTCGCGGTTGACCATCCGCTGGTCACCGGGGTGATGGGCGTCGGCGCGCACCCCGCCGACCACGATGCCGCCGGCCGAGCTGCGGGCGATCTCGGACCGGGTGACCGTGATGGCACTGGCGCCGAGGCCGACGCCGCTGGCGTGCGCGTTGGCGTCGTTGCCGATGCCCACGGCCGTCTGGCCCAGGTTGACGAACCGCGAGTCGGTGAAGGTGATGTGGTCGGCCGCCGACACCTGCACCGCCGCGGGCATCTGATACCAGTTCGGCCTCGTGGCCTCGAACTGCCGGCAGCCCTCCTGGCAGGAGTTCGGCAGGTCGGCCGGCCAGTTCCAGTTGCCCGCGATGTAGGCGCCGGTCTGCTGGTCGGCGAAACCCTGGTTGCTGCTGGGGCCCAGCCAGCTGGTGCCGGTGAAGGTGATGCCGCTGAACGTGATGTGGTGCGCCGGCGCGTCGTAGGTGCCGCCGACGTTCACCAGAGACTGCAGCACCGGCAGCTCGACACTGGTGCTGCTCATGTTCTGCCCGGAGGCGGGGATGTAGGAGAGCACGCCGGTCGTGGGGTTGATGTACCACTCACCCGGCGAGTCGAGGAACTCGTAGGCGTTCTCGAGGTAGAGCGGACCCGCCCGGTGCGGGCTGGTGAACACGTCGTAGCCGAACATGTTGTTGTTCCAGCCGGGCTGCTGCATCGTGATGAAGTTGCCGCTGATGCTCTGCACCCGCACGTATCGGTCGGTGAACGAACCGACGCTCTCCAGCTCGACCCGGTTCTGCCCGGCCAGGTTGTTCAGGTAGCTCAGCGCGCCGCTGCCGAACCTCAGCCCGGAGCCGTTGGCCGTGAAGTCCGACCGGTTCACCTGGGTGCGCGCACGCGTGGCGAGGGCGCCGTTGACGTACAGCTGCCGGGTGTCGATCCCGGCGCCGACGTTGGCCTGCCAGATGTTCTTCGCCTGGTCGGCGAGCGTCCAGCCGGTGACCGCCCTGGCGCCGCTGACGACGGGATGCGCCGACGGGGCGGCCTGCCATATGACCTGATATCCGTTGGTGCCGGAGTCGGCCGCGGTCAGCCGCAGTGGCGCCGAGAGCCGGTAGACCCCGTCGGCGAGCTGCACGACGATGTCTCCCGACATTGAGCCGTTCCGCGACCGCACCGCCGTCTGCGCGCCCGGCAGTGAGCACGGCTGGGCGGACGAACAGGTGCTGCCGGTGCCCGAGGGCGAGACGTAGAGGGTCGTGGTGGCGGCGCGGGCCGCGGTGGCCGAGACGACGGTCATCGCCAGGGTCAGCGCCACGGTCAGCGCCACGGTCAGCGCCACGGTCAGCGCCACGGTCAGCGCCACGGTCAGCGCCACGGTCAGCGCCACGGTCAGCGCCGCGATGACGAGACCGGCCAGAAGCGGTCTCGACACCGCCATCGGTGGGGACGGACGCCAGATCCGATCGGTCACGTGCTTCTCCATGGGGGGCGGCCTCACCCGGCACCACGAGGGATCGGGGTGGAGCGAGGCGATGGAAGCCGACGTGGCCGACCACGGTGCGGAGGCATGCGGCGCGCCTCCACACACCCGCCGTGTGGTCCAGCCGCAGGGCCCGGAAGAAGGGGTTCCTCCGGGTGCTCAGCTTCCAATTACGGTGGCGGCACCAAGGCCCGTCAAGACCTTAAGCACACTTATTTTCCTGGCCGGCATACGCACGTCATGTCGTCGTAATGCCAGGAATCGCTCTGGCCAGCGAAAACGGATGTCGCCATCGCCGCATGGGCTAAACGTTTCAAGTGAACGACCAGAATGTTTCGTACTCACCGGTGTGCGGTCCCCGGCAGCCGGGCGGGTGCCGGGACATGCGGAGTCATACTTCTACTGAGATCGCGAGGAAGGAGCACCGTGACCGACACCCCGCGTGAGGGCGGCTATCGGCCCGGTTACGAGGTGGCGGCCGAGCAGGTGCTGGAGCTCATCGCCCGGCTGGGCCTGCGTCCGGGCGACCGCATGCCGACCGAGAACGACCTGGCCCGGCAACTGGGAACCAGCCGCACCGTCGTCCGCGAGGCGGTGAAGATCCTCTCCGCGCTGGGCCGGGTGCGCGCCCAGAAGGGCCGCGGCCTCTACGTGGCCGACGACGAGGGGATGCTCGGCGCCGGGCGGTTCGCGTCGTTCTTCCTTCCCACCGACCTGGACCACGTCTACATGCTGTTCGAGTTCCGGCGGGCGCAGGAGATGGAGACCAGCCGGCTGGCCGCCCGCCGCGCCGCCCCCGCGGAGCTGCGAGCCATCGAGGACGCGGCCGCCGTCTGCCGCCGCGGGTTCGAGACCGGACGCGAGGACCAGTTCAACGAGGGCGACGACGCCTTCCACGCCGCCATCGCCACGGCCTCGCACAACATGTTCCTGCAGATCGCGGTGCGGGAAGCCCGCAGGCTGCAGGCCCAGTCGGCGATCATCGGGCTGCGTGGTTCGGTGGGCGGGCACGCGGCGAAGGCCGTCGAGGAACACGACGCCATCCACCAGGCCATCCGGGCCGGCGATCCGGAGGCGGCGGCCCACGCCGCCGCCGCGCACATCGACAACACGCTCGACGACTATCGCAAGGAGATCCAGCAGCGCCTGTTCTCCTCGGCCGGCTGAGGCCGTCCCGCGCGCCTTCGCCGCCACTCCAGAGCCGTTGAATCGAATCGTTTCGACGAGGCGACGGCGCCCGGGTGCGGGGCGGACGGAGGAGGGCGGCCCGACTGAGGCCGGTGAATCTTTCATTGGCGCGCGACCGGCGGGGGAGCGCGAGCGTTCCCTGCTGGGAGCACGGGGAAGGGGCCACAGGCTCTCACTCGGGCCTGATCGAGGGAAACGGGGCTCTTGACAGTCCCTTGGACGGTCGTATTTGCTTCGCAGCATCCCGCCACCCCCCAATCCGCCGGCAGGAAGGATCGACGCTCTGGCGATTTGTTAGCGCTAACACGGCGCGCGCTCACTTGCCAGGAGGCAGCAGGGGCCGATTGCCGGCACCGCGGGCCGAGGCGAATCGGTTCGTGGACCCCTGACCCCCTCCTCCTCGCGTAGATGCGCCTTCGCGCGGATCGGGTCCACGACCAGGACCCGCGATCGTCTCGGTCTCCCACGCCACGGGCACGGCCGTTCTCACAGTGGCCCGTCGGCGACCCGTCACGTGGGACACGACCGCCTTTCGCCGGCTCCGGCGAGGCTGCCCGACTTCAGCACATGTGCTGTCTTCGCCGCGCCTTCCCGCTGTGCCTTCCCACTGTGCCTTCCCACTGTGTCTTCCCACTGGCCTTCCCGCTGTGCCTTCCCCCCAAGGAGTGAAAAGCAATGGGTTCTTCGTCGGTTGACTCGTCGGGCCGTACGGCTCGCGGGCGTCGCTCACCGGCGGCCGTCGCGGCCTGCCTTGTGGCAGCGCTCGCGGCCCTCCTCGCCGCCGCCCTCGCCTGGTCGGCGCCGGCGTCGGCAGCGGTGGCGCCGCTGGTCGGCGCGCAGTCAGGGCGCTGCCTCGACGTGGCGGGCAACACCGACGCGCTCGGCACGAGCCTGCAGATCTGGGACTGCAACGGCCAGGCCAACCAGGCGTACGAGTTCACCTCGGCGGGTGAGCTGCGGACGTTCGGCGGCACGCGGTGCGTGGACGCCTACGGCCAGGGAACGTCGCCGGGCACGAAGGTGGTCATCTGGTCGTGCAACGGCCAGGCGAACCAGAAGTGGCGGCAGAACTCCGACGGGTCGATCAGCGGGGTGCAGTCGGGGCTGTGCCTCGATGTGGACCACGCAGGCACCGCCAACGGCACCGCCGTCATCCTGTGGACCTGCAACGGGCAGGCCAACCAGAAGTGGTCGGCCGCCGGAGGCGGGCCCACCACCTCGCCGAGCCCGCCGCCGCCCGGCTCGCGCCCGTGCGACATCTACGCCTCCGGCGGCACGCCGTGCGTGGCCGCGCACAGCACGACGCGGGCGCTCTTCCGCTCCTACAGCGGCAGCCTCTACCAGGTGCGGCGCTCCTCCGACAACGCGACCAGGAACATCGGTGTGCTGACCACGGGCGGCTCCGCCGACGCGGCGGCCCAGGACTCCTTCTGCGCCGGCACGACGTGCGTCGTCACGGTCGTGTACGACCAGTCGGGGCGCGGCAACGACCTGTGGTATCAGGGGTCGAGCGCGGTGCCCGGCTCGCCGCAGAGCAAGCCCGCGATCGCCACCACCGAGTCGCTGTCGGTGGGCGGCAACAAGGCCTACTCGCTGTACATCAACCCCGGCAACAGCTACTGGCGGGACGGTCACCTGACCGGCGTGCCGACCGGCACCGCGCCCGAGGGCATGTACATGGTCACCAGCGGCACCCACGTCAACAGCGGCTGCTGCTTCGACTACGGCAACAGCGAGACGACCAGGAAGGCCGACGCCGCCGGCGCGATGGACGCCATCTACTTCGGCACGAGCTGCTGGTTCGGCGGCTGCTCCGGCTCCGGTCCCTGGGTGCAGGCCGACCTCGAATGGGGGCTCTACCCCGGTGGCAGCCAGTCGTGGAACCCCAACCAGCGGGCGTTCACCAGCAAGTTCGTCACCGCGACGCTGAAGAACAACGGCACGTCGCGCTTCGCCATCAAGGGCAGCAACGCGCAGTCCGGCAGCCTTTACACCCTCTATGACGGCGCGCTTCCCCCCGGCTACAGCCCCATGAAGAAGCAGGGCGCGATCGTCCTGGGCAGCGGCGGCGACTGCTGCAAGCCCGACGGCGGCGCCAACCTCAGCGCCGGGACCTTCTACGAAGGCGCGATGGTCTCCGGCTACCCCTCCGACGCCACCGAGAACGCCGTGCAGGCCGACATCGTCGCCGCCGGCTATCGCTGACCTTCACCCCGCGAAAGGAGTTGTGCACGTTGAGCCGTAAATCCTTCCTCGCCAAATCCTTCTTCTCCACCATCGCGGCGGCGGTGCTCGTCGCCGCGGGAACCGCGGGTGCGGCGCTCGCCGGAACCACGCCGGCCACGCACAGCACTGTGACCTCTACCGGGACCTCTACCGGGACCTCTACCGGGACCTCTACCGGGACCGCCGCCGGGGTCGCCGCGGCCGCCGCCGGGACCGCCGGATGCGGCAAGGCCCCGGCACTGGCGAGCGGCACGCACTCGATCGCGAGCGGCGGCCAGAATCGCAGCTACATCCTGCGGGTGCCCTCCGGTTACGACGGCAACCACCCCTACCGCCTGGTCTTCGGGTTCCACTGGAACGGCGGCACCGCCAACGACGTCGACTCGGGCGGAACCGACGGGTACAACTGGTCGTACTACGGGCTCAGGCGCCTCGCGGACGCCGAGAACAACAGCACGATCTTCGTCGCGCCGCAGGGCAACAACAACGGCTGGGCCAATCCCAACGGCCAGGACCTGACCTTCGTCGACGACATGCTCAGGCAGATCGAGGCCGGCCTGTGCGTCGACACCGACCAGATCTTCTCCACGGGCTTCAGCTACGGCGGCGGCATGAGCTACGCGCTCGCCTGCGCCCGGGCGACGGTCTTCCGCGGGGTCGTGGTCTACTCCGGCGCCCAGCTCAGCGGGTGCAACGGCGGCACCCAGCCCATCGCGTACATGGGAGTGCACGGCATCGGCGACCCGGTGCTCAACATCTCGCAGGGGCGGGGGCTGCGCGACAGGTTCGTCAGGAACAACGGCTGCACCGCCCAGAGCCCGCCCGAGCCGCGGTCGGGCAGCCTGAGCCACATCGTCACCACCTATTCGGGGTGCCGGTCCGGCTATCCGGTGGTCTGGGCGGCGTTCGACGGCGGGCACACCCCGGGCCCGATAGACGGGTGCGCCTGCGACGGCTGGCGGACCTGGACCTCGGCCGAGGCGTGGAAGTTCCTGACGCAGTTCCAGACGACCCCGCCGACGTCACCTTCTCCGTCACCTTCTCCTTCTTCGTCTCCGTCGTCGCCGTCGGGGAGCACGAGCGCGCTCAAGGGCGTCGCGTCGGGACGGTGTCTCGACGTCAGCGGGGTGTCGCAGGCCAACGGCGCTCTGGCGCAGGTCTGGGACTGCAACGGCCAGTCCAACCAGCAGTGGACCTCGACCAGCGCCGGTGAGCTGCGCGTCTACGGCAACAAGTGCCTCGACGTCAACGGCGCGGCCACGGCCGACGGCACCAGCGTGATCATCTGGGACTGCAACGGCCAGAACAACCAGAAGTGGCGCCTCAACTCCGACGGCTCCATCACCGCAGTCGGCGCCAACAAGTGCCTCGACGTCTACAACAACGGCACCGCCAACGGCAGCAAGGTCATCATCTGGACCTGCAACGGCCAGAACAACCAGAAATGGACCCGCGTCTGAGCGGACGGCACTCCCTCGGCATCGTCCCTCATGTGCACCGCAGCCTGAGGGACGATGCCGATTTCGCTTCACCCCCCAGCGAAAGGACCCCGATGAGTCGGCGAAGAGCAAGCGTGGCGCGTGTCGCCCTGAGTGTGGTGGTCGCGCTCCTGTCCGTCGCGATGTCCCTCGTGGCCGTGTCGCCGGCGCGCGCGGCGGTCGGAATCACGATCAACGGTGGTTCCGGCGGCCGCACGTTCGACGGTGTCGGCGCGATCAGCGGCGGCGGAGGCAACAGCCGCCTGCTGGTCGACTACCCCGAGCCGCAGCGGTCGCAGATCCTCGACTACCTGTTCAAGCCCGGGTACGGCGCGTCGATGCAGATCCTGAAGGTCGAGATCGGCGGCGACACCAACTCCACGGACGGAGCCGAGCCGAGCCACCGGCACACCTCCGGCGACCTGGACTGCAACCGCGGCTACGAATGGTGGCTGATGGAGCAGGCCAAGGCCCGCAACCCCGGCATCAAGCTGGTGGGTCTCGCCTGGGGCGCCCCGGGCTGGCTCGGCAACGGCAACTTCTGGTCCCAGGACACGATCAACTACCTGGTCGACTGGCTGGGCTGCGCGAAGAACAGCCACGGACTGACCATCGACTACCTGGGCGGCTGGAACGAGAAGGGCCGCGATCTCAACTGGTACGTCAACCTCAACGCCGCCCTGGACTCCCGCGGCTTCGGCAACGTGAAGATCGTCGCATCCGACGACTGGGGTTTCGGCGTCGCCGACGACGCGGCGAACAACGCCGCCTTCCGCAACGCGGTGGACGTGTTCGGGTCGCACTACGTCTGCGGCTACCGCGGACCACAGTCGAGCTGTCCCAGCTCCACCACCGCGATCAACTCCGGCAAGGTGCTGTGGGCCAGTGAGAACGGCTCCGACGACTACAACGACGGGGCCAAGGCGATGGCCAGGGGCATCAACCGGGACTACATCGACGGGAAGATGACCGCCTACATCAACTGGCCGGTCATCGCCGCGATCACTCCGAACCTGCCCTTCGCCACGATGGGCGTGGCGGTGGCGCCGCAGCCGTGGTCCGGCTACTACGCCATCGGCAAGAACGCCTGGGTGATGGCCCACACCACGCAGTTCACCGCTCCCGGCTGGAAGTATCTGGACTCCTCCAGCGGCTACATCGGCGGCAATCGCAACAACGGCAGCTACGTGTCGCTGAGGTCGCCCAGCGGGTCCGACTACAGCACGATCGTCGAGACGATGGACGCCACCAGCGCCCAGACGCTGAACTTCACCGTGACCGGCGGGCTGTCCACCGGGCAGGTGCACGTGTGGGCGACCAACCTCAACTCGGGGAACTCCGCCGACTACTTCGTCCACGCTAGCGACGTCAACCCGTCCAACGGCGCGTTCTCGCTGACGGCCCAGCCGGGGTACGTGTACTCGATCACCACCACGACGGGTCAGGGCAAGGGCACCACGACCAGTCCCTCCCGGGGCTCCATGGCCCTGCCGTACGCCGACGACTTCGACTCCTACGCCGTGGGGCGGGAGGCGAAGTACCTGATGGACATGCAGGGCTCGTTCGAGATCGTGGGCTGCGGCGGCGGCCGGTCCGGCCGATGCGTGCGCCAGATGGCCCCGCGCCAGCCGATCCTCTGGACCGGCGGTTCCCACCCGTACGCCCTGCTGGGCGACCTGGGCTGGAGCAACTACACGGTCTCGGCGGACGTGATGCTGGAGCAGAGCGGCTACGTGGAGCTGATCGGCCGGGCGGGCGCCCAGCACGCCTTCGGCCCCGAGGGACTGAACGCCTACTACCTGCGGGTGACCGACGGCGGCGCCTGGCAGATCATCCGCAACAACGTCGACAACGCGATGACGACGATCCGCAGCGGAAGCGTCGCCGGGCTCGGCACCGGCCGCTGGCACACCCTGGCCCTGGGCTTCTCCGGCAGCACCATCACCGCGAGCATCGACGGGACGCAGGTGGCCTCGGTCACCGACGGCACCTGGGGCGCGGGGCAGATCGGGGTGGGCACCAGCACCACCCAAACCGCCCAGTTCGACAACCTGTCCATCACACCGGGCCAGGGCGGCGGCAACCCCGGCAACGGCACCGTGCTGCGCGGTCTGGCCAGCGGCCGGTGCGTCGACGTGCCCAGCCAGTCGCACACCAACGGCACCCAGGTGGCGCTGTGGGACTGCAACGGAGGGGCGAACCAGCAGTGGATCCACACCTCCGGCAAGCAGCTCCAGGTGTACGGCGACAAGTGCCTCGACGCCTACGGCCAGGGAACGGGCAACGGCACCCAGGTCGTCATCTGGGACTGCACCGGCGGGGCGAACCAGCAGTGGAACCTCAACGCCGACGGCACCGTCACCGGTGTCCAGTCCGGGCTGTGCCTGGACGCCTACAGCGCCGGAACGGCCAACGGCACGAAGATCGTCCTGTGGGCCTGCAACGGAGGGGCGAACCAGCAGTGGAGCCGCAACTGAGTTGACGCGGAAGCCGGAAATGCGCGGCCCGGAGTCCGGGCCGCGCATCAACCTAGGCGACCGTGCAGGGGTTCCCGTTGAGGGTGAACGCGGTGGGCTTGCCGGCGTTGCCGGTGTGGGTGGCCTGGAAGCCGATCTCGGTGGAGGCTCCGGGGGCCAGCGTGCCGTTGTAGCTCACATTGCTAGCGGTGACCTGTCCGCTGCTGGGCGAGTAGGTGGCGTTCCATCCGTTGGTGATGGTCTGCCCGCCGGGCAGGGTGAAGGTCAGGGACCAGCCGTTGACGGTGGAGGAGCCGGTGTTGGTGATGGCGATCTGCTCGGTCAGGCCGTCGTTCCAGGCGTTGACGGTGGCGCTGACCCGGCAGGTGCCCGAACCGCCGCTGGGCGACGCGGACGGTGAGGGGCTCGGTGTGGTGCTCGGTGATGGGCTGGGTGATGG
>NZ_VIRM01000061.1 GCF_006874475.1 Microbispora hainanensis
GAGGACGCTGAACCTGGTGGGTGCGTAGACGACCAGCAGGTCTAGCCGACAGGCGCACCTATCTCCTCTATCGAGAGGATTCTCCCCTCCCGAACTCGCAGGGTTACCATGGTGCCGATTCGATACATGTCCTGCTTGATTTCCAGCCCATCTTCCAGCGGGTAGCACTGGACGGCTTTTACATCACTCGGATTGGGCGCTTCGATGCATGCCTGCTGCCTGTCCAGCGAACGCAAGGGCCCGGACAGCTGGGACGCGGCGGTCGTACATGAGACCAAGAGAAGTCCGGCCAGCACCATGAGGCTGCTTTTGGGTGCATGCACAGCTTCTCCCCATTGAGTCGATCAGCCGAGTGTGAAGGGGAGCCTTGCGGCCAGCTCGCCGAGTTCTGCCTTTTCGGCCGCGGCCGGGGCACGCCGCCCCGTGCCGACCAGCAGCGCGTCCGTGTCGGAGAACGACGCGGGGAAGGCGGCGCCGGCGATCTTCTCCAGCATCTCACGCGACCGGGCGAGCCCCTCGGGGGGCGGTCCCGCCACGTCAGGGAGGTGCGCGACCAGGTCGAGGTGGTGCAGGGTCCACTCCAGGACGTACGCAGAAAGGTAGTCGCCGGCGGTGAGAACCTCGCCCCGGGTGCCGACCCGAAGTCGCGGGTCGGCGAGCCCCGCGGCGCGGCCTGCCGCGGAGCCGACGTCGTCGAGGTGGAACTTCAGCAGCCGGGGCTCCTCATAGGCGGCGGCCAGCCGGACGATCAGCGCGTCGAGCGGATCATCGCCGGTCGGCGGCGTCGCCGAGACCTCCCAGTAGGTCACCGCGTCACGGGTCGGTTCCTTCTCCTCCGGGGTGGCCAAGGTGATCAGGACGTCCTGAGCGTCGATCACCAGATGGCACACCAGGTCCCGTACAAGCCAGCCGGCACATCCGGACGGCCGCGCGAAGTCCTCGTCCGGCAGTTCGGCGACCGCCCTGCGGAGTGCCGTCCACGAGTGCGCGAAGAGATCCACACCGGCACGGTAATGCGGTGCCTCTACGGCGGACAAACGCATTCGGGCGACCCGCTCGCGCGCTCGGCACGCGACAGCCGGCCCGCCACCCCGGCTCCCGCCGGCCCGAACGGGGTGTCGAGGCAGGCCCGGAAAACCGCCGGCGTCGCGAGACCGTCCGCCCCTACTGGTCCTGGTTCCCCTCCGTCTGACGCTGCTGCTCGCGGTAGGCGCGGCGCTGTTCCTCGGCCCGCTGGCGGCAGCGGCGGAGGAACTCCTCATCGTCGTCCGGATTGGCGGGGACGAACCTGCCCGGCCGATCGTACTCGGGGAAGGCCCCGGTGTTGCCCTTGTACGGCAGCCCGCCGGGCCGCGCCATGGTCTGCGGACGGCCCGCGAGCAGCCACAGGATCGACCCGACCTCGGGGAGGAACAGGACGATCAGGATCCACGCCCCCTTGGGCAGGTTCCGGCAGTCCTCCTCAGCCGTGACGATCACGTCGAGCAGACAGAAGATCCACAAGGCGAGCAGAACCAGACCGAACCCGCCATATAAGAGGGGCATCCCGAATCCTCCCAGTTTCAGACGCGCAGAGCGTAGCGGCTCCGACCTTCGTCCGACGGGACCTTCGCCGACACGTGATCTTTCCCGATGCGGCAAATCCCCGCGCCCACGGTGGCGCGGCCGCACCCGCCCGTGCCAGACTCACTGTTATAGAACTCTCCAATGAGTTATAGAACGACAGGAGCACGACATGCGAGACGTGTTGCCGTGGCGTGAGCCGGCCCCGCCCGACGGGACGATGGGCGAGCCGGGAGCGCGGGGCCGGTTCGGCGAGTACGGCGGGCGGTACGCGCCGGAATCCCTGGTGGAGGCGTGCCGCGAGGTGGGCGAAGCGTTCCGGGAGGCCTGGGCCGATCCGGGGTTCCGCGGCGCCCTGGCACGGCTGCTCGCCGTCCACGCCGGGCGGCCGACCCCGCTCACCCCGGCCCTCCGGCTGTCGGAGGAGCTGGGCGTGCGGCTCCACCTCAAGCGCGAGGACCTCACCCACACCGGATCCCACAAGATCAACAACGTGCTGGGCCAGGCCCTGCTGGCCACCCGCATGGGGCGGCGCAGGCTGATCGCCGAGACCGGTGCGGGCCAGCACGGGGTGGCCACCGCGACCGCCGCCGCGCTGCTCGGGCTGGAGGCCACGGTGTTCATGGGCGAGCGCGACATCGAGCGACAGGCGCTGAACGTCTTCCGGATGCGCATGCTGGGCGCCGAGGTGATCCCGGTGACCTCGGGCAGCCGTACGCTCAAGGACGCCACCAGCGAGGCCATGCGGGCATGGGTGGGCGCGACCGGCGACTCCCACTACTGCATCGGCTCGGTCATCGGACCGGATCCGTACCCCTGGATGGTCAGAGAGTTCCAGCGGGTCATCGGCGACGAGGCCCGCGCGCAGTGCGCCGCCGAACTGCGCACCGGCGTGCCGGACCACGTGGTGGCGTGCGTCGGCGGCGGCTCCAACGCGGCCGGCACGTTCGCCGGATTCGCCGACACCCCGGCGCGCCTGGTCGGCGTCGAGGCGGAGGGCGGCGCCGGGGCGGCCCGCGGCCGGCTCGGCGTCCTGCACGGCTGCCGCTCGCTGTTCCTGCAGAACGGCGACGGGCAGATCACCCAGGCGCACTCCATCGCCCCCGGGCTCGACTATCCGGGCGTCGGCCCGGAGCACGCCCACCTGCGCGACCTGGGCCGGGCCCGCTACGTCACGGTGACCGACGACGAGGCGGTCGCCGCGGCCGTACGGCTCGCGCGCACCGAAGGCATCCTCCCCGCGCTCGAATCGGCGCACGCCCTCGCCTGGGTGATCCGCGCGGCGGGCGGCGGCGAGCTGCCCGCGGGATCGACGGTGCTGATGACGTTGTCCGGCCGAGGCGACAAGGACGTCGCCGCCCTGAAGGAGCTGCTGTGACGAACCCCACCCTGGCCGCGGGCGCGGTCGAACGCCACCTGCGCGCCCAGCGCGACACCGGCCGCGGGCTGCTCATGCCGTACGTCACCGGGGGCATCACGCCCGGCTGGACGGACTGTCTGCGCGCGTTCGCCGACGCAGGGGCGGACGCGATCGAGGTCGGCCTGCCCTTCTCCGACCCCACGCTGGACGGCGTCACCATCCAGCAGGCGAGCGACCTCGCGCTGGCCCGGGGGGCGAGCACCCGCCGGATCCTCGACGACCTGTCCGGCCTGCCGGACCTGGGCGTGCCGCTGGTCGCCAGCACCTACTACAACCTGGTGCTGCACGACGGCCCCGAGGCGTTCTGCGCCGCGCTGCGCCGGGCCGGCGTCACCGGCCTGATCGTGCCCGACCTGCCGGTGCACGAGGCGGACGAGCTGACCGGCGCAGCCGCCGACGCCGGGATCGAGCCGGCCCTGCTGGCCTCGCCCGCGACCCCGCAGCCGCGGCTGGCGGAGATCGCGCGCCACAGCCGCGGATTCGTCTACGCGGTGTCGCTGATGGGCACCACCGGTGAGCGGGCCGCCCTGGCCGCCTCGGCGGCGGAGCTCACCGGGCGGATCAGGCGCGTCACCGACCTGCCGGTCTTGCTAGGATTCGGCATCTCCACCCCGGACCAGGCACGCGAAGCCCGCCGGCACGCCGACGGCGTGGTGGTCGGTGCCGCGGTCATGCGGCGGGTGCTCGACGGGGCCGGACCGGACGACCTGCGGGTCTTCCTCACGACCCTGCGGCAGGCCCTCGACCAGGAGTGTGACCTACCACGATGACCCCCGACGCCGGCCACGAGGCGAGATACCGCGCCATCGCCGCCGACCTCGCCGCGAAGATCCGGTCGGGACACTACGCCCCGGGGGAGGCCCTGCCGCCGCAGCGCGAGCTGAGCGCCTCCTACGGGGTGACCCTCATGACGCTGCGCCAGGCGTTGCGGCAGCTCAGCGACGAGCGGCTGATCGTGCAGCAGCCCGGCAAGGGCACGTTCGTCGCCCCGCCCCATCTGGCGTACCAGCTCGACTCTCTCCGCAGCCTGGTCGACGACCTGCGCAAACAGGGCCACGACGTACGCACCTCGGTGGCCGGGCGGGCGGTGCGCCGGGCCCCCGCCCGGATCGCCGCCGAGCTGCGGCTGCGTCCGGGCGAGACCGCGCTGCGGCTGGAGCGGGTCCGCGAGTTCGGCGGGCGCCCCGCCGTGCACCAGGTGTCCTGGGTCCGCCGGCCGGTGGCCGACCGGATCCGCGACCGCGACTTCACCGTCGTCTCCCTCTACACGGCCCTCGCCGACGCGGGAGTGACGGTCGCCCGGGCGTCCGAGGTGGTGCGGCCCGGTCTGCTCGACGCCACCGCCGCCCGCCACCTCCACGAGCCGCCGGGCAGCCCGGTGCTCGTCAGCACCCGCATCACCTACACGCTCGACGCCACGCCCGTGGTGTCCGACCATGCCACCATCCTCGGCAGCATGATGGAGATCCGCACCGAACGCGCCGCCACCGGCCTGTCCCTCACCTGGGGCGCCACCAGCTGAATCGTGCCCGGCCTCGCCGGGCCCGTACGGCCGTCAGGTGGCCGGCGCGACCCACAGGCGGACCGCCAGGCCGAGGCCGATCAGGGCGACCAGCCAGCGCAGCAGCCCGGCGGGCAGACGCCGGGTGACCAGGGGACCGAGCGTCGACCCGGCGAACAGGCCCACGGCGAGAGGGACGACGGCGGCCCACTCGACGGGCCCGAAGAGGACGAATCCGGCGGCCGAGACCAGGGCGCCGGCGCCGAGGAGCATGTTCTTGAGGGCGTTGGCGGCGGGCAGCCGCGGCTCGGCGGTCACCAGGAGGAGGGCGAGGATCATCACCCCCGACCCCGCGCCGAAATATCCGTTGTAGACCGACAAGGCGGTCAGCCCGAGCGGCAGGACGGCGTCGGGTGAACCACGCCGTTCGTGCCGCAGCGCGAGCCGGGGCTGTGCGAGCAGCGCCAGCGAACCCGCGGCCACGAGGAACGGCACGACGCGGGCGAAGACGCCGGGCGGGGTGGACAGCAGCAGCGCCGACCCGGCCGCCCCGCCGAGCGCCGCCAGCGGCACCCATCTCCGCAGCCACGGCGCCCTCCCGCGCAGCTCGGGCTGCGATGCCAGGGCCGAGCCTGGCCAGCAGGCGACGACCGCGACGATGTTGGCCACGTTCGCCGCGAGGGCGGGAAGGCCCGCCGCGAGCAGGGCCGGATAGGAGATGAGCGAGGTGATGCCGCCCGCGGTGCCGACCAGCCCGGCGAGCACTCCGGCGGCGGCCAGCAGCGCGGCGTCTCCGAGCCCCGTCACGAAACCGGTCACGAGGCCGGGCGTGCCCCGGCGTCCGGCGGGGGCGTCTCGACCGGGAACAGGATCGGGCTGAGCAGATGCCGCCTGCGCCGAGGCTCGGGCTCGTTCGTCATCCGCGCGACGATGACCGCACGCAACTCCGCGATCATCTCGGCGCGTTCCTCGGGGCTCAGCCACAGCACGTGCTGCCGATACCCCACCTCGTCGGCCACGGGATCGGCGCCGTCCAGGCCGAGGTAGGCGTCGAACTCGGAGATCAGGGCGGCCATCGCCGTGGCGAACGTGCGCCGGTGGTCCTCCGGCGTCATCGCCGCCACGGTGCCGGCGTCGATCACCACACGCTCGCGCAGCCGGTAGCGCCGTTCCACCGCGCCGCGCACCCGGTGCTCGCCGTCCACCTCCAGCACGCCGGCATCGGCGAGCGCGGCGACGTGGCGATAGACGGTCGCCTTGTGCACCTCCGATATGCGCTCGCACAACTGCGCGGTCGTGAGAACCCGCCCACCGGCGAGCGCCTGCACGACGCGCAGCCGTACCGGATGCGCGAGCACCTCCATCACGTCCATGGTCCGAATGATCGCACGTGTGCTACCGTTCGCAGAAATGCGAACGATCAGAGGAGAGGGCGGCATGGGACGACCGGCATCGGAGACGACGGCCCCGCCCCTGGGGCGCCTGTACGACGTCGGAGAGCGGCGGCTGATGCTGCACCGCTCGGGCTCGGGCGGGCCGAGCGTGGTGTTCCTGCCCGGCGCGGGACTGGTGGGCCTCGACTTCCTGAACGTCCATGAGGGCGCCGCGGCGTTCGCCACGAGCGTGCTGTACGACCGCGGCGGCACGGGCTGGAGCACGCCGGCACCCCTCCCCCGCCGCGCGGCCGAGGTCGCCGCCGAACTGCGCGACCTCCTGCGGGCCGCGGCGGTCCCCGGGCCGTTCCTCCTGGTCGGCCACTCCCTCGGCGCGTTCTACGCGCGCCGCTACGCGCAGCTCTTCCCTGACGAGGTCGCCGGGCTCCTCCTGCTCGACCCCGGCCACGAGGACATCCTCGGCCACATGCCGGCACAGGCCGCCGAGCTGGCCGAGCAGATGCGGCCCGACCCGGCGCGGATGCCGGAGCTGACCGGCGAGCAGCGCCAGGCCGCCCGCGAGGCGTACGCCCGCCTGTACGCCGAGTGGCCCGCGCCGGTGCGCGAGGCGCTGATCGGCCACCACCTGGCGTCGTGGCGGACGAGCCTGCGCGAGACGGAGAACTTCGAGACCGAGGTCTACGACGAGCTGCGGGCCGGTGGGCCGCTGCCCGGCGTCCCGTTGATCGTGCTCACCGCGGGCGGCGTGAACCCCTACTGGGCGAAGTTCCTGCCCGAGGAGGTGATGCGCGAGGCGCACGACGGGGTGCGCGCGCTGCACGCGGCGATCGCCCGCTCGGTGCCGGGGGGACAGCAGCGCGTGGTGGACGGCGCCTCCCACCAATACCTGCACGTCGAGCGGGCCGATGAGGTGCTGCGGGCGATCCGCGACCTGACGGCGGCCGCCTGACCCCTGCCGTCTTCACCCACGGCGTCACGAGACGGCCCGGATCTCCTCCAGCAGGACGGAGAGGTCGGCCTCGGTCGTGTCCGGGTGGAGCACGCAGGCGCGCAGGGCCGCCGCGCCGCGCAGCCGGGTGCCGGTGAGGAAGGCGCGCCCGCGCCGCTGCACGGCGGCGGGAATCGCCTCGTTCAGCGTCTCCACGGCGGCGGAGTCAAGGCCCGTGGGCCGGTGCCGGAACGCGACGACCGAGGTGACGACCGGGGCGAGCAGGTCGAAGTCGGCGGAATCCTCGATCATCGCGGCCAGGACGCGCGCCAGCCGGGTGGTGTGCCGCACCAGCCCGGCGACGCCGTCGCCGCCCAGGTGCGCGATGGTGGCCCACACGCGCAGCGCGCGGAACGGCCGGGTCTGCTCCGGACCGTACTCCGAGAACCACCCCAGCTCTCCGGCGTCGTCGTCCCGCAGGTAGGGCGGGACGAGGCTGAACGCCTCGCGCGCACCGGAGGGGTCGCGGAACAGGACGCATCCGCAGTCGACAGGGACGCCGAGCCACTTGTGCGGGTCCAGCACGAGGGAGTCCGCCAGCTCCAGCCCGGCGTACGCGGGCCGGCACTCGTCCGCGAGCACGCCGAGCGCGCCGTAGGCGCCGTCGATGTGGAACCACAGCCCGTGCTCGCGCGCCACCTCGGCGACGTCTACCAGGGGATCGACGGCCCCGGTGTTGACCGTCCCCGTGCTCGCCGCCACGAAGAGCGGGCGCACTCCCGCCTCACGGTCCGCCACGACGAGGCGGCGCAGCGCGGCGGTGTCCATGCGGAACGCGTCGTCGACGGGGACGGTGCGGATGTGCCGGCTGCCCAGGCCGAGCAGTTCGGCCGCCTTGCGCAGGCAGCTGTGGCCCTCCTCCGACAGATAGAGAGCCAGCGGAGGGTGCCCGGACAGGCCCGTCTCCCGTACGTCCGGGACGGCGCGCTGGCGGGCCGCGGCGAGCGCCACGACGGTGGCCATGGACGCTCCGCTGGTCAGCAGCCCGCCGGCCGGCCGGTGGGGGAAGCCCGCCAGCTCCGCCAGCCACCGGACGGCCGTCCGCTCCAGCAGGACCCCCGCGTGCTCGCCCCCGGCGCAGCTCGGGTTCATCGCCGCGGCCAGCGGGGCGACCACGACACCGGCCGCCGAGGGCGGGGAGTTGACCCAGCCGAAGAACCGGGGGTGCCCGTTGCCCATCGGGTAGGGCAGCACGTGCCGGTCGACGTCGCCGAGCAGCTCCGCGAGTGGGCGCCCCACGGCGGGGAGCGGCTGCCGGGTCAGCCATTCGACGTCCGAGCCGGCCACCGGACGCCACACCGGCCCGCCGGGAACGGCCGCCAGGTGGCCCGTCGCCGCGTCCGCGGCCTGACGTGCCGCCTCGCGCAGGTCGTCCGTCATGGCGTCACGGCGCCGACCGCCGCACGGCATCGATCACGGCACGCTCCTCGGCGGGGTCGAGCCCGGGCGGGAACGCCGGGATCTCGTCCGGCCCGGTCAGCCACGCCCAGGTGTCGGCGACGGTCTCCACCACCGGACGGCACCGCAGGCCCGTGGCCAGGGCCCGGCCGACGTCGGTGCGGATGAACCCGGCCAGCGCGGGACCGGGCGGGATCCAGCCCGGCAGCGCCGCCCACCGGTCGATCCCGGCCGCCTCGATCGCCTCGGGCTCGACCCAGACCGGCTCGGCGAGCCCGCCGGTGACCGCGACCGCGGACTCCAGCAGGTCGCGGGTCGTGCAGTGCCCCTCCGGGTTGACCAGGTTGACCGGGCCCCGCACACCGCGCTCGGCCGCGTCGAGCAGCCAGGCGACGAGGTCGCGTACGTCCACGTAGCGGAACGGCTGGCCGGCCGGGCCGGGAGCGAGCATCTCCCCGCCGCGCGCGGCCCGCAGCAGCCAGCGCGGCAGCTGCCCGGGGCGCTCGTGCGGCCCGAGGATCAGCCCGGCGCGGGCCAGCACGGCCCGCTCGCCGAACGCCTCCTCCACAGCGAGCTCGCCGCCCCGCTTGTTGTGGGCGTAGTCGACGTCCTCGGCGTCCGACGACGCCTCGACCGTGGGCCAGTCCTCGTTCAGGCCGGCCGGCGTCGGGGGCGCGTACACCGCCCTGCTGGAGACGTACACATACCTGTCCGCGCACCCGGCCAGCGCGCGGGCGCTGTCGCGGACGACCCGGGGCGCGCCGGCCCAGGTGTCCACCACGGCGTCCCACCGGCCCTCGGCGAGCGGGGCCAGGTCGGCCGGGCGGAGCCGGTCGCCGGTCACCGCCTCCGCCTCGGGGTGGGACCATCCGGCGCGCCCGCGGGTGAACGTGGTGACGTGCCAGCCGCGCTCCACCGCGGCCGTGACCACCCACCGGCCGACGAACGTCGTGCCGCCCAGCACGAGCAGCCGCATGCCGTTCATCACTGCCTCCTGATCCGGTACAGAACGTGGCGGCGCAGCGGGTGACCCGCGGGGAGCGCCGGGTGGTCGAAGTCCTCGGCCGGGTCGTGGGTCATCCCGAGCCGCCGCATGACCGCCTGCGAGCGGACGTTCGGCACCGCCGTGAACGAGACGACCTCGGTCAGACCCACGCGCCCGAACCGGTCGTCCAGCGACGCCCGCGCCGCCTCCGTGGCCAGCGTCGCAGCACGAGCCGTTCTGTTCTGATCGAATCGGCCACCCGCCGACGATAGTGCACGCAGGCTTTGGCCCCCGATGACGGTCCCCGATGCGGGGGGCGGGAGAAAGCAGAGGCGGAAGTCGGCTAGAGTCGTTCCTGGCCGATGTGGTTTGTGTCCCCCGGGCCGCAATCACTGCCTTCACGGAATACCGTCCGGCTGGAGCCGTGTTGTGCATCTCGCCGAGGAGGCGACCGCCACATCGGCCCTCGACGTGGGCGCCCCGCGAGACCCGTTCTCGCGGGGCGCCGCTGTCTTTTCCCGGCCTTTTCCCGCCTCCTGTCTTCTCACCAGGCCCGGCCCGAGGGCAGGCCCGCCAGGCCGGGCGCGGACAGGTGCAGCACCTCGTAGCGTTCCGCGTCCCCGTACGCGCCCGGCACCTCCCGCTCCCACAACGCGAACGTCAGCAGCCGCCAATGGTGCGGGTCAACGGCGAGGGCGGCGGTGTGCAGGCCCTCGGCGCGGCCCAGCTCACGCAGTTCGGCGAGGCCGTCGGCCACCTGCTCTTGCAGGTCGGCCGTGGCGGGCAGCTCGGTCAGCCGGCGCGACGCCGCGCGGGGCCGCGTCCCCCGGGCCTGCCCCGCCTCGGCGGCCAGACCCGTCCAGTGCCGCACGACCGGCCTGCCGAAGTCGGCGACGATGCCCTGGAAACCGCCCCCGCCGACCAGGAACTCGCCCATCCTCCCGGGGTCGTTCCACAGGTAGAAGGGCGCGTACTGGTTGACCGGCGACCCGGCGACGCCCCGCTCGCGGATCAGGTAGGCCTTCAGTCCGAGCCCGGCCCGGTCGTCGAGGGCGTGGCCGCGGGTGGCCGCCCGCTCGCGGATGATCGTCATGTCGTAGTCGGCGGGCAGGGTGATCTCGTACTGCATCGCGTACACGGCGGGTTTCTCCGGCGGCTCAGGGGTGGGACAGCAGGGCGAGCACGCCCTCGATGGCTTGATGGAACGGCTCGGGCGTGCCGGCCGCGCGGGCCAGGACGTATCCGCCCTGCAGCACCGCCACGATCGTCGCGGCGGTCGCGCCCGGATCGAGACCGGCGTCGAGCTCGCCCAGGTCGCGCCCCTCGGCCAGCACCTCCGCGAGCCGGTCGCGCAGCCACGCGAACGTCTCCTCCACGGGCCACCGCAGCGCCGGATCGGCCATGACGTCGGGGTCCTGGGTGAGCCGGCCGATCGGGCAGCCCCGCAGCACCTCCCGCTCGCGCCGCAGGTAGGCCGACACGCGCTCGACGGCCGTGCCCGGGCCGCCCAGGATCTCCTCGACCCCGGCGCGCATCTCCTCGGCCGTACGGGCGATCGCGGCCAGCGCGAGGTCGGGTTTGCCGGAGAAGTGGTGATACATGCTGCCCTGACCGGCTCCCGCCCGCTGCTGGATGGCCCGCGGGCTGGTTCCGACGTAGCCGCGTTCCCAGAGGAGTTCCCGGGTGCTCTCGATCAGGCGGTCCGGCGTGCTCATGCCGTACATACTAGTAGGTACAGAAAACTGTTGGTGAAGCCGTACAAAACACGAGGCGGTGTGTTGCAGGGGTCATACACCTGAACGGGGGTCAGGGCGGCCTAGGGTATTCCCGTCGGACCGGAGAAGGAGAGGCCGTGCTCTACCCCGCCCTGAAGTTCGTCAGCGTTCCCGTCATGCACGCACTGTGGCGGCCGCGAATGGAAGGACGCGAGCACGTCCCCGCTCACGGGCCCGCGATCCTCGCCTCCAACCACCTGTCCGTGCTCGACTCGTTCTTCATGCCGGCCGTGGTGCCGCGCATGGTGCGGTTCGTGGCGAAGAAGGAGTACTTCACCGGCAACCTCGTCGCGGCGGCGTGGATGCGCGCGATGGGGGCGATGGAGATCGACCGGGAGAACGTCTCCGCCGCCCAGGACATGCTCGACGCCGCGGTGGAGGTGCTGAAGGCGGGCGAGCTGTTCGGCATCTACCCCGAGGGCACCCGCTCCCCCGACGGCCGGCTCTACCGGGGGAAGGTCGGCGTGGCCTGGCTGTCGCTGACCACCGGCGCCCCGGTCGTGCCCGTCGCCATGATCGGCACCGAGAGGGTGCTGCCGCCCGGCACGTCGGTGCCGCGCCTGCACAGCATCGGCGTGCGGTTCGGGGAACCGATGACCTTCACCGGCGACGCGGGCAACGCCCGGGACCGGCGGAGGGTGACCGACGAGGTCATGGCCGCGATCCAGCGCCTGTCCGGCCAGGAGTACGTGCCCCGGTACGGCGCCAGCGTCAAGGGCGCAGGCGAAGCCGGAGTGTGAACGACGACGGACCCCGCTAGGCTCTGAACCCGACCGCAGGGCCGTCGTTGGGAGTGCGCGTGCCGCGAGGACGTACCGTCGCGATCTCGGCTGCCGTGGCCGTCGTGCTGGCCGGGGCGGCCGCCGGGGGCGCCTACTACGTGTTCCACACGCGCGGCACGCCGCAGGAGACGGCCGCGCGGTTCGCCGCGGCCTGGTCGAAGGGCGACCTCGCGGCGATGAAGGCCGAGCTCGCCTCCCCCGCCGCCGGCTTCGACGCGGCCTACGCCGAGCTCACCAAGAACCTCGGCGTGGCGAAGGTCGCCGTGCGCGACGTGCGGGCCGGCGCGGCGAAGGACGACCGGGCGACCGCCTCCTACACCGCCACCGCCACGGTGAAGAACGTCGGCGACTGGACCTACAAGGGCTCGCTCAGGCTCGTGGTCAAGGACCACTACTGGAAGGTCGACTGGTCGCCGTCCGCGGTCCATCCCGCGCTCGACGGGACCAACCACCTGGCGCTGAAGACGTCGTGGCCGCAGCGGGCCGCCATCACCGACGCCGACGGCGACCGCATCGACGGCGGCGACGTGGGCGGCTCGGTGCAGCAGCTCGTGGGCTTCCTGGACAAGGCGACGGACAAGGACGTCGAGAAGCTGGGCACCGCCTACAAGAAGGGCGACGCCGTGGGCCGCGGCGGCCTGCAGGAGACGTTCCAGAAGCAGCTCGCCGGCACACCCACCACCGAGATCCAGGTGGTGGGCGACAGCCGCAAGACCCTGCACACCGTCACGGGCTCGCCCGGCAAGGACCTGCGGACCAGCCTCGACCTGAAGGTGCAGCAGGCCGCCGCCGACGCCGTACGCGACCTGGACAAACCCACCTCGCTCGTCGCCGTCAGACCCTCGACGGGCGAGATCCTCGCCGTCGTGAACAACCGGGGCGGGTTCAACCGCGCCCTGGACGGCAAGTACGCCCCCGGATCCACGTTCAAGACGGTCACCGCCGCCGGGCTCCTGGCCGAGGGACTGACGCCGTCGAGCCGGGTGACCTGCCCCAAGGAGGCGGTCGTCGGCGGGCTGAAGATCCGCAACTCCGACCACGAGGCGTTCGGGTCGCTGTCGTTCCTCGACTCCTACGCCCACTCGTGCAACACGACGTTCGCGCCGCTCGCCGCGGAGAAACTCGGCGCGCGCAAGCTGTACGACATGGCGACGGACCTGGGCTTCAACCGGCCGCTGCGCATCGGCGTGCCGGCGACCCCCGGCAGCATGCCGAAGGCCACCAGCGACGCCGAGCTCGCCGCGGAGTCGTTCGGGCAGGCCAGGATCACCGCGAGCCCGCTGGTGATCGCGACCGTGGCCGCGGCGGTGGCCGACGGCTCCTGGCGGCCGCCTACGCTGGTGCCCTCGCTGGAGCAGAAGACCGCTCCCAAAAAACTGCCGGACGAGGTCGTCGAGAACCTGCGGTCGATGATGCGGGCGGTCGTCACCAAGGGCACCGCCCACGCCGCCGGGCTGCCCGCGGGGACGGCCGGCAAGACGGGAACCGCCGAGTTCGGCACCGGGCCCGAGCTCGACTCGCACGCCTGGTTCATGGGCTTCCGCGGCGACGTGGCCTTCGCCGTCGTCGTGGAGGCCGGCGGCATGGGCGGCTCGGTGGCCGCCCCGGTCGCCGCGCACTTCCTCAAGTCCCTGTCCTGAGGCCCGGCCGGCGCGAGTCAGAGCGTGCGCCGCCTCACGGCCGCGTCGAGGTTGTCGAGCTCGTTGCCGCGATGGGCGCGGTGCTGCCGCGTCCAGGTCTCGTCGTGGAGGGGATCGAGCGTCATGACCAGGTTCGTACGGTCACCGGCGGGCTCGATGTCGATGGTCGTCAGGTGCTCGTACGGCTCGTGGCCGGGCACGAAGTCGATCAGTGACAGGTAGGCGAGGCGGGTCGGCGACGCGACCTCGGTGAACGTCTTGCGAAACTCCGTCGACAGCGCGTTGTCGGTGTTCCGCAGGAACTCGACCTGTTCCGGCGAGGTCGCGGTCAAGGTGTAGCGCAGCAGGCCGCCGGGCCTGAGCTCGATATCGCTCACCCGGATGTCGAAACCGTCGGGGACCCACCACTCTTCGAGGCCGGCGGCGGTGGTCAGCAGCTCCCAGACGAGCTCCGCCGGAGCGTCGTAGGTGCGCGCGATTCGCGCGGCGTCCGAGCCGGGCGGGCGTTCGGTGATCATCGGTTCTCCTCTTCTCCGGGTTCCTGCGGTTATGAGTGCCTGGGGGGCTTCGGAGGTCTGCCGGTCTGCCCGGCGGATCCGCATCAGTGACGAACGGGCGAGCGCCGGACGGACACCCCCGATGGAAAAAAATCGGCCGGCGGTCGCTGTCCGTCCGCGGCGACGCCGTTCGTCTGATACTTGACGCGGCACCGGCCCGTGACTGGAGGACTCATGCAGTACGCGTTGCTCGCCTACAACCCCTCGGAGGACACGGACCGGGCGAGCCGTCCGATATCGGGTGCTCTCGCCGGCATGCTCGACCGGCCGGACGTCACCGGCTGGGCACGGCTCCACGCCGCCGGGTCGGCGACGACGGTGCGCAACGACGAGGGACGGATGCTGCTGACCGACGGACCGTTCGTCGACAGCAAGGAGTATCTCGCCGGCCTGATCCTGATCGAGGCCGACGACCTCGACGGCGCACTCGCCACCGCCGCGGAACTGCTCGGGACCACAAGGCCCGGCACCGCGATCGAGGTGCGGCCCATCCTCGACGGGCGCTTCCGTGGCGCTTGACGCCGTCTTCCGCGACCAGTGGGGGCGCGTGCTGGCGACCCTGGTCGGCATCCTCGGCGACATCGAACTGGCCGAGGACGCCGCCGCCGAAGCGTTCGCCGTCGCCGCGGAACGGTGGCCGGGCGACGGGGAACCGGCCAATCCCACCGGCTGGCTCGTCACCACCGCGCGCAACCGCGCGATCGACGACCTGCGCCGGCGGCGGATCCTGGCCGGCAAGACGAAACTGCTCATCCGCGACATCGAGACCGGGCCGCGGCCGCAGGGGGCAGTCATGGACGAGGCCACCGTCATCCAGGACGAGCGGCTGGAGCTCATCTTCACCTGCTGTCACCCGGCGCTCGCCCTCGATGTGCAGGTGGCGCTCACGCTGCGCACCCTCGGCGGCCTGTCCACCGACGAGATCGCGCTGGCGTTCCTCGTGCCGTTCGAGACCATGAGCAAGCGGCTGACGAGGGCGAAACACAAGATCCGCGACGCCGGCATCCCGTTCGCCGTGCCGCCCGATCATCGGCTGCCCGACCGGCTGGCGGCCGTGCTCGCCGTGGTCTACCTGATCTTCAACCAGGGCTGGGGCGGCGGCCGCGTCGACCTCGCCGCGGAGGCGATCCACCTCGGCCGGGCGCTCGCCGGCCTGATGCCGGACGAGCCCGAGGTCCTCGCGCTGCTGGCGCTGATGCTGCTGCACGACGCGCGAAAGGCCGCCCGCCTGCGCGACGGGCGGATCGTCCCCTTGGACGACCAGGACCGCTCTCTGTGGGACACGCGGCAGATCGACGAGGGCCGGGCGCTGCTGCGGCGGGCCATGGCACGAGAGCGCTCCGGCCCCTACCTGGTGCAAGGGGCCATCGCCGACCTTCACCTGCAGGAACCACGCGACTGGCGGCAGATCGCCGCGCTCTACCAGACGCTCGCCCGGCAGACCGGATCGCCGATCGTCGAGATGAACCGGGCCGTCGCCGTGGCCGAGATCGACGGGCCCCAGGCCGGCCTTGCCGTCCTCGACGGCCTCGACCTCGGCCACTATCGCTACTTCCACTCCACCCGGGCCGAGCTCCTGCGTCGCGCCGGCCGTGACGCCGAGGCGCACCACGCCTACCGCCGAGCGCTCGACCTCGCGCAGACCGAGCCGGAACAGCGTTTCCTCGCCGACCGGCTGGCCGAGACGGCACCCTCCCCTAAACCGGGAGAGCGGCGGCGTCGTGCCGCAGGGCCATGACCAGCAGGGTCGCGATCAACGTGGCGATGAGCAGCCAGCTCACCGCGATGATCACGGTGGAGCGGCCCGGCAGGCGGCGGCCCGCGCCTCGCCCCTGCCGTCCGCGCTCCGCACGGTGGTTGAACGACTCGAGCCTGGCCGCAAGCTTCGGGTCCTCATCGGTGAGGTGCCGCTCGATCATCGCCAGCATCCGCTCTTCGTCCTGCGACCAGGCCATCGCGCAACTCTCCCAGAACGCAAGGTATGTGCCGACGTTCTGCCCAACGATGAAGATCGTTAGCCGTTTCCAGGGCCGCCATTTACGACGTGTTGCATGTTGCGATCTCCATCGAACCTCTGTTCTAATCGGAGGGTGCGGTGGGACGGGTTGCGCCTCGAAACGGGGGAAGGCGAGCAGGGGGAGACGACTCCCCTGTTCGCGCGGTCGGCCGTGACCCGGACCTTCGACACCCCCGAGTTCCGGGGCGTCACCTTCTATGAGATCCACGCGCGGTCGATCATCAACCGGGTCCCCTCGGCAAGCCGGGTCCCGTTCGAGTGGACGATCAATCCCTACCGAGGCTGCACGCACGCGTGCACATACTGCTTCGCCCGCAGGACCCACGAATACCTCGACCTGGACTCCGGGCGGGACTTCGACTCGAAGATCGTCGTGAAGGTCAACGCCCCGGACCTCGTACGCAGGGAACTGGCGGCGCCCCGGTGGGGCGGGCACCCCGTCGCCATGGGGACCAACGTCGACTGCTACCAGCGGGCCGAGGGGCGCTACCGGCTGATGCCGGGCATCCTCGCGGCCCTCCGGGACGCCCGCAACCCGTTCTCGATCCTCACCAAGGGCTCACTGATCCTGCGCGACCTCGATCTGCTCGCCGAGGCCGCAGAGGTGACCGACGTCAGCACGGCCGTCTCGATCGGGTTCACCGACGAGTCGCTGTGGCGGGCCGTCGAGCCGGGCACCCCCTCGCCGCGCAAACGGCTGGAGGTGTGCGCCACGCTCAACGAGCACGGCATCCCCTGCGGCGTGCTCATGGCGCCGATCCTCCCCTACCTGTGCGACTCTCCTCAGGCCCTGGAGACCACCGTGCGCCGCATCGCCGAGACCGGCGCGACGCACGTCACGCCGATCGTGCTCCACCTGCGGCCGGGCGCGCGCGAGTGGTTCATGGCCTGGCTGTCGCGCGAGCACCCCCGGCTCGTCCCCCGCTATCTGGAGCTGTACGGCCGGGGCGCCTACGCCCCCAAGGCCTACCAGGAACGGATCGGCCATGCCGTGCGCGCGCTCGCCCGCACGTACGGCATCGGCCGCTCGGCCCCGCGCGGCGACCGCGCCCCAGAGGCGGGCGGCGGCGATCGCCGGCTACCGGCGCGCGGCGGCGCCGCAACGGGGACACGCGGTAGCGCCGCGGCAGAGGCGCGTGGCGGTGCCGCATCGGAGTCGGGTGGCAACGCCGTGACAGAGGCGGGTGGCACCCGTTCCTGGCGACGGCCCGGCGAGCGACCGGCTCCCCCGCCCGCGCCGCCCGAACAGCTCACGCTCCTCTAGCCGGCCGCTTCGATCCTCCTCGTGGGCGGATAGCCCCACCGCCGGGTTGTCCGTGCGGATACGATCGGCGGCCGTGGGGGACGTCGCCGAGGACGCTGAGGACTTCGTCTGTGCGCATACCCGGCTCGCGGCCGTGCCGTACGTGCCGGAGATACGGCTGCGCCTGGTCACGCACGGCGCCATGCCCGGTGCCATGCCCGGTGCCATGCCCGGTGCCATGCCCGGTGGTGCGCCCGGTGCCATGCCCGGTGGTGCGCCCGGTGGCGTACCCGATGGCGTGCACGGCGTCGCGCCGGACGCGGGCGGCGACGACCACGTGTACGAGTTGTGGGAGCGCGCCGGGCGGCTGCCCTTCTGGGCCTGCCCCTGGGCCGGAGGGCAGGCGCTGGCCCGCCACGTGCTCGACCATCCGGAGATCGTGCGGGGCCGCACCGTCCTGGACCTCGCCACCGGCTCGGGGCTGGTCGCGATCGCCGCGGCGCTGGCCGGAGCCGCCCTGGTCGTCGCCAACGACGTCGACCCGTACGCGCTGGCGGCGGTCGCCATGAACGCCCGCGCCAACGGCGTGGCGGTGCGGGTCGCCGGGGGCGACCTGCTCGACGGGACGCCGTCCCAGCAGGTCGTGCTGGCGGGGGACGTCTACTACGAGGAGCCGCTGGCCCGCCGGGTCACCCCGTTCCTGTCCCGGGCCGGCGGCGAGGTCCTTATCGGGGCGCCCGACCGCGCCTGCTCCTATCTCCCGGAGGGCGTGTTCGAGCAGGTGGCCGTGCATCAGGTGCCCGCCTTCCTGGAGGACACCCCCAGCAAACGGACGACCGTATATCGACTTTCCAGGCGCTCTGTGACCTAGCTCACAACAACGCGACAGCTGCCGGTTACGTCACAGGGAAAGGGGATCTTCACCTGACACGAATCGGGGCGTAACAGTGTCTTCTCTTCACCGCATGGTGGCCAGGAAAGCGGCGAGGGCGGTCGTACGGGCCCTGGAGGCCCGTGACCGGCGGCGTGCCCGGTCGGCGCCGCCGCCCGACGGTCACGAGATCCGCATCCTGCTGCTGCACGCCAACGGCATGGGCGGCACGATCCGCACGGTCTTCAACCTCGCCGGACATCTGGCACACACCCACGACGTCGAGATCGTGAGCGTCGTACGCGAACGCGAGGAGCCCTTCTTCCCCGTTCCTCCCGGCGTGCGCATCCGCTACCTCGACGACCGGCTGCCCCGCCGCAAGGGCCTGCTGTCGCGGTTCCCGAGCAGACTGGTGCCGAAGGACGAGGCGGCCTACCACTGGTTCACCCTGCGCACCGACCTCAAGCTCGTCCGCTACATCCGCTCCCGCCGCCGCGGCATCCTCATCGGGACCCGGCCCGGCCTGAACCTGATCGCCGCGCGCTTCGCACCCCCGGAGATCATCACGGTCGCCCAGGAGCACGGGAACCTGGCTTCGCACCAGCCGCAGGTGCGCAAGCAGATCACCCGCGGCTACGGCAGGCACGACGCGGTCGTCACCCTCACGCAGGCCGACCTGCGCGTCTACGAGCGGACCTTCGAGAAGGCGCGCACGGACCCGCCCGCCGTGCTGGCGCAGGTGCCCAACGCGACGCCCCGCCTCGGCGGCGGCGTCTCCCCGCTCACCGAGAAGACCGTCGTCACGGTCGGCCGGCTGACCTGGGGCAAGGGCTACGACCTGCTCATCCGCGCGTGGGCGCATGTGGCCGCCCGGCACCCGGACTGGACGCTGCGGATCTACGGCGGCGGCCCCCGGCAGGAGAAGCTCCAGGCGTCGATCGACAAGCGTGGGCTGTCCGGGCGGGTGTTCCTCGAAGGCCCGGCCGAGGACGTCGGCGCCGTGCTGGCGGACGCGTCGATGTTCGTGCTGAGCTCCCGCCACGAGGGCATGCCGATGGTCATCCTCGAAGCGATGAGCAAGGGCGTCCCCGTCGTCAGCTACGACTGCCCGACCGGCCCCAGGGAGATGGTCACCCACGGCCACGACGGCCTTCTGGTGAAGGCCGAGAAGATCCACGCGATGGCCGACGCCATCTGCACCCTGATCGAGGACGAGGACCTGCGCCGCCGGATGGGCGCCAACGCGCTGAAGACGGCCGCCCGCAACGACATCGACGTCATCGGCGCCCGCTGGGAGGACCTGCTGTCGGACCTTGTGGCCCGGCGGCGGGGTCTCCCGCCCGGCGGCCCGCTCGCGTACGAGCCGGCCGGGGCGGGCGACCACGACAGCGGGGAACGGTCCGGCTCTCCCGACGCCGCCGCGCTCCACGTCGCCCGTACGCCGGAGGGGCCGGTGGCACACCTCAGCCGGCAGGCGTGAGCCACGGGCGGGCGGCCGCGTCCGGGGCACGTGGCAGGACCACCGGCGGCTGCAGGACCACGGTCACATCCGGGAGCACGGTCACATCCGGGGGGACGGTCACATCCGGGGGGACGATCACAGGAAGATGCCGCCGGAGACCTCGACGCGCTGACCGGTGATCCAGCCGCTCCCGTCGGCGAGCAGGGCACTGATCGCGCCCCCGACGTCGGCGGGCTCCCCCACCCGTCCCAGCGCTGTCTGTGATGCGAGCATGGCGCGGAACCCCTCGTCGTCGCGCATGATCCCGCCTGCGAAGTCGGTGGCGACCGGGCCGGGGGCGACGGTGTTGACCGTGATGCCGCGCGGCCCGAGCTCCTTGGCGAGGTATCGCGTCAGCACCTCCACCGCGCCCTTCACCGACCCGTACGCCGCCTGCCCTGCGCTCGCGAACCTGGTCAGCCCGGTCGAGAGGTTGACGATCCGGCCGCCGTCCGCGATGAGGGGCAGCAGCTTCTGCGTGAGGAAGAACACGCCCTTGAAGTGCACGTCGATCAGGGCGTCGAAGTCGCTTTCGGTGGTGTCGGCGAACGCCGCGGTGACCGCGATGCCGGCGTTGTTGACGAGGAAGTCGAAATCGTCCCGGTGCCACCGCTCGCGCAGAGTGCGCCGCAACGTGTCCGTGAAGTCGTCGAACCCCGCCACAACCGCGGTGTCCAGCGGCAACGCCGCCGCGGTGCGCCCGAGCCGGGTCGCGGACTCGACGACCTCCTCGGCCTGGTCCTTGCCGGACCGATAGGTGACGACGACGTCGACGCCACGCTCGGCGAGGGCGAGTGCCGTGGCCCGTCCGAGGCCCCGGTTGCCGCCGGTGATGAGGGCGATTCGCGGAGAGGTCATGATGGAAGCTCCTGGTCATCGGGGGAGACGGCCCCTGGCGGGGCCGCCACGCCCAGTTCACCGGGTCGCGCGCCGGGCTGCCACGGCCCACATGTCCACGACTCACACAGCCATGACTCACACAGCCACGGCCCGCACAGCCGTGGCCTTCTTATCCGGGGATCGGCAGGCCGTGGATACGCGGTGACCGGCGCGCAAGGATGAGCGGAGATGTGAGAAGGCGAGGAGGCAGAGGGTGGACCGCGAGGGACTGGCGGACTTCCTGCGCAAGCGCAGGGAAGCCCTGCAACCCGAGGACGTCGGGATGGTCCGCGGGCCACGCCGGCGCACCAGCGGCCTCCGCCGGGAGGAGGTGGCCGCTCTCTGCGGCATGTCCAGCGACTACTACAGCCGTCTGGAACGCCTGAAGGGACCGCAACCGTCGGAGCAGATGCTCGCCGCGATCGCCCGCGGGCTGCGCCTGACCCTCGCCGAGCGCGACCACCTCTTCCGGCTCGCCGGGCACAGCGCACCTCAACGGACGCTGCGGGGCGACCACGTGAACCCGGGGATCATGCGCGTCCTCGACCGGCTCTGCGACACACCTGCCATGGTGACGACCGCACTCGGCGAGACGCTCCGGCAGACCCCGGCCGCCGGGGCCCTGTTCGGCGACCAGACCGTCTTCGGCGGCATGGCGCGCAGCCTGTTCTACCGCTGGTTCACCGACCCCGGCGAACGGCGCCTCTACCTGGCGGACGACCACCCCCTGTACGGACGGGTGTTCACCTCCCTGCTGCGGGAGGCCGCCACGCGCGAGGGGCCCCGCTCCCGGGCCGCCGCCCTCGCCCGCGATCTCCTCGGCCGCAGCGCCGAGTTCGCCGCGCTCTGGGACAAGCACGAGGTCGGTCTCGGGCACCCGGACACCAAGCGTCTCGTGCACTCCGAGCTCGGTGTGCTGGAGCTGCAGTGCCAGACGCTGCTCGATCCCGACCAGTCGCAGGCGCTGCTCGTCTACACGGCCACGCCGGGCACCGAGAGCTACGACAAGCTGCGCCTGCTCGCCGTCATCGGCAGTCAGACGCTGGGCAACGGCGACTGGCGGTAGCCTCGGCCGCGCCTGACGAATACGCCGGCTGCCACGTCAGCCCTCCGGAGCCCGGTCGGCCCACTGCTCCAGACGACGCGCGAGCGCCCGGACCTCTTCGCGCAGCTCGGGCGGGCCGACCACGGTGAACGGCACGCCGAGGCCGGCCAGCACCTGGGCCATGCCGTCCAGCCGTTCAGCGCGGCCGGTCATCCGTACGCCGCCGTCCACGGGAGCCAGGGCGGCCACCGCCGGCGGGATCCGCCGCCGGGCCTCCTCCATCGTCATGGCCAGCACCACCTCGACCTCATACCGGTAGGGCACGGCGGCCAGCGAGTCCATGACGTGGGCGACCGCGTCGAACTCCCCCGGCGCGGGAAACTCCTCCTCCGTCGTCTCCGCCCGGCCGATCCGGTCGAGCCGGAACGTCCGCACCTCGCCCCTGCGGTGGTCGTGGCCGGTCAGATACCAGCGGCCCGAGTGGAACACCAGCCCGTACGGATCGACCGTCCGCTCGCTGTCCTGTCCCCGGAAGGACCGGTAGGCAAGTCGCACGCGGAGACGACGGCGGGCGGCGTCGGCCAGCGTCAGCAGGGTGGCGCCGCTCGGCCGGGTGGTCGCGGCGGTGCGGGCGGTCAGGCCGACCATCTCCTCGACGGCGCCGACGCGGTCGCGCAGGGCGTCGGGCAGCACCCGCTGGATCTTCGCGAGCGCGCTCCCGGCCGCCCCCTCGCCCACGGTGAGGCCCGCGCGGCGGCCCGCGAGCAGCCCGAGCACGACGGCGGCGGCCTCGTCGCCGGTCAGCATGAGCGGCGGCAGCCGATATCCCGGCCTGAGCCGGTAGCCGCCGTAGCGTCCCCGCTCGGCCTCCACCGGAATGCCGAGGTCCTCAAGCCTGCGCACGTAGCGGCGCACGCTCCGCACGTCCACCTCCAGGCGCTCGGCCAGCTCGGGGCCGGTGAGCCCCGGCCTGGCCTGGAGCAGCTCCAGGAAGGCGAGGATGCGATTGGTGGACATATCAGGACCGATTCTGCCCTGTTTCGGCCCTAGCGTCGACCCATGACGACATACGTACTCGTTCCTGGTTTCTGGCTCGGCGCGTGGGCGTGGCGGGACGTGACCGCCGCCCTTCGCGGCATGGGGCACGAGGTCCACCCGCTGACCCTCACCGGCCTCGCCGACCGCGCCCACCTCGCCTCCCCCGCCCTGGATCTGGACACCCACATCCGCGACATCACCGGCCTCGTCGAGGCCGAGGACCTGCGCGACGTGGTCCTCGCCGGCCACAGCGGCAGCGCCGCCGCGGTCACCGGGGCCGCCGCCCGCGCGGCCGGCCGCGTGAGCCGTGTCGTGTACGTCGAGAGCGGCCCGGTGCCGGACGGCATGGCCCAGATCGACCTGACCGGGCGGGAGTTCGTCGAGAAGCGCGTCGGAGACGACTGGCGCTACCCCATGCCGTCGTGGGACGAGCTGCAGGAGTCGGGCGCGAGCCTGGAGGGGCTGGGCGAGCGGGAGCGAGCGCTGATGGCCGCCCGGGCCACCGCGCAGCCGCTCGGCACGATCACGCGGCCCCTCACTCTCGGTGACGACGGCGCCGCGTTCGCCGCGCTGCCCAAGACGCTGGTGACCTGCTCGTTCCCGCTCGCCCAGGTCACGGAGCTGATCGCGGCCGGGCATCCGGCGTTCGCCCCGCTGGGCGAGCCGGAGTGGGAGCTGCGTGAGTTGCCCACCGGTCACTGGCCAATGCTTTCTCGCCCCGGCGACCTGGCTGTGCTTCTCGCCGAGCTGGCGTGAACCAACCCGGCGCCTTTACATCGTAGATTTCCTGGGCAGGACAAATGTCCTGCCCAGGGCTGTATCGATCTCTCTACCTGGGCCGACGGCGCCTGCCTACCGTCGTTTCCATGACCACGAATACCGCGGACGCCGTGTCCCTGACCTCGGCGACCAAGCGCTTCGGCCCCGTACGGGCCGTGGACGGGCTCACGCTCGCCATCCCCCGCGGCCAGACGGTGGCCCTCCTCGGCCCCAACGGCGCGGGCAAGTCGACCACCATCGCGCTGCTGCTCGGACTGCTGCCGCCCGACTCCGGGCAGGCCGCGCTGTTCGGGCTCGACCCCGAGCAGGCCGTGAGGCAGGGCCTGGCGGGCGCGATGCCGCAGGAGGGCGGCCTGGTGCCCCGGGTCACGGTCCGCGAGTTGCTGACCTTCGTGGCCGGGACCTATCCCGCTCCCCTCCCCCTCGACCGGGTGCTCGCGCTCGCCCGGATCGACGACCTGCGCGACCGCCGGGTGGACCGGTTGTCCGGCGGGCAGGCGCAGCGCGTGCGGTTCGCGATGGCGGTGTGCGGCGACCCCGACCTGATCGTCCTCGACGAGCCCACCGCCGCGCTCGACGTGGAGGCCCGGCGCGAGTTCTGGGACGGCATGCGCGGGCTGGCCAGCCAGGGCAAGACCATCCTGTTCAGCACCCACTATCTGGACGAGGCCGACGAGCACGCCGACCGCGTCGTCGTGCTCGGCCACGGCCGGGTGATCGCCGACGGCACCAGCGCGGAGATCAAGCGGGCGGCGGCGCTGACCACGGTGAGCGTGGCCGCCGACGGCGAGTCCGCCTGGCTCGCGACCCTGCCGGGCGTGCGCCACATGGAGATCAGGGGCGGCCGGGTGCACCTGCGCACCGGCGACTCCGACGCCACCGTCCTGGCCCTCGCCCGCGCGGACGCCGTCCGCGATCTGGAGGTGGCCCCGGCCGACCTGGAGGACGCCTTCGTGGCCCTCACGACGAAGGAGAACGTGTGATGTGGGGATACGTACGCCTCGAACTGACCAGGACCCTCCGCGACGGCGGCTATGTGATCTTCGGGATCGTGATGCCGGTCGTCATGTATCTCGTCTTCACCAACCTCGGCCTGGCCCCCGGCGACAAGCACGACGCCGCGATCTACACGATGGTCAGCATGGCCGCGTACGGCGCGCTGGGCGGCGCGTTCAACAACGGCAGCGGCATCGCCGAGGACCGCGCGGCGGGATGGCTGCGCCAGCTGCGGCTCACCCCGCTGACCCCGGCCGAGGTCGTGGCGGGGAAGGTCGTGACCGGTGCGGTCGCCGTCGTGCCCGGCATCGCAGCCGTGCTGCTGGCCGGCGTGCTGGTCAACCACGTCTCGCTCCCCCCGCAGCGGTGGCTGGCGATCGTCGCGCTCCTGTGGGCGGGCACCGTGCCGTTCTCCCTGCTCGGTCTCGGCAACGGTTACCGCTTGTCAGGCCAGTCCGCGGCGATGGCCAACATCGCGACCATGCTGACGCTGTCGATCCTCGGCGGCCTGTGGGTGCCGGTCGGGAAGTTCCCGTCCTGGCTGGCGGCGATCGCCGAGTGGACCCCGTCGAACAGCTACGCGGGCCTGTCGTGGCGGATCGCGTTCGGCGACGTCCCGACCCTCCGTCAGGTCGTGCTCCTGTCGGCCTGGCTGCTCGTTTTCGGCGTCTACGCGGTGTACGGCTACCGCCGTGCCGGTCGCCGCGCCTGACCGCTAGTGTGACGTTCCCGATGACGACAGAACGCGGCACCTGGCTCGACCCGCTGCGCGAAGGCGAGCGCGGCCCCGACGCCAAGGGCATGTACATGTGGGTGGCCGTGACTGCGGCGCCCGTCTGGGACATCGCGCACGGCCGGTCCCATCCCCTCTGGCTGGCCTGGCCGGCCGCGCTGGCCGCCGCCGGGCTGTACGTGGCCACCACGCACTTCGCCTTCGCGGACCGGCGGCGCGCCCTGCCGGTGCTGGGGCTGCTCGCGGTGGTGGTCCTGGCGTCCGCCGCCGGGTTCGAGGGCAACTGGCTCTACCTGATCATGATGCTGGCCGTCGCCACCGGGATCACCGTGCGCGGCAAGATCCTGCCCGTGGTGCTGCTCGCCGTGTGCGCCGCCGCCCTGGCCGTGGCCGTACGGGCCGACACCGGCCTCACCGGCGTGCTCTCCATGATCTGGGGCACGTTCACCGCGGGCCTGATCCCGGCGATCATCATCCGGCTGTGGGAGGCCATCCACGAGCTCAAGGCCACCCGCGAGGAGCTGGCCCGGGCCGCGGTGACCGAGGAGCGGCTGCGCTTCTCCCGCGACCTGCACGACCTGCTCGGACACACCCTCTCGATCATGGTCGTCAAGGCCGAGGCCGTACGCCGCCTGACCCGGGTGGACGCCGGCGCGGCGGCCGAGCAGGCGGCCGACATCGAGCAGATCGGGCGGCAGGCGCTGACCGAGGTGCGGGCCGCCGTCACCGGCTATCGGGGCAGGGGGCTGACCGCCGAGCTCGACGCCGCCCGCGCCGCGCTCGCGGACGCCGGCATCGAGGTCACCGTCCGCGCCTCCGCCGTACGGCCCGGTCCCGAGGCCGACGCGCTGCTCGGCTGGGCCGTGCGCGAGGGCGTGACCAACGTCGTACGGCACAGCCGCGCGTCGGCCTGCGAGATCGGCCTGTGCGACGACGGCGGGCTCCTGGTGCTGGAGATCCACGACGACGGCCCGCCGCAGAAGGCCCACGGGCACGGCAACGGCCTGATCGGCCTGCGTGAACGCGTGAAGGCCGCCGCCGGCACGGTGGAGACCACGGCGCCGCCGGACGGAGGCTTCCTGCTCCGGGTGGCCGTGCCGTACGCGAGGGAGGACGGCCGGTGATCAGGGTGCTGCTGGCCGAGGACCAGGGCATGATGCGCGGCGCACTGGCCCTGCTCCTCGACCTGGAGCAGGACATCGAGGTCGTCGCCCAGGTCGGCCACGGCGACGAGGTGGTGGACACCGCTCTGCGCACCCGGCCCGACGTGGCCCTGCTCGACATCGAGATGCCGGGCCGCGGCGGGCTGGAGACCGCCGCCGAGCTACGCGAGTGCCTGCCCGGATGCGCCGTGCTCATCCTCACGACGTTCGGGCGGCCCGGCTACCTGCGCCGGGCCATGGAAGCCGGGGCGCGCGGGTTCCTGGTCAAGGACGGCCCGGTGGAGGATCTCGCCGACGCCGTCCGCCGGGTGCTGCGCGGCGAGCGGGTCATCGACCCCGCGCTCGCGGCGGCGGCGTTGAGCACCGGCCCGAGCCCGCTGACCGACCGGGAGCGGGACGTGCTCGCCGCGGCGGCCGACGGCTCGACGATCTCCGACATCGCGGCCCGCCTGCACCTGTCGGAGAGCACGGTGCGCAACTACCTGTCGTCGGCCATCGGCAAGACCGGCACCAGGAACCGGATCGAGGCCGCCCGCGTGGCCCGCCACAACGGCTGGCTGTAGCGGCTCACTGCACGTCGAACTCGTTGCCCTCGGGGTCGGCCATGGTCACGTGGTGGCTGCCGGGCTCCTGGACGACGTGCAGCACGGTGGCGCCGAGCGCCTTGAGCCGGTCGACCTCGGCGTCCCTGCGCTCGGGGCCCGCGTGCAGGTCGATGTGGAGGCGGTTCTTGCCGGCCTTCGGCTCGGGGACCGCCTGGAAGAGGATCCGGCGGCCGAGACCGGTGCCGGTGTCCTGGTCGACCGGGTCGTCCGGGTGCCGTACGGCCCGCAGCGTGCGGAAGGCCGTGTGGTCGGGGGTCACCGCCTCCTCCCCCACGACGCCGCCTGCCAGGAGCCGGCCGACGATGGCGCTGTTGTCCTCCACCTCATAGCCCAGGGCCTGCGCCCAGAACGCGGCCTGTGCGTGCGGGTCGGCACAGTCGACGACGAGCTTCCATTCGAGAGTCATGTAACCCTTTATAGTGGTTACGTGAGTTTGACGCTACATCCGCGCAGCGGGGGCTCCTTCCGGTTCGATCCGGGCGCCCTCTGCCTCGAGTTCCTGGTGAGCGGCGGCGTGGGGGTCTACGCCCACTACGAGACGCTGCACGAGCCTGCCGACCTGGCCCGGTGGGCCGCCGTGTCCCGGCTCGGCCTGGCGGAGGCGGACACGACGGCCGACGAGCTCGCCCGGGCGAAAGCCCTGCGCGCGGCACTGTGGGGGCTGGCCGGCGACCACGTCCACGGACGTACGCCACGGCAGGCGGACGTGGACGCGATCAACAGTGCGGCGTCGGCGCCACCGCTGACGCCCGTGATGACGGCGGACGGGCGGCGGTCCTGGGCCGCCCCCGCGACCGGCGGCCAGGTGGTCGCGACCGTCGCGCGGGACGCGATCGAGCTGTTCACCGGCCCGATGGCGGATCGCGTGCGGGAGTGCGCGGGGGACAACTGCGCGCTTGTCTTCGTCGACACCTCACGCCCGGGGAGCAGGCGCTGGTGCTCCATGGAGCGGTGCGGCAACCGCCACAAGGTCCGCACGCACCGCTCCCGTGAAGGGTAGACCCCGCGGCGACCGGCGGCCGGCGTACGGGGCCTGGCCGGGTCTCAACCGGCGACCGGTGGGGAGTAGGGGACCAGGCGTCGCGCACCCCACCACGGACCGGCGAGGAGCGCGACGAGCACCTGGGCGGCTCCGGCGGCGACGAGAGTCGGGCCGGCGCCGGCCATGCCGATGACCGCGCCACCGGCGAGCAGGCCGATCGAGACCGCCCCGTCGTGCACGAGGCTCTCCGCCGCGAAGGCCGCTCGCCGTTCCGCCCCGTCGGTGCGGGTGCTGATGAGCCGGTTCAGCGCGCCGATGCCGAGCGGCATGGAAAAGCCCCCTATCGCGGCCACGCATCCCAGGACGACGAGGGACGACGCCGCTGCCGGCATGACGACGAACGTCACGCCGAGGACGGCCCAACCGGCCGCCATGGTGGCCAGGGCCGGCATCCGGGGCACGAGCGCCGGCGCCAGGAGGGCACCGGCGAGCGAGCCCAGGCCATATCCGGTCATGCCGGCCGAAATGAGCAGTCCGGGCCGCCCGGTCTCGGCCCCGAGGATCGCGAGGCCGAGCGTGAAGGCGAACCACACGAGTCCGCCGACTCCCGACATGGTCACCGCGCGCCGGATGTCCCCGTGCCGCGCCAGCACCTGACGCAGGGCCGGGGCACCGGCCCGGGTGCCGGCCGGGCCGCCGGGCGAGGCCGGGCCGTCGGGCGAGGCCGGGCCGTCGGATGCGGCGGAACCGACGGGCGGGGCAGGCGTCGCGGTGCCGCGGACGGTGCACAGGAGGGCCGCTCCCACGCCGGCACCGGCGGCCTCGGCCCAGAGCAGGGGCGACGGCCCGCCGACGGCCACGGCCCACCCCGCCGCGGGTGGCGCCAGGATCATCGTGATGCGGTGCATGAAATCCTGCCAGGCCAGCATCTTCGTCGTGACGGCGGAACCGAGGGGGTCGCAGATGTCCGAGAGCAGGGCACGTTGCCCCGGCCCGCTCAGCGCGGTGGCACACCCGGTGATGACACCGGCTGCGGCGAGGTGGACCGCGCCGACCGTGCCGACGGCCGCGCCCACCGGAACGACGAGCAGCCCGGCCACCTGCACCGCGAGCACGCAGGCGAGGGATCTGCCGGTGGTCAGCCGCTGACGCAGTCCTCTGGCCCACCAGGGGGAGGTGAGCATGGGCAGCCCGACCGCTCCGCCGACCAGCCCGGTGGACCAGGTGGATCCGGTTTCGGCGAGCGCGACGAGCGGGAGCGCCACGGCGGTCGTGCGCTGCCCCATCCAGGTCACGAACGTGGTTGTCAGCATGGCGACGATGTCGCGTGGGGTGTTCACGCCGTCATCCTCCGGGCGGGCAGAATCCGCCGGTAGGCGGCGAATCGCCATCGCCACTCATAACATCGGGCTATGAGCTCATTCCCCTCGGTCGAGGACCTCCGGCTGGTCGAGGCCATCGCCCGGCACGGCTCGGTCGGGGCCGCCGGAAGGGAACTGCTCATCAGCCAGCCGGCCGCGAGCAAGCGCCTCGCGGCACTGGAACGGCGGGTCGGCGAGCGGCTCTTCGACCGCGACACGACGGGGGCGCGGCCGACGTCGGCCGGTCGTGCGCTGTGCGCCGAGGCGGCCCACGTGCTCGATCACCTGGGCCGGATCTTCGACCGGGCGCGGGCGGCGGCGCAGGCGAGGACGTTCAGCGTCGGCACCTTCGGCAGCCTCGCCCCGTTGCTCTTCCCCGCGCTCGCCGAGCTGATGGACGGCTCGGTGGTCGACCAGGTGACCGACCACGGCGACCGGCTCGTGGAGTGGGTGGGCGAAGGCTCGCTGGACGCCGCGTTCGTCGCCGTCGCCGACCAGATGCGCCTGCCCGCCACCGTCAGCGCCACACCCGTCGCCACCGACCGATTGGCCGTCCTGACGCCGGCGGGCGCGTCGGCGGGAGACGGCCGACGGCCGTTCGCCGATCTCGACGTCGTCGCCTACACCTACGACATGTCCGCGGACACGCTGCACCGGCGGCTGTCCGGCCTCGGCGCCAGGCCGCGGGCGGCGGCCACCGCGGAGACCGCCGTACGGCTCGCGCGGCTGCTGAGATGCCCGGCCGTCCTGCCCCGCGGGCTCGGGCTCGCGTACGCCCAGGAGGGAGATCGCATATCGGCCGCGCCGCTGCCCGGCCGCCTCACGCTCTTCATGGTGACCCGCCGCCCGGCTCCCCGCGAGCTGACGGCTGTGGCCGGGCCGCTTCCCGGGCGCCTCGGCCTGCGGCGCCCGGAGGCGAGACGACCCGAGTGACCGGCACGCGCACCGGCTCGGCGCGATCACCGGAAGCCTCTGACGGCCTCCGCTCCGAGCCTCCTTCGACGGCGCGGACGACCACCTGGGGTGGGCACCCGGATGCCCGCGGTGCGAAACTGCGCACTATGACGGAGAACGAGCCTCGGTCGCTGATTCCCAGCATGCGGCTGGACGACCTGCTGGCGGAGTTGCAGTCGCGTCTGGAGGCCGTGCTGGCCACCCGTGATCGGGTGCACGCATTGCTGGAGGCGGTCGTCTCGATCGGCAGCGACCTCGATCTCGAGGTCGTGCTGCGGCGCATCGTGGAGACCGCCACGACGCTGGTCGACGCGACGTACGGCGCGATGGGCGTGATCGGGGAGGAGAACACGCTCATCCAGTTCGTTCCGGTGGGTCTGAGCGAGGAGGAGATCGCCAGGATCGAACACTGGCCGCACGGGCTCGGTCTGCTCGGCCTGCTGATCAAGGAACCGCAGACGCTGCGGCTGGCGGACATCTCCGAGCATCCCGAGTCGTACGGCTTCCCGCCCGGTCACCCGCCCATGGGCAGCTTCCTGGGGGTGCCGGTCCGGGTGCGCGACGAGGTGTTCGGCAACCTTTACCTCACCGAGAAGCGCGGCGGCGGGAACTTCGACGAGGACGACGAGGCGATCGTGGTCGCCCTGGCCACCGCCGCGGGCGTCGCCGTCGAGAACGCCCGCCTGTATGAGGAGAGCCGCCGCCGGGAGACCTGGTTGCGGGCGTCCTCCGACATCACCACACGGTTGTTGTCGGGGGCCGAGCCACGGGAGGTCCTCACGCTGATCGCCCGGCGCGCCCGCGAGATGGCCGACGCCGACGCCGTGGCGATCCTGCTGCCCGACCGCACCGGCGAGGTGCTGCGCGTCGCCTTGCAGGAGGTCGGGCCGCCCGAGGGCGACGGGCCGGCGGTCCGGCTCGTCGATGACGAGGTCGCGGTCGAGGGCTCGCTGTCGGGCCGGGCGTTCCTGAGCGGTGAGCCGCTGGCGCTGGACGATCTCGACCACGGTCAGGTGCACCTGATCTGGGCCGGTGATCTGGAGCCCGGGCCGGTGGCGGCCGTGCCGCTGGGCGCACCCGGGGCCGTACGCGGGGTGCTGTCCCTGGTCAAACGCTCGGGACGGATGCCGTTCAGCCAGTCGGAGCTGCGCACCCTGCACGCCTTCTCCGGGCAGGCGGCCGTCGCGCTGGAGCTGGCCGAGACCCGGAGGGACGCCGAGCGGCTCGGCCTGCTGGAAGACCGCGACCGCATCGCCAAGGACCTGCACGACGTGGTCATCCAACGGCTGTTCGCGGTGGCCATGACCCTGATGAGCGCGGTGCGCCTGGTCGAGCGGCCGGAGGCCTCCTCCCGGTTGCAGAGCGCGATCGACGAGCTGGACACCACCATCCGGCAGATCCGCTCGACGATCTTCGCCCTGCAGACCCCGCACGAGGACGCCTCGCCCAGCCTGCGCGCCCAGGTCGTCGACCTGGTCGAGGGCGCCCGGGGGCACCTGGGCTTCATGCCCGGCCTGAGCCTGGAGGGCCGGCTCGACAACGACGTGCCCGCCGAGGTCGCCGAGCACCTGCTCGCCGTCCTGCGCGAGGCCCTGTCGAACCTCGTCCGCCACGCCAGGGCCACCCGCGCCGACGTCGCCGTCCACGCCTCCGACGGGCGGCTGACCCTCGTGGTGGAGGACAACGGCGTCGGCATCCCGGCCGAGGGCCGCCGCAGCGGCCTGCGCAACCTCGCCGACCGGGCCGAACGGCTCGGCGGCACCCTCGCTCTCGCCTCTCCGGACGGCGGCGGCGCCCGCCTGGAGTGGAGCGTCCCGCTGGGCTGATCGCCTCATGTCCTGCGGAACACCGAGCGCCTCTACAGCCTGCTCAGCACCTGCATGGCGTCCTGCTCCAGCCGCGACAGATCGTGGAGGACGGCCCCGGCCTGGCGGAGGCATCCCGCGTCGCCGCTCTCCCCCGCCTTCGCGATCAGGGCGGACACCTGCGTCCAGAGGACGGCGGCCTCGGCGTACATCCGGTGACCGGCACGGAGGTCGCGGTCGTCGATCAGGTGGGTGCACTCGCCGAGGAAGTCGCGATAGAGGGCGCGGAACAGGGCGCCGCCGGTGCCGCCCCTCTCCATGAGGAGGGCGGCCTGCGGCAGATCCTGCCGGGGGTCGGCGGCACGCTGCAGCCAGCCGGGCACCTTCTTACCGGCCTTCTCGATGCCGCGGTGGCCCAGGTTGGCGATGGGAGCGGCGAGGAAGGCGTCGGCGCACGCTCTGATGGCGGGGACGATCCGGTCCTGCCAGGAGAGGGGGTGAGCCGGCGCCGTGAGGGTGAAGGATCGGTTCCTCGCGGTCATCGGGCCGCGCTCGGCGCGTGCCCTGGCGAGGGCGGCACGGCTGGTGCGCACCGCACCTCCCTGCTGCTCGGTGTCCACGAGATGGACGTCGTGGTCGTCGTAGCCGTACATCGCGACGACATGACCGCCGAAGTGCACCTTGGACCGGAAATAGTCCAGGTGATAGCAGTCGAGCTGGAGCCCGACCGGCCGGCCGGCGTCGATCTGGGCGGCCACGTTCTGCCACGCCTTGCGCGGTGAGGTGGTCTCCTCGGTCGCCAGCGTCAGCCCCAGCCGGGCGGCCAGGTTCCTGGTGAGGTCGAACGGCCTGACGCGGCCTCCGAGGAAGGGGAACGGCATGCCCTTGGCGTCCCAGTAGACGAACGACAGGCCCGAGCCCAGCCCGAACAGCATGGGCTCGGACAGGTCGAGCCCCTCGTGCCGCAGGAGCACTCCCAGCGCCGTCGTCTCGCAGTGGTGCGTCCCACGGGCCTCGACGCCCTCCACGACGGCCATGCTCACTCTCCTCGTCCTGACGGCGGCGCACGCTCGCCTCGCCCCGATCCCTGACCGACAGCCTCGGGCCTCCCACAGTGGGAGAGTCCACTCGGGAGGCCCTCCGGCCACGCGGCCCGGCTACCCCTGCGACTCCCGCTGCCCGGCGAGGGCGCGGTTGACGGCGGCGAGCACCGCGCGGACGGACGCCGTGACCGCGTCGGCGTCCTCGCCCGCCCCCCAGACGGGGGTGCCGCCGACGCGGCACCGAGCGTAGGCGACGGCGCCGCCCTCCACCGGATGCCCGCCCTGCCAGAGCACCCGCACCGCGGTTGCGGACGCCTCCAGGGTCCCGGCCGCCTCCAGCGCGGCGGCGAGGGCCGCCATCGGCTCGGCGCCGGTCCCCCCGCTCTCGCGCCCGTCGTGCCGCACCAGGCAGTGGAAGCCGTCGCCCCCCGCGGTCAGCGACGACAGGGTGACCGGCCCGTCCGCCGCCATGTACGCCTCACGGAACAACCGGAGCAGGTCCTTCGGCGTGGCCTCCCGCCCGCTGCGGTCCGTCGCGTCCTGGACGACCCGGGAGAACTCGGCGCGCAGCGCCTTCGGCAGGTCGAGCCCGTGGTGGACCTGGAGGAGATGGGCGATGCCGCCCTTGCCCGACTGGCTGTTGACCCGGATGACCGCCTCGTACGTGCGGCCGACGTCGGCCGGGTCGATCGGCAGGTAGGGCACCGACCAGGGCGCCTCCCCCACCGGCACGCCCCGCTCGGCCGCCGTGCGTTCGTGGTGGGCGAGGCCCTTGCTGACCGCGTCCTGGTGGGTGCCGGAGAAGGCCGTGTAAACCAGGTCTCCCCCGTACGCATGCCGCACGTGGACCGGCAGGCGGTTGCACTCCTCGACGGTCCGCCGGATGACGTCGATGTCGGAGAAGTCCACCATCGGGTCGACGCCCTGCGCGTACAGGTTGAGCGCGAGGGTGACGAGGTCGACGTTCCCGGTGCGCTCGCCGTTGCCGAACAGGCAGCCCTCGACGCGCTGGGCCCCGGCCAGCATGGCGAGCTCCGCACAGGCCACCCCGGTGCCCCGGTCGTTGTGCGGGTGGACCGAGAGGATGACGGCGTCACGCCGTTCGAGGTGCCGGTGCATGTACTCGATCTGGTCGGCGTACAGGTTCGGCGTGGCGATCTCGACGGTGGCGGGCAGGTTGTGGATCACCGGCCGGTCGGGCGAGGCGTCCCACAACCGGGTGAGGCCGTTGCAGACCTCCAGCACGAAGTCGGGCTCGGTGCAGTTGAAGACCTCCGGGGAGAATTCGAACCGCACCGCCGTCCCCGGCATGGCGTCGGCGAGCCGCGCGACGTGCCCGGCGGCCTCCCGGATCAGCGCGTGCAGCCCGGCCCGGTCCTGTCCCAGCACGACGTCGCGCCAGACCGGCGCGGTCGCCGTGTAGAGGTGCACCACAGCCCGGGGCATGCCCTGGATGGAGGCGAAGGTCTGCTCGATGAGGTCGCGGCGGGCCGCCGTGAACACCACGGGCGTCACGTCGTCCGGCACCGCGCCGCTCTCGGCCAGGTGGCGGACGAAGTCGAAGTCGGTCCGGCTCGACGACGGATAGCCGACCTCGATCTCCTTGAACCCCATCGCGACGAGGAGGTCGAACATGCGGCGCTTGCGCGGGGTGTCCATCGGCTCGGCCAGCGCCTGGTTGCCGTCACGCAGGTCGACGGGCACCCACAGCGGGGCCCGCTCGAGCCTGCGCCCCGGCCAGGTGCGGCGGATCTCGGGGATCTCGACCCGCTCGTGGGCGGGCCGGTAGCGGTGGTGGGGCATGGCACTGCCCCTCTGAGGGTTCCAGGCGGGAGCGTCGGCGGGCACCGGGCCGGCCGGGGTGCGAATCGTGGGGAAAGCCGTGGAGACGGCGGAGACGACGGTCACGACGGTGATCCTTCGGTCGGAGGGCGACCGGCGGCACGGCACCCCGCGGCGGGGTGCCGGTCATCGGATCAAACCCCGCCGCGGCGGCCGAGAAGCAGGCCGGGAAGACGGCCGGAGGACCGATGCGACGACATGGCGGTAGACTAACCACACGACAACTCCTCAGACAACCTGAGAGGTGAAAGGTGATGGCGCTCGGCGCGCTCCACCGCAGCCCCCTCGTCGACCAGGCCGTCGAGAGCCTGCGCGAGCAGATCACGCAGGGCCTCTGGCCGGTCGGCACCCGGCTGCCCGGCGAGACGACCCTGGCCAAGACCCTGGGCGTGGGCCGTTCCACGGTCCGCGAGGCCCTGCGCGCGCTGGCCGGCGCTGGGCTGGTCCAGGCGCGGCAGGGCGCCGGAGTCTTCGTCATCGCCACCAGCCCCGCCGAGGACTGGACGGCTCGCCTGCGCCGTGCCGCCGTGGCCGACGTCTACGAGGTGCGCATGCTGGTCGAGGTGCAGGCCGCCCGGCTGGCGGCGCGGCGCCGTACGCCGGACGACGTGACGGCGATGCACGCGGCGCTGGAGGCCCGGCGGGGCGCCGCCCGGGACACCGACGCCGCCTTCGTCGACGCCGACATCGCCCTGCACGCGGCCGTCGTCGCCGCCGCGCACAACCCCGTGCTGACCGACCTGTTCGCCGAGTTCGTCCCCCGGCTACGCGAGGGGCTGGTCGCCCTGGTGGACCTGCTCGACCTGCGGGCCGGCGACCCGAACCCCGGAGACGCCACTCATGCGGCGTTCGTCGGTGCCGTCGAGCGCGGCGACCCCGATGCCGCGGGCCGGGTGCTGCAGGAGGAGCTGGAGCAGACCCTCGACCGCCTCCGCCGCGCGGGCTGAGGATCCGGCACGGTGCCCGATCAGGGCTCGACGCCGGATCAGGGCTCGACGTCGGATCAGGGCTCGACGTCGGCGAAGAACTTGGCGTCAAAAGTTATCTTGGCGAGCGCCTTCTGCCCGTCGGCGTTGGGGTGGAAGTAGTCCCACGCGCTCACCTGCTTCAGCGTGAAGGGATAGGCGAAGACCGCGCCCCCGTCGTAGCGGCAGGCCGGGCCGTAGCTCTCGCACGCCTGCCTGAGCTGCTCGTTGTAGCCCATCACCCGCTCGCGCACCCGGTCGCGCCTGGCCTCGTCCTTCTTGGCCGTGGACTTCGGGTTGGCCAGCAGTGACTGGCAGATGCGGCCGATCCCCCAGAAAAGGCGCGCCCACGTGTTGTCCTTGCCGACCCGCCACAGGCGTTTGACGTCCGGGATGCTCGCGACGTAGACCCGCGCGCCCGTTGGCCGCAGCACGTCGAAGGCGGCGTCGATGTTGCGCCGGAAGGCGGCCACGGGGGTCATCTCCTTCTCGGAGCCCACGCAGGCGTCCTGCGCGCCGATCAGCACGGTGACATAGCCGGCTCCGGCGTCGACGGCCTTCCGCGCCTGCTCGGCCAGGTCGGCGCTGGTCGCCCCCGGGGAGGCGAAGTTGCGGTTGTGTCCCTTGATCCCGCCGCTCATGGCGAGCAGGCGCAGATAGTGGCTGTTCACCGATGGCGAGTCGCCCGCGGACCACGAGCGGGACGTGCACGCGACATACCAGCCGCAGGCGTTGAACCCCGCGCTGATCGAGTCGCCCAGCGCCGCCATCACGGCGGGCGTCGTACGGGCGTGAGCGGCGGTCGGCACGAGCAGGACGGCCGTGGCCAGGACCGGCGTGATCTTCTTGATCATGGGCACCTCCGGGAGATCAAAGGTAGGGATCGCGTGGAGGTGCGCTCTATCGCCACCAGGGAAGTCGAGCCTTCCATGACCAAGTTCCTATCGCGGCTTGACACAGGGAACCCGGGACCGCAAGGGGGGGCTCTTGTCGAACATGTTCAGATCGTGCGTAGAGTGAGTCGGGTGAGTGTCGCTCTTATCCGGCCCCTCGTGGTTCGCACGGTCGCGGTGAGCGACCCTGACGATCTGCTGGCGCGTCTGCCAGACGCCGCGCCGTACGCCTGGATCAGACACGGCGAGGGGCTCGTGGGCTGGGGAGAGGCGGCGCGGGCCGCGGTGCCGCCCGGCCCCGGCCGGTTCGACTGGGCCCGCGGCTGGCTCTCCTCGCTGTTCGCCGGCGCGCTCATCGAGGACGAGGTCGGCGTGCCGGGCTCGGGACCGGTCGCCTTCGGCTCCTTCACCTTCGACGGCGACGCCCAGGGAACCGTGCTGGTCGTCCCCCGTGTGGTGCTCGCCCGCCGCGACGGCCAGGCCTGGCTCACCACGATCGGCGGCAGCGCCTTCGATCTGGCCACCCCGCCGCAGGAGCCCGGCCGCATCCGCTACGCCGACGGGTCGCTGACGGCGCCCGAGTGGGAGCACCGGATCGCGCGAGCCGTACGGCGGATCAAGGCGGACGGCATGCTCGACAAGGTCGTGCTCGCCCGCGACCTGACGGCCGTCGCCGAACGGGACATCGACCCCCGCGTGCTGCTGAGCCGGCTGGCCGAGCGCTACCCCGAGTGCTACACCTTCTCGGTGGACGGGCTGGTCGGCGCGACGCCGGAGCTGCTGGTGCGGCACACCGGCCAGGAGGTGGAGTCGCTGGTGCTCGCGGGCACCACGGCGCGGGGCGGCGGCCCGGCCGAGGACGCCGCCCGCGGCGCCGCGCTGTACGCCTCGCAGAAGGACCGTCACGAGCACGCCTGCGCGGTCGCCTCGGTCCGGGAGGCGCTCGCCCCCCTGTGCTCGGCCCTCGACGTCCCCGACGAGCCCGAGCTCCTGGTGCTGCCCAACGTGCAGCACCTGGCCAGCCGGGTCACCGGGCGGCTGTCCGACGGCGCGTCGGTGCTCGACGTGGTGGCGGCCATGCACCCCACGGCCGCCGTCGGCGGGACGCCCACCGGCGCCGCGCTCGGCGTCATCCGCGAGCTGGAGGGCATGGACCGCGCGGGCTACGCCGGGCCGGTCGGCTGGATCGACTCCCGCGGCGACGGCGAGTGGGGCATCGCGCTGCGCTGCGCGTACGTCTCGGGCAGACGTGCCCGGCTGTTCGCCGGCTGCGGCATCATGGCCGGATCGGACCCCGCCGCCGAGCTCGCCGAGGCGCAGGCCAAGCTCCGCGTGATGCGGTACGCCCTGGAGGGGTGAGCACCTTCGCGCACGCCCGATCACCGTTCACCACGGCGTCGCGCTCAGCGCGTCGCCGGCTCGCCCTTGGTGACCGCCATCTCCTGCCGTTCGTCCCATGCCGGTGGTCCATATGCCCGTTTGTCCGGTTTGAGGTGCGGGTAGAGCCCTGACTCTGACGCACCTTTCGAGGAGGCGGGCTCGATGGTGGAAACGGGTTACTCGTCTTTCAACGCCACGGTCGACAAGACCAACCGCCTGCTGAAGGAGATCGAGCAGGCCTACGGGTGGCCGCATGAGAGGCGGAACCAGTCCTATGCCGCCTTGAGCGCGGTCCTGCACGCGTTGCGCGACCGACTACCCGTCGAGGAGGCCGCCCAGCTCGGCGCTCAACTGCCGATGCTGGTCCGCGGCATCTACTACACGGGATGGGATCCCAGCAAGGTTCCCGTGAAGATGCACAAGGAGGAGTTCCACGCGCGGGTGCGCCGGGATTTCCCCTACGAGGTCGAGGGCGGGATCGAACAGCTGATCAAGACGGTCCTCAAGGCCCTGCGGCTCTACGTCACCGAGGGCGAGTGGGACGACATCAAATCGAGCATGCCCCGCGAGCTGGCCGACGAGCTTCCGTGACACAGCGCGCCCCAGTGCTCCGGCCGTAGATCGCGATCGTGTGCGCGATCTACGGCTGAAGTATCAGCGGGCGAGGTGGACGGTGCCGCCGCGGACGGTGTCCGCCCGCCCGGCGGTGATCGACGCGATCCACTCCTCGAAGACGGGCAGCCGGTCCTCGGCCACCGCCACCTCGAAGGCGACCTTCGAACCGTAGTCCACACCCCGCAGCGCGTACGGCGAGGCGCGCAGGTCGCTTTCCAGCCTCCCGGCCTGCGCGTGGCCGACCGACACGGTCACGACCGCCGCGGGAACCATCTCGACCACCGCCGCCCGGTCGAGCGTCTCCCCCACCGCGCCGCCGTACGCCCGGGCGAGGCCGCCCGCCCCCAGCAGCACGCCGCCGAAGTAGCGGGTCACGACGGCGGCCACGTCGGCGAAGCCGCGCCGGGTGAGCATCTCTAGCATCGGCGTGCCGGCCGTGCCGCCGGGCTCCCCGTCGTCGTCCGCCCTGCGCACACGCTCACCGACGACGTACGCCGAGCAGTTGTGGGTCGCGTCGGCGTAGAGCCGCCTGCGCTCGGCGACGAACGCCCGCGCGGCCTCCTCCGTGGCGGCGGGGGCGAGCGCGCAGATGAAACGTGAACGGCGGATCTCGATCTCGTGCTCGACCGTGTGCTCGATCGTCTGGTAGGGCGCTGCCACAAGGTCAGCTTATTCAGCGGGCCGCCTTTACAAAGTAATGTTGGGCCTTTGTGGGACCGGACGAACATCGCGCGGCTCTTTGGTGCGACCGGATGAATTGCCCCGCCACCTCCCTGCCGTACCGTCAACGGGGTGTCAGTCGAACTCCCCTCCTCCCTCCACCGCCGCGCGGTCGTCGCGGACACGCACAACGACCTGCTGATGGCCGTCGCCGAACGACCGCCGGCCCGCTGGGCGGCGTTCTTCAGGGAACGGTGGCTGCCCCAGTTGCGGGACGGCGGGGTGGACCTCCAGGTGCTGCCGGTCTTCGTCGACGACCACTACCGCCCGGAGGGCGCGCTGCGCCAGACCCTGCGCATGATCGAGTGTGCGCACACGCTGGCCGAGGGCAACGCCGACGCCGTACGGCTGTGCCTGGACGGCGCGCAGGTCGACCGGGCGCTCGACGACGGGGTGATCGCGCTGGTCCTCGCGCTGGAGAGCATGCCGGGCCTGGACTCCTCCGTCGAGCTGCTGCCCACCCTGCACCGGCTCGGCGTACGGGTCGGCTCGATCGCCCACTGGGGGCGCACGCCGCTGGCGGACGGCAGCGGCGAGGACGCCACCGGCGGCCGGCTGACCCACGCCGGTGTGGCGGCGGTCCGCGAGATGGAGCGGCTCGGCATGATCTTCGACATCTCCCACCTGGGGGCACGCGGAGTCGAGCACGTGCTGGAGCTCGCCGGCCGTCCGGTGATGGCGACCCATTCGTCCGCCCGCGCCCTGCGCGACCACCACCGCAACCTCACCGACGAGCAGATCCGCGGGGTCGCCGCCACCGGCGGGGTCGTCTGCGTCAACTTCTTCCCGTTCTTCCTCGCCGACGACCCCGGCGGCCACACGGTGGACCGGCTGGCCGACCACATCGAGCACGTCGCGGAGGTCGCCGGCATCGACCACGTGGGGCTGGGGCCCGACTTCGTCCGCGAGGTGATCCGCGACGTCACTCCCCCGTGCTGTGAGGACTTCGGCCTGGACGGCATCGACCCCTACGCCGCCCTGCCCGGGCTGGACGGGCCGCGCGGGCTGCCCCTGGTCACCGAGGCCCTGCTGCGGCGCGGCCTGGCGGAAGACGATGTCCTGAAGATCCTCGGCGGCAACGTGCGGCGGCTGTTCCAGGCCGAGCTGGGCAGGCCGCTGTGACGACGGCGGTGGACCTGTCCGCCATGCTCGCCGACCTGGAGGAGCTCGTCTGCTGCGAGTCGTTCTCCGCCGACCGCGAGGCGGTGGCCCGCAGCGCCGCCGTCGTCGCCGGTCAGGGGCGCCGCCTGCTCGGCGCGGCTCCCGAGACCATCGTGATCGACGGGGTGACGCACCTGCGATGGAGCTTCGGCGAGCCGCGCGTGCTGCTGCTCGGCCACCACGACACGGTCTGGCCGATCGGCTCCCTGCGTACGCGGCCGTGGTCGGTCAGCGGCGGGATCGCACGGGGGCCCGGGGTGTTCGACATGAAGGCCGGGCTGGTGCAGATGTTCCACGCGCTGGCCGCGCTGCCCTCCCCCGACGGCGTGTGCGTGCTGGTCACCGGGGACGAGGAGCTCGGGTCGCCGTCCTCCCGCGCCCTGGTCGAGGAGTCGGCGCGCGGCTGCGCCGCGGCCTTCGTGCTGGAGGCGAGCGCCGAGGGCGGTGCGCTGAAGACCGCACGCAAGGGCATCTCCGCGTACGAGGTGGTGGTGCACGGCCGGGCCGCCCACGCGGGCCTCGACCCCGGCAAGGGCGCCAACGCCGGAGTGGAGCTCGCCCACCAGATCCTCGCCGTCGCCGCGATGGCGACCGCCGGCGGGCTGGACGGGACGACGGTCACGCCCACGCTGTTGTCCGGCGGCACCACCATGAACACCGTGCCCGCGCTGGCCCGCCTGGCCGTGGACGTCCGCGTGCCGACCGTCGCGGCCCAGCTCCGCGTGGACGCGCTGATGCGGGCGCTGTCGCCCCGGACGCCCGGCACGCGCCTGGAGATCCTCGGCGGCCCGAACCGCTCACCGCTCGAACCGGCCTCGTCGGCCGGGCTGTTCGCGCTCGCCCAGCGGGTCGCCGCCGGCCTCGGCCTCGCTCCTCCGGCGGGCGCGGCCGTCGGCGGCGCGTCGGACGGCAACCTCACCGCCGGGGCCGGCTGCCCCACCCTCGACGGGCTCGGCGCGGTCGGCGGCGGCGCGCACGCCGACGACGAGCACGTGCTCGTGGCCGAGATGCCGGGCCGTACGGCGCTGCTGGCGGGCCTGGTCGAAGCGGTGCGCGGATGAACAGCAGTGTGATGAGCAGCAGTGTGATGAACACCACCCCCGGGACGAACACCACGGGCATGGAGGCCACGGGCATGAAGATCACCGGTATCGAGCTGCGGCGGATCGCGATGCCGCTGGTCGCGCCGTTCCGCACGTCCTTCGGCACCGAGACGCGGCGTGACGTGCTGCTGCTGCGCGTCGTCACGCCCGACGCCGAGGGCTGGGGCGAGTGCGTGGCCATGTCGCAGCCGCTGTACTCCTCGGAGTACGCCGAAGGCGCGGCCGACGTGCTGCGCCGCTTCCTGATCCCCGCGCTGCCCGCCCGCCCCGGCCCGTACGCCGTCAACGAGGCGCTGCGCCCGATCAGAGGGCACCGCATGGCCAAGGCGGCGCTGGAGACGGCGGTGCTGGACGCCCACCTGCATGCCGCCGGGCAGTCGCTCGCCGATTTCCTCGGCGCCACGCGGACCCGGGTGGCCGCCGGGGTCTCGGTCGGCATCATGAACTCCGTCCCCGAGCTGCTCGACGCCGTCGCCGGCTATCTGGACGAGGGCTACGTCCGCATCAAGCTCAAGATCCAGCCCGGCTGGGACCTGGAGCCCGTACGCGCCGTGCGCGAGCGGTTCGGGCCCGATCTGCAGTTGCAGGTCGACGCGAACGCCGCCTACACCCTTGCCGACGCCCCGCGCCTGGCGCGGCTCGACGCGTTCGGGCTGCTGCTCATCGAGCAGCCGCTCGCCGACGACGACATGGTCCAGCACGCCCGGCTGGCCGCCTCGATCAGCACCCCCGTCTGCCTGGACGAGTCGATCGAGTCCGCCGAGCACGCGGCGGCGGCCATCTCCCTCGGCGCGTGCTCGGTCGTCAACATCAAGCCCGGCAGGGTCGGCGGCTATCTCGAAGCCCGGCGCATCCACGACCTGTGCCGCGCCCACGGCATCGCGGTCTGGTGCGGCGGCATGCTGGAGACCGGGATCGGCCGGGCGGCCAACGTCGCGCTGGCCGCGCTGCCCGGCTTCACCCTGCCCGGCGACACCTCCGGCTCCCGCCGCTACTTCCACACCGACATCACCCCGCCCTTCGAGCTGGAGGACGGGCATCTGACCGTGCCCACCGGCCCGGGCATCGGAGTCGAGCCGATCCCGTCGCTGCTGGACGAGGTCACCGTCGCCACCGAGTGGATCCCGCTCTGACGCCGACCGGGTGATCAGGCCCGCGTTTCCGGCCGCCGCCGGCTCATCCGGCGACCACGTCCTCGGGGGCGGCCTCGGGCGGGAATCCCGCACTGACCCCCCACATCTCCGCGAACCGGCCGTCGTCGATGCGGAAGATCTCGAACAGCATGGGCCGCGCGTCGCCGTCCGGGGCCGTGATCCCCTCGACCGTCGAGCGGACGGCGGCCTTGTCGCCGTCGGCCACGATGTCCTGGGCGACGACGCGGATGCCCGGATAGCGCGCGACGAGCGCGTGCCAGGCCCGCTTGCCCGCCTCGAACCCGGGGGCGCCGAGCGGATGGCTGAAGAAGCCGGGGGTGAACAGGCCGGCGGCCTGGTCGAAGCGCCGGCTGTTGAAGCACTCCTGCATCCGGAGCACCAGGGCGGTCGCGTCATCGCGTGTGGTCATCGGCGTGCTCTCCCCATGGCCTGCGGATCGGGTCATGAGCGGCGCACGGCCTAACCGGTGCGCCGCCCCGCTTTCGGCCATACTATGCGGTGCGGCGCCCCGGTTATGCTGATCCGGATATGTCCAGTCAGCCACCCGAACCAGTCCCGGCGAACCCGGCGGGTCCCGGAAGCGACCGGGAGCTGCGCGCCGACGCGCGCCGCAATCGCGAACGCGTCCTGCGGACCGCGCAGCGGCTGTTCGCGACCGAGGGCCTCGGCGTCTCACTCGACGAGATCGCCCGCCGCGCGGGCGTCGGCCCGGGCACCGTCCACCGGCACTTCCCGTCGAAGGAGGCGCTCTATCTCGCCGTCGCGATCGACCAGCTCAGGAAGCTGGTGGCGGAGGGGGAGGCGCTCGCCGCCACCGGCGATCCCGCCGCCCTGTTCACGCTGCTGTCGGCGATGATGGCCGGCGGCGCGGAGAACGTGGCGGTGAAGAGTGCGCTGGTGGCGGCCGAGTTCGACCTGCGCACCGCCGCTCCGGACGTCGCGGCGGACCTCACACGGAAGGTCGCGGACCTGCTCGACCGCGCGCGAGAGGCCGGCGCCGTACGCCCCGACCTCACCGTCGACGAGGTGATGGCCCTGGTCGCCGGCGCCTTCGCGGCGATCCGTCACGCGGGAGCGGAGACCAGCCGCGAGCGCTCCGCGCACATCGCCCAGCTCATCCTCGACGGGCTGCGGCCCCGGTAAGCGACGCCCCGGCCCGGTTGCAGCAGCTCGCCGGCGCCGATCCGTTCGGTGCCGTCCGTTCGGTGCCGTCCGTTCAGTGCCAGTCGCTGATCTGCACGTCCCGCGGCGCCGGCGCGCCCTCGCCGGTCTCCACCAGTGACTTCAGGCTCATCAGGTAGGTGGCCCACTTGGTGCTGCAGTGGTGCATGAACTCCACGGGCTCCCTCCAGCCCTGGTGCTTGAACAGCACGATCGTGTAGTCGCCGTCCTGACGGAGGTCCCAGTCGATGGTCGTCCCGAGCCATTCCTCGGGGCCGTCGACCACCCGCCACGCCACCCGCTCGGACGGACGCAGCTCGACCACCTCCATGTCGAAGCCGCCGGGTGGGAACCGGAACTCCAGCACGCCGCCGGCCTCACCGCTCCCCTTCGTGTCGTCGGTCCACCAGCCGGCCAGGCCGTCGACGGTCGTCAGCGCGTCGTACACCTTCTCCGGCGTCGGGACCTTGACCCCGATCCTGTGCAGAATGTCCGCCATCTTCGGCTCTCCTCGATCTCGTCAGTCCTGTTGGGTGCGCTGGATCGCCTCGGCGATCCGCTTGATCCGCCGCAGCCGGGCGTCCCACGCCGCCCCGACGGACGACAGCTGGGCCACCGCGCGGGCGAGCTGGGCGTCGTCCACCCGATAGCGCTTCTCCCGGCCCGCCGGCGTCCCCCGCACCAGGCCGGCCCGGTCGAGGACGCCCAGGTGCTTGGCCACCGCCTGACGGGTGACCGGAAGCCGCTGGGCCAGCGAGGTCGCGGTGCCGTCGCCCTCGACGAGCAGCAGGTCGAGCATCCGCCGCCGGGTCGGGTCTCCGATCGCCGACCAGAGGTCGTCGTCGACGTCCTCGGCCGCCGGAGCGCTCACGGCCGCACCCGCAGCGTCGCGATGTACGGCGCCAGCCGGGCCAGGTAGAAGTCCCAGCCGCTGACGTGATCCCGATACTGCTGTTCGAGGACGGCGGCCTCCCAGCCCATCTCGCGGAAGCCGGACTCGGTCATCTTCAGCAGCGTCCCGGCCCCCGAGGGGGTCAGGTCGAAGGTGACCAGCAGCGAGTTGCCCTCGGCCGCCGTCTCGCCGGCCGGGTGCGTCCAGCGGAACGAGAACGTGCGCGGGGGCCGCACGTCGAGGACGGTGAACGACACCACCGCGCCGCCCGCGTCCCGGTCGCCGAAGACGAGCTTCCCCGTCGCCCCGGGTATCCGCTCGAACCCGGCGTCGTCCGGCCACCACTCCTTGAGGTGGCCGGGACTGCTCACCACCTCGAAGACGATCTCCGGTGACGCCTCGATGTAGATCTCACGCTCGATGGTGCCGAACTCCATGTCCGCCTCCTGCAACCTTTGGTTGCGCATGAGACTATCCGGACGGCGGCTTTCACGCAACCATCGGTTGCACGTCGGCGGAGGGCCGCCGGAGCTTCGTCCGCCTCAGCGAACCGGCGCATCGCCCGTAGCGGGATTCCCCGGCCCGCCGCGCCGCACCTCGAACAGGAAGCAGCCGAACTCCACGGCCCGCACGTGGACCAGCGCCGTCTCCGGGTCCTTCAGCAGGGTGTCCAGCAGGATCGACGCCGCGACGGGGTCGGCCGACCGGTGCGCGTCAACGAGGTGCCCGTCCAGGATGGAGCCGTCGGCGCCGTAGGTGCGGAAGACCCGCCGCGGGCCGCCCATGGCCGCCGGATAGCCGGGCCCTGTCTCCTGCCGGGGGCCCTCGCAGGGCTCCTCGTGGACGAACACCGGGCCGACCTCCTCGTACGCCCCGGGGTCGGCGCCGGTTTCCTGCGCCCAGCGGCGCAGCGGCGCGTAGGCCGCGAGCAGGATCGCCTCCCCCGGCCGGGAGCGGCGCAGGCAGCAGCGCAGCGGGCTGCCGCCCTCCACCTCGACGATCCGGCGCGGCGTCCGCCCGGCGTCGTCGGTCTTCCTGAGCTGGTCGAGCACGTCGGGCGCGATGGCCCTGATTTCGAACGTCATGCCCTCATCGTGGCCGTGCGCCCGTCCGTGAGGCTGGCGGAAAACGGACGGCGCGTTACGAGGCGCTGACGGTCTCCGGCACGGTCTCCTCCTCGCCCGCGGCCTTGGTGGCCTTGCGCTTGAGCCAGACCGTGGTGCCCAGACCGACCAGGACGGCGGCCACCAGCCCGACCCAGGAGAAGCCCTTCAGCCACTTGTCGGCCACCACGCCCAGGTAGTAGATCGCGGCCGTGGTCCCGCCGGCCCACACGACGCCGCCGAGCACGTTGGCGACGAGGAAGCGCCAGTAGGGCATGTGCAGGGCCCCGGCCAGCGGCCCGGCGAGGATCCGCAGCAGGGCGATGAAGCGGCCGAAGAACACCGCCCACATCCCGTGGCGGTTGAACACCCGCTCCGCCTTGGCGATGTGCGCGGGGCCGAAGTGCTTGGGGAAGCGCCGTCCCAGCCGGTCGAACAGCGGCCGGCCGCCCTTGCGGCCGATCATGTAGCCGATGGAGTCGCCCACGATCGCGCCGCCGCTCGCGCACAGGCCGACGACCACGGGGTCCACGACCCCTCTGGACGACAGCAGTGCGGCGCTCACCAGCACGATCTCGCCCGGAAGCGGAATGCCGAGGCTCTCCAGCCCGATGACGGCGCCCACGAGCACGTAGACCCAGACGGACGGGATGGTCTGCAGCCACTCGTCTACGTGCATCTCACTCCCTCAACGCGGCGACAGCCCCCATTGTGCCGTCGCCCTCCGGGTGCGGCATCCACCGCGAGGACCATGGTGGGTAACCCCGCAGAAGGACGCGTCCGCCGTCCCCGGCAGGGAGAGGATCAGTCGCGCATCGCGGCGCGTACGGCGTCGCGCATCGCGGCGTGGACGGCCGCGTTGCCCACCCGGTCGGTGCGCGCCTCCACGATGCGCAGGCCGTCCCCCTTGATCGCCCTGGACAGCTCCTCCGGCTCCTCGACCAGCGCGTACGGCAGGCCGTGCGCGGCGGCGACGTGGCCGAAATCCACCCCGTGGGGCGTGCCGAACACCCGCTCGAACGGGTCCTCGAGAGCGGCCTGCGGCAGCAGCGAGAAGATCCCGCCGCCGTCGTTGTTCACCACCACGAAGCACAGGTCGGGCCGGGGCTCGCGTGGCCCGAGGATCAGGCCGTTCTGGTCGTGCAGCAGCGTGAGGTCGCCGATCAGCGCGTACGCGGGGCCGTTGTGGGCGAGCGCCGCCCCGACGGCGGTGGAGACCAGGCCGTCGATGCCCGACGCGCCCCGGTTGGCCATCAGCCGCAGCCCCCGCCGGGGGCGCATGGCCTGGTCGAGGTCGCGGATCGGCATGGACGACCCGCAGAACAGCAGCGAGCCGTTGGGCACCACCTCGGCGAGGTCCCTGGCGAGCCGCGGCTCGGTCAGCCCCGAGGAGTCGAGCACCTCGTCGATCGCCTGGCGGGCCACGTGGTCGGCGTGCCGCCAGGCCCGCAGCCAGGCGTCGCCCCCGGCCGCGATCGGGATCTCCACGGCCTGGGCCACCTGAGTGGCCGAGCGGGTCGGGTCGGGCCACCGGGTCAGGTCGGGGGAGACCACGATGTGCTCCTCGGCCCGGCGCAGCCATGACAGCAGGGGGCGCGACAGCCCGGGGCGGCCGAGGGTGACCACGACGTCGGGCCGGTGGGCGTCGGCCCACTCCTGGTCGCCCAGGAGGAAGTGGTAGGTCGAGACGGCGTGGTCGCCGTACCGGCCGCCGCCGTTGGGCTCCGACAGCACGGGCCAGCCCGCCATTCCCGCGGCGGCGACGTACCGCCGCACGTTGGCGGCGCCGTCGCCGACGACCAGCACTCCGCGCCGGGTCGGCGGGATGTGCAGGGCGGCGGAGGGCGGCGCGACCCGCGCCCGGAACCACGCGCCGGAGGCGTCGCCGTCCAGCGGCTCGCTCCAGGTCGTGTCGCCGTCGGGGATCAGCGGCTCCCGGAGGGCCACGTTGAGGTGCACGGGCCCGGGGTCCGGCGGCCCGGCGGCGCGCTGGCAGGCCCGGCACACCAGCGACCGCCAGTAGGCCACCTGGCCCGGCCGGTCCTCCGGCACGCCGACCTCGGCGAAGAAGCGCACGGCCGAGCCGTACAGCTTGATCTGGTCGATCGTCTGGTTGGCGCCGGTGCCGCGCAGCTCGGGCGGCCGGTCGGCGGTCAGCAGGATCAGCGGCACGCCCGACTCGGACGCCTCGATCACGGCGGGGTGGAAGTTGGCCGCCGCCGTGCCCGAGGTGCAGATCAGGGCCACCGGCCGCTCGGACCGCTTGGCCAGGCCGAGCGCGAGATAGGAGGCCGACCGCTCGTCCACGCGCACGTGCAGCCGCACCCGCGACTCCGCGTGCGCGGCGAGCGCCAGCGGCGCGGACCGGGACCCCGGGGCGAGCACCACATCGGTGACCCCGCAGCGCACCAGTTCGTCGATCAGGACGGTCGAGAGGGCGGTCGCCGGGTTCATCGCCGCGCCTCCGAAACGCCCCGGTCGGCCCGGTTTCTGTCCACCCGCGCGTCTCCTCCCGTTCCCGCAGGCGCAAGCGTACGGCAAAAAGGAGTGGCCGCCGTCATCACGCGGCCCTCTACGGGCGGCGGGGGAACTTCGAGAAGTCCGGCTTGCGCTTCTCCTTGAACGCGTCGCGGCCCTCCTGGGCCTCCTCGCTCATGTAGTAGATGAGCGTCGCGTCGCCGGCGAACTGCTGCATGCCGGCCGCGCCGTCGGTCACCGCGTTGAGCGCGCCCTTGAGCATGCGCAGCGCCAGAGGCGACTTCTCCAGCAGCTCGCGGGCCCACTGGACGGTCTCCTCCTCCAGGCGCTCCAGCGGCACCACCGCGTTGACCAGGCCCCACTGGAGCGCGGTCTCGGCGTCGTACTGGCGGCACAGATACCAGATCTCGCGGGCCCGCTTGAGGCCGACCGTCTCGGCGAGCAGCCAGGAGCCGTACCCGCCGTCGAACGAGCCCACCTTGGGGCCGGTCTGGCCGAACCTGGCGTTGTCGGCGGCGATCGTCAGGTCGCAGCAGACGTGCAGCACGTGGCCGCCGCCGATGGCGTAGCCCGCCACCATGGCGATCACCGGCTTGGGACAGCGGCGGATCTGCACCTGCAGGTCCAGGACGTTGAGCCGGCCGATGCCGTGGGTCTTGTCGTCCACGTAGCCGTCGTCGCCGCGGATCTTCTGGTCGCCACCGGAGCAGAACGCCCTGTCCCCGGCGCCGGTGAAGATGATCACACCGACCTCGGTGTCCTCCTGGGCGCGGTTGAAGGCCTCGCGGAGCTCGAACAAGGTCGTGGGCCGGAAGGCGTTGTGCCGCTCGGGGCGGTTGATGGTGATCTTCGCCATCCCCTCCGCGGTCTCGTAGATGATGTCCTCGTACTCGCCCGACCGCTTCCAGTCGACCCCGCTCGTCACACCCGCTCCTTCGCCGTCATCAACCAGGCGCCGTCACCGACCGCGCGCCGCCGAACCAGGCGGTCGCCTCCGGCCACCGCGCCGGGACTAACCTTACGACCGTGCTCAGCCCTCACGGACATCGCCCGGGACAGCGTCCCGTGCACGCTCTCGTCCTGCCGCCGGGGCCCGCGCTGTCCGAGGCCGTACGGCAGGCCCTGACGGGCGACGGGCCGGCCGTGCTGCCGCTGTCGCCCGACCTCCCGCGGCCCGCGATGGAGGCGACGCTCGCCGCGCTGCGCCCCACCCACGTCGTCACAACCGACGGCGTGCGGCGGGAGCCGGACGGCGAGCCGTCCGACGCCGCGCTGATCATCGCGACCTCCGGCTCGACCGGTACGCCGAAGGGAGTGGAGCTGACGGCCGAGGCGCTGCTCGCCTCGGCCCGCGCCTCGCTGGCCAGGCTCGGCGCCCGCGACGGCGACCGCTGGCTGTGCTGCCTGCCGCCGTCGCACATCTCGGGCGCGCAGGTGCTCATCAGGTCGCTGCTGTGCGGCACCGAGCCGATCATCCATGCGCGCTTCTCCCCCGCCGACGTCGCCGCGAGCGGCGCCGACCACGTCTCGCTGGTGCCCACCCAGCTGCGGCGCATGCTCGACGCGGGGGCCGGCGTCGCGGCCTTCGGCACGATCCTGCTCGGCGGGGCCGCCGCTCCCGCGGGCCTGCTCGCCGAGGCCCGCGCGGCGGGGGCCAGGATCGTCACCACGTACGGCTCCAGCGAGACGAGCGGCGGGTGCGTGTACGACGGCGTGCCGCTCGACGGCGTCGAGGTCAAGATCGGCGGCGACGGGCGGGTGCGGATCGCGGGTCCTGTGCTGTTCTCGGGCTACCGGCTGCGCGAGGAGCGGCCGTTCGAGGGCGGGTGGTTCGTCACCTCCGACCTGGGCTCCATCGAGGACGGGCGGCTCACCGTGCTGGGCCGGGCCGACGACGTGATCAACACCGGGGGCCGCAAGGTCGTGGCCGGCGCGGTCGCCGAGATCCTGGCCGGGCACCCGGCCGTACGCGACGTCGTGGTGGTCGGCAGGCCCGACCCCGAGTGGGGCGAGATCGTGGTCGCCGTCGTGGTCCCCCGGGAGGCCGGCGAGGTCACGCTCGGCGGGCTGCGGGACTTCGCCAAGGAGCGGCTGCCCGCCTACGCCGCGCCGCGCGCCGTCGAGTTGGTGTCCCAGATCCCGCTCCTGCCCAACGGCAAACCCGATATGGTCGCACTCAAGAACCGGAACCGCGGATGACCTTCGTGCGTCTGTAAGAGCAGGGGGAAGGGGACGCCGCATGCAACCGATCCGCCTCACGCCGGCCCAGAAGATGATGGCCTCCGCCGTGCTCGTCGGCGTCGTCATCGTGGGCGGAGCGTCGGTCACGGCCGCCGCCTTCGCCGGCCGCCTGGACGACGTCGCGAAGGCGGGCGACGCCCCCGCCGCCAAGCTCGGGCCGGGCGGTCACCGGGGAACGGTCGAGGTCTCCCCCGACGCTCCCGCCCAGGGCGACCTCACCAGGGCACAGGCCACTCCCGAGGTCGACCCCGACGTGGTGCTGAAGGAGCTCACCGACGACCCGGACGGGGTCGCCGACTATTGGACGCAGGAACGCATCCAGGGCGCGAACCCCATGCCGATGCCCCAGGTCAGCATCAGCATCATCCCCGACTGACCGGCCCGCCCGGGGCGGGTGTGTCAGTCTCCCCCGCGCGGCGAGGGAACAAACCAGGCGCGAGAGCGTTATTGATACTGGTGCGCTGAGCGGCCGGACGCCGCGGCCCCGATCGCAAGCATCAAGACCTCGATCATCCACGAACTCCGCAAGGAGGAGGTGTCCTCATGCCCCGGACCGCCGTGGCGGACTCGCCCGAGCGCGAGGTGACCCCGACGACGCTCGACCTGCTCTTGGAGCGAGGCCGTGCGCAGGGCCGCCTTTCCCTGTCGGAGCTGCGCGAGGCCTTCGCTAAGGCCGGCGTCAGCCCCGCCGAGGGCCGCTCGATCCTGCGCGAGCTCACCGAGGCGGGCGTGAACCTGGCCTCCGACAACGCCGCGGAGAGCGAGCCGGGCGAGAAGACCGAGGCCGCCCCCGCCAAGGCGCCGGCCAGGAAGTCCCGCCGGGCCGCCCAGGCCGCGGCGCAGGCCAAGAGCGCCGCGAAGAAGACGGCCAAGACCGCCGACGAGGAGCCGTACGACGAGGAGCTCCAGGCCGACGAGGCCGAGGTGGAGGACAGCGGGACGCTCGACCTCGACGACACCTCCTCGGTCATGGGCGACTCGGTCCACACCTACCTGAAGTCCATCGGCCGCCGCACGCTGCTCACCGCCGCCCAGGAGGTGGAGCTGGCCAAGCGCATCGAGGCCGGGCTGTACGCCGAGTACAAGCTGGAGACCGCGCTCGAGAGCGGCGAGCACCTGCCCCCGCACGTACGCGAGGACCTGGAGTGGGTCATCGAGGACGGCAGGCGGGCCAAGGACCACATGCTGGAGGCCAACCTCCGCCTGGTCGTCTCCGTGGCCAAGAAGTACACCGACCGCGGCATGGCCCTGCTCGACGTCGTGCAGGAGGGCAACCTCGGCCTGATCCGCGCCGTCGAGAAGTTCGACTACACCAAGGGCTACAAGTTCTCGACGTACGCCATGTGGTGGATCCGGCAGGCCATCCAGCGCGGCTTCGCCGACTCCGCCCGCACGATCCGGCTGCCCGTCCACGTGCTGGAGATGCTGTCGAAGCTGTCGCGCGTCGAGCGTGACATGCACCAGCGGCTCGGCCGGGAGCCCACGCCGGAGGAGCTGGCCGTCGAGCTGGACAAGACCCCGGACCAGATCGAGGAGCTGCTGCGCACCAGCCGGCAGCCGATCAGCCTCGACTCGACCATCGGCGAGGACGGCGAGACCAGGATCGGCGACCTCATCGAGGACGTCGACTCGCCCGAGGCGTCCGAGGTCGTCGACCGGCAACTGCTGGCCGAGCAGCTCAAGGGCGTGCTCAGCAACCTGTCGCCGCGCGAGGCCAAGATCATGAGCCTCCGCTTCGGCCTGGCCGACGGCAAGCCGCACACGCTGGACGAGATAGGCAAGCACCTGGGCCTGACCCGGGAGCGGATCCGCCAGCTGGAGAAGGAGTCGCTGTCCAAGCTGCGCCACCCGAGCAACACCCGCCCGCTGCTCGACTGGGCGAGCTGATCCCGTCGCACGTACGGCCCGCATCCCTCCGGGGTGCGGGCCGTACGGCTGTCTGTGCTCAGCGACCGGCGGCGGCCAGGCCCTTGCGCACGTCGCGCGGGGTCAGGCGGGCGGGGTCGCCGGTCTTGGAGGCGCGGGGCACCCGCGGGATGCCGCTGAGGCGGTGCGCCTCGCGCAGCGTGCGCAGGCGGTTCACCTCGTCGGTCCACAGCGCACCCTGGGGGGTGGCCTTCGCCTTGCGCCGGGCGATCCTGCTGTCGTAGGCCTTCACCCCGAGGGTGGCGCGCTGGCCCGCCTCCGCGGCGCGCAGCCCCTCGGTCAGGGCGGCGTCGAGGCTCAGGGCCGCCTCACGGAGCTCGGGGAGCGGCACGCCCGCCGCCTTCGCCTCCTGGAACCGCCGCTGCGCCACCCGGACCTTCTCCAGCACCTGGTCGAAGTCCTTCCGGATCTCCAGATCCGCGTGGTAGCGGACCTCCGCCTCCCGGCTCACCCGCGGACGGAAAAACGCCATCGTCAGCCCCTTCGGTATCGGACTCGCGCAATCGGATGTGCGCAATCGAACTCGCGTCGCAATCGGTAGCGTACGCGCTCCGCGCGGGGGCCCGCACCGCAGGGTGCGCCGCCCTTTACGAAGTAAGGACGACTGTGGCAGCATGATCGCCATGCCTGCCAAGCGACCACCGGTCCCCCTGTCCCGCGAGCGGATCATCGACGCCGCCCTGCACATCGCCGACGGTCAGGGCCTGCGCCGGCTGACCATGCGCCGGCTCGGCGACGCCCTCCAGGTGGAGGCCATGGCGATCTACCACCACCTGCCGCGGGGCAAGGAGGCGCTGATGGACGCCCTCGCCGAGCACGTGACGACCGTGGAGGTCGATCCGGCCACCGCCGCCGGCTGGCAGGACAGGGCGCGTGCCTGGGCCCGCGCGAGCCGTGCCGCGCTGCTGGAGCACCCGGGCGTGCTGTCGCTGGCGCTGACCAAGCCCCCGAAGGGGTCGGCCCTCATCGCGATCACGGAGCAGATCGAGCAGTTGCGCGAGGCGGGGGCGGGCGACCCGGCCGGGGCGGTCCGCGCGCTGCGGGCCTACGTGTTCGGCAGCGTGGCGGTGGAGGTCCAGCAGTCGGGGTGGGCCGACCCGGACGCCGAGGTGCGCGACGCGCGCACCGCCGAGGGCGAGCGCGATTTCGAGCATGGCCTCGACGCGCTGATCGCCGGCCTCGGCGGCTGAGACCTGGGGTTTTCCGGACCGTCCGCATCACGCGCGCCTGATGTCCGGAATCTGTGATCCCTCGGTTATCCGGCCGTCGGCGTGTCGAGGCCGGACCGTTGCCTCCATTGGGGCATTCTTGTGTAGTAGGTCACATCAGTGCGCGCGAGCCTGCTCGGGGGGTGGCCGGGTCCCCTGCCCGACCGGCGGAAATGCTCCGAACGGGCTATGTCGTACGATGCGGCCGAGCCGCAAACTGGTGTAGTCCAGTGTGGTGTGCGTCATACCCCACGGACGCCAGGAAGACAAAAACGAGCGAACGATAAAGACACGGAGCCCCGGCGATGTGCCCTCATGAACCGGCCTGTCCCAGCGCGGACGCGAAGGACCGAGAAGCCGCCCGCACGATAGCCTGTCACCCCGAGCAAGGCTGGAGCCTGCTCTGCAACGGCGTCGTGCTGTTCGAGGACACCGGCGAGCTGCTGCCCGACGGCGGCGTCATCGCCCCGCACCGCCCCACCGACATGGCCATCAGCGCGGCCTGAAGGTCCCGTTCCCCGGAGACGCCGAGGTGATCGGCGTTCCACCCGCACCGTGATCGGCGTGGGAGACCTGGGAGACCGGGGAGACGCGGCCGACGCGGAGTGGGGGCGGCCGATGCCCTCGCTCCCACCCGTGAGGACGACGCGGGCGACCGGTGGAGTAGTTATTCCATAGTCACCGCATGGTCACCCCGCAGTCGTCAAGGAGGCGCCGCACCGCGCCCGGCCGATGCGCCACGGCAGATCCGCCGGACCACAGCGATCCCTGCCGACGGCGGAGAAGCGGCATCGCCCGCCGCCGTCCAGTGAAAAAACGTCCGGTGAAAAGCGGCGTCCGATCACACGAGTGCGGGCCGCCCACGATGCGAAGCCGGATCGGCCGGCAGGCGCCGTTCCACTCCACCCCGGCTCGTCTTCCCGCGGCCGGAGCGCGCAAGGCGCCGACACCTACGCCGCGGCAAGCCCGCTCACATCTCCCCCGATCCGGCCCCGCCCTTACTCGCGAAACGCTCGCAATCGGGGAATGTTCGCCCGGGAGCGCCGGGCGTTCCAGACACCCCGCGCGATCGGCGACGGCGCCTGGCGCCGGCCGCGTTCCACACCGCCGTGGTCTGCGCACTCGATCCGTCTCCCGCTCAGCAGACGGGAACCCTTGCGCCCGGACGTGCTCGCACATAGCGTTCCGATGTATCGGGTCGATACATCGGAATGGCATAGTGTGCGCCCGAGGTCACGGCAGTTCCCGCCGGCCTCCGGGAGGGCTGCGCACCTGGCGGAGGCCGCGAACGAAAGGGGCCGCGATGAGGCGGACCGACTACGACAGGGAGCAATACCAGGACTACGCGCGCGGCCGGGCGCTCACCGAGCGGCAACTGCGGGCGTGGATGACCGCGTTCGGAGCTCTCCTGCCCGCGCGGCGTCCGCTGAGCGGGCTGGACGTCGGCTCGGGGACGGGCAGGTTCACCCCCGCGCTGGCGCGAGCCTTCGGGCCGGTGACCGGCGTCGAACCGTCGGTCCGCATGCGCGAGACGGCGCAGGCGCGGTCCCGGCACCCTGACGTGCGCTATATCGCGGGCTTCGCCGAGGACATGCCGCTGCCGTCCGGCAGCGCCGACTACGCAGTGATGCTGCAGTCCTGGCACCACGTCCAGGACAAGCCGCGGGCGGCCCGGGAGCTGGCCAGGGTGCTCAGGCCCGCCGGGCGGCTGATCATGCGCTCCGGGTTCAGCGACCACATGCCCAGGATCTGGTGGCTGGAGCACTTCCCCCGCGGCCCCGAGGTGGACGCCTCGTTGTTCCAGCCGCTGCACGAGGTGATCGAGACGTTCACGTCGGCCGGCTGGCGCGTGGCCGGCTTCGGCACGGTCACAGAGCCGTCCGCCGGGACCCTTGGTGACATGCTCGAACGGCTGCGCCTGCGCACCCATTCTGTCTTCGCGCACTTCACGCCGGACGAACTGGAGACCGGTTTCCGCCGCCTGGAGCAGGCTGTCGCCGCTGATCCCGGCGCGCCGGCGCCGCCCGATCCCGCGTCCCTGCTCACGCTCGAACGGCG
>NZ_VIRM01000062.1 GCF_006874475.1 Microbispora hainanensis
GGCACGTGCCGGACCGCCTCGGGCGTGGGGAAATCGCGGAGATCGCAGAGATCGCGTTTCCGTGACCTTGCGGCGGGCTTTCGGGGAGCGACCGGGGTGGGCGGAGGCTGCTTCACGCCGAGACCGGGCATGCGCATGCTGTAATGCTGAAAAAGCATGGAACGCTGGTTATTCCCCGGAAATATGAAGGCTATTCATATCGGATGTGGCGATCGGATGACGGATGAAAGGTAGGCACCGAAACCCGTCCGCCGCCGAATGTCTCGCATGCCGGAAAGCGGAATGAAAGGGCAGGTCATCCGGCTGATGGGGCGGCGATGGCAATCATGATCCGCAAGTTCTCCAGACAAGTCGGGAGACGATACGGAGCCGTTACCAGACCCCTTTCGGATGACCATATCGGTGTTATTTGCGGCTTATCCTCAACTCAGGATTTCTCTGGTTCTTTTCCTTCCCAACACATCGCGGTCAGTCTAAGATCTCGTTCTATGTATCGGTATGCATCAAGATTTCCTGTTAGGCAAGTGGCATGCCTAAGTCGCAGGGATGCTCTGGCCGAACATGATGCCGTCGTCGTCCTCACCCCGATCCGGTGCGCATGAACCCGCCCGTCGGGGATGTGACGCTCGACCCCGGCCAGGGGATGACGTGGGTGGACGAGCACGGCGCCCACCTCGTCGACTATGCCTCCGGCCACCTCGCGTCCGGCCCCATGCTCGCGGCGGTGACCGCCGCGCTGGAGTCGTGCGCCGCCCGCGAACGGCCCGGGAACGTTTCAGACCGGGCCTGGCTGCTGTCGGCGCTGCGCCGTGAGGTCGCCACCGGCCCGGGGCGGGGATTCGTGCCCGGCCCCGGGTCCGGCGGCCCCGACCACCTCGCGGTGCGGCGTGCCTGGCGCCTGGCCGACCCGCTGGGCGCGGAGACGCTGCTCCTGCTCTATCGCCACGAACTCCCGCTTCGGGATCTCGTGTACGTGCTCGCGCTGCCGCTGAAGGAGGCAGGCAGGCTCATCGCGCGCACCCAGGACGTGGTGGAGATCCTCGTGAGCGGGCTGGACGGCCTCGCCCGGGGCAGGCCGATCTGCCCGGACCTTGCTCCGCTGGCCGCCGCCGTCTTCCCCGACGAGCAGGGCGAGACGGCCGACTTCGGCGCCGCCCGTACGGCGCTGCTCCGGCACATCGTGACGTGTGTGGTGTGCAAACGGCCCATCAACATCCGATACACCGTTCCGCAGATCCTCTCCCGCCCTCCGGTCGCCGACCTCACGCCCGAGACCAGGCAGCGACTTCTGGACGCCCTGAGCAGGGCCGGCCGCAGAGCCAGGCCCGCCCCCGCGCCCCCTTCGCCGTCCGCTCTGCCGACTGCCCCGGTGTTCACTCCGCCGTCCCTTCCGCCGTTCCCGCCGTCATCCGCTCCGCCGTCCGTTCCGGCGCCTGTCCAGGCGTTCGCTCCGCCATCCCCTCCGCCATCCCCTCCGCCGTCCGTTCCGGCGCCTGTCCAGGCATTCGCTCCGCCATCCGATCCGGCGTCCGATCCGGGGGAGCGGACGGGGCACCGGCCTCCCTCGTCGTTCGGCATGCCGCTGTCCGCTCCCGTGGGCACCGCGCCCGCTCCCGCCGCCCCTGCACCGGCGTCCCCCGCACCGCCGCCGCCCGCGTCGGCGTCCCCCGCGTCGCCACCGGTTCCGCCACCGGTTCCGCCGCCGGCTCCGGCGGTCCCAGGGGCGACACCGCCCGGTCCGCCGTCGGTGCCGCCCGACTCCGGCCTGTCGCCGGTCGGGTTCCGGGAGGAGCCCCGCCCGTCGTCCCGTGAGGACCGTGAGGACCGGGAGGACATGGAGGACCGGGAGGACCGGGAGGACACAGGGGACCGGGAGGACACGCGACCCGGCCCCCTGCCCGCGAGGCCGGAAGCGCCCCGTCCTGCGGGCACCGCTGCGACCGCCGGGGGCGGACTGTCGCACGCGGCGACTCCCGGGGCCGTACGGCCGGCCGCGGCGACTCCGGGGGCCGAGCTGCCGACTGCGGGAAGTCCCGGGGTCGAGCTGCCGGAGCGCCCGGTGCGGCCCATTTCCCAGGAGGACACCCAGCCGAGCCTGCCGTGGCAGCCGGGAACGTTGAAGTCACGCGGCACGCAACGGCCCAATCCGTTCCCCCGGGCGGCGAGAGAGGCGCACCCGGCCTCCGGAAAGAGTGCCGCGCTGCAGCCGGGGCAGGACACGCCTCTCTACAACGCGCTGCTCTCGCAGATCAGGGCCAGAGAGGCGCTGGCGCACGCCGCCGAGGCGGTTCCTGTCCCCGCTCCCACCTCCGGCGCCGTCCCTGCACCTGCCGCCGTCCACGACGCCGCGGGTACGGCAGGGGAGGCGGACCTCGCGCCCAGGCCGCCCGCCGGTGCGCAGATCAGGATCGTCGCGGTCCTGGCCCGGGTCGGCTCGCTGCTTCGGGCGACCGCCTTGAGGATCGTCATCGTCGTCGTCGCGGGGGCGGCGGGGACCGTGACGGGGATCAACCTCTTCGCTCCCGCCCCCCAGTCACAGAAGGGGGCATTGGAGGCGAGCGTCGCGCAGACGTCCGCCGATCCCGCGGGAACGGGAACGGGCGCGAACCCCGCGGCCGACGGCGCGGCGGGTGCTACGGCGAACGGCGCGACAGGGGGCGAGGGCACCACCAGTACGGCCTCGGGCGCGCCCCAGGTCACGGTGACCGCGACCGCCGCAGGGGACACCACAGCCGGGGGCGCCGCGCAGCCCGGCGGACAGGACACGGCGAACGGGGGCGCCGCAGACAGGGGTGCCGCGCAACCCGGCGGACAGAGCGGGGGACAGGGCGACGGACAAAGCGGGGGACAGGGCGACGGACAAAGCGGGGGACAGAGCGGGGGACAGAGCGGGGGACAGAGCGGGGGACAGGGTGCCGCTCTGGACACTCCCACACGTCCCGGCGTCTTCCTGATGGGCGCCTGGGGTGTGCAGGCGCCGTCCGTCGTCGCACTCGACGCGTTCGGGAGGGGGACCCTCACTCTCTCGACGACATCCGGAAAACCCGTGAAATGGCGGATAACGGCTCCCGGCCTGGTGGTCGAGCCGTCCAGTGGAACGCTCAAGCCCGGGCACACCGACGTGCTCACCGTGCGCGCGTTGCGCGTCCGCTACTGGTGCGGGGTCCCCTCGCCCGTGACGGCGCCGCTCGAACTGCACGGCCCGAAGGGCAAGAAAGGCACCGCCACCGTGCGATGGAGCACCTGCTGACCGCCCCTGTTTCCTCCCGTCCTCGGTGAAAGGACCCGCCCATGACCGAGATCCACACTCCGGTGCCCACACCTGCCGAGCAGTTCCCGGAGAGCGTGCCCCTCACGGCCGAACATCTGCTGACCAACCGCCGCATCGAGCCCACGGGCGGATGGCGGCGGCTCGTCTATCAGCTCTCCGGCGGCCGGATCATCCCTTCCGAGTCGGCGGCGGAGCTGGAACGGCGCACGCTGATCGCCCAGGCCCAGACGCCCGTCGCCAGCGGTCACCACAGGATCGCGGTCATGAGCCTCAAGGGCGGGGTGGGGAAGACCACGACGACGGCGGCGCTGGGCAACACGCTGGCATCGTTGCGCGGCGACCGGGTGATCGCCATCGACGCCAACCCCGACAGGGGGACGCTCGGCATCAAGGTCAAGTCGGAGACCGCGGCCACGATAAGGACCCTGCTGGCCGAGGCGCCGCACATCGTCCGGTATGCCGACGCCCGCGCGTTCACGTCGCAGTCGTCCGCCCGGCTGGAGGTGCTCGCCTCCGACACCGACCCGGCCGTCAGCGAGGCGTTCGACGCCGAGGACTACCGTACGGTCGCCAATCTGATCGAGCGCTACTACTCGATCTGCATCACCGACTGCGGCACCGGGCTCCTGCACGGCGCCATGGGCGCCACGCTTGAGCTCGCCGACCAGATCGTGCTGGTCACCATGGTCGCGGTGGACGGCGCGAGCTCGGCCGCCGCGACCCTCGACTGGCTCACCGCCCACGGCCACGGCCACCTCGTGAGGAACGCAATCGTCGTGCTGAACGCGGTCGAGCCGAAGTCACACGTGGACGTCGACCTGCTCGAACGCCACTTCGCCGGACGCTGCCGCACGGTGGTGCGGGTGCCGTTCGACCCGCATCTCAAGGAGGGCGCGGAGGTCGACCTGGCTCGACTGAGGCCCACCACTCGGGGCGCGTACCTGCGCCTCGCCGCCGCCGCCGGGCAGGCGTTCTCGCAGCGGCAGGACCGGAGCAAGTAGTGGGACCTGTCATCCCCGATCCGGCGCTCGACTGGGACCTGGGACCACCGCGACGGTGGGATCCCCGGCACCTGGTCGTCGCCATCGCGGGGGTCGTCACCGTCATCGCCGTCGCGGTGATCGTTCTGCAGACCCGGCACACCGATGCGCCGCCCACGCCGGCGCGCGTCGTCGCGCCGACCGTCGCGCTGGCGGTGCCCACCGGTCACGAGGGCGACGGGGGCTATCCCGTCGGATTCCCCCACACCGAGATCGGGGCGGCGTCCGCCGCGGCCGCCGCCCTGGAGGCCGCCTGGACGCTCGACCTCGGCCAGGCGGAACAGGCGGCAGCGCTGTACGCGCCGCCGGACCAGCGTGAGGCGGCACGCGAGGGTGCTCGCGACGCCGTACGCGGCTGGCGGGAGACCCTCGGACTTCCCCCAGAAGGCGAACTTCCCGCCGGGGCGGCCCTGCGGACGCAGACGATCGGCGTCCAATGGAGGGTCCGCTCCGAGGACCAGGTGCAGGTCTCCGTCCTAGTGCAGGTGACGGCGACCACGGGCGCCGGTGCGACCGGCCCCGTCTACTCCAGCCCCTACGCCATGAGCCTGCTGATGGCGTGGAAACCCGATATGCGCGGTGCCGGCAAGGGCGACTGGGTGAACATCCCCGACCCGACGCCCCCGTCCGTGCCCGCAGCCGCTCTCCCAGGGACACCCGAGTTCGCCGCGGCGGGCTGGAAGTCCCTCATCGGTCCCCGGCCCACTCCCTAGATCGAGGAAGAGCCTCAATGACCCCCCGAATGTCCTCCCGGCGCGCCACCCTGGTCTCCGGCCTGCTCCTGGCAGCGGTGTCCGCGACCGGTGGCGCCGTCGTCGCGCAGCCCTGGGTGGCCGTGGCCGAGCCCGGCCGGGACGCCCCCCCACCGATAGAAGGCGCCGCCCCCATGGCCGCGCCCACCTCCGATGAGCGCACCTCCGATGAGCGCACCTCCGACGAGCCCACCTCCGACGAGCGCGGCCGCGCTTCGTCGCTCTCGTCGGATTCGTCGTCCTCGTTCGACCCGTCGTCGTCATCGGATCCGGCGTCGAATTCGGCGCCCGATTCCTCGTCGGGCGGCTCCGGCCGCGTGGGTGCCGGCGTGCACGACGACGCCGCGGCGGGCGCGGAGCAGGACTCGTCCCGCGGCCCGAGTGATTCGTCCGGCCGTTCGAGTGATTCGTCCGGTTCTGCCCGCGACGACTCCTCCTCGACCACCGCGAACGCGCCTGACCACACCACGATCGCGCCGCGCCGCACCGGCAGCGAGCCCACCGGCACCTCCACTCGCGACCGGACCGCTCGCGAGTCGCGTGACCAGGTCCGGCGAGTCCCGAGCCGTGCCACCGGTGACCGGACGGCTCGCGACACCGGTAACCACAACCGGCAGGGGTCCGGCCGGACCGGCACCGACTGGCCTTCCGGCACCTCGCGGGCGAACGCGGCGGCGGCTCCGACGCCGACGGTGGGCGGCGGCGCCACCACGGCTCCGGGCCAGAACGGCCAGAACGGTCAGAACGGCCAGAACGGTCAGACGGGCCAGCCCGGACACAGTGGCCAGCCCGGACAGAACGGTCAGGGAGCGCCTGCGCCGACCGCGAGCGGCGGACCTACCGCGGCGGCGACGCAGAGCGCTGCTGCGCAGGGTCCCACGGGGCAAGGGGCTGCGGCGCAGGCTCCTGCGAGGCAAGGGACTGCGGCGAAGAGTGCGGCGACGCAGGGTGCTGGGGCGCAGAGTGCGGCGGCTCGGGACGCCGGTCCCGCCTCCCCGGCACCCGGCGCAAGCGGTGCGACCGCGCCCAAGGCGGGCAACGAGCACACCGCGCCCGCGACCCCGCCCGCGACCCCGCCCGCGACCCCGCCTGCGACCCATCCAGCGACCCCGCCTCCGACACAGCAGGCCAGCCCGCAGGCGCCCGTCCCGGTGAGCGTCTCGCCCAACCCCGGCACCACGGCGAGCACGCAACCGGGCACGCAACCGAGCTCCACGCCCACAGGCGAACCGACCGGGAAGCCCACGAGCACGCCCACGAACGAAGCGACGGGCAAACCGTCTGAAAAGCCGTCCGAGAAGCCGACGGCCGATGCCACCGCGAATCCGAAGCCCACGGACACGCAGGCGCCGGGCGGCACATCGACGGCCAAGCCGACCCAGCAGCCTCCGACTCAGCAGCCTCCGGCACCCAAGCCGAGCGCGACCGTCACGTCGACCGCGCTTCCCGCCGCCTCGCCACCCGCCGTCCCGCAGGCGGGCGGCACCGCGACGCCGACGGGGACGGCCCCGGCCGTGACACCGACGTCCGCTCCCACAGCCGTGCCGACGTCGCCGGGCAGCCCGGTGTGGGAGATGCCCGCGCCGCCGCTCACCGGCCGGTCCTCGGTGGTGCCTCCCGCCGGTGGGCAGCCGCCGGCCGCACCGATCGCCATCCCGGGATATCTGCCGCTGCCGCCGCTGGTCGCCCACGCGCACGACCGATGCGGGGACGACGGCACGGCCGGCTGCTGGAGCCTGGCGCCCTGGCGGAGCCGTACGTCCGGGCACTCCGCGCCGTTCTCGGGTGACGAGGGGACGAGCGGAACGGCGACGCCGCGGTGGGCCTTCGCCCCGCCGAGCGTGAAGCCGGGCGGGCCCAGCCCGTCGGGCGTCCCCGGCGCGTTCAGCGTGCCGTTCGCCGGGTTCGCGCTCGCAGCGGACGAACCGGACGCGGGCCGGGCCGGATGCTGGGCCTTCAGCCCCTCCGCCCACTGCGCGAGATGGGACTGATCGCACGCCGCTGACCACGTGTTATGCCGTCACCGTTCCGGGCAGGCTGCTCCGCATGAAGCACATGGCGGAGGACCGGACACGGTGACGGCGGACACGGTGACGGCGGTCACGGTGACACCGTGCGAGGACGGCCCGCTGCTCGTGCGCGGGCCGTTCACGCTGATGACGCAGGACGGACGACAAATCGATCCGGGCAGGGCCAGCCCGGCACCTGGTCGTACACGCCCGCGCTCACTAGGGATCGGTGGGCAGCAGCGTGCCGAGGGGGCCCAGGTCGAGGTTGAGGTCCGACGGCGAGATGTCGAACCGTTCGCACAACTCGTTCATGGCCTCCTCCAGGCGCATGAGCGTCAGGCCGAGCGTCTCGACCTGCTCGTCGGACAGGTCGCCCTGGTCCATCCGCCGGATGGCCTGCCGCTCCACGAGCTGGCGTACGAGCTCGACGAGCGTCAGCACGAGACGGCTCAGGTCGCGCCGCACCGCGTCCGGGTCGGTGTTGAGCCGCCAGGGGCCGCCCCTTCCGGGCTCCGGGCCCGGCGCAGGCTGATCCGGCTCCCGCTGATCCGGCTGCGACCGAGCCGTCCCCGGCTGATCCGGCTCAGCCTGATCCCGCTCCCACCGGGTCGGCTCCCGCTGATCCGGTTTCCACTGGTGCGCGCCGGTCTCGATCTCGGTCTCGGTCTCGACGCCCAGCCGCCACGGCCCCGCCGCCGTGTTCCGCGGGGAGCTCATGGCCTCACCACCGGTCATCCTCACTCACCCCTCTGCTGCCGCGATCGTCCGTTGCCCGCCCCCTCCTCGCGTCGTACGGCTCGCCGAGCGGGTCGAACGGCTGGGTGCCGCGTACGGAGCCGAGCAACGCCCGCAGGGAGATGCGGACGAGGTCGACGTCGGCGATCGACAGCACGATGTCGCCGGTGATCACCACGCCGCCCGCGAGCAGCCGGTCGAGCAGGTCGACGAGCGCCACGCGCTCGGGCGGCAGGCGGCCCTCGGCGGCGAGCGCGGTGCCTCGCGACCGTTCCGGCAGGTGCGGCGGGGTCCCCTCGAACGTCATCGCACGCCTCCGCCCCGGCCCGCCCCGAGGTCGATCGAGGTGAAGGAGTAGGGCGCCCACGGGCCGGTCAGCTCGACGTCGAGGAACCGGCCACGACAGCTGTCGAGCACCGCGGCGAACTCCTCCTCGCGGGCCGGATCCACCAGGTAGGCGCCGTTGAGCACCATCGACTCGCTCCGCCCGGACAGCTGGGGGTCCTGTGGACGGTGGCGGCGGCTGGCCACGGCGATCCGTCCCAGCTCGGCGTGCAGGAGCTCGGCCCGTTCGGCCGCCGCGCGCCACAGGTCCTCCCTGCCGCGCAGGCTCTCCTTCTTCCGGCGCAGGTAGGCCATGCCGGGGCTGTCGCCACCTGCCGCGGTGGTGGCCGCGGGCGCCGGGGAGGAGGGCGCCGGGGAAGGGGGCGGCGTGTCCCGGCGCAGGTAGGCCTTGACGCCCCACTCCCGCCGTCCCGCGACATGCGACAGGATCTCCATGAAGTCGTCGTGCCGCAGGTCGAGAAGGTCGCGGACCTGGTCTTCACCGGTGTAGACGGTCACGAGGCGCACGGGGGCGGTCGGCCCGGCCGCGGCCAGCGCCTCGACGACCCGGTGATGGGCGCGGGCGACTCCCTCCACCCAGTCGAGGTCCTCCAGCGAGCGGCGCAGCGGTTCCTCGCCGAACCGGTCGAGGGGCACGTCGCTGACATGGGCCACGAGCCCGCCGCGAGGCACGGGCCGCACGACCCCGCCCATGACGCCGCCCATGACCCCGCCCATGACGCCGCTCATGACCCCGCTCATGATGCCGCGCACGCCGGCCGGAACCTCGCCGCGCTCCCCGGCCGTCCCGCCATACGTCACCGCGTACAGGTAGACCCCCTGTCCGGGGTGGTCGTCACGCATCGCCGGGCTCCGTTCCGCGAGGGCGGCCGGGCCGCCGGTCGCGGGCCTCGGCCTGGCGGTCGCGCGCTCGCTCCTGCGGGTGCTCGCCCGGTTCGAGTTCCGTCCGCTCCTCCCAGGCGAGCAGGCGCTCCTCGACCGCGCTCAGGCGCTCGCGGAGCCGGCGGTTCTCATCGACCAGCTCCTGGTCCCTGCCGCTGAGCCACGGGTCGCGTTCCCACCAGTCGATGCCGATCTCCCGCGCCGTGTCGACCGAGGCGATGACCAGCCGCAGCTTGATGGTCAGCAGCTCGATCTCCAGCAGATTCACCTTGATGTCGCCGGCGATCACGATGCCCCGGTCGAGGACGCGTTCCAGGATGTCGCCCAGGTTGGTCGACTCCCGGCCGATGACGGGCGGCGGGCCGTACGACGACTCGCGGAGCACGGGACGCGAGCGGGGATCGGTCATGGCCCACCCCCGTAGGCGCCCGTGCCGCGCCGGTAGGTCCGGGTGCGCCGGTAGGACATCAGGTTGCCCTCGTCGTCCAGTTGGCACTCGTAGATCGACAGCATGTCGCCGGTCGACGGAATCCTGCGGTCTTCGACGACCTCGATGTTCACCAGCCAGCCGTCATCCACGGGTTCGACCGATATGACCCCCTCGATCTCCTTGGAGGTCAGATCCGCGATGTAGCGCTCGCCGAGCCGTCCGGCGGACACCGCGTTCAGCGCGGCCCGGCGCCGGCGCGGCTCGGCAGCGCGCTCGTTTCTGCGCTCGCCCCTGCGCTCGCCCCTGCGCTCGTCCCTGTCCTCGAACCCGTCTTCGTCCTGGAACCCGTCTTCGTCCTCGTCCTCGACCTCGTCGTACGGCCCGTTCTCCTTGGCGGGCACGCCGGACGGGGCCCGCCGCCGAAAGGAGGCGGGACCCTCGTCATAACGGGCTCTTCGCCGGGGAGGCATCAGGCGGTCACCTCCTCGGCGGGCCGCTCATGAGCCTGAGGATCTCTTCCACGGCCTGGGCCTCCTCCTCTTCGGAGATCTGACCCGTGCGCCTGGCCTCCTCGATCGCCTCCAGCCGTCGCCGGACCGCGGCCGGATCCCGCAGTTCGTGCTCGACCTGCTGCTGGATCAGCTCGGCCAGCTTGATGACGCCGTGGACCGGGGCGACCGGCCAAGTGAACAGCAAACCGATCAGTCCCACGGCGGCCTCCTCTCGTGATTCAGGTGGTGACGAAGTCGTACGGCGCCATCGGCCCGAGCAGCCGGACCTCGACCCGGTCGCCCCACTCGGAGCGCAGCTCTCCCACGGCGCGTTCGAAGTCGGCCTGGCGGTCGTCCTCCACGAGGAAGGCGACGTGCGCCGCGTCCCGTTCGTGGCTGGGGTCCCGGACCACCGCGCCGGCGGTGAAGGGCTCGAAGCGTCCGACGACCGCCTGGGTGTCGGCCTCGCGTTTCGCGGCGATGAGCTGGGTGATCAGCTCGCCGAGCCGGATCCGTTCGTTGCGCGTCACCTCTTCCGGCAACTGCCTGATCCGTTCACGTAGCTGCCTGGCCTCGGCGTTCTCCGTCAGCACCTCGACCAGCACCGGCTGCTCGGCATACCGCGCCTTGAGGACGAACTGGGTGCGGCCCTCGATCTGCTTCAGGGCGGCCGCGAACGAGTCGTGGTGCGGGGCCAGCAGCTCCTCCACGACCGCTTCGGGCGTGGTCATCACGGCGCCGAACCGCAGGGGGAGCACGGGGACCTCCGCCGCGGCCTCGTCGAGCAGCTGCTCGTGGGCCACCAGGTCCTGGGCGCGGCCGAGGGGGCGGTCCACGTCGACGTCGCTGATCAGAGCGGCGATCTCACCGTGTCTGACGATCGTGACCGCGCGGGGAGGATCACCCACCCCGACGGCGTCCTCGCTGATCTCGACGTCCTCCGGGAGGATGCCGTAGACGTAGCATGCGGTGTTGCGCGGGGGAGCCTCGGCCTGGTCGCCCGCCCCGGACTGCCTGGTGGAGCCCGTCATCTCAGTCATCCTCCCGTCGACGCCTGCGGGCACGCGGGACGGGTTCGTCCGCGTAGCTCTCCCTCATGTCCTGCAGCTTCTCTCCGGCCGCCTCCAGCACGCCCTGGACCATGCCCTTGGTCTTGCCGCGGGCGACACTCTGCGGCGCACTCGACAGGAGGTCGGGCAGCCCCTGCTTCTGGGACGCCAGGTCGAGGCGGTTCACCGCCTCGGCGAAGCGGAGATAGGTGTCGACGCTCGCGACGACGACGCGTACGTCGATGGTCAGGATCTCGATGCCGACCAGTGAGACCCTCACGTAGGCGTCGATCACGAGGCCCTTGTCCAGGATCGTGTCAATGACGTCCGCCAGGCCCGATCCCGACGATCGGCCCGGCAATCCGCCGCCACCAGCCGGTGGAACGGCTACCGTCATGCGCTTCCCCTCCTCGGTTCTCTGTCGTATTTCCGATCACTCGCTCCGCCCGCCGCCGTCCGCGGCGTACGAGCGGCCGTTATGCGTCGCCTCCTATTCCGGGGAACGGCGGCGCCGGATCAGGGGACGGCGGCGGGGCGGCTGCTCCTCGGCCTCGCCCGCCTCCTCGGCCTCGCCTCCGCGGGTCTGCTCGCCCCTGCGGGTCTGCTCGCGCCCGCGACCCTGCTCACGCCCGCGACCCTGCTCACGCCTCGGGGGCCGCTCGCCCTCGTCCGCGGGCCCGCGGGTGCGTCCTTCGCGTCCGCCTGCCCGGGCGCCCGCGTAGGCCGGCCTGCGCTCCCGCTCCGGCTCCTCCTCTTCCTCCTCCTCGTACGGCTCCTCCTCGTACGGCTCCTCCTCGGCTTCGGGCTCGGCCTGCTCGGCTTCGGGCTCGGCCTCCTCGGCTTCGGCCTCGGGCTGCTCGGCCTCGCGCTCTTCGCCTTCCTGGCCCTTCTCGCGTTCGCGCTCCTCGCGCAGCGCCGTCTCGTGGTCCTTGACGACCTCGCTGTTGCGGATCTCGCCCCGCCAGCCCTCGATCTCGTCGGGACGCAGCAGGGAACTGGTCATGACGTGCCGTCTGAAGTGCTTGAACTCGAGCCGGACGCGGCGGCCCTGGGCCCGCCACAGGTTGCCCACGTGCTCGAAGAAGCCCTGCGGGTGATACTCGATGACGAGCAGCACCCGGGTCATCTCGGGACTGAGCTCGTGGAACGTCACCGTGCCGTCCGGGAAGCCCTTCGGGCCTTGCGACCGCCAGATGATCCTGCTGTCGGGAACCTGCTCGATGATGGTCGAATCCCACGTGCGGTGGGACAAGAAAATCTGCGCCTTCCACCCGAGCTTCTCGTCGGACTTCTGTTCGACGGTCTCGATCTTCTTCATGAAGCTCGGGAACTCCTCGAACTGCGTCCACTGGTTGTAGACCAGGCGGAGCGGCGCGCCGATGTCGAGCGACTCGACGATGTTGGTGACCTTGAGCTTCTTGCCCTTGCGGCCCTTGCCTCCGCCGCCACCGCCGAACAGTCCCTTGATCTTCTCCTTGCCGTACGCCATGAGGGCCGCGCGCATGGGGTGGCCGCCTCCGCCGTCCTCGGTGAGAGCGCTACTGAGAGTGCCGAGCAGGCCGCCTCCTCCCGTCGCGCCGAGCCGGTCGGCCGCCGACTTGAGCAGGTCCCGGCTGCCCTTTCCGCGGGTGAGGCCGCCGAGCAGGCCGCCGAGCGCCTGCCGTCCGCCGCCCTCCTTGCCCGTGAGCGCGCTGAACAGCCCGGAGCCGCCGTGCTCCACATAGTCGGTGAGACGGCCGGCGAGACCGTCGATCTTTTCGGCGACCCGCGACAACGCGCGCTCGGCCACGGCGGTGGCGAGGTTCTGGAACTCCTCTCCGAGCCGTTGCGTGGGCAGCGCTCCCGGGTCCGGCGCCCGCGGGCCCTCTGTCTGTTCAGTCTGGGTTTTTCCGGTCTGCGTTTGTCCGGTCTGGGTTTGTCCGGCCTGGGCTCGTTCGCTCTGAGCTCGTTCGGTCTGGCTGCGCTCTCGCGTCTGTTCGGCCATCGGTCTCACCTCCTCCGCACCACGGGACGGGGGGGACGGATCCGAGGCCGGCGCCGCTCCTCGGGTTCCTCCGCCTCTTCCTCGTACGGCTCCTCCTCGTACTCCTCTTCGTCCTCATAGGCCTCTTCGGGCTCAGGCTCGGGCTTGCGCTGCGGCGGGCGGCGGCGGGGCGCCCGGCGGCGGGCCTCCTCCGGACGCTCCCTCTCCTCTTCTTCTTCCTCTTCCTCCATCACCGCGGCCCGGCCCCGGCCCTTGGGCTGCCGGAGGGCCTCTGCGCGTTCGTGCAGCTTGTCGCTCAGGTTGTCGATCTGGCGGCTGGTGGCGCGCTTGGCCGCCGCCTTGCCGATGTCCACCAGGTCGCCGCGTACGCGCTCGGTGATCTTGCCGAGGTCGGGGGCGGCGCCGCCGAGGATCTTGGGGACCTGTTCGAGGAGGGCTCCCGCGGCCCCCTCTCCCTTGAGGCGGGCGGCGAGGATGGCCAGCGCGAGCACCATCGCCAGGCGCAGCTTGTGGTGCCGGCCGAGGTAGTAGCCCGCGATCACTGCCAGGGCCACCTTCAGTCCGTCTTTCATGATCGCGCCTCCTACTGGCCGCCCGATGCGCCGTTCCGGCCGCTCGCCCGTCATCCCGTACGGCGCTGCGATCCGACTGAACGGTATGAATGCCCCAGAAGGGCACACAAAAACTCGGTCCGGTACATACCGGGCAGTTTTGGATGGACCTGATCCCTGTCTTCGTGCTGTCCGCTCTGACCGTCGCCGGATTCGCCGGTCTTGGTGTGTTGGAGGGACTCCGCTGACCCAACCTCGCCCCACCTCGGACGATTACTGTGTGCAAACCGGGTATCACGGGCGTGTATCGGCGGTAAGCGGTATCTACTGCGCGCGTGAAGCGGGTGAGTCACATGACCGAGACCAGAACGTCGACCGCGACCGTCGAGCCGGCACCCGGGCGGTCCATGGGGACCCTGGGCGGCTCCAGTCTGGTGACGGAGCGGGGCCGCACCACGATCTCCGACGAGGTGGTCGCGAAGATCGCCGGCATGGCGGCCCGAGAGATCGACGGCGTCCACGACTTCGGCACCGGCACCGCTCGCGCGTTCGGCGCGCTCAGGGGCGCGCTCGGTGGCGAGGACGGTGTCACCCGAGGCATGTCGGTGGAGGTCGGCGAGCGGCAGGCCGCCGTGGACATCCACCTCATCGTCGAGTACGGCGTCGCGATCCCCGACCTCGCACAGGCGGTGCGGAGCCACGTGATCCGGGCCGTGGAACGCATGTGCGGGCTGGAGGTCACCGAGGTCAACATCGCGGTCGACGACGTCCACCTGCCAAGGCAGCAGGAGCCGCAGACGCCGGGCGACGGGGAGCCACGGGTCCAATGAACGCCGCGCCGGAGAACGCGGGAGCGGAACCCGGAAGGGTCACGACGCCCGAGCGGGCCGGGCCCGGCGCTCCGCAGGGCCAGCCCCGGCAGCGGGACGCCGGAGCGGAGGCACCGGGACGCGAGGCCTCGGAAGGCGCGGCCTCGGCAAGCGAGGTCTCGGAAAGCGAGGTCTCGGCAAGCGAGGTCTCCGCCCGCCGGATCGCCGACCGCGTGCTGTCGTGTCCCGATGTCGCGGGCCTGTCCCGGGGGCCGTTCGGCGTGGTCGCGACGTACCTGCCGGGAGGTCTCGTCCCGGGCGTCGCCGTACGCGACGACGCCATCGAGGTCGACATCGTGGCCCGGTATGGCAGGCCGCTGCCGGAGGTCGCCGACCTGGTGCGCGACGCCATCAGCGACCTGGCGGGCGGCCGGAGGGTGGACGTGACGATCGCCGACGTGGTCACAGACGACGGCGGAAGGAAGGGATGATCATGCAAGGCTATCCGGTCTGGGGCCTCGTGGGGCTGCTGTTCGGCACGGTGCTCGGGGTGGTCGGGGCCTTCGGCGGCCTCACCGCGTTCATCATCGTCCTGGTCCTCGGCGTCGTCGGGTTCCTCGTGGGCCTGGTGCTCGAAGGCGGCGTACACCTGCCGCAGATGCACCCGAGACGGCAATGAGCGTGCCCACGGAGCACGGGACGACGACGATCTCCGATCGTGCCTTCACGAGGATCGCCGAGAAACTGGCGAGTGAGGACGAGCACGTGGCGGGTCCGCCCCACGTGAGGGCGTCGGTGTGCGGGGCGGTCGCGGCGGTCCATTGCGACCTGGCCTTGCGATATCCGGCGCCGGTGCCGCGGCTGGCCGCGAGGATCCGCGAGCACATCCGGCGGCGGCTGCGCGAGCTGACCGGCGTCGCCGTGGAGAACGTGGACATCGAGGTCGTGGAGCTCGTGCCCGAGCAGAAGCCGGGGCGCGGGCTCGCGTGAAGGCCCGAGCGGGGGGATGGCGATGACCGAAGGCCGAGGGGCGCCTGAGAAGGTGCCGCGCTTCGTCCCGATGCGGGGGTTCGGGGCCGGCGGGGCCGGCGCGGCCTTCCGGCCCAGTCGCGGGCTGCCGGCCGCGGTCGCCGCGCTGGCGCTGCTGGCGATCGGGGGCCTCACCGCCGTCCACGTGGTCTCCGCGCTGCTGGGGCGGCCCGTCAAGCTCGTGCCGTACGAACAGTGGGCCCGCTGGGCGAGCACCACGCCCTGGAACGACGGCCGGACCCTCGCGGTGGCCTCCGCGCTGGCCCTGATCGGCCTGGTGCTGATCCTGATCGCGGTGGTCCCCGGCAGGGGACGGATGATCGCGCTGCGCACCGGAGACCCCGACCTGGTGGTCGGCCTGCCGCGCCGCGCGCTCGCACGGGCGCTCAGGGCCAGGGCCGGTGAGGTGGACGGCGTGCGCGCGGCGCGCGCGCGGCTGCGCGGCTGGCACGCGGACGTGTCGGTCAAGACCGACCTGCGTGACACGACGGCGCTCGCGGAGCGCGTGCGCGCGGCCGTCGAGGACGAGCTCGCCCGGCTCGCCCCCGCCCACCCCATCTCCCTGAACGTACGCGTCCACGGCCCGTCGTAGGCGAAGGAGGCAGGACGTGAAGACGAGATCGGGCAAGGGCAACCGGGTGGGCCTGGCGGTGTTGGGCCTGGTCCTGCTGGCGGTGGGCGGCCTCGCGATCGCGCGGGCGCTGGGCTCCTTCGGCGACGCCGCGGCGCGGGAGCCGGTGGTGGACGCCGGAGCCAGGAGCTTCGCGGCGACCACGCCGTGGTTCTGGCCCGTCGTGGCCGCCGTCGGAATCGTGATCGGGCTCATCGGGCTGGCCTGGCTGCTGGCGCTGTTGCGCGTCGACCGGCCGCGGCGGTTGCGCCTGGAGTCGGGCACGACGGGCGTCACCGAGGTCGACGCGCATCCCGCGAGCGAGGCCCTGGCCGAGCAGGTCAGCACTTATCCGGAGGTGCGCCGCGCGCACGCCGTGCTGCGCGGCCCGTCCGACGACCCGCACCTCGACATCGGCGTCTCCGCGGAGGAACCGGCCGACCTCGGGGCACTGGTCACCCGGTTGCACGACGAGGCCGTCCCCGACCTGCGCACCACGCTCGGCCTGCGCCGTCTCCCGGCGATGGTCCGGCTCAACCTGACCGGCGGCCGCCGGACCCGCCCCGTCCACTGAAACCGTCCTGCTGAAACCGTCCTGCTGAAACCGTCCACTGAAACCGTCCGCTGAAGCGCTCCACTGACAGGCGCTCCACTGACGTGCTTCGGGGATCACCGCGATGCGCTGCCCGACAGGACCTCGGCGAGGACGGCGGCCTGGCTGTGCTCGACGTCCCTGGTCGCGGTGAGCAGGGTCAGCGGGCCCTTCTCCATGAGCCGGCGCAGCCGGTCGAGCGCCGCCCGCCGCTCGGGCTCGTCCAGTTCGGCGAGGTAGCGGCTGCGGAACTCGTCGAACCTCTCGGGGACGTGCCCATACCAGGTGCGCAGGGTGCCGGACGGCGCCACGTCCTTGACCCATTCGTCCAGATGAGCGGCCTCCTTGGTGAGGCCGCGCGGCCACACCCGGTCGACCAGCACCCGGGTGCCGTCCCCGGGCGCGGGATCCTCGTACACGCGGCGGACCGTGACGGACACCGCTCCCACCTCCTCCTGCGACTCCTGCCGCCATACTCCCCGAAGAGGGGCGGCGCACGCCGGGTGTCCGGCAGGCCGGACAGTTCGTGTGACTGAAAGTTTCACTTTCCGTAAGGGCGTTGTCGCTGGTCGGGGTTTCGTCCAGATTGTCGACCAAATCGGGCCATGTCGCCCGCCTCGACCCGGTGCCTATGGTCCGGGGCATGAAGATACGAATGATCACGGCGGGCCTCGCCTTGCTCGGCTCCGTCGCCGCGTCGCTCGTCGTCGGTCAGGCGGCGCACGCGGACACCACGATCTGCGAGAAGTATGGTGCGACCACCATCCAGGGCGGCAAGTACGTCGTCATCAACAACGTCTGGGGCAGCGACGCCCAGCAGTGCATCAACGTGACGAACAACGGCTTCACGGTGACGCAGGCGGGGCACAACAAGGCGCAGAACGGCGCTCCGGCGGCCTACCCCGCCGTGTACGCGGGCTGCCACTATGCCAACTGCTCCAGCGGCAGCGGCCTGCCCCTGTCGGTGAGCAACAGCCAGTTCAACTCGGTGCAGACCAGCGTCAGCATGAGCTACCCGGGCTCCGGGGTCTACGACGCCGCCTACGACATCTGGTTCGACCCGACGCCGCGTACGGACGGGCAGAACACCGGCGCCGAGCTCATGGTCTGGCTGAACCACACCGGCTCGGTCCAGCCCGTCGGCTCCAGGGTCGGCACGGTCAACATCGCGGGCGGCACCTGGGACGTCTGGTTCGGCAACACCGGCTGGAACGTCGTCTCCTACGTCCGCACCTCCCCGACGAACTCCATCAGCTTCGCCGTGCGGGACTTCTACAACGACATGCTGAACAGGGGATACGCCCAGCGGTCGTGGTACCTGACCAGCGTCCAGGCCGGATTCGAGCCCTGGGTGGGCGGCGCCGGTCTCGCGGTGAACAACTTCTCCTACAGCATCGGCGGCGTGGTGCAGAGCCCCTCGCCGACCCCCACCGCCTCGCCGACCGGCGGCAACGGCAACGGCGGCGGCGCCTGCCGGGTCAGCTACAGCAAGAACGAGTGGCAGGGCGGCTTCACCGGCACGGTGACCGTCACCAACACCTCCTCCAGCGCGGTGAACGGCTGGAACCTCGGCTTCTCCTTCCCGAGCGGCCAGCGGATCACCGGCTACTGGAACGCCGACGTCGCCCAGAGCGGGTCGTCGGTGACCGCGAGGAACCTGTCGTACAACGGGTCGATCCCGCCGGGCGGGAACACCTCGTTCGGCTTCCAGGGCACCTGGAGCGGCTCGAACGGCGACCCGACCGGCTTCACGCTGAACGGCACCCGCTGCTCGTGACCCGCTGACACGCCCTGGCACCCCCTGACACCCCCCAAAAAAAACCGGCGCCGCCGGAGGGACGTCCCTCCGGCGGCGCCGTCACGTCAGGGGTTGACGTTGATGGTGAAGGTGGACGTCGTGTTCTTGACGTCCTGGTAGTTGTCGCTGAGCCTGAGGTTGTCGAAGGTCACCGACCCGACCGCCGGGCCCTGATCGGGCTCCGGCAGCTCGTTCGCCCAGAGGCCGAAGCCCGACTTGGCGTCGAACTCGTCACCGCTCCTGTGCGCCCCGGAGATCGAGACGTTGGTGAAAACGGTGTCCTTGATCGGGTTGACCGGCCGGCCGCCGAGATACTGGGTCTGGAACATGATCCCCGAGTACGTCGGATCCACGATGTCCACGTTGCTGACCCGGATGCCCTGGAACACCTTGGAGGCGGAGAACAGCCAGATCGCCGGGAAGGTCTGCCGGCCCCAGAAGTGGCCGCCCGCACGGACGATCGAGATGTTGTCGAACACCGTGGGCGGGCTCGCGCCGAAGCCGTTCATCGGATAGCCGAAGTCGAGCGAGCTGATCGTGATGCCGGAGTAGGTCAGCGTGTCCGCGATGTAGATGTTCCTGAACGTGTTCGCGTACCCGCCGTACACCGCGATGGCGGCCGCGCGCCACGGCAGGATCGCGGTCAGATTCTCGTAGACGTTGTTCTTCTCGTCGGCGCCTCCCGCGTCGATGGCCGAGAACAGCGCGAAGCTGTCGTCGCCGGTCGACCTCGCCTCGTTGTTCGAGACCAGGTTGTCGGTGCTGCCGTTGGTCATGTTGACGCCGTCGGCGAACGTGTCACGGATCCGCGAGTTCCTGATCGTGATGTTGTCGGTGTTCGCGCCCCAGTACATGCAGACCTGGTGCTCGACCCAGATGTCGTCGATCGTCATATTGGCGACGTTCGACCAGTCGAACACCTTGCCCGGCCCGTCGATGCGGCTGGTGTAGTTGCCGAAGTAGGCGAACCCGGAGAACGTCGAGCCGTTGGCCGACGCCTCCGCCCGGAAGCCGACGTCGGTGTTCTCCTGCGTCGACGGCGCGTAGAACCGGGTGAACCACGGCCCGGCACCGGTCACCTTGACCGGCTTGCCGTACACCTGGAACTTGCCCGACGTCTGGTAGTCACCGGCCGGCAGGTAGACGCCCACGAGCGTGCCCGTGGTGTCCATCCGCACCCTGTCGAGCGCGTTCTGCACGTCCTGGTGCGTGAACCCGGCCGGCACGGCATACGTCGCGGGGTCGGGGTCGGGGATCGCCGAGACCTGCTCCAGGTTCACGAAGTCGATCGCGTACGAGGAGGTGTTGGCGGCGTCCTTCTGCAGCCGGATCCTGCTGCCCTTCGGGACCGTCGTCCCGAGTAGGAGGTTGGCCTCGTCGTAGATGTGCCGGGGGCCGCCCGCGCCCGGCGAGTTGCCCGGGCTCGCCTCGGGACCGTACAGCCAGGCGTACTTCGAGGTCAGGTTGATCGCCTTGAGGAAGCTGCCGTTGACGTAGACGTTCAGCGTGGCGTCGGTGCCGCCGCCGCCCGCCGCGTCGGGGATCGAGAAGCGGGTGACCAGGGTGTTCGTGTCGGCCCTCGTCGTCCACTCCACGTAGCTGCCGGTGGTGGTGAGCCGCACGGCCTTGCGCCCGGACGCCTCGCCGGCGAGGTCGCCGATGGTCCGGTTCGGGCCGACGACCGTCGCCCCGCCGCCGGTCACGCCGTCTTCGGCCTCGTACATGTCGTACGGCATGTTCGCGCCGCGACCGGCGAAGAACGGCAGGCTGGAGGTGTTGTTGGCCTGCTTGACCGGCAGCTCGTTGGCGTCGGCGGCGAGCACGGTCTTCACCGTGTATCGGCCGTTGGCCGCCGTCCACGTGCCCAGGGTCACCGGGCTCGTCGTGGACCCGGCCGCGATCGCGCCGCTGTAGGAGCCGGTCAGCGTCTTGACCACGGTGCCCGAGTCGTTGGCGATCGTCAGCGTGATGCCGTGGGCGCCGCCCGCCGACGCGACCGTGCCCTGGTTCTTGATCGCCACGGTGAACGTCACCGTGCTGCCGCCCGCCGGGTTGCCCGGCGTCCAGCTCACCGGCGCGGCCACCAGGTCGGAGCTGTCCACCGGCCTCACGACCAGCGGGGAGGAGGCGGAGAAGGAGTTGTTGGTCTCGTTCTGCTCGATCACCGCGTTCGACTCGTCGACCTTGGCGCTCAGCGGGTAGCTGCCCGCGTCACGCTGGCCGATGTTCGCCGTCACGGTGGCCGAGGCGCCGGCCGCGAGCGCGCCGACCGCGGCGGTGCCCACCTTGGCGCCGCCCAGGTAGAAGTTCACGTTCGTGGCGCCGGAGCCGAGGGTGCCCGCGTTGCGCACCGTCGCCGACAGCGTGACGGCGTCGGTCTCGACCGGCGACGCGGGGGAGGCGGACAGGGAGGTGACGGTCAGGTCGGGGTTGGGCGCCGGGGTGCCGATCACCTGGAACTCGGCCACCTGCCCGGCCGGGGCCCCGGAGTTGGCGGTGAACCGGAGCTGCACGTCGGCGACCGTGCCGGAGACCGGGATCGTGACCGTGTTGCCGGTGGCCGGGTTGAAGGTGTAGGTCGCGGCGCCGGCCAGGTTGGTGAATCCCGGCGCGCTCTGCTCGCGGCCCAGCACCTGGATCGTCTGCGTACGGGTGGACCAGGCGGCGTCGGGGTTGAGCTTCAGCACGACCGAGCTCACGACCGCGTTGGCCCCGAGCTGCACGGTCAGCGTCTGCGGGTAGGAGCCGCCCGCGCCCTCCCAGTAGGTCGTCAGGTCGTTGTCGTTCGCGTTCGCCGCGACGTACGTGAACGTGGAGGAGGAGGCGGTGATCGGCTTGCCGACGGCCATGTTGGAGCCGCCGCCGCCCGAGCCGTTGCGGGTGACGGTGTTGCTGTCGGCCGACTCGTTGCCCGCGGCGTCCCTGGCCCGCACGTAGTAGGTCACCGTGGCGGTGGTGGGCTGGCTGTCGGTGTAGGTCGTGACATTTCCGGCGACGCTGCCGCGCAGCACGTTGTTCGCGTAGACGTCGTAGCCGGTGACGCCGACGTTGTCGGTCGAGGCCGACCAGGTGAGCATGACCTGGCCCGGCGTGGTCTCGGTGTAGGCGAGGTTGCTCGGAGCGGTCGGCGCCTGCGTGTCACCGGTCGCGCCGTTGCGGGTGACGGTGTTGCTGTCGGCCGACTCGTTGCCCGCGGCGTCCCTGGCCCGCACGTAGTAGGTCACCGTGGCGGTGGTGGGCTGGCTGTCGGTGTAGGTCGTGACATTTCCGGCGACGCTGCCGCGCAGCACGTTGTTCGCGTAGACGTCGTAGCCGGTGACGCCGACGTTGTCGGTCGAGGCCGACCAGGTGAGCATGACCTGGCCCGGCGTGGTCTCGGTGTAGGCGAGGTTGCTCGGAGCGGTCGGCGCCTGCGTGTCACCGGTCGCGCCGTTGCGGGTGACGGTGTTGCTGTCGGCCGACTCGTTGCCCGCGGCGTCCCTGGCCCGCACGTAGTAGGTCACCGTGGCGGTGGTGGGCTGGCTGTCGGTGTAGGTCGTGACATTTCCGGCGACGCTGGTGCGCAGCACGCCGTTGGCGTAGACGTCGTAGCCGGTGACGCCGACGTTGTCGGTCGAGGCCGACCAGGTGAGCCTGATCTGCCCGGAGCCGGGCTCGGTGTAGGCGAGGTTCGCCGGCGCGGCCGGGGCCTGGGTGTCACCGGTGGGCGCCGGGCCGTACACCTCGAACTCGGAGATCTGCGCGGCCGGCCAGGCGGTGTTGGCGGTGACGTTGATCCGGACGTAGCGGACGTTGGCCGTGGAGAACGTGATGGCGACCGTGTTGCCGCTCGCGGGATCGAAGGCGCGGCCCGCGGAGGCGGCGAGGGTGGAGAAGTTCGTGCCGTCGGTGCCGCCCTGCACGGCGAGCGTCTGGGTGCGGGCCTCCCAGGTGGGCGGGAGCTTCAGCACGACCCGGTTGACCGCGGTCGAGGCGCCGAGGTCCACCTGCAGCCATTGGGGGAAGGCGTTGTTGGCGCTCTCCCAGTAGGTGGCCTGGTTGCCGTCGTTGGCGTTGCCCGCGCCGTACACGTCGGCGTGCGCGCTCTCCCTCATGGTCTTGCCGAGGGCGAGGTTGCCGGACGCGGTGGCGGCGCCGTACACCTCGATCTCGGACAGCTGCGCCGCGGGCCAGGCGGTGTTGGCGGTGACGTTGATCCGGACATACCGGGTCGAGGTGGCGGCGAAGCCGATCGTCACCGCGTTGCCGCTCGCGGGGCTGAAGGCGCGGCCCGCGGAGGCGGCGAGGGTGGAGAAGTTCGTGCCGTCGGTGCTGCCCTGCACCGACAGCGTCTGGGTGCGGGCCTCCCACGACGCGGGCAGCTTGAGCACGACCTGGTCGATGCTCGTCGCGCCGCCGAGGTCGACCTGCGCCCACTGTGCTGATCCTTGAGGGGGGAAGGCGTTGTTGGCGCTCTCCCAGTAGGTGCCCTGATTGCCGTCGTTGAGGTTGCCCGGGACGTACGGGCTGGTGCTGGTGCTCACGGTCACGGTGCGACCGGTGGCGAGGTTGGGGCCGCCGGCGGCGGAGGCGGGGGAGAGGGGCGCGGCCACGGCGAGCAGGCAGGCCGCTGCCACCACAGCGATCAAGCGCAATAACGGGACATGCGTTTTCGACATTTGCGTTCCTCTGTCCGGGCAGGAACCGACCGGCGGGCTGTCCGATCCGCGCGGTCGTGGGGGGATTTTGGAAGTCGGGGCGCGCTGGGGTCGCGGCGGCGACCGGTTGCCCACTGCCGTGGCCGACATCACCTCGTGTCCTTTCACGCGAAAGGTGACGGTGGCGGGGCGCACGGACGCAGTGCTTCCTGCCGGAACTTGCGGAGAACCGCAAACTCTCGATTCAGACTTGCAAATTTCTTACATTTAGTTGCTCAGATGTTACATAGGCCCCACCGTGTCGTCAATGGGTCGGAAAAGCCGGAGGGAAGGTGACAGGTCTGTCCCGTCCCCGAGCAGGGCCTACCTGGGGATACTTCAAGTGGGCGCCGGTCCGGAACGGGCCTCGCGCCCGCCCGCGGGTCCCCCAACTCGCGAAAGGAACCCGGCAGAGGAGCCCTCATGTTTCTGCCCCCCAAGCGCTCGCTCGCGGTGCTGGCCGTGCCGCTGGTGAGCCTGTCGGCGGTCCCGGCCGCCGCGACAGCCGCCCCGCCGGCCGCGTCCGTCCAGGCGTCCGTTCAGGCGGCCGTGCACCCGCCTGCGCGCGCGGCCGTTCAGGCGGCCCCGCGCGTGGCGACCCTGGTCGACCTGCGCGCCGCGCACCATCCCGGGCTCGACCGGGTCGTCTTCGAGTTCCGCGGGCCGCTCCCGGCGCGGCGGAGTGCACGCTACGTGCCCCGGCTGATCGCCGACGGCTCGGGCCGTACGGTCCCGGTGGCCGGCGACGCGATCCTGGAGCTGTACTTCGGCGGCGCGACCGGCCACGACGACCAGGGGCGTCCCACCTATGGGCCCACGCGTGAGACGTTCGCGCTGCCCGGCGTGATCCAGGTCGTCAACGCGGGCGACTTCGAGGCGGACCTCACGTTCGGCGTCGGCCTGAGCCGGAAGGCGTCCTACCGCGTTTACACCCTCACGCGTCCGAACCGCGTGGTCGTGGACATCAAGACGCCCTACCGGACGGTGCCGGTGCGCACCTACTTCCTCGACTCCCGGGCGTACGCGGCCGGGCGGCGGCCGTACACGGCGGCGGTGTCGCGGCCGGTGGTGCCGCCGTCCACCGCGCGCGGCGCCCTCCAGCGGCTGTTCGCCGGGCCTACCCAGGCGGAGTACGCCAAGGGACTGCGGTTCGTCGCCTCGGGAGCCACCGGCGTCCGGTCCGTCGTCGTCCGCGACCGGGTCGCCCACGTGCGGCTCACCGGCTCGCTCCGCGGCGGCGGGTCGGCGTTCACCGTCGCCGACGAGATCACGCCCACGCTCAAGCGGCTTCCCGGCATCCGCTGGGTCAAGATCTACGACGCCGACGGCCGCACCGAACGCCCGAAGGGGCACTCCGACTCCATCCCGGAGAGCCTCGAACCATGACACCACGAGGGCCGGGTCACCCCCCGGCCCTCCTTTCCTCCGGAGGCCCTGCGCGGGGGTCAGTGCCCCGCGACGTGGAGGTGGACCTTCGAGAAGTCACGCGCGGCCAGATGGTCCCTGCGGATACCCCAGATCAGCCACGCGTCGTCGCCCCACAGCATCCCGGTCCTGCCGTCCTCGGCCAGTTGCAACAGCGTGACCCACTGGCGTGCCTCCTCCTGGAAGGCCGGATCGCCGTAGGAGCCGGTGCCGGCGGCGTGTGCCGCGACGGCCTCGATCGGGCTCTGGAGCGCGTCGGAGTATCCGCCCACCTGGTGCGGCGGCCCGTCCTTCCCTCCGTCCTCGAACAGCCGGAGCTGCTCCTCGAAGACTTCAAGGGTGTCCTCGTCCAGCACGTGGTGCCACACCGTCTCCTCGGCCTCCTGAAGGCTGCCGAAGACGTCGACGAGGACGGGGTGATCCCGTGGGGGCCAGGTCGGCTCGGTGGTCGCGGCGAGCGGCAGCTCGGCGTACACCTCGACGCGGTCGTCGGGCGCGGGCCGCTCGGCGACGGCGGTTCCGTGCGGCACATAGATCACCTGGTGCTCGTTCGCGTCGGTCGTGGCGAAGAACAGCAGCGTGCCGGCATCGGGCAGGGAGATGTCCACCTCGTAACGTGCCAGCGCCCCGCAGTCGAGCTCGGCCAGGAACGACAGCGGCCGGTCCCCGTCGGAGAGGGACGGCCACGCCATGCCGTCCGGTAGCTTCGGGAGTCCCCCGAGCCGCCCGACCACGGTCTCGCCGGCCTCGGCCGCGGAGAGCCGGATGGCGGGCCGCAACAGTCCGATCAGCCGCTCCGCTGTCTCCGGCGGCAACTCCTCGCGCGCGAGCTCCGCGAAGTCGATCATCCAGTCCTTCATGCCGCCCATGATGCTTCCCGGGTACGACAAACCCGCCGCCCCCGAGCGACCGGTTACTGCGGCGTGCCGCGACGCCAGGCCATCGCGCGGCGGGAGAGCACGCCATGACGGCAGCGAGCTCCGGGCCACGTCGCCAGTGGGGGTGACCGACTACGTGGAGCAGCAACCCGCGCCCTGACTGCGGCCTTTTCTGGCGTGTCGGCCGCGTGAGCGCCCGGCCACATACGTATTCCCGCCCGGTCATCGTGCCGTAACGAAGCGTGGCGATCGTCGTGGGTGACGAGGTCAACGCGGGAGGAGAGCGCTATGGCGTCCATCTTCGATCGGATCGGCGGTTCCGGCGCGGTCGCGGCCGTGGTCGAGGAGTTCTACACGCGGGTCGTCGCCGACCCGATGCTGCGCGGCTACTTCGCGGACGCCGACATGGCCAAGCTCAAGGCGCACCAGCGCAGTTTCGTCGCGGCCGCGCTCGGCGGCCCTCAGGAATACCGGGGCAAGTCGATGGACGAGGCGCACGCCGGGCTCGGCATCACGGGGGAGGAGTTCGACCAGGTGGTCGTCCATCTGGCCGGAGCGCTGGAGTCGTGCGGCGTCGACGCCGAGACGGTCGGCTCGATCGCCGGGGCCCTCGCACCGCTGAAAGAGCAGGTCGTGCAGAGCGCCGTCGCGGCCTGAACAGTCCCGGCAGGCCGTCCGCCGGGTGAGACGGCTCTTGACGCTTAACCGGTTCATTAGTGAACTGGGCGTGATGGAATCGCGATTCGAGGACGTCGCCGCGCTGGACGTGGACCCGGCGAGGGCCCGGGTGTACGCGGAGGGCTGGCAGTCGTGGAGCGTCACCACCGCCCTTCCCCTGACGGACACGCCCTATCGGGTGACCCTGCCGAACTCCCTGGTCATCGACTGCCACTACGGCTCCGCTCCGGACGAGGGCGTGTTCCGGGGCGAGGGGCTGCTGGCCGTCGATCCCGGGGACGGCGGCCCCGTCCACGTCTTCGGTGCCGCGAGTGCCGAGACGGCCGCCTCCCGTGTGCCGGTCATCGAGGCGCGGCCACGCGGCGGCCGGGTCGTGATCGCGTCGGACGCCCCCGTGGACCACACGGAGCATCAGGGCGGGCTGGAGACGGCGCTGGCCCGGTGGGGCGCCGCCTTCGCCGAGCGGGCCGGCATTCGCTTGCGCCCGTCGCCCGCGGTCTGGTGCTCCTGGTATCAGTACTTCTCGGAGGTCACCCAGGACGACGTCGCCGAGAACCTCACGGCTATGGACGAGCTGGCGCTCCCCGTGGGCGTCGTGCAGATCGACGACGGATATCAGGCCGCGCCCGGCGACTGGCTCACGTCCTCCGGCCGCTTCGACGACCTGCCCGGCCTGATCGGGCGCATCCGCGAGCACGGACGGCGGGCCGGGATCTGGATCGCCCCCATGGTCGTGGCCCGCAAGAGCGCGCTCTTCGCCGCGCACCCGGAGTGGCTGGTGACCGATCCCGCGAGCGGGAATCCGGCCTTCGCGGGTCACGTCCTCGGCGACTCCTGCGCCGCGCTCGACCTCACCCACCCCGGCGCGGCCGAATATCTGGCGGACGTGCTGCGCACCATGCGCGGCTGGGGCGTCGACTACGTCAAAATCGACTTCGTGTACGCGGGGGCGCTGGAGGGCCGCCGCCACGAGGACGTGACCGGTGTGGAGGCCTACCGCCACGGCCTGCGGCTCATCCGCGAGGCCATCGGGCCCGAGGCGTACCTGCTGGGGTGCGGCGCGCCGATCCTGCCCTCGGTCGGCATGGTGGACGCGATGCGGGTGGGCCCGGACATCGCGGCGTATTGGCAGAACCCGAGCGGGCACCCCTCCGAACCCAGCCAGGCCAACGCCACCAGGAACACCGTCGCCCGGGCCTGGCAGCACGGCAGGTTCTGGATCAACGACCCCGACTGCCTCATGCTCCGGCCGGAGGTCGAACGGCGCGAGGACTGGGCGCGCACCGTCGAGCGGTACGGCGGCCTGCGGGCCTCCAGCGACCGGCTGCGCGGCCTGGACCCGTGGGGGCTGGAGACCACCCGTCGCCTGCTCACCCCCGCCGACCCCACCCCGCTCGTCTGAGCCGCACTGCAGAGTCGTAGCCGTGGATCCGGCAGATGCGGCGTGTCAAGGGACGAGTCGCAGCTGGGGGCGGTGGGCGGGCAGGCCGATCAGCTCGCGTACGCGTGCCACGGGCCAGGCGAGCTCCCGGGCCAGCGCGGGCACGGTCAGCGCGGTCTCTGCCGCCGCCATGTCGAACGCCCGGCTGAGCAGGACCGGCTGCTCGCCGGGGTAGCCCGACACCGGTTCGGTGGCGAAGCCCGGCTGGTCGCGCAGCGCCGCGAGCCGCTGGTAGGCGCGCCCGGCCGCGGAGTCGGACAGCAGCCCGACCTCCCGGCACCGATACAGCAGGGAGTCGACCGACACGCCCCAGACGCGGCGCAGCTCCGCCAGCCGCCGCAGGTCGGCACGGGCGGGCAGGGCGGGCAGGACGCTGTCGCGCGGGGTGAGGAACTCCGCGGCGAAGGAGTCGGCCTCGCGCTCCTGCTGGCTGTCCCCGGCGGCGGCGTCCCCGTGCAGCACCAGGTGCCCCAGCTCGTGGGCGGCGGTGAAGCGGTGCCGATAGACGTCGTCGAACCGGTTGGGCGTCAGGACGACGATGGGCCGAGGCAGGCTGGAGGTGGAGAAGGCGTCCACCGTGACCGCGTCCTCGTCGGCCTGGGGGAAGACGACGACGATCCCCCGTGACTCCATGTGCCGCACCAGGTGGCTGATCGGCCCGGTGCCGAGCCCCCAGTGGGCCCGCAGCGCGCGGGCCGCGCCCATGGGATCGCGAGGCAGGGCGCTGCCCGAGTGCACCTCGCCCCCGGCGAAGCCCGGCAGGTCGACGTAGGGGAGACGCACCCGTTTCTCCAGCGCGTACGTCAGCTCCCAGACCTGTTCGACGAAGGCCACGGCCTTCGCCCGCTGGTAGGCCCGAGTGGAGCGCAGGCTGCGGAAGTGCGCCATCGAGCCGTCCAGCTTGCCGTGCGGGCGGCCCGGCAGGAAGAAGGCCGCGGGCACCGCGAGCACCTCGGCGAGGAGCGGGACCAGGTCGGGACGCGGCCGGGTGACCCCGGCCTCATACTGGCCGACCGCGGCGGGGGACACTCCGATGCGCTCGGCCACCTCCTTCTTCGTCAGCGCCGCCAGTCGTCGTGCCTGGGTGAGGCGGGTGCCGTCGAAGGCGTCCGCCACGGCCTGCGGGCTCGGCGCCCCGCGACCGAGCGAGGCGTTGCCGGGTGTCAAAGTGCCCGGTGTCAAAGTGCCCGGCGCCAACGTGCCCGGCGCCAACGTGCCCGGCGCCAACGTGCCGGGTGCCAGAGTGCCAGATGCCAGAGTGCCAGGTGTCGTCGTGCCGGATTCGGGGGGAACGGTCTCCTCGACCAGGCGCAGCCGGTCATCGTCCTTCATCGGCGGCGGCGTCCGGTGCGTACGGCGCCTCGCTCATGGGAGGCACGGCGGTCGCGCGCTCGTGGAGCGGGCGCGGGTTCAGGGCGGGAGCCGGCATCGCACCCCGGGCGAACGCGGACGCCTTGCCGAGGGAGGCCGCCACCTCGGGCAGCTCGGCCGCGGGCGCCTGCCCGGGGAGCGGAATGGGCTCGCAGTAGTGCCAGCGCAGGTTGCCGGTGCGGTCGAGCAGCTCGGCCTCGCCCCACCACACGTCGAGCAGACCGGCCCTGGCGTTGCAGGCGTACGCGATGAGTACGAGGCGGGTGCCCTCGGGCAGCCGGGTGAGCGCGCGGGCGGCCGGAGTCACGGGCTCCGGCAGGGCGGCCTCGACCCCGCCGAGCGTGAGCTGCTCGGCCCAGGGCCGCGGGCCGAACCTGGTGAACAGCGCCTGCACCAGCCCGGACGGCCTGCCGTCGCCGATCCTGGCGTTGACCACGCTGACCGAGCGGTCCTTGGCGTAGCGGAAGGGGAACAGCAGGTTGCCGCCGAGCACGACGAGCTGGTGCTGGGAGCCCGGCGGCTTGACGGTGACGACGTCGGGCATGTCCGCGAACGCGTCGGCCAGGGCCTCGAACTTGCGGGACATGAGCGTGAAGCCGAACGGGTGGAGGAGCTCGGTCCGCGCCGTCTTCTGGGCGTCCTGGGCGTTCTCCAATGCGATCGCCAGCGCCTCGGTCACCCCCTGGCGGATCTGCTCGGCGCGCGGGCCGAACGTCTCCACAGCCCAGGTCGACAGCATCGCCACCTCCGGTGTGCTCCGCACGTGCTGCTATGTCCAGTGACCGCCATAGGCCGGGGGCACTTTATTTTCCGACATCATAGTCCCGCGAACGCTTCATGAGTCACCCACGTCACAGCTCTTCTTGTAGTGAGGGCACCCCGGGCGCGGCCGAATAGATGGCTATAGTGCCAAATGTCGTGATCGGGGAGGGGAGCATGGCCGGCGAATGCGCCCGCCGTGCTCCCCTGCCGTACGGCCGGCCGCCGGGAGCGTGTCCGCGTACGGCACGCACAACGGGAGAGCAATGGCACACCCCCCACCTTCCGGCTCATATCCGGGCCGGCCTCCCGCCGATGCCTACGGCTCCGGGCCGTATGGTCCGGGTCAGCATGGTCTGGGTCAGCTCAACCAGCCGCCGGACCAACCGCCGCCCGGTCAACCGCCACAAGGCTGGCCACCGGGCGCGTACCCCCAGCCCGGCGGGCAGCCGTGGCAGCAGCAGCCGCCCCGGCAATTCCCCCAGCAGCCGCCCCAGCCGGGTCCGTGGCCCGCGCCCGGCGGTCCGTACGAACCGGGTGGTCCGTACGAGCCCGAAGAGGACGGCCGACCGCGGCGGGGAGCCGGGCGGGTCTTCGGCGGTGTCGTAGCCGGGGGTTTCGGCCTGATGCTCCTGCTCGGCGGGGGCGCCATCGTGGCGAAGGCCGTGTCGAACAGCCACCAGGAGATCCGCAACAAGGAATACGCGCGCAACCTGTGGCGCAACGAGCCCGCCGAGACGCTGTTCCCCACGGCGCTCGGCCGGCAGGACCCGGAGAAGAAAGAGAACGACCCGAAGACCGAGCGCGGCTGGACCAGGGTCGCGATCTCCCCGGACACCTCCTGCGCGAAGGCGCTGTCCGGGGTGGTGGCGAAGGAGGCCGCCCAGCGCGGCTGCGTCGCGGCCCTGCGCGCCACGTACGTGGACGACACGGGCGGCACCGCCGCGACCGTCGCCATCGTCATGTTCGGCGACCCGAAGGTCGCCCTCGATCTGGGCGATCTCGTGCACGACAAGGCGGACGCCGACCGGCCCGACCATGCCGTGCGCGCCCTCGCCGCCCCGGGGATCACCTGGAACGACGCCGTACGGGCGGGCAGTGGGGGCTACAACGTGATGGACATCTACACGCCGTGTGCGGTGGTCGCCTCTGCGGGACCGGTGGACGGCAGGAAGGCGGGCCGGCTCCCGCAGCCCTGGGGCAAGCGAAGCTACGAACAGCGCATGGACCGCGAGCCGTGGAGCGCGACGGCCGAAGGGCTGGCCAAGTCCCTCGCCTGGCGCCTGGCGGATCTGACCAACAGGGGTGGAGCGTGACCGGGCGCGCCCTACCCGCCGCCCTTCCCGCCGTCGTCGCGGCTGTGGTCGCGGCGGTCCTGGCGGTGGCGGGTACGGCGGTTCCGGCACGGGCCGACGCGCCCAGGGACTGGGAGGTCGCGGCCCTGCGGCTGCCCGAGGCGCACCGGACGGCCCAGGGGGACGGCGTTCTGGTCGCCGTGCTCGACAGCGGTGTGGTGGCCAAGCATCCCGCCCTGGGCGGCCGGGTGACGACCGGCCCCGACTTCATCGGGGGCGGCGCCCGGCCGGGCCGGTCCTACTGGGGCGAGCACGGCACCGCGATGGCGTCCGACGTGCTCAAGGTGGCGCCGAAGGCCCGCGTCCTGTCCGTACGAGTCCTGTGGGACCGGGAGGACCCCGCGCGGAAGCGGGCGCTGAAGATGACGAAGGACGCCCAGAGCGACAAGGCCGCGCATGCCCTGGCCAACGGCATCAGGTATGCCGTCGGCAAGGGGGCGAAGGTCATCTCGATGTCGCTCGGCACCGACGAGTGGGCGATCCTCTCGGGCTACGAGGAGGACACGGCCGCCGCGGTGGACTACGCGGTGAGCAAGGGCGTCACGATCCTGGCCAGCACCGGCAACGGCGGCTCGACCGACCCGCTGGAGGTGGACGCCAACAACCAGGTGTCCTACCCGGCCGCCTATCCCGGGGTCATCGGGGTGGGGGCGCTGGGCCCGGACGGCCGCCGGACGGACTTCTCCCAGGTGCACACCTACACCACGATCGCGGCCCCCGGCATCGATATCTACAGCGCCAGGAACACCGGCGGCTACGCGTCGATCGACGGCACCTCCCCGGCCTGCGCCCTCGCCGCCGGAGTGGTCGCGCTGGCGCTGTCCCGCAATCCGAAGCTCACGCCGGGGCAGATCCGCGCCATCCTCACCAGGACCGCCCGGCATCCGGCGGGCGGCAACGACCCGTTCGTGGGCTTCGGCCGGATCGACGCGGCCGCCGTGGTCGCGGCGGCCGGCTCTCCGGGGAAGCCCGCGATCAAGGCCGTGCCGTACAAGGGGAAGAAGTACTTCGGGAACGGCCCCACAGACGCGCCCATGACCCACCCGCCCATCGACACCGAGTATCTGGCCATCGGCGGGGGTGCGGGAGCGGCCGGGCTTCTGCTGCTGTTCGTCGCCTTCCTCCTCTTCCGCCGCCCTCGTAAGGCTTGAGGTCCACCACCGCACCGGCCGGAGCCCCGGCGACGGCCGGGGCCGGCCGGGCTTCTTATGGTGAGGTATGGGGAAGATCCTGGTCGGCACGGCGTCGTGGACCGACAAGACCCTGCTGGAGTCGGGGTGGTATCCGCCCGACGTCACCACGCCGGAGGAACGCCTGCGCTACTACGCGCGCATGTTCCCGCTGGTGGAGGTCGACTCGACCTACTACGCGCCGCCCGCCGAGGCCACCGTACGGCTGTGGTCCGAGCGCACGCCTCCGGAGTTCGTCTTCGACGTCAAGGCGTTCTCGCTGCTCACGCAGCATCCGACCCGACCGGCCGCGCTTCCGAAGGACCTGCGGCCGAGCGAAGGCGGCAAGAACCTGTACGTCCGCGACCTCGACCCGAAGGTGGTGGACCAGGTCTGGGAGCGGTTCGTCAGCGCCCTGCTGCCGCTGCGCGAGGCGGGCAAGCTCGGGGCGGTGCTCTTCCAGTTCCCCCGGTGGTTCCCGATCGGCAAGGCGAACAAGCACTACATCCTGGAGTGCAAACGGCGCTGCGAGCCGCTCCGCATCTCCGTCGAGTTCCGCAACCACACCTGGATGAGCGAGGACAACCAGGCCGAGACCCTCGACTTCCTCCGTTCGTACGCCATTCCGTACGTGTGCGTGGACATGCCGCAGGGCTATCCGGACTCGATCCCGCCGGTCGTCGCGGCCACGTCCGACCTGGGGGTCGTGCGGTTCCACGGGCACAGCGACAAGTGGACCAGCCGCGACATCCACGAGCGCTTCGGCTACCGCTACTCCCTCGACGAGCTGAAACAGTGGGCGCCGCGGCTGCGCGAACTCGGCGGCCAGACGTCCACGACCCACGTGCTGATGAACAACTGCTACCGCGACTACGCGCAGACCAACGCCCGCCAGCTCGCCGCCATCCTCGCGAGCCTGCCAGACTGCGACGTAAGCCCCCGGCCGGACGGCGACCTGACACACGAGGAAGGGACCCGATGACGGACCTGCCCAAGATCAGCGCTCCGGCAACGCGGGCGCTCGCGAGCGCCGGCTACACCGACCTGGAGAACCTCGCGCAGGCGACGGAGGCCGAGCTCCTCGCCCTGCACGGCATGGGACCGAAGGCGATGTCCGTGCTCCGCCTGGCCCTGGAGGAGCACGGCCTGTCCTTCCGCGATCAGCCGACCGCATAGTAGGAGACCACCGCCGCCTGACCGGTGTAATTAGGGCCCGCGCGGTCGTCGGCGCCGAGATAGGACCAGCGCAGGTCGATCTCCTTGCGGCCACGGCGGCTCACGCGTCTGTTCCTGGCGTCGTAATCGAGGCCGTTCGCCCGCAGCGCCGCCGTCAGCCGTCGTCCGGCGGGCGCCCCATCCGCGCCCCGTACGCCCCGTACGCTCCGTACGCTCCGAACGTCGAAGTTGGCGGCGAACAGCCCGTCGTCGGTCAGCCAGGAGGCGGCCCGGGCGATCACGCCCAGCTTGTCACCGACATAGTGCAGCCCATGGACGCAGGTGATCAGGTCGAATGCCGCATCGGGGGCCCACGAGGTCACCGACGCCGTGACCAGCCGCAGCCCCGGCGGCCGGGGCGGCCCGGCGAAGTAGCCGACCAGGTCCACGCCGACGATCTCCGCCCGGTCTCCCAGCGCGTGCGCGGCCTCGAACAGCGCGTTCGCCGTGCCGCAACACAGGTCGAGCCACCGGACGACCCGATCGGCGCCGCGCAGGAGGGCGAGGACGTCGACACCGAGTTCGCGCCGGTAGGCCGGCAGCCGGCGCTCGCGGTTCATGTCGCTGTTGGCCACGATCGAGGACCGCTCCAGCGCGTCGTCGTCCAGGAGCCGGAGATCACGATGGTCCATCCCCGTTTCCTGGGTCGTGTCTGACAAATCATGGCCCTGCTGCGTGTGGCCCAGGCGGCGCCTCGTTGCGTTCTCGTCGTCGCCCATGGCTCCCCTGTTGCCTCCTTCTCGGCCTCGCGATGCATCCACCGGTATCCCCGCTCGCGACGGTCGGCATTTGTCAGACACTCCCTAGCATCCCCGCGGAGTTGGTGCGCCAGGTGGTGTGCTGCCGACGGTGTATTTCGCCTAAAGTCACCTGAATGGCAGCAAACCCCTCTCGGCTGGCGTGGCTGGACGCCTTACGCGGGATCGCCGCTCCGGCCGTGGCGCTGCACCACTCGGCCTGGACCTTCATTCCCGCCGTGTGGGCGGAGGTGGACCGCCGGGTCGACGTCGGCACCTGGGGCGTCTTCGTGTTCTTCCTGGTCAGCGGATACATCATCCCGGCCTCGCTCGAACGGCGGGGCGACCTGCGGGCCTTCTGGACCGGCCGGGCCTTCCGGCTCGTCCCGCTGCTGCTCGCCGCCCTCGCCCTCGCGCTGCTCCTCGCGTACGCCGGGGTGTTCGAGACCTCGCCCGGCCTCGACAACCGGCCGCCGCCGCTCGTCGCGCTGGCGAACCTCACGATGCTGCAGGAACTCCTCGGCGTCCCCTCGGTGATCAACGTGATGTGGACGCTCTCCTACGAGATGGCGTTCTACCTGATGACGGCGGGGCTGTTCGCCGTACGGCAGGCGCACAGGTCGGCGCCGATCGCCGTGGTCCTGGCGGTGGCGGCCGTGCCGCTCGGACTGCTCATGCCCGGCGCGACGATCAACGGCGGCGCCGACCTGGTCGCCGCGCTCATGGGCGTCGCGGTGATCCTGGTCATCGTCGTGACCGTGACCGCGAACGGCCGCCTCAGGACGGCGGCGGCGCTGATCGGCGGCCTGCTCGGCCTGGCGCTGGTGATCCTCGGCAGCCGGATCGGGGCGGGGCAGGGCCTGGTCATCGCGGCGACGATGTTCGCCGGGACCGCCGTGTGGCGCGCCGAGCAGGGCACGCTCCGGCCGGCCTGGGCCGTCGCCGCGCTGCTGACCGTCATCGTGAGCGGCGTCCTGGTGGCCGGCGAGCCCGCCTGGGCCGCGGCGGTGCTGCTGGCGGTGGGCGTCTTCGCGCTCGCGTTCCGGTTGCGGCACCGGCCGTTCCCCCGGTGGCTCGCCCACCTCGGAGTGATCAGCTTCTCCCTCTATCTGCTGCATCCGCTCCTGCTGCGGGTCGTCCCGAACCTCCCGGTGTTCTTCCTCGTCCTGCTGGTGCTCGGCCACGTGGCGTACCGGTTCGTTGAGGCCCCGGGCCAGGGCCTCGGGCGCCGCCTGAACAGGAAGACCCACGCCGCCGGGCCCGAAGCCGTGAGGGGTGAGCGTGAGCCCCGTCACGGCTCCGCAGTCCCGGTCAGGCGGCGTCCGCGAGCCCGTCCAGGCGGGCCATCTCCTCGTCCGTGAGACGCAGCGTGGCGGCGGCGACGTTCTCTGCCAGGTGATCGGGGTTGCCGGTGCCCGGGATGGCCAGCACGTGCGGCCCCTGCTGGAGCGTCCAGGCCAGCCGCACCTGCGCGGGGGTCGCGCCGTGCGCGCGGGCGACGGCCAGCACCTCCTCCTGCTCCGTGCCGCTCGTCCCCGCCTCGCGGCCGTCGCCCGCGATCGCGTAGAACGGCACGAAAGCGATGCCCTGCTCGCCGCAGGTGCGCAGTTGCCCCCGGCTGCGCGTGGCGCCGATGCCGTACCGGTTCTGCACGCTCACCACCGGCGCGATCGCCTGGGCCTGCGCGAGATGCCCGGGCCTGACGTTGGAGATCCCGAGGTGCCGGATGAGACCGGCCTCGCGCAGTTCGGCGAGCGCCCCGAAGTGCTCGGCGATCGAGTCGAGCCCCGGCTGGCGCAGGTAGACCAGGTCGAGGTGGTCACGGCCGAGCTGGCGCAGGTTCTCCTCGACCTGGCCGCGCAGCTGGTCGGGCCGGGCGAACGGCAGCCACTCGCCGGACGGGTCCCGCCCCGGGCCCACCTTGGTCGCGATGATCAGGTCGTCCGGATACGGCGCGAGCGCCTGGTTGATCAGCTCGTTGGCCGAGCGCAGCCGCGAGAAGTAGAACGCCGCCGTGTCGATGTGGTTCACACCGAGATCGACGGCGCGCCGCAGCACCGCGATCGACCGCTCGCGGTTGCTCGGCGTGCCGAGGTCGAAGGCGGCGCTGCCCGTCAGGCGCATCGCTCCGAACCCCATCCGGTTGACCGTGAGGTCGCCGAGCCGCCAGGTCCCCGCGTCCGACGCGCTGATCGTGTCCGTGTTCATCGTTTCATCATGCCCGTTAAAGACCCATGCCGTCGGCGAGGGCGTCCATGACGGCGTCGAGGAGGGCGGCCCCGCTGTGCCCCGTGCCGGCCAACTGCCCCTGGACTTCCAGGCCGACCACGCCCTGGAGCTGGGCCCAGGCCATCACGGTGCCGGTGAGCGCGGTCGCCGCATCCCCCGGGGGGGCGAACGCACGCACCCACTCGGCGACCGCCGGGGTCTCCTCCAGCCATTTCCGCATCTGCTCTCGCAGCGGTTCCGCTCCCGGCCGGCAGCGTCCCCCGGCGAACACCGGCAGGAAGGGCCCGAGCACGTTCCGGGCCCGCAGCACGCTCTCGGGGGGCGCCTGGTAGCCGGGCGAGGGCGTGCCGGCCAGCAGCTGGAACAGGCGCGGATTGGCCACGGCCCATGCGCGGAAAGCCCCGGCCAGCGCGTGCAGCCGCTCCCGGGGCGCGCCCTGCCCGACGGCGGCCCGTACGGCCGCGGCGACGTCGTCGAAGCTCTCCAGGATCAGCTCGGTGAGCAGGTCGTCGCGGCTGCGGAAGTACTTGTACAGCGCCGGTCCCGTCACGCCGAGCTGTTTCGCCACCGCGTTCAGGCTCAGCGCCGGATGTCCGTTGCCGTACGGCAAAAAGGGCCGGACTCCCGGGGAAGAGGAAGTCCGGCCCAACGTGGAGTGGTGCCGGCCGACCCGGCGGTTTCAGTCGCTCAGGGGGTGTAGATCTCCTGCACCTTCACGATCGCGCCGCGATAGACGGTGATGAGCGCCGGACGATGCGTGTGCTTCATCCGGGAGATCAGCTCACTCCGGGAGCACCGCTTCGCCCCCAGGCCGCCGCTCTTCACCGTCACCGTGGTGCCCTTGCACCCGGTGGCGCTGTAGAACACCACGTTCTTGGCGACACGAGAGGCGTAGGCCCTCACGTCACCCTCGGGCGGGCCCTCGAAGTGCCCCTCCGTGTGGCCGGTCTTGTCCTTCGCCCACCTGATCGGCTCATATTCCGCCACCCCGGACCGGTAATACGTGACCCAGCCCCGCAGGATGCCGTCGTGCCGGGGCGAAATGTGCTTCGTGAAGTCATGGCGCGGGTCGGTCTGGAACGACGTGCCGTAGGGCTTGGGCGCGGCGAACTTCGGCATGGCGGCGGCGCCGGCCGGGAGTGCCGCGGCGCAGATCAACGCGGCCGCCGCGGCGGCGGGAAGGACAAAGCGGAGCGAGAGGGCATGCTTCATGCCCTGTTGGAGTCCGGATTCGGCGGAAAGGTTCGTGCGATCTGCCGGATTTCCGTACGCGCCCACGTGAGAACCAAGCGACGGCGCTCGCCGGTCGTCCCGGGGCGTGAAGCGGTGCGAGCCTACGCCCCCGCCTGAACAGGCTCTGTCTGAACGGGCTCCGTCTGAACGGGCTCAACCGGCCATGCCTGAGCGGGCTCCGCCGCCGGGCATGGCCGCCGGGCGCGGGAGACGCCTCAGCGGGCCTCGGGCTCGTCTCGCCGCGCGGCTTCCGCAGCGGCCCTGAGCCGGGCGTTCTCCTCTTCGAGCGCGCGCAGCCGTTCCTCGGCGTCCGGAACGGCGGGTGCCGTACGAGCCTGGGTGACGGGGATGTCGTCCTCGTCGCCGAGCCTGCTGGTCTCCTTCTTGAAGATCCGCAGCGACTGCCCGAGGGCCTTCGCGGTGTCCGGCAGCTTCTTCGCACCGAAGAGCAGCACGAGCACCACCAACACGATCATCCAGTGAACAGGGCTCAGCGACCCCATGGCTCTCCTCTGGTCGTCGTTTTGCCTGCTCACAGGCTATGCCATCGGGTGAGAGGCAGGCGGCGCGGGCGTCCGGCGAGGCGGCGGACCGCTCGAAGGGCGGGGGCGCCGGCGTCGTCAGGCCGTCCGGCGGACCACGGCCGCCGGCCGGTCACTCGCCGGGCCGGGCGCGATGAAACTTTCGTCTCTGTTTCGGAAAAGTCGGCCCGATAGTAGCGGTAATAACTGCGCGAACAGCGCACTCATCCTCCCCCTGGAGAGGGCTGAAACCCCTTCCGATTTGGGCCTTGCAGGGGCTGCAACATTTCGGTGATGCTTCGAAAAAATTCAGCCCGCGCGCGTGTCGGCGGTTCTTGCGGACCGGTGACAGGTCCGGGAATCCCCAGAAGGAAGGACGCACTGTCGTGAAAGGCCTCATGGAGCTCGACATGGTCCCGGCAGCAGCAGTGGCACCGGCTGCTGCAGTCTCGATCGATGCCGGCCGGCCCTCCCGCGGGGGCAGCCGATGATCGGCGACATCTTCTCCGGCGGCAGGAGCCGCGCCCTGTTCTCCGGCGGCACGGGCGTGCGCCGCGGGCTCGTCGTGGCCGCCGTCGCCGCGCTTTCGCTGGGTCTCGCGGTGGTCGAGATCCCCGGTGGCAACGCCGGTGTGGGCGCGCTCGCTCCCTGGACGGCGCAGGCGGCCAATGCCGCCGCCGGCGTCGAGGACGAGGGTGCCGACTGCCCGGTGCCCGACCTGGGGCAGTTGACGTCGAACTCCCGGCTTCCCGATCCGTTCAAGAAGATCAACGGGCAGCGCATCACGTCCAAGTCCGACTGGCGGTGCCGCCGCGAGGAGATCAAGAAGCAGGCCGAGCGCTACATCTACGGTGAGAAGCCCGGCAAGCCGGCCGGCGTCACGGGCACGGTCTCGCGGACCGGCATCACCGTGAACGTGTCCGCCAACGGCAGGAGCTCCAGCTTCTCCGCGTCGGTGGACGCACCGAGCGGCAACGGGCCGTTCCCGGCCGTCATCGTGTACGGCGGATTCGGCGCGGACACCGCCACCATCAAGGCGAGTGGCGCCGCGGTCATCAGCTACGACCCGTTCTCGGTCGGCAGGGAAGGCACGCCGCGCAACAACAAGCAGGGCGCCTTCTACAGCATCTACGGCTCCTCCAGCAGCACCGGCCTGCTCGCCGCCTGGGCCTGGGGCGTCAGCCGCATCATCGACGTCATCGAGCAGTCGGGCGGGAGCATCCTCAAGGCGGACGCGACGGGCGTCACCGGGTGCTCGCGCTACGGCAAGGGCGCCTTCGTGGCCGGCGTGTTCGACCAGCGCATCGCGCTGACGATGCCGATCGAGTCGGGCAGCGCCGGTGTTCCCATCCTGCGCGGCATCGCCCAGGAGAGCGGTGCGCAGCCGCTGAGCAGCGCCTACTCCGAGCAGCCGTGGCTGGGTGACGCGTTCAGCTCCTTCACCGGCAACCCGAACCAGCTCCCGGTCGACACGCACGAGATGGTGGGCATGATCGCTCCGCGTGGCCTGTTCATCATGGAGAACCCGCACGTCGACTGGCTGGGCGCCCAGTCGGGCAGCGTGGCCGCGCTGGCCGGCGCCGAGATCTACAAGGCGCTCGGCGCGGGTGACAACATCAGCTACTGGTCCGACGTCCAGGACGGCACCCACTGCGCCAGCCGCTCCGAGTGGCGGACGCCGCTGCAGCAGAACATCCAGAAGTTCCTGCTGAAGACGGGCAACACCCCCGGTGTGTTCCGGATCTCCTCCAGGAAGTCCGGCAACCTGTCGCAGTGGAAGGACTGGACGACCCCGACCCTGTCGGACTCCAACCCGTCTCCCAGCCCCAGCCCCAGTCCCAGTCCCAGCCCCAGCCCCAGTCCCAGTCCCAGTCCCAGCCCAAGCCGCTCGCCCAGCCCCAGCCCGTCCCCGAGTGGGAACACCAGCCCGAGCCCGTCTCCCAGCCCGAGCCCCTCGCCGTCCGGCGGAGTGAGCGGCGCGTGCTCGGCGACGATCCGCGTGGTCAACTCCTGGTCCGGCGGCTGGCAGGGCGAGGTCACGGTGCGTGCGGGGAATTCGTCGATCAACGGCTGGACCGTGAACTGGACCTGGCCGGATTCGCAGAGCATCACCCAGATCTGGGGAGGCGTACACTCGGGCTCCGGCTCGGACGTGACGGTGCGCAACGAGTCGTGGAACGGCTCGGTCGCGGCCAATGGGAGCACGACCTTCGGCTTCCTCGCCGGAGGGACCTCGGCCACCCCGTCGGCCACCTGCACCAGCCCGTGATCCACGGCTGATCCACGGGTGATCCGACGTCCGATCCGACGTCCGATCCGACGTCCGATCGCACGTTCGGCCGGACGCTGACGATCGGGGCCCGCGGCGACCACGCCGCGGGCCCCTCTGCGTGTCCGCGGCGGGGCTCGGCCTCCGTCAGCGCTCGAAGATCAGCGCTCGAAGATCAGTGCCCGAAGATCAATGCGCGGAGATCAGTGCCCGAAGAGCATGACGACGGCGACGATGACGAAATGGATGAGCACCGTGAGCGCCAGGACGCTGGCGAATATCCACTTGGCGGGGCCGTGCTCGAAGTGCTTGCTGTCCTTCATCGGCGGCCGCTTGGCGACGCGGTCGGCGATGCGCTCTTCGAGACTCTTCCTACGAGCCATGACACTTCCTGTGTTCTCGGCGATGCTTAGTGCACTAACAGTTAGTGTACTAATGGCCTAGCATGGCCATGGAGGTGCACATGAGTGACTTTGGCGACATCGCCGACCCACTGGCCCTGGAAAACCAGGTCTGCTTCGCCCTGGCGGTCGCCTCACGGTCGGTCATCGGTCTCTATCGGCCCCTGCTCGAACCGATGGGCCTGACCCACCCGCAATATCTGGTGATGCTGGCCCTGTGGCAGCACTCGCCCTTGTCGGTGAAGGACCTCAGCCGGTTGCTCCAGCTGGAGCCGGCCACGCTGTCGCCGCTGCTCAAGCGCCTGGAGGCGGCCGGCTACGTCGAGCGCCGCCGTGCCAGCGACGACGAGCGTTCCCTGGCGATCGTGCTGACCGACGGGGGACGCGCGCTGCGCCGGCAGGCCGAGAAGGTCCCGGTGGCGATCGTCGAGCGGCTGGGGATGGAGCTGGCCGAGCTGCGGAGTCTGCACCAGGCGCTGACCCGGGTGATCGCCGCGACCAACGGCGCCCACCTCGCCGGACAGCCCTGATCTGCCCGCTGATCTGCCCGCCGACCGGCCCGCAATAGGCCCGGGGATCGGCCCGGCGCAAGGGAGACGGGTCATGCGGTGACGGCGGCTCCCGGACCGGGCAGGATGTCGATGCCGGTGACGTCCATGGGGCGGTCGCACGCGGAACAGTGCAGCTCGACATGGCCGATCTCCCCGCAGGCATGGTGCCGGTACAGCACCGGCGGCCCGGCCTCGCCCGCCGTCCAGCGGTCGCCCCACCGCACCATCACCATCAGCAGGTCGCACAACTCCGTCCCCTTGGCGGTGAGCGCGTACTCATACCGGGGTGGCCGCTCCGAATATCGCCGCCGTTCCAGCACGTCGTTGTCCACGAGCCATCTGAGCCGCTCGGTCAGCACCTTCCGGGAGATGCCCAGGTTCCGCTGGAGCTGGTCGAAGCGGCTGATCCCCACCATGACGTTGCGCAGGATCAATGGCGACCACGGCTCGCCGATCACGTCCAGTGTGCGGGCGATCGAGCAGGCCATGTCGCCGAACCGGGTTCGCTGCATGAGCTCGATGGTAGCCGAGAGGGTTCCCTGAAGAGACGGACCTCTGCTAGCGTCGGCACCATAAGTTCCTTTAAGAGACGCACAGAGGAGCGTGCCGTGAACCGTCCCCCGGTCGTGTCGCCACAGGAATGGCAGGCCGCCCGCGATGCGCTGCTGGTCAAGGAGAAGGAGCACACCCGGGCGCTGGACGCGCTGGCCGCGGAACGGCGCAGGCTGCCGATGGTCCGCCTCGCCGACGGCTACCGCTTCACCGCGCCGGACGGTTCTACGGTCGACCTGCCCGGCCTGTTCGAGGGCCACCGCCAGTTGGTGATCTACCACTTCATGCAGGGCCCGGGGCAGGACTGGCTGTGCACCGGCTGTGCCACCTTCACCGACAACATCGCCGACCAGTCCCACCTCAACGCCCGGCGCACCCGGCTGATCCTGATGTCCCGCGCCCCGCAGGACGAGATCGACGTCGTACGGCGGCGGATGGGCTGGACCGTGCCCTGGTACTCGTCCGGTGACGACTTCTACGACGACCTCGGGCTCGGCGACGGCTTCGGGCTGAGCGTCCTGCTCCGCGATGGCGCGGAGGTCTTCCGCACCTACTACACCAGCGGCCGAGGGGTCGACCGGCTCCGGCTCGACTTCAACCTGCTCGACCTCACGCCCTACGGACGTCAGGAGGAGTGGGAGGACTCCCCCGAGGGCTGGCCGCAGGACCCGACGATGAGCCGGCTCCGGCCGCATGACCAATACCCCAGCTCGCCGTGGCCGTGACCGTCCGCCCTCGATTTCCGCAGCCCCGACCGCCTGCCCGGGAGGCAGCCATGGCACGAACGCTCACCGCCCCCGAGCGCGAGCACTTCCTCGCCCTGCCGCACGTCGGCGTTCTCAGCGTCGCCGCCGACGACGGCCGTCCCCCGCTCACCGTGCCTGTCTGGTACGCGTACACGCCCGGCGGAAACCTGCACTTCTTCACGGGCAGTCAGGGCCGGGTCGCGCGCAAGACCCGATTGCTCCAGCGGTCGAAGGCCCTGAGCTTCTGCGTGCAGCAGTCCGAGTTCCCCTACAAGTACGTAACGGTCGAGTGCACGGTGGTGGAGGAGAACTGGACGCCTTCGGTCGAGGAGGTGACGGCGGTCACCTCCCGCTACCTGCCGCCGGACCTCGCCCGCGCCTTCGCCGAGGCCGAGACGGCCCACCCCGCCGGCACCTTCGTACTGTTCACCGCGCGTCCCGACCGGTGGCTGAGCTTCGACTTCGTCGACGACGCGCCCGCCTCGGCCGGAGAGTGAGAGGGCGCTCCGGCCCGGAACGCCGGCTCCGTGGCTCCGCCGACACATCCCGTGCGGCCGGGGACTCATTCCTGGGGGATGACCCGCTCTCCTTCGCCCAAGGGCTCCTCGAAGCCCGCCAGGTATGACCGCAGAAGCTCCTCGGACACTGTGACGCTGTTCGGCCCGCTCAGAGCGTTGCGCGCCGCGAGCCGCCGGCGCAGGGTGTCCGGGCGCGCTTTCAGGTAGACCAGCTCCCACCGATATCCGTGACTCTCGATCAGTGACCTGTACCGGTCGCGCGTCGCACGCCGCCAGAAGCTGTAGTCGAGGACCACGCTCCGGCCCGCCCGCATCAGGCGCACAAGCTCCTGCCACAAGGCGTTCTCGGCACGGGCCTGATGGTCCTCGTACTTCTCCGGGTCGAGCTCGCCGCCGTCGCGCCCGAGGTGTGCCCAAACGGCCTCGTCGATGGACAGCCGGACGTAGCCGCGCCGCTCCAGCTCTCGCGCGTACGTCGTCTTGCCCGAACCCGCGATGCCGCACATCATCACAACGCGCCGCTCCGTCTCGTCCTCAACGCGAGGGACGGGACGCCCTACGCCGAGGTGGTCAGGAATGCCGGTCATGCCCCAAGTCTCGCGCTTTCTGTGCAGCTTTCTGGGGCAGCGCCTTCCACGCTCTCTGAGCGGCCCCCTTCGCTGCCCCTTCTGGGCCGCCCCTTCGGCGGCCGGTACGCCCTTTTTTTGGCCTGGCCTGCGGCTCCAACCCTTCGCTTCGCACTGTTGCTACTCGCTCACCTAGCGTGAAAGAATACATACATCAGTTCGAATCAAGTGAGGAGGGTGTGATGGATCTGTTCGACATCGATCCTGAGCACCTTCGTCGTTCGAACGATGGCGACGGGGAGTGGTGGGACCGTCTGATCGCCAATTCCCCGCTGTGGTCGTCCGACGGCTCGTCCGCCCGCGACCCCTTCCCGATCATCGGCCTTGAGTCGCAGCAGCGTGCGAGCCGCGCCGAGGGCGACACCGACACCGACCACGACACCGATAGCAGCAGCGGTGGCGCGCCCGGTGCCGGTCAGGGCAAGGGTCGGTCGTCGTGGGTGGTGGTGGGGTCGGTTCGTGAGGTGGCGCAGGAGCTGGCGCTGGTCCCGCTTCCCGATGACGTGGACGTCTGTCTGGCGGAGGCGGAGGAGTTGCTGTTCGCCCGGGATCGGATCACGTGTGCGCTGGCCGACCGGGTAGGCCGGGTCCATCGTGCAGGGCAGGCCAAGCAGCATGGGCATGCCTCCACCCGGTCCTGGCTGCGTACCGCCGCCGGGATGACGGTGGGCGGTGCGGGCCGCCTGCTCATGCTGGGCGCGGAGCTGCCGCGCCTCCCTCAGGTGCGGGAGAAGTTCGCCGCGGGTGAGTTGGCGGCGGGGGTGGTGGAGGCCATCTGCGCCGCCGTCGCCGGGCTGACCGATGAGCAGGCCGGGTTGGCCGAGCCGATCCTGGTGGAGCTGGCCGGCAAGGCGGGGGCGGCGGAGGTGGCCAAGGCCGGCCGCCATTTGCGGGCGGTGCTCGACCCCGACGGCGAAGAACGCGATGAGCAGGCCGATTACGGGCGGCGGTTCCTACGGGTCCGGCCCGGTAAGGGCGGCGGCGTGGAGGGGGAGTTCTACATTCCCCGTGAGCCCGGCGCCCGCCTGATGACCTTGTTGCAGGAGTACGCCAAGAAGAAGGCCGAGGGTGATGACCGCACGCTGACGGAGCGCCAAGCGGACGCCTTGATCGCCGCGTTGGAGCAGCAGATCGTCACCGAGCTCCTCGTCGTGGTCAGCGCCGAATCCCTCCCCACCGACCCCGAAAACACCGACCCCACAGACACCGACCCAGCCACCGAAGACCCCGCCGACCACCCCGGCGACCCTGCTTCCTACGAGGCCGAGGCAGATGCCGGTGCGGAGAGCGCTGGCGACACCGGCGACCCTGCCACCGGCGAGGCCGACCCCGCCACCGACCCCACCCCTGCCGCCGGCTCCGGCAACGCCGCGACCGGACTTCGCGATGAGGAGTCTCGCGGCTGCGGAGTCGGTGAGCGCGAGGCCGGTAAGCGGCGGCCTGGCGAGTGCGCGCCGGACGACACCGCGAGCACGAGCTCTGCCGAGGGCGACGAGAGCGGGCCCACCGTGGGCGGAGACGGCGACCGTGTTGCGGCCCCGTCTGGAGCACCCCACGGCACGCGGCGCGCGTCGGCACGGCCTGCCGACGCTGGCGGGCGTTCGCGCACGGCTCCTTCGGACACGGCTCCTTCGGACACGGCCCCTTCGGACACAGGGTCTTGGGGGGCGACGGCTTCGGACGCGACGGCTTCGGACACAGCGTCTTCGGGCGCACCGCTATCGCAGGTAGCGCCTTCGGATGCGGCGTCTTCGGATGCGGCGCTTTCGGAGGCGGGGCGGCCGGATCCTCCTCCCGAGGATGCCTCCCCACATCACACCCACGCCGGGCCTCGGCCTGCGGGGGAGTGCCGGCATGGCCAGGGCGCGTGCCGGTGCGGCGGCGAGGCGCGCTGCTCCCACGCGGCGCAGGCACCGGGAACAGCACAGGGGGCGTCGGCAACGGCGCCCGGCGGGCCGGGACCGGAGCCGGAGACACCACCCGGGAGGGCATCGAGAACAGCACCGAGAGCCGGGCGAGGGACGCGCGGAGCGGCGCAGGGTGCGTCACCGGGAGCGGCGCAAGGAGTGGCGCAGGGTGCGTCACCGGAAGCAACTCCGGGAGCGTCGGCAGGCACGCCGCCTGGGGCGTTCCAGGGGACGGCGCTGGGGGCGTCACTGGGACCAGCGTTGGGGGCGTCGTTGGGGATGGTGCCGGGGTTGCTGCTGGCGACCGGGCAGGTGCTGCCCCTCTCCAGCGTGCACCGCCTCGCCCGCACCAGCACCCTGGTCCGGATCGTCATGAACGCCGACGGACAGATCCTCGACATGGGCCGCAAAGTCCGCCTGGCCACCCCCGCCCAACGACGGGCCATCTTCGCCCGGTATGCCACCTGCTGGATCGACGGCTGCCCCCTGCCCGCCACCATGTGCCAGATCGACCACGCCGACAACTGGAGCACCGGCGGCCTCACCGACCTGAAACTGCTCGGCCCGGCCTGCCAGTTCCACAACCGGGACCGCTACCAGCACCCCGAGCGCTACACCCGCCGCAAAGCCGGCACCGACCGCTGGGCCTTCACCTACCACCGCCTGGGAACAGCCCGGCGGCTGCGTGAGTGATAGAGGGGTGGCACGCGGACAGGACCGGGCGGTGGCGGGAGTGAGGCGGGAGGCACGGTGGGGCAACTCGCAGGTAGGCCCGGGCGACGCGCAGGCAAGCCGGGCGGCGCGCAGACAGGTCGGGCGGCGCGCAGACAGGTGGGGCGGCGGTGGTCGCTGAGCAGGATGGCGTCCTCGTCGCTGTGGAGCCATGCGCCGGGGGCGAAGGTCACGCCGCCGAAGCTCACGGGGACATCGATATCTCCCAGGCAGGTCTTGGCGCTCTTGCGCGGGTTGGCGCCGAGCGTCTTGATACCGAGGTCGAGACCGGCCAGGGTGGCCGTCTGTCCCACGTCGCAGGTCTCGGCGGCGTACGCGTGGTCACGACCGGGGGCGGCGGGCCGTGAAGTCGTCCGCGATGGCGTCGAACGTGGACCACCGGACGCCCTCGTGCCCGCCGATGTGCTCGATGAGGCGCTCCAGCATGAGCAGGACCTGCGGGCGGCCCGAGACGTCCGGGTGGATCGTCATGGTGAAGACGGCGTAGTCCGACTCGCGGTGGACCCAGTCGAACTGGTCGCGCCACATCTCCTCGAGATGCCGCGGGTTCACGAAGCCGTGGCTGTTGGGGCTGGCCTTGACGAACATCATGGGCGGCAGGTCGTCGAGATACCAGCTCCCCGGGATCTCGACGAGGCCGGTCTCCTCCCCGCGGACGAGCGGCTTCATCCACTCGCGGGCATCCTTGCCATAGTCGACCTTCGACCAGGTGTCGCCGACGCGCACGTAGTAGGGCTCGAAGTCGCGGTGCATCAGCGAATGGTCGTATTTGATGCCGCGTTCGAGCAGCAGCTCGTTGGTGACCGGCGAGAACTCCCACCACGGCGCGACGTACCCCGTGGGGCGCCGGCCGGTGCGCGTCTCGATGAGGTCGATGCAGTGGTCGGGGACGGCCGACTCCTGCTCACGGCTCATCGCGATGGGGTTCTCGTGGCTGTATCCGTGCACGCCGATCTCGTGTCCGGCCGCCACGACCTGCGCGAACTGCTCGGGAAAGGTCTCGATGGAGTGACCGGGCCAGAACCAGGTCGACGGCAGGCCGTACTTGTCCAGCAAGGCGTTGAGCCGCGGCACGCCCACCTCGCCGGCGAACAGGCCCCGCGAGATGTCGCACGGGGAGTCCGCACCGCCGTAGGACCCGAGCCAGCCGCCGACCGCGTCGACGTCGATCCCGAACGCCACGAAGATTTCCTTGGCCATCGGCGCATCCTCTCCTCCGGGTGCCGGCGGGACGGACACGGGCGGCGAGGGCCTGCCGCGTGACGTGGGGCGATGCCGTCCGGCCCTATCGCTTCCGTTCCCCGTATGTGCGCAGGAACGACGCCCGCCCGGGCGCCGGAAAATCGCTCGCTCTCCCCTCATGCGCTACGAGACCATGACCACGGCGGGTTCGGCGTTCGGGGGAGGGCTCATGACTGCGCTGGGGTCGATCGAGGACGCCGATAGCGGCCCATCTGCGCGCAAATCCGCGGTTCTGCTGGTGCTGCAGTACTACTTCGGCGAGCTGCGGCGCCAATGGCGGGTCGCGGTGCCCGCACTGACGTTGCCGGCCATCGGGAACATCTGCCTGTTCTACCTGGCGCCGCTGGCGGTGGCCGGGCTCGTGGGGCATCTGTCCGAGGGCGGGGACGGCACCGTCGGCGTGCTGCTGCCGTACGTCCTCGGCTTCGGCGCGATGCTGCTGGCGGGCGAGGCGCTGTGGCGGGTGGGGCTGCACTTCCTCAACCGCGCCGACGCCCGGGGCATCGAGCGGCTCGGCGTGGTGGGCATGGACGAGCTGCTGGCCAAGGACGCCGCGTTCTTCCACGACAACTTCGCGGGCTCGCTCACCAAGCGGGTCATCGGGTTCTCCTCCAGGTTCGAGGAGTTCGTCGACACGCTCACCTTCTCGGTCGTCGCCAAGCTGGTGCCCCTGATTTTCGCCTCGGTTGTGTTGTGGCGATACCACCCACTGCTGGTCGTCGTCCTCGTGGGCCTCGTCATCGTCAGCGGCGTTCTCGTCACCCCGCTCATCCGCCGCCGCCGGGTGCTGGTCGACAAGCGCGAGGCCGCCAAGGTGCGGGTGTCGGGGCACGTCGCCGACGTGCTGGCCAACATGGACACGGTCCGCGCGTTCGCCGCGGAGGAGCGCGAAGCCGCCGAATATCGGGCGAGGATCGCCGAGCAGCGCAGGTTGTCCCTGCGGTCCTGGGACTACGGCAACCTCCGGGTGGATACCGTCGTCGCCCCGCTGTCGGTGCTCACCAGCACCGTGGGCCTGCTCCTCGCCGTTGCGCTCCGCGGCGGCCTCGGCGTGGAGGCCATCGTGGTGACGTTCACCTACTACACGAACACGATCAGCATCATGTTCGAGTTCAACCAGATCTACCGGCGCGTCGAGAGCGTGCTCACCGAGGCGGCCCAGTTCACCGAGCTGCTTCTCGTGCCGCCCACCGTGGTGGATGCGGTCGATCCGCAGCCGCTGCGCCCCGTGGACGCGAGCATCCGCTTCGAGCGGGTGCGGTTCGGGTATGGCGGCGGCACGCCCCTGTTCGACGGCCTGGACCTCGACATCCGCAGCGGCGCCAAGATCGGGCTGGTCGGCCAGTCAGGCGGCGGCAAGAGCACGCTCACCCGGCTGTTGCTGCGGCTCATGGACGTGGACGGAGGCAGGATCCTGATCGGCGGCCAGGACATCGCCCGGCTGCGTCAGGCCGACCTGCGCAGCCTGATCGCCTACGTGCCGCAGGAGCCCGCCATGTTCCACCGGTCCGTACGCGACAACCTCGCGTTCGCCCGGCCGGGCGCCACCGAGGCCGAGATCCTCCGGGCCGCGCGGGCGGCGCACGTCACGGAGTTCGTCGAGTCGCTGCCGGACGGGTTCGACACCCTGGTCGGCGAGCGCGGCGTCAGCTCTCCGGCGGCCAGCGGCAACGCATCGCGCTCGCCCGCGCCATCCTGCGCGACGCCCCGATCCTGCTGCTCGACGAGGCGACCAGCGCGCTCGACTCCGAGAGCGAGATCCTCGTCCAGGAAGCCCTCTGGCAGTTGATGGAGGACCGTACGGCGCTCGTGGTCGCGCACCGACTGAGCACCGTCGTCCGCATGGACCGGCTTATCGTGCTCAACCGGGGACAGGTCGTGGAGCAGGGCAGCCACCACGAACTGCTCCAGGCCGACGGCCCCTACGCCCGGCTCTGGCACCACCAGTCCGGAGGCTTCCTCGTCGAACAGGACGCCCCGGACGCGCTCCACCGCTGACGCCGTACGGCGGAGCGGCCGGACGGGTCACGGGAGCGGCATGGTGGTCGACTCCCGGACCACGAGCCGGCAGGGGTGGGCGTGCCGGCCGGGGGAGGGGGAGCCGTTGATGGCGGCCAGGAGCATCTCCGCCGCCGACCGGCCGAGCCCTTCGAGGTCGAGATCGATGCTGGTCAGCGGCGGCTGGCAGGCCTCGGTCATGACGTCCCAGTTGTCGAAGCCGATGAGGGCGACGTCCTGGGGCACCCGGCGGCCGGCGGCCCGCAGCGCGTCGCAGACGCCCCGGGCGATCTGGTCGCTGCCGCAGAAGACGGCGTCGAACTCGGACCGGCCGGCGAGGAGGATGCCGACGGCCTGACGGCCCCACACCTCGCTCCATCCGCCGAACAGCGGCGGCGCGACCAGGGACAGCCCGTCCTCGGCGAGGCGCTCGGCGGCGGCCGCCGCGCGCACCCGGGCGGAGTTGTGGTGCTCGGGCCCGGTGACGTGGGCGATCCGGGTGCGTCCGACGGCGAGGAGGTGCTCGACCGCCTTGCGGGCGCCGCCCGCCTCGTCGGGGACCACGGAGCAGTCGCCGGGGTCGGCGGAGCTGATGAACGCGTAGACCACGGGCACGGGCAGGTTGGCGCCGATGGGCGCCCGCGCCTCGGTGCGCCGGCCGGTGACGATCATGCCGTCGACCCGGCGGCTGAGGAGGGTCTTGACGTAGTACTGCTCGCGGATGGGATCGTCGCGCCCGTCACAGAGGAAGACCGACATCTCCCCGGCGCCCAGCGCGTCCTCCGCGCCCATCAGCACGGGGATGCTGAACCGCCCGATCGTGTCGGTGGTGATCATGCCGACCGTGTAGGTGCGGCCCGAGTGCAGGCTGCGGGCGCCCGCGTTGGCCTCGAAGCTGAGCTGCCGGGCCGCCTCCCTGACGCGCATGCGGGTCTCCTCCCGCAGCGATCCGCGTCCGTTGAGCGCCTTGGAGGCCGTGCCCACCGACACCCCGGCCAGCGCCGCGACGTCGGCGATCGTGGCATGACGCTCCAGCTTTCCCACGTTTCCTCCACTTTCCTTGAGGGGTTGCCTGGCACCCACTCTATAGGCCGTACGTGCGACGACGAAGCCGCTGTAACAACGCGGAAACAGGCTATTGACGGCCTGGAAGGCGGTTGGATACCGTGACGGCAATCGTTTTCCTAGTTTCCTAACGCGAGCGACTTGCCCCAGGGCTTCTCGCTTCGCCACGCACCAGGGAGGTCCGCCTCGGCGGACCTCCCACGTCCCTCGCCATGAGCCGGAGACTCCTCGGCGGCGTGCCGGACGACCCCTGCACGACCCCTGCACGACCCCTGCACGAGCACCGCACGACCACTGCAGGACCACTGCAGGACCACTGCTCCACGAAAGATGAGGCATGACTGAGCAGAAGTTGTCAGAGACCTCCCCGGCCGACCTCCGTGGCTCGGCGGAGCCGGTAGCGCTGCGTGGTTCTGCGGGGCCTGCCGCGCTGCGTGGTTCTGCGGGGTCTGCCGCCCCGGGGCCCGGGGCGGTCGCCGCGCTGTGGCCGCTGAGCCCGGACCAGGCCCGTCTCGATCCGGGAGGACTGCTGGGGCAGTGGCAGCGGCGCAACGCCGCGGACACGCTGCCGCACTGCGTGGACAACCTGCACCGCGCCGGGAACATCGGCAACCTCCGCGCCGCCGCGGGTGAGCCGGACACGGCGTTCGCCGGCATGTGGTTCGCCGACTCCGACGTCCACAAGACGCTGGAGGCCGCCGCCTGGGAGCTTGGCACCTCGCCCGGCGACGAGGCGCTGCGGTCGTTCGTGGAGGACACGGTCGCGTTGCTCGCCCGCGCCCAGCAGGCGGACGGCTACCTCAACTCCTACTTCACGGTCGTCGCACCGGACGAGCGGTGGCGCAAGCCCGACTGGAGCCACGAGCTCTACTGCGCCGGCCACCTCTTCCAGGCGGCGGTGGCCGCGGCCCGCACCGGCGCGAGCCCCGAGCTGGTGACCGTGGCCCGGCGGTTCGCCGACCTGCTGGTGGAGCGGTTCGGCCCGGACGGCGTCGAGGAGGTCTGCGGGCATCCGGAGATCGAGACCGCGCTCGCCGAGCTCTATCGGCTGACCGGCCACCGGCCCTATCTCGATCTGGCGCGCCGGTTCCTCGACCTGCGCGGACGCGGGCTGCTCGGGCACGGGCGGTTCGGGCCCGCCTACTACCAGGACCACGTGCCCGTACGGGAGGCCCGCGAGGTCACCGGCCATGCCGTACGTCAGCTCTACCTGCTGGCCGGGATGGTCGACGTGGGCGTGGAGACGGGCGACCACATGCTGCTGGACGCGGCCGAGCGACTGTGGGAGGACGCCGTCAACCGGCGCACCTACGTGACCGGGGCGCACGGCTCGCGCCACCGCGATGAGGCGTACGGCGACCCGTACGAGCTGCCGGCCGACCGGGCGTACGCCGAGACCTGCGCGGCGATCGCGAGCGTCCACCTGAACTGGCGGCTGCTGCTGGCCACCGGCCGGGCCCGCTACGCCGACGAGATGGAGCGGGCGCTCTACAACGCGGTCGCCCCCGCCGTGTCGTCCGACGGCAGGCACTTCTTCTACTCCAACCCCCTCCAGTTGCGCACGGGACATTCGAGCTCCGGCGAGGAGGCGGCGGCGCGCCGGTTGTCCTGGTATTCGTGCGCCTGCTGCCCGCCCAACATCGCCCGGCTGATGGCCTCGCTGCACGGCTATCTCGCGACCGCCCACGACGACGGCCTGCAGATCCACCTGTACGCCTCGGGCAGCGTGGACGCCGTGGTCGCGGGCGCCGCCGCACACGTGGACGTACGCACCGAATATCCCTGGCAGGGCCGGATCGAGCTGACGGTGAGCGCCGAGACCACCGCCTCGTGGACGCTCTCGCTGCGCGTGCCGGCCTGGTGCGACGCGTACACGGTCAGGATCGACGGCGGCCCGGTGATGGCCCCCGTGCGGGACGGCTACATCCGGCTCACCCGGGTCTGGGCGCCGGGCACGACGGTCGTCCTCGACCTCGACATGCCCGTACGGCACGTGACCGCGCATCCGCGCGTGGACGCGGCGCGGGGCTGCGTCGCCCTGGCGCGCGGCCCGCTCGTGTACTGCCTGGAGCAGGCCGACCTGCCGCCCGGCACGGTCCTCGAAGACGTGCGGCTCGACCCCGCCGCCCCCGCGGTCACCGCCGCGTCGACCACATCGGGCGAGAACACGCCGGACATCCCCGTCGTGATCAACGTCGGAGGGCAGGTCGCCCACGTGGGCGACTCGCTGTACGTCACCGGGAGAAGGCGGGAGCGGCCGGGCACGCCGCTCACGCTCACGGCGGTGCCGTACTTCCTGTGGGGCAACCGGAGCGAGGGCCCGATGCGGGTCTGGATCCCGGTCGCCACGCCATGATTCCGCGGGCCGCAGACCATGCACAGACCATGCACAGACCATGCGGCCCGCGGCGACACAGGGAACCGCCCGCGGCGCGCGCCGCCGGATTCGGGGCGGGCGGTTCCCGGCTTCACCTCCTCTCCACCCCCCACCTGAGCCCCAGAAAGAGCGAGGTAGGTACATGCGCAGACCCCGACGCACGACCCCGCTGCCCGCGCTGGCCGTATCGCTGTCCGTATCGCTGTCCGTGTCACTGTCCGTGTCACTGGTCGGGGCGCTCGTCCCGATCGCGCCCGCCGAGGCGGCGGGCGCCACCCTGACGGTGAACGTGGCCCAGCCCTTCCGGCCCGTCACCCAGGTCGCCGCCGGCGGCCTGTACGGCCTGGCGGAGAACAGCAGGCCGGCCGACTCCGCGCTGCTGCCGCTGAAGGTCAACTCGCTGACGCAGCCCGCGCCGGGCGTGGGACAGCGGCCCAACGGCCAGCCGCCCGGCGGCGACGCGCTGCTCGTGGCCCCGCAGGCCACCCGCGTCGGGGCGGGGGAATTCATCCGGATGCCGGACATCTACCCGAACTTCCCCTATCAGTGGGTGAGCTGGAACGACTGGCTGGCGAAGGTGAACACGATGGCCGGGGCCCGCCGCAACGCGACCACGGTGACCAACGTCATCGGCTGGGAGCTGTGGAACGAGCCCGACTGGACCTGGAACACCTCCGCGGCCGGGTCGTTCAACGACGGCTGGACGCGCACCTACCGGGCGGTGCGGGCGCTCGACACCACGACGCCGATCGTCGGCCCGAGCACCTCCTACTACAACCGCTCCTGGTTGTCGTCGTTCCTGAGCAGCGCCAAGGCCGCGGGCACGCTGCCCGACGTCATCTGCTGGCACGAGCTGGGCGACCCCACCGCCATCGCCGCGCACATCGCCGACTACCGCTCCCTTGAGTCCTCGCTCGGCATCAGCCCCCGCCGCATCGCGATCAACGAGTACGCCGCGACGAGCGAGGTGGACGTCCCCGGCCGGATCGCCAGCTACGTCGCCAAGTTCGAGCGCGCCGGCGTCGAGATGGCCCACCGGGCGTTCTGGTACGAATACGGCACCATGAACGGGCTCGTCGTCAACAACAGCCAGCCCACCGGCACCTGGTGGCTCTACAAGTGGTACGGCGACATGGCCGGCCGCATGGTCGCCACCACCCCGGCCACCCAGACCGGGCTGGACGGCTTCGCCTCCTACGACTCCACCCGCAAGATCGTCAACGTGGTCTTCGGCAACGAGTCGGGCACCAACACGGTGCGCGTCACCGGCATCGGCGCGCTGGGCTCCTCGGTGCGGGTGACCCTGCAGTCGACTCCCGCGAGCGGCCGCTTCACCGCCGTGACCGCGCCCACGACCATCTCGACGAGCACCTCCACCGTGAGCAACGGGCAGATCAGCGTCTCGGTGCCGAACATGTCGGCGACGAGCGCCTACAACCTGGTGATCCAGCCGGTCGGCGGCGTGCCGTCCTACCAGCAGCGTTACGAGGCGGAGAACGCGTCGGTCTTCCGCGCCCAGCGGCTGACGAGCTCCAGCGCGTCCGAGGGCGGTTACGTGGGGCGCATCGACAACAACAACGGCGACCACACCACGGACAGCTACGTCGACTTCGTGGTGAACGTGCCCACGGCCCGGGCGTACACGATGACCATCGGCTACGCCAACGGCACCGGGGCGACCGCGACACAGGGGCTGGCGTACAACGGCGGCGCCTGGACGACGGTCAGCTATCCGCCCACGGCCGGCTGGGGCCAGTTCGGCGCGACGGTGAGCACCACGGTGAACCTGCGGGCGGGCTACAACGTGATCCGCCTCGCCAAGGGGTCCCCCTACTTCGACGGCGGGACCGGCTATGCCGAGCTGGACTACATCCAGCTCACTTGAGCGCCACCCGAGCTCTCCACAGCGCGGGTTCGCACCCTGACCGCGCAGACCCGCTCCGGTGAACGAGATGACAGCGGCCGGACGCCGGCCGTCGAAAGGAAGAACGATATGAGAAGCCTCGACAAAGGCCGGCGCGCCGCCGGTCTGGGCCTGGTGGTCCTCGCCGTCGCGGGCGGTCTGACCGCGTGCTCGTCACAGCCCGACGGCACCGATGCATCTTCGGCGGGTGCGAGCCAGGCCGCCGGGGGCGGGACCTACACGATCTGGGACCCCTACCCGCAGTTCGACGACTCCTCCGACTGGGTGAAGCTGCTCTCGCAGTGCGGCACCCAGGCCGGGGTGACCGTCAAGCGGACCGGCTACGACACCACCGACCTGACGAACAAGGCGCTGCTGGCCGCGCAGCAGGGCAACTCGCCGGACGTGCTGATCGTGGACAACCCGGTCGTCTCGACGCTGGCCGAGGCCGGGGTGCTGACCTCGACCGACGAGACGAAGATCGACACCTCGGCCGCCTCGCCGAACCTGCTCGCGGCCGGTCAGCTCGGCGGCAAGACGTACGGCACCCCGATCGGGGCCAACACCCTCGCCCTCTACTACAACAAGGAGGTGCTGAAGAAGGCCGGGGTGGACGCCGACGCGGTGAAGGACTGGGCGTCGCTGACCGCGGCCCTGGAGAAGGTGAAGGCGGCGGGCAAGAAGGGCATCACGTTCGCAGGCATCGGCACCGAGGAGGGCAGCTTCCAGTTCCTGCCCTGGTTCTGGGGCTCCGGAGCGAACCTCACAAAGCTCGACTCGCCCGAGGGCGTCGCGGCGCTGTCGCTGTGGGCCGACTGGGTGAAGAAGGGTTACGCGCCGACCTCGGTCATCAACAACACGCAGACCACGAGCTGGCAGGAGTTCGCGACCGGAGACTTCGCCTTCGGGGAGAACGGCACCTGGCAGCTCGCCAACGCGAAGAAGACGGGT
>NZ_VIRM01000063.1 GCF_006874475.1 Microbispora hainanensis
GCCTCCGATACACCCGATGTCTCAGCCCGTCGAGAGTGCCACAATCGCCATCTTGACGTAAAGACCGAACCCTTCCGCCGCAACCACGATGACCGGCGAGATTGCATTCATCGGACCACTCCTGGCGGCGAACTTAATTAGCTCAGCTAACTACTAAGGTGGGGTCCCTGCACCGCCATCTCACGGCAGCGGTGCGACCAGAGGGGGAAGGAAATCTCAATGACGCACGCGATGTGGGCCGGCACGGTCGCCGTGACCGGGCACGAAGGCGCCGAACTCGAAGCGTACGCGGCCCGGCCACTCGACTCCGGTCCCCACGGCGGGGTCGTGGTGATCCACCACATGCCCGGCTATGACGAGGCCACCAAGGAGATCGTCCGGAAGTTCGCCGCGCACGGCTACGCGGCGGTCTGCCCCAACCTGTACTCGCGGGAGGGCGCCGGTGTCAGCCCCGACGACCAGGCCGCCGCGGCCCGGGCCAAGGGCGGCGTCCCGGACGAGCAGCTCGTCGGCGACGTCGCGGGCGCCGCGGCCTACCTCAAGGGCCTGGAACACGCCAACGGCAAGGTCGGCGTCATCGGCTACTGCTCCGGCGGGCGGCAGACGTTCCTGGCCGCCTGCTCGCTCCAGATCGACGCGGCCGTCGACTGCTACGGAGCCTTCGTGGTCACCCCGCCGCCCGCCGAATTCTCGCTGAAGGCCGCCCCGCTGATCTCCCTGGCCGGCAAGCTGTCCTGCCCGCTGCTCGGGCTCTTCGGCGCGGACGACACGCACCCCTCGCCGGAGGAGGTGGGGGTGCTCTCCGCCGAGCTGGACAAACTCGGCAAGGAACACAAGTTCCAGATCTTCCCCGACGCCGGCCACGGTTTCTTCGCCACCGATCGGTCCTCGTACCGGCCCGCCGCGGCAGTGGAGGGCTGGAAGAAGGTCTTCGGTTTCTTCGGCCGCCACCTCACCGCCTGAGGAGAACAGAAATGTGCACCTATCTCACCGAGAAGTTCCGGATCGATGGCGCCGCCAAGGGCGCGTCGGGCTGGTTCACGGTCACCGACGGCATGGTCTACGTCGACCACCCCTACCACGCGACCCAGGAACACACGGTGAACATCGACCTCGCCAACCCGTCGGAGGGCCCGTCGGCCCGGGTCGCGATCGAGCTCACCGAGGAGGGGGCGCTCGCCCTCGTGGAGGCCATCCACAAGGCCCTGGCCGCGGCGCCGCCCGGGCTCGCGTCGGCCGCCCGCCGATCCGCTTCCGCCTCCGCTTCCGCTTCCGCCTGATCCTGCCCCGCCCGCCGGCCGTGCGGCTCCCGTTGCGAGAGAGCGGGAGCCGCAGACGGCCGGCGGACGGCGTGCGTCAGGCTTCGAGCGACATGTAGAGGCGGGTGCCGGCCGGCCGGAAGCCCACGCGTTCGTAGACCCGGCGCGAACCATCACCGCCGTACTCCAGCCACACTGACCGTGCTCCCCTGGCGAGCGTCGTCTCGGCGAGTGTGGCGGTGACCGCGGCGGCGATGCCCCGCCCGCGGAAATCGGGACGGGTGCCGACTCCGGCGAGCTCCGACGTCTCCACGGCCGGGGCGGAACACATGGCCGCTCCGGCGCAGCCCCCGCCGGCCGCCCGGACGAACCGGACCGCGCCCCCGCTCTCCTCCGTACGGCGCAGCCGGGCCGCGCCCTCCGGCGACGCGGCGAACTCGCCGCCGAACGCCTCCGACAGGGCGGCGTCGATCGCCGCGTAGTCCTCGTCCGTTGACGGCGTCTCCACCGGGAAGGCGGCCGGCGGCATCGTCAGCGTTTCCGGAACGCAGACGAGGTATTCGTGCATCGCCTCGACGGTGAACCCGGCCTCCTCAAGAGCCTGCTGCACGGCGGGCGCGGCGTCCGGCGCGAACTCGAGACGGGGCTTGAGCCTGCGCTCGCGGAACGCGCCGATCAGCGCCGCGACGTCGCGCGCACCCGGCCGGGCGGCGGGCAGGGGTGTCGCGTAGTTGATGTACGGACTGGTGGTGCCGGGATCCACGCCGAGAACGAACCCCCCGATTTCGGCGGCTTCGGGACGGCGGCGCAGGTTGGCCACGGCGAAATTCTGGACATCGATGCCCACGGTGATATCGACCTCACGAATGACAAAGTGGAGCGGTTCGCTCGCCGCGCGGAGCGCAGGGGTGAACGCGCACAACAGGGATAGGTGCGCTGGGCACCGTCACGTGGGGCCGCCGTAAACGGAGGGCAGGGGACCGGTGACGCGGGAGGCGTATCGGTCAGCGCCGCCGGCGGCCGCTGCGGGACGCCGAGAACATAGGCTTCGTTCCTTCTGTGAATGCATGGTGAAGCGCGCTCACCTTTCCACGCACGTCCGCGGGCGCGCAAATCGTTTGTTTCCGGCCAGCCGGCCGGCTCAGCGCGTCGCGGGGGGCGAGCAGGTCGGTCAGCTCCTCGTCCAGCAGCGCGGTCTCGACGGGCGACAGCGCGGGCGGCCCGGCGCAGCGTCTCGCCGGTCAGCACGGCGGACAGAACGGCGGGCAGAACGGCAACTGCCGGTGCCCGTCGGCACGGGGGAACTGATCGTGATCAGCAGGTGCTGCTGGGGCGGCGAGGAACGCGCAACGCCACCGCCCGCCGCCGGCATCCGGCGGCGGGCGGTGAACTCCGCGCGGCCCCGCCCGGCGGGCCGGTCTCAGCCCGCCGGCGTTCGTCTCGGTCCGGATAACGCCGGGCCCTGTCGTACGCTCCCGCCCGCACGACCTCGCGGCCGCGGCGGCTACCACTGGCCTCCCGGTGTGCCTGCCTCCCGTGGCGTGCCTCCCTGCTCGTGCTGCCGGTAGTTGGCGGCGAACGCCAGCGCGCCGAGGCCGAACAGGAAGATGATCGCCCCGGTGACCACGTTGTCCCAGATCGTCGCCGTGGTCGCCGGCCGGCCGCTGATCACCCACGGAGCGATGATCGTCCAGACGCCGAGCACCGGCACCACCCAGCTCACGCCGTACGTGCGGCCGAAGGCGGACGCGCAGCACATCGCGAGTGCGGCGACCGTCAGCCCGACGATCAGGTTGTTGATCGCCAGACCGCCGAAACCGCTGAAGCCCACGATCCACGGCGAGATGGCGAGGTAAATCCCGGCGAGGAACGTCACTCCATCCATGATCTGAGCCGGAACGGTCGATCCCGCGCGGTCGTACGCCTGGCGCAGTTCCGTCGCGTCCGGGCGGTGTGCCAGACCTGGTCGCACCATGTCACGTCACCTCTTCTCCCAGACGGGCCGGGCCGAAGACCCGGACCCCTCGCTTGCATCATGCAACGCCGCAGGTGGTGAAGGGGAGGTCGCGAGATGCGCGGGAAACAGATGGACGACATCTGTCACTGCGATGTCCCCGGCGCGGCGAGTGCCCGGGCCGTGTTCACGATGGAGACGTGGCCGTACGCGGCGTCCCGCGGAGGCGGGAGTCGTGGATGAGCTCGACGGGCGACTGAAGCCAGGCGGCGTCGGGGCCGGCGACGACGGCCATCTCCCCCTCGCGATACCGCGCCCAGGGGATCACGGCGCCGTAGTCGAAGCGCAGCAGCAGTTCCGTGCGCATCGCCGCCCGCCGGGGCCGGCAGCCACCGGCCCGCCGGGCGGCCGCCCAGGAGTGCCGCGAAGCAGGCTCCGGAGCCGAAGCGTGGCAGGCACAGCCAGTCCACGGAGCCGTCGCGGCCGACCAGGGCGGCCGTGTGCATGTCACCGATGAGCGCGTAGTCCTCGATGCGCATCGTCTTCCCCCGCGACTCCCGGGGACCTACCTGGTCACGAGGGGGCGAACCGGGCGATCAGCCGAGGACGTACCGCTCGACGAACTCGTTGGCGAAGACGCCGCGAGGGTCGTAGTGCCGCGCCAGCGCCGCGAACTCGTCCAGGCGCTCGTAGCGGGTGCGCAGGACGTCGGCGGGGAGGGTGAACACCTTCCCCCAGTGGGGCCGCGCGCCGAACGGCGCCAGGCACTCCTCGATCGCGGTGAGCACGGGCGTCACGGCGGCGGTGTCCTTGATCCACGTGAAGTGGAAGGCCACGGTGTCACGGCCCTGGCTCGGGCTCAGCCACAGGTCGTCGCCGGCGATCGTGCGGATCTCGGAGATCTGCAGGACCGGGGCGATGCGGTCGCGGATCGCGTCGAGGGCGCGGAACGCCGCGGCCGCGTGCCGGCGGGGCACCATGTACTCCGCCTGGAGCTCCTCGCCGCTGCTGGGCGTGAAGTCGGGCCGGAAGTGCGGCAGGCGCTCGAACCAGGGGCCGGGGACGCCCATCTGGGCGGTGCAGTGCACCGCCGACATGCCGGGCACGGGGTGCCTCGGGCCGTCGGCGGGCGTCGCCCCGAAGAAGCCGCCGCCCGGCTCGCCCCCGTGGAAGCCCTCACCGGCCGTTGCCCCTTCCAGGCCGCCCGCGGCCGCGTCTCCCGCGAGCCCGCTCACCGCCGCCGCCTCGGCGCGGTCCGCGCCGGCCGCGCCGGCCCGTTCCTTGACCCAGACCTGGTTGATCCGCGAGGTGCGCCAGTCGGTGAACAGGCTGACGCTGTACGCGGCGGACATGACGGCGTCGAACCGCTCGTCCAGCACCTCGGCCGGCAGGCCCTCGAACACCCGCTGGCGGACGTCGAACGACGGCACGACGTCGAGCGTCATGGCCACGACGACGCCGAGGGCGCCCAGCGCGACGACGGCACCGGCGAACCGGTCGCCGTCCGCGTCGCGGCTCAGCGTGACGAGGTCGCCGTCCGCGGTCACCATCTCGATCGCACGTACGGAGGTGGCCAGGCCGCCGTTGGCGTCGCCCGAGCCGTGGGTGCCGGTCGCGCAGGAGCCCGCGACCGAGATGTGCGGCAGCGACGCGAGGTTGGGCAGGGCGTAGCCCTTGTCGTGCAGACGGCGGCCCAGCTCGCCATACCGGACGCTCGCGGCGACCCGCACCGTGGACGACCCGCCGTCGATCTCGATCTCCGGCGGCAGCGCGTCGAGCGAGATCAGCGCGCCCGGGGAGTCGGCGATGTGGTTGAAGGAGTGTCCGCTGCCCAGCACGCGGGCCTTCTCGCTGCGCGCCACCAGGGCGCGCACCTCCTCGACCGAGGAGGGCCGCTCGACCTCCGCGGCCCGGAAGGTGATGTTGCCCGCCCAGTTTGTCACCAATTGAGTCACAAGGGAGTTCTACCGGAACATCACGCTCAGGTGCTCCCCCGCGTGCGGTTCACCTTCCCGGCGGCGGGCCGGCGCCTCCGCTCCGCGCCTCCGCTCGCGCCTGCGGTCAGGCGCCGCGGCCGGGGAGGCTGGCGAGATACCAGTCGACGAGCTTGAGCCGCTCGTCGGCCAGTCTGGCCTCCACCTCGGCCTGGGTCTTCGGCGCGCCCAGCAGCACGTCGTCGCCCGGACGCCAGTTGGCCGGGCAGGAGACGCCGTCGCGGTCGGACGTCTGCAGCGCGTCCACGAGCCTGAGGATCTCGGGGATCATCCGCCCCGCGTTCATCGGGTAGTAGAGGATCGCGCGGACGACCGACTGCGGGTCGATCACGAACACCGCGCGGACCGCCGCCGTCGTCGACATGTTCGGGTGGAGCATGCCGTACGCCCGGGACACCCGCGTGTCGAGGTCGGCGATGACCGGGAAGGGGATCTTCACGCCGAGCTTCTCCTCTATCGACCGCGTCCAGGCGAGGTGGCTGTACACGGAGTCGACGGAGTTCGCGAGCAGGGCGACGTCGCGGGCGGCGAACGCGTCGGCCAGCTCGGCGAACGCGACGAACTCCGTGGTGCACACCGGGGTGAAGTCGGCCGGATGGCTGAACAGCACCAGCCACCGCCCGGCGTAGTCGGCGAGCCGGACCGGCCCGTGGGTGCTCTCGGCCTCGAAGTCCGGCGCCCTGTCGCCGATGAGCGGCAGCCTCGCGGGCTCCGCCCCGGGTCCCGCCGAGGGCGCGGCTGAAGGTGTCGCCGCGGGTGCCGCCGGCGGTGTTGCCGCGGGCACCCCAGAGGTCACGGCAGAGGTCATGGTCGCTTCCTTTCCGCGTCACGCCGCCAGAGCGGGGCCGCCGCGAATGCCGCCGCGTTTGACGCACGGCGGGGCGGCCGGCGCTCTCCTCGTGTCGCCCGCCTCGTGGCCCGGCGCGTCCCCCAGCTCGCCGGCCGCGTCGTCACCCGCGTCGTCAACCGCGTCGTCCATGGGGCCCGTACCCGCGAAGACCGGCCGCGACCACGACCGTTTCGCCCCGATTCGGTAATGCCGCAGGCCACGAGCGCCGGGCGGGAATGAACGAGGCACGAACAGGGGGACGCCATGCCGACGACCGAGGTCAGCCATCCGCTCTTCGCCCGCTTCTACACGTGGTTCAGTCATGTGCTCGACCGGCACGGCATTATCGGGCAGCGCGCGGCGCTGGTGTCGGGGCTGTCGGGCCGGGTGATCGAGGTCGGCGCGGGCAACGGGCTCAACTTCATCCACTATCCGCCGTCCGTCGCCGGAGTGCTGGCCGTCGAGCCCGAACCACGGCTGCGGGCGACCGCCCGTCAGGCGGCCCGTGGCGCGCGGGCGCGGATCGAGGTCGTCGGCGGCCTGGCCGAGCGGCTCCCGGCGGCCGACGGGGAGTTCGACGCGGCGGTGGTGTCGTTCGTGCTGTGCTCGCTGCCCGATCCCGTCGCCGGGCTGCGGGAGATCCGCCGCGTGCTGGCCCCGGCGGGCGGCTGCGGTTCCTCGAACACGTCCGCGCCTGGTCCACGGGCTGGGCCAGGGCGCAGGACCTGCTCGACGCGACCGTGTGGCCGCGACTGACCGGCGGCTGCCACACGGGCCGCGACAGCGTGACGGCCGTCGAGGCGGCGGGCTTCACCGTCGAGGCGCTGGAGCGCTTCGTCTTCCCCGGCCGCGCCTGCAGTCCCATCTCCTTCTGCGTACGCGGCGAGGCCCGGCCCTGAACGGCATCACCGGGACTCACCGGGGCTCAGCGGGGCTCAGCGGGTGTCCGTGCGGCTCGCCAGGGCGTCGTACCGGCGGAAGGCGGCCACGCCGAAACCGGTCACCAGGACCAGCAGGGCGCACATCAGACCGCCGCCCGCCCACGAGGGCACCAGCCCGAAGGCGTCGGCGGTGGCGCCCGCCCGCAGGTCGCCCAGCCGGGGCCCGCCCGCGACGACGACCATGAACACCCCCTGCAGGCGTCCGCGCATCTCGTCGGGCGCGTAGGTCTGCAGGATCGTCTGCCGCCAGACGGCGGAGGCGAGGTCGGTCGCGCCGCCGATCGCCAGCAGCGCCACGACCAGCCACAACGGCTGGGCCAGCGCCGCGGCGGCCACCGTCACGCCCCACAGGGCGATCACGAGCGTGAGCGCCACCCCCTGGCGGCGTACGCGGCCGACCCAGCCGGAGAAGACGCCGGCGACGACCGCGCCGATGGCGATGCTCGCCGACAGCCAGCCGAACGCCACCGCGGACCCGCCGAAGCGCTCGGCCGCCATCTCCGGGAACAGCGCCCTCGGCATCGCGAACGCCATCGCGATGATGTCCACCACGAACGACATGAACACGACGGGCTTGCTCACCACGTACTTGAGCCCGTCGACCACCGAGCGCAGGCCCGGCCGGGAGATCTCGCCGACGGGCGTCAGCGTCGGCAGCCGTACGGCGGCGTAGAAGCCGGCGCCGAACAGGATCGCGTCGATGAGGTACGCGGTGGCGTAGCCGCCCTTGGCGAGCACCACCCCCGCCAGCAGCGGCCCGACCACCGTGCCGATGCTGCTGACCAGGAAGTTGAGGGTGTTGGCCGCGGGGACCCGCTCGGTGGGCACGATGCGGGGAATGATCGCCCCGCGCGTGGCCGAGGTGACGGCGAAGCCGATCGACTGCAGGGCGATGACGGCGAGGATGAGATAGACGCTGCCGATTCCCGACCAGGCGTGCAGCAGCAGGGCGACGGTGGACAGCCATGCCACCACCGAGCCGGCCAGCAGGAGCCGCCGGCGGTCCATCGCGTCGGCGACCGCGCCGCCCCACAGGCCGAAGACGACCAGCGGGACGAGGCTCACCGGCCCGAGCAGGCCGACCCACAGGGACGACCCCGTGATGCTGTACACCTGCCCGCTCACGGCCACCGAGGTGAGCTGGAAGCCGATGAAGGAGACGCCCTGCCCCACCAGCAACCGCCGGTACGCGGTGATGCTCAGGGGCCTCGTGTCGAGGGCGACACGCTTCAGAACTGCCTGTACCCCCGCCACCCTCTACCTCGCCGATCTGGGCATATGAAACATTTTGCGTACTTTACCCCGATCACGTACGGCGACCGTGACCGGAGCCCAGGAAAGGAGCAGGCCGGAAACCTCCCCCGCACGGGTCGCCGTCGGCAGCGGAACGGCGGCACGGCGTCCGTGGAACATGCGGGCGCCCCTCCAAAAGCTTTCGGTAAAATTCCGAATGTTTCTGCCCCGAAGGGGCCCCTCGCGGCGAGCCGCCCGCCCGGTGTCGTACTCCGCGCGACGCCCGTACAGGACGGCGAACCCGGCCGGCGCGACCGCCCCCGCGCGCCACGCTCCGGCGAAGAGGCTCCAACACCGAAATTTCTGTCTGTGTTCCGAAACTTCAGGTGACTAATGTCACGCCACGAGCGGAGCGGTGCTGCCGCGCACGACGAGGCCCGTGGTGAGTTCGATGCGGTTCTGCGCCGGGGACTCGCCCCGGGCGATGGCGACGACCATGGCCGTGGCTGCGGCGGCCATCTCGGTCAGCGGCTGGCGCACCGTGGTCAGCGCGGGAATGAGCCACTGCGCCATCGGCAGGTCGTCGAAGCCGACCACGCTCAGCTCGTCGGGGATGCGCAGCCCCATCTCGTGGGCCGCCTGGTAGACGCCCATGGCCTGCGCGTCGTTGAAGGCGAAGACGGCGGTCGGGGGCCGGGGCATCGCGAGCAGGGAGCGGGCGTGCGCCAGGCCGTCCTCCGCGCTGAAGTCGCCCTGCCGGACCAGCTCCGGGTCCGTCGGCACGCCCGCGGCGTCCATGGCGGCGCGGAACCCGTCGAGCCGCGCGCGGCTGGAGAGGGCGTGGGCGGGGCCGGTGATGAGCGCGATGCGCCGATGTCCCAGCTCAAGCAGGTGACGCGCGGCCGACAGGCCGCCGCTCCAGTTGCCCGCGCCGACCGAGGGCACCTCGTGCCCGGGGTCACCGGTGGGATCGACCAGCACCACGGGGATGTCCCGGGTCCTGAGCTGCTCGTGCTCGGCCCGGGTGAGGCCGGAGAAGACCACGATCACGCCGTGGGGACGGCGGCCGATCACCCCCTCGATCCAGCCCGTGGCGGGAGGCTGGTGGTCCTGCAGCTCGGAGACGACGACCGCGAGGCCGTGCTCGCGCGCCACGTGCTCGACGCCCTTGATGACCTCCATCGCGTACGCGCCCTCCAGCTCGTTGAAGACCAGCTCGATGAGCGGAGCCGTGGTGGGGCGCTTCTTCTGCCGGCGATACCCGTGCTCGCGGATCAGGCCCTCGACCAGGGCCCGGGTCTCCGGGGCGACCTCCGACCTGCCGTTGACGACTTTGGAGACGGTCGCGGGCGACACCCCCGCCAGCTCGGCGATCTGGGCGATGGTCAGCGGCCGGGAGGGGGTGCGGTCGGGCGGTGTCGGCTCCCTGGTCGTCGTCATGGCCGCAGTGTAGCCCGAACTTTCGGACATCCAGCCGAATGTTTCGGATGTCTCATTGCCTGATCCTTGACGGCCTCCAGCGCACCGGCCTAGAGTCCACATAAACTATCGGTCCTTATTCGGAAACTTTCGGACCGCAGTTCAGACGACAGCTTGGATCAGCCGACAGCTCGGATCAGCAGGGGGCGCTCGATGCGGTTGCTCGCGTACCGCCGTCTGCCGCCGCTGCGACGCGGGGACGGCCGGGCCGATCGTCACCTGGGTCCCGTACGGCGTCTTCCGGGGCCGAGGCCCACGCGATGGATCGACAAACAAGGGATGTCATGACATTCGTAGACGCGCCGGGGCTCGCGCCCTGGCGGGACGGCGACCGGCCTCTCGACGAGCGCGTGGAGGCGCTGCTGGCCGAGATGACGCTGGAGGAGAAGGTCGCCCAGCTCGGATCGGTGTGGGTCGACATCTCACCCGCCGACTCGGAGGCGGCGGGTGGCAACGTCGCACCGCTGCAGGACCTGTTCATGAAGGACGGCGCGGACCTCGCCGACCGGATGCGCGACGGGGTCGGCCACCTGACCCGCGTGTACGGCACCGCGCCGGTGAGCCCGGCGGAGGGGGCGGCCGGGCTGCGCAAGCTGCAGGAGCAGGTGATCGCGGCCAACCGGTTCGGCATCCCCGCCATCGCGCACGAGGAGTGCCTGACCGGGTTCGCCACCTACGGCGCGACCGCCTATCCCACCCCGCTGGCCTGGGCCGCGACCTTCGACCCCGGGCTGGTGGAGCGCATGGCCCGGGCCATCGGCGACGACCTGCGCGCCGTCGGCGTCCACCAGGGCCTGTCGCCGGTCGTCGACGTGGTGCGCGACTACCGCTGGGGGCGGGTCGAGGAGACGCTCGGCGAGGACCCCTACCTGGTGGGACAGCTCGGCGCGGCCTACGTGCGCGGCCTGGAGAACGCCGGGATCGTCGCGACGCTCAAGCACTTCGCCGGATACGGCGCCTCCCGGGCCGGCCGCAACCACGCCCCGGTCAGCATCGGCCCCCGCGAGATGGCCGACGTCATCCTCCCGCCGTTCGAGACGGCCATCCGCGAGGGCGGCGCCCGCTCGATCATGAACTCCTACACCGACATCGACGGCGTGCCGGTCGCCGCCAACACCGCCCTGCTGCGCGGGGTGCTGCGCGACCAGTGGGGTTTCGACGGCACGGTCGTGGCCGACTACTGGGCGGTGCCGTTCCTCGCCATGAACCACCACGTCGCCACCGACGAGGCGCACGCCGGTGCGATCGCGCTGCGCGCGGGCATCGACGTCGAGCTGCCCGACACGGTCGGCTACGGCTCGCGCCTGGTCGAGCAGGTGCGGACCGGCAACGTGGAGGAGGCCCTGGTCGACGAGGCCGTACGCCGGGTGCTGCGGCAGAAGATCGAGCTCGGCCTGCTCGACGACGGCCCCCTCGTGCCGGAGGACGCCGGCGAGGTCGACCTGGACAGCCCTCGCAACCGCGACCTGGCCCGCACGGTGGCCGAACGCTCCGTCGTGCTGCTGAGCAACCCCACCGGCGTGCTGCCGCTGGCCTCCGGGACGACCGCCCGCATCGCCGTCATCGGCCCGTGCGCCGACGACCCGCAGACCCTGCTCGGCTGCTACGCCTTCCCCAACCACGTTCTCGGCCGCTTCCCGGACCACGGGATGGGCCTGCCCATCGCCCCCGTCCTCGACCTCCTGCGGGCCGAGTTCCCCGACGCCGGCCTGGACTTCGCCCGGGGCGCCGACGTGTCGGGCGACGACACCTCGGGCATCGCCGAGGCCGCCGCCCTGGCCGGGCGGTCCGACCTCGCCCTGCTGTTCGTCGGCGACCGGGCCGGGCTGTTCGGCAACGGCACCTCGGGCGAGGGCTGCGACGCCGCCCACCTCGCCCTGCCCGGCGTCCAGCCGGAGCTGGTCGAGGCGGTCCTGGCCACCGGCACGCCGACCGTGCTCGTCGTGGTGTCCGGCCGCCCGTACGCGATCGGCGCCTACGCCGGCCGCGCCGCCGCCACGGTCCAGGCGTTCCTGCCGGGCGTGGAGGGTGGCGCGGCGATCGCGGGGGTGCTGAGCGGCCGGGTCGAGCCCACGGGCCGCCTGCCCGTCCAGATCCCCGGCTCGCCCTTCGTCAACCCCTCCACCTATCTGCAGCCGCCTCTGGGACTGCACAGCGAGGGAATCTCCGCGTCCGACCCCACCCCGGCCTTCCCTTTCGGCCACGGGCTGTCGTACACCACGGTCACCTACGACGGGCTGACGACCTCGACGGAGCGGTGCCCCACGGACGGCACGGTCGAGGCGCGGGTGACCGTCACCAACACCGGCTCCAGGCCGGCGGAGGAGGTCGTGCAGCTGTACGCCTCCGACCCGGTGGCGCAGGTGGCCCGTCCCGTCGCGCAGCTGGTCGGCTTCGCCCGGGTGCCGCTCGGGCCCGGGCAGACCCGTGAGGTGGTCTTCGAGATCCCCACCGACGCCTTCTCCTACACCGATCCCGGCCTGCGCAGGATCGTCGAGCCGGGCGTCATCGCGCTCACCGCCGGCCCGTCCGCCGCCGACCGTCCGCTGCGGACCGACATCCTGCTGACCGGCGACACCGTCGTGCTCGGCGGGGCCCGGCGGCTCACCACGCACGCGCGGATGCCGGAACCGGCCTCCTGACCGTGACACGCGCGCGGCGGGCGGCAGGGCCGCCCGCCGCCGCGCCGTCACGTCCGGCAGTCCCACTGCCGGGAGGATCGCACCGCCGCTCCTTGTCTGCCGCTGCTCCCTTCCGGGGCAGGAAACACTGTGAACTCTCCCCGTGAAAGGAGCTCTCGATGGCCCGGACCGACCTCGACGCGCTCACCCTGAACGCGCTCACCCTGGAGCAGAGGGCCTCGCTGCTGTCGGGCCGGGACTTCTGGACGACCAAGGCGCTCGAGGAGGCCGGGATTCCGTCCATCACGCTGTGCGACGGGCCGCACGGCGTACGCCGTGAGGCCGGCGGCTCCGACCACCTCGGCCTGAACGAGAGCATCCCCGCCACCTGCTTCCCGCCCGCGGTGGCGGTCGGGTCGAGCTGGGACCCCGAGGTGGCCGCCCGGATCGGCGCCGCGGTCGGCCGGGAGGGCCGTGCCCTCGGCGTGGCGGTCGTGCTCGGCCCCGGCGTGAACATCAAGCGCTCGCCCCTGTGCGGGCGCAACTTCGAGTACTACTCGGAAGATCCCCTGCTCTCCGGCGTGCTGGCGGCGGCGCACGTCTCGGCGCTGCAGGCCGAGGGGCCCGGCGCGTCGGTCAAGCACTTCGCCGCCAACAACCAGGAGACCGAGCGCATGCGGGTCAGCGCCGACGTGGACGAGCGCACGCTGCGCGAGATCTACTTCCCCGCGTTCGAGCGGGTGGTCACGCAGGCCAGGCCCGCCACCGTGATGTGCTCCTACAACCGCGTCAACGGCGTCCACGCCTCGCAGAACCGGTGGCTGCTCACCGACGTCCTGCGCCGCGAGTGGGGCTTCACCGGCGTGGTCGTCTCCGACTGGGGCGCGGTGCAGGACCGGGTCGCCGCGCTGGCCGCTGGCCTCGACCTCGAAATGCCGGGCACCGGCGGCGCGAGCGACCGGCGCATCGTGGACGCCGTCCGCGCGGGCGAGCTCGACGAGGCCGCGGTGAACGCGAGCGTGCGCCGCGTCGTCGCGCTCACCCAGCGCTACAGCGGTGTCACCGGCGCGTTCGACGCCGACGCCCATCACGCGCTCGCCCGCGAGCTCGCCGCCGAATGCGCCGTGCTGCTCAAGAACGAGGACGGCACGCTCCCCCTCTCGGCGGAGGCCCGCATCGCCGTGATCGGCGAGTTCGCCGCCACGCCGAGGTTCCAGGGCGGCGGCAGCTCCCACATCAACGCCACCCGGGTCGACGCGGCGCTCGACGCGATCCGCGCCCACGCCCCGGACGCCGCCTACGCCCCGGGGTTCACCCTGGACGGATCGGGCGACGCGCGGGAGCTTCGCGAGGCGGCGGCCGAGACCGCGGCGTCCGCCGACGTCGCGATCGTCTTCGCCGGTCTGGGCGAGCGGGAGGAGTCGGAGGGCTTCGACCGGGAGACCATCGGCCTGCCCGCCGTCCAGGTCGAGCTGATCCGCGCGGTCGCCGCGGCGGCCCGCCGTACGGTGGTCGTCCTGTCCAACGGCGGCGTCGTCTCCCTGGAGGGCTGGCACGACGACGTCGACGCCGTGCTGGAGGGCTGGCTGCTCGGCCAGGCGGGCGGCTCCGCCGTCGCCGACCTCCTCTTCGGTGTCGTGAACCCCTCCGGGCGCCTCGCCGAGAGCATCCCGGTGCGGCTGCAGGACACGCCGAGCTACCTCAACTTCCCGGGCGAGGCCGGGCACGTGCGCTACGGCGAGGGCGTCATGGTCGGCTACCGCTACTACGAGACGGTCGAGCTGCCCGTGCGCTACCCCTTCGGCCACGGCCTGAGCTACACGACGTTCGCGACCGACGGCCTCACCGTCACCCGTACGGGCGACGACAGGGCGGCCGTCACCGTGCGGGTGACCAACACCGGCGACCGGGCGGGCAAGCACGTGGTGCAGGTCTACGTGTCCACCACCGCCGGCCCCGTACGGCGGCCCGCCCGGGAGCTGCGGGCCTTCACGAAGGTCTCCCTCGCCCCCGGCGAGTCGCGCCTGGTCACCCTTCACCTCGACCGCCGGGCGTTCGCCTACTACGACGTCCGGCTCGGCCGGTGGGTCGTCGCGCCGGGCGACTACACGATCCAGATCGGTGAGAACGCCTCGTCCGTCGTGGCCGAGACGACGATCAGCCTCGGCGGCGACACCCTCGTCCCCGTGGTGTCGCTCGACTCGACGCTCGGCGAGTGGCTCTCCCACCCGCTCGCCGGGCCCGCCCTCATGCGGGTCCTCACCGGCGGGAAGAGCGCGCGGCCCGAGGAGGATGACGAGAACGGGCTGCGGATGGCCTCGTCGATGCCGATGGGACGGTTCCTGTCCTTCGCCGGCATCGACATTCCCCACGCGACCCTGCGGGAACTGGTTGCCCTGGGCTGCTCGGACGGCCCGGCGGCCTGAGCCGCCTGGCATTTCCGGCGCATTTTTGGATTTATGCCGCCGACAAATCACCTTTCCGGATATGACAACCGAATATCGATAATGAACCGTTGACAGGATCGCACCGCATAGGGACGATCCAGATAATCCTCCGCATCTCAGGCGCAGGGGCTCGTAGCACCACACCTCGGCAAGAGCATCAAATGCCACATCAGGCCGGGAATCGGTACGGGAGAGTGCGATGGACGAAATGGTGCTCCGAGCACAACGGTTCATCAACACGATCTACGGCAACGTGCCCGGCATCACCAAGGTCGCGGAAGACGGCATAACCGGCTGGGCGACGATGGGCGCGCTGACCCGGTGCCTGCAGCACGAGCTGGGCATCACCGCACTGTCCGACAAGTTCGGCCAGACCACCATGTCCACCCTCCAGAGCACGTGGCCGTCCATCGGTCCCGGCACCGGGGCCCCGGCGAACCTGGTCCGGATCGTCCAGTCAGGGTTGTACTGCAAGGGCTATGACGGCGGGCAGATCGACGGGATCTTCAACGATCGTGTCGCCGCCGCCGTCCAGAAGCTCAAGTCCGATGCGGGCGTGAGCGGCGTATATCCGGGCGCCGATATGGTGCCGAAGGTGTTCAAGGCGCTGCTGAACATGGACGCCTATGTCGTCGTCAGCGGTGGAAACCCCGTTGTCCGGTCCATCCAGCAGTGGATGAACGATCGCTATGTGAATCGCGCCGGATTCTTCATCGTCCCCTGCGACGGACATTTTTCCAGGGACGTCCAGAAAGCATTGATGCTGGCCGTCCAGTTCGAGCTGGGAATGAGCGATTCCGACGCCACCGGAGTGTTCGGGCCCGCCACCCAGGCCGGCCTCAAGGCCAACACTCTCTCCGTGGGCTCCTCCGGCCCTTGGGTGCGGCTGTTCTCCGCGGCGATGGTGTTCAACAGGCGTGACGGCGTCACCTTCACCGGCACCTTCGATTCCCACCTGTCCAGACAGGTCAGGAAATTTCAGGCGTTCGTCAAGTTACCCGTCACCGGCAAGGGGGATTTCCAGACCTGGGCCTCCCTGCTTGTCTCCACCGGAGACGCGACGCGTAAGGGCAGCGCCTTCGACTGCGTGACGGAGATCACCCCGGCGCGCGCCGACGCGCTCATAGCCGCCGGCTACCGCATCGCGGGCCGCTACCTGTGCAACGTGCCGGACACCACGTTGAACAAGATGATCCAGCCGGGCGAGCTCGCGGTGCTGGCCGCGAAGGGCCTGCGCGTCTTCCCCATCTACCAGACCTCGGGTGAATCCGTCGACTACTTCCGGTACGCCCAGGGCGTCGTCGACGCATTCGCCGCGATCGAGTGGGCCCGCCGTCACGGATTCAGATCCGGCACGCGGATCTATTTCGCCGTGGATTTCGACGCGCTGGACCATCAGGTGACGTCGAATGTCATTCCGCACTTCCGCGGAATCGCGAACATGATGAACGAGCACGCCAGAGGCTACAAGGTCGGCATCTACGGACCCCGCAACGTCTGCAGCCGGGTGAGTGCCATGGGCCTGACGTCGGCGAGCTTCGTCTCCGACATGTCCTCGGGATATTCCGGCAACCTCGGCTACCCCATGCCCGCCGACTGGGCGTTCGACCAGATCGCCACGATCACTGTCGGCTCCGCTGCGGGGAAGATCCAGATCGACGACAACATCGCCTCGGGACTCGACGAGGGCCAGAGCAGATTCAACCCCGGCACGGTCGCGACCGGCCTCGACGTCGGCTTCGACATGAGCAAGAGAGGCGCACTGCTCCAGGACGCACGGAACTACCTGGCAAGCATCGGCGTTCCGGAGGAAGGTGGCAGCGATCTGTTCGACAAGGACAACGCCACCCTGGGCTGCAACACCACGACCGAGGCGTTCGACATCACGCTGACCCACGACAAGCTGATCACCGGTCTGGCGCGCCGGCTGAAGATGCGCAAGGCGCTGATCCAGGCCCCGATCCTGTGGGAGATCCGCAAGTGGAATCCCGCGGACCTGGCGGCCGACAACCTCGTGCGAAGTCACTACACCGGCGGCCCGATCGGCACGAACGACTGCAGCACCGGGCCGGCACAGATCTTCGCCGCGACGGCGATCAAAGCCCGCAATCACGCGATCCAGAAGGGCATCATCAGCGGCGCCATCCTGGACCCCGCCGACGAGACCGACCTCTGGGCCGTCTGGCAGAAGCTGCAGGACCCTTCGTACAACATCACCACCGTGGCGTACGTCCACATCTGGGGAGCCGCCGAGATAGGCGTCGCGCGCCCCGGCCTCGCCACCGGCGAAAACAACACCCGCCGGATTCTGGCGCGATACAACGGCGTCAACGCCGCCGCCGAGCAGTACGGCCGCGAGCTTCTCGGCCTCTACAAGGTGTTCGAGAAGTACAACGCGCCCCTCCGCGCCGGCTAAGCGCTCCGGCCGCGCGTCCGGTCGCACAGGGACCCGTACGACTGGACGCGCGGCCTTCCACGCACGCGTGCGGCGAGCGAGCGAGCGTGTGGTGTCTGCCGGGCGCGGGGTCAGCCGAGCCGTTGGGCTCTGCCGAGCAGCCGCTGGGCCACCACGACCAGGGCGAGGAACAGCCCGCTGACCACCTGCTGGAAGGCCGACGTCAGGTTGCCCACCTGGTTGATCAGGCTCTGGATCACCCCGAGCAGGAGCACGCCCGCGATGGTGCCGGTGATGCCGCCCGCTCCCCCGGTCAGCAGCGTGCCGCCGATCACCACGGCGGCGATCACGTCGAGCTCCAGGCCGATGCCGAGGATCGTGACGCCGGAGGACAGCCGGGCCGCGTTCAGCACCCCGGCGAGGCCCGCGAGCAGGCCCGACATCAGATAGACGTAGACCTTCGTCCGCGCCACCGGCACGCCCATCAGCGCGGCCCCCGGCTCGTTGCCCCCGACCGCGTAGACGTTCTGGCCGAAGGCCGTCCGCTGGAGCAGGACCATGGCGGCCACCGCCAGGAGCGCCGTGATGTAGACCGGCCAGGTCAGGCCGAGCAGGCCGCCCTGCCCGAGCCGCGCGAACGCGGAGTCCTTCACGAGATAGGTGGTCGCGCCCTCGTCGGAGATCGCCAGCATCAGCCCGCGCACGCCCAGCATCCCGGCCAGGGTGACGATGAACGGCGCCATGCCCGTCCTGGCGATGAGCAGCCCCTGGAGGAGCCCGACCAGTCCGCACGCGGCGAGCGGCAGCGCCAGCGCGACGAACAGCCCGTACTGCGAGCCGTACGCCGCGAGGACCCCGCCGAACACGAACAGCGACCCCACCGACAGGTCGATGCCGCCACTGATGATCACGAAGGTCATGCCGATCGCGATGATCGCGGTGAACGAGGAGGAGACCACGATGCTCGCGGCGTTGCCCGCCGTGGCGAAGGAGTCGAAGGCGATGCTGCCGACGATCGCCAGCGCCGCCAGCACCATCAGCGCCCCGTGCTGCTGGAGGACGCGGCTCACCTGCTCGCGTCCGGGCGATCGGGTCATCGGGTTCCTCGCTCCCTGGTGGCGTAAACGGCGGCCAGGATGATGACCGCCTGCACGATCTGCGTCCACGACTGCGGCAGGTTGTGCTTGATGAGGGTGGCCGACAGCAGCTGCATGAGCAGCGCGCCCATGACCGTGCTGAGCACCCGGATCCGTCCGCCGCTCAGCGGCGTGCCGCCCACCACCACGGCCGTGATGGCCGACAGCTCGATGAACAGGCCTAGTGAGGTCGGATCGCTCGCCTGGAGCCGCGCGGTCGCGAGCACGCCGGCCAGTGCGGCCAGCACGCCCGAGATCACGTAGACGAGCAGCAGCACCCGGCGGACGGGCAGCCCGGACAGCTCGCTGGCCGCGCGGTTGCCGCCGATCGCGACCACCTGCCTGCCGAACGTCGTCCTGCGGACCAGGAACGCCATGAGCAGCGTCAGCACGGCCGCGATGACGACGATGACCGGCACGCCGGACAGCGAGGCGCTGCCGAGCGCGATCAGGTCGGGGTTGCGAAACTCGACGAGCTGCGGCACGAGCACGTTGGCCAGGCCCCGGACGCCGACCAGCAGCGCGAGCGTGGCCACGATCGGCTGCACGCCCACGTAGGCGACCAGCGCGCCGCCCGCCGTCCCGGCCACCGCGCCGCCGGCGAGGGCGACCAGGAGCGCCGGCCACGCGCCGTACCCGAGGTAGAGCGCGACGAGCGCGGCGGCGAGCGACATGACCGAGCCGACCGACAGGTCGATGCCCTGCGTGCCGATGACCAGCGCCATGCCGAGCGACACGATCACGATCGGGGCGACCTGCACGAGCTGCGTGCGGAAGTTCGCCACGTCGAGGAAGTGGGGGGTGAACAGCACGTTGAACAGCAGCAGGACGCCGACCGCGGCGTAGACGCCGTACTCCTGCGCCCAGGCGAGCACCCGTCGCCCGGGCGGTGCGACCGCTTCAGCCATCGGACTCCGCTCCTCGTTCGGCGATGGACGCCATGATCTTGTCTTCCGTCACGTCGTCGCCGGACAGCTCGCCGACGACTTCGCCCTCGCGCAGCACCAGGATCCGGTCGGCGCCCTCCACCAGCTCCTCCAGGTCAGACGAGATCAGTAACACGCCCAGGCCCTCCTCGGCCAGCTCGTCCACGAGGGCCTGCACCTCGGCCTTGGCGCCGACGTCGATGCCGCGGGTGGGCTCGTCCAGCAGGAGGATCTTCGGCCGGATGGCCAGCCACCGCGCGAGCAGCACCTTCTGCTGGTTGCCGCCGGACAGCTCCTGCACCGGCTGGTCCGGCGAGGCCGCCTTGATCCTGAGCCGGCGCATGAACACGTCGACGATCTTGTCGATCTTGGCGTCGGAGACGACGCCGGCCCGCGACAGCGACGGCAGGGCGGCGAGCGCGATGTTCTCCCTCACCGACAGCGCCGGGATGATGCCCTCGGCCTTGCGGTCCTCGGGCAGCAGGCTGACCCCGGCCCTGATCGCCGCCGTGGTCGAGCCGGTGCGCAGCGGCCGGCCGGCCACGACCACCCGGCCGGCGTCCAGCGGAAGCGCGCCCACGATCCCCTTGGCCGTCTCGCTGCGGCCCGCTCCCAGCAGCCCGCCGAGGCCGACGACCTCACCCGGCCACACCGAGACGTCCACCCCGCGCAGCACCTGCCGCCGGGTCAGCCCCTCGGCCCGTACGGCGGGCTGGGCGCCGTCCCGGTCGCGGGCCTGGCGGCGGTCGCGGGAGAACCGGGTCAGGCCGCCGGTCCTGACCTCGTCGAGGTCGCGGCCCAGCATCAGGGCGATGAGCTTCAGCCGTTCGAGCTCGGCGAGCGGGCCCGTGTGCGCGACTCGCCCGTCGCGCAGCACCGTCACCCGGTCGCACACCTCATACAGCTCGTCGAGCCGGTGGCTGACGTAGACGACGGCGATACCGTCGTCCTTCAGCTTCCTGATCACCGAGAACAGCGTCTCGACCTCGCGCGGTTCCAGGGACGAGGTGGGCTCGTCCATGATGACCACGCGGGCGTCGATCGCCACGGCCCTGGCCAGGGCGACCATCTGCTGGACGCCCATGCCGAGGGTGCGCAGCGGGCGGCGTACGTCGGTGACGACGCCATAGCCGGCGAGGATCCGCTCCGCCTCGCCGTACATCCTGGCGGTGTCGATGACGCCCAGGCGTCCGCGCGGCTCGCGCCCCAGCATGAGGTTGCGGGCCACGCTCATCATCGGGACGAGGTTGACCTCCTGGTAGATGGTCGAGATCCCGGCGCGCTGCGCGTCGAGCGGCGTCCCGAAGGCCGTCGGCGAACCGTTGTAGATCAGCTCACCGCCGTCCGGGCGGTGGACGCCGGTGAAGACCTTGATCAGCGTGGACTTGCCCGCGCCGTTCTCGCCCACGAGGGCGTGCACCTCGCCGGGGAGGAGGGCGAGGGACACGCCGTCGAGGGCCACCACGCCGGGAAAGCGCTTGCTGATCTGCCTGGCCTCGAGCACCGGTGCAGCGGACTGGCTCAATGAGTTCCCTTCCTCGCGCGGGCCTCCGCACGCGACGGCGCGCGGAGGCCCGGGACGCCCGCGGGCTGTCGCGGGCGTTCATGGCTGTGGCAGGTCAGTAGGCCTCGCCGAGGGACGCCTCGGCGTTGGAGCCGTCGTATTCGCGGTCGGAGATGATGACCTTGTCCGGGATCGGCCGGCCGTCCAGGAACTTCTGCGCGGTCTCGAAGGCGAGCGGCCCGAACCTGGGGTTGGACTCGACGACCGCGTGCAGCCAGCCGTCGGCGATGGCCTGGACGGCGCTGCGGGTGCCGTCCACTGACACGATCTTGATGGCGCCCGGGTCCTTGCCTGCGCCCTTCAGCGCGGTCACCGCGCCCAGCGCCATCTCGTCGTTCTCGGCGTAGATGCCGTTGATGTCCGGGTTCGACTGGATGAGCTGCTCGGTGACCTGCTGGCCCTTCTCCCGGGCGAACTCGCCGGTCTGCTCGAAGGAGATCTGGATGTCGGGCGCCTTCTCCTTGATCCGGTCCTTGAAGCCGTTGGTGCGCTCGGTGGTGACGTTGTTGCCGGGGGCGCCGAGCAGGATCGCCACCTTGCCCTTGCCGCCCAGCGCGTTGATCATCTGGTCGGCGGCCCGCTTGCCCTGCTCGTAGAAGTCGGAGCCGATGAACGTCAGGTAGTCGCTGCACGGCTTGGCGTTGATCTTGCGGTCGACCGTGATGATGGGGATCTTCTTGGCGGCGGCCTGCTGGAGCACCGGCTCCCAGCCGTCGGAGTTCAGCGGCGCGATGACCAGCAGTTTCACGCCCTGGGCGATGAGCTGCTGCACGTCGGTGATCTGCTTGGAGAACTGCGACTGCGCGTTGGTGACCTTGAGGTCGGCGATGCCGAGCTTGGCCGCCTCGTCCTTGATGGACTTGGTCTCCGCGATGCGGAACGGGTTGGCCTCCTTCTCCGACTGGGAGAAGCCGACCGTGGCGGTCTTCAGGTCGAACCTGGTGCCGCCGAACTGGTCGAGCGTGCAGGTCGGGCCGGACGAGCCCGCCGGGGTCTGCACCACCTGCTGCTGCGCGGACGCCGCCTCACTCGGGCCCGCCACGGCCTGGGTCTCCGACTTGGCGCAGCCGGCCGCGCCGAGCAGCACGGCGAGGGCGACGAGGGCCGTGCGGGGATATGGCTTCATGATGATCCTTCTTGCGGTCGGGGGGGTCCCACGGCGGTCCTGCCGTCCGGCGGACGACACGCCGCGGAGAGGTGGGGGGTGGGGGTGGCGGCCCGGACATGTCGTCCGGGCCGCCGTGGTGACGCGGGCCTGGCCTGGCCGTCGGCAGGCGGGCCGAGGAGTCAGGCCCGGCGATCGGTGATTACGCGCAGGCCGGGAGGATCTCTCCGGTGAGCGCCGTGTTGGCGTCGTGGAGGCGCTTGACGTCCGGCTTGGTCACGGCCCTGTCGTAGGTCATCAGGCCGTTGATCTCGGTCTCCACATCGGTCGTCTGGGTGTAGACGGCCGCGCTCAGGCCGTTGCAGGCGTGCAGCGTGCGCAGGGCCTCGTCCATCTCCAGGAAGCGCTTGGTCAGCGCCTCGGAGTCGGCCTCCACCGCATAGCCCCAGCCGCCGCCCGTCCAGGTGTGGCCGACCACGGGCAGGGCGAGCCCGCCGTACTCGCCGAGCACGGAGGCCCGGAAGAAGCCGGGCCGGCCGGGGCTGCCGGGTCCGGGATAGATGTGGTAGTCCATCACGTCGCCGTTGCCGCCGTCCTGAGAGCCGCAGCAGTTGATGCCGCTCATGTTGTTCACGAGCCGGGAGGGGTCCAGCTCCTTGACGTAGTCGGCGATCCTGGAGACGTCATACTGGCCCCAGCTCTCGTTGAACGGCACCCACATCACGATCGACGGGCTGCTGCGGTGCTGGTCCACCATCGCCCGCAGCTCGCTCTCGAACTGCTGCTTGTCCGCCGCGGTCGGCGAGCCGTTCGTCGACGGCATGTCCTGCCAGACGAGCAGGCCCAGCTTGTCGGCGTACGCGTACCAGCGGTCGGACTCGACCTTCATGTGCTTGCGCACCATGTTGAAGCCGAGCGCCTTGGTCTGCTCCAGGTCGTAGCGCAGGGCCTCGTCGGTCGGCGCGGTGAAGATGCCGTCCGGCCAGTAGCCCTGGTCGAGCGGGCCGAACTGGAAGACCGGCTTGCCGTTGAGCAGCACGCGGGTCGTGCCGTTCACCCGGCCGACCGAGATGGAGCGCATGCCGAAGTAGCTCTCCACCTTGTCGCCGCCCTTGAGCTCGACCGTGAGGTCGTACAGGTAGGGGTCGCGGGGCGTCCAGAGGTGCGGATCCGGGATGGGCACGGCCAGTTCCTTGCCCACCGGGCCGCTGACCTTGCCGATGACGCGCTTGCCGGCGCGGGCGGTGACGACGGCGGTGGCGTCGCCGCTCGCCTTGACCTTCACCCGCAACGACTGCCCGAGCACCTCGGGGATCGTGTCCACGGCCTCGATGTGGGTCCTGTCGACGGGCTCCATCCAGACCGTCTGCCAGATGCCGGACGCCGGGGTGTACCAGATGCCGCCCGGATTCAGGGTCTGCTTGCCCTTGGGCTGGCCGCCCGCGCCGGTCGGGTCGCTCACGCCCACGACCAGCTCCTGCGGGCCCTTCCCGGTGAGCGCGTCGGTCACGTCCACGGTGAACCGGTCGAAGCCGCCCTTGTGCGTGCCGGCCTGCTTGCCGTTGACGTAGACGACCGACTCGTAGTCCACGGCGTCGAGGTGCAGCAGGACGCGGTCCTTCTTCCAGGAGGCCGGCACCTCGAAGGTGCGGCGATACCACATGCGCTCCTCGTGGCGGCCGATGCCCGACAGGCTCGACTCCACCGGGTAGGGCACGACGATCCGCTCGGCGAGGTCGCGGCCGAAGGGCGGCGCCTCACCCTCCGTGGCGGCGGCGAACTGCCAGGTGCCGTTGAGGTTCTGCCAGCGGTCGCGGACGAGCTGCGGGCGGGGATAGTCGGGCAGCGGCCTGTTCGCGTCCACCTTGCCGGACCAGCGGGTCTTCAGCACATAGGTGGAGGCGTTGGACACCGGCACCCACGCGAACGCCTCGATCGCGCCGCCGTCCGCCGTGGCGAGGCCGCCGTCGCCGTCATAGGAGGCCCGGATGTCGGTGGCGAGGCGGGGGATCGGGAAGGCGAGCTTCAGCTTGACCTTCGTGGTCCCGTCAAGGGCGGCCGAGGCGACCTGCCACTTCGTGCCGGCGACCGTCAGGCCGAAGTGCTCGGCGACGCCGGCGGGCAGCGCCGCGAGCGCGGTGTCGCCGAAGTCGAGGGTGGCGGTGTCGCCCGCCGCGTCGACGGCGACGCCGTCGGGGCCCGGCGGGTCGAAGCCCTCGGGCAGGTAGAACGCGTCCGCCGGCACGGCCTGCTTGGGCTGGCTGGCGCTCTGCCAGCGCAGGTGGAGGTTGGCGCCGCCGTAGTGCTCGAAATACTCGACCTTGACGTCGTACTTCCGGCCCGCCTCCAGAGTGATCGGGGTGCCGGTCTGCTCCTTGTCCCAGTCGTCCACCCAGTGGTCGATGACGAGGCTGTCGTCCACCCAGAGCCGGAAGCCGTTGTCGCCGATGATCGAGAAGGTGTACGCCTCGGAGTACGCGGGCTGGATGCGGCCCGTCCACCGCACGGTGACGTCGTCCTCCCGCCCGGTCAGCGAGGTGAAGACCGGGTTGAGGTCGGGCAGCTCCAGATCGGGATCGATCACGGTGGCCTTGAGCTGGGCGAAGTCGAACTTCCCAGCCGCCGAGGACAGGTAGTAGTCGCCGCGCAGGCCGTGCCGCTCGGCGCCGGCGGCGGTCGCGGGCCCCGGCCCCGCGACCTGCCAGACGGCGCCGAGAACGACGGCCAGCAATAAGAGGATGGGCTTTCTCACAGGGATCCTTTCCTGCGGGCAGGCGCGGGCGGGCACGCCGTACGGCGCGGGCCCCGTCCGCCGGCGACATCGTGCGCTCCGCACGGCGCGCCGGCGACCACCTGCCATGACATGGGGGGAGGGTCGAGATCGGAGCCGCGGACAGGGGACACGCGGAGAACGTGCCTTCCGACCGGGACCGATCAGATTCGGACAGGATCGAGTCGGTTATCGCCCTCAAATAAGCACCGCAGGCCCCGATCGGTCAAGGGATCAGATCAAATTCGTTCATTTCCGGTCAGCCGTGCGGCGCTTTGGCTGGTCGACTATGATCGAAACCGGTCACAGCGGAGGGTGAGGGCGTGGTCGACACGGACAGCGACGGGCGCCGGCCCGTGTTCGCGGCCGAGCGCCGCCAGCGCATCCTGGAGTTGGTGCGGGCCAACGGCGCCGTCTCGCTGCGCGAGCTCGCCCAGGCGGTGCAGTCGTCGGAGGTCACCGTGCGCCGCGATCTGCGCGCGCTGGAGTCGGAGGGCCTGCTCAACCGCCACCACGGCGGCGCCACCCTGCCCGGCGACCTGAACCGGGAGGCCAGCTACGTCCAGAAGGTGACGCTCTCCTCGGCGGAGAAGTCGGCCATCGCCGACCTGGCCGCGTCGCTGGTGGAGGACGGGGACGCGATCGTCGTCGGCCCGGGGACCACCACCCAGGAGTTCGCCCGCAGGCTGAGCAGGCACACCGAGCTGGCCGTGGTGACCAACTCGCTGCTGGTCGCGCAGGCCCTCGCCAACTCCCCGCGCATCGAGGTGATGCTGACCGGCGGCACGCTGCGCGGGCCCATCCTCGCCCTCGTCGGCAGCGCGGCCGAGCGGTCCCTCGCCGGGCTGCGCGTGCGCCGGGCCTTCATCTCCGGCAACGGGCTCACCGCCGACCGCGGCCTGTCGACCCCGAACATGCAGGTCGCCTGCGTCGACCAGGCACTTGCCGCCGCCGCGGAGGAGGTGGTCGTGCTGGCCGACCACACCAAGATCGGCGTCGACGCGATGGTGCAGACCGTGTCGGCCGAGCAGATCGACCATCTGGTCACCGACGACGCCGCCCCGCGCGACGTGCTCGACGAGCTGGGCGGCAAGGGCGTCCGCCTGCACGTTGCTCAGATTTGATCGAATGTGACGGCCTCGTTACGGGTTTGTTTCCTATCGGGCTCACCATTCGAGGCGGAGGCAACCGTGCTGCAGGCCGCAGGTATTTGCAAGAGCTTTCAAGGCGCGCCCGCGCTCGACCACGTCACCCTGGCCCTGCGGGCCGGGGAGGTCCACGCGCTCGTCGGCGGCAACGGCGCGGGCAAGTCCACTCTGGTCAAGGTGCTCTCGGGAGTGTGCAGGCCGGACTCCGGCCGGCTGCGCTTCCTCGGTGAGGAGATCGCCCTCTCCTCCCCCACTGAGGCGGCCCGGCTCGGGATCGCCACGATCCACCAGGACGCCGGGCTCGTCCCCACGATGAGCATCGCCGCCAACCTGTTCCTCGGCCGGGAGCCGCGGGGGCGCTTCGGCCTGATCGACTTCGCCGCCATGCATGCGCGGGCCGCCGAGCTGCTGTCCTCCTACGGCCTGCACGCCGACCCGCGCCGGCCGCTCGGCTCGCTCGGCGACGGCGCGCGTCAGCTCGTCGCCCTGGCCCGGGCCGCGTCCGCGGACGCTCGGCTCGTCGTGATGGACGAGCCCGCCTCCTCACTGGAGCGCGACGAGCTGGACGTCCTGTTCGGCGCGATCTCCCGGCTCCGCGACGAGGGCCGGGCGGTGCTGTACGTCACCCACCGGCTCGACGAGCTCTACGAGATCTGCGACCGGGTGACCGTGCTGCGTGAGGGGCGGGTCGTGCACACCGGGCCGCTCGCCGGCCTCGACCGCCGCAGGCTGGTCTCGCTCCTGCTCGGCCGGCCCTTCCACGCCGAGCGGGCCGACGCCGCCGTCACCGGCGAGTCGCCCGGCCCGCCCGCGGACGAGCCCCTGCTCGAAGCCCGCGGGCTGACCCGCCGCCACGTGCTCCGCGACGTGTCCCTCGCCCTGCGTACGGGGGAGGTCGTCGGCCTCGGCGGGCTGCGCGGCGCGGGGCGCAGCGAGACCGCGAAGGCGATCGCGGGCGCGCTGCGGGTGGACGCCGGCCAGGTGACGATCGCGGGCGCGCCCGCGGGCAAGTGGTCGATCAGGAACGCGATCCGCGCCGGTGTCGGGCTCGTGCCGGAGAACCGCCGGGTCGAGGGCATCGTGCCGACCCTGTCGGTGCGCGACAACATCGCGCTGGCCGCGCTCCCCCGCCTGTCGCGCGCGGGGATCGTCTCCGACGCGCACCTCGACCGGATCGTCGACACGTTCATGCGGCGGCTGGGAATCCAGGCCGTCTCGCCCCGGCAGGCGGCCGGGGAGCTGTCCGGCGGCAACCAGCAGAAGGTGCTGCTGGCCCGCTGGCTGGCGATGCATCCGAAGGTGCTGCTGCTCGACGAGCCCAGCCGGGGTGTCGACATCACGACCAAGATGGCCATGCGGTCGCTCCTCGACGACCTGGCGGTGGACGGGCTGGCGATCCTGCTGATCTCCTCCGACGTCTCGGAGCTGGTGGAGAACTGCGACAGCGTGGTGGTCCTGCGCGACGGCGCGGTCGTGGGCGAGCTGGCCGGCCCCGAGGTCAGCGAAGACCGCATCATGGGCGCCCTCGCCGCCGGCTGAGTCTCCCCTGTCGGCACGGGGGCGTGCCCGGCGTGCCATAACCCGCGCCGGGAACCTCTCCTCAGCGGCCGGCGCGGCGGCGGACCATCGAGACGAAGTCGGCCGCGGCGACGACCGCGAGCACGGTCGCGACGAAGGCCGCCACGAACAGCCCCGCCGCGTACGCCGTGATCGCGATGAAGACACACACGACCAGCCCGAAGGTGGCCAGCACCATCCGCAGCCCGAGAGCGCCGCGCGGCTCCATCCCGTCACCTCCCCTCGCGTCAATCCCTACCCAGGCGAAGGGCATTTGCATAGGCACATACGACATTGCCGATTGTCGGATCAGATGGTCAAAAACGGCACTCGCCTCTCTAGGATGGACCTCGTCCCATGCCGCGTACCGACCCACCAGTGGAGGACAGAGCGTGCACGAGGAGCAGGCGCCCGCGTGGGTGGTGGACCCCGGCACGCCGAGCGTGGCCCGGATGTACGACTACTACCTGGGCGGCAAGGACAACTTCGCGTCCGACCGCGAGGCCGCCGAGAAGATCATCTCCATCCTGCCCAACGCCCGCGACGTCGCCCGGACCAACCGCGCCTTCCTCATGCGGGCCGTACGGCACCTGGCGCGGGCGGGCATCCGGCAGTTCCTCGACATCGGCACGGGGCTGCCGACGCAGGAGAACGTCCACCAGGTGGCGCAGGCCGAGGCGCCGGACTCCCGGGTCGTCTACGTCGACAACGACCCGATCGTGCTCGCCCACGCACGCGCCCTGCTCGCCGACAACCCCCGCTCGATCGTGATCAACGGCGACCTGCGCAAACCGGAGTCGATCCTCGGCCACCCCGGCGTCCTGACCCACCTCGACTTCACCAAGCCGATCGCCTTGATCATGCTGGCCGTCCTCCACTTCGTGACCGACGACGCGGAGGCGGCGCGCGTCGTCGGCGCGTTCCGCGAGCCGCTCGTCCCGGGCAGCCACCTGGTGGTCTCCCACATCAGCCAGGGCGACCTGGACGAGGACGCGGTCAGGCGGGGCCGCGACGTCTACACCGCGACCACCGCGGGCGGCATCGTGCCGCGCACCAGGGACCAGGTCCGCGGCTTCCTCGACGGCCTCCACATGCTGGAGCCCGGCGTCGTGCCGCTGCACCTGTGGCGGCCCGAGGCCGTGGAGCCCGCATGGGACGGCAAGCCGGGAGGCGGCATCATCGGCGGCGTCGGCCTCGTGCCCGGCCCCTGACCGGTCGCCGGCGACGCCGCCGAGTTCGTCCGTCCTGTCCCCTGGGCGGAACTGCCGCCTGCCCCCGAGCGGACCGGCCGGGGGCACGACCCCCGTGCGGTGCCGCGCCCTTAGGCGGCCCGCCCCCCGTGCGGTGCCGCGCCCTTAGAGCGCCACCGCCCGCTTCCGGGGCGCCGCGCGGTGGTGCGCCGTACGGCGCCGCATCTCCGCGAGCACGTCGAGAGGGTTGGCCAGGAGCCTGGAGAAGGCCAGCTCCGCGGCGCCGACCAGCGTGACGTCGTCGCCGAGCGCCGACACCCGCAGCCGCACCTGCTCGCGGGAGATCAGCATCGCGTTCGTCTCCACCCTGCGCCCGACCTGCGCCGCCGAACCCGGGTACACGTCCCGCAGCATCCCTCCGAAGATCACCATGCCGGGGTTGAAGAGGTTGATCAGGTTGGCCACGCCGATGCCCAGCCAGTCCCCGATCCGGTGCAGCGCCTCCTCGGCCGCCGCGTCCCCCCGTCCGGCGGCCTCGACCACGGCGCGCACGCCCTCGCGGCCGCTCAGCTCGCCCGAACGGCCCGCCGCCTCGATCAGGGCGTGCTCGCCGACCTCCGCCTCCAGGCAGCCGCGCGAGCCGCACATGCAGGGCCGCCCGTCGTACGGGTTCACCACCATGTGCCCGAGCTCGCACCCGTAGCCGCCGTCGCCGCCGAGTAGCTTGCCGCCGACGATGATTCCGCCGCCCACGCCGACGTCGCCGTGCAGGTAGATCAGGTTGTCGAAGCCGCGGCCGACGCCGCGGTCGCGCTCGGCCAGCGCGCCCAGGTGGGCCTCGTTGCCGACGAGCACCGGCAGCCCCAGCCGGGAGCCGAGCTCGACGCCGAACGCCTGGTCCACCCACCCGACGTAGGGTCCGTATCGCACCGTGCCGTCGTCGGGCCGGATCATGCCGCAGTAGGCCGCGCCGACCCCGACGCACACCGAGCCCGCGCGGGCGCCGCGCCGCAGCTCGCGGCCGAAGCCCGCGAGCACGCCGACGACGTCCTCCAGGTCGGCGCCCGTACGCTGCCGGGCGGCCTCCCTGCGGTCGAGGATCTCCCCGCCCAGTCCCACGCGGGCCGCGACCAGGCGGTCGACCCGGACGTCGAAGGCCAGCACGTGCGCCCGGTCGCGCTCCGGGCGGACCACCAGCGACGGCCGGCCCGCCCTGCCGGTGTCTCCGGGCAGTTCCTCGCTGACCAGGCCCGCCGCGGACAGCTCGGCGGTCAGCGCCATGATCGTGCTGCGGTTCAGGCCCATCCGGTCGGCCAGCTCGGAACGGGAGAGCGCCCCGGCCAGGTGCACGTGCCGCAGCAGATCGCCGAGGTTGCGCCGGCGCATCTCCTCTTGGGACCGACCGGCTTTCGACATGGTGCGCAGATCCTGACGACTCGGAGGGGTCCTCGTTGGCGGGCCGTGGACGGGAGGACAGGGCCGAAACCCTTTCCTGTCTTGAGATTACCAACGGAGGCGCCCTCGGCGGAGGCCCGCGTTTACCGGCCTGCCCGCTCGCCGTGATCCGCCGGGGCCGCGCGGCCCCGATTCCGTGCCGCCTGAAGGCCGGTCCCCCGCCTGGCCGCGGAGACCGCCGCCTGCCGGGCCGCCGCTCCCGCACGCGTCGCCGTACCTCCAGGACTCGCCGTTCCGGCACGCGTCGCCGTTCCCACAGGGGATCCCGTTTTCGAACGCGTCGCCGCGCCTCCACGGTTCGCCGTTCCCACTTTGGGCCCCGCGCCTCCACGGGTCGCCGCTCTCGCTTTGGGCCTCGCCTGCGGGGCCGCGACCGGGGCCGGCGTGGGTGAGGGCGCCGCCGAGGGCATGCCGAGCGCCTGCGCGATGTCGCATCCACGATTGCCCCGGCACATCGCGTTCTGGATGCCGGTCCCGCCGGTCGCGACGTTGATCATGACCTGCTGCGTACCGCGGATGGTAGTGGTGCTCGACGCGGTGAGCCCGGACTCGGCCGCGTCCCTGACGGCCCGCGCGGCCCGTTGCCCGGGCTCCTGTGGCCCGGGCTCGTGTGGCCCGGGCTCGTGTGGGCCGGACTCGTGTGGCCCGGACTCCTGGTGGCGCGGCGTCTCCCGCCCGGGGGTGCGTGTGGCCTCGGCGGCAGGGCCCGCGGGGGCCAGCGCCGCCACGACCGACGCGCAGGCGAGGAGACCGAGACCGATCTTCCTCATGGCCGTCCCGCCGTACCGCTGACACTTCATCGCGCGCTCCCGCCCGTCACCGCCACAACGCTCCGGGCCGCCCCTTTTCGCCCAGGAGTTTTTCAGGCTAGTGACGCGACGGATACCCGCGCCCGATCCGCGCGGCGTCTTACGGCATCATTGCCATATCAGTCAGCACGCTCCCTCATTCGTGGAATACACGACCCACGCGTAGTCGAAGGCGATCACCATCCATTGGAAGTGATGGGCATGTTCTGCCGGATGTTGCACTTCCTCGGGCCGGGGCCGCAGAAGGCGCCCTGGGTGCTGATGCGCCCGCCGTTCGTGATGCCGGTCTGCTGCTGGCCGATCATGAAGGTCGGGGCGAACACGCCGTTGAGATTCTGGTTGAACCTGCCGTTGCCCGACTTGAACTGCCGCGCCGTGGCGGTACCACCGGACGCCACCTGGCCTCCGCCGTCCCCGTGGCCGTTGGCCCTCATCGGAGCACGGCTTCGGGACTGCGTGAACGCGCTCGCATCCTGGGCAGCGGCGCTCCACGCGATCGCGGCCACCAGAGCAGCCAGCGTCAGCCTGCGGGCCGTCAGGGCCCCGAGCGGCCGGGAGCGGGACATGCAGCGGCGAGACATCGTGGAACGCACCTACCTACCAAGGCCATGCGGCAATGGGCTTTCGTCGCGGACATAAGCAACGTTGACCTCATACCCCGCATCATGGTCCCGGCCCCGCTCATGCCAAGCGCGGCATGGATCATGGCACATTTTTTGTCGCTATGCCTTCCGGCCGGACATCAGGCGTTCAGGCCCTCAAATGCCACTATTCGCATAAATCCGGAAAGTGCCGTTTCTGGCGATCCGGCCTTCGCCAGGGCTCATTCCTTCGGGCGGCTTATTCGCCGACGGCGTCGAGATAGACCCAGGCGCCTTCATGGCGGACGAAGCGGCTCTGCTCCCGCATCTCGCCGGGCTGTCCCCGGTAGTCGTAGCGGGCGCGGAAGGTGACGGTGCCGTCGGTGTGGATCGGGCTCCCGCCCGTGGCCGCCTCGACCTCCAGTCCGGTCCACCGCATGCCCGGGTCGAAATCGACCCGCCCGGGGCGGGTGGAGGGATGCCAGGTTCGCAGCAGGTATGCCTCGTCCTCGACCGCGAACGCGGAGAAGCGCGAACGCATCAGCGCCTCGGCCGTCGGCGCGGACTGTCCCGCGTGAAACCGGCCGCAGCAGTCGCCGTAGACGGCAGGCAGGCCACAGGGACAGGGCTCGCCGGCGCGCGGCCGGCGGGAACGAGAGGTGCGGCTCACCCCGCGAGGCTATCGTCCCCGGCCGAGCGCTCGCCCCGCCGTCCCAGCCTCTTCGCCTGGGCCATACGGACATCGTGGTCCGCAGCCCTTTCCCGGCCGCCTACGCCTCTTCGCCGGACCATGCGGACACCGCTCGGTGCGCCTTTCCGACCGTCCAAGGACCCGGCAGCATCCGTACGCCTTCCATCAGGCGTTTCGCATGGCGGCGGGCCGAGTGTCGGCTCCACCCGGCCCGCCTTCACGGGACCCCCGATCTCATGTCCAGGAGACCCGCTTAATGAGACTGTACAAAGAGTCGTCGCAGGCGTCCTGACCGCCACCGCGGCGATCGGCACCGTGGTGATCGGCACGGTGGTGATCGGCACCGTGGTGACGCGGCCCGCGCTCACCGAGACCGCCGCCGGCGCCGTTCGCGCCGAGAAGCTGGGCGATCCTCGCTACCGGGAGATTCTCGGCGAGAGTAATCGACTTCCCCGTTAGGGTGCCGTGATTCGCGCCCTGAAACGCGCCCTGAAACGCGCCAGGCCAGGCTCCCGGTCATGCCCCAGGTCACCTGGCCTCACGGCTTCCAGAAACTCCAGGTGCGGGCCACGCGTCTTCCGCCACCCGCGTCTCCCACCGACGCACGTAGTCCCGGAACCCGGTCTCCGTCCGCGGCATGTCCAGCCACTCCTGAGCCGCGAGCCTGAACTCGCGCATGGCCAGGGCGTCGGTGCCGGCCCCGTAGTCGACGGGCCAGCCGTCGAGGATGTCGTCGATTTCCATCCAGGCGCGGTAGAGCCCGGCCACCCCCCACAGGTGCTCGAAGTACGGCGGCTCCGTACAGTGCCACGCCGCTTCGAGGACCAAGCCGCGCATCTGCTCCACATCCCCGCTGACGAGGACGCCCCGCATGAGCGGATCGATCTTCGCGGCGAACCCCGCGAGCAGCTCCAGATCCACAGGCCCGAGATCGGTCATGACTCCAGCATCGCAAGAGGTGCCGAAGTGCTTACGGCCGGCGCGGCCCGGGACTTGCGACGAGGTCCCCGGCGTCGGGGGTTCACGGTGGAACCGTACGCCGGGGACCTCGCCGTTCAGCCGTCCCGCGCCGCTGCCGGCGCGTGCCCGTCGCGGAATCGGCTCAGTTGTAGGGGTTGTCGTAGGTGTAGCTGCTCTTCGTCCGCGTCTGGTACTGGCCGTTGCTGCCGAACCATCCGCCGGTCACGTCGAAGCGGACGTTGCCGACGGTGCTGCCGAAGTTCACCTCGCTGTTGTAGACGGCGGTCTGCTGGCACCCGGGAAGGCTCGTCGAGCCGGTCTGGGTCGGCCAGGACGTGCTCGTGCCGTTGACGACCACCCGGAACGAGGGCGCGGGGTAGGCGTGCTGCCAGCACAGGGTCAGCGAGTAGCGATACTTCGTGTTCCCGTCGTCGAACGCCACCGTGCCCTGGAGGAGGGCCAGCTGCGTCGCGTTGCCGTCGTTGCTCACCAACTGCAGGTAGACCGGCTGGTCGGCGCTGTACGCCGCGTGCGCGGGGCTGAGCGGCAGGAGCGCGGCGGCCGTCGCCGCGATGGCCATGGCGATCGACGTCGTCAGCCGACGTCCTCGCGAGCGTGCGATCAATTCACACCTCATCCGTTGCAGGAGTGCCGAGTGCCCGGAGGCTATGCGACATGCACGGACCTATCCAGAGCGGCGACCCCGGGGGCTCGATCCGGTCGGGCGTTAACACCCCGCTCCGGTGGACCCTGGGAACGCCGTTCCGCCGCAACCAGGACAGAGAGGGCGGCGAACCCGGTCGAAATCCCGCTGGGACCGCTGAATGTTTCACACGGCACGAGAGCGGACAAAGCGCCCCCCGGCGGCATCCCGCCGGGGGGCGTCACGGCCGCACCGCGGTCAGCAGATCTTGTAGTCCTGCCGCGAGGAGTTGTACGCGCAGGAGTCGACCAGCTTGCCGGAGGCGTTCCGCAGGAACGCCTTGTCCTTGGTCTGGTTCCAGATGTACGCGAGCGTGCCCCCGCTCCTGCCCCAGTAGACGGTGGTGGAGGTGTTCTTCCCCCGGCCGGTCCGCAGGGTGACCGTCTTCCCGGCTCCGAGAGTGAACCGGCCGAACGTGGAGACATGGTCGGAGCGCTTCGTGTCGTCGCGGACGGTCCAGTCCTTGAGGCCGACGGCCTTCTTCGTCGTGTTCTTGATCTGCACGTACTCGCCGTTCAGGCTGCTGTTCGCCCCGTTGTCCGGTGAGCCGGGCGAGTCGAAGTAGATCTTCGTGATCTGTACGGCGGGGCCCGCCGCGTGGGCGGGCTGGGAGACGGCGGCCACGCTGACGGCCACCGCTGCGACCGGGGCGCCTCAGTGAGCGGTTTCTCCGGCCATGGCATCGAGCAGTTCGTCCACCGCCTTCCGGTCGGGCAGGGAGGGGCCGGCGCCGGGCAGCGTGGTCGCCAGGGCCCCGGCGGCCATCCCGCGGCGGATCGCCGTGGAGATGTCGAGGCCCGCCGCGAGAGCCGCGCCGAAGGAGCCGGTGAAGGCGTCACCCGCGGCGGTCGTGTCCACGGGCGTCACGGGGTAGGCCGGGAAGTGCCGGGCGCGCTCGGGGGTGACCGACAGCGCGCCGGCCGATCCGAGCGTGATGAGCGCGTGCCGCACTCCGCGGTCGAGGAACCAGGCCGCGGCCCGCTCGGCGGACTCGACGTCGACGACCTCCACCCCGGTCAGCGCGGCGGCCTCGCTCTCGTTGGGGGTCACGACGGCGACGTGCGGCCACACCCGGTCGGGCAGCGGCTGGGCGGGCGCGGGATCGAGCACCACGGTCAGCCCGGCCCGTGCAGCCGCCTCCGCCGCGTGACAGGCGACCCCGGCCGGGATCTCGAGCTGGAGGAGCAGCACGCCCGCTCTGCCGCGCACGGCCCGGATGCTCTCGTCCACCATCTCGGCGGTGAGCTCGGCGTTGGCGAGCGGAGTCATGACGATGTCGTTCTCGCCCGACGCGTCCACCCTGATGTGCGCGACGCCCGTACGGCTGCCGACGGAGCGGACCTCCGTCAGCGCCACCCCGTGGGCGCGCAGCGCCGACGACACGATGTCGCCGAACGGGTCCGTGCCGACGCAGCCGACGAGCCAGGTGGGCGCTCCCGCACGAGCGGCGGCGACCGCCTGGTTGGCGCCCTTCCCCCCGAGGTTCACGGTGACGTCGTCGCCGAGAACGGTCTCCCCCCGGCGGGGAAGCCGGCGGGCGAAGGCGGTGACGTCCGCGGAGATGCTCCCGACGACGACGACACCTCTCGGTCGCATGGCGTTCCTCCTGTCTCAAGCTGTCAGGTGCATGGCGCGCGGGGCCCGGTGTACGGGGCCCGGTGTACGGGGCCCGGTGTACGGGGCCCGGTGTGCTGCCATCTCGTCCGGTCGCGCCCCGCGCGCGTGGCCGGCCTGCCGTACGCCGCGGGCGGCGACGCTCAGGAGACCCGGCCGAGCGTCTCGATCGCACCGATCATGAGATCCCAGAACCGGTCGCGATCCAGCCCGATCCCGACGTTCGCGTTGGGCTCCCAGTCCATGCGGCAGTGCAGGTCGGCCACGGTCGCGCCCCGGGTGTGCCGGCCGTCCAGCTCGATGCGCAGGCCCACCCGCTCGTACGTCATGACCGTGGGATCGATCAGGTACGCCACGGTGATCGGGTCGTGCAGCGGCGGCGCGGGGAACCCCCAGGTCTCGTGATAGGTGGAGCCGAAGAACGTGAGCAGCTCCACGCAGACGCGGGCGAGCGGGGTGCCGAGCGCCTCGATCCTGGCGAGCACGTCGGCGGTGACCAGCGCCTGGTGGCTGACGTTGAGCCCGACCCATGTCGTCGGCACGCCGCTGTCCAGCACCTCCGCCGCCGCCTCCGGATCGGCGTAGACGTTGAACTCCGCGTACGGCGTGTGGTTGCCGCGATCCGTGGAGCCCCCCATGATCACGATTTCCCTGATCCGCTCGCGGTCTTCGGGATGGCGGCGCAGCAGGGTGGCGATGTTCGTCAGCGGGCCGATGGCCACCACGGTCACCGGCTCGCCGGCGGCCGCCAGCGTGTCGTGGATGAGGTCCACGCCGTGGCGGGGGTCGAGCGGGACGCTCGGCTCCCCGAACGCCGGGCCGTCCAGGCCGCTCTCCCCGTGCACGTAGTCGCCGATCTCCAGCGGCGCCGCGAGCGGGCGGTCGCAGCCGGCGGCGACCGGCACATCGGTGACGCCTGCCAGGCTCAGCATCCGACGCGCGTTGAGCGCGGTCTTCTCCACCGTCTGGTTGCCCGCGACCGTCGCGACCGCGCGCAGGTCGATCGCCGGGTCGGCCACCGCGAGCAGGATGGCCATGGCGTCGTCGTGCCCGGGGTCGCAGTCGAGGATCACCGGGATCGGCATGTCAGATCTCCTTCGCGAGCCAGCGGACCGCCCGGGTGAACAGCGTGCGGTAGCCGTCCCAGGAGACGAACTCGTCGGGGCACCAGTGCGGCGCGATGTCGGAGGCCCAGGCGAGCGCCCGGCCCGCCCCGGCCTGCCGTACGGCGAGCAGGGGGTCGCCGGCGACGGTCGCGAGCAGCGTCGCGTCGTCGGGCAGGGCGAAGCGGTTGTAACCGAGCAGGTCGGGCCACTCGGCGGGGAGTCCGGCGACGATGGGGTGCGTCTCGTCGGCGAGCAGGCCGGGCACGCCCTGCGGGGCCTCGACGCGGTCGTCGTAGCGGGAGATCCGGGCGGGGAGCACCCGTTCGACCGCCGTGCCGGCGAACGCGGCCTTCGCCTCGAAGCCCTGGAAGCTCAGGTAGCCGCCCGCCATGGCGAGGCCGCCGCCCTGCTCCACCCAGCCGGCCAGCAGATCGAGCCGGTTGACGGTCTTCTCGCTGGCCAGCCAGGTGGCGGGGTGCAGCAGGATGCTGTTGGCCCCGATGTCGGAGAGCACGATCACGTCGTACGCGGCCAGCGCCTCGGGCGTGCCGGGGAACAGCGCGGGCACATCGTGCGCGGGCAGGTGGTCGACCTCGATGCCGTCGGCGACCAGGACGTCCCGCAGCGGATCGATTCCGGTGTGGTAGGTCGTCGAGGTGAACGAGTCGAAGCCCTTGTAGTGGGTCGACACGCTCACCCACGATTCGCCGGCGACCAGCACGCGGGTCATGGAAATCGTCTCCTTCTGTTCGTGTGTGTGATCAGTGGCCGCGCGCGGCGGCGAGGAAGAGCTCGCGCGGGTTGTCCGCGAGCAGCCGGGTGGTGTCACCGGCGGTCAGCCCGTGCCGGTGCAGGCGCGGCACGAAGTGGGTGAGGATGTGGGCGTAGCCGGTGCCGCCGTAGCGCACGAGCATGGTCTTCAGGAACACGTCCTGGGAGAGCAGGACCTTGTGCCCGAGCCCGGCGCGGACCAGCCAGGCCACGGCGGCGGCGTTCTCCTCGTCGCAGGGAGACTGGCCCTCGCCCGGATAGAGGTAGTCCATGCCGCACATGTCGTAGCCGAGGTAGGCGCCGCGCAGGGCGAGGGACACCTGGTAGTCGCGGTCCGCGCCGCTGGGGTTCAGGTGCGAGAGCACCGTGCCGGCGAGCAGGCCGCCCTCCTCGGCGACGACGTCGAGCACGCGGTGACCGTGCCGCACCCAGCCGGGGAGATGGACCGAGAGCGGCACGCCGGTGCGGGCCTGCGCCCGGGCCGCGCCGCGCAGCACCTTCTCCTCCTCGGCGGTGAAGTCCGGCGAGACGCCGATCTCGCCGATCACACCGGCCCGAACGCCGTCGACGCCTTCGGTCAGGTCGCGCTCGATCTCGTCGGCGATGTCCGCGGCGGTCATCGAGCGGACTCGGGCGGGGTGGGTCTTCTCGAGGTAGAAACCGCAGCCCATGACGATGTTCAGCCCGGTGGCACGGGCGATCGCGACCAGCTCGGCGGGCGCCCGCCCGATCCCCTCGGGAGTCACTTCGAGCACGGTGCGCCCGCCCCGCCCGGCGAACCTGCGCACCTCCTCGACGGCGGTCCCCGTGTCGTCCAGCGACACGTTGTCGCGAGAGAGGTACGGGTCGTTGCGGAGCCTGCCGAGGAACTCGATCCGTACGGGGTCGCGGGCGATCAGCTCGCCCTCGGCGTCGCCCTCGGGGGCGGGATGCCAGGCGCGGGCGCCGTCGTTGCGCAGGTGCTCGTGGCAGAGCGTGATCCCGAGGTCGTCGGGGGACACCGGGCCGAGCACCGTCGTCACGGTCGTCACGGCCGGAGGCAGGGGCGCGGACGTCATTTCCGGATCGCCCCGAACTTCGCCCACACCTTGCTGTTGGCGAAGATGGCCAGCAGCAGGATGCCGCCCTGGACGATCTGCACGTAGAACGGCGAGACGTGCAGCAGCACCAGGCCGTTGGCGATCACGCCGAGCGTGAGCGCGCCGAGGATCGTGCCGAGCATGCTCGCCCGGCCGCCGAAGAGGCTGGTGCCGCCGAGCACGACGGCCGTGATGACCTCCAGCTCGAAGCCGGATCCGGCGTTGGACGAGCCGGAGCTGAGGCGGGTGGCGATCAGCACGCCTGCGACCGCCGCCGCCAGGCCGGTGAGCACATAGACGGTCAGCCCGACCTTCCGCGTGTTCACGCCGGCGCGGCGCAGCGACTCGCCGTTGGAGCCGAGGCCGATGACGTAGCGGCCGAACGGCGTCCGGGTGAGGACGAGCCAGCCGACGAGCGCGATGATCACGGCGAGGATGGCCGGGACCGGCACCCCGGCGATGCGGCCCTGGCCGATCTGGACGATCCAGAGGTCCCCGTCGATGGGGGTCGAGTAGCCCTCGGTGGCGCGCAGCGCCGTACCCCGCATGATCGACAGCATGGCGAGCGTGACGATGAACGGCGGGATGTTCTGGTAGGAGGAGAACCACCCGTTCACGAACCCGATCAGCGCGCCGAGCGCGAGGATCGCGACCAGGGCGAGGGTGGGGTTCCACCCGTGCTGCAGCACGATCGCGAGCAGCGACCCGGACAGCGCGACGGTGGACCCGACCGACAGGTCGATGCCGGACGTGCTGATCACGAAGGTCATCGCGGTCGCCACGACCAGCGTGGGGGCGATCTGCCGCAACAGGTTGAAAATGTTGCCGGTCGTGGCGAACCGGTCGGCGGAGAACGCGAAGAAAATCAGCAGGACCACCAGAACGGCCGCGATGGCGATCGTCTGCGCGTGCCGGCCGATGTGGGCACTGGCCCTGGCCGACCTGGTGGTGACGACCCGCCGGCTGGTCCCGGCTCCGGTGGCGGTCTTGGTGGGGGTCACCGTCGCCTCCCCTCCTTGTCCTCCTCGTCGTGGGCGACGATCTCCGACACGAGCCGTTCGAGGCTGGTGCTCCGGGCGTCCAGGTCGGCCCTGAGCGTGCCCTCGTACATGACGCACAGCCGGTCGCAGACCCGGAAGAGGTCCTGCAGGCGGTGCGTGATGAGGATCACCGAGACGTCCTGGGCCGAGACCGTCTTGATCAGTTCGAGGACGGTCTCGACCTCGGCGACGGCGAGCGCCGCCGTCGGCTCGTCGAGAATGAGCAGTTTGGGGCCGAACGTCACCGCCCGGGCGATGGCGACCGCCTGCCGCTGTCCGCCGGACAGCCCTCCGACGGGGATGTCCGTCAGCGGGATCCGGATGTTCAGGGCGTCGAGGTGACGACGGGCGTCCGCGTGCATCCTGCGCACGTCGAGCATCATCCCGCCGGCCCTGCGCGGCTCCCTGCCGAGGAACAGGTTCCCGGCCACGTCGATGTCGTCGCAGAGCGCGAGGTCCTGGTAGACCATCTCGATGCCCAGTTCGCGGGCGTCCTTGGGGCTGGCGAAGGCGACCGGCCGGCCGTCGAAGACGATCTCGCCGGAGTCCGGCACGACTGCGCCGGCCAGCACCTTCATGAGGGTGGACTTGCCGGCGGCGTTGTCGCCGACGAGCCCCACCACCTCTCCCGGGCCGACGCGCAGCGTCACGCCGCGCAGCGCGTCGACCATTCCGTAGCGCTTGCGGATGTCGCGCATGACCACCCGGTCGGCGCGCCCCGCCTCTTGGTCCGTCATGCGAGTCCCTTCGCCGCTCACTTGAAGGTGGCGCGGTACGGGTCGACGTTGTCCTTGGTCACGATCGTCACGGGCACGTCGATCTTCTTCTTCGCCTGGGCGCCGCCGATCAGGGCCTTGGCCTCCTTGACGGCCTCGTAGCCCTCGGTCTTCGGGTCCTGCTGGACCACCCCGGCGACGAACCCCTCGTCGATGCCGTCGATGGCCTCCTTGGTCAGGTCCCAGCCGAAGACCTTGATCCGGTCGGCCGCGTTCTGCGACTTCACCGCGGCGACCGTGCCGAGCAGGGCCGGCTCGCCGGTGGCGTACACGATGTTCATGTCGGACCGGGAGGTGAGCAGGTTCTCCGCGGCCGTCATCGCGGCCTCCTGCTTGTTCTGCCCGTCGACCGTCTGCACGATCTTGGCGCCGGCGCCCTCGACGGTCTTGTTGAAGTCGTCCTTGCGGATGTTCTGGATGAAGGAGTTCAGCGCACCCACCACGCCGATCTTCGGCGCGCTCAGTCCCTGCGCCTGAGCCCACTTGTTGACGAACTCGCCCGCCTGCCGGGCCGCCGCCGCGTTGTCCACGCCCACCTGGGTGTCGACGGCGGGCGAGTCGACGATCGCGTCCACGGCGACGACCTTCAGTCCGGCGTCCTTGGCGATCTTCACGGCGGGCTTGATGCCCTCGACGTCGATGGCGACCACGATGACCGCGTCGAACTGCTGCTGGACGAAGTTGTCGACGGCCTCGTTCTGCTTGGCCGGGTCGTCGTTGGCGTTGAAGATCGTGAGATCGACGTTCGCCTCCTTCGCCGCCTGCTGGGCGCCGGCGTTCATCTCGTTGAAGAAGATCGCCTGCTGGTTGATCTGGACCAGTCCGACCCGCGGCCGGTCTCCGCCGGAGCCTCCGGAAGCGCCGGAGTCGTCCGAGCCGCCACACGCCGCCGCCAGCAGGCCGGTGGCCAGGATCGTCGTCGCCGCTGTCAGGCGGATGAGCCTCGTGGATCGAGCCATGAGAGAGGAACCTTTCGGGGGGTCGGGCAGGGATGGGTCACCGGTTGGGTAATCGATTACCCGAGTTTCGGGCATGCTAGTGGGGCCAAAAAAGCAGCGTCAAGATGCAGTTTCCTCACCAAACCTCTATCGTTCCTTGTGATCCCGGCAGTCCAGGACGCTGCAAGGTCGATCGTTGGTAAAGATCAAGGGAAATCGATTACACGATGGGCGTGACGATTCACGACGTGGCACGAGCGGCCGGCGTCTCCGTGGCATCGGCCTCCCGTGCCCTCTCGGGGCGGCGCAAGGTCACGCCCGAGGTCGCCGAGCGGGTGGCGCGCGCCGCGGCCGAGCTCGGTTACCAGCCGAACGCGGTCGCCAAGGCGCTGCGCGACCAGACCACCGGCACGATCGGGATGGTCGTGCCGGGCATCGGCAACCCGTTCTTCACGACGATCGTCGAGGCGGTGGAGCGCGAGCTGCAGAACTCCGGCACCGACCTGCTGCTGTGCTCGTCCCAGTACAGCCCACAGGTCGAGGCGCGCAGGCTGGAGACCCTGCTGGCCCGGCGCGTGGACGGGCTGATCATCAGCCCGTGCGACATCGAGGCCAGCGTCCCGGCGGTGCTCGACGCGGCCCGCCGGGTGCCGCTGGTGCAGCTCGACCGTTACATCGAGGGCGGCGGGGCCGACTGGGTGGGCGTGGACGACGAGGCCGGGCTGGCCCTCGCGGTCGACCATGTGATCGCGGGCGGGGCCCGCTCCGTGGTCTTCGCCGGGAGCCGGCTGGTGAGCTCCTCCGCCCGGTTGCGGCTCAGCGGTTTCGAGCGCGCCGCCGCGCGGACCGGCGTCGAGGTTCTGCCGCCGCTGCTGGGCGAGTTCACCCTCGAATGGGGCGTCGAGGCCGGGCGCGTGCTGCTCGACGCCGGGCGGCTGCCGGACGCCGTCGTCTGCGCGAACGACGAGATCGCCGTGGGCCTGGTGCGGTCGCTGCGGTTCGGCGGCAGGCGCGTCCCCGAGGACGTGGCCGTGGTGGGATTCGACGACGTGGGACACGCGACCATGTGCGATCCGCCGCTCAGCACCGTGCGCCAGCCGGTGGAGGAGATGGCGGCCGAGGCCGTGCGCCTGCTCGGCCAGGTCAAGGCCGGCGATCCCCGGCCCGCGCAGCGCATCGCCATCGCTCCCAGGCTCGTCGTGCGGCAGACCAGCCGGCCGGTGGCGGCCGGCGTCCCGGACTGAGTGAGGGACTGAGTGAGGGAAGGAGGCCGCGTGGACGAGGCGGTCGAGCTGACACGCGAGCTGATCAGGATCGACTCGGTGGGCGGAGGCGAGGCCGCGGTCGCCGGCCCCCTCGCGAGACGGCTGTCGGACGCCGGTTTCGCGGTGCGCACGCACGCGCACGCGCCCGGCCGCACCGGGCTGGTCGCCCGCTGGGGGACGGGCGAGCCGGTGACGCTGACCGGGCACCTCGACACGGTGCCGCTGGGCGGGCAGGCGTGGCGGCACGCGCCGCACGGCGCGGAGATCGACGGCGACCGCCTGTACGGGCGCGGTTCGAGCGACATGAAGGCCGGCGTCGCCGCACTGGTGGTCGCCGCCGAGCGGCACGTGCGCCGCACCGGGCCGAAGACCGCGCTGGAGATGGTCTTCACCGTGGGCGAGGAGACCGGCTGCGAGGGCGCGGCGGACATGGTGACCGCGGGCCTGGTGAGCAGGTCGCGCGCCCTGCTGGTGGCCGAACCGACCGCCAACCGGGTGCTGCTCGGGCACAAGGGCGCGCTCTGGCTGGAGGCCACGACGCGGGGCACGACGGCGCACGGCTCGATGCCGCACCTGGGCGACAACGCGATCTACAAGCTCGCCCGCGTCATCGGCGCCGTCGAGACGTTCGACCCCGGGGTGCCGGACCACCCCTGGCTCGGCCCCTCCACGGTGAACGTGGGAACGGTGCGCGGCGGGATCAACGTGAACTCGGTGCCCGACCTGGCCTCCGCGACCATCGACCTGCGCACCGTCGCCGGTCAGGACCACGGACGGCTCCGCGAGCGGCTGCAGGCCGCGCTCGGCGACGAGGCGGCCCTCGACGTGCTCGTGGACCTGCCCGCGATCTGGACGGAGCCGGACGACCCCGTCGTACGGACCCTGGTCGAGGCGGGGGCGGGCGCGCCCGGCGACCGCCCGGCCGCCAGCTACTTCACCGACGCCTCGGTCCTCGCCGTCGCCTGCGGCGGGGCGCCCACGGTCGTCTGCGGCCCGGGTGAGCCCGAGCAGGCGCACGTCACCGACGAGTACTGCCTGGTCCACCGGATCGAGGAGGCCGTCGAGATCTACACCACCGCCCTCGCGCGCCTCGCCTGACCGCCGCGGCCGGCCCGGCGACCGGCCGTCCGGCATCGGACGCCGCCGCTCGGGCCGGGTCACCTGCGTGGGCCGCCACAGTCGTGTCACGGCCGTCCACGGCGGACACCGGACGATTATGGTCGGATCTATGGCAAGGTGATCACCACGCTTCCGGTCACTCGAGGAGGTCGCGTGCGCGACATGTCCCCGCCTCTGCACATGCGGCGGGACGGATTCCATCCCGCCCCAGAGCTCTCCGCGCTGCGGAACGACGAAGGGGTGGCCCGGATCCGCACCGTCTTCGGCTCCGACGCCTGGCTGGTCACCAGGTTCGAGGACGTCCGTACGGTGCTGAGCCATCCCGAGCTGTACAGCAACGCGCTCGTGCCGCCGCTCCGGCCGCCGGGCGCGCCGCCGCCGAGCCCGGAGGAGGTCGCCGAGATGCGCGCCGGCAACCTGCTCGGCTCCGACCCGCCCGAGCACACCCGGCTGCGCCGGATGCTCACGGCCGAGTTCACGGTTCGCCGGATGCGCCGGCTGGAGCCCCGGGTCCAGCAGATCGTCGACGACCATCTGGACGCCATGGAGCGCGGCGGGCCGCCCGCCGATCTGGTGACCGACTTCGCCCTCCCGGTGCCCTCGCTGGTGATCTGCGAGCTGCTGGGCGTGCCGTACGCCGACCGGGCCGGTTTCCAGGACACGTCCACGCGGATCCTCGACGTGTCCCTGTCGCCGGACGAACGCGCGGCGGCGGCGTCGGAGTCCCGGGCGTACATCGCGAGCCTGATCAAGATGTTCCGGAAGGATCCCGGTGAGGACCTGCTCGGGATGCTCGTACGCGAGCACGGCGACGAGCTGAGCGACACCGAGCTCTCGGGCATCGGCAGCCTGCTGCTGCTCGCCGGGCACGAGACCACGGCCAACATGCTGTCGTTGGGCACGTTCGCCCTGCTGCGGCACCCCGACCAGCTCGCGCTGCTGCGCGACGAGCCCGACCGGGTGGACGCCGCCGTCGAGGAGCTGCTGCGGTGGCTGAGCATCGTGCATTCCGGCACGATCAAGCTCACCACGACCGAGGTCCGGCTGGGCGGACAGACCATCGGCGCCGGCGAGACCGTCATCTGCTCCCTTCCCGCCGCGAACCGCGACCCGGGGCTCTTCTCGAACCCGGATGAGCTGGACATCCGCCGGGACGCCATCGGGCACGTCGCGTTCGGGCACGGCATCCATCACTGCCTCGGGGCTCCCCTGGCCCGCATGGAGATGCGCATCGCGTTCCCCGCCCTGCTGAGCAGATTCCCCGGCCTGCGGCTGGCGGGCGAGCCCCAGTTCCGCTCCATGACCGTCGTACACGGCGTGACCACGATGCCGATCGCCTGGTAGGCGTCCTGGCAGGCGTTCCGCTCACCGCCGAGCGGCCGGCCCTCCGGCGTCCGACGCCAAGGGCCGGCTCTCGCCCGCACCCGTCGAAATTGCGGACGAACCTGGTTGATCAGGTCGTGGGGCGCGGATCCGGCTGCGCCGGCACGGGGCGGTGGGTGCGCAGCCGGACGGCGTGGTCGAGAACGCCGTGGTCGTAGGCGGTCTCCGCGTGCAGTGCCAGGTCGACGCCGGACACCTCGTCCTCCTCGCTCACCCGGAAGCCCATGAGCCGATGGATCAGCTTGCCGATCCCGTAGGTGACCGCGAAGGCGTACAGCGCGACCACCGGCACCGCCAGCGCCTGCTTGCCGAGCTGGGCCAGCCCGCCGCCGTACAGCAGGCCCCGGGGGCCGTCGACGCCGGTGAGGGTGCGGGTGGCCAGCAGCCCGATGAGCAGGGTGCCGGCGACGCCGCCGACCAGGTGCACGCCGACCACGTCGAGGGAGTCGTCGTAGCCGTGCCGGAACTTCCAGCCGACCGCCTGCGAGCAGATCATGCCCGCGGCCAGGCCGATCACCAGGGCGCCCAGCACGTCGACCGAGCCGCACGACGGGGTGATCGCGACCAGCCCGGCCACGACCCCCGAGGCGACCCCGAACGTGGTGGGGTGGCCGTCGCGGCGCTGCTCCACCAGCAGCCAGCCCAGCAGGCCGGTGCACCCCGCGGCCAGGGTGTTGAGGAAGACGGCGGCGGCGGTGCCGTTCGCGGCCAGCGCCGAACCGGCGTTGAACCCGAACCAGCCGAACCAGAGCAGCCCGGCGCCGAGCAGCACCAGGGGCAGGTTGTGCGGGCGCATGGCCTCGGCCTTGAACCCGATCCGCGGCCCGAGCACCAGCGCCATGGCGAGCCCGGAGGCCCCCGAGGTGATCTCCACGACCAGGCCGCCCGCGTAGTCGAGCGTGCCCATGCTCTGGATCCAGCCGCCGGGTCCCCACACCCAGTGCGCGATGGGCGCGTAGACCACGAGCGCCCACACCGGGACGAAGACCATCCAGGCCGAGAAGCGGGCCCGGTCGGCGATGGCACCGCTGATCAGGGCCGCGGTGATGACGGCGAAGGTGAGCTGGAACGTCGCGAACAGCAGCGTCGGCACCTGCCCGGTGACCGACTCCGTGGTGATGTCGTGCAGCCCCACGTGGGCGAGGCCGCCGATCAGGCCCCCGATGTCGGGGCCGAACGCCAGGCTGTAGCCGGCGGCCAGCCAGACGAGGGTGACCAGGGCGATCGAGACGAAGCTCATCATGATCATGTTGAGCACGCTCTTGGCCCTGACCATCCCGCCGTAGAAGAAGGCCAGGCCGGGCGTCATCAGCAGGACGAGCGCGGTGCAGGCCAGGAGCCAGGCCGTGGCGCCGCCGTCTACCTTCACCGGCATGTCATCGCCTCACACTCCTCGGGGTGGTCGTCCGGCGGATCCGCCACGGGCGCACCATGAGACTCACCGCCGACCGTTTCACGGCGTTTCCGGGAGTGTTACCGCGATGTTTCTTATTTCGAGGGCGTTACCGGCTCCTCTCCGGACCCCCGTCCGGGCTGTGCGCCGGGCCTTGCTCGACCAGTTCCGCGGCCAGCAGCTCCCGTACGCGCCGCCAGGCGTCGCCGGCCGCCGCGGCGTCGAACGTGTCGCGGCGGTCGCACAAGAACCCGTGACCGGCGCCGGGATATTCGACGATCTCGTGGCGTACGGCGGCAGCCCCCAGCGCGTCCGCGATCGCCCGGCGGTGGCCGGGCGGGACGACGCGCGCGCAGCCCCGCGTACGCAGGTGGCCGACGGCGGCGCGCACGTCGTCCACCGCATGGTCCCGCGTCATCCGGTGGAGGAGTTCGAAGCCGCGCTCCCGGCCCGCCGCGTCGTGCGGGAGCTCGACCATGGAGGCGTCGCGGTGATAGAGGTCCGGTGCCAGCGCGACGTGTCCGTCCACGGCCAGCCGCTCGCAGACGTCGCGGACGTGGGCGCTGACGCCGAAGAGCTCCATCGCCACGACCACGCCGGGGAAGCGCCCCGGGTCCGCGGGGCGGGCGAGGAAGCCGCCCATCCGCGACCCGTCGGCGACGGTCATCTCGACCGACTCGGTGAGGATCCGGTGGGAAGCAGGCGAAGGTCGTGTGGTCACGCGACGACGCTAATGTCGTCTTATCCCCGTAACCACAGGACGTTCATGCTCGTAACCGCAGTATCAGGATCGTCATGACCGATGCCGTCGATCCCGCGCGGCTGAGGGAGCTGGGCGACTTCCTGCGTTCCCGGAGAGACCGCCTGCGCCCGGCCGACGTGGGGCTTCCCCCGGGCGCCCGGCGCCGCACACCCGGCCTCCGGCGGGAGGAGGTCGCCACGCTCGCGGCGATCTCCCCGACCTACCTCGCCTTCCTGGAGCAGGGCCGCGACGTGCGCCCCTCGCGTCAGGTCCTCGACGCGCTGGCCGGCGCGCTGCGCCTCGGCGCCGCCGAGCGGGCGCACCTGCCCGAGGCCCGCAACATGCTCTGGTGGATGTTCACCGACCCGGCCGCGCGCACCGTCTTCGCCGAGTGGGAGCAGGAGGCGTCCGCGCCGCTCGCGCGCTTCCGTTCCGCCGCCGCCCGCCACCAGGGCGACCCCGGGTTCGAGGAGCTCGCCGCCCGGCTCACGGCCGCCAGCCCGGAGGTGCGCGCGTGGTGGCCGCGGCACGACATCCCGCCGCTGAGCTCGGGCACCAAGCGGCTGCGGCATCCGGTGCTCGGCGAGCTCGAACTGCGGCACGTCGTCCTCCTCACCGCCGACGACGTCGAGCAGAAGCTCGTCGCGTTCCTCGCCTCCGACGCCGACCAGGCGCGGATCGCCGAACTGATCACCACTGGTTAGCGCACGCGGCGTCAGGCCACCGAGGCGGGGAACCGTTCCCAGACCCGGTGGGCGGCCATCAGCCGCCGCACGGCGGTGAAGACCTCCGTGGCCGAGTCACCGGACACCACGCCCGGTGTGCCGGAGACTCCCGACCGGGCGAGCAGGTTCGCGCCCTCGCCCCAGGCGCCGATGACCTTGGCGTGCCGCCAGCACTCCTCGATCATGAGCGTCACCCGCGGATCGACCGCGAGGGAGTCGCCGGCGCCCGCCTTGGCGTCGCGCGCCGGCAGGGCGTCGGGGGCCGGCGCCGGGGCGGCCGCCACCAGCAGGGCGTCGAACTCGACCGACCGGGCGGTGGCGAAGGTCCGCTGCACGGGCATGTCGCCCAGCATCCCGCCGTGCGGGGCGATCAGCAGCGGCACCATGCCGGCGGCGAACACGTCCCTGCGCAGGTCGCGTACGCCGTCGAGGTCGGCGCCGTCGTCCGCGACGATGCCGACCATGCGGCCGTCACCCGGCCACTCCTTGCCCACCTGCGAGAGCGCGGGGCTCGGCGCGGGGTCGGCGAGCGGCAGGGCCGGCTCCGGCACGGGCAGGCCCAGCCCGGTGGCGACCTCCCGGCAGAGGACCGGGTCGATGTTCGCCAGGCATCGGAGCTGACGCTCCTTGATCGCCTGCTCGTAGCACTTGCCCAGCTCGAAGGTGTACGCGCGGATGATGTGCTCCTTCTCCACCGGCGACATGCTCAGCCAGAACAGGCGGGCCTGGCTGAAGTGGTCGTCGAAGGACACGGGGTTGGCCCGGACCTTCCTCGCCCTGGCCACCTCGACCGGGATGTCGACGAACGCGTTCTCGGCGTCCCCGGCGACGAACGGGTTGCCGCCGTCCAGGGAGTTCGGCCGGTACGGCGCGACCCCGGTGTGCACGGCGTGCTGGTGGAAGCCGTCCCGGAGCATGTCGTTGACCGGGCAGTGCGGACGATTGATCGGGATCTGCGCGAAGTTCGGGCCGCCCAGCCGCGTGATCTGGGTGTCGAGATAGGAGAACAGCCGCGTCTGCAGCAGTGGGTCGTCGGTGACGTCGATCCCCGGCGGCAGGTGGCCGACGTGGAAGGCGACCTGTTCGACCTCGGCGAAGAAGTTCGTCGGCGTCCGGTCGAGCGTCATCCGGCCGACGGGCTGCACCGGCGCGAGCTCCTCGGGCACGATCTTGGTCGGGTCGAGCAGGTCGATGCCCTCGAAGGTCTGGTCCGGCGTGTCGGGGAACACCTGGATGCCGAGCTCCCACTCGGGATGGGCGCCGGCCTCGATCGCGTCGTACAGGTCGCGCCGGTGGAAGTCGGGGTCCATACCGCTGAGCATCTGCGCCTCTTCCCAGGTCAGGGAGTGCACGCCGAGCTTGGGCTTCCAGTGGAACTTGACCAGCACCGTCTCCCCCGCCTCGTTGACGAGCCGGAAGGTGTGGACGCCGAAGCCCTCCATCATCCGGAAGGAGCGCGGAATTCCCCGGTCGGACATGTTCCACATGGTGTGGTGCTGCGCCTCGGTGTGCAGGGAGACGAAATCCCAGAACGTGTCGTGCGCGCTCTGCGCCTGGGGGATCTCCCTGTCCGGGTGCGGCTTGGCCGCGTGGATGACGTCGGGGAACTTGATGCCGTCCTGGATGAAGAACACCGGGATGTTGTTCGCGACGAGATCGAAGGTGCCCTCGTCCGTGTAGAACTTCGTCGCGAAGCCGCGGGTGTCGCGGACCGTGTCGGCCGATCCGCGCGAGCCGAGGACGGTGGAGAACCGCACGAAGACGTCGGTCTTCTTCCCCTTCTTGAGGAAGCCGGCCCTGGTCACCGCCGAGGCGGTGCCGTACGCCTCGAACACGCCGTGCGCGCCCGCGCCCCGGGCGTGGACGACGCGCTCGGGGATGCGCTCGTGGTCGAAGTGCGTGATCTTCTCGCGCAGGTGGTGGTCCTGCAGCAGGGTCGGGCCGCGCTCGCCTGCCTTCAGCGAGTGGTCGGTGTCGCGCAGCCGCGCCCCCTGCGCCGTGGTGAGGTAGGCGCCCTGCTGGCCCCTCGACGTGGCGGGCGCGCCGGTCTCCGCTCCGGTCGGCGTGACGGTCGCGGGAGCGCCCTGCTCCTTCTTCGGCGGCAGCGGGTCGCGCGGCGTCGACGGCTCCTCGACGGTCGCCGGGGCGCTGGCCGGCGCGCCGGGAACGTCCGGCTCCAGGAAATCGGTCACCTTCTCGGCCGCGTTCTCCACGACGTCCTTGACGGCCTTGACGGGCTTGCTGGCATCCATTGGCGAAGTCCTCCATGGAGCGATCCGGGCACGTCCGCGCCGCCTTACCCGCAGGTAGGGGAGCCAAACACGCCGGTCCGCCCAGAGACCGGCCGCCGCTCTGGGGATCTGTGCCGCGTTACTTCAGGGCGTTCGCGGCGAGCCCCCGCGGTGGACCGCGCCAGACCATCAGTCCCGCCTCACGGACGCGGCAGTCGGCTCAGCGCCCGGCGCTCCACGACCAGGAAGACCAGGGAGAGGGCAGTATGTCTGGTGCACCCGGCAGGACCGTGAGGACGTCTCACCGCGGCCGGACTGGAGCGTTCCCACATCGGCACGCGAGCCGGCGATCGTTGTGGATTCGTCGGACGCGCGCTCTCCGGGGTGCGCCGACCGGGCGGGCGGCCACGGCGCCCGATCGCGAGATGCACCCGGCGGAGACGAGGCGGCATCCATCCCGCCACACTGCGGTTTACAAGAATCTCACTGCGGTTCCAAGCCTCCGTCAGCACGGCCCGTCCGCCGACGGCGCTTCAACCGCAGCGAGCGCCAATGACGCAGGTGTGCCCGCGCCTGCGGAGCGCGGTAGAAGTTTCACCGTCGGCCGGAGCGAAAAGGGCCACGACTAATCGGTGGATAGCACGGAGTTCAAAACCGGCAATCCACTACGGTGATGATGAGTGACGTCCCCTGAGAATGCGGTCCGCGCTCCCGCGCTTATGGACCGATTTATCCACCCCGTTCAATCCCCGTTTTGAACTTCAATTGATGGTGCGCCCGCGTCCTCCCCGCCCGGCGGGTTGCCGAGGGGGGACGGACGCGGTCTCGCGGTGACCATTGACGAGCACCTCGTGCTGCAGTCGCTGTAACTGCGCGGAAGGCTCCAATCCCAGTTCCCTGTGCAAGGTCGAGCGGACGGACTGATAGGCGCGCAACGCCTCGCTACGCCTGCCGACCTGGTGCAGGGCCTTGATCAGCTGGCCGTGGAGCCATTCATTGAACGGATGCTCCGCGACCAGCGCGCGCAGCTCGGCGATGAGCTCGGAGTGACGCCCCAGCTGGCTGTCGGCCTGGATACGCAGCTCCAGGGCGCGCATCCGCTGTTCCTCCAGGCTCGCGGCGTACGACGCGAGGATCCGGCCCTGCGGCACGTTGGCCAGGGGCGAGTCGGTCCACAAACCGAGCGCGTGGCGCAAGGTCTCGGCGGCATCGCCAGGCCGGCCCTCGTTCAGCTCCGTGCGCCCCCGCGCGACGAGTTGATCGAAGTTCTCCACATCGAGAGCGCCCTCGGGGACCCGGAGCAGGTAACCCGGCCATTTGGTGAGGAGGATCTCCTCCGCGGAGCCGCTGCAGCGCATGCCGATGAGTT
>NZ_VIRM01000064.1 GCF_006874475.1 Microbispora hainanensis
CGACCACCTCCCAACATCGCAGAGGCAGCCAGCCTGACGGGTACACCCACAGAGATCAATTCCCCGACCGAGGTTCGGTGACGGGCCACTAGTGATTCAGACATGACTGTCGAGCTCGGGCTCATCCGCCGGGCTATCCGAAGCGGATTCTGTGGAAGAGGGCCACCAGCCAGGCGGGGCGGGGTCGACGTTGGCCAGGTGGGGTTCGAGGTGTTCGTCTTCGCTGCACTGATAGAAGGGGCCGCGGGCACCGAGCAGGATCGGCAGCTGGTGGTCGAGGTGGTCGCGGTACCACACGCCCATGCCGGTGCCGGCTTCCAGGCGCAGCGCCTCCCAGGCGTGCCAGAGCGCCGTGAGCCGCGAGATGGCCTCGGCGTGCCTCCACCACTGGGCGCACCAGCGGAACTCCCCACCGAGCGTCCGCCGGTACATGGGGACGAACCGCTCGGTCACCCATTCCTCGACCGTCTCGTAGACCGGTTCGGTCATCGTGCCGCTCCTTCCGCGATGAGTCGTTCCAGCTGGTCGCGGCAGGCCTGGATTCGTTCGGCGTCGCGGCTCTCGTACCACGGGAGCAGCGAGATCAGGGCGGGACGTCCGCCGGTGGCCAGCAGCAGCGCGGTCCCCGGCGGGAGCGCGCGGATGGCCGCGGGTTCGAGGATGTCCTGCCGGCGCAGCGAGATCTGCTCCGAGGCCCGGCCGTCGGCGTACGAGACCGAGCGGACGGGCACGTCGTGCTGGCCGACGAGCGTGGCGAGGTCGCGGGCCAGGCGTGGGGAGTCGACACCGGCGCCGATGACCTTGCGGGTGGCCGCGCCCCACATGGCGGCCATACCCGCCTCGCCCCACACTGTGACGCCCTGCTCGTACGACTGGAGGATCGTCACAGGGACGATGCCGCGCGAGCCGAGGTGGCTGTACAGCTCGGGCAGGTCGGCGATCCGGCAGATGTTGGCCGCCTCATCGAGGGAGACGACCATCGGCGGGTCAAGCCTGCCGCCCATGCGCTCGGCTCGGCGTTCGGCGGCCCGCATCGCGGTGTCGGTGAGCGCGGCGATCAGCGGCGCGGCAGCCGAGCGCGACTTCGACAACAGATAGAGGGTGTCGGTTCCAGCGGCGAAGGCCTTTGGGTCGAAGACCGGCAGGGCTGATGGCGTGACCCAGGAGATGATCGCCTCGTCGCGCAACGCTTTGGCTGCCGTGCGGGCCGTCTGGTAGATGCCGTCGCGTGTCTCGACCGCGCCGTTCTGTGCGCCGCGCAGCGACGAGGCGAGCAGGGAGAACCCTGCGGCCTCCAGCAATTCGACCGGTGTGGGTACGGCAGGCGTGTCGAGCCATTTGGCGACATCGCGCATCGTGCGGCCGGAGGACGCGGCCGCGAGGAACAGCGCGCAGAGCAGGTCCTGCGCGGCGGGTCCCCACAGGTCACGCTTGGTGCCGTCGTCGACGGTGAGGACGAAGTGCCCGGCGAGGCGGTGAGCGTCCTCCACCGTCGCGAGCCCGCGTAGCGGGTCCCACCACCAGGTCTGCGGCTGATAGGTGATGTGCTGCGGGTCGAACAGCCACACCGTCCCTTCGACGGCTCGAAGGGTGGCGGTCGCCGCCCACAGGTCGGACTTGTTCGACGTCGCGATGACCGGCCCGGGAGTCGAGAGAACGTACGGAATGCTCAGGCAGGTCGTCTTGCCCGACCTGGGGGCCATGAAGGCCACGATGGTGTCCTCCCAGGAGGCGTACAGGGTGGGCCCGCTCCGCATCAGGTCGCCGAGCGCCAGCCCGATGTCGCAGGGCGTCACCGGTCCGGACAGGGACGGCCGCAGCTCGCGGGCCTTCTTCTCCGCCGCTTCTGGCTTCAGCATGGCGAGCCCGGGATTGTCCGCGAGGGCGGCCACCGGATCCACGGGATCGGGGAGCCGTCCGCTGACGAACCACCAGCCGGCCACGACAACGGCGAGCGCAGCTGTGACGAAGACGGCGGCAACGACGACAACGGCAAGCGTCGGCGTGCCGGGCCAGGCGGAAGCCGTACGGCCTTCGATCACACGCCACGCGAAGTCGGCACCGAATTCGCGGACCCTGCCGCCGAACAGACCGGCTGCGACGCGGGCCGAAATCCAGATGAGGCCGAAGAAGGCCACGACGCCCCATCCCGCGAAGAGCGCTACCCATGGTCCGGTCGCGCCGTGTGGGGTGAATCCGGTGCGCGGTCCCACCGCCCTCGTCATCGGATCGCCTGGTCGGTGTCGTAGAGTTCGTGCTCGACGCCGACGAGCGCGAGCTCGACCGGGATGCCGAGCCGGTCGCCGGTCTTGATGAGGTACTTGCCGCGACCTGGATGCCGGGCGCCTGGCTGCCAGGAGTCCGGTGCGGACCAGGAGGCGACGAGTTCCTGCTCCGGCCCGGTCAGGCGGGTGATCTCACTGACGCGAGCCAGGTCACGCGGAGGCAGCCCGGCCAGCACGGTGATGGCGCTGCGGTCGATGAAGCCGCGGGCCTTGGCCCGGTCCTCCTCGGTGGGCAGTGCCTCCAGATCAGCAAGCGAGTGGGTGATCATGATGGAGGCCATGCCCTTGGCGCGGTTGAGCCGGGTCAGGCTGTCGGCGTACTCGACCAAACCCGGCGCCCCGCGCAGCGCCCGCCACAGCTCGTCCATCACCGCCAGATAGGAATGGCCGGTCGTGCCGTCGACCATGGCGAAGCCGTACGCCCAGGTGCACAGCATGGCGGCGGTCAGCAGCTTGTCGCCGCCCGCGCCGACGCGGGAGATGTCCACGGAGACCGCAGGCGCGGTCAGATCGATAGGGCGAGTGGTCGGCCCGTCGAAGACGCCGGCAAGCGAACCGGTGCAGAGCAGTTCGAGGGTGAAGACGAGATCGCCGACACGCTCGCGGTATCGCTCCGGGTCGTCCGTCCGCGCGGCCGATCGCAGCGCTTCGGGGCCTTCTTCGAGTACGGCGAGCACGTCGGGCACGGTCGGGGTGGCGAGCCGTTCGTCGAGCAGGTCGATGGCCCGGCCGAGGATGACCTCTTCGGCGTTGCTGACCGGTGCCTCGCGGATGAGCGTGCACAAAGCCATCAGCAGCGAGAGCCGCCGTCCGCGCAGCTCCCAGCGCGTCCGTTCGGCTTCGGCGCCGAGTTGGGTCCGTACGGCGGCGCCGAGCGGGCCCGCGTCGAGAGGGTTGATGCGGTCGAGGCCGCGGCCGACGCGGATGACCTGCCCGCCGACGTGCTCGACGAGCATGGTGTAGTCGGGTTTGGTGTCGCCGAGGATGAGCGCGGTCGAGCCGGATGCGATGGCTCCGACGATGAGGCGTTTGACCAGGGTCGACTTGCCGGTCCCCGGCTGGCCGAGGACGAACACGCCTGGGTTGGTGACCAGCCCGGCGCGCAGCCAGGCCAGGGGGTCGAGGCAGACGACCTCGCCGAACAGTTGGTGGCGGCCGATCGGTGTGCCGATGGCGGGGGAGCCCGAGCCGGCCACGAACGGGAACAGGCCGCAGACCTGGGTCGTGGTCGCCTGGAACTCCGCGCCGGCCTCCACGTGTACGGCGCATCCGCCGTACGGCTCTCGCCAGCCGCGTGCGGGAGTCTTCACCATGACCTCCTGGTCAGCTCGGCTGGGCAGACGCCGCAGGGCAAGGTGGTGGCGAACCCGGCGGACTGGCTGCCCCACAGCCGGCGAAGCCGGATGCGGGAGGCTTCCGCGGCGGCCTCGGTGACCGCGATGGCCTGGGCCAGGTCCTCCTCGCGCATGACAGTCGTGGCGACGTACAGCGTCACAAGCGTGACCCCGGCCCAGGTGGCTTCCTCGGCGGCGGCTTGCCGGGCGCGGGCCTGGTCGTAGGCGTCGCGGGCGGTCTCGTCCCGCCCGGTCCGGCGGCGGTACTGCTCACGGAACGCGGCGGCGTTGACCTCGTCTTCGAGCACCCGCGTGGCTTCGGCGGCGGGCAACGGGCGGTATTGGAGACTGACCCGCTTCGGGTGTGGACCCGGAGCGACCAGGCGGCTGAGCATGTCGGCGGGGACGTTCTGCCGTGGTGCCTCGTGCCAGGCCCAGCTGACGCTGATGCCGCTGTCGTGCCGGTAGTGATCGGGGTGCTCTTCGGCGCCGATCGGACCGGCGTCCGCCCACGTCAGGTCATGGGATCGGGCCGTATCGGCGCGAGCAGCGGGGTCGTATGCGGCGCGGACGATTCCGGCGAGCTCGGGTGCGGTCGCCCGGCCGGTGACGGTGACGCCGCACGATCCGAGCGCGCAGGCCAGCGCCTCGGTGGTGCGGCCGAGCTCGCCGATCGCCGTGCTCATGTCGCCCTGGCCCACAGGGGAGCGGGCCGGGTCGAAGGTCACGCTCACATAGGTGTTCACGCGGGCCGCCGTACGCGGCGCCGTACTGACGAGTTGCCGCATGAGCAGGGCTGCCGCCTCGGGAGCCGTGGAAGACAGCGCGCGGCTGACGGTGTCGGCGAGCGCGGAGCCGGGCTCGGGGGCGGTCTCGACCGTGACCGTGACCAAGCGGACGGCCGGCATGTGCCCGAGCGAGGCTAGCCAGGCGCCCCAGTTGGCCACCCAGGTGTCTGCGTCCGATCGCTCGGCCAGCCAGGTCGAGGCGGGCGACACCTTCAGCGTCGCGGTGAACAGCCCGGCGCGGCGGTCCCACACGATGCCGTACGGCCGGCCGAAGGCGTCCTCGGCTGACATGAGCCGGGTCGCGGCCAGAACTCCGGGGAGCTGAAAGGCGCGGGGGTGGGCGACGACGACTCCGGCGCGGTAGCGGGTGTGACCGCGGGCCTTGCCGTACGACCAGCGGATCCGACGCGCGATGAGGTGGGCGACGGGAACGCCGCTGACCCGGATCAGCACCAGCGCTCCGGCCAGGGCAGCGGGTGGCCCGGTGTAGAGCGCGGCACGGAGGTCCACTGACACGGTGAGGACCAGTGCGGTGAGCGCGCCCAGCGCGACGAACGTCCCGGTCGTGCCCAGGCCGAGCAGGCCGAGGCCGCGCCGCCGGCGCCAGCCTCCATAGGTACGGATGTCCGTCATCGCTGGTGGTCCTCTCGCATGGAGTTCGCGGCGGTCTTCGCGCCGGATGCCACGCCACTCGCCGCGGTCGCCGCCGCAGCGGCGGCTGGTCCCGCCGCTTTGGCTCCTGCTCCTGCCGCCGTCGATCCCGCGGTCGTCGCACCAGAGGATGAGGGCGCGCCATTTGGCGCTCGTGTGCTCCCCAGCTGGGACGACAAGTAGTCGGCGTGGCTGCTCGCGCCTGTGGGGGAGGAGGACGAAGACGAGTTGCGGAAGGAGCTGAGGGCGACGGCTCCGGCTACGCTCGCGCCGAGAATGCCGCCGCCTCCACCGGAGGTTGCCAGTGAGCCGGTCGTCCAGGTGAAGAACTTCATCAGCACCGGCATGGCGATCAGCGACAGGAGCATCATCGCGAACCCCATGAGGATGGTCCGTACGTCCTTGCCTTCGCCGACCATGGTGAACGTCGTGGCGAATACGGCGGCGACGGCGGGCTTGTAGAAGATCAGAGCGAGCATCCAGCCGGTCACCTTGCGGAACCACGGCTTGATCATCACGGTCATCGACCCGGCGGCGGCCAAGGGGAGAAGGCCGGCGAGGACGACCAGGGCGGCCTCGCGGAACAGCATGAGCACGGCCTGCACCACGCCGATCAAAATGGCGACGATCCCCAGCACGATCACCACACCGGGCGCCGCGCCGGTCAGAGCCAGGATTTTCGTGAGGCGCCGGCCGAAGTCGTCGTGGGAGACGGTGTCGAGGACCCAGGTGGACCAGGCGTCGCCGGCTTTGACGAGCATCGAAGCCGTCAGCACGCCGATGGTCGAGGTCGCCGCGATGACGACCAGGCCGGAGCCGACGTCGACCAGAGGGCTGCCCTTGCGGGTCAACGCCATCTTGCCGCCCGCACTGAGCACGCCGAGTACGGCGACCGCGATCGCGATCGGCAACGTCCACTCGCGCAAACGGTCCACGGCTGATTCGGTGGCGAGGTCGGGTGAGGGCACCCTGACCCACCAGGAGATGCTGTTGCCGACCACCCATGCCACGCCGTCCTGGATGGCCTTGGCGATCTCATCAAGGATGCCGTTGGCAGCGCTGGCGGCCACCTTGCCGACGGCATATTCGGTCAGTGAGCAGTCTGGGGAGAGCAGGCTGTCGCACGGCATGACAGGTCACCCCTCGAAGCGGGTGTAGCCGTCGAGGGATTTCAGCGGGGTCGCCATAGTGCCCCAGTCGCCGTCCAACGGTGCGACTACGCGCCAGTCGCCGTTCTGCCAGACGACCTGGATGCGGGTGGAGGCCCGGACCGTGGTGCCGCGCGGGTCCGGGCCAGCGCTGACGATGTCGACGGTGGCGGCATCGCGCGTGTAGGTCTGCCAGCGGTAGGCCTCTTCGTCCACGTAGGCCTTGCCGAGCGGGCTGCCCTCAGGGAGCCCGGCTTCCTGCCTGCGTTCCTCATACTGGGTGCGTGCCTGCTCCAACAAGCGGTCGGCGTCCGGGCCGACCACCTGCTCCGTGATGGTGGGCTCGAACACCGCCGGGCCCCACTGTGAGCTTGCCCGGATGGCGATGTGCAGCGCGGCAAGCAGCGCACCCTCTCGGGTGTGGGAAAAGCCCTTGGCACGGTCGTGGTCGAGCACGCGCGGGCCGTCGAGATCCGACAGCGGCAGCCGTACTCCATGGAAGTTCTGCCAGGTGATGCGCGCCTGGCGGGCCGGGGAAGCCGGGGTTGTCGACGTGCCGCAGGCGCACGCCGTCAGCAGCACCAGGACGAGGACGGGTGCCTTCATCGGAGGAACATCCCGACAATGCCGGAGGCGGTCGCGGCCAGACTCAGCCCGCCGAGCACCCAGGGGATGCCGGACGCGCCGTCGGCGGCGAAAGAGGAGCGGTTCTTGCGGCCGATTGCCATCTGCGCGCCGCAGATGAGCAGGCCGGCGACGCCAGCGACGATGACGCCCCACTTCCCCCAGCCGAGGATGGTCGTGATCGGCCTCTCCAGGCCCGGCGGTGCGATCGGCGCCGGATTCGGCACCGGCCCCGCCTGAAGCATGTCGGCAACTGCGCTGACCAGCATGGATTGCCCTCCCTTTGCTGACATGGGGTCGATGGATTGTCGCGATCGGTAGCTTGACTGTCACGCTCCGTGGGTATTCCAGAGCGCAAGCAGTCTCAAACGGCTGCATCCGTCTTCAGGTATTCGCAAGACGTGCTGTCGCAGTCGCGTGGGGGAAACTGAACGGTGACCGCTGACCACGAGGAGTGACGATGACCGACCCGCTCGGCCGAGACCCGGACGTGCTGACCACCAAGGAGCTGGCCGCCAAGCTCGGGCTATCGGCGCAGACCGTCCGCCGCATGGCCAGCGCCGGACAGATCCCGGCGCTGCGGACCGGCAAGGACTATCGCTACTCGTGGAACGCGGTCCTCGACGTGCTGCGACAGCCCCATCCGATAGCGGGGGGCAGTGGGAATGAGGAGAGCAGGCCGGGCGCCGGACGACTGGCGACGCAGCAGGCTCGGGACCGAGCTGCGCGGGAGTTGTGACACCGGTCGGTCTCGATGACCGTGCGGCTGCTCGTGGCGGCCGCCGGTCTGCTCATCGCGATACCGCTCGGGCTGATCCTGGCGTTCACCGCCATGAGCGGCTCCGTTGGCTGCGGTCAGGGACAGGACGGTGACATCCCGCCGGACTACCTACGGCTGTATCAGCAGGCCGGGCAGAGGTACGGCATCCCCTGGCAGGTGCTTGCCGGGATTGGCAAGGCCGAAAGCGACCACGGGCGCGGTACCGGCGTCGGTATTCGGGATGGTGCGAACCACGTCGGCGCGATGGGGCCCATGCAGTTCCTTGGTTCGACCTGGGCGGTGTACGGCGTAGACGGGAACGGCGACGGGCGAACCGACGTCTACGACCCGGCCGACGCGATCCCGTCGGCGGCAAAATACCTGAAGGCGAGCGGAGCGCCGACGGACATGTACCGGGCCATCTGGCGCTACAACCACGCCGACTGGTACGTCCGCCGGGTCCTCGACTTCGCCCACGGTTACTCTTCGAGCTCGGCCGGCGTGGGGGAGGAGCTGTGCGCGCTTCCCGCCGCACCGAGCGCCGTGGCCGGACGTGTCCTCGCCTACGCGCGGATGCAGCTTGGCAAGCCGTACGCCTGGGGAGCTGAGGGGCCCGGCGCGTTCGACTGCTCGGGGCTGACGATGCGCGCCTATCAGTACGCGGGGATCCTGCTGCCGCGCGTCGCCGCCGACCAGTGGCGCCAGGGGCCCGCTGTCACGCGCGGCCAGGAGCAGCCCGGCGACCTAGTCTTCATGCACCCGGGAGCCGGTGGGCCTGGGCATGCCGGGATCGTCGTCACTCCCGGCCAGATGATCCACGCGCCGCACACCGGTGATGTCGTGCGCTACGCGTCCTATTCCGCTCGTTCTGACGTGGTCGGGTTCACCCGGCCGGCAAGCTTGATGGAGAAGAAATGAAGGGCCTCACCCTGGCCGAGCTGCAGCAACTGCCTGCCACGGTCGACCTGCTCACCGCCGCCCGGGCTCTCGGGCTCGGGCGGACCAAGGCTTACGAGCTGGCCAAGCGGGGCGAGTTCCCCTGCCGCATCATCCGCATCGGCGTCGCCTATCTCGTCCCAACCGCCGAACTCCTGAAACTCCTCGGCGTAGATCCGCATATGGGAACCACTCCAAGCGGCCCGATTCGGAACGGATGATCCCAATTACCCGCGAATTGAGGCGGTTGCTCCGCACGCAGGTGATTCACCTGGACGTGCGTGATCAGGATCTGTGGCCCCAGTGTCACCCATCTTTAGGGTGGAGGAGGGCGACCATGAAGCTCGAGTCGTCCCTGAATGGACGCGGGTCTCAGGTCGACGGCACGCGCGGAACCAATGGGCGGGTCGAGTGATTGCGAGGCTGCGCGGGTTCTCTTCTTTCCGCCTCTCCACATTGCCTGGCGGCTCACCTGCTGTCCCGAGCGGAGGTTTCGGCGCCGCGCATGGCGGTGACGAGCATGCGTCCGGGGTAGTCCGCCAGCCGGGGGAAGTCCCGTCGGTGGTAGCAGGACCAGTAGCTGGTCACACGTTGGTCGATCAGGGCGAGGAGTTCAGGGTTGTCGGCGAGGAAACGCCCGTAGGCGCGGTGGGCGGGGGAGTCTGCAGTGCTGAGGTCGGTGAGCGCGGTGTGGATGTCGGTCACGATTTCCACGACATACTCCCCGATCAGGTGCACGACGTAGGGGAGGACCCATGGCTCGAGCGAGCCGGAGATCTGCTGGAGGTGGCGCCGGCGGACGTAGCCGTCGTGGTGGCGGGTGTAGAGGCAGTGCAGGATTGTCCGGCGGAGCGGAGAAAGGGCGCCGAGCGTCTCGGGGGCGGGTTCGGGGTTGTAGATCCGTACGGGGATGGTGAGGCTGTCGTCGCCCACGATCGCCCGGAAGGAGGACGAGGGTGCGTGCCCGGCGGTGGGGAGGGTGTTGACCACGGCGGTGACATCGTGTGCGAGCGCGTGAGGGAAGGCGCAGGTGAGAGCCTCGTTGAGTCCGGACGGCCACACCTGCCGGGGTTCGTCGACGTCCCGCCACCGGTAGCGGGCGTCGGGCAGGTTCTCCTCGTTGCCGCCGCTGTGCCCCTCCTTCATCAGGATGAAGCGGTGGCGTTCGTAGAAGCGACGGGCGCCGGTGTTCTGCTGGAACACCCACAGGTTGAGCCCGCCTGGCCGTGCCTTCTTGGCCTCGTCCAGCAGGGCGGCGCCGATGCCTTTTCCCTGGGCATCGGGCGCGACGTACAGGTGCTCCAGCAGGTCGCCGCGCAGGGCGGCGAAGCCTGTGACCCGGCCGTGTAGCTCAGCGATCCACACCGTGGATGCCGGGAGCATGACGTCCCTGATCCAGGCCCGGGTCTGCTCGTCGGAACGCAGGTGAGGCAGGTAGGACATCTCGCCGCGGGCGGCGAGGTAAACGTCGGCGATGTGGGCGGCATCCCCTGCCGATGCGGGGCGGATCAGTGGGAGGGCGTCATGCGCGATCAGTTTCGCCATTTTCCGCAATCGGAAGAAAGCGAGATAGACGGGGTAGCCCAGGCTGAGCCTCTGAAGGTCGGCCAGGTAGTCCCGCAGCGGGCGCCGGTGGTCGGGGTGCAGGTTCCCTTTGCGCTGCAGGTAGGTCCAGATCACGCCTGCCATGAAGGTGTCGAGTTGCACCAGGTCAGCCTTCAGGGCCGGCGGGACGTCGGGGAACGGCAGGCGGGCGTGCTCGTCCCATAGCGCTGTGACGGTCTCTAGCGTCGCCTCGTGTGCGTCCGGGCCTGGCCAGCGCCAGCCGTATCGGTAGCGGATCTCCGCCTCCCCGGCCGCACGGCTGTGCCGTTGCTTCTTGTCCGCGCTGCGGCGGCGTGCGAACTCGGCCAGCTCCGCCTGCCATGCCTTCCGGCTGACCTCCACCACTTCCAGGGCCCGGATGAGCGCGGCCTCGTCGGTGCGGACGTCGCCGGCTCGACCGGTGATGTAGGCCCAGGTGGCGTTGAACCCCAGCGGCATGTACCGCTCGACCGCGCAGCGCAGCGCGGAATACCGCGCGCCGTACGGAAGATTCCGGTCACGAACGCGCCGGGCGTAGGTGCCGAAGCTCATGCCCCCGTCTCCAGCGCGTCGCGGGCCGCCATCAGCGCGAAGCCGAGCAGGTTGAGGCCCCGCCAGGAGGCGGGGGAGGCGGCGCGGTCGTCGTCGGCGGCGAGGCCGATGCCCCAGATCCGGTCGTTCGGGCTGGCCTCGACCAGGACCCGATTCACGGTGTACAGCAGGTAACGCCGCAGCTCAGGGTGCTGGCCGAACTTGGCGGTGCTGCCGCGGACGACGACGTCGAAGCGGCAGGCGTTCCACACCTGCTGATCGAAGTCCCGTACGGCCCGGCCGAGCGTCTTGTCCTCACCCGGGTGACCGGCCGCGAGGATCCGTTCTGCGGCCTCGGCGTCGCCGAACAGCCAGGCCTTGTGCGCCATCATGTAGTGCTCGGCTGAGGCGAAGGTGCGGCCGTTCTCGGTGAAGGTGACCGGACACCATTGCGACAGGCAGCCGGGACCGACGCCGCCATCCCTGGGCGGACGGTGTCCCCAGAAGCAGAGGTAGCGCAGGGAATGCCCGGTCTGTTCCGCGGCGATCGCCTCATCCACGCTTCGCGGCAGGAAGATCTGCTCAGACACCCCCACACCGTGCCATAGCCGGTCTTACCCTCGCCATCGACTTATGATGGTGCCATTGAAAGCGTTCGCACCTCCGACCCGTTGATCTCTACCCTGTCCGCATGCGGGTGACGGAATCACCGGGATCGCGGTGGCAGGACCTGTCGGCGCTGTGGCGCGAGCGGTGGCCGCTCTGTCCGCCGTTGGCGTACGAGCTGAAGCACGCCTACCGCGACCGGTGGGTGCGCTTCCACAGCCTGCCCGATTCCAAGCGGTACGCCGAGGACGAGGCCGAGTACGCGATCCTGCTGCACCGGTACAACACCGTCCTCGGCGAGCTGTTCGACGGCGAGAGGGTGCACGTCGTGACGGCCGGCTATGGACCTCCGAGAAAGCCCGTCCGATTCTTCGGCGGGACTGACCCGCACACGCTCGATCCCGGATCGGAATTCTGGACGACGCTGCGAGACGAGGACCGGTTCGTGCACCTGTATGTCAGCGAACGCCCGTGGGAGCCCGGGATGATCGACCCGCTGCTGCGTGCCGTGGTCGACGACGAATGCGGTGACGTCATCATGATGGACACCGGGCTGCGCCGCCTGTATCACCCTTACGACGGCGGGGCGGACTGCATCCTGGAAACCGCCGAAGAACGCCACCGTCTGAAGGCCGCGCACGGTGACTGGCTGTCGGGGCGCCCGGATGGTCTTTGACGGCAGGCGGGTACGCCTTGTCCCGGTGGCCGAGATAGGCAGGATCGACGGTTTCCGGGCGTGGCCCGTCGCCGAGGACGCCGACCGGGTCGAGCTCTGCGACCGGCTCGCGCCCGCCGAGATCGGCGCGGTCGTCGCCGCCCTGGTTGACGTGAATCTGGATGACGGGGACGGTCCGGATCTGGCAGGGCTGGACGCGATCGCCCTGATCGACGGTCTCCTCCGTCAGGACGGGCTGATTCTTCCCGGCGGTCTCGAGGTACGCGACCACGGCACCAGTGTGACAGTCATTCCGGGCTGCTGCTGCGGGCTGGAGTCCTGGCGCGAGTGGTCGCAGGTCCCCAGCGGCGGGTGTCTATGGCTGGGACACGACCCCTCCCCATGGATCGCACTGGACGACGAGCGGATATGTGTGTACCAGGACCGCGATCTCGGCAAAACCAACGCCGATCACGTTGTCGACCTGCCTGTTTCCCTCCTTCCCGCGCTGCTGCAATCGGTCCGTCGTGACCTGATGGGCTTCCTGCACGAGTTGGGGAAATGGGCGGCCGAGATCGCGCCTCCCCTGGCCGCCGACCTGGTGACGCTCGTCGACCGGTCCTTCGAGATCTCGAACCATTGGAGGAGCCGTCCCTTTAAGGCGCCTGCCGGTCACCCTTGGCGAGCACTACTACCCCAGCCATGTCTTTTTGGAAGTAGTGGACCCGTTGCGGCAGGTCGGTGAGGAGGGCACTTTCGGGCATGACCGTGTTCCTCCGGAGCATGGACCCCAGTAGTGCCAAACCCTGGTGACCCGATGTTCTCCGCACACCCCGCCTGGAGCAGGACGGTCAATCGATCGCTTGATGGACGAGGGCTGCCACGCGCTCTTCCATAATCGGTTCAGCCCATCGCCAGATCTCCCCTGCGGCGTTGAGCTTCTGGGCAAGCTTGCCGATCAAGTGGTGTTCGTCGTCCGCGTTGAAGCTTGCCCCCGTGAGGAGCTGGGAGTACCGGACGGTGTCGACGATCGCGGATTTCACCCGCTCATGTGCAAGGTAGGTTTCGAGGTCGGCTTCCCAGCCCCGCAGGAGCGTGGGCGGCATGACGTTGGCCCATCTGCCGAGTACGGCGGAGCGCTCGTCGTCGAGGTAGCTCATCTTGTGGAGGTGGACCGCGAGTTCATAGACGGGGTCGCCCCACAGGGCGAGTTCCCAGTCGAGGAAGACGACCCGCCCATTGCTGAGGATCATGTTCTTACGATGGACGTCGGCGTGGACCAGGACGAATGGCCGGAGTGTCAGGTTGTCCCAGCGGGTGAGTACCGGGACCAGCGGCTCATCAGGGACGCCCAACGCGGTGAACAGTGCGCCGAAGCGCTGCCGGAAGGTGGCGTAGACACCTTCGGTTACCCGTGAGAGGCGGCTGGCGAACGCCGGTGTGTCGCCGTCGACGGGCCAGTCGGTCGGCAACGCGGGCAGCTTGTCCCGCGGAACGGTGGCGAGCTGGGCGAACAGGTCGACCACGTCGTGGGGCACGACAGGCGGGAGACGGACGCCACGCGGGGCGATGTCGTCGACGACCTCGCCGGGGATGTATTCGTGCACCTGGAAGGCCGGATGCCGGGAGGTGTGCAGCAGCCGGGGGACGTGCGTCACGTGGTGGGCAGCGAGGGCTGCCAGGACCTCCTGCTCGGGCCAGATCCGCAAATCCATGCTGTCGGCGCCGGCGAGGGGGATGCGGACAATGACGGGCCCGCCGGCAGTGTCGATGCGGACGTTGTCGTTGTAGAAGCCGCTGGCGCCGTTACGGGCGCGCAGGGCCGCCTGGTACAGATCGATCATCATGCCAGCAGCCCCCGGACGTGGTCGTTGATCCGTGTCTCCAGTGCATCCAGGCCGTCGGGCGCCTCGATCAATTCCCGGGCGTCCTGCGCCGCGCGGCTGACTGCGAGGCTGGCATGTCCGAGGATGTCGAGCAGGTGCTCGGCCAGGATAAGCAGGGTCGGGTAGACCTCGACGGCGACGAGTTCGGCCACGGCCCAGCGGGCCGAGGCGACCGCTTGTTCCGCTTGTCCGTATCGGGCATGTAGAACGGCCCTGACCAGCTCGGCCCGGGCGCGGCCGGACCGATACCCGGCCTTCTCCAACGCCCGGCACGCTTGGTCGATCGACGTGGCAGCTTCATCCAGGCGGCCGAGGGCCAGTTGCGCGTGCCCGAGCGCGGTGTAGGCCTTGCCGACCTCGTGCAGCGCCCCCAGGTCGGTGTTGGCCTCGATCGCCTCGCCGACGACCTGTATGGCCGACAGCGGGTCGGTCCAGGCCAGCAACTCGGCCCAGTTGGTCTTGATCAGAGCGGTGCCGATGATCGTGTCCGCCTGCTGGTAGTACGACTCGGCCTGGCGGAGGTGAGTCTCGGCCGGCTCAAAGTCGTAGCTGAAACGCGCGGCCAGGTGCAGTAGCCGTGCCAGGTCGCCGCGCAGGATGTGGGCGTCGGGTGGGCATTCCGCGTCTACCTGGCCGACGAGTTCGGCGGCTGTGCGGAAGCGGCCCTGGGCCATGTGCAGATCCGCGCTCCATAGGCCCGCCGGATGACGTTCGGGGCCGGAGCGGCCCTGCCAGACGCTGCTGTAGATCTTCAGTGCTTGGGCGGTCTGCCCGCTGATGCGGCGGCCATGACCGGCCACCACGGCAAGACGTGATCCCGCCCGGCTCTGCAGCGACCAGGATCCGTCCGGGGTCAGATTATTGATCTTCTCTGCGTCGCCGAGGAGGACTGCCGCTTCCCCGGCGAGACATCGGGCCGTTTGATCCATGCTCGCGTCAGGGCCGGCCTGGTCAAGGTGCTCCAGCACATCGGCGACCAGGCCGGCCACACCCTGAGATCCGCCGAGAGCGGTGATCCGGTCGGCGTAGTCAAGCAGGTGATCGCTGCACAGGACTCCCGCTCGAAGACCGTGATAGGCGGCCTCTCGCAGCGCGGTGGTGGCCTGCCCGTCGCGGACGCGCTCGTTCCACAGCCCGTGCAGCACCCGATGCGCGTCGCGGGCGACCGCCTGCGACAGCCGTACACACAACACGTTGGCCATGAGCTGGTGGAGCTGGAACCGCGACTCGGCGGCAGGATAGACGAACGAGTACGACGACAGCCGCTCCCAGGCGAGCCGCCCGGCCGGAAGGTGGAAGGCCTGGGCCAGATGGGTGAACAGCTCGAAGTCGAAAGTCCGGGCGATGCTCAGCAGCTCCAGGTAGCGGCGCTCGTCGGCTCCGACGTGCTGCAGGAACCGCTGCATGATCTCATCCTGCGACACCACACGCCCGCTGCCTTGGCCGTCGACCGCCAGATGGAGGTAGAACGGCACGCCGACGCTCGCCTGTGCGATCACCTCGCACACCTGCGGGTCAATGATGCCGCCGTCGGCCAACAGCTCCATCCGCGCGTCCATCGCCAGCCCTTCGAGTGGGAGCTGACGGATGATGCCCGCCCGTTCGGGGTCGTACTGCCGCCACGGCAGCGGCTCCCGGCTAGCGATCACGACCAAGCCGCGGTCGAGCTGGACCACCAGGTCACGCAGCCACACATCCGAGGAGGCGTTCCCGAGCGCGTCGTAGGCGTCGATCAAAATGACGTACGGCTCGTCCTTGAGGCCGGTCCGTAGGTCCTCGGCGAACAGGTAGGTGACGGCGTCGACCATGTCGGCGCCCGGAAGCTGGTCGAGCTGAGCGAGAGTCTCGTCGGTTCGTAGGTGGCGGCGGCGTTTACGGGCGCCGGCGCCGCGCTCCAGGAGCTTGACCAATCCAACGGCGGTGGCGAATACCGGCACGCCGGCGGCGGTGTCCAGCACCTCGGTGAGCACCTCGCTGGCCTCCACGAAGGGCAGCTCCTGGCGGGTCAACCCGAGATGGGGGTGCAGCCGCTGCCACAGCACCGCGTAGGCGATGTCGTAGCGGTCGAACCGTACGCCCTGGCGGCCGAGCTGCATCCGTAAGACGGCCAGCGCGTCCTCCTGATGGCGGTGGGAGGGGACTTGAAGGTCGAGCGTGGCGACCAGGCAGGAGGCATGCGCGCGCTGGGCGAGCTCCCGAAGCAGGCGCGACTTCCCGATCCCGCCGACACCGGTGATGTTCAGCACCCGCGGGCCGTGGCCAGCGTTCGCGAGTTCCTCATCGAAGACCGCCTGCGGGCCTTCCCGGTTGACGAAGCGGCGATGCAGCGCCGCGACTCGACGGAATCGCGGTTCGAGGGCCATCCGACCTCTTCCTGTGAGCGACCGTGTCCAGGCTCACGCTCCCGCCCACATTTGTCCGGAAGCGTGGGTGGTACGTACGGCTCCGCCGTCACGCCGATCCCTGGCGGGGCCACAGAGGACCATCAAAGATCGAACATCACCCGAGGTCAACGCCCTTGCCGAGGTTCCCGGAATCGGACACCGTTCCGCCCACCCGAAAGCCGCCGAGAGCAGGATTTACCGGCATCACACGAAAGGAGGAGGACACCTACAAGGTCACGGACGTGTGACGCGTCGGCAAGTAGCGACGATCGTGAGGTCGTGGTCAGATGCGGTCCCGCTTGCGGCGGCGAGTGGACAGCTCCTGGACGATCAATAGAGGGCTTCGCTCCGCCGTGAACCAGTCTGTGACGACGACTCGCGATGGGTGGCCCGCATGTGCGAGCGCTGCCTCGAGCGCGGGCTCCAGACGAGGGCTGGAGAGGTTCTCCTCGCAGGCCTCCAAGGGGTGACGAACAACGATGGCGTACGGCGCGCGTCCCACTTTCACCCCGATCGCTCCTGCGTCGGCCAGGAGGAACGTGCCGCCATAAAGGGCTTGGAGCCCACCCAGCGATATGCGCTCACGATGCACATCGAAAGATGTGGGACCGAGTGGCTTCCCGGACAGGACGGTGAACAAATCTGAGCCGAGCCGCCAGTCCAGCAACGGGTGGAACACCATGTTTTCGTAGTCCCGCAGGCAGCCATAGCACGACGTCTCGCAGCCGTCCGCGTGCTCTGGACGGCTGAGATTCTCGAGGAAGGTCGTGACATGCTGGGTGAATTCCGTCGCGACCTTGCCGAGGTGGGTGCTGAACCCTGCTCCGTTCTCCAGCGCGTCCGCGAGGAACGCGTAGAGCGCCGTCCCTTCGCTATGCGGCCCCGGGTGCACTCCGGCGACGAGTTCGCGAGGGTCGACGTCCAGAAACTCGGCTGCGGCAGTTCGTAGCAGGAATGCCAGTGAATACCACGCGGCACGTCGGCCTTGGTGGAGATCGGCACGGAATCGAGGCTTGGGCAGGTCCAGGCCGAGCCGGAGTCCTTGCTCGGGGTCTGTGATTGATTTCGGACCGACGAACAGGAAGTCTGTCGGGAGCACCGCGCCGAGGGCCACCCGGATGGGTTCACCGTACCCCTTCGCTGTGGAATCGATGTCCTGTGGTACGACGTAGCCGCCCCAGCTTCCGGTTGCCTTCCGGAAAGCGAAGCCGTTGCCGTCGTTGTCGTTGACGATGTAGCGCTGTCCCGGTCCCGAATACAGCTCGGCCGCACCCCATGTGGTAGGCGGCAGGGCCATCAGATCGGTCGTCGCACGGGCTGTCACCATGCGGGCCGACCAGGAGTAGTTGCCATCGAAGTCGCGGGGAGGAGAACTGGCACGAAAACCTGCGGGTTCTCGCAGATCCACCACTCGGAACTGTTCGGAGCCACACAGCGGGCATGGTCCCTCTACCCCTCTGACAGCAAGGTGGTTGCATCCGGAGCACAGCCCGACGTGCCGGGAATTCCTGAGCGCTTCGGCGGCTGCAGCCGGCTTCCCATAGGAGCTCGGGGTGAAGTCCGCTACGCCCACGACCGTGAAGACCTGACCGTCTTTCACAATTTCACTTCCGGGAGCGAAGGATGACACCGCCAGGGCGAGATCTCGATCGATTGTCGCCTCGGGCGGCCAGGGATATGAGCGAAGGGGTTCCTTCAGATAGAGCTGCCGCACGCGCGTGGGAAACCCGAACATGGGGAGTACGCCGAGGTGCGCGAGCCGCTCGCCGAGGTCCTCACTTTCACCCGGCAGGGCGGCGAGTTCCCCGATTCGATCGAGGAGCTTCTCTACCCATGCCTGGTCAAACCGTCCTGGATCGAATGTGGTGAACGCTGTGAACGCGGCGGCGTTCGACGTGATCACATCCAGATTCTGCCGGCACCACCGGCGGATGGTCGGCTCAACAGCGGGCCAAGCCGTGGCGCTGCCGAACTGCCCGTGCACACCGCCAGAGCGGTCGGTAGTGGATAGGCCGGCGGCGAATGCCAGGCGGAGCGTGTCACTCGCGACGGTCCGTTCCAGGATCTCCCATCGATCGAGGGCGAGGTAGGGGGCGGGGACCGGGTCATTTGTCACCGCTCCCGGATTGCGGAAGTAGTGCTCGTCGTGACTGCGGCCACGGCACACCGTCAGCGCTATAGCGACGGGGGAGGAGCGGCGGCCTGCACGGCCGACTCGCTGCTGGTAGTTGAAACGGGTGGGCGGCATGTTCGCCATGACCACTGCGGAGAGCGGGCCTATGTCGATTCCGGCCTCCATCGTGGTGGTCACGGAGAGCAGATCCAGCTCATGGACAGTGGGCTGTTCCTCCTCATCGAGGAAGACTCGCTGGAACCGGGCTTGCCGTCGCTGTGCCTCGATACGGCCGGTCTGGCCGGTCAGCTCAGCGCAGTTCAACCGGAATGCCCCTGACTCGTTTTCGGCTTTCCACCCGTAATAGTCGTCCCCGATTGGCTTCAAGGCTTCCGATTCCGCTGGGAGGAGAGCGCGGCAGCCGGTGCACACCCCGGCGCTAGGCGTGAAATGCTGCCGATCGCAGAGGCGGCACCTCCAGACGCTGTCTCTCCTAGGGCGGATCGCAACCTTGGCGGGATCGACAAGGAAGTCGGAAACGATACCTCGCCAGTAGCTTTCTGCCTGATCGCGTACGTCACCAGCGTCTAGCCCGTGAAGCTCGGCAACCTTCCTCCAGTAGCTGTTCAACCGCTTCGGGATGCTGCTCGTATAGGGATCACGCATACCGGAGAACCGCCGCAACTCGGAGAGGATCCGGAGGCTGCCCTGACCGAGCCCTGCGATTTTCGCATCGCTTCTCGGGTCGATGGCGTCGATCCATCCCATCCCCAGCGATTCGAAATCGCGGTTGGAGCCGGAGAACAGAGCCTCCACGGTGTTCTCAAGGAGATCCCCTTCGGCACTCTCAACGGTCTCGCGTAGCGCGTCGGAGAGCCCTCGGATCAGGCGGGGTGGTTGGACGGTCCAGTCGTACAGCGCGTGCCAGGGGGCTCCTCCTGGCTCTTGCACGGAAGGGCGGGGTCCGGCTGGATTGACTCCGATGGCCATCAGTCGACGGTGGATGAAGGTTTTCGCGAGTAGGTCAAGGCGGAGCGGGGCCGTGAGCTTGGCCGCTGCGGCGGCTGCCGCTTCCTCGTCATCGTCGAGCCAGGCCAGTCGTAGGTCTTTCAGGGCGTCTGGATCCTTCGCAGCAAGTCGATCGAGATCCGCCCGGTTGTTTGAAGCGCGGGCCCGGGCGATATCGTTGTTGCTGACGGTCTGTTCTCTGGTCGATTGCAGAGCGAAGATCCGTACCAGATCTTGGTAGTGCCGCAAGGCGATTCCTGCGGAGAGTTTCGCGGCGTTCTGTCGGCTGTCAGAGAAGATGATGAGCTTTCGGTCGACGGCTTTCTCGAACTGGTTGGCTAGCTCGGTCGAGAGAACCTGGTTCACCTTCTCGAATCCGGTACGCATGGCGCTGATGGGAGACGATTGCCGATCGGGGTGTGTAAGGGGCAGGACGCCGATCGTTCGATTCCTAATACGTTCCCAGTCAGTCGCACATGACGGGCAGCGGGATGGAAACGGGGAAAGTTTGTCGAGATCGATTCGGGCTTCCCCTGTCGCCGGGTCTTTGCTGGCGACGGCGTGGAAGCTCCAGCCGGTCGCCCCCTCCTCTTGATTGATGAGGGTGCCAGCCCTGGGGTCGAGAACGGAGCGGCGGAACGAGAAGGTCACCGCACCGTTCCCCCGCTGATAGCTGTCTTTGTCGTTCGCCTGCTGTTGCTGGGTTCGCGGCCAGTAGACGACGTAGTTGTGTGCGGTTCGATCGGGTCGGGCGAGATCTGGGATCCTCGACAGATCGGGAGTGTCTGGCAGCAGGTGGGAGTCGAAGGTGCCCCGCTCGAAGGCGTCCCAGGGGGCATAGCCGCCGAGGAAGACATCCCCGCATGATCGACAGAACAGCAGCTCCAATACCCGCGCTCCGCACTCGCAGAATGTCCGCGGACGTGCATATAGACGCCCGACGCCCCGTCCGTCGTACGTGCCCTCGGGGACTTGTGGGCATGCCGGATCTGAGCAGGCCCACATTCCTGGGACGTTGCGGAAGAACAGGTGAGCGCGGATTTTGTCGTTAGTAGAGGCCGTGGCTTCGCCGAGAGGGACTGTGCGTTCACCGCCAGCCGTCAGCTCTCCCGGAATGAAGTCGAAAGATTTCTGATCAAGTGCGAAGAACTGCTCGGGGAACCCGCGGTCTCGCTCTGAATCAAGAGACGCGGTCGTCGCGATGACGCGCAGCTGCTCTGGACGGTCCATGATCCCCAGCCGTTGCCGGAGATTTCGGATGAGGTACGCCACCTCGGTCCCGGCCGTGCCTCTGTGGATGTGCAGCTCATCGACGACCAGGGTGAACCGGGCACCCGGCGTCTCCTCAAGCCACCGCCGGGTTTCCTTGAAGAAGCCCTCATCGCGGTTCCGTAGCAACATGATGTTCAGCATCGAATGGTTCGTGATGAGCAGATCCGGGGGCGCGTCATACATATCCCACCGCGACAACATCTCGGCACCTCCCGGCCGAGGTGCGAAATACCGCGTGTTGTCGTCATCCGCCTTTGCCGCCTGCCTACTCCGTTCTTCCGACTGGCGCAGGAATTCCCGCAATTGTGTGACCGCACCGGCCTGATCCGGTTGCCCCAACACAGGCGTCATCCCGGTGTAGCGACCGAAGTAGAAGCGGTGCCCACGCCGGTTCGCGTCCAGCCACTCATGGATCGGGTCCCCGTCCAACGCTCGCCGCAACCTCACGAGCTGGTCGTCGACGAGGGCGTTCGTCGGGTACAACACCATTGCCCGTACGGCTCGCGGGCGGTCCCGTTCACCGGCGCGATGGGGCACGTAGGGAGCGCTCGAACGCTCCCACCAGCGCTCCACAGTGCCAGGCGTGCCGCCCCATGACCGGGATTCTCGTAGGAGATCCGAGATGATCGGTAAGAGGAAGGCCTCGGTCTTTCCGGACCCGGTTCCCGCCGTCACGATCGCATTGCGACCTGGCTTGAGGGCCGCGATCAGCGCTCGCTCCTGATGCGTGTACAGCTCACGTCCAGCGCCGAGCAACCCCAGCTCTGCGAACTCCTTCAGTTCTTCGGGGGCGCCGGCGCGAGCTACCGATTCGTTGAGCGGGTGGCCGGTGGTCGCATACTCCGGCCTGATCTCTACGTATGGCTCCGCATACATGCCGCCCGGCAGATCGAGCAACGTTCGGCGTTCCTCACGCAAGCGCGGATCGCGTAGCCGGAACGCCGTGTCGTAATAACGAAGATATGCGTTACGCAGCGCCTCGAATGTTCGGGCGACGTCAAGCTCACTCACTGGATCTCCAACTTGCGGTGCAATGACTTGGCGATCTTCTCGGCGATCCATCGGGGTACCCCGTCGTATGCCCATCCGCTGGCCAGTGGCAGCGGGGGCAATCCTGTGCACAGCACCGCCGCCCTCCTTTGTTGCCATGGCAGCGGCGTCCGCTGATCGACGACGAGTCTTCCCAAACTCTGCCACCCGTGGTTCCGGCGTTCCGCAGTCCACCGCAGGGGGAATGCGGACGCTGACAGCGAAAGGTGGATTCCCTCGCAGCGGTTCACGGAATACCATTGCTGACCACGGAAGATGGAGTAGCGGGGAAGCTGACCGTGGAGAAGATATCCATAAAGTCCGGGGCGGGGTGACGGGACAATCTGCGGCCAGCCGAATCGCCCTGTCTCTGAAGCAAAAAAACGTAGTTTGGTGTTTCGTGCCGGTCCTGAACCCGGCTGCCCTAACTCCAGGCGTGTCATTTCATCGGCGAGCTGTTCCGCCGCGCAGGGGAGTAGCTCTATTCCCAGTGCCTGCGCAACCTGCTCGCCTTGGTGGTGAAACCATATGGTCGTGGGTGGGCGTATGGGGGTCCCCTGGGAGTGGTCGCGCACTACAACGCCCGGGAGGTCCCTTAATTGCTCTGGGCTGGGGCGTGCTCCAAGAAGCAGTCTCACGCCCGTCTTTCCGGGAAGTGCGGTGAGCGCCACTGGTTGCGCTTTCCATACACGCGTGGCCCAGTTGACGTGAAGAATTCCCAGATTATCTAACAGGTCAATCCATTGTGATGCAGGGCCCGTGGGTGTCCTGGCCGCCCATGCGATGTCCTTGCGTAGCCTGTCGATTCGTCCGGAGCCGACCTCGGCGAGCCATGAGACGAGTAAATTCGGGTCAAAAATATCGTGGTGCTTAGAAGTTCCCATTTCCACGCCTCAGCACAGCTGCCAAGTACCTCTTCCAGAGTTTCTCGGGAGGAGGATGCTCGATCGCGATCATTTGTCTCCAGAACTTCCACATTGACGGGGTAACATGTGTGATCCGCGGTTCTTCGGGACGTATCAGTCTCACTTCGATAGTGCCATCAGGATGATCGATCACGAGCCATACCGCAGAGTCGGGGATTTCTTTCCGCTCCGGACCACCGCTCAACCCAGTCTGTCGCTCATGCCACCACCTGGGTGGCCCTTCTGAAATGAGATCGGTGTAGTGGCCTTCGGCGTCGATCACTGTGGATCCCTGAACGACAGGAGAATCAGGATCGGCTGTGTCCGAAGTCGTATCGGGAACGGTCCATTCCTGCGGCGGATGCAGGTAGAAAGTGAGCTGACCTGCCCCGTAATCGAGCACGTGCTTACCGGGGGAGAGGCCTCGCCCTCGAAGTTCCGTGCGCTGTCCCGCAGCGTGGATCGGCACGCCATCGAGACACATAACGTCCACCCCCGGCGGAGGTATCAGATCCGGCTCGCCGCCGAGGAAGTAGTGTCGTCGCTCCCTCGTCAGCCGGACGTGCAATCCTCCGGCGAGGCGCGGCCGCGACGTACTGGAGAGCCCGTCGATGAACTCGACGTCGGCTGCTATGAACCAGCCGTTCACGGAAGTCTCCTCGGATTCCTCCCAGGCGAATCCGGCTTGGTCGACGAGTTTCCGGGCCTCCTCCTCACTTCGCTTGTTGAAGAGGATGAGGGAGGGCATGAAGGGTTCCGGCTTGTCCACCTCGGTCCAGCCGCCCAAGGGGTCCTCTTGCAGGATGAGCGGGTTCCGGCGGGGCTGGAGGCTGACCCCAAGGTATTTCCCCCATGCGACCAGACCATTCTCTAGGGCTTCGCCCAGATCCGGCAGCGTGCCCGAAAGTGTGTACAGGGCCCCGTCGCCTCGCGCCTCCACAGCCAGGTGGCCGTCGTGGTGTGTCAGGTTGTCCTCGTTGGTGCCGGGAATGCGCTCAACCCGCCACCTCAGCGCCCACCATCCCTCACGGCGATCCTCGGTCGCCGCGACGCGCAACCGTAGCTGCTGCAATCTGCTAGGGACGGGAGGAACGCGATCCGTGGCCTCGGCAAGGGATACCAGCAATGCTCCGAGGATTGAATCCTCCTCGCTGTGTTTACCCTGCTTCTTGAGGGCTTCTTGGAGCCGTCTGGAGAGTCGGAACTTATCCCCCCACATCCGAAGTTCCTGAAGTAGCACGGTGGCGTCACGCCCGCGCCGCTTCCTCAAGAACGGAGTGAGTCGATCTTGATCGGCCGCGCATATCAGGGCCTGCGACTGGGCGTACCCGATGAGCTCTCGCCCCTTGGACGCGTGCAACGTACTGAACCCGCGGGTTCCTCCCTGCTTCTCCAGCCACTCATCGAGGCACGTCCAGAAGTACGCCACCGTTGAGTAGTCGCGTTGCAGGTGGTCTTTACAGCCCCGGCTGAACCAGCTCGGTGGGGGGAGGAGTTCGGCCAGCCTGTCGTAGTAGGGGTGCGCTCCCCGCCCACCGTCTCCTCGCATGCGTGTCGCCGCCAGCACGCAAACGGCGAGCAGCGGCAGACACGGGGGTGGATCCTCCTGTGGGGATCTCTTCCAGGTTAGGACCGACTTATAAGCGTGCCGGTAGGCGTCCCCACTCCAATCGATGACCTCATCGGCGACGGCGGTGCACAGATCGCTGATCGCGTCCTTCGTTTGGGCCTCGCGGTGCAGGTCTGCGGCCTTCTCGTCGTCGATGAAGAACAGCAATGGACGGCCCGTTCGTTCGGGACCGAAGAATTCCTCGGCTAGCCGAGCTTGCCACCAGTTAGAAGAACGCACAGGTAGTGCCGATGTGAGCGGTAGGATATGGGATATCTGTCCACAATAGAGATCAGGCTGGGAACAACCACCCCATGTCACCTGCTGTTATGCGATTGTGACAGTGCTTTCTGAGGTTGGCGGTCGCACTGGCGATAGTGAAAGTATGGCCTCGCCATCGGTACGCTTCGCCCCGCATCCGGCGACGACGCCGCGTCTCCTCAATTCAGCGGCATATGGGGCTCGATGTTTGCCGAACCGGACGACAGGAACGGGCTGGGCGTTCCGCTCCACGACACATGCAGCGCCTCGCGAGCTCGGGTACACGCCACGAAGAGCACGCAGCGCTCTCTGAGCATGTCACTTTCGTGCTGCAACCGGTCCACGTCCGCGGGCGTGATCTCCTTCGCGAAGGGGAGGGCTCGCGCGGTCACCCCTGCCACCGCGACGCACCGGAACTCCAGGCCCTTCATCGCATGCATGGTCGCCAGGCGTACCCCGTCAATGTCCGCCCCTGGGTGGTCTTTCACACGGACCGCCGGAACGCCGGCGGTGGTCAGCCGGTCGGCCACCTTGTCCAGCAGGATGTTGAACCGGGTGCAGACCGCGATCTCGCTCGGCCGGACACCCTGACCTATCCACTCTTGCACCCGCTCCACGAGCGCCGTCACTTCGGCCTGTTCGGTCGGGTAACCGGCGGCGTGCGGCCGCTTGCCGTGAAGCAGCGACCGGTAGCCCGCAAGGCTGTCGCTGCCCTCGCCTCCGAGGTCCTCAAACTGGGAGCCGCCGAGCAGGCCGGTTGACCAGGAGAGAATTTCTTCCGTGCTGCGGTAGTTGATGCGCAGACGGCTGCTGCGCCCGGCGACGGAGATGCCGAGCGCGCCGAGCGATACCCGGGCGTCGTAGATCCGCTGGTGTGGATCGCCGGTGATGAACAGGTCGTCCGGTCCCTCGGGCACCGCCGCGCGCAGCACCCGCCACTGCGCGGGATGGAGGTCCTGCGCCTCGTCGACGACGACGTGGTCGTAGCCGTGGACGGAGAGGTCCGCGCCGCCGAGCAGCAGCGTGGCCTGCGCACACACCTGCAGGTGAGTGCTGGTGCCCGCGGCACGCAACTCCGCCGAGAACGCCTCCATGGCCTGCCAGGCTCGTTCCCGCTGCCGTGGCCCGAGCGCCGAACCCCGGCCACGTCGGTTGACCCGGAGGTACTCCTCCCTGTCGCCGATGCGCTGCGCGAGGACGACGTGCCGGAACTCCTGCGCCATGAACTGCTCCGTCCAGGGCAGATCAAGCGTGCGGCAGATCCGGCGCCAGATGTGCCGCTCGTCGGCGTCTCCTATGACGGCCGGCACCCGGCCGGACAGATCACGGACGACACGGTGGGCGAAGGCGTTGACGGTGGTCACGTCCACGCGGGCGAGCTGCTCCTCGTTGTCGAGGAGCAGCGTCAGGTTCTCCCGGAGCGCCCTGGCGAGGGCGTTGGTGTACGTGGTGAGCAGAATCCGGCTGTCCGGCGAGCGGGAGAGCAGATGCTTGACCCGATGGAGGGCGACCACCGTTTTGCCCGTGCCGGGACCACCCGTCACCTGGGCCGATCCGTTGTAGGAGACGCGGTAGGCGACCCGTCGCTGTGATGGGTGAAGGAACACGCGCCATGCCGCGAACGGCTTGTCGAGGATGTCCGCCAGCTCGTCGGGCCTGGTGACGAGAGTGATGCGGCTTGTGGTGTTGGCGATGGCAGTCCCGAGGTCTTCGGCCTGGTCGGGCGTCGCGTCCGCGGGCCGCCGTACGGCGACGACGTCCCGGTAGACCTCCTCGGGTGAGAAACCCTCCGCGAGGAACTGCAGGACCTCGAACTGGTCCTCCGGGAACAAGGTGCTGAAGGCCTCCAGCTGCGGTTTGTCGATGATGGTACGAGCGGCGCGCATCACCTGGTCATCGATGCCGAGCTCGCGCAGCACGTGGTCGGAGTGGCCGGAGAACAGCAATGTCGGCGCCTGCGCCGCCGCCTTTTCGAGTGTCGGCGTGAGCTGCTCGATGGCGACGACGTTGCGTACCTCCAAACCCCGCGTGGCGGTGTTGATCGTGTATAAGCGCTTCGCCGCCCACGTGTAGGCGTCGTCGTGGGGTACGACGTTCAGCAACAGGAAGGTGTCGCTGCCGTCGTCCGGGGCCAGCACGATGCCGCGCCAGAAGTCGTTGACACGGATGGTCCGCATACGCGGATCCCGTGCCTTCTCCACGGATTCCAGGTGCAGGCCCTTGTCGGAGTGGAGCTCGGCGATCGTGAGCTGCTGGAATTTCGCCATCGCCCGGCGCACCCCGACCTTGACCTGCTTGTCCAGGACGTCGTAACTGTCCCAGAAGCTGTTGGCGAGGGCGAGCTGGGGCACGCGGACCTCCTGGCGGGGGCTGAGGGAGTGTCTTCAAGAGGGGATCCTATGGGTGCGATCCCTGGTGCGCCGCTGCCCAGGGTGCTCCTGTTTTCGTGAGCGATCGGGACAGCGGGGTGCTTTAGGTAGGGGCCGGGCGGTGCGGGACTTCGCGGTCTCGGCGTCCTTGTTCCGGCCGTCACACCAGACGAACGGCGCATCATCATCAGGCAGTGTCAAGCGCGGTGCTGCGGTCTGGTGAGCCGCCGTCACGAGGGCCCGGTGAGCCGCCGCGCCAGGGCCGCTATCTCAGCGAGCAGACCGGCCGGTGGCTGGTCGAGTTCGAGGGCGTGCTGGTGGATAGTGATGCCGGCGTGCCGGACGCGGTGGACGGTGTGCGCGGCGCTGCCCTTGGCGTACACGAGATGCCCTTCCCGTAGGTTGAGCGCGGTGCAGTAGGCGAGCATTTGGTATATGTCCGCGTCCGGGTAGCCGGCGAGCTTCTCGGCCTTGTACTTGGCGTCGGCAACGGCCAGCGGAGTGCCGTCGTCCGTGTAGCGGACGAAGTCAGGGACCATACGGATCGCGCGGAGCTCGTCGAGATGGTGCGCGGCCTGCAGGACGCAGCGGCCGTCGCTGCCGGGGAAGGCTTCGCGCAGGGCGATGGTGACGAAGTCCTCGAAGACCCTGGCCATGTCGAAGAGAAAGCCGTTCACGGTGACCTCACCGGGCCGGTGCTCCACGGAGGCGCCTCGCAGCACCAACTCGGCCAGGTGCAGGGCCTTGTGGTATCGGCGGTTGAGCCCACTGGCCCGCCACTCCGGCAGTTCGCGGCCTCCGCCGACCGGCGTGGCATCAGCCAGCCGGGCACGGAGCCGGAGCAGCCTGCCGCGTACGTCGGCGGGGACGCCACTGGGGATGACGCTGGGCAGCCGGAGGAGCCGCTCGCAGGCGGTGCGCAGGATCCGGTTCTCGGCGATGTCGACGGTGAACTCGTCGTGGACGATTTCCAGGGGGACGAGCCTGCCGTGGTGCCTGCGGATCTGGTCGGCCTCGCGGATCCGGCCGCGCACCAGGAGGGCGGTCTCCTCGGTGGTGCGGTAGCCCTGGATCAGGCCCTGCCGCAAGGTCTCCTCCGCCTGCCGTACGAAGAGGCGGGCGAAGGCGGGCAGCGTGTCCGGCTCCTCATCCAACGGCACCTCGTCGCTTCGCCACGCCTGCGGGCTGCGGCTGTAGCCGAGGAGGAACAGGAGCCGGGCGATGGGTACCTTGGGCCTGATCCGTACGGTGACCGTACCGCCTCCAGGTACGGTCACCGTCGCCGCTCCGACCTTGCCTCCGGCCCTGACCCGCCACCGCCCCGGAAGGTACGGGTCGGGTGCGGCATCGACGAGATCGGAGGACGCCAAGGCCCGGCCTCTGGCGTCGTCGAGTACGACCGCGAGCGCCGGGCCATGCTCGGTGAGTTCGATGACGGTCACAGCAGGCCGGGTGCCGCGGTCTGCGGAGAGGGTCCGACGGCGGCGCGCAGTGACCGCAGACCGTAGCGCCCCTCGACGTCCACGCCTTCTCCGTAGTGGTGCTCTTCGAGCAGCGGGAGAATCTTCGTACGCCAGGTGCGTTCGAGCCCGCCGTCCCGGTAGACGCCCTCCTTCATCAGGTAGGAGGGGCCCACCTGGAAGTCCGGGTCGGTGATGCGGGAATTGAGTGCGTCGAGGAGGTCGGCCGGCTCGGCATCCCGCTCTTCCCTCGCGAGCCATCTGCGGAGCAGCCCGCGGGTCGGCTCTATCCGGGGCGAGAGTTCGACGAAGGCGAAACGGCGGCGCATCGCGGCGTCCACGAGTGCGATGGAACGGTCGGCGGTGTTCATGGTGCCGATGACGAACAGGTTCGACGGGAGCGCGAAATCGTCACCCGAGTAAGTGAGCCGCACCGACCTGTTCCGGTACTCCAGCAGGAAGTACAGCTCACCGAAGATTTTCGCCAGGTTGGCCCGGTTGATCTCGTCGATGACGAGGAAGTGCGGGACGTGCCGGTTGCCCTCACGTGAGGCGAGGTCGGCGAGCTCCCGGAGCGGCCCGGCGGTGAGCCGGAAGGCGACCTCCCGGGTCTGCGGATCCTCCTGAGGCCGGAAGCCCTCGAAGAAGTCCTCGTAGGCGTACGACGGATGGAACCTGCGTTCCGCAGATGTGTAGCGAGAAAAACACATGAATCTGGGTTGTGAGCTGCGGAAACGCTTGCGGGCACGCTGATGCGGCGTGTCACTAGGCGCAGGTGTTGTGCCTGGTCAGTCGTCTGTGGCGGGTGCAGCCTCGACGATCTTCTTCGGGGTCGGGATGTCGAGTTTGGCCAGGATGTCGCGCTGGGGCTTGGTCAGCTCGGCGCGCTGGCGGAAGGTGCCGGTCGGGCCGGTGAAGGTGGCCACGGTGAGCAGGTCGAACTCGTCGCGGATGCGGTTCCAGGTGGAGCCGGTGGTGGTCTCGATGATGCGGATCAGCAGCAGCGCCAGCCAGCACAAGATGACGTGCGCGCGGATGCGTTCCTCGAGCCGGTGATAGACCGGGCGCAGGTCGATGATCTGCTTCATGTCCCGCCAGCCCCGCTCGACTTCCAGTAATTGCTTGTAGCCGACGGCGATGTCCTCAGCCGTCAGCTTGGGGTCGGAGCAGCGCAGCAGGTACTTGCCGTCCAGGTTCGCCTCGGTCTTGACCTTCGCGGCGTCGAGGCGCAGCAGCCCGTTGGGAGTGGTGCGCAGATAGCGGTTCAGGCCGGGCTTGGTGGAGATGACTCCGCGGAGTTCGGCGCGTTTGGTGGCGTTGAGCGCGTCGCTGCCGGCGATCACCTCCTCCAACTGGGCGATCAGACGCTCGCGGATGGCGGCGTCGCGCGTGGCGCCGTCGGGGTTGAAGCAGATCACGAACCGGTCGGTCTCGCCGATCCGGACCTCTTTGACCTTCAGGTTGTCGGCGACGTCCTGGTAGCGGCCCTGGCGGGACAGGGCGGCCTTGGACTCGGCCGAGCCCGAGCGCAGCCGTTCGCCGATGATGTAGTGGTGATCGCCTTGGCGCAGGTAGCGGCGGTTGTCAGCGGAGGCGAAACCACGATCACCGACCCACACGATCTTGGACAGGGTCCAGTCTCGCATGTCGTCTTTGACCTGGCGGATCAGAGCGGTGTCGGTGGTGTTGCCGGGCCAGGACCAGACGCGGACCGGGATGCCGTCGCGGGTGACGGCCATCCCGATGACGATCTGCGGCAGGTCGTCGCGATGGTCTTTGGACGTGCCGCGGGCGCGGAAGCCCTTCATCACCGGTTCGTCGCCGTCGCCGTCGCCGTCGCCGTCGCCGTCGCCGTTTTCGGGGTCGGGGTCGGGCAGGGGGACGCCGCGCTGGTCACGGGCGATCGGCTCGTCGGGTTCGTCGATCTGGAAGTAGGTGGAGGTGGTGTCGAAGAACAGCAGGTCGACTTCGAGGTTGAGCAGGGTGGCGACCTGGTCGAACACCTTGCGTTCGACGGAGTCTTGGACCTGGTGCAGCCAGTCCATCGCCCGGTAGCAGGCGTCGTCGCTGCAGGCGGGCAGGCCCTGGATGTGGGCGTTGCGGCCGATCCAGTGCGAAGCGGCCAGCTTGGAGGAGGCGTCCAGGGCGCGGTTGGCGACCAGCGCGAACAGCACCCGCTCGGTGAAGACGCTGCGGCGGGTGGAGGCGAGGATGCGTGTCAGAATCGTGTCGATCTTCAGCTGCCGCCACAGCTGGTCCAGGAGGTAGGGGCCGCCGTAGGCGGCCGAACCGATGAAGGTGAGCTCCGCGCCCGAGGTGAGTGCGGCGGCCCGGCCCGGGTCCAGCAGCCGGCATAGCGAGCTGACCAGGCGTTCGACGGCGGCGCGGTCGATCTGGTCTTCGCGGCCGAAGTTGTGCAGCACCTTCATCTTGGCGGTCTTGGCGACGGGGTCCCATTCGTTGTGGGCGAGTTGGAGGTATCGCACCGTGGTGCCGTTTTTGTTCTTCCGGGTCGCGGTCCTGACGAACATGTCACCAGACCGTAGCAGTGTGTGTGCAGATGGTGATGGAGTTATCGCCGAAGTCGTGTCACTAGGGCTTTCCGCCGTTTCCGCTAGGCCATAAGCCACTGACCTGCAGTTTCAGGCCCGAACGTGCCCTGGATCATGGATTAGCTGCGGAACGCGGGGCCGCCCTCGTGTATCGACCCCGGCGTCTCCGGCGCCACATGACTGGGGATGCCACCGGGGAACGAAAACTGGCGGAACAGCCGTTGCATGCCGATCGTGTCCTGCGAGACATCGGGGTACTTCTCGGAGTAGCTGCCCTCCAGCCAGGCATGGGCGACTGCCGCCGGGCCGCCATGCCCAGGGCCGGCGATGTAAATCATGTCCTGGCCCCGCTGCCGGATGACCCGGTTGAGGTGACCGAAGCAGAAGTTCAGACCCGGAGTGGTGCCCCAGTGCCCAAGCAGCCTCGGCTTGATGTGCTCAGGCGCCAGAGGCTCGGTCAGCAGCGGGTTGGCGAGCAGGTAGATCTGCCCGACCGACAGATAATTGGCGGCCCGCCAGTACGCGTCGATGCTCTTCAGCTCGTCCATGAGCCGATCTTCTCCGTGATCGGTGTGACCTGCTAGTGACCTTGGTCACAGCATCCGGGTAACAGAGGGCCCGACCGCCGAGCGTGCCGACCTCGGCCTGGTCGCAGGAAGGACAGCCCGGCTGGCGGCACGTGGCTCGGGACCAGGGGCCCCAGCAAGACGGGGAGGAAGCCTCTTGGGGGGCGCTCGTCGGTCGTGGACTTTTGAGACATGGCTCGAACCGTTGGCGAAGCGTGCGACGTCCTCCTGCGTGACGGCGGGGTGGCGCACATCCGGGCGTTGCGGCCATCCGACCGGGAAGCCCTGCACGAACTGATCGCCAGGTCTTCCCGGCGCTCGGCGTATCTGAGGTTCTTCACCGGCGGCGCCGCCTCGGCCCATGCGTACATGGACCGGATCACCGGCTCCGGCTACCACGGGCACGCCCTGGTCGCTCTGGTCGGCGGTCTCATGGTCGGGGTGGCGGAATACATCGCCGATCCGGACGGGCCGGAGGCCGAGGTGGGGGTCCTGCTGGACGACGTGGTGCACGGCCACGGGCTCGGCACGCTGCTGCTCGAACACCTCGCGCTCGACGCGGCGGACGCGGGAGTCGAGGAACTCGTCGCTACCGTCCTGCCGGAGAACCGGGTGATGCTGCGCGTCCTGAACGATCTCGGCCTGCCAGTGGAGAGGCGGTACGAGCAGGGGCAGGTCGAGATTCGCATCGCCACCCGTCCCACCGAGCGACTCGTGGGCGAGATCGAGGCCCGGGCGCACGAGGCGGAGCGCAACTCCATCGCACACGTCTTCACCCCGCAGTCGGTGGCCGTGATCGGCGCCAGCCGCGACCCGGATCGCGTGGGTCACCGTGTGCTGCGCAATCTGATCGATGGAGGCTTCCCCGGCCCGATCTACCCCGTCAATCCGTGGGCCGCCGAGGTATGTGGTCTGCCGGCCTATCCCGACGTGGCCTCGTTGCCCGGGCCGGTGGAACTCGCCGTGATCGCCACCCCGGCGCCCACCGTGCTCGGCGTCGCCCGTGAGTGCGCCCGTCACCAGGTGCGCGCCCTGGTCGTATTGACGGCCGGGTTCGCCGAAGCGGGGAATCGCGAGGCCGAACGAGAACTGCTGGGCGTCTGCCGGGAGGCAGGCATGCGGCTGATCGGGCCCAACTGCCTCGGTGTGGTGAGCACGGCAGCTCGCCTGAATGCCGGTTTCCTGCCCACACCTCCTTCCGCAGGTCCGCTGGGACTGATGTCGCAGTCGGGCGCGGTGGCCGCGGCCGTGATCGAACGCGCCGGACAGCTCGGCCTCGGCGTCTCCTCCTTCGCCTCGGTGGGGAACAAGGCGGATGTCAGCGGCAACGACCTGCTCGAGTACTGGGAGGACGATCCGGCCACCCGCGTCATCGGTCTGTATTTGGAGTCGTTCGGCAATCCACGAAGGTTCGCCCGGATCGCCAGCAGGATCAGCACCCGCAAACCGATCATCGCGGTGAAGAGCGGGCGCGGCACCGCGGGCAGCCGGGCGGTCCGCTCGCACACGGCCGCTGCGGCGACGCCCGATGTGGCCGTGGACGCGCTGTTGCGCGCCTGCGGCGTCATCAGGGAGGACAGCGTCCAGGATCTGCTCGACACCGCCCGGCTGCTGGCTTTCCAGCCGCTGCCGGACGGCCCTCGGGTGGCGATCGTGGGTAATTCCGGAGGCCCGCAGGCGATGACCGCGGACGCCTGTGAGCGGCTCGGCCTGGTCGTGCCGGAGTTGTCCCCCGCCACCGCGGAGGCGCTTCGCGCCCGGCTCCGGCCGTCGGCGGCCGTCGGCAATCCCGTCGACCTCACGGCCGAGGCCGACGCCGGAGACATCGCCTTCGCGATCGCGGCGGTCCTGGCCGACCCGGGCGTCGACGCCGTGCTGACCGTCTACACCCCGCCGTTCGGCTCGGGTCTGGAACCGACTCGGGACGCGATCGCGGCCGCCGCCAGGAGCGCGGCGAAGCCTGTGCTCGCCTGCCTCGCCGGGCACGACGAACTCATCGACGGCCGGGTGCCCGCTTACGCCTTCCCTGAGCAAGCGGTGCACGCCCTCGCCCGGGCGGCAGGGCATGCCGCCTGGCGCGCCCGGCCGACAGCAGCTCCGGAGGACCTCGTCGGGATCGACCTGGCAGCCGCGCGACGGATCGTCGCCGTGGAACTCGCCGCTCATCCACATGGACGATGGCTGGACGAAGGAACGACGACCCGGCTCCTGTCGGCGTACAGCGTTCACACAGCCGAATCCGTCTCGGTCGACGGGCCGGAGAAAGTAGCGGAGGCTGCGTCAATCGTCGGACTGCCCGCCGTGCTGAAGGCCGTCGGCCCCGGGCTGCTCCACAAGTCCGACGTCGGTGGTGTGCGGCTCGGCCTGCGGACGCCCGAGCAGGTCGGGCAGGCGTACCGGGAGATGGCCACTCGCCTCGGCCCCGCGATGACAGGCGCGATCGTCCAGACCATGGCTGGCGAGGGGGTTGAGATGATCATAGGCGGCGTCGCGCATGAGACATTCGGTCCGCTGATCATGGTAGGGCTTGGCGGTGTCGCGACCGAGCTGCTCGCCGATCGCGCCTTCCGGGTGCCGCCGATCGACAAGACCGAGGCCGCCCGCATGATCGCGGAGCTGCGTTGCGCGCCGCTCCTGTACGGCTACCGTGGACGGCCCGCGGCCGATGTCGCGGCGCTGGAGGAGCAGGTCGTCCGCATCGGCCGGCTCATGGACGATCTGCCCGACATCGCGGAGCTTGATCTCAACCCGGTGATCGTGACGCCGGATGGGGCGGTGGCCGTGGACTGCCGCGTGCGGCTCGCCCCCGCCCCGCCACTCCCCTCGCCCTTCCGGCGCCGTCTCCGCTGACGTACGGGCCGCCATCCTGGGCATTTGGTCCAGATTGGGGTATATGCCCGTCGAACAGGGGTGTCGGGGGGATCGCTGATGGACACCGTTGTGATCGACACACTGGATCCGCTCATCGTGGTGCTCCGGTCGGCGGGTTACGCGGTCGTGGGACCCACGGTGCGGGACTCGGCCGTGCGGATGGCCGAGATCTCCTCCGCCGCCGATCTGCCGACCGGTGTCGGCGACGCCCAGCGGCCGGGCAACTACCGGCTGACCGAGCGGGGCGGCGAGATGATGTTCGACTTCGCCGCGAGCCCCGACTCGGCCAAGCGCTTCACCCAGCCGCCCCGCCAGACGCTGTTCCGGATGCGCGGCCAGACCGTCGAAGAGCCCCTGGAGGAGACGCCGCGTGTGGCGCTGCTCGGGCTGCGTGCCTGCGATCTGGCCGCGATAGCCGTACAGGACCGGGTGTTCCTGGGCAGGCACCCCGATCCCGCCTACCGGCGGCGGCGTGAGGCGCTGTTCCTGATCGCGGTGAGCTGCGCAGTGCCGGGCGGCACCTGCTTCTGCGTCTCGATGGGGACCGGGCCGAAGGCGACCACCGGCTTCGATCTCGCGCTCACCGAACTGGCGTCGCCGCACCGGTTCGCGGTCGAGATCGGCGGCGAGCGGGGAGCGGAGATCGCCGCGGCGATCCCGCACCGGGCCGCCGGCCAGGGTGATCTCAGCGAGGCCGAGGAGGTGTCGCGCGTCGCCGCCACCCGGATGGGCCGCCGGGTGGACACCGAGGACATCCAGCGGTGGCTGCCCGCCGCGCACGACTCCCCGCGCTGGACCGACGTGGCCTCCCGCTGTCTGAGCTGCACCAACTGCACCATGGTCTGCCCCACCTGCTTCTGCACCACTGTCGAGGACGGCACCGACCTCACCGGCGGGTTCGCGGAGCGCTCCGAGCGGTGGGACTCGTGCTTCTCGCTCGACTTCACCGAGCTCAGCGGCCAGCCGCCGGTGCGGAGCTCCGCCCTGGCCCGCTACCGGCAGTGGCTGACCCACAAGTTCGCCACCTGGTACGACCAGTTCGGCACGTCCGGCTGCGTGGGCTGCGGCCGGTGCATCACCTGGTGCCCCACCGGGATCGACGTGACCGAGGAGCGGTCCGCCATCCGTGGCGCTCCCGGGGAGACGTCGTGCATCCGATGACACCGGTCCGTACCGGGTCCGGTCGCGGCGGCCGGACCGGGCCGACACCGTCACCCTGGCGCTGGAGCCGACGACCGGGCCGTGCCCGGCCTTCCCGCCGGGCCAGTTCACGATGATCTACGCGCGCGGCGTCGGCGAGATCCCGATCTCGATCAGCGGCCGGGGCCGCACCGGGACGCTGGTGCACACGATCCGGGCCGTGGGCGCGGTCAGCGACGCGTTGTGCAGGGCTCGGCCCGGCGACCTCGTGGGAGTCCGCGGCCCGTACGGCACCGCGTTCGACGTGCCGGGGGCGGGTGGGCTGGACGTGGTCGTGGCGGCGGGCGGCCTCGGGCTGGCGCCGCTGCGCACGGTCGTCCGGGAGCTGATCGCCCACCGGTCGCGCTATGGCAGGATCAGCGTGATCGCCGGCACCCGGACCCCGATGACCCTGCTGTATCCGCGGGAGCTGACCCGCTGGCGGGAGACCCACGGCATCGACGTCCAGGTCATCGTGGATCACCCCGACCATGTCTGGCGGGGCCCGATCGGGCTGGTCACCAGGCTGATCGACCGGATCGTCTTCGAGCCGCGCAGGACCGCGGCCTTCGTGTGCGGCCCGGAGGACATGATGCGTGCCGTCGCCGACGAGCTGGTCGCGCGGGGTCCCCGCCCGGCGGATCATGCTGTCCCTCGAGCGCACCATGAAATGCGGAGTCGGCCGGTGCGGGCACTGCCAGCTCGGCCCGCTGCTGCTGTGCCTGGACGGGCCCGTGGTCGACTACGAGCGGGCAGGCCGCCTGCTCGCCGTACGGGAGCTGTGATGGGCACGCGCAAATCGATATCCGAACCGCGGCCGCGTGGGTCGGCCTCCCGGCCTCGGCTGGCGGTGTGGAAGTTCGCCTCCTGCGACGGGTGCCAGCTCACCTTGCTCGACTGCGAGGACGAACTGCTGTCCCTCGCCGCCGAGGTGGAGATCGCCTACTTCCTGGAGGCGTCCAGCGCCGCGGGCCCGGGGCCGTACGACCTGTCCCTGGTGGAGGGGTCGATCACCACCCCCGAGGACGCCGAGCGCATCCGGCACGTACGCCGGGTGTCGAGGCGCCTGGTGACGATCGGTGCCTGCGCCACCGCCGGCGGGGTCCAGGCCCTGCGCGACTTCGCCGACGTGCGCGAGTTCGCCTCCGTCGTGTACGCGCGGCCGGAGTACATCGCCACCCTGGCCACGTCGACCCCGATATCGGCCAACGTGCCGGTCGACTTCGAGCTGCGCGGCTGCCCGATCGACAAACGGCAGCTGATGGAGGTCGTCACCGCGTTCCTGACCGGGCGGCGGCCCGTCGTCCCCAGCCACAGCGTCTGCGTCGAGTGCAAGATCCGGGGCAACGTCTGCGTCCTGGTGGCCCACGGCACGCCGTGCCTCGGCCCGGTCACCCAGGCCGGCTGCGGGGCCCTCTGCCCGGCGTTCAACCGGGGCTGCTACGGCTGTTTCGGCCCGGCGGACACCGCCAACTCGCGGGCGCTGAGCACGAAACTGCGCATCCTCGGCATGAGCGACCCCGAACTGGTGCGTGTCTACCGGACCTTCAACGCGACCGAGGAACAGTTCATCCAGGCCGCCGAGGAGGCCGCCGGAGAGGCCCCGGGGGAGGCCGGCGGGTGACGCACAGAACCGTCCGCATCGGCGGCCTGTCCCGGGTCGAGGGCGAGGGCGCCCTGCTGGTACGCGCCCGCGGCGGCCGCGTCACCGACCTCCGGCTGAAGATCTACGAGCCGCCCCGGTTCTTCGAGGCGTTCCTGCGCGGCCGGGCCTACGACGAGCCCCCCGACATCACCGCGCGCATCTGCGGCATCTGTCCCGTGGCGTACCAGATGAGCGCCTGTCAGGCCATCGAGTCGGCCCTCGGTGTGGCGGTCCCCGGGCCGCTGCGGGACCTGCCGCTGCTCCTCTACTACGGCGAGTGGATCGAGTCGCACACGCTGCACATCTTCCTGCTGCACGCGCCGGACTTCCTCGGCTACGACAGCGGCATGGCGATGGCCGCCGACCACCGCGAGCACGTCGAACGCGGCCTGGCGGTGAAGAAGGCGGGAAACGAGCTGGTCGCGACGCTGGGCGGACGGGCGATCCACCCGGTCAACGTACGGCGGCGGTTTCCACCGCGTGCCCCGGCGGCAGGAGCTCGCTCCGGTGGCCGAGCGGCTGCGCCGGGCGCGCGAGCACGCGCTGGCCACCGTGACCTGGGTCGCCGGGTTCGACTTCCCCGACGTCGAACACGACTACCGGTTCCTCGCGCTCCGGCACCCGGACGAGTACGCGATCCTGTCCGGCTCGCCCGCCGTGAGCGACGGATCCTCCTTCCCCGTCGAGGACTGGCCGGACCACGTGGTGGAGGAGCAGGTCCAGGACTCCACGGCGCTGCACGCCCGGCTGGACGGGACCACCGGCTACCTGACCGGCGCCCTCGCCCGCTACGCCCTCAACTCGCCGCGGTTGTCCGCGTTGGCCCAGGAGGCGGCCCGGGACGCCGGCCTGGGCGAGGTGTGCCGCAACCCGTTCCGCAGCATCGTCGTCCGGGCCGTCGAAGTCGTGCACGCCTGCGACGAAGCGCTGCGGATCATCGACGGCTACGTCGAGCCCGAGGTGCCGGCCGTACCCGTCGAACCGACGGCGGGAGTCGGCCACGGCGCGTCGGAGGCGCCGCGCGGCACCCTGTACCACCGCTACCGCATCGGCGCGGACGGGCTGATCACCGAGGCGGCCATCGTGCCCCCCACCTCGCAGAACCAGGCCCGGATGGAAATGGACCTGCGCGAACTGATCGAGCCCCGGCTCGGTCTGGCGCAGGCCGAGCTCGCCGCACTGTGCGAGCGGGCGGTGCGCAACCACGACCCGTGCATCTCCTGCTCCACCCACTTCCTGGACCTGCGGCTCGATGCCCGGTGACCCGGTGGTGATCGGGATCGGCGGCGACGCGCGCGGCGACGACGCGGCCGGTCTGGAGGTGGTCCGGCTGCTGCGCGGCAGGCTCCCGCCCTCCGTCCTCCTCACCGAGAGCTGCGGAGATCCCATGCACCTGGTCACGGCCTGGGACGACGCGCGCCTGGCGATCGTGATCGACGCGGTCTCCTCCGGCGCGCCGCCGGGAACCGTACACCGCGGCCTGCCGCCCCATCCCGGGGCCGGCCGGCACCGAAGCTCGCACGCCCTGGGCCTGACCGACGCGATCGCACTCGGCCGGGCGCTCGGCCGGCTCCCGCACGAGCTGGTCTTCTTCGGTGTCGAAGGAGGCGACTTCGCCCTCGACGCCCCCGTCACCCCGCCGGTCCTGGCGGCGATCCAGGAGACGGCCGAGGCCGTACGGCAAGCACTCCGATGAATCCCGCAAGGCTCGGGCCGTGCGCGCGGTCGTTCAGCGTTCGAACGGGGCCCACCGCATTTCACGACCTGGCAGTTACTACCGCGGTGGTCAGCTCCCTGACACGGACCTGGCCAGACCGTGTCGGACCAACCGCGGCCTGCGGCTGAACGGGGTGGCCCGGCGGTGCACGTGGCGGTGGGGCGGCAGGCGCCGCTCGCGTGGGGCGGGCACGGTGCGGAAGCGCCTTTTGACGGCCTCGACGAGTGCCAAGTAGACGATCAGGACGACGGCGATAGTGCCGAGAATGGCCGGTGGGATGGGCGCCAGCCCCAGGTCGGATGCGAAGGGCGCATAGGGCAGGGCGAGTCCGGCCGCCACCACGACCCCCACGGCGATCACGAGGGCTGTGGCCGGCCGGCTTCGCCAGAACGGCGTACGGCGGGTCCGGACGATGAAGATCACCAAAGTCTGGGTGGCGAGGGACTCCACGAACCAGGACGCGCGAAACAGCGGCGGCGCGGCGTGGAAGACTCGAAGCAACAGCGCGAACATGGCGAGGTCGAACATCGAGCTGAGCGGTCCGAAGACCAGCATGAACCGACGGATGAGCCCGAGGTCGAAGCGCGCGGGCCGGGCGAGCTGCTCGCGGTCGACGGCGTCGGCCGGGATGGCGAGCTGGCTGGCGTCATACAGCAGGTTGTTGAGCAGCACCTGGCTCGGCAGCATCGGCAGGAACGGAAGCACCGCCGAGGCCGCCGCGGCGGAGAACATGTTGCCGACGTTGCTGGCCGTACCCATCAGGAGGTATTTGACGGTGTTGGCGAAGATGCGGCGGCCTTCTACGATGCCGTCGGCGAGCACGCCCAGGTCCTTCTCCAACAGCACGACGTCGGCCGCGTCCCTGGCGACGTCGGCCCCGGTGTCGACGGAGATGCCCACATCCGCCCGGTGCAGCGCGAGCGCGTCATTGACGCCGTCGCCGAGGTAGGCGACGTCCAGGCCGCCGCTTCGCTGGATGCCGACGATCCTGGCCTTCTGCTCGGGGCTGACTCGCGCGAACACCGTGGCCGCTGGCAGGGCATCGGTCAGGGCGGCGTCGTCGAGACGCTCGATCTCCTCACCGGTCAGCACTCCGGTGACGGGCAGGCCGATCTTCTCGCACAGGCCGGTCGCGACGGTGGGGTGGTCGCCGGTGAGGATCTTCACGGTGACTCCGAGCGCGGCCAGGCGTTCGAGCGCCTGCTCCACGCCGGGTTTGGGCGGGTCGCTGAACACCAGGAACCCGGCCAGATCGAGATCGGACTCCACCAGCTCGCGTTCTCCTGCGCGTACGGCGACCGCGACCAGGCGGGCGCCCTCGGCGAACAGCCGCTCGGCGAGCGCGCGGGACTCCTCGGGCACGGTCCGGCACCGGGCCAGCACCGCTTCCGGGGCTCCCTTGACGATGGTCAGCGTCGCGCCGGCGGGGTCCTCGACCAGTACGGATGCCATACGCCGCTTGTGGTCGAACGGCTTGGCATCGATGCGCCGGTAGCTTCCCGGCGTCCACTCCCGCATGGCACCTGCATCGTGCAGGGCTTCGTGGAGGGCGTCGTCGAGTGGTGTGGAGCCGGGCGGGTCCGCGCACAGCACTCCGAAACGGAACGGGCCGTCGGCGTCACCCTGGTCGGGGGTCCCGTCGGGGCGGACGGCCTGGCGCAGGGCGATCCTGGCTTGGGTCAGCGTGCCGGTCTTGTCGGTGAACAGCACCTCGACGTCGCCGAGGTCCTCGATGGCGACCAGGCGTTTCACGAGCACTTTCATCCGGGTGAGGCGGCGCGACCCGGTGGCGAGGCTGGTGGTGACGACGGCAGGGAGCAGTTGCGGGGTGACGCCGACCGCGATGGCGAGCGAGAACAGCATCGCGTCGAGCAGCGGGCGGCCTATGACCAGGTTCGTGGTGAACACTCCGGCCGTCAGCGCCGCGGCGACCCACACCAGCAGTCCGGAGAACCTGCGCAGCCCGATCTGGAAGGCCGTCTCAGCGTGCCGCTCACCCAGGCCCGCGGCGATCGCGCCGAAAGCCGTGCCGGCGCCAGTTCGGGACACGGTTCCGGTCGCGGTTCCCGCCGTGACGACCGTTCCCATCAGCGCCGTGTCGCCGGGTTTCTTGCGGACTGGCAGCGACTCCCCGGTCAGCACCGACTCGTCGCACTCGAAGTCCCGTGCCTCGGCCAGCTCGATGTCCGCGGGGACGACGGCGCCGAGCCTCAGCTGGACCACGTCCCCGGGGACCAGGTCGGTAACGTCACGCTCAACCAGGGTGCCGCCCCGCAGCACACACGCCCGGCTGCGCATGTGCTCGTGCAGCGCCTCCACCGCGCGCTCGGCGCGGTACTCGTTGGCGAAGCCCAGCCCGACGCTCAACGCGACGATCACACCGATCACCACCGCGTCGGTCCGCTCCCCGACGAAGAACGACACGGTGGCCGCGACCAGCAGCAGTATCAGCAGCGGGCTGCGGAGTTGCCTGGCCAGCACCGCGACGGGGCGCGCCCGGTGGCTGCGGACGGCGTTGGGGCCGACTTTGGCCCGGGCGGCCGCGGCCTGTTCGTCGGTGAGCCCTGTCGTGGCCGGTTCTGTCACGGTGATTCCTTTGGCGTCGGCGGGTCCGGTCATCGCAGCGGTCCCGTCCCCCCGGATCGAGAGTTGTTCGGCCCGCGCTCGGCCGACCGCCTGAACGCTAACTCCACGCTCGGTCCGGTCAGATCTCGCACAATGGGCTCCATGCCCTGAAGCAGATCACTCAGGCGTGTGGGGTGGCCGCAGGCCAAAGGCATCCTGCCAGGGGACCTTCGGCCCATGATGCGGGGAACCACATCTTCAGTTCGAGACGGCGTCGAGCTCCCGGGCGGGCGGCCGGCACAGCGACGTCGTCTTCGAATACGCCGTCCCCACGAGGAGCGCGTCGCACAGGTGTGGCAATGGTGCGGCGGCGTGGACGGTGGCGAGTTGGCTCAGTAGCCCTGAGTCGAGTTCCCCCTGTTGATGTTGCCAACGTAGGGCGTATAGGGCGGCGCCTATGCAGTGGGCCTAGTGAACGGGTGGGGAGAGGGCGCTTGGCCTGTCGCTTCGCTCCCGGTACGCTCGCCGCCGCCACTGCCGCGGGGGCGCACCATGTCGCACGCCAGCGCCGAGAGTATGGCGGCGCCCAGCGCCATCGCCCAGCCGGCGGGCGGCAGAGGCACCAGCGCGAGCGGCGCGCCCAGCGCCGGGATCACCGTCACGAGCACCTGCAGCGCCGCGGTGGCGGTCACCGCGACAAGTACCGAACGGCCCCGCCACCAGCCGCGCTCGAAGGTCCGGCGACGGGCCCGGACGACGTAGGCGAGGGTCAGGCGGGCGAAGACCAGTGCGAGCACGGCCTGGCTACGGACCTGTTCCTCGCTCCAGCCGAGGCGGCGGGCGACCTCGACGGCCGCGAAGACGAGCGCGCCGACGGCCACCGCCCGCAGCGCGATCCGAGACAGGACGGGCCAGGAGAGCAGATCGCCGGCGGGTGGCCGCAGTGCGAGCGGGTCGCCGGCGGGCCGGTCGACGCCGAGTGCGATGGCGGGGATGCCGTCCAGCACCAGGTTGATCCAGAGCAGTTGCACGGGGAGCAGCGGCACGACCAGGTCCGGCCAGGTGATCAGGCCGGTGAGGACGATGAGGATCTCCGCGAGGTTGCCGGTGAGCAGGTATCCGATCATCGAGGCCACGTTGTGGCGCAGGCGGCGCCCTTCGCGCACCCCCGCGACGATCGTGCCGAGATCGCCGTTGGTGACGACGACGGCGGCGGCCTCCCGGGCGACGTCCGTGCCCTCCTCGCCGGCCATGGCCACCCCCACGTCGGCGTTGCGCAGTGCCGGGGCGTCGTTCACACCGTCGCCGGTCATCGCCACAACCTGGCCGTCCTCGCGCAGGGCTCGTACCAGGTCGAGCTTGGTGCCGGGGTCGACGCGGGCCAGTACGGCCGCCTCGCGCAGCCGGGCGTACCGTTTCGAACGCTCGTCGTCCGGGCCTTCGAGGGTCTGGAGTGCGGCGCCCGTGACCACCGGGTCGGCGTCGATACCCACCTCCCCGGCGATGGCGCGGGCGGTGTCGGCGTGGTCACCGGTCACCATCACGACGCGGATGCCCGCGGCGCGGCAGTCCGCCACCGCCCGCGCCGCCGAGGGGCGGATCTCGTCACTGAGCGCGACCAGGCCGAGTGGGCGCAGGTCCACGGCGTCCAGGTCCGGGGTGTGCTCGCCGGCGAGCGCGAGCACCCGCAGGCCCCGGTCGGCCAGACCGGACACCGCTCGCGTCAGCCGCTCGGTCTCCGGGCCGGGCACGCAGCGGGCGAGCACCACCTCCGGGGCGCCCTTGACCGTCAGCAGAGGCCCATCCTCGGCCGCCGTGGTGATCACGGCCATCGACCTCGTCTCGGCGTCGAACGGGCGGGCGGCCAGGCGTTCCTCGCCGGGCGGCAGCCTCACCCCGTGCCGCTCGGCGGCCACGGCGAGGGCCACGTCGACCGCGTCCCCCAAGCGGTCGCGAGCGTCGTTGCAGCGCAGCGCGGCACGCCACAGGTCGTCGTCGGACGCCGTCACCCAATCGGCCACGGTCAGATGCCCAGTGGTCAGAGTGCCCGTCTTGTCCGTGGCGATGACGGTGGTCGCGCCCAGCGCCTCGATGGCCGGCAGCCGCCGGACGATCACACCGAGCGCCGCCATGCGCTGTGAGCCGAGCGCCAGCGCCGTGGTGACCGCTGCGGCCAGGCTTTCCGGCACGGCGGCGATGGCCAGCGCCACTCCAGCCAGGATGATGTCGACAAGCGCGGCCTCGCCCCGCTGGACTCGGGTGAGTCCGATGAGAATCATCACGACGCCCGCCATGACGGCGATCAGGCCGATTCGTCGTGACACCCGTGCGAGTTCCACCGCCAGCGGGCCCTTGACGCCGCCGCCCAGCGCGGAGGCGATGCGCCCCATCTCGGTGCGGGCACCGGTGCGGCTCACCTCCGCGACGCCCGAGCCCCGGACGACGAGAGTCCCGGCGAACAGCTCGTCACGGCGATCGGCGAGCGTGCCGCCCGGGCTCTCCGCTCCCGCGGCTCGCTTGTCGGACGACAGCGACTCGCCAGTGAGTATCGACTCGTCCACGCCCAGCCCGTTCGCCTGCAACAGCCGCGCGTCAGCGGGTACGCGGTCTCCGGCCGCAACCTGCACGACATCGCCCGGTACGACCTCGGCGGCGGGAATCCTCCGTACAACGCCGTCGCGGACGACCTTGGCCATGGGCGCGGTGAAAGTGCGCAACGCCCGTACGGCATGGTCGGCCTTCGTCTCCTGGCTCACCCCGATGACCACGTTGACCAGGAGAATGGTCAAGATGGCCGCGCCCTCGGGAACCTCGCCGAGGACGACCAGGGTGACCAGCCCGGCGATCAGCAGCAGGATCGACATCGGGTCGGCAAGCTGACGGGCGGCCCGGACGGGCAGTCGCGGCGGCCTCGGCTGCGCGAACTCGTTCGGCCCGCACTCGGCCAACCGCTCCGCTGCCGCCTCCGCG
>NZ_VIRM01000065.1 GCF_006874475.1 Microbispora hainanensis
CTGCTGGTCTTAATTCTTCCCGACCGGCTCTTTCGTGTCAAATCCGTCCCACCGGGACTTACTTGACCCGAAACCCGCCGACCGACAGGAATTCCGACCCCCCGTTTCCGGGGCAACCCCTCTAACTTACCTGATCCCCGAAAGTCCGTCGAATCACGACGAAACATCCCGAGATCGGGTCCGATAAAAGGGAGTCACTGAGAGCCTAACAGCTGATCCCCTGAGGGGGATTCAGGCTCGCCGGTCCTCAGCGCGTGCAGAAAGACTAGCACCCGCGCGGGAGTGCTGCGCACAACTTGGGCAACTTTGTGGTCCTGCCCTGTCTCCAGGGCATTCAAACCTCAGGCGTCGCAAAGCTTCCAGATGCCTGTGCGCCCTCGTCCACGACGAGGGCGCACAGGCAGACGGCCTAAGCCGGCAGGGCGGCGAGCTGGGCTTCGAGGCGGGAGATGTCCTCGGCGGCCTGCTCGGCCCGCCGGCGCACCTTCGCAACGACGTCCTCCGGCGCCTTGGCCATGAACTGCTCGTTGCCGAGCTTCGCCGTCACCTGAGCCTGCTCCTTGCGTGCCACGGCCAGGTCCTTCTCCAGCCGCTTCCGCTCGGCGGCCACGTCGATGGCTCCGGCCGTGTCGATCTCCACGACCACCGTGCCGACGGTGAGCCGGGCTGTCGGGTTGAAGGTGTCGGTCGGTTCGTCCAGACGCAGCAGGACGCGGATCGCCCCCTCGTGGGCGGCGAGAGCCGTACCGGACAGGGACAGCCGCGCAGCAACCCGCTGGCCGGGCTTCAGGCCCTGGTCCGAGCGGAACCTGCGCACCTCCGTCACGAGGTTCTGCAGCGAGGAGATCTCCTCCTCGGCGGCGGGGTCGCGCAACTCGGGCGATGCCGAAGGCCAGGGAGCGACCACGATCGACTCCCCGCCGGTCAGAGCCCGCCACAGTTCCTCCGTTACGAACGGCACGAGCGGGTGGAGCAGCCGGAGCAGCGCGTCGAGGACATGCCCCAGGACCCGCTTGGTGTTCTCGGCCACCACTCCGCCCTCGGCGAACTGGACCTTGGCCAGCTCGACGTACCAGTCGAAGACCTCGTCCCAGGCGAAGTGATAGAGCGCGTCGGACGCCTTGGCGAACTCGAACTCCTCGAAGGCCGCGTCGACATTCGTGACGACCTCCTGCAGGCGCGAAAGGATCCACCGATCGGCCGAGGTGAGCTCTTCGGGCAGGCCCTCGGAGACGGCGCCGTTCATCAGCGCGAAGCGGGTGGCGTTCCAGATCTTGTTACAGAAGTTGCGGGATCCGGCCGCCCAGTCCTCACTGATCGCCACGTCGGAGCCGGGGTTGGCGCCGCGCAGGAGCGTGAAGCGCGTGGCGTCCGCGCCGTACCGCTCGATCCAGTCGAGCGGGTCGACGACGTTGCCGAACGACTTCGACATCTTCTTGCCGAACTGGTCGCGGACCATGCCGTGCAAGGCCACCGTGCGGAACGGCGGCTGGCCGTCCATCGCGTACAACCCGAACATCATCATCCGGGCGACCCAGAAGAACAGGATGTCGTAGCCGGTGACGAGCACGGCCGTCGGATAGAAGCGGGCCAGATCGGGTGTGGCGTCGGGCCAGCCCAGCGTGGAGAACGGCCACAGTCCGGAGGAGAACCAGGTGTCGAGGACGTCCTGGTCCTGCTCGTAGCCGGCCGGCGGCTCCTCGTCCGGCCCAACACAGACCATGTCGCCGTCCGGGCCGTACCAGACGGGGATCCGGTGTCCCCACCACAGCTGGCGCGAGATGCACCAGTCGTGCATGTCGTCGACCCAGTCGAAGTAGCGCTTGGCGAGCTCCGGCGGGTGGATGCGGGTGCGGCCGTCACGCACCGCGTCGCCCGCGGCCTTCGCCAGCGGGGTGACGTTGACGAACCACTGCAGCGACAGCCGCGGCTCCACGACGGTCTTGCAGCGGGAGCAGTGTCCGACGGAGTGCACGTAGGGCCGTTTCTCGGCGACGATGCGGCCCTGCGCGCGCAGCGCGGCAACCACGGCGGGCCGCGCCTCGAACCGGTCGAGCCCCTCGAAGGGGCCGTGGGTGGTAATGATTCCGCGCTCGTCCATGATGACGAGCGACTCCAGCGAGTGGCGGCGCCCGATCTCGAAGTCGTTCGGGTCGTGCGCGGGGGTGACCTTGACCGCACCGGTGCCGAAGGACGGGTCCACGTGCTCGTCCGCGACGATCGGGATGCGCCGGCCGGTGAGCGGGAGCTCGACGTACTTGCCGACCAGGTGCGCGTAGCGCTCGTCGGCGGGGTGGACGGCGACAGCGGTGTCGCCCAGCATGGTCTCGGCGCGGGTCGTGGCGACGATGATCTCCTCGTCACCGGAGCCGTAGCGGATGGAGACGAGCTCGCCGTCGTCGTCGCTGTGCTCGACCTCGATGTCGGAAAGGGCCGTCAGGCAGCGGGGGCACCAGTTGATGATCCGCTCGGCACGGTAGATGAGCCCGTCGTCGAACAGCTTCTTGAAGATCGTCTGGACGGCCCGGGAGAGCCCCTCGTCCATCGTGAAGCGCTCACGCGACCAGTCCACGCCATCGCCGAGCTTCTTCATCTGGCCGAGGATCCGGCCGCCGGACTCCTCCTTCCACTGCCAGACGCGCTCGACGAACGCCTCGCGGCCGAAGTCGTGGCGAGACAGGCCATCCTTGGCGATCTCGCGCTCCACGACGTTCTGCGTGGCGATGCCGGCGTGGTCCATGCCGGGGAGCCACAGCGTTTCCATGCCCCGCATCCGGGCTCGCCGGGTGAGCGCGTCCTGAATGGAGTGGTCGAGGGCGTGGCCCACGTGGAGCGACCCGGTCACGTTAGGCGGGGGAAGCACGATGCTGTACGGCTCGCGCCCGCTGCCCGGGTCCGCGGTGAAGTAGCCCGCCGATACCCAGCGCTCGTAGCTCCGGGTCTCGACATCGACGGGTGCGTACTGGGTGGGCAGCTCAGACGTAGTCACACTGCCCAATTCTAGGGACGTCCGGAAGCCGTCCGAGCCGTCGCCGCACGCCCTGTGGACAACTCCGCGGCGAAGGCCCGTTTCAGGCGGACTTCTCCCTCGGGGTCCGCTGCTGCTTGGCCTGCAGCTGGTCGCGGGGCACCAGGGTCGGATTCACGTGCTCCAGCACGGCCTCGCGGGTGATGACGACCCGGGCCACGTCCTGGCGGGAGGGCACCTCGTACATCACAGACTGGAGGACTTCCTCCATGATGGCGCGCAGCCCGCGGGCGCCGGTGCCGCGCAGGATGGCCTGGTCGGCGATGGCCTCCAGCGCGTCGTCGGAGAACTCCAGCTCGACGTTGTCGAGTTCGAGCAGACGGCGATACTGCTTGACGAGCGCGTTGCGCGGCTCGGTGAGGATCTGGATCAGCGCGTCCCTGTCGAGGTTGTGCACCGACGTGATCACCGGGAGACGGCCGACGAACTCGGGGATCATGCCGAACTTCAGGAGGTCTTCCGGCATGACGTCCGAGAAGATGTCGGAGGAGTCCATCTCCTCCTTCGAGTGGATGATCGCGTTGAAGCCGATGCCCTTCCTGCCGACCCTCGACTCGATGATCTTCTCGAGGCCGGCGAAGGCGCCGCCACAGATGAACAGCACGTTCGTGGTGTCGATCTGGATGAACTCCTGGTGGGGGTGCTTGCGCCCGCCCTGCGGGGGCACGCTCGCCGTGGTCCCCTCCAGGATCTTCAGCAGGGCCTGCTGCACGCCCTCGCCCGACACGTCCCGCGTGATCGACGGGTTCTCGCTCTTGCGGGCGATCTTGTCGACCTCGTCGATGTAGATGATGCCGGTCTCGGCCTTCTTGACGTCGTAGTCGGCGGCCTGGATCAGCTTGAGGAGGATGTTCTCCACGTCCTCGCCGACGTAGCCCGCCTCGGTCAAGGCGGTGGCGTCCGCGATGGCGAACGGCACGTTGAGCATCTTGGCGAGGGTCTGCGCGAGCAGAGTCTTTCCCGACCCTGTGGGGCCGAGCAGCAGGATGTTGGACTTGGCCAGCTCCAGGCCGTCGTCACGGCCGCGCTCCCCGGACTGGACGCGCTTGTAGTGGTTGTAGACCGCTACCGACAGCGCCTTCTTCGCCTTGTCCTGCCCGATGACGTACGCGTCGAGAAACTCGTAGATCTCGCGCGGCTTGGGGAGGTTGTCCCACTTGAGCTCGGAGGATTCGGAGAGCTCCTCCTCGATGATCTCGTTGCAGAGATCGATGCACTCATCGCAGATGTAGACGCCTGGTCCGGCGATGAGCTTCTTGACCTGCTTCTGGCTCTTGCCGCAGAACGAGCACTTCAGCAGGTCTCCCCCGTCGCCGATGCGTGCCACCCCAGATACTCCTTTGCGTGGGACCGCCCCTGCCGCCGCGGTCGCTTCCGTCCGCATCCTGCTCGCGATCCGGCTCATGATTCTCAGTCATGATCCGACGATCGCGATCCGGTGCGAAAACGTCATCCCGCTCAGGTTTCGACGTTACCGTCTCTCGGGCCCTCAGTGAGCCCCCTAGCGGTGAGTCGCACCGGAACGTGCCCAAATGGGCACCGTTCCGGTGCGGCAACTCCCTCAGGAAGCGGCGACCGCCGCCGCGCGCTTCTTCCGCGACGGGATGATGTCGTCCACCAGCCCGTACGCCTTCGCCTCCTCGGCGCTGAGGATCTTGTCACGCTCGATGTCCCTGCGGACCTCGTCGGCCGACTTGCCCGAGTGCTTCGCCACGATCTCCTCGAGCAGCGACCGCATCCGCAGGATCTCACGAGCCTGGATCTCGATGTCGCTGCCCTGGCCGCCGCCCTCGGTGTAGGGCTGGTGGATCAGAACGCGGGCGTTGGGCAGGGCGAACCGCTTGCCCGGGGTGCCTCCGGCCAGCAGGACCGCGGCGGCCGAGGCCGCCTGCCCAAGGCAGACCGTCTGGATCTCGGGCCGGACGAACTGCATGGTGTCGTAGATCGCGGTCATCGCGGTGAACGAGCCACCCGGCGAGTTGATGTACATGCTGATGTCGCGATCCGGGTCGAGCGACTCCAGCGTCAGCAGCTGCGCCATCACGTCGTTCGCCGAAGCGTCGTCGATCTGGACGCCGAGGAAGATGATGCGGTCCTCGAACAGCTTGTTGTAGGGGTTCATCTCCTTGACGCCGTACGACGTGCGCTCGACGAAGGAGGGAAGGACATAGCGGCCGTTGATGTCACCCGGCCGGATCAGCTCACTCATCTGGGAAGCTCCAGTCACGAGACGGCGCCCTCGGAGGGCACCTGGCGGGCGCTGCGCACCACGTGGTCGATGAAGCCGTAGTCCTTGGCCTCCTCGGCCGTGAACCAGCGGTCCCGGTCGGAGTCGCGCTCGATCTGCTCGAGCGGCTGGCCGGTGTGGAAGGCGATCCGCTCCGCGAGCGTCTTCTTCACGTAGAGCATCTGCTCGGCCTGGATCGCGATGTCGGCCGCGGTGCCGCCGATGCCGCCCGACGGCTGATGCATCATGATCCGGGCGTGCGGAAGCGCGTACCGCTTGCCCCGGGCGCCGGCGCAGAGCAGGAACTGCCCCATGGAGGCGGCCAGTCCCATGGCGACCGTGCACACGTCGTTCGGCACGTACTCCATCATGTCGTAAATCGCCATGCCGGCGGTCACCGAGCCACCGGGGGAGTTGATGTACATCCAGATGTCGCGCTCGGAGTCATCAGCGGCGAGGAGCAGGAGCTCAGCGGCCAGCCGGTTGGCCACCTCGTCGTTGACCTGGGTGCCGAGCACCACGATCCGCTCGCGCAGCAGTCGCTGGTAGAGCTGGTCCTCGAGGCGGGAGGGGCCACCCTCCGGGCTCCGGGCCTCGAAGCCGGAACCACCGGTCGGGAAGAAGGTCGGCGGGCTGGTCACAGCGTCACCTTCCGATGCGTCGTAATCGATTGGCTTTGCTTGTGACCTTAACGCGCGACGCAGACAGGTCATGCCCGTGCGCCGTACTGTTCGCTGACGGCGCATGTCCGGCCCATGGCGAGGCCACCGCGCCACATCGCCCGTGTTCCCCGCCGTAGCCGCACGCACCGGGACATACAGATCTCAGCCGTACGATTTGCTCCCCAACACGCGGTAAGAAACAACTTTGCAGGGATTTGCCCGAATATAACCGGAAACCCCCGGCGCATCCGAGTGCGCCGGGGGTTTCACCGTTACCGCCACGCCGATCGGCCTCGCGGCCGATCGGCGGCAGAAGTCAGGCGAGAGCCTGGAAAATCAGCTTTCCTTGGCCTCGTCGGCGGGCTCCCCGGCGCCCGCCTCCTCGACGCCCACAGCCTCCTGCTCGGGGTTGAGCTCGGCGTAGATGGCCTTGATGTCCACCTCGTTGCCGGCCGTGTCGGTCACCTTGGCCGCGTCACCGATGAGCGTCTTGGCCTTCTCCCGCACGATCTCCATCATCGCCAGCGGGAGCTGGTTGTTGTCGGCGAGGTGCTGGGCCAGCGTGTTCGGCGCGACACCCATCTGCATGGCGCGACGGACCACGAAGTCGGTCAGCTCCTGCTCGCTGACGCCGATCTCCTCGGCCTTGACGATCTTGTCGAGGACGAAGCCGGACTTCAGCGCCTTGGCCGAGGTCGCCTCGTACTCGGCGAACAGCTCCTCCTCGGTGGTCTGCTGGAGGCGGAGGTACGCCTCGCGGCTCAGGCCGCTCTCAGCGATCTGGTGCTCGAGGTTGTGCTTGCGCGCGTCGATCTCCGCCTGGAGCGCGCTCTCGGGCAGCGGGATGTCGATCTTCTCGAGCAGCGCGTCGAGCGCCTTCTCGCGACTCTGCACGACCTGGTCCACCAGCTTGTTGCGGCGAACCTGCTGGCGGATGCTGTCCTTGAGCTCGTCGAGCGTGTCGAACTCGCTGGCGAGCTGCGCGAACTCGTCGTCCAGCTCGGGCAGCACCTTCTCCTTGACCGACTTGACGTTGATGATCACGTCGGCCTCCTCGCCGGCGTTCTCACCACCGACGAGCGTCGTGCGGAAGGTCTTCTCGTCACCGGCGGCCATACCCTGCAGCGCGTCGTCCAGGCCCTCCAGGACCGAGCCCGCGCCGACCTCGTACGACACGTCGGCGGCCTGCTGCTCGTCGAGGTTGCGGCCGTCGATCTCGGCACGCAGGTCCATCACGACGTAGTCGCCGTTCTGGGCCGGGCGCTCGACGCCGGTCAGCGTCGCGAAGCGCTGGCGCAGGGCCTCGAGCTGGGTGTCGATGTCCTCGTCGGTCACCTCGGCGGGGTCGACCACGACCTCGGCGCCCTGGTAGTCCGGGACGTCGAAGGCGGGGCGGATGTCCACCTCGGCGGTGAACTCGACCTGCTCGCCGTCCTCGATCTTGGTGACCTCGATCTCGGGCTGGCTGACCGGGAAGACGTCGGTCTCGTCAACGGCCTGGCCGTACAGCTTGGGCAGGGCGTCGTTCAGGGTCTCCTCGAGAACCACCGCGCGGCCGAAGCGCTGCTCGATGATCCGGGCCGGCACCTTGCCAGGACGGAAGCCGGGCACGCGCACCTGCTGCGCGACCTTCTTGTACGCGGCCTGCAGGCTCGGCTCGAGCTCCTTGAACGGCACCTCGACGGTGAGCTTGACCCGGGTAGGGCTGAGCTCCTCGACAGCGGTCTTCACGGGGTGGTCTCCTTGATCCAGCATCTGGTGATCGCGGGCACGTCGTGCACGGCAACCGCGGCACAGTAACGCGCGCCGCGCCCACGTGAGAGGCGCAGGATCACCGTCTCGCCTGCACGCGACCTGTCCGGGCATGCTCGACTGTGGCGGGTGTCCAACGCCAAGGGCAGTCTAGAGCAGATGAGCCCCGGTAGCGACTGATCAGAGGTCCGCCATGATCTGCCGCAACAGGTCCACCGTCTCTGTGGGGGTCGTACTGACCGCGCAGAGGCGTTCCATGACCTCGCTATAGCGGTCGACCTCTTCCCGTTTGTCCAGGTAGAGCGCACTGGCGAGCTGCTCGACGTACACGATGTCGGGCAAGTCGGGATCGGAGAACCGCAGAATACTGAAGGCACCGCCCTCTGCGGCGTGTCCGCCATAACTGAACGGAATGACCTGGATCGTTACGTTCGGCTGGTTCATCAGGTCGATGAGGTGCTGGATCTGACCCCGCATCACGTCGACGCCGCCGATCGGGCGGCGCAGCGCGGCCTCGTCGATCACGGCCCAGAACTTGGGGCTGTTCTCGCCGTCGAGGATGCGCTGGCGTTCCAGCCGCAGGTCGACCCGCCTGGCGATCTCCTCCGGCGCCGCTCCGACCGCGCCGGCCATGATGACGGCCCGCGCGTACTCCTTTGTCTGCAGCAGACCGGGAACGAACTGCACCTCGTAGGTGCGGATGCGCTCGGCGGCCTCCTCCAGGCCGACGTACGCCTGGAACCACGAGGGCAGCAGGTCGTTGAACCGGTGCCACCAGCCGGGCTCGTTGGCCCGCTCGACCAGGTTCATCACGACATCGCGCGTCTCCTCGTCCTCCACCCCGTAAAGGGCGAGAAGGTCGGCCACGTCGCGTTCCTTGAATCCGACCCGGCCCAGCTCCATCCGGCTGATCTTCGACTCGGAAGCCCGGATGCACTGGCCGGCCTGGTCACGGCTGATGCCCTTGCTCTCACGGAGCTTGCGGAGCTGGGACCCGAGAAGGATGCGCAGGGCCGTCGGACCCGATCCAGCCTGGATCTGTATCACGGCGCCTCCCTCTCACCTCGGCTCTGTGTGCCGCCAAGGGACGACCCGCACGACACCCCCAGCCCACACAGTGTCACCACTTCGGGCTCCGATGACAAGGTCTGATCTACGTGTCCCTGACGGTTAGCACGGACGGCTTGTGCGTCTGCACATGACAATTGCACGTGCATTTGGGTCTTGCAGCGACGGGAGGCACTGATCCATCATGTCTAGGTGCATATTGGGCCAAAATGTGCACCAGTCCTCGACCTAGGCCAGCGGGAGGTACGGGCAACCATGTCGGACGAGCCCAAACCCGGCGGCCAGCTGACCCGTGACGTGGGATTCGGCTGGTTCCGGAGGGCGGCAGGGGCGTCCGATACGGCGATGTGCCCCCTGGCACCGCAGGCGGACTCGGTCAAGACCGCGCGCGATGTCACCCGTACGACCCTGCGACAGTGGGGCCTGTCGGAACTGAGTGACGACGCGGCACTCGTCGTGAGCGAACTGGTGACGAACGCGGTCCGTTACGCACCGTATCCGGCGCACCGCGCCAGCGCCCGGCCTATAACACTGACACTCCTGCGCATCGCCCCGCACGTGCTGCTCGCCGTCTCGGATCCCAGCGACCAGGCGCCGTCGCCCACGCAACCCGACTTCGTCTCCGAGCACGGACGCGGCCTCTACATCGTCGAGACCTACAGCCAGGCATGGGGCTGGGACGCGCTCGACGAGGGCGGCAAGGCCGTCTGGGCCCTCTTCCGCACCGGCGACTGACCGTTTCTCCACGCTCGGCCAGGGGCCATGGTGTCGTCAGCCGCTCCGAGGGCGCCTTTCGCGAAATCGAAGGGGTGCCCACATGAGACTGTTCAGACCTCGTAAACCATCGCGCCGCTGCCGGCCCCAGTGGCCCTCTCTCCTGACCGAGATGAACGGTTACGTCCTTCCGTGCCTACCGGCCGAGCACGGCAGCGTCCTGACCACCGCCCTCAACCTGAGGGCCTGGTGCGGCGAGTGCGGTGTGACCTACCCGGGCAAGTTCGTCATCGAGCCTGGTACGCCACCCCCGTTCGAGTGGGCGCGTGAGCCGAAGAACACCTTGTGTTCCTGTGAACCCCGCTGGCCACGACTGATGGTCATGTTTCGGGGTCGGTGGTACCTCGGTCACCCGGGTTCGCATGGTCGCCTCGTCGTCGACGGCGCGTCAGATGGTGCCTTCTGCCGCAACTGCGGGGCCGGCTTCCTGGGCGAGATGGTGATCGACCTCGACGACACGTCACATCTCGAGAAACCAGGCGAGACGTAGACGATGCAGGGGTGACTCCATCCAGGGCCGAAGCGGGAGCGGGCTGTTCGGCACCGGCTCATTCTGGTGTCACCTGGAGGCCGCTGGGACACTGTGCGGCGTGAGCATGACGGAAGGGCCACTGATACGGGATCTGTTCCCCGGCCTCATCACAGAACTGATCACGTGCTTGAGAGAAGAGGGCGAGGAAGAACTCGCCGTCTCTGCTTGGGATATCCGGTTCTACGGCGAATGCGGATGTGGCGACGACTTCTGCCAGAGCTTCTACACGGCCGAACCTCCAACCGGTGGGTACGGCCCCGGGCATCGCTGCGTGCCACTGCTTCCGGAGAAAGGCGAGCTGATCCTCGACGTCGTCGACGGGCGAATCATGTTCGTGGAAGTGCTGCACCACGACGAGTTGCGGCGCTCGCCGGGGGCCGGGGACGCTTGAAAATGCCCAAGGTCGGGTCGGAATCCCCGTGCTGATCAGCTGCTGCTGTCCAGACGGCTAGGGAAGCCGCGCTCGGAGCGCAAGCCACTGGTCAAGCGCTCTTGCCGTCGGCGTCGCCGACAGGCGGCTACGGATGATCTGGGCCGGCGCCAGGAGGTTCTTGCACTGACGAAGGGCCCGGATCTGCTTGTGGGGCCGCTGTCGCCAGTCGATGGCCCACTCCGCGGCGTCCTCCAGGTCAACGGGGAGGGCCGAGAGGATGTCCATGGCGAGGGCGTCGGGGTTCAGGAGGGGCGAACGCGTCGAGCCAAGGCTGTCGATCAGATATGCACGCAGGTTGAAGCGGCTCACATTCGCTGTGACGGCGTCCAGCCCTGCGGCCTCGGCTCTGGCGAGCGCGTACATGGCCGTCTCCGCCCACGCTCGCCGTCCTTCGCCCAGCTCGGCCCGGCAAGCGTGGAAGCTGTTCACCTCCCACACCCCAAGCCAGTGATTGACGGATTCGGAGGGGTGATCGACCACAAGGTCACTTTCTCACCGGCCCGGTGAAGTGGGACGCGTGGGGCACGGAAGATCGGAAACGTCAAAAGGCCAGGCCCCCATGCGGGTGACCTGGCCTTTCATAGTGAGAGCGGACGACGGGAATCGAACCCGCGTAGCCAGTTTGGAAGACTGGGGCTCTACCATTGAGCTACGTCCGCGCGCGCCCGGTGTCCATCTGGTCTAGACTTCATCCGGTCGTCAGGGCGTAAGCGTACCGGAGTCTCGGACCGCTCGCGTACCCGACGAGACGGGGCGTGGCGCAGCTTGGTAGCGCGCTTGCTTTGGGAGCAAGAAGTCGCAGGTTCAAATCCTGTCGCCCCGACCATCGCTTAAGCACGTCGAAGACCGCATCCGTTGGCGGAGGAGCGCTTGTCCGCCTTGAGCACCGTTCTCGTCTGAACGTAGTGACGGGTGGCTGCGACCGGCACGGGGCACTGCTCGACCACGTCTCATCGAGCGATCAGCCGGCCAGCTATTCGAGATGCGGTGACGGATCGCGTTCCGGCAGACTGCGCGGGTGAGCGCGGACACGTCCATATCGCCACAGGAGCGAGCCCTCCGCCATGTCGAAGCCCTGTCGTCGGGCGGCCCGCTCGATGCCCGGTTGCGTGTGACCCTCAACTTCCACCCCGACCGCTCGGAAGGCGGCCGGCAGATCCTGCTCGGGCTGGCCGACGAGGGCGCCTACGTGTCGCAGTTCGTCACCGGAACGAGCAACGGGGGGCTCACGGCTCACCCGGGCGGCAACCGGTGGCGCTGGGAAAGCAGGATCTTCGGTGGCGCCTACGACAACGCACCCGCGCGGGAGCGCCCCGTCTATGGCGCGCTGAACTTCCGGCGCAGGTCCGTCGGCGCCGCGCCACGGTTCGGATCCGCCCACTTCCGGCTGACGGCCGAGACTCTTCGCCGCACGACCTTCTGTTATCCGGACAGCTTCTTCGAACCTTCGGCTTTCGGTGTCGCGTCCCGCATGGCGCTGATCGAGCCGGCCGAGGCCGACGACGCGGACCTCCTGGACGACTACATCGAGGCTCAGGTGCACGGGCCGGTCAGGCTCGACCGGGACGTGGAGGCCCTGGTCATCGATCCCGGCTATCGCGGCACGGCTGTGGAGGCCGCGGCGCGCCGGCTGCCCTGCCCGGTGGAATGGCATCCCGGGTTCCGCCTCACCGTCGAGCATCTGCGGCGCCACCCCGACTACCGGGGCCAGGAGTACGTGTCACTCGGCGCGGAGATCGCGGTCGACGGCGTGCTCGATCCGCGAATCATCGGAGACGCCGCCCGCACCGGCCTCTATGACGCACAGGCGCTGAAGAAGGTCTGGCATTGCGTGGCGCGCTTCGGCGTGCCTCTGCCCCCGGCCGGCGAGACTCCTGCCCCGGTCGCCGTCTGCTGTCCGTACGGGCCGGGAGGCCGCTGACGGCGGACAGGTGAAGATCACGGCGCCGGAGCATCGGGGCTCACCGTGGTGGGGCTGGGCACGGGCATGTCCTTGCGCGTGACCTCGAAATCGATCGGCATGGTGCTCTTGAAGGCATCCGGGGCCGCGTACGTTTCTATAACCTGTTCTCGCCGTACCCCCGGAACACACTGAGGAGCACCATGGGCGACCTCGTCCTCGTCGACCGGCCCTCCGAGGCCGTCGCGGTCGCGACGCTGAACCGTCCGCGTAAGTACAACGCGATCTCCAAGGCGCTGCTCGACGAGTTCCAGGACACGCTCGGGCGGCTCGCGCAGGAGCCTGACCTGCGGGCGATGGTCCTCACCGGGGCCGACCCCGCCTTCTGCGCGGGACTGGACCTCGGCGAGCTGGAAGCGGGAGTGAAGATCGGCCACCCCGACTCCATCCTCCCGCTGCGGAACTTCCCGGTGCCCGTGATCGGGGCGATCAACGGCGTGGCGGTGACCGGCGGCCTGGAGTTCGCGCTCGCCTGCGACTTCAGGATCGCCAGCGAGCGGGCGCGGTTCGCCGACACCCACACCCGCGTCGGCATCGTGCCCTCCTGGGGCATGACGGCCAGGCTCAGCCAGGCCGTCGGGCAGTCGTGGGCGCGGCAGATGACGTTCACGGGGGACTTCGTCGATGCTCCCCTCGCACTGCGCATCGGTCTGGTGAACGAGGTCGTCGCGCACGACCGGCTGCTGCCCCGGGCCGTCGAGCTCGCGCAGAGCATCGCGACGACGACGCCGGAGACACTGCGCAGGATCCGGGAGATCTACGACCTCCTGCGGGACGGCACCGGCGCCGACGGCCTGCGGGCCGAGCTGGAGACCGGCCGGGACGGGCTCGCCATCACCAGCCCCGAGGACTTCGCCGCCCGCAGGCGCGCCGTCTTCGACCGGGGCCGGACGCAGAACGGCTGAGGGGTCACTCCTCCTTGACGTACGGATGGGTGAGGAACTCGATGGAGTGGCCGTCGGGGTCGTCCACATACACCCCGCGGCCGTGGTGCCGGTGGTTGATCTGCTGCGGCTCCCGGTGCTCGGGGCCGCCCCAGTAGGGCAGGCCCCGCTCGGCGATGCGGGCGAAGATGTCGTCGAACTCGTTCTCGGAGACGAGGAACGCCAGGTGCTGCATGACGATCCTGTCCCGGTCGACGATCGAGTCGGCGTAGTCGATCGTCACGCCGTTGCCGAGCGGGACCGTGGCGAACGGCCCGTACGCGCCGGGCTCGGGCTCGCCGAGCAGCCCGGTCAGGAACCGGGCGGACGCGAAGCGGTCACTGCTGTGCACGATCGTATGGTCCAGTTGAGCGGTCACGTCGCCCTCCAGGTTTCCTACTGCCTTCATCAAGGCAATACCGTGGACAGGTGATCGACAAGCACATCTCCCGCGTGCTCGGGCTGCTCGGGCAGGACGACACGCTGCGCGTCCTGGCCGGGCTGGTCCTGCGTCCCGGTGAGCCGCTCGACAAGGTCACCGGGCTCGACCCCGACGTGGTGGCCAAGGCCCTGGACCGGCTGGAGCGGGGCGGCCTCGCCGTACGGGACGAGGACGACGGCTGGCGGGCACGGCCCGAGACCTTCCGCGACCTGCTGCGCACGATCCCCGCCACGCCGGCGGACCCGATGGACGCGTTCCTCGTGGACGGGCGGCTCGTCTCCATGCCGACGAAGAGGGCCAAGCGGCTGATGGTGCTCGACTACATCGCCCAGGTGTTCGAGATCGGCGTGCGCTATCCGGAGAAGGAGGTCGACGTGGCGCTGCGGGCGTTCCACGACGACTACGCCGCGCTGCGCCGTTACCTTGTCGACGAAGGGTTCCTCACCCGGGAGGCCAACGTCTACTGGCGCTCGGGGGGAAGCGTCTGACGCAGCTGTCTCACGCGGCCGTCTGACCGAGTCCGGCCACATCGGCAGACGCCCTTTCCCGATGGGCCCCCGGCGCGGAGACTGGGAGTCATGGGCGAGCCGACCAGGGTCCTTCTCGACGAGTCGCGGATTCCGCGGAACTGGTACAACGTCGTCCCCGACCTGCCCACGCCGCCCCCGCCGGTGCTCCACCCCGCGACGCTGCAGCCGGTCGGCCCCGACGATCTCGCCCCGCTCTTCCCCGCGGCGCTGATCGAGCAGGAGGTGTCGGGTGAGCGGTTCGTCCCCGTCCCCGACGGCGTCCTCGACGTCTATCGCCTCTGGCGGCCGACGCCGCTCATCCGCGCCCGCCGCCTCGAGCGCGCCCTCGGCACGCCGGCGCGGATCTACTACAAGTACGAGGGCGGCAGCCCGTCGGGGTCGCACAAGCCCAACACCGCGGTCCCCCAGGCGTACTACAACGCGCGGGAGGACGTGCGGAGGCTGACCACCGAGACCGGCGCGGGCCAATGGGGGTCCGCCCTGGCGTTCGCCTGCGCCCAGTACGGCCTCGACTGCGAGGTCTGGATGGTCCGGGCGTCGTACGACCAGAAGCCCTACCGGCGCACGCTGATGAAGGTCTACGGCGCGACCCTGCACGCCAGCCCGTCGGCGATGACCACGGCGGGCAGCAGGATCCTGGCGGAGGACCCCCACTGCACGGGGTCGCTCGGGATCGCGATCAGCGAGGCGGTCGAGGTCGCCGGTCAGCATGACGACACGCGATACGCCTTGGGCTCGGTGCTCAACCACGTCCTGCTGCACCAGACCGTCATCGGCGAGGAGGCACTGGAGCAGCTCGCCGTCCTCGGCGAGACCCCCGATGTGGTGATCGGCTGCACCGGCGGCGGCTCCAATTTCGCCGGGCTGGCCTTCCCGTTCCTCCGGGAGAAGCTCGCCGGGCGCATGAACCCCGTGCTGCGCGGCGTCGAGCCCGCCGCCTGCCCGTCCCTGACCCGGGGCACCTACGCGTACGACTTCGGCGACACGGCCGGGTTCACGCCGCTGATGAAGATGCACACGCTGGGGCACACGTTCGTGCCCGACCCGATCCACGCCGGCGGGCTGCGCTATCACGGCATGTCGCCGCTGCTCTCGCACGTGTACGAGCTGGGCCTGGTGGAGGCCGTGGCCGTCACGCAGACCGACTGCTTCGACGCGGGCATCCGCTTCGCCAGGGCCGAGGGGATCGTGCCGGCGCCCGAGCCCTCCCACGCCGTGGCCGCGACGATCGCGGAGGCGCTGCGGTGCGCGGAGTCGGGCGAGGAGAAGGTCATCGTGATGTCCCTGTGCGGGCACGGCCACTTCGACATGCCCGCCTACGAGAGCCGTCTCGCGGGGCACCTGGAGGACTTCACGCTCCCGCAGGAGCGGATCGACGCGGCCCTCGCGCACCTGCCCGCCGTCTGATGTGACGCATGCTCACTGATATCCGTTTCGTCCCTTGACCGGCGGGTACGGCTGCGCCATCGCTCCGTCATACCGACCGGAGCTCTCATGTCAAACGGCTGAAATGCGCGGTATCAGCTCCATACGATTCTGGAACACCATCCGCTCTCTCCGGAGAATTCGTTGAACCGGAACTGCGTCATCAAGGACCCCGCCCCGGGCAACCGGGCGCAGTGGCGCCGCAGCAGCGCCGCGTCCGCGCACGAGCGGCTGGCCTTCCTGAACGAGGCGAGCCGGCGGATCGGCAGCACGCTCGACTTATCCGAGACGAGCCGGGAGCTGGTCGACGTGGCCGTCCCCCGCTTCGCCGACGCGGCGGCCGTGATGGTGCAGGACCGGCTCGCCGCGGACGGCGAGCTGTCGTCCAGGCCGGTGGACGGCACCACCCTCGTACGCAGGGTCGCCCTGGCCGTCGCCGGCGCCGATCCGGACTCCTGGGTGAAGGCCTTCCCCGTCGGCGAGTCGACGGTCTATCCGGCGATCCTTCCGCAGGCCCAGTGCATGGCCGGCGGCAAACCGCTCATGTATCCGGCGCTCGACAAGGAGAGCGCCCGGCTGATCGGCGCCAGCATGGACCGGGAGGAGGCGGTCGCCTCGCTGCTGACCGACTCGTCGTTCCTCGCGGTGCCCCTGCGGGCGCGGGGACGGGTGCTCGGCTGCGTGATCTTCACGAGGCACCCGGGAACGCGGTCGTTCGAGGAGCAGGACGTGGTGGTGGCCGAGGATCTGGCCGCCCGCACCGCCGTGTGCATCGACAACGCCCGGCTCTACACCAGGGAGCGCAGGACCGCGCTGACCCTGCAGAGCAGCCTGCTGCCCGTCGAGCTGCCGCAGGCGCTCGGCATGGACATCGCCTCCCGCTACCTGCCGGCCAGCGACCTGATGGGCGTCGGGGGCGACTGGTATGACGTGATCGCCCTGCCCGGGTGCCGTACGGCCCTGGTTGTGGGCGATGTCATGGGCCACGGCACCAGGGCCGCGGCGACCATGGGCCAGCTCCGCACGGCCGCACGTACGCTCGCGAGCCTCGACCTGCCGCCCGACGAGGTGCTGTTCCGGCTCAACCTGATGAGCCAGGACCTCGACCCCAGCCAGATCGCGACGTGCATCTACGCCGTCTATGACCCGGTGACGCGCAACTGCGCGCTCGCCCGGGCCGGCCACGTGCCGCCGATCCTCCTGCACCCGGATCGGTCGACCGAGATCATCGATCTTCCCTCGGGCCTGCCTCTCGGCATCGGCAGCGACCCGCTGGAGTCGCGCGAGATGGTCCTGCCGCCCGGGAGCGTGCTCGCCCTCTACACCGACGGCCTCGTGGAGAGCCGCGAGCGCGACCTGGACGCCGGGATCATGGGGCTGCGCCGTCTGCTCGCCGGTCCCGTCGAGGACCTGGAGGACATGTGCGACGTGATCATCAGCAGCCAGCGGTCGGGGCACGAGCGTGACGACATCGCGCTGATGGTGGCCCGGGTGCGCGACCTCGACCCGGACGAGGTGGCGACCTGCCCGTTGCCGTCCGACCCGCGGTTCGTCTCGCACGCCCGCCGCTTCGTCCGCGGCACCCTGCAGAGGTGGGGGCTGAGCAGCCTGGTGGACAGCACCCAGCTCATCGTGAGCGAGCTGGTCACCAACGCGCTCAAACACGGCTGGCCGCCGATCGAGCTGCGCCTGCTGCGCGGCCGCACGCTGGTGGTCGAGGTCGTCGACGGCTCCCCCGCCGCTCCCGCCCCGCGCACAGCCACCCCCGACGAGGACACCGGCCGCGGTCTCCAGCTGATCAAGCGGTTCGCCTACCGGTGGGGCACCCGGCCCACTCCGTACGGAAAGATCGTCTGGGTGGAGCAGAACCTCCCTTGACCCGGGCGTTCCCTCCCCGTCGAGCGTGTATGACTGATCGTTGAGAAGAGTTACGTTCGAATCGGGAGTTCGTGGCGAGGAGGGGACATGATCGACATCCGTGACGCGTACCGCAGGGCACTGGATGGCTTCGGGGCCCGTCTCCGTCTCGTCCGCCGGGGACAGTGGGAGCTGCCGACCCCCTGCGTCGACTGGGACGTCCGGGGGCTCGTCAACCACGTCGTGGCCGAGAACCTGTGGGCCCCCGAGTTACTGTCCGGCCGTACGGTCGCGGAGGTGGGGGACGCCTTCGAGGGCGACGTGCTCGGCGACGACCCGGTCAAGGCGTTCGAGGCGTCCGCGCAGGGAGCGGTCCAGGCGGTGTACGCCGAGGGCGCCCTGACCAGCGTGGCCCACCTGTCCTTCGGCGACGTGCTGGGCGAGGAGTACATCACCGAGCTGTTCGCGGACGCGCTGATCCACACCTGGGATCTGGCACGTGCCATCGGCGGGCCGGAACGGCTCGACCCCGAGCTCGTCGCCTCATGCTCCGAATGGTTCGAGAAGGCGCGGGAGGACTATCGCGAGGCGGGAGTGTTCGGGGACGAGCAGGGCGTCCCGGCCGGCGCCGACCAGCAGACCCATCTGCTCGCCGCCTGGGGCAGAAACCCCTAGCAGGGCCGGGCGCCTACCGGCCCGCGGGCCGCCTGCCGTGGTTGGCCTTCTTCTTCTTGCGTGCCTTCGACTTGCGTGCGCGTCTGCCCATGACGACCGCCTTCCGTCGAGTACGGCTTTCGCCCACTGTCCCCCCTCGGACCACAGGCGGCAAGAGGCGCACCCCAACTCAACATGTCTCCACGTTCGTGAGGCATAATTTGTTTGAATCTGTAGAGGAGTGGTGGATGCTGGCCCAGCAACGGCAGCAGGCGATCCTTGAGAGGGTACGCAGAACGGGCGGGGTGCGCGTCGCGCAGCTCGTACGCGACCTCGGGGTCTCGGACATGACGATCCGCCGCGACCTGGAGGTCCTCGCGGAACGCGGCCTGATCGTCAAGGTGCACGGCGGGGCGACCGCCACCGGCACCGGCTCCACGGAGGAGCCGGGCTTCGCCGCCAAGTCGGTGCGGCAGCAGGCCGAGAAGGAGGCCATCGCCCGCCGGGCCGCCATGCTCGTGCGGCCGGGCAGCTCCGTCGCCCTCTCGGCCGGGACCACGACCTGGACACTGGCCCATCATCTGGTGGACGTGCCCGAGCTGACCGTGATCACCAACTCGGTGCAGGTGGCCGACGTCTTCCACCGGGCGGGACGGCCCGACCAGACCGTGGTGCTGGTGGGAGGCGTGCGCACGCCGTCCGACGCGCTCGTCGGCCCGGTGGCCGTGGCGGCCGTCCGCTCCCTGAACGTCGACACGCTCATGCTGGGCGTGCACGGCATGAGCGTCCGGGCCGGTTACACCACGCCCAACCTGCTGGAGGCGGAGACCGACCGCGCCCTCATCGCGGCCGCCCAGCAGCTCGTGGTGCTGGCCGACCACACCAAGTGGGGGACGATCGGCATCAGCACGATCGCCGCCCTCGACGAGGCCGCCGTGGTCGTGAGCGACGTCGGCCTGCCGGAGGAGGCCCGCGACGCGCTGTCGGAGCACGCCGGCGAGCTTCTCCTCGCCGATCCGTCCGGAGAGACCGAGCTGGAGACCGCGCTGTGAGGCCGGCCCCCCGCGAGCCCGCCGTGTCTCCCGACGTCTGTAGCAAGCCCGGTGCATCCCCCGCCTTCTGCAAACCCGGCGTATCCCCCGGCTTCTGCATGCCCGCCGTGTCCCCCCGCCTCCGCAAACCCGCCCCGACCTCCTTGTAAGCCCGCTCTGACCCGGGACACCGCACCGTGAAGCTGGAGACCGCTCTGTGAAGCGCACCATCACCCATCTCGCCGACGGCCGTGAGCTGATCTACTTCGACCGGCGCGACGACGCCGACCACAGCGCCATCGACACCAGGGACCTGCCGCCGCGCCCGCTCGCCTCCGAGCTGCGCTACGACCCCCTCTTGGACGAGTGGGTGGCCGTCGCCCGGCATCGCCAGACGCGCACGCACCTGCCGTCGGCGGAGGAGTGCCCACTGTGCCCGGGTCATCCCGGCTCGGAGATCCCCTCGCCGTACGAGGTGGCGGTGTTCGAGAACCGCTTCCCGTCGTTCAGCTTCAACACGGGTGCGTACGAGCAGGTGGGCGGGCTGAGCGAGGTGCGGCCGGGGATCGGGCGCTGCGAGGTCGTCTGCTTCACCTCCGACCACAACGCGTCGTTCAGCTCGCTGAGCGACGCGCAGGCCGAGCTGGTCGTCGAGGCGTGGGCCGACCGTACGGCCGAGCTGTCCTCGCTGCCCGGCGTGGAGCAGGTCTTCTGCTTCGAGAACCGCGGCGCCGAGATCGGGATCACGCTGCCGCACCCCCACGGGCAGATCTACGCCTATCCGTACGTCACGCCGCGTACGCGCCAGATGCTGGACGCCGCCGCCCGCCATCAGGGCGGCAACCTGTTCGCGGACGTCCTGGCCGCCGAGCGGACGGGCCCCCGGGTGGTGGCCGCCAACGAGCACTGGACGGCCTTCGTGCCCGCCGCCGCACGCTACCCGTTCGAGGTGCATGTCTATCCGCACCGCCGGGTGCCCGACATCCCGGCGCTGTCGCCCGAGGAGCGGGCCGCGTTCGCACCGCTCTACATCGAGGTGCTGCGCCGCCTGGACGGGCTGTTCGGCGTCGTGATGCCGTACGTTGCGGCCTGGCACCAGGCCCCCGTCACCTATCGGCGCGACCTCGCCTACCTCCACCTGCAGCTTTTCACGATCCGGCGCGCGCCGAACAAGCTCAAGTATCTGGCCGGATCGGAGTCGGCCATGGGCGCGTTCGTCAACGACGTGCTGCCTGAGGAGGCCGCCCGGATGCTTCGCGAGGCGATAACGGCCTGATCTCCGATTGGTTGCGGCTTTGGTGGCAGCGACAGTTTCTTTACCACTAGTATCCCTGACACCGGCCGTCACAACCGGTACGCCTAATCCCGGGCGCCCCGCCCGGGAACCGGGGACCCAATCACGCACCTGGGGTCAAGGCAGTCGCCTGCCCGGGCTCCTCCAGCCCGAACCCGTCAGCTAACCCGGTCGGCAGATGGAGAGGAGTGGGCTCTGCCCCGCGCGTTCCCCCTGGCTGTCGGCGTGCTCGCCTCCGCCGTCCTCGTGTTCGGCACGGCGGCGCCGGGCGTCGCCGAGCCCAAACCGACGGAGAAGCAGCTCAAGAAGGAGCTGTCGGACCTGCGGCAGAAGGTCGACCGGCTGATCGGCGACTACAACGCCAAACGCGTCGCCCTCGCCAAGGCCCGTGAGGAGGAGAAGGCGGCCCGCGACCGGCTGACCAAGGCCCAGGCCGACTACGAGGCCGCGAGCGACGCCGTACGGCAGATGGCCGGGCTGCGCTACCAGACCGAGAGTGCGATGGCACTGCCCGACATGAACACCGCCGCGCTCAACTACCAGCTCAAAGAGGAGCAGGCTGCCCGGCTGGCCCACTTCGACCGGGTCCGCGCCGCGCGGCAGCAGGCCGCGGACGCCGCCAAGACGCTGACGGCACAGCTCAAGGCGCAGGCCGAGGCGGTCGCCGTGCAGCGCAAGGACGCCGAAGACCTCATCGACGAGATCAAGGACAAGCTCGACGCGCTGATCCCGATCGCGCCGGGGAAGCTCGCGGGCGGGTCGTGGGCGCCCGAGCTGCCCAGCGGCTCCGACAACATCACGCCCCGGATGCGGTTCATGCGCGCCGAGGTCGAGAACCACTTCAGCCTGCGGTTTCCGGTGGGCTGCTACCGAGCGGAGAACAGCGGCGAGCATCCCCTCGGGCGCGCCTGCGACTTCATGATGAGCTCGGGCGGCGCCATGCCCTCCCCAGAGATGAAGGCGCTCGGCGACAGCCTGGCCGCCTGGGCCATCAAGAACGGGCCCAAGCTCGGCGTGATGTACGTGATCTGGCAGCAGCGCATCTACAACCTCGGCCATCCCGGCTGGCGGCTCATGTCCGACCGCGGCGGAATCACCGCCAACCACTACGACCACGTACACATCTCGATGTACTGACCCGCAAGCCCCCGATCTGCATGTTCGGGTCTTGGCAGGGCGCATCGAGGGCACATGGCGCCTGACGAACCCGGCTTAGAGACCGTCAGCCTCGGCTGGCGGCAGGTGAGGAGCCGGGCCGGCGAGCGGCGGGTGTTCCTGGCTGATGCCCAGACATGCGATCACGCGCGAGGCGTCGGCAGACAGGAAGACCTGGAAGTGGTACGCGGGGGTCACGCCCTTGACGTAACCGACCAGGACGAATTCACGACCGCAGGTGTCGAGGCGCACGACGGCGTCCGCGAAGCCGATGGACGAGACGCCACGCCGGCGGCTCAGGCGTTCGCGACGCCGGTAGATGCCGACGAGCTCGCGGGTGGAGACGGGTGCCGGCCAGACCTCGTAATCCGCTCCGGAGACCAGCGCGCGACGACATGCGGCGCCGGCTTCCCCGGCATCGCTCAACAGATCGGCGAGAGCTCTCCGGTCCACAGGAGCAGAATCGCACGGCCGGCGGTGAGTGGCGACGCGCCGGCAGGCGACGAGCGTCCCTGGCGGGTGCCCACCGGAGGACATCACGAGGGGTCTCAATCCTCGTCGCGGCCGTGGAGGTAGTCCTCGAAGGTGGGGCGGCGATCCCTTCGACGCGACAACACGATCGCGACCACCAGCGCGGCAGGGGCCAGAGCGTGCCCGAGCGCCCAGCGGCCCAGTCGATCGGCCAGCCTGAGCAGTTCCTTGAGCGCCTGCCACGGGTGTCTCAGGGCCATGACGGTCAGGAGGAGGACCATGCCGCCGAGGCCGATGCCCGAGAAGTCGTCATCTCGTTCCCTCTCCCTGGTCACGGCGCGGAAGCACAGGTGAGGAGCAGGGGCTCGATGCCGTGGACCAATGGAATCCTCCCAAGTCAGCCTGGAGATCAGGGTCGCATGCGAGCCCTGATCCAGCCAGGGCTCGTAGCCGACGGCGGCGGACTGGACGGCGGCGCCGGGAACGTCCGCATGCGCGAGGAGTGCGCTGAGAACGGGGTTTCTCGACGGGTCTGATCACCCGGTGTCGCCTGTGGCCCTACGATCGGCTGATGCGTGCTGCATACCAAGAGGCGTTGGCGATGATCGGATATGCGCTGGGCATGGTCATCACGCCCGTCGTCCGTGATTGGACGAGTGGCCGGATCGGTGGGAGGCTCCTCGACGAGGTCATGCTCATGTGCACCCTGATGTTCGAGGTCGCGTTCCTCTTCGGCCTCGCCCGGCTCCTTTTCCGACGATCACGCCGGCTGGTGCGCGCTGTGGGGCGCAGGCAGACGCGGAAGGCGCGGTGACTCTCATGGCCGAGCTCACAGCGGACCTGTTCGTGTCGCTGGACGGCTTCGCCGCCGGAGTGGACGTGGGCCCCTTCTTCGGCTGTTCGGGTCCAGACCTCGACGCGTGGATCCGTGAGGCGACCGAGCAGCCGCAGCTGATGCTCATGGGACGTGTCACCTATGAGGCGATGGCGGCGATCTCGGCCGGGGCCGCCGACGAGGCGAGCACCCGGATGAACGACCTGCCGAAGGCCGTCTTCTCCAACACACTGCGCGAGCCGCTGTCGTGGCAGAACACCCGGCTCGTACGCGGTGATCTCGCCGAGCGGATCACGGCGCTCAAGCGGGAGTCGGACGTGCCGCTGCGCTCGATCGGCAGTCTCACGCTGGTGAGAAGCCTGATGGAGCTCGGGTTGGTCGACCGGCTCCGGATGATGGTCTTCCCCCTCACGCTGGGCGGCGACGGCCGGGAGCCCGCCTACGCCGGCTATCCCCGCGCGGGGCTGCACCTGGCCGGCACCAGGGTGCTCGACTCCCGCGTCGTCCTGCTCGAATATCGGCCTGGCGCCTCCGCGCGCTAATCGAGGTGACTGCGCGCCGGGTCCAGGGGAGGATGCCGGGATGACCGACACACGTATCGATCCCCCTGTCGTCGCAGGCGAGCGCGAGATGCTGCGCGCCTGGCTGGACTGGCACCGTGAGACCCTCGCCGTGAAATGTCAGGGCCTCACCGAGGAGCAGTTGCGGCTGCGCTCGGTGCCGCCCTCCAGCATGTCGCTGCTCGGCCTCGTACGGCACATGGCCGACGTCGAGCGGGCCTGGTTCCGGCGGCGGCTGAACGGCGAGGATCTCCGCGGCATCTACTACAGCGACGACTACCCGGACGGCGAGTTCGACAATGTGGACACCGCGTCCGCCGAGGAGGCGTTCGCGACCTGGCAGGCGGAGATCGAGCACGCGCGGGCGGCCGAGGAGGCCTGCGCGGACCTGGACGCCATGACGAAGACGCCCACCAGGGACGGCGTCCACTACTCGCTGCGCTGGATCATGTGCCACATGATCGAGGAGTACGCCCGCCACAACGGCCACGCCGATCTGCTGCGCGAGCGCATCGACGGGGCGACGGGCGAGTAGCCCCTCAGCCGGACAGGCGGACCGGGTTGACGAGGTCGGCGTAGATGAGAAGGCCGCCCATGACGACCAGCAGGGCCGCCATGACGTACGTCAGCGGGAGCGCCTTGGCCACGTCCACATGACCGGGGACGGGCCTGCGGCGCACCCGCGCGAACGCCCGCTTGACGCCCTCCCAGAGCCCGCCGGCGATGTGGCCGCCGTCCAGCGGCAGCAGCGGGATCAGGTTGAACATGCCCACGGCGAGGTTCAGCCCGGCGAGCAGGTTGATGAAGATCTCGATCTTGTTCTCGACCGAGAGGTCGGAGGCGGCGATCTCACCGCCGATGCGGCCCGCCCCGACGATGCCGATCGGCCCGTTCGGGTCGCGCTTCTCGCCCGAGAACGCGGCGTTCCACACGCCGACCATCTTCTTGGGGATGTTGACCATCGCGACGGCGGTGCGCTCGGTCAGGTCCCACATCTGCCCGACGACATAACCGGGGCCCTTCTTCACCACGATGGTGGTCGGGCTCACTCCCAGGAAGCCGACGTTCTTCTCGATCTTGTCGGGGTCGGTCAGCGAGGGCATGTCCTGCGCGATCAGATCGACCTGGACGTCGGTCCGCTGCCCGCCCCGCTCGATGCCGAGCGTCGTCACGCCCGCGCCGTGCTCCCGGATCAGCCGCTGCGCGGCCTCCCAGTCGGTGACCGGCGCGCCGCCGATGGCGACGATGTGGTCTCCGGGCCGCAGACCGGCCTTGGCGGCGGGCGTCAGCGGATCGCTGTCCCGGCAGTCCCGGTGGTCCGCCTCGGCCGCCGGGATGGCGCACTTGGACACCGAGGACACGACGGGCGTCAGCTCGCGGACGCCGAAGCCCATCATCACGACCGCGAACAGCACGAAGGCCAGCACGAAGTTCATCGCCGGGCCGCCGGTCATGATGATGACCTTCTGCCACCATGGCTTGCGGTAGAAGACCCGGCCCTCGTCCCCCGGCCGGATCTCCTCGGACGCGACCGCCCGCGCGTTCTCGATCAGGCCCTGCCAGGGACCGGTGGAGACGCTGCGCAGCTTGCCGGGCTCGTCGGACGCACGCGGCGGCAGCATGCCGATCATGCGGATGTAGCCGCCGAGCGGAACCCACTTCACGCCGTATTCGGTCTCGCCCCGCCTGCGCGACCACATCGTGGGCCCGAAGCCGACCATGTATTGGGTCACGCGTACGCCGAAGAGCTTGGCGGGCACGAGGTGCCCGATCTCGTGAAGGGCGATCGAGACCAGCAGACCGACGAAGAGGATCACGAATCCGGCCGCGAAGAGCCAGCTCATCAGCGCGTACCCCCGAGGTGGAGAAGGTGCCCTGGCAGACGAAGCACCCTTCGAGCGTAGCCCACCCGCACGAGGGCGAAGACTTTTCCGGGGCCGGTGCGGCTTGCCCGTGTGTGACCGGTTGGGGACACTTCGTTGACAGTGTGCAGTTGGGCGATCACCCTTTGAAGGACGTCCAGAGGGGAGCATCTTGATCCGGATCCTGGTGGCCGAACACCTTCCGTTGGTGCGGCGAGGCCTGGTCGCGTCCCTCGACGAGGAGGACGACCTGCGGGTGGTCGCGGACGTCGGGTCGGGCGAGGACATCGTGCCCGCGGCCCTCGACGTACGGCCGGACGCCGCCGTGGTCGACGCCGACCTCCCGGGAGTGGACGGGCTCACGGCCGCCGCGCGGCTGGGAGAGAAGGCGCCGCGCTGCCGCGTGATGCTGCTGTCGGCGCAGCCCAGCCCGGGTCACGTCAAGCGGGCCTTCGCGGCGGGCGTCCTCGGCTACCTGGGCATCGAGGTGGCCCCCGAGCATCTCGCCGACGGCATCCGCCGGATGGTCGCCGGACGCCGGGTCGTCGACTCCGAGCTCGCCGTCGCCGCGCTGGAGGCCGCCGACTGCCCGCTGACGCCGCGGGAGCACGAGGTGCTGCGGCTCGCGGCGGGCGGCGGGCGCTCGAAGGACATCGCGGCCGAGCTGGGCCTGTCCGTCGGCACCGTGCGCAACCACCTGTCGCGCATCCTCGTCAAGACCGGGGCGCGCAACCGCGTCGACGCCGTGCGGATCGCCACCGACTCCGGCTGGCTGTAGGAAGGTCAGGGGCGCCAGATCAGGACGAGCGCGCAGTCGTCGTTGTGCCCGGAGGACATCGCCTGCACGAGCTGCCGGGCCTTGTCGCGGAAACCCGACGGCAGCAGCCGCTCGGCCTCGCCGAGCAGCCGGTCGAGCCCGGCGTCGATGTCCCGGCCGGGCTGCTCGATCAGCCCGTCGGTGAACAGCATGAGCGCGTCGCCCTTGCGCAGCACCCCGCTGTCGGTCTCGCAGGCGAGATCGGGCACCACGCCGAGCACGACGCCCTTCGCCGTGGAGACCCGCCACGTGCCCGACCCGGAGTCGAACCGGACCACGGGCGGGTGCCCCGCCGAGGTGATGGTGTACTCCCCCGTGGACAGATCGAGCTCCAGGTGGACGGCCGTGACGAACCCCTCGTCACCGAGCTGGCGGTGCAGGTAGGAGTTGCACGCCGCGAGGAAGTCGTCCACCGAGCCGAGCAGGCCGCCGAAGGTGCCCGACAGCATGAGCGCGCGGGTTCCCGCGTCCACGCCCTTGCCGGACACGTCGACGACCGCCAGCTGGACCCGGTCGCCCTCCCGCATCGAGACGACGAAGTCACCGCCGAACGACGATCCGCCGGCCTGCTTCAGCACGACCTTGCCGCCCCAGTCCTTGGGCAGCGGCGGCAGCTCGCTCTGCCGCTTGAGCCGGTCGCGCAGCTCCAGCAGCATCGCGTCACCACGCAGGCCCTGGACCCCGAGCTTGCCCCGCGTCCGCGCCATCGTCCAGGCCAGCGCGGCGGTGAAGGCCATCGTGATGAGCAGGCCGGGGCCGACGCTGAGCACCCCCGTGACCGGTCCCATGTACGTCAGCGCCGCCGCGACCACGCACAGCAGGAGCGCGAGACTGCGCAGCCGGAGCTGGAGGCCGCCGATCAGCGTGAAGAGGATCAGCAGCGAGGGCGAGAACCAGTACGCCGACACCTCCGCGTCGAGCACGCCGACCACGGTGGTGAGCACGACCAGCGCGATGAGAAGGTAGCGGTCCTTCGACCACACCTTCCTCGCGAAGCGGACCAGCGGCACCAGGAGTGGCACGCGCGCCAGGAACGCGCGCAGCCGAGGAGGGATCAGCGGCGCCGGACGGGAATTCATGATGGCCTCGACTGTATCCGGACATCCCAGGTAGCGATACCTGCTTGACCAACGTCTAGATCATCCGGCACGGATATTGGCTCGCCTCACGCCGCACCCCGCTTCTACGGTGCTGTGATGAGCATCACCGTTCGCCCCATCGAGGAATCCGAGTGGCCGGCCTTCGCCGCCGTCGACTACGAGGCGTTCAACGGCACCTACCCCCTGGAGCTGACCGACCGCTGGCGCGAGGTCATGGAGCTCGACCGCCTGCTGTCCGCCTTCGACGGCGATCTGATGGTCGGCTGCGCCGGCGCGCTGTCCTTCGAGATGACGGTCCCCGGCGGGCCGATCCCCGTGGCCGGCGTCACGTCGGTCGGCGTGCTCCCCTCGCATCGCCGCCGCGGCGTGCTGACCGCGCTCATGACCCGGCAGCTGCACGACCTGCACGAGAACGGGGGTGAGGCCGTCGCCGCGCTCTATGCCAGCGAGGCGGGCATCTACGGGCGCTTCGGATATGGCAGGGCCGCCGACGCCCTGTCCTTCCGCATCCCCACCCACGGCTCGGCCTTCACGCGCTCGGCCCCCGCCGATCCCGCGCTGCGCCTGCGCGTGGCCACCCCCGCCGACGCACTGGCCGCCCTTCAGCGGGTCTACGACGCCGTACGGCAGAGCCGTCCCGGCCTGTACACGAGGTCCGACGGGTTCTGGCGGAACGAGGTCATCCCGGACACCGAGCACGACCGGGGCGGGATGGGCCCGCTGCGCTGCCTCGTCGCCGAGGACGCGACCGGAGTGCGCGGCTACGCGCTGTTCCGGGCCAAGGCCGACTGGAACGAGCACGCCGTGCCGGAAGGAGAGGTCCGGCTCCTGGAGCTGATGGCCACCGATCCCGCGGCGTACGCGCTGGTCTGGCGCGGCGTCCTCGACCGCGACCTGTGCACGGTCGTCCACGCCGGCCGGCGGCCGGTGGACGACCCGATCATGCATCTGCTGGCCGATCCCCGCCGGCTCAACGCGATCTGGTTCGACGACCTGTGGATCCGCCTGGTCGACGTGGACCGGGCCCTGTCCGCCCGCGCGTACGCGGCCCCCGCCGACCTGGTCCTGGAGGTCGTGGACGAGACCTGCCCGTGGAACGCCGGCCGCCGCCGCCTCGTCACCGACAAGGGGTCGTGCGAACCGACGGACGCGCCCGCCGACCTCACGCTGCCGGTCGACGTGCTGGGCGCGGCCTACCTCGGCGGGCGGCCCCTGCGGGCGGCGGCGGACGCCGGGCTGGTGCGGGAGCACCGGCCGGGGGCCGTGCGCGAGCTGTCGGCCGCCATGCTGTGGGACCCGGCCCCCTGGGGCTGCCGGGTGTTCTGATCTCCGCACGGCCGCCGGGACCGCGTAGGCTTCGAGGCATGGCGCTGCAGAGTTTGCAGATCACCGCGATCACGGCCATGCGGGCCCGTGACGTGTCCCGGCCGACGCCCGAGCAGCAGGAGGCCGCCGACCAGCGGCCGCTGCGCGACGAGACACCCCGGCGGGAACCCCGCCGGGGCCGGGACAAGGACGCTCGCTAGCCGTACGGCGCCGAAGGAACGGCGCTGGTTACGGCGCTGGAGTTACCGCCGGAGGCGCTCAGGCGGGCAGCGGCGGCAGTTTGCCGGTGGCCTCGTATTCGGCCAGCTGGCGGATCCGCCTGGCGTGCCGCTCGGCCCCGGAGAACGGCGTGGCCAGGAAGATCTCGACGAACCTGGTGGCCTCCTCCGGCGTGTGCTGCCGGGCGCCCAGGCTGATCACGTTGGCGTCGTTGTGCTCGCGGGCGAGCTTCGCCGTTTCCTCGTTCCAGGCGAGGGCCGCGCGCACCCCCCGCACCTTGTTGGCGGCGATCTGCTCGCCGTTCCCCGAGCCGCCGATCACCACCCCGAGGCTGCCCGCGTCGCCGATCACGCCCTCCGCGGCGCGCAGCACGAACGGCGGGTAGTCGTCCTCCGCATCGTAGACGTGGGGGCCGCAGTCCTTCACCTCGTGGCCCTGCTCCTTGAGCCAGGCGACCAGATGATTCTTGAGCTCGTAGCCGGCATGGTCGGCACCGATGTAGACACGCACGACACAAGTTTCCCAGAAAGGCTCTGGCGGCGACGACCCCGGGCTCCACTAGAGTAATAGCCGATATGGGCCTGCGTCCCTTACACCCTCCCGCCTGACAGGAGTGTCATGCACGAGCTTCGGTATGTCGGCGACCCGGTCCTGCGTACCCCCGCCGAGCCCGTGACGGACTTCGACCGCGAGCTGCGCCGGCTGATCGACGAGATGTTCGCGATCATGTACCAGTCCGACGGCGTCGGGCTCGCGGGGCCGCAGATCGGCGTGGGCCTGCGGCTGTTCGTCTACGACATCAGCAACCGCAAGGGCCACGTGATCAACCCGGAGCTGACGATCGACGACACCGAGCAGGTCGTCGAGGAGGAGGGCTGCCTGTCGGTGCCCGGCAAGGAGACCGGCAGACCGCTGTACGCCCCGACCCCCCGCGCCGCCGGGGTCACCCTGCGCGGGGTCGACAAGCTCGGCCGGCCCGTCACCGTGAAGGCCCGCGGCATGCTCGCCCGGTGCTTCCAGCACGAGTTCGACCACCTCGAAGGCATGCTGTACGTCGACCGGCTGGGCAAGGACGAGCGCCGCAAGATCCTGCTGCAGGCGCCCTGACGTCCTACAGCTGGATGGCCTTGACCTCCAGGAACTCCTCCAGGCCGAACTCGCCCAGCTCGCGGCCGATGCCGGAGTGCTTGTAGCCGCCGAACGGCGCCATCGTGTTGAACCGGCCGCCGTTGACCGACACCTGCCCAGTGCGCAGGCGGCGCGCGACCGCGAGGGCGTGGTCCTCGGTGCCCGCCCAGACCGCCCCCGACAGCCCGTACGGCGTGCCGTTGGCGATCTCGACGGCCTCGTTCTCGGACGAGAACGGGATGATCGACAGCACCGGGCCGAAGATCTCCTCCTGCTCGATGGCCATGCCGGGCGAGACGCCCGCGAAGATCGCGGGCTCGACGTAGTAGCCGCGTTCCAGGGGGTTGTCGGTGCTGCCGAGCACGAGGCGGGCGCCCTCCTCCTGGCCGCGGTTGATGTACTTGACGACCCGGTCGCGCTGGGCGGCGGACACCAGGGGCCCCAGGCGTGTGCCCTCGGCGAACGGATCGCCGGGGACGTAGGCGCCGGCCGCCTGCACGGCCAGCCGCACGGCGTCGTCGTACTGGTCCCAGTGGACGAGCATCCGGGTCAGCGCCGTACAGGTCTGGCCCGAGTTGAGGTAGGCCCCCGCGACGCCGTTCTTGACGGCCTTCTCCAGGTCGGCGTCCGGGAGGATGATGTTCGCCGACTTGCCGCCCAGCTCCAGGGCCACCCGCTTGACCGTCTCGGCCGCGAGGGCCGCGACCCGGCGGCCCGCCCTGGTGGACCCGGTGAACGAGACCATGTCGACGTCCGGGTGGGCGGCGATGGCCTCGCCGACCACCGGCCCGTGACCGCTGACCATGTTGAACACGCCGGGCGGCAGCCCGATCTCGTGGAAGATGCCGGCCAGCGCGTACGCCGCGAGCGGCGCGACCTCGCTCGGCTTGAGCACGACGGTGCACCCGGCCGCGAGGGCCGGAGCCACCTTGCACACCACCTGGTGGAGCGGGTAGTTCCACGGCGTGATCGCGCCGACCACGCCGACGGGCTCCCGCACGACGAGCGAGTTGCCCACGCGGCCGGCGTCGAACTCGTACCGCTTGGCGAGGTCGGCGTAGGAGGCCAGCACCTCGGCCGGCATCAGCGTCTGCACCTTCAGCGCGAGCGTGAGCGGGGCGCCCATGTCGGTGGCGATCGTCGCCGCGATCTCCTGCGCGCGTTCCTGCAGCAGCCCGGCCGCCGCCCCCAGGAACGCGGCGCGTTCGGCCGGTTCCAGGGCCGACCACGACGGGAAGGCGGCACGGGCGGCGGCGACGGCGGACTCGACGTCGGCGGGCGCCCCGGCGGGCACGCGGTCCACGACCTCCTCGGTCGCGGGGTTGACGACGTCGACGGCCTCGCGCGAGGAGGACGGGACCCAGGCTCCGTTCACGTAGAGGTGACGCATGTCACTCATCCTTGCGCCTCGGCTGTCAGATGGCGAGTCCTCCGGCCGAAACCTTTCCAGTGGATTCCCGCGAGGGTGAAGGAGCCTGTGAAGCCTCAGGTGAAGATCGGGTCGCGGGTCCTCGACCTCTTCAGCTCGAAGAAGCCGTCGGTGCCGGCGACGAGCAGGACGCCGTCCCACAGGCGCGCGGCGGCCTCGCCCCTCGGGATGGGCGAGACGACGGGGCCGAAGAACGCCGCGCCCTCGACCGCGATGACGGGCGTGCCGACCTCCTGGCCGACCAGGTCGATGCCCTCGCCGTGCGAGCGCCGGATCTCCTCGTCATACTCGTCCGAGTCGTGCGCGGCCACCAGCGCGGGGTCGAGCCCGGCGGCGGTGAGGGCCTCGGCGATCGTGTCCAGGCCGCGGTCGCGTCCCTCGTCGTGGAAGCGCCTGCCGATCTCCGTGTAGAGGGTGCCGAGCACCTCCTCGCCGTACTTGTCCGCGGCGGCCGCCAGCACCCGCACGGCGCCGAGCGTCTGCTTGACCCTCTCGGCGTACTCGGCGGGGATGTCCTTGTCCTCGTTCAGCACCGCCAGGCTCATGATGTGCCAGCGCACGTCGATGGGACGGAGCGCGGCAACCTCGTGGATCCAGCGCGAAGTGATCCACGCCCAGGGGCAGGCGGGGTCGAACCAGAAATCGACAAGCTTTCGGTCGGACACTGTGACACCCTCTCGTACGGACTATGGTTCCCTCGGTCGTCAACCCGGGCAGGAAATCTCCTATTCCAGGTAGGAGCGATCTCGAATCCGCCTTGTCGCCGCGGCGTGGCAGGATTCATGCAATCCCTGCCGCGACGGGGCGGCGGGGGTCGGGGGCGTTGATCATGCGATGAGGAGCGGGTGTGGCAGGGAATCTGACACGGGATGAGGCTCGGGAGCGTGCTCGTTTGCTCTCCGTCCAGTCCTACCGGGTCGAACTCGACCTGACCGAGGGCGAGGAGCGGTTCGAGAGCATCACGACGGTCCACTTCACGTCGGACCGTGAGGGGGCGGACACGTTCATCGACCTCCACGGCGCGCACGTGCGGAAGGTCGTGCTCAACGGCCGGGAGCTGGACATCAGCACCTACGACGCCGAGAAGGGCCGCATCCCGCTGCCGGGGCTGGCCGCGCACAACGAGCTGCGCGTGGACGCCGACTGCTCCTACATGCGCACCGGTGAGGGCCTGCACCGCTTCGTCGACCCTGTCGACCAGCAGGTCTACCTGCACAGCCAGTTCGAGACGGCAGACGCGCACCGCATGTACGCCTGCTTCGACCAGCCGGACCTCAAGGCGACCTTCGAGCTGACCGTCCTCGCCCCCGCCGACTGGGAGGTGGTGTCCAACGCCGCCCCCGACGCGGTCGAGGCGCTGGAGGAGCACCAGGGGCGGCACGGCACGCTGCAGGCCGCCAGGCGCTGGCACTTCCCGCCGACTCCCGTCATGTCGACGTACATCACGGCCCTCGTCGCCGGGCCGTACGCGGTCGTGCGCGACGAGCACGACGGGATCCCGCTCGGGATCTACGTGCGCCGCTCGCTCGCGCAGTATCTCGACCCCGAGAACATCTTCGAGGTCACCAAGCAGGGCTTCGACTTCTTCCACCGCGTCTTCGGGCTGCGCTACCCCTTCGGCAAGTACGACCAGCTCTTCGTGCCGGAGTTCAACGCGGGCGCCATGGAGAACGCGGGCGCGGTGACGTTCCTGGAGGACTACGTCTTCCGCTCGCGCGTGACCGACGCGCTGATCGAGCGCCGCGCGGAGACGATCCTGCACGAGATGGCGCACATGTGGTTCGGCGACCTCGTCACCATGCGCTGGTGGGACGACCTGTGGCTGAACGAGTCGTTCGCCACCTACATGTCCGTGCTGTGCCAGGCCGAGGCCACCCGCTGGGGCCAGGGCGCGTGGACGACGTTCGCCAACGTCGAGAAGGCCTGGGCCTACCGGCAGGACCAGCTGCCCTCCACCCACCCCATCGCCGCCGACATCCCGGACATGCAGGCCGTCGAGGTCAACTTCGACGGCATCACGTACGCCAAGGGCGCCTCGGTGCTCAAGCAGCTCGTCGCGTACGTGGGGCTCGACAACTTCCTCGCCGGGGTGCGCGACTACTTCAACGAGCACGCCTGGAAGAACACCACCCTGCAGGACCTGCTGTCGGCGCTGGAGCGCACCTCCGGGCGCGACCTGTCGTCCTGGTCGAAGGAGTGGCTGGAGACCTCGGGCGTCAACACGCTGCGCTCGTCGTTCACCACCGACGACGAGGGCCGGTTCCTGAGCTTCGACGTGCTGCAGGAGGCCACGCAGGAGCACCCGACGCTGCGCTCGCACCGGGTCGCCATCGGCCTCTACTCCCTGCGCGACGGCGTGCTGACCAGGACCAAGCGGGTCGAGCTCGACATCGTCGGCGCGCGGACCTCCGTGCCCGAGCTGATCGGCGAGGTCCAGCCCGACCTCGTGCTGGTGAACGACGACGACCTCACGTACGCGAAGATCCGCCTCGACGACCGGTCGCTGCAGACCCTCGTCAACGGCGGGATCAGCGCGTTCGCCGAGTCGCTGCCCCGCGCGCTGTGCTGGTCGGCCGCCTGGGACATGACGCGCGACGCCGAGATGGCCACCCGCGACTACGTCAAGCTGGTCGTCTCCGGCATCGACTCGGTGCGCGACCTCACCGTCCTTCAGACCGTGCTGCGCCAGGCCCGCCAGGCCGTGCAGCAGTACGCCGACCCGGCGTGGCGGGCCACCGGCCTGAACGAGCTGGCCGGCGCGCTGCGCCGCCTCGTCGCGGCGGCCGAGCCCGGCTCGGACCACCAGCTCGCCTACGTCAACGCCCTCGCCGCGACCGCCACCTCGCCCGAGGACCTGGCGTTCCTCAAGGGCATCTTCGACGGCACCGCGGTGCCCGAGGGCCTGGCCGTCGACGCCGACCTGCGCTGGACGCTCATCCAGTCGCTGGTGTCCGGCGGCGTCCTCGGCGCCGCGGACATCGACGCCGAGCTGGCCAGGGACGCCACGGCGACCGGCGAGCGCTCGGCCGCCACCAGCCGGGCCTCGATCCCGACCCCGGAGGCCAAGGCCGAGACCTGGGCGACGATCGTGAGCGGGAAGCTGAGCGGCGCGCTGCTGCGCGCCACGATCCTCGGCTTCATGGACCCGCGGCACCCCGAGCTGCTGGAGCCGTACGCCGACCGCTACTTCGAGGAGGTCGGGCGGATCTGGAGCGAGTGGACCTCCGACATGGCGCAGAGCTTCGCCATCGGCTGCTACCCCGCGCTGCTGATCAGCCCGGAGACCGTGGCCCGCACGCAGGACTACATCAGCAGCACGCAGCCGCCGCACGCCCTGCGGCGCCTGCTGCTGGAGGGCGCCGACGGCGTCAGCCGGGCGCTGCGCGCCCGGGAGCGGGACGCCGCCGCAGGATCCGCCGCCTGATCGATGGCCTGATGGGCTGACTCCGGTCTGATCCTGGCCGGATCGGCGCGGGCCGCACGATCACGATCCCGAGGGCCCCGGCATGTCGCCGGGGCCCTCGGGCGTGTCAGGGGGCCTGTGGCGGACGGATGAAAGCGGGCCGCAAGCCGCGTGCAAGGGGCCCGGGGTGCGATGGGCGCGCCGGGACCGTTCGCCGGAGCGTCCACAGGATCGTTCGCCGGCCCTTCGCCGGGCCCTTCGACGGACCCCTCGCGGGGGCCCCTTCACAGGCGGACGGGCCGGGGCTACCGTCCGTGCAGGAGGCCCGTGAACACCATGATCCCCATGCTCGTCGCCCTCGCCGTCGTGGCCGTCCTCGTCGCGACGGTCGTCTCCGCCTACAACCGCCTCGTACGCGCCCGCAACAACGTCGACAACGCCTGGGCGCAGATCGACGTGCAGCTCAGGCGCCGCTACGACCTGATCCCCAACCTCGTGGAGACCGTCAAGGGCTACGCCGCCCACGAGCGGGCCACCCTGGAGGCCGTCGTCGCGGCGCGCTCGCAGGCCATCGGCGCCCAGGGCCCCGAGGAGCGGGCCGCCGCCGAGAACCTGCTGTCCGGCGCGCTCAAGAGCCTGTTCGCGGTGGCCGAGGCCTATCCCGACCTCAAGGCGAGCGCCGGCTTCGCCGAGCTCCAGGAGGAGCTGGCCACCACCGAGAACCGGATCGCCTACTCGCGGCAGTACTACAACGACGCCGTCCTGACCTACAACAACGCCATCCAGACGGTGCCCGCCAACTTTGTGGCGGGCATGACCGGCTTCACGCCCCGGGAGTATTTCCAGGCGCCCGGCGAGGAGCGGGGCCCCGTGCAGGTCAGGTTCTGACGATGGCCCTCTGGACGGCCGCGGCGGCGGCGACCGGCCTGTGGCTGCTGCTCCTGCTCGCGCTCGCCGCGGCGACGAGAAACCCGGACGTCGAGCCGGGCCGGGCCACCGGGGTGCTCGCCGGGCACTCCCCCGCGGTCGTCGACCTGATCACCGGCGACTGGCGGCTGTGCGACGAGGCGGCCTCGGCGACGCTGCTCGACCTGGCCGCCAGGGGCGTCGTGACCGTCGAGGAGATCGGCCCCGAGCTGTCCCTCGTACGGCTGCGCAAGGAGCCCGGCGGCCTGCGGCCGTACGAGCGGCTCGTCTACGACCACGTGCGCGCGCTGGCCGTGGACGGCGTGGTGGCGACGGGAGCGCTGGCCGAGGGCTCGCGCGACCTGCGCCGGTGGTGGAAGAGCTTCCGCAGGAAGGTGATCGTCGAGGCGCGGGAGCAGGGCCTGTCCCGGCCGCGCTGGAGCCGGGCCCACGCGCTGCTCCTCGGCGCGGCGGCGGTGGTCCCCGCCGTGGCGATCGGCATCGCGGCCGGCGCCGGCGACGCCGGCGCGGACCACGACGGCGGGCCGGGAGCGGCGATCGTGTCCTTCGCCCTGCTCGTGACGTTGATGGGCAGGCTGAACGGGGAGCGCGGCACCGCCGAGGGGGCCGCGGCGGCCGCGCACTGGCTCGGCGTCCGCGAGCACCTGCGGGCGACCGGGCGGTTCGCCGAGCAGCCCGCCGCCTCGGTCACGATCTGGGGCCGCCACCTCGCGTACGCCGCCGCGCTCGGGCTCGCGCCGCGAGCCGTCGGGAACCTGCCGGTCAGCACCCCCGCCGACGACAACCGGGCCTGGTCCGACTACGGCGGGATGTGGCACGTCGTGAACGTCCGCTATCCCTCGCGCCTCCTGTGGGGCCGGCCGCCGGGGGCGACGATCGTGCGGGGTCTCGCGGCGGGCTGGTTCGCCGGGTTCTTCACCTGGATCCTCCTGGTCGCCGCCGCCGCATTCGGGGTGTGGCCGGACGGGCTGGTCCTGCCCGCCGCCCTCGCCGTGGGCCTGGCGGTCGCCGGCCTGCCGGTCGTCTACGCGATCGGCGACCTCGGCGGCGCGGCGAACGTCGAGGGCCGGATCGTCCGGCTGCGCCGTTTCCGGGACGGCAGCAAGGCGGACGACACCGCCAAGTGGACCTACTGGTGTGCGATCGACGAGGGGACCTCCCGCGAGGCCAGGGCGATGTGCCTGAGCGAGGAGATGTGGCGGCCTCTACGGGAGGGCGACACGGTGCGGGCCGTGGCGGGGCGCAGGCTCGGCTGGATCAGGCGGATCGACGTGATCGAGGACTCCCGGCTGCGGGCCTCCTACGACGACACCGGCGAGCACCTGGTGGACGCGCCGGAGAACCTCGGCGAGGTGCGCGTCCTGCCGGACCGGCCCGCGCGTGCCTCCCGCGCGGAGGACGGCGGGGCCGATGACCCCCGGCGCCCTGAGTAAGGTCGTCGGGTGCACTCAGCCCACGACCTGTTGATCGCCCTGGCCGGGAGGTACTCGTTCGGTGACGTCGGCGCGCTCGCGCCGGCCGTGCTCGGGGAGGGAGAGCAGTCGGCCCTCGTCGCGTCGGTCTGCGAGTTCGGCCAGCGGCTGCTCACGCTCGACGCGGAGGACTTCCACACCGAGATCGACGCCCAGACGGTGCCCGCCGGCCTGCGCAGGCGCGCCCGCGACTGCCACATGCCGCAGACGCCGCGGGAGCAGCCGCGCGGCGCGCTCGACTCGCTGCGGCCGGCGTACGCACTGCTCCTGGAGGTGGTCGAGGCCCGCTGGCGGCGGCGCGAGCTCAGCTCCATGATCGCGGCCGTGCACATCTGCAGCGAGTATCTTCCGCTGCTCGCCTTCGAGCCCGCGCTCGGCCACGCGGGCGACCCGGCCCGGTGGCCGGAGGGCCTGCGCGCTCCCGGCAGCCGGTTCGGGAGCATGCCCGACCGGGAGTGCGACCACACCAGGGCGGAGCGGTCGGCGGCCGAGCGGACCCTGCGCGTGGCCGTGGAGCCGCCACCGGGCTGGCGGGCCTACTTCGACCGGCAGCACAGCCAGGTGGCGGGGGCCCTCGCCACCTGCGCGGGCCGGTGCCGCACCCCCTGCTCCGCCCTCGATTGGGTGCCGGACCTCGACGACCTGTCCGCCCGCTGCCGGATCGCGCTGACGTTCGCCGACACCCCGCTCGTACGGCTGCGCCACGCGGCCCCGGTCGGCCACGGCTTCGGCGTGCCGTCGCCGGAGGAGGTGCTGGAGGCGTGGGAGCGCAGCCGGGCCACGCTGGCCAAGCACGAGGCGGCCGCCGCGGTCACCGCCGACGACGGCTTCCCGCTGCCGGGGTTACCCGCGCTGTTCTCCGCCGTGGCGGCGGCGCCGGTGCGGCCGGCCACGCTGCTCGCCGACGTCGCCGCCCACATCGTGAACCTGCTGCGGGAGTGACCGCGTCACCACATCGGCGGCCTGCGGTCTCCCCAGAAGCCGCCGACGGACGCCTCCACCTGGGATGACAGCGAGATGAGCGTCCCCTCCTCGCCGAACCTGCCCGCCAGCATGACGCCGACGGGCAGGCCGTCGGGCGTCCAGTAGAGCGGGAGGTTCACCGCGGGCTGGCCGCTCACGTTGTAGATGGCGGCGAAGGGCGCGAAGCGCATCATCCGCTCGAACGTCTCCTCGGGCGACTCGACGTCCTCGAACCAGCCCACCGGCACGGGCGGCTGGGTGACGGTCGGCGAGAGCACCGCGTCGTACGCGTCGGTGACGAGCAGCGCGAAGCGGGTGGCGAGCTGGAGCGTCCCCTGCGCCTGGAGGAACTCCGGGGCCGAGACGGCGCGGCCGCGCTCGCGCAGCCACGCGGTCAGCGGGCGCAGCTTCGGCTCCAACTCCTCCGCCACGGGGTGCATGCACGAGAAGCTGAACCACATCTTGACGAACTCGGGCACCACGTCCGGGCCGAACGGCGGCGCGATCTCCTCCACCTCGTGGCCGAGCGACTCCAGCACCGCCGAGGCGCTCTCGTACGCCGCCAGCACGTCGGGGTGGACCTCCGCGCCGGGCACGGCGGGGGTGGCGAACCTGGCGATCCGCAGCCGCCCCGGCTCGCGGCCGACGTAGGCCGAGAACGACCCGAGCTCCGGCGCCGGCGCGTGGTAGAGGTCCCCGGGGTTGTTGTGGGCCATGACGTCCAGCAGCGCCGCGGCGTCGGCGACGTTCCTGGCCAGCGGCCCGTTGGTCGACAGCCCCGCGAGGTCGGGGATGATCGGGGCCGCGGAGATGCGGCCGCGGCTCGGCTTGATGCCGAACAGGCCGCAGACGGAGGCGGGAATGCGGATCGAGCCCGCGCCGTCGCTGCCCTGCGCGGCGGGCGCGAGACCGGCCGCGACGGCGGCCCCCGCTCCCCCGCTCGACCCTCCGGCCGACCGCGTGGTGTCCCAGGGCGTGCGGGTGGGCTCGTGCAGGTAGGTCTCGGTGTAGCAGGGCATGCCGAACTCGGGGGTGCTGGTCTTGCCCAGCATGATCGTGCCCGCGTCTCGCAGGCGCTCGACCACGCTGTCGTCCGCGGGTGCCACGAACCCCTCGTACGTGGCCGAGCCGAAGTGCAGCGGCACGTCCTTGACGAAGTTGAGGTCCTTGATCGGGATCGGCACGCCCAGCAGCGGGGGCAGGTCCTCGGTGTCACCGGCGGCCAGCCGGGCCTCCTGCTCGCGTGCCTGGGCGAGGGCCCGGTCGGCCGTCACCGTGACGAACGCCCCCAGGCCGGGGTCGAGCCGCTCGATGCGCTCCAGGTAGTGCTCGGTGATCTGAACAGGAGAAAGTTCACCCGTACGTACGGCTGCCGCCTGCTCAAGAGCGGTAAGATCGTGAATGTGCGCCACGCTACCGAACGGTAGGCCTCTGGGCCGCGGATATCTAGAGAAGATACCCCCACTTCCGAGCAACGAATCAGCTCAAGCAGGCCACAAAAGTATGAACCATCCAACACTAGGCAAGCCGCTGACGGCTCAACTACCGTGAGTGATGTGGATACCGGTCTAGCGCCAGAAGACGGTCACGATACGTCACCTATATGGGTGGGTGACCAATCGTCAGAGCAGGCGGAACGCCCTTCGGCGCCCCCTGAGGCGCCGGCGTCTCCGACGTACGCTCCGGTCGAGCGCACGTCACTGATCAGCCTGTGGCAGGACACGCGATATCGCCACCTGCGCAGGCGGGCCGTGATCGCTGTCGCGGCGGGCGTGGTGTTCGGCGTGCTCTTCGGCAGCTGGCGGCTCGGGCTCACCGCGGCCATCCTCGCGTGCGTCGCCGACGCCGTCTATCGGGCGAGGACCGTCTCCACCATCCCCGCGTGGCGGCGCGCCTCCGCGGCGGAGCGCCAGACGGAGGCCCAGCTCAAGAAGCTGGAGCGCAACGGATACAAGACGCTGCACGCCCGGGCCATCCCCGGCAGCGAGGCGCAGATCGACCACCTGGTGGTCGGGCCCACCGGCGTGTACGCGGTGGACTCGGAAAAGTGGGACAAACGGCTGCCCGTACGGGTCCAGTCGCACCGCAAGCTCTTCCACGGCCCGTTCAACCAGAAGCCGCGGCTCGACGAGGCCCGGTGGGAGGCGGCGCAGGCCAGCGACCTGATCAGCAAGGCGCTCGGCCGGGAGATCACCGTGGTGCCGTCACTGGCCATCTACGGGCCGCCGATCCCGTGGCGCATCCTCAACATCCGCGAGGTGGACGTCTTCTCCGGCGGGCTGGTCCGCAAGTGGATCACCAAGCGGGAGAGATCGCTCACCACGGCGGAGATCGACGCGATCTACCGGGCCGCCGAACGCGTGCTGCCCGCGCGGTACCCCGAGTAACGCGCGGCATCCCGAGTAAGCGCGATACCCGAGCAGAGCGCGGCATCCCGGATCGAGCCGGTTTCCGGGTGGACACGTCCCGACTCGTGGACAGCGGGTCTCGGCAGCCGGGCAGTGGTCGTACCATTTGAAGACTCAGTAGTCTCCGGATGGGGGTCCCTCGATGCCCGCTCTCAGGTCCCGCACTGTCACTCATGGCAGGAACATGGCCGGCGCCCGTGCGCTGCTTCGGGCCACGGGCGTAGCGGGCAGCGACCTCGGCAAGCCGATCGTGGCGATCGCCAACAGCTTCACCCAGTTCGTGCCCGGCCACGTGCACCTGCGCGAGGTCGCCGACGTGGTGGCCGGCGCGGTCCGCGAAGCGGGGGCCGTCCCGCGCGAGTTCAACACGATCGCCGTCGACGACGGCATCGCGATGGGCCACGGCGGCATGCTCTACTCGCTGCCGTCCCGCGAGCTGATCGCCGACGCGGTCGAATACATGGTCAACGCCCACTGCGCCGACGCGCTGGTCTGCGTCTCCAACTGCGACAAGATCACGCCCGGGATGCTGCTCGCCGCCTTCCGGCTGAACATCCCCACGATCTTCGTGTCCGGCGGCCCGATGGAGGCCGGCAAGATCCCCGGCCGCAAGCTCGACCTGATCGACCCGATGATCGCCGCCGCGGACGAGAGCGTGTCGGACGCCGACCTCCTGGCGATGGAGGAGAACGCCTGCCCGACCTGCGGGTCCTGCAGCGGCATGTTCACCGCCAACTCCATGAACTGCCTCGCCGAGGCGATCGGCCTGGCCCTGCCCGGCAACGGCACCACGCTGGCGACCCACAAGGCCCGCAAGGCCCTGTTCGAGGACGCCGGACGCCAGATCGTCGACATCACCCGGCGCTACTACGAGGATGACGACGAGGCGGTCCTGCCGAGGAACATCGCCACCCGTGAGGCGTTCGAGAACGCGATGGCGCTCGACGTCGCCATGGGCGGATCGACCAACACGATCCTCCACATCCTGGCCGCCGCCCGCGAGGCGGGCGTCGACTTCGGGCTGAAGGAGATCAACGAGATCTCGCTGCGGGTGCCCTGCCTCTGCAAGGTCGCGCCGGCCACGATGAAGTACCACGTCGAGGACGTGCACCGGGCGGGCGGCATCCCCGGCATCCTCGGTGAGCTCGACCGGGCCGGCCTGCTCCACCGCGGCCTGCCGACCGTCCACTCCGCCTCCATTGCGGAGTACATCGCCAAGTGGGACCCGAAGTCCCCCGGGGTCAGCGACGAGGCGCTGGAGCTGTGGCACGCCGCCCCCGGCAACGTGCGCACCGTGAAGGCGTACTCGCAGGACGCCCGCTGGGAGTCGCTCGACCTCGACCGCGCCGAGGGCTGCATCCGCGACCTCGACCACGCCTACACCAAGGACGGCGGCCTCGCCGTCCTGTACGGGAACATCGCCCAGGACGGTTGCGTGGTCAAGACGGCCGGCGTGGACGAGTCGATCTGGCGCTTCTCGGGCCCGGCGATCGTGTTCGAGTCGCAGGAGGAGGCCTCCGAGGGCATCCTCGGCGGCAGGGTCAAGGCCGGCGACGTGGTCGTCATCCGCTACGAGGGCCCCAAGGGCGGCCCCGGCATGCAGGAGATGCTCTACCCGACGAGCTTCCTCAAGGGCAAGGGCCTGGGCAAGGCGTGCGCGCTGATCACCGACGGCCGCTTCTCGGGCGGCACGTCGGGCCTGTCGATCGGCCACGCCTCCCCGGAGGCCGCCGAGGGCGGCGCGATGGCCCTGATCGAGGACGGCGACATCATCGACATCGACATCCCGGGCCGCTCGATCGAACTCAGGGTGGCCGAGGACGTGCTGGCCGCCCGCCGCGAACGGCTGCTGGCCGACCTCGGCGGCTACCGGCCGCGCGACCGGCAGCGTCCGGTGTCGGCCGCCCTGCAGGCGTACGCCGCGCTGACCACGTCGGCCTCGACCGGCGCGTCCCGCGACCTGTCCCAGCTCTCCCGCTAGATCGTGTGGGGCCGCCTCACTCGGAGGCGGCCCCGCGTTCTCCTGCCGGTCAGCTGTAGGAAACCGACTGCACGCTGCAGTTGGTCATCCACGGACCGGGATAGACCGGGGCCGTCGTGCAGCCCCAGGTGGCGGTCACGGTGGTGGTTCCCGCGGGGATGCCGACGCTGCCGGCGGAGCCGGCGAAGTCGTACGAATGGCCCTCACTGCATATGGCGGAGACGCTGACGGCCGTCGTCCCACTGGCCAGCGTCTTCGTGAACTGCCACGCGTGCGTGGCCGGGACCGCGACCATGCTGCTGTAGGGCACCCCTATGACGGAGATGGGGTACCAGTCCCTGGTGTCCCCGAAGCTGTTGTAGTTGAGGCAGTCCACCGTGGCGTTCAGCGTGACGGTGTCGGCCATGGCGGGGCTGGGCGCGAGCGCGAGGCTCAGCACGCCGGTGGTGACGAGCGCCGCACCGAGCGCGAGCACTCTCCGGGCTGGATTCGCAGCGAACATTGGTGTCCCTTCTCCCTCATTTCAAATCAGCCACAGCGAATGCACCATCTCCCCTAGGAACGGTCAATCTCCGGAGTTTTCGGCAGGCCGGAATGTCGGGGCGGCTGAAAATGCGCCGAGCCGGGGACCCGAAACGCACTGCCGGCCGATCGGATAACCGAAATCCGATATGCAGCAGGTGATCGCGGAGATTTCAGGGGCGATTCGGCGAAATGTTTCGAATGCCCGGCTCGTCGTGATTTCCGGGTGGAGCCCGGTCCGTGAAAGTTTCAGCGCGTCAACCGCCCGAGGCGGCCGCGAAGTCGTCCAGCGCGGCCCCGGCCGCCCGGCGCATGGC
>NZ_VIRM01000066.1 GCF_006874475.1 Microbispora hainanensis
CTGGCTCTGCACGGCGGTCGCCGAGCACCAGTGCGGCTTCTTGTCCGCGCCGATGAAGAACACCTTGCCGGTGGTCTTCGGCAGGTTCACGTTCTTCGACGTGCCGGAGGTGGCCTTCTTGTCACCGCTGGAGCCGACCACGCCGGCCTTGGTGTCGGCAGAGGCGCCGCCGGTCGAGACGTGCTTGGTGGGGACCGTGGTCTCCACCGCGTACGGCGTCGCGTTGACCAGGTTGGCCTTGTTCTGGCCGTACCAGAACGCGGCGACCTGCTGGGCCGCGAAGTTCGTGCTGGCCAGGGTGTCGTGCGGAACGGAGTCCGCGTGGGCGGGGGCGGCGACGGCCGCAGAGGCCAGCAGGCCGACCGCGATACCGCCGAGGGTGAGGGTGCGCTTCAACTTACTACTCCCTGGTCTGATCGTCGGGCGCCATTGCGCCCCATCCGTCAGTAAAGGACGGCTAAAAGCTATCTGAGGATTTGCTGTCAGTGACCGCCCTAGTGGTTTTCGGTCTGAGCGACCCGTCAAGATCGCGACCGTCGGCGGCGCCCGCACCCTCTCCGCGGCCGTCGTGTTTTCGCTGATCACACGGGCCGCCGTCGCCGACTTGTCACGAAACGTCACTGATCGACACAAGTGCTCTCTGTGACGTAAATCACACTCCTCCGATGGAACGGATCACCCGTCGATCACGTCAAACTCGGTCCGATCAACGGGGGCGCGGCCACCGCCAGTTCAGCTCGCCCGGCTCCGGAGCCGGGCCGGGGAGAGTGCCTTCACCGGTCCCCTCTTCGCCGGCTCTCGTGATACCGGCGAGCACCATCGCCAGGAAGCGCCGCCGCAGCTCGCGCGTACGCTCCGGGTCGGGCACCCGTACGGCGGCGCACCCCTCCAGCACGAGGCCGAAGTCGTCGGCGACCAGGTCGCGGCGCAGCCGTCCGGCCGCGTGGGCGCGCTCGACCAGCCGGCCCATCAGCTCCGCGGCCCGCCGCGCGTCCCGCCCCATCTCCTTGGTCGGCGTGAAGGTGCCCGCGAGGTGGACCGTGAGCGAGTGCACGTCGGCGTCGACGATCCGTTCGAGGAAGACGACGAGCGCCTTCCAGGCGTCCGGCTCGTGGCACCCATGAACGAGACCACGACGGCGAGCTGGCGGACCCTGCTGACCCAGGCGCACGACGCGTTGCGCGCCGCCGTCGCGGGCGTCGACGGCGAGGCGTGGCACGCCCCGACCCCGTGCGAGAAGTGGTCGGTCACCCAGGTGCTGCAGCACGCGACCGGAGACCAGATCGCCTTCACCGCCGCGATCACCGGCGGACCGTGGCCCTCCGAAGACCCGTTCTCGCCCTCCGGCCGCATCGAGGGCGACCCCGGGGCCTACCTGGCCGCGGCGCTCGACGACTCGGCCCGCGCCTGGGCGACGGTGGACGACGACGCCGAGCAGGTGGCGGTGCCGCTCCCCCAGGGCCCCATGCCGGCGTGGCTCGCGGCCGGCGCGTGCGCGCTCGACGCGGCGGTGCACGCCTGGGACATCGCCGTGGCCACCGGGCGGCCCTCGCCGCTCACCCCGGAGATGGCCGTGCCCCTCATGGAGGTCGCCACCCGGATCGTCGAACCCCTCCGGGCCTACGGCGCCTACGCCGCGGCCCTCGACGCAGGCGACGACGCCGACGCGGTGGCCGCGCTTCTCGCCTATCTCGGCCGCCGGCCGGTCCGCGCGTCCTGATCCGGCGGCACAAGGCCCGGGCCCGTACGGCGGGCCCGGGCGTGGACCTCATCGCCGCAGGCGAGCCCAGCGCAGGCCGAAGACGATCGCGGCGAGCAGCGGCCAAAGCATCCATCCGTAGAGACCGGCGAGCCACGCCGTGTCGAAGACCGCCGACGGCACGACCACACCGACGACGCTGACCAGGCCCGTCACGGCGAGCACGACGCCGAGCCAGCACAGCCAGCGCGTGACGATCCCGCCCCGCAGCGCCGCGACCGAGAACGCCCCCATCAGCAGCGACTGGACCACCACGGCGACCTCTCCGAGCATCTGGCCGAACCAGGACAAGGAGTGCCACGCCAGCACCGTGGCGTCGCCGGTCGCGGGCAGGTCCGGCAGCACCCAGAGCAGGGTGACCCCCGTGACGACGGCGTTGACGCCGGTGAGCAGGCCGCCGCTCAACAGGACCACCCCGGCCAGCGGCGAGCCGGGGGCGGACGCCCGGGCCAGCCGGGCCAGCGCGGCCGTCAGCACGATCAGCGCGACGACGGCCAGCACCCCCGCGAAGGCGTTGATCCGCAAAGTCGTCATCGATTCGGCCGCCCACGCGCGTACGGCCACCGCATCCGCCGTGCCGGCCTGCGGGGACTCGGGCGCCCAGGTGCCGAACATCACCACGAAGAGGGCGAGCGCGGCGATCGCCGCGGTGCCGAGCGCCGGCCGTACGACGGCGGGCGCGTCCTCGGCCGTTCCTGCGTTGACGGTGGACATCTTTCCTCCAGATGACGGGAACTCGCACCGAACGCACCCGACCTTCGGCCCCCCGCCGCCCCGGCGGCCACCGGCGGACGTCCTCCCCGATCCCGTGGTCACGCCCGTACGGAGGCGGGACGGACGTCCCGGGACGGCAGGACGCGCGCGGCGTTATGGTGTGCCGGTCGCGAACGCTGGGAGAAGAACGTGGTAACCCGTCTGTCGCGCCTCACGGCCGGAGGCCTGCTCGGCGCGTCGGTCGTCCTGTTCGCCGCGACGGCCTGGGGCGCGGCGTTCGTCACCGGGGTGACCGCTCCGGCCGCCTCCGACATCGTGTGGTTCGCCGGGTTCCTCGCCTTTCCGCTGGTCGGCGCGCTCATCGCCTGGCACCGTCCGGACAACCCCGTCGGCTGGTTCTTCCTCGCCGTGGGAGTGCTGCAGTTCGGCGCGGCCGTCGTGGACGGGCTCGCCCAGCACGCCGTCGCGACGGACCCGGCCTCCGCGCTGGGTCCGCTGCTGGTGCTGGTGCAGAACGCGCTGTTCGCCGTGGCCTGGGTGACCGCCACCACGTATCCCCTGCTGCTCTATCCCGACGGGCGTCCGCCGACGCCCCGGTGGCGGTGGGCGCTGCACGCCACGACGGCCGCGCTGGTGGTCCTCGTCTCCTCGATCGCCGTCACCCCGGGGCGGATCAGCGAGGACGACCCCGCCGTGAACCCCCTCGGCGTACCGCTGCTGGGCCCGGTCGCGCCCGCGGTCACGACCGGCATGCTCGTCGTCCTCCTCGGGCTGACCCTGACCGCGACGGCGTCGATCATCGTGCGCTGGAGCCGGGCCGACGGCGCGGGCCGCGAACGCCTGGCGTGGCTGGCGCTGGCCGCCGTCGTGGTCATCGCGGGCATCGTGGCGCAGCCGCTGACGGACGCGTGGACGCCCGGCTGGTTCGGCGCGGTCCTGGAGAGCCTCACGGTGGCGGCGATGCCCGTCGCGACCGGGGTCGCGATCCTGCGCACCGATCTGTTCGACATCGCGGCCGTGCTCGACCGCGCCATCGTCTACACCGCTCTCACCGCGATCGTGGTCGTCACCTACCTGGCCTGCCTCGCCGCGACGTCCACGATCCTCGCCCCCGACCCGAGCCGCAGCTCCGCGCTCCTGGCGACGGCCGTCGTCGCGGTCTCGCTGAGCCCGGTGAAAGACCGGCTGCTGCGCGGGGTCGACCGGCTGCTGTTCGGCGACCGCGGTCATCCGTACGCGGTGCTGACCGGGCTGGCGGAACGGCTGTCCCGGATCGACGTGCTGGAGGAGCTGCTGCGCACGGTCACCGAGACGCTCACCACCATGCTGCGCCTGCCGCAGGCGCGGGTCGTGCCCGATCGTGACGTCCCCGCCCCGCCCGGCATGCTCGCCTTTCCCCTGGTCGCCCATGGCCGGCAGGAGGGAACGCTGCTGGTCGGCCACCGCTCCGGGCAGAGCAGGTTCGACACCCGGGAGCAGGAGCTGCTCGCCGACCTCGCCGGCCAGATCGCCGTCGCGATCAGGGCGGCGCGCCTGTCGGAGGACCTGCGCGAGTCGCGGGAACGCATCGTCCGGGCACGCGAGGAGGAGCGGCTGCGCGTCCGCAGAGATCTGCACGACGGCCTGGGGCCGCTGCTGGCCGCGGCCAGCCTGCAGATCGACGTGCTCGCCGACCGGGTGGAGGACGCCGGCACCGCCCACCTGGTCGCGAAGATCAAGGCGTTGATCAGCCGGTCCGTGACCGACGTACGGCAGGTCGTGCACGGGCTGCGCCCGCCCGCCCTCGACGATCTGGGTCTCGCGGGTGTCGTGCGGGAGCACTCGGCGGCGCTGCGTGCGGCGGGTCTGCACGTGCGGGTGCACTGTCCCGACGACCTGGCCGTCCCCAGCGCCGCCGTAGAGGTCGCGGCCTACCGGATCGTGACCGAGGCCATGACCAACGTCGTACGGCACGCCGGGGCCGCGAGCTGCACCGTCACTCTCGTGCCGGAGGACCCGTGGCTGCGGGTCGAGGTGGCGGACGACGGGGTCGGGGTCGCGTCGCCGCACCGCGACGGCGTCGGCCTGGCCTCGATGCGCGAACGCGCCGACGAGCTCGGGGGCACGCTCACGGTCACGCCCGGTCCTGGGGGTGGGACACTCGTGACCGCTCTGCTCCCCCTGCACGGCTCTGGGAGGATCTGACCATGACCGTGCCGGTACGAGTCCTGCTCGTCGACGACCATCCGATCTTCCTCGACGGCCTGCGGACGGCGCTCACCGGGCTGCCCGAGATCGACGTCGTGGACTGCGCCGGTGACGGGCTCGCGGCGCTCGCGGCCGTCGCCCGGTCACGGCCCGACGTGGTGCTGATGGACCTGACGATGCCCGGCATGAACGGCGTCGAGGCCACCCGCCGGATCACCGCGCGCGACGACGGCCCGGCCGTGCTCGTGCTGACCATGCACGCCGACGACGACTCCGTCTACGCCGCCATCCGGGCCGGCGCCTCCGGATACCTGCTCAAGGGCTCCGACCGGGCCGACGTGGTGCGTGCCGTACTGGCGGTCGCGGCGGGCGAGGCGGTCTTCGGCCCGGAGATCGCCCAGCGGGTGCTGCGGTCGTTCGCGGAGGGCCCGCGCGGCGCCTCCCCGCGGCCGTTCCCCGAACTGACCTCGCGTGAGCTGGAGATCCTCGACCTCGTGGCGACCGGGCTCGGGAACCAGGCCATCGCCCGCAGGCTCTCCATCAGCCCGAAAACCGTGCGCAACAGCGTTTCGACCATCCTCGGCAAGCTGCACGCCGCCGACCGGGGAGAGGCCGTCGCCCGGGCGCGGGCCCATGGTCTCGGACAGGCGACACCAGGGACGGCCGCCCACGTCCCCCGCCGAACTCTCTAAGAGATCTCGCAGCTTGGGAAACTCGTGAGGCTGGGCAAACCGCGCGGCCGAAGGCTCCGCACGCTCCGGGTGGCGCGGCCCGCTCTTGGGCAGCCGTACGGCCTAGGCGAGCGCGGCGGCCCGCTGCTCGGCGATGCGGGCGAAGTCCTCGATCCCCAGTTGCTCCCCGCGGGCCGAGGGGTCGATCCCGGCCCCGAGCAGGGCCTTCTCGGCGGCGGCCGCCGTGCCCGCCCAGGACGCGAGCGCGGCCCGCAGCGTCTTGCGGCGCTGCGCGAACGCCGCGTCGACGGCGGCGAACACCTCCTGGCGCGTCGCCGTCGTCACCGGCGGCTCCCGCCGTACGAGCGAGACCAGGCCGGAGTCGACGTTCGGCGCGGGCCAGAAGACGTTGCGCCCGACCGGGCCGGCCCGGCGCACCTCCGCATACCAGGCGGCCTTCACCGAGGGAACGCCGTAGATGCGCGACCCCGGCGTCGCGGCGAGCCGGTCGGCGACCTCCGACTGCACCATCACCAGCCCGCGCCGCAGCGACGGCAGCACCTCCAGCAGGTGCAGCACGACCGGCACGGACACGTTGTAGGGCAGGTTCGCGACCAGCGCGGTCGGCTCGGTGCCGAGCTCGGCCGGGCCGACCTTGAGGGCGTCGGCGTGCACCACGGTCAGCCGGCCGGCCACCTCGGGGGCCCGCTCGGCGACCGTCAGCGGCAACTGCTCCGCCAGCACCGGGTCGATCTCCACGGCGACGACCTCGGCGACCTCCGGGAGCAGGGCGAGGGTGAGCGAGCCGAGGCCCGGCCCGACCTCGATCGCCACGTCGTCCGGCTCGACCCCGGCGAGCCGGACGATCCGGCGGACGGTGCCGCCGTCGATCACGAAGTTCTGCCCCAGCTTCTTCGTCGGCCGGATGTTCAGCTTCTCCGCGAGTGCACGCACTTCGACCGGCCCGAGCAGACTCATGCCTCCAGTGTCCCCCGCGCTACCAGGCGCCGAAGACGGTCTCGCCGTTGGCCGTGATCCGGGCGGCGAGGTCGGCGAGGTCCATGCCCTTGACCTCGGCGAGGCAGCGGAGCGTCAGCGGGATCAGATAGGGCGCGTTGGGCTTGCCCCGGTGCGGCGTCGGCGGCAGGTAGGGCGCGTCGGTCTCGACCAGCATCAGCTCGGGCGGCGCCACCGCCGCCGCCTCACGCAGATAAGCGGCGTTCTTGTACGTCACCGGCCCGGAGAACGACATGAAGTAACCGGCGTCCACACACCGCTTGGCCATCTCGGCGTCGCCCGAGAAGCTGTGGAAGACGACCACGTCGGGGGCGCCCTGGTCGGCGAGCACGGCGAGCACGTCGTCGTGCGCGTCACGGTCGTGGATCACCAGGGCCCTGCCGGTCCGCTTGGCGATCTCGATGTGCGCGCGGAAGCTCGCGTGCTGGTCGTCCTTCGACGCCCAGTCGCGGAAGTAGTCGAGGCCGGTCTCCCCCACCGCCCGCACGTCCGGCCGCCGCGCGAGGTCCTCGATCTCGGCGAGGACCTCGGGCGTGGCGGCGTGCGCCTCGTTGGGGTGGATGGCCACGGCCGCGTAGACGTCCCGGTGCCGACCGGCCACCTCGGCGTTCCACCGCGAGGACGGCAGGTCGTATCCGACCGTCACCAGACGCGTCACGCCGACCGACTTCGCCTCGGCGAGGATCGACTCGACGCTCGCCCCGGCGGCCTGGGCCGCCAGCGCGACCGGATCGCCCGAGGACGCCTGCCGGTTGCCGACCATGATGTCCAGGTGGCAGTGGCTGTCGAAGACCTCACCCGGCAGCGCCTCGGGCGGCGCAGGACGCTCACGCGACATGGTCAGGCGTTCTCCAGCCTCGGGAAGAGGATCTCGCCCTTGACGACCTGCGCCCCGGCGGGCAGCCTGCCCCAGGTGGCGACGTCGGCGATCCGCTGGTCGGCGAGCGCGCCGAGATACGGCTCCGCCCCGAGGGACGCCCACAGCTTCTCGCTGGTGGCGGGCATGACCGGGTGGAGCAGCACCGCGATCGCACGCAGCGACTCGGCCGCCGTGTAGAGGATCGTGGCGAGCCGCGCCTGCCCCTCGGGCGAGTCGTCCTTGGCGACCTTCCACGGCGCCTGGTCACTCAAGTAGCCGTTGACCTGCTTGACGAAGTCGAAGATCGCGCCGATGCCGCCCGCGAAGTCGAGGTTGTCGCCGATCGCGGTGTCCGCCTGGGCCACCGCCGCGGCCAGGCCGTCCGCGATCGCCTGCTCGGCCGGGCCCGCGTCCTTCGCCTCCGGCAGCACTCCGTCGAAGTACTTGCCGATCATGGCCGCGACCCGCGACGCCAGATTGCCGAAGTCGTTGGCGAGCTCGGAGGTGTAGCGCGCGGAGAAGTCCTCCCAGGAGAACGAGCCGTCCTGGCCGAACGGGATCGCCCGCAGGAAGTAGTAGCGGTAGGCGTCCACGCCGAAGTGGCTCGTCAGGTCGCGGGGCGAGATGCCGGTGAGGTTGGACTTGCTCATCTTCTCGCCGCCGACCAGGAGCCAGCCGTTGGCGAAGATCTTGCGCGGCAGCGGCAGGTCGTTGGCCATCAGCATGGCCGGCCAGATCGCCGCGTGGAACCGGAGGATGTCCTTGCCGACCAGATGGACGTTCGCCGGCCAGGTGTCGTCGAACTTCGCCTGGTCGGAGCCGTAGCCGACGGCCGTGGCGTAGTTGAGCAGCGCGTCGATCCACACGTAGATGACGTGCTTGGGGTCCCAGGGAATCGGGACGCCCCAGTCGAAGGTCGAGCGCGAGATCGACAGGTCCTGCAGGCCCTGCTTCACCAGCTGCACGATCTCGTTGCGCGCGGAGGCCGGCTGGATGAAGTCGGGGTTCTGCTCGTAGTGCTCCAGGAGGCGCTGGCCGTACGCGGAGAGCCGGAAGAAGTAGTTCTCCTCCTTCAGCCACTCGACCGGGCGCTTGTGGATCGGGCACAGGTCGCCCTCAAGCAGGTCGCCGGGCGACTTGTACTCCTCGCACCCGACGCAGTAGGGGCCCTCGTATTCGCCCTTGTAGATCTCGCCCTTGTCGTACAGGTCCTGCACGAACTCCTGCACGCGGTCGGTGTGGCGCCGCTCGGTGGTGCGGATGAAGTCGTCGTTGGCGATCTGGAGGTGCTCCCAGAGCGGCTTCCAGGCGTCCTCGACGAGCTTGTCGCACCACTCCTGCGGCGAGACGCCGTTCGCCTCGGCCGTGCGCATGATCTTCTGACCGTGCTCGTCCGTGCCCGTGAGGTACCACACCTTCTCGCCGCGCTGGCGGTGCCAGCGGGTGAGCACGTCGCCCGCGACGGTCGTGTAGGCGTGGCCCAGGTGCGGGGCGTCGTTGACGTAGTAGATCGGCGTCGTCACGTAGAACGCCGACTCCCCGGATGCAGTCGTTCCTGTAGCCGCCATGTGCGAATCCTATCGGCCCCGGGGAGATGACTCCCCGGGTTGGAACGCCGCGCGCCACGCCCCAACGTGGGGCAAGCGCCGCGCGTCAGGCCACGGACTCGCGGTCGGCCACGGACTCGCGGTCGGCCACGGACTCGGCCTCGCGGCTGACGGCCTCGGCGGCCTCCTCGGCGGCGGACGCCGCGATGTCGACCGGGTTCTCCCGCGTACGGCGGATGCCGAGGATGCTGATGAACAGCGACGCGAAGATCGTCTGGAAGCTCATGATGAACGCGGTCGCCGACGGCACGACGAGGCGCAGCGACTCGGCCGGGATCAGCTCGCCGAAGCCCTTGCCGCCCCAGTGGGCGAGCGAGGCCACCAGGCCCGCGAGACCGGCCACGGCCAGGGCGCCACCCGCGAGCAGGCCCTTCTCCAGCGTGACGACGTCGACCAGTCTGCGGATGCGCCGGTCTTCGGGCAGGAAGCCCTCCTCGGCCGCGTACACCTTGGTGAACAGCGCGAACAGGACGGCCTGGAAGCCGATGACCACCATCGCGGACGCGCCGACCAGCGTGTCGACGTCGAAGGCCAGCTTGCCGATGTAGACCGGGCCGAACGACAGCACGGCCCCGGCGACCAGGCCGAGGCTCATCAGCACCAGGCCCGGGATGAAGAACAGCCAGCGCGGGCTGTACAGCATCAGGAAGCGCAGGTGGCGCCAGCCGTCCCGCCAGGAGCGCAGGTGCGGCGGGCGGGAGCGGCCGTCGGGCGACAGGGTGGTGGGCACCTCGCGGACGTCGAGCCCCTGCAGCGTGGCCTTCACCACCATCTCGGACGCGAACTCCATGCCACCGGTCTGGAGCCCCAGCCGCAGGATCGAGTCGCGGCGGAAGCCGCGCAGCCCGCAGTGGAAGTCGCCGATCTCGCTGGGGAAGAACAGCCGGCCGATGAACGACAGGACCGGGTTGCCCAGGTAGCGGTGGAGCGGGGGCATGGCCCCCGGTGCGATGCCGCCGCGGAACCGGTTGCCCATGACCAGCTCGGCGCCGTCCCGGAGCTGCTCGACGAAGGGCATCAGGCTCGTGAAGTCGTAGGAGTCGTCGGCGTCGCCCATGATGACGTACTTGCCACGGGCGGCGCGGATGCCGCCGATCAGGGCGTTGCCGTAACCCTTCTCGTCAATATGGACAACCCGGGCGCCCGCGTCGCGGGCCAGCTGTTGGGAGCCGTCGGTGCTGCCGTTGTCGGCGATGACCACCTCACCGTCGATTCCGTTTTCGCGCATGCAGGTGAGAGCCTTGCGAACACAGATCTCAACGGTCTCGGCCTCATTGAGGCATGGCATGACAACGGTAAGTTCCACGTCGCAACTCCTCGCATATGACGGCAGGACACCAATGATGCCCGCTTCCCCGTAGCGCCCGAGTCAAGTCCGTGAAACGGCTGGCATTCTGTAACCGTGACTCCACCCACCGCTGGGGCGGCGGGCTCCCCGCGTCGCCGGCCAAGCGGCGTCGCAGAGGACGAGCCCGGCCCGGAGAATTCTCGGCGCGCCGGCCACGTCGGCGTGCAGGGTATGCCTGCAGGTGACGGGCCGGAACTCCGCCCGGGTGGCGGGGTTCTCGGTGGCACGGTTCTCCCGCGCCGCACGGCCGCGGGCGTCCTATGGAAGGCACCGGCGACATTCGAGGGGAGGAAGCGCGGACTCATCCGCCGGTTGGAGCAGGCGGTCGAATCCGCGCGACTTTGATGGTCGCGATCGCGGATCCTCCGTCGATGGACGTCTCCCCGGCCGGGGGCTGGGGCCGTCCGCTCGCCCTGCTGCGCCGGCACCGGGTCTTCGCGGTCACGCTCGGCGTCGCCTTCGTGCTGCGGATCATCACGATGCTCGGCTTCGGCCCGGCCATGTGGTTCAACGACTCCTACGACTACGTGTCGGTGGCGCTGCGCCCGCGTCCGCACCCGATCCGCCCGGACGGATACAGCTTCTGGCTGCTGCTGCTCAAGCCGTTCCACAGTTTCTCGCTCGTGGTGTTGACCCAGCACCTCATGGGGCTGGCGGCGGCGTTCCTTATCTATGCGCTGCTGACCAGAAAATTTGGGATGCCAGGTTGGGGGGCGACGCTGGCCGCCGTCCCCGTGATGTTCGACGCCTACCAGATCCAGCTCGAACAGCTGATCATGTCGGACACCATGTTCATCCTGCTCGTCGTGGGCGTGGTGACGCTCGTGCTGTGGCGGGAGCGGATGACCTGGCGCAGCGGCGCCGTGGTCGGGCTGCTGCTCGCGCTGACGGCGCTGACCCGGAGCATCGGCCTGCCCATCCTCGCCCTGGTCGTGGGCTACCTGGTGATCAAGCGGGCGGGCTGGAAACCGATCGTCGCCATGGTCACCGCGTGCGCGCTGCCCGTGGTGGGCTACATGGGCTGGTTCAAGGCGGTGAACGGCCAGTTCGCGATGACCAACAGCGACGGGGTCATCCTCTACATGAGGACGTCGTTGTTCGCCGACTGCCACAAGATGGACATCGACGAGCGCCGCGAGCTGGAGCTGGCCCTGCTGTGCATCAACATCCCGCCCAAGGACCGCGGGCTGTCCGCCCAGGCGTACCTGTGGTGGGACGACCAGAACCAGCTCCACGTCTTCGGCTCGGGCATGAAGTTCACCCCGGAGATCAACGCGAACGCGAGCGCCTTCGCGAAGAAGGCGATCCTGTCCCAGCCGGGCGACTATCTGGCCGCTGTCGCCAAGGACTTCTTCCGCGCCTTCCAGTGGGGCCGTCCGCGGTTCCCCGACGCCAAGACGTTCCTGCAGTACGAGTTCGACAACGAGTACACCCGCAAGCTGCCCAAGTGGAGCTCCTATCACAGCACCACGGACAAGGACGCCGAGGCGTACGAGAACGGTCCGGCCGCGACGCACGTGGTCTCGCCGTGGTCGGACATCATGATCGGCTACCAGAAGGTCGTACGGCTGCCGGGCCTCGTGCTGGGCCTGGTGCTGCTCTTCGGCCTGTACGGCCTGGCGCGGCGCTGGCGCGACCTCGGCGGGCCCGAGCTGCTGCCCTGGCTGGGAGCGGTGGGGCTGATCCTGGCCCCTGCGGCGACGGCCGAGTTCGACTACCGCTATCTGCTGCCCGCCGTGCCGCTCGCCTGCCTCGCCGCCGGCATCACCGCCGCCGGCCTGCTGGGCCGCTCCACGCCGGGGCCGTCGCCCCTGCGCCCCTGGTCACTGCGGCCGCTGCCACTGCGCTCGTCGTCGCCGCGCTCGTGGTCACTGCGCCCCTGGTCGCTGCGCCCGTCGTCACTGCGCCCGTCCTCGCGGCGCGGCTCCTCACTCCGCTGACCCGCCTCCGGCGCCCGGCCCCTGTGTGGGGGCGGGCGCTGTACGGGGGCGGGCGCTTTCCGGGGTCAGGTGGTCGGGCGCCGGCCGTCTTCGCGCACGCCGGCTGTCTTCGCGCACGTCGGTTGTCTTCGCGGACGTCGGGTGCTCTCGCGGACGTCGGGTGCTCTCGCGGGCGTCAGGTGTTCTCGGGGTATCGGGTGGTTCGCGAGTCAGCCGCTGTGGACGGCGTTGTAGAGGTCGCGCTTGGGGACGCCGGCCGACTTGGCCACCTCGGCGATGGCCTGCTTGCGCGGCACGCCCGCGCCCTCGCGCCTGGCCACCTCCTCGACCAGTTCCTCGATGTCCGGCGCGGCCTCGTCGGCGGTCCGCCCCGCCACCACCAGGGTGATCTCGCCCCTGACCTCGCCCGCGGCCCATTCGGCCAGCTCGCCGAGGCCGCCGCGGCGCACCTCCTCGTAGGTCTTGGTGAGCTCCCGGCAGACGGCGGCGGGCCGCTGCGCGCCGAAGGCCTCCGCCATCGCCTCCAGAGTCGCGTGCAGGCGGTGCGGCGCCTCGAAGAACACCATCGTGCGCTCCTCGGCCGCCAGCGCCGCCAGCCGCCTGGCCCGCTCCCCCGGTTTGCGCGGCGGGAACCCCTCGAAGCAGAACCGGTCGCTCGGCAGGCCGGAGACGGCGAGGGCGGTCGTCACCGCCGACGGGCCGGGCAGCGCCGTCACGGGCAGGCCGGCCTCGACCGCGAGGCGGGTGAGCCGATAGCCGGGGTCGGAGACGCCCGGCATCCCCGCGTCGGTGATCACGACGACGGTCCGGCCCTCGCGCAGCGCCTCCAGCAACTCGGCGGCCCGCGCGCTCTCGTTGGCGTCGTAGTAGGACACCACGCGGCCACCGATGGCGATCTCCAGGTCGGCCGCGAGCCGCCGCAGCCGGCGGGTGTCCTCCGCGGCGATCACGTCGGCCGCGGCGAGCACCTCGCGCAGCCGTGGAGACGCGTCTTTGGGCTGGCCGATCGGGGCTGCGGCGAGAACGAGCACGGCGTCCACCCTATGGGGCGTGAAACATTCATCGACGAGCGGCCAGATACGCCAATCCACGCGCGAGCCGTGTCCTCAACCGGGACTCACCAGTAATCTGTCGGCGTGGCCGTGACCGACTATTCCCACAAGGCGTTCGAGCAGCCGGAAGAGGGACCACAGGACGACGCTCCCTCGGTTTCCCTGCGCGACCGGCTCGTGCCGCCCATGCCCGGCAGCGCCATGTGGGGCTGGCTCGGCCCCATCCTGGTCGCCCTCTTCGGCGGATTCCTGCGGTTCTACCGCCTGGGCACGCCGCACGCCGTCGTCTTCGACGAGACCTACTACGCCAAGGACGCCTTCGCCACCATCAAATACGGTGTCGAACGGCAGTTCGTCGACGGCGCGGACAAGCTCCTGCTCGCCGGCAACGAGAACATCTTCAAGCAGTGCGGCTCGGTGAGCGAGTGCGCCTCCTACGTGGTGCACCCGCCGATCGGCAAGTGGCTGATCGGCTTCGGCGAGATGATCTTCGGAGCGAACCCGTTCGGCTGGCGCTTCACCGCCGCGCTGCTCGGCACGCTGTCCATCCTGATCCTCGCCCGCACGGCCCGCAGGATGACCCGCTCGACGCTGCTCGGCTGCGCGGCCGGCCTGCTGCTGTCCCTCGACGCCCTCCACTTCGTGCTGTCGCGTACGGCGCTGCTGGACATCTTCCTGATGTTCTGGGTGCTCGCCGGGTTCGCCTGCCTCGTGGCCGACCGGGACTGGTCCCGCAGCCGGCTCGCCGAGTGGCACGAGGCGGGGTCGCCCGCGGACGGGCCGCGGCTGGGCCTGCGGCCCTGGCGCCTGGCCGCCGGGCTGTGCCTCGGCCTGGCCATGGCCACCAAGTGGACCGGCGGCTTCTACATCGCCGCCTTCGCGATCATGACGCTGCTGTGGGACGCGGGCGCGCGGCGGGCCGTCGGCACGCCCCGGCCGTACGGCACGGTCATCCGCCGCGACCTGCCGCTCGCCACGGCGTGGATGGCGGCCGTCCCGGTCCTCACCTACATCGTCTCGTTCACCGGGTGGTTCGTCACCGACAAGGGCTACGGCCGCAACTGGGACCAGGCCACTTCCAGCGGCCCGGCCTACTTCGTCATCGACTCGCTCCGCTCCTGGTTCGACTACCAGAAGCAGGTGCTCACCTTCCACACCGGCCTGGAGTCGAGCCATCCGTACCAGTCCGAGCCGTGGCAGTGGCCGCTGCTGCTGCGCCCGGTGGCGTTCTTCTACGAGTCGCCGAAGAACTGCGGCGCCGACTCCTGCTCCTGGGCGGTCCTCGGCACCGGGACGCCGGTCATCTGGTACGCCGGTCTGATCGCGCTGATCGGCATGATCGCCTGGTATGTCGCCACCCGCGACTGGCGGGCGGGCGCGGTGCTGCTCGGCTACGCCGCCGGATGGCTGCCGTGGTTCTACTTCGCCATCGCGGACAACCGGACGATGTTCATGTTCTACGCGATGCCGATGGTGCCGTTCATGATCCTGGCGCTCGTGCTGGCCTGCGGGCTGATCATCGGCAAGGAGGACCCGGCCCGGCCCAACCGGCGCGTCGTCGGCACGGCCGTGGTCGGGGCGTTCGTGCTCCTGGCCCTGGTCAACTTCGGCTGGCTCTATCCCGTGATCGGCGCCGAGTCCATCCCGTACGACTCCTGGCACGCGAGGATGCTGTTCGACTCGTGGATCTGACACCCCCGTATCGTTGGGCGCGTACTGTGCGCCCTAGGGTGCACCCAGAGGGGGGGTGGTCGCGAGTGATGCCCGGTCGTCGTCAACGATGGGGTCGATACGGCAGACTTCGGGTCATGCCCGCACCTGACGTCGCCGCGCTCCTCGCCCTGCTGGAGCGCTCCGAGCCGGACGTCGCCGAGCCCGCCCGCGTCGCGGTCGAGTGGCTCGCCGGCGGCGAGGCGCTGGAGACCATCAGCCAGTTCGACGTGTGCGAGTTCCTCTGGTACACGCTGCCGATCAAGGTGCCGGGCGACCAGGCGACCATCGCCAGGGCTCTCGGCCGGTTGCTCAGGCTCGCGGGCATGGAGCGTTACGCCGCCCTGTGCGACTCCCCGGCCACCGTACGCATCCTGCTGACCTACGCCAGAGAGGGCGAGGAGGCCGGGGCCGCGGCCTACCACCGTGAGCTGGAGGCCACCGGGGTGCTGCCCCCGGACATCGCCGAGCTGTCGTGGAGCTCGATCATGGGGCCGGAGGAGCTCGGGGCGCACGTCGCGTGCGCCGCCGCCCTGGAGCTGGCCATCGTCACCGGCGACCCGGTGGACCGCGAGGAGCTGACCCGCCGGTGGCTCACCGCGCCCCGCCCGGAGCTGGGCGGCGACTGCTGGCTGCACCGGGTCCACGGCGAGCGGCTGAACCGCTGGGTGCTCGGGCGCGGCACCGCCCGCCGCGAGCTCGCCCAGCCCTTCGAGGTGCGGCTGCACGCCCCCATCGCGCCTCCGGACGAGCCCCACCTGGAGCCGTTGCGCTGGCTGCTCGGCCTGGCCCGCACCGGGGTCCGCCTGACCGAGCGGCTCAACGTCGGGCGTGCCGTGGCCGTCGAGGCGGCCGAACGGTTCGGCTGGGGCAACCCCACCAGGTCGGGTGCCGTACGCGGCGAGGCCGACGTGCCCGCGCTCACCGAGCTGCGGCAGATCGCCGTACACGATCTCGGGGCGCTGCGGCGCAGCGGCCGGCGGCTCGTGCTCACGACCACGGGCAGGAACCTGCTGGACGACCGCGCCGCCATGTGGGATGCGGCGGCGCCCACGCTACTCGTCCCCGCGCCAGGGGAGCACGACTTCGAGGTCTCCATCCGCGAGTCGGCGCTGATGATCCTCGTGGACGGCGACGTGGTGCGGGACGGCGACCTGCGCGACCGGATCACCGAGGTGGTCAACGGCGAGGGCTGGCGCGCCACGGACGGCGGCCGGGTCGGCGGCGCCGACCTCACCGGCCCGCTCTCCCGGCTCCGCCACCGCCTCGACGCCCTGGGCCTGGACACAGACACATTGGGCCCCGGTGCTCAGGGCCCCCAGGATTTGGGGCCGCGGGTCACGGCTCAGGAAGGCCCGGCGGCGGCTTCAGGGCCGCTGGCGACGGGTTCGACGCCCGAGGGCGCGGGCCGCGAGCCCGGGACGCGGGTGGCGGGCGACGATCCGCCGTGGCGGCTCACGCACGCCGGACGGCGTGCCGCGCTGGCCGCGCTGCGCGCCCAGGCCCTGCGCCCCCGCCAATACGCCGGCCTCGGCTGAACGCACGCCTCACCTGAACACCCGCCTCACCTGAACACCCGCCTCACCTGAACACCTGCCTCACCTGAACACCTGTCTCACGTGAACGCAGTACACCCGCCTCGGCCGACCCGGCCTTCCGCCGCGCACGCCACCCCGCGCTGGGCCCCCGCCGATAGGCCGGCCTCGGCTGAACGCGCTTCACCGGCCTCGGCCGACCCGGCCGTCCGAAGCGGTGCCGCGTACGCCGCTCATGGCAGGCGCCGGGCGGGGACGGCGGCAGGCCCTCGGAGCGGCGTCAGGCGCAGACGGAGCCGTTGAGCCTGAACTGCGCCGGGTTCGGGGTGACTCCCGTGTGGGTGCCGTTGAAGCCGATGGTGATCGAGGCACCGGCGGCGAGGTTCTTACCCCAGGCCGGGGCCTCCGCCGTCACCTGTGCGCCCGTCTGCGACCAGGTGGCCACCCAGCCCGAGGTCACCCGCTGGCCGGTGTCCGGGAAGGTGAACGCGAGCCGCCAGTCCCTGACGGGCTGGGCGCCCGTGTTGGTGATCGAGATGTTCACGGTCATCCCGCTGGACCAGGAGTACGCCTGGTAGGTCACCCGGCAGGCGCCCTGGGCCGGGACCGACGGCGAGGTCGTGACGATGACGTCGTTGTGGACCCGCACCGTCACGCTCTCGGACGCGGGCCCGGCCGCACCCTTCGTGTCCACGGCCACGACGTGCAGCTCGTGGTCCTCGTAGGGGACGCCGTAGGGCGGCCACGGCAGGGCGAAGGTGCCCTCGGTGACCGCGGGCTGGAAGGTCGCCACGTTGGTCGTGCCTTCCCTGACGTAGTAGCAGGCGATGCCGTCCTCGTCGGTGGCGGGCGCCCAGCGCAGGGTGACCGAGGTCAGGAACACGTGGACGACCTCGGGCGTCCCCGGGGCGCTCGGCGGCGTGTTCTGCGGCGCCGCCGAGGAGGCCGGGCCGGTGTTGCAGGGCATCGCCGACGCGGCCGCCCGCAGCGGCGTCGTCACCGTCGCGGCTCCCGCCCCCGGTCTCTATCGCGACCGGCGCGAAGAGCGCGGCGGCCGCCAGGAGCACCGCCGTGAGCCAGGCGCTGATCTCCCTCTTCGATCTCATCGTCGGCGTCCCTCGTGTCGGTCGACGGTCCCGGTGACGGCGATCGTCCACAGCGCAGGGGGGCCGGTCAACGTACGCCGGACTGGCAGGCCGTACGCGCCTGGTGGGCCGGGCACGGCGCTGCAACTTTCATCCGCGGTTTCATCCGCGGCCTTCGAGGATCTCCAGGTAGTGGGCGTTGTGCATGATCCCGAGGATGTTGCCGAACGGGTCGGCGACCGAGGCCGTGACGAATCCGGGGCCGCGCTCCGTCGGCGCCTCGTGCTGTTTCGCGCCCATCGACAGCAACCTGTGCAGCGCCGCCGTGAGGTCGTCCACGTGCCAGTAGACGACGGCCCCGGCCGGCTCGGCCGCCGGGTGCGGCGCGTAGCGCCGATCGATGAAGCCGAGCTCGTGCCCATAGTCACCCAAGCGGAACTCGGCGTAGGCGAGCCGCCCGTCCGGAGCCCTGCGTTCGAAGTACGCCTCCACGCCGAGCACCTCGGCGTACCACTTCTTCGCCTCCTCGACGTCGTCGGCCCAGAAGCTCACGGTCGTCAGTCCGCGCAACATCGGTTGCTCCCTTCCTCGGATCCTCGATGCGAACGCTAGACGGGCTTGAGGAACGTACGGTTCCGCAATGCGCGGGAGACTGTGGCCATGCTGGAAACCTCCGTACGGCTGCTGCGGTTGCTGGCGCTGCTCCAGGCCCGGCCCGGGTGGTCCGGCGCCGAGCTCGCCGACCGGCTCGGCGTGACCACGAGGACCGTGCGCAACGACGTCGAACGGCTGCGCCACCTGGGATACGAGATCCCCTCCACCACCGGCACGGCCGGCGGATATCGGCTGGGCGCGGGGTCCTCCCTGCCTCCGCTGCTGCTGGACGACGAGGAGGTCGTCGCGGTCGTCGTCAGCCTGCAGGCCGCCGCGGGCAGCACCGTGACCGGCATCGAGGAGACCTCGCTGCGCGCGCTCACCAAGCTCCAGCGCATGCTGCCGTCCCGGCTGCGCCACCGGATCGAGGCCGTGCGCGCCGCGACGGTCGCGGTGCCGGGTCACGGTCCCACGGTGGACCCCGAGACGCTGATCGCGATCGCCGCGGCCGTCCGCGACCACGAGACCCTGCGGTTCGACTACCTCGACCACCGAGGCGGCGAGGGACGCCGCACGACCGAGCCGCACCGGCTCGTCTTCACCGGCCGGCGCTGGTATCTGCTGGCCTGGGACGCCGACCGCCGCGACTGGCGGACCTTCCGCGCCGACCGGATGCGGCTCCGCGTCCCGAACGGCCCCCGCTTCACCCCGCGCGAACCGCCCGAGGGCGACGCCGCCGCCCACGTCGTACGCGGAGCGGGTTCGGCCGCCTGGAGGCACCGGGCGGTCGTACGGCTGCACGTGCCCGCCAAGGTCGTGGGCGCGCGGCTCACCGCCGCGGCCGGACTGCTGCGCGCCGACGGCGCGGACGCCTGCGTGCTGGAGACCGGCGGCGACTCGCTCCACAACCTGACGGCCTTCCTCACCGCGCTCGACGTGCCCTTCACCGTGCTCGACCCGCCCGAGCTGCGCGATCACCTGCGTGCGCTGGCCGGGCGCTACCTCGCCGCGTCGAGCTGATGGCGAGCGGATAACGTGTGAGGCCATGCCGGACGAGATATCTGCCGCAGACGACGACATCCGACGCGTGACCGCGTTCTGGCGGGAACTGGGCCTGCCCGGCCTGATCGACATCCACACCCACTTCATGCCGGAACGCGTCCTGGCCAAGGTGTGGGCCTACTTCGACTCCGCCGGGCCGCTGGTCGGCCGGCCCTGGCCCATCACCTATCGGCTGGCCGAGGACGACCGCGTCGAACGGCTCAGGGCGTTCGGCGTGCGCGCGTTCACCTCCATGCTCTATCCGCACAAGCCGGGCATGGCGGAGTGGCTGAACGACTGGGCCGCCGATTTCGCCGCCCGGGTGCCCGGCTGCCTGCACACGGCGACGTTCTTCCCCGAGCCCGGCGCCGGGCGCTACGTCGCGCGGACGATCGAGCGGGGCGCCCGGGTGTTCAAGGCGCACCTCCAGGTCGGCGCGTACGACCCGAACGACCCGCTGCTCGACGACGTCTGGGGGCTGCTGGAGGACCACGGCATCCCGGTGGTGACGCACTGCGGGTCGGGCCCGGCTCCCGGACCGCACACCGGGCCGGAACCCATCGCGGCGCTGCTCTCCCGGCATCCCCGGCTGCCGCTCGTGATCGCCCACATGGGCACGCCCGAGTATGCCGAGTTCCTCGCCCTGGCCCTGCGGCATCCGGCGGTCTTGCTGGACACGACGATGGCCTTCACCGGCTTCACCGAGGAGACCGCGCCCTTCCCCCGGACGGCCGTCCCGCTGCTGCTGGAGCTGCAGGACCGCGTCCTGCTCGGCACCGACTTCCCCAACATCCCCTATCCGTACGGGGACGCGCTGACGGCCCTGGCCGGCCTGGACCTGGGGGACGAGTGGCTGCGCGCCGTCTGCCACGACAACGCCGCCAAGATCTTCGGCCTCGGTCAGGCCGGGGACATGACCTCGTAGAGGTTGCGCGCCGCGTCGACGAAGAACAGCCCGCGCGGGCACAGCGGGTGATCGATGCGGCCGTTGCCGGGGTCGACCGGATCGTTGCCGTACGGCACCCCGGCCTCCCGCAGTCGGGCCAGGATCCCGTCGAACGTGTCGGGATCCACGTCGAAGGCCAGATGCACGCCGACGGGCTCCGCCACGGTCATGAAGTCCAGGGTCAGCGTGTCGTTCACCCGTACGGGGGCGAAGTGGCCGTTCCGCCCGGCGGGCGGCAGCTCGGTCAGGCCCATGATCGAGGCGAAGAACCGGGCCGCCTCGCGGTTGTCGACGGCGGGGACGATCGTGTGGTTCAGCGTGATGGTCATGCCGTGCTCCCGGGGGTCTTGAGCGTGCCGTGCAGCAGGATGTCCACGAGCTCCTCGGGGGACGCCTCCACGCCTCCGGAGGTGGCCTGGGGACGGACGAAGAGCATTCCCATGAAGACGGAGGCGATCTTTTCGGGCTCCAGGCGCAGCGCCGCCCGATCGGGTTCGATCAGCTCGACCATCGCCTCGTGGATCGCCCTCATCGAGGCCTCCCTGCCTCGCGAGGCACCGCCGCCTCCGGGCCTGTCTTCCGGGGCCTGCCTGCCACCACGTTCGGGGCGGTGGCCGGTGCCGTGCAGGGCGCCGATCACGGCCCCCATGCGTTCCAGGTGGGCGCGCAGCGCCTCGACCGCCTGCGCCAGCCGGTCGGCGAGCGGGTCGTCCAGGGAGATCGAGGCCAGTTCACGCAGCACGTGACCCGGGTCCGTCGCCTCGGTCACGCACGCGTCGAGCAACTCGTCCTTGTCGGCGAAGACCCGGAAGACCGTGCCCTCGCCGATTCCGGCGGCCCGGGCGATCTGGCTGGTGGTGACGGCGGCGCCGCGCTCGGCGACCAGTGGGAGCGCGGCCGCGACGATCATCGCCCTGCGCTGCTCGGTGCTCATGGCCGGCGCACGCCGGCGGGTAGTGGTGTCCGTCATGCCCTTCAACGTACGGAGTGAGTGCTCACTCCGTCAAATGAATTGTTCAGCACGGCCCGCGAGAGTCGTTCTCACTGGGGACGCCGCCGTCGGCCGGAGCCGCCGTCGCCGGGTCGCACACCGCCGGGAGGCGCATGACGAAGCGAGCGCCGACAGAGCTGTCCTCGATTCTCAGGCTGCCCCCGTGGGCCTCCGCGATCTGCCGGGCGATCGACAGCCCCAGCCCCGCGCCCCCGGCGTTCCTGCTGCGCGCCGCGTCCAGCCTGGTGAACCGGTCGAACACCATCTCGCGTTTGTCCCGGTCGATGCCCGGCCCGTCGTCACCGACCTCCAGCACCGCGGTGCCGCGCCCCTCGCCGGGCTCGTGCCGTACGGACACGCTGACCGTCGACCTGGCATGCCGTTCGGCGTTGTCGAAGAGGCTGGTCAGCAATCGGGCGAGACGCACCCTGTCGCCGGCCACGATGACGCCGGGTTTGAGGGCGCATTCGTATCGCTTGGTCTTCTGGGCGCGGCCCCGCAGCTCCGCGGCCACGAGCACGGCCAGATCGATCGTGGCCTGTTCGCCGTAGACACCGTGGTCCAGCCGCTCGATGGTCAGCAGGTCGTGCACGATCGCCTCCAGCCGCTCGAGGCTGGGCAGGATGGCCTCGCCCAGTTGGGGCACGCTGGTCTCCTCCGGCGCGAGGAGGCCGTCCTCCACCTCGGCACGCATGGCCGCTATCGGGGTGCGCAGATCGTGGGAGGCGTTGGAGACGAACTGGCGCTGGTGTTGCAGCGCGCTCTGCACCTGCTGCAGCGCGCTGTCCAGCCGGCTCAGCGTACGGTTGACGCTCTCGGCCATCGCCCGGATCTCGTCCTGCGCGGACGGCATCGGCACCCGGCGGCTGGGGCAGGTCTCGTTGATCTCGTCCAGTTCCCCGCGGATGGCGTCGACCGGCCTGAGCGATGCCCGCACGTCCCGGTAGCCCAGATAGGTGATGGCCCCGGCCAGCGCCGCCGCGCTCAGTCCCACCAGCGCGGCCAGCCAGGGATCGACCCACGGCGGCACCTGCGGGGCCGCGCTGTAGACCAGCCATCTCTGGCCCGGGCGGTGCGCCCACTGCGCCACGACGACGTTGCATCCGGGGACCGCGAAGTCGTCGCCGCAAACGATACGGGTGGCGCTGTTCCTGGTGTCCGGCGGAATGAAGGTCGCCATCCTCGGCTTACCCCGCATGTTCGCGGTCGCGGCGACCACCCGGCCGGACGGGTCGACCACCTGGAGATCGCGGCTCTTGTACACGTCGAGCGGATAGGTCAACTCCCCCCGCTCGATCTGGACGGCCACGCGGCCGCCCGCCGCCGAGATCTCCCTCTCGACGTCGTCGCTGGCCCAATGATGGACGCCCGTCATTATGGACACGGCCAGCAGCGCGCACAGGAAAGTCGCCATCAGCCCGGTGAACAGGGTGATGCGAAACGTGATGGAGAAGCGGTCGTGCAGGCGCATCCTCCCCCCTTCTGGCCAGTGGACCATATGAGGTGGAAAGAACCGGAAAAGAGATGACTGTCCTTTACTGGTAGGCCGCCACGGCCCATCCACGTCTCCGGGGGAACACCAAGAATTCCCCGCCTCTCGTCCGCGTGTGCACCTGTGCGGGCCCCCGCGCCGCGACTCGCCCGGCCCGATGTGGTGCGTCATCCCGGAGGTGAACAGGCTCACAAAAACGAGTACAGTGTACTCAGTTTCCCTCATCTCAACCATGTCGCCGTGATTCGACAAGCAGGGAGAGGCCGATGGGCGGGAGAGCGCTGGTTCTCGGCGGCGGCGGGCCGACCGGGATCGCCTGGGAGGCAGGTGTCCTCGCCGGCTTGGCCGAGCAGGGCATCGACGTACGCGACGCCGACCTCGTCGTCGGCACCTCCGCCGGCGCCGTGGTGGGAGCCCAGATCGCCGCGGGCCTCCATCCCGAGCAGCTGATGGAGGCACAACTCGCGCCAGCAAATGGCGAGCGCCTCGTGAAACCGACGGCCATGGGGGTAATGCGACTGATTTGGTCGCTCAAGAGGTCAAAGAGCCCCCAGGAATTCGGCATACGAATGGGGCGTATTGCGCGAACTGCGGTTACGGCGCCCGAAGAGGAGCGCCTTGCGGAGATCGGGCGCCGGCTCGGAGAGGTCCGCGACTGGCCGAAAACGCGCTTTCTGGTCCCCGCCGTGGACGCCGACTCGGGGGAACCGGCCATCTTCGACGCCGAAAGCGGGGTCGACCTGGTGCACGCGGTCGCAGCCGGCACAGCCGCGCCGGGCATCCGGCCTCCGGCGTCGATCGGCGGGCGCACGTACATCGACGGTGGGATGCGATCCCCCGGCAACGTCGACCTGGCAGCGGGTCACGACCGCGTCATCGTGATCGCCCCGCTCACCCGCGGCGGTGGCCCCCTGACCGGCGTGGAGGAGCAGATCGCCCAACTGGGGGCGGGAACCCGCGCCGTTCTCATCACCGCAGGACCCGCTCGCTGGCGTGAGATCACGGGGAAGGGGCTGGGCGGCATGCTCGACCCGTCCCGTCGTGCACCCGCGGCCACGGCCGGCAAGGCCGAAGGCATCCGCGTGGCCGCCGAAGCCGCCAACGTGTGGAACGCCCCTCCGCATTAGGACATGTGCGACAGAGGCGCGGGTGGCGGCTTGCATCCGTAAGGCAACGTGTATCCACGCCCTGCCGTCATCAGCGGTACAACTGTGCCTCATGGATCCGCTGAAGCTGCAGGAGGCGCTGGACCAGCTCTTCGACCAAGCCCTGCTCCATCACGGATTCGTGAACTACGCACGCGACTACGAGCTCGTGATCCTCCCGATGGCCGGCCCCGGAACCGAGCTCATGCCACCGACGCTGCGTTACCAGTTCCGCTACTGCGTGCAGGCCAACTGCGTCACAACCGTGCCGTCCCACACCTGGCACGAGTCCCTCGATGACCGGCTCACCATCTACGAGACCGGAGTTACCCTCGACGGATACGTCTGGGGAGTCAACTCACAGACGCTCTACCCCGGGGCCGAGCTCGTCGCCGACTCGTCGACCGCCCGGGACTGGGCCGCAGCCGTCGGCATCGACTTCCATGAGGTGCGGATCCAGACCAACGTTCACGACCTCACCCTGGTCTTCTCCGACCTGCGGATCGAGAACATCCCGCCCGAACCACACGTATCGTGACCGGCGCGGCCGTTTATTCCGGGCTCCTCGGCTCCATCATGCCCACGGCTTGGGCGGTGAACGGCGAGATCTAACCCCTGACTCGCCTGATCCCGCAACAACAGGTTGCCGACGGATCACAGTTCCAGGAAGAAGTCCTCGAAGCTCTGCTTGGTGACGAGCAGCGCCGGCGGCGTGCGCTGCAACTCGCCCGTGTGCGTCGGGTTACTGCTTGGGCGGAACCGCGAGCGCAGCGTGACCTCGAACGCCGCCAGGCCTTGCGCGTCCGTGAGCGCGGACGCCGTCACGGCGTTGCCGACCACCGGGGTGAACGTGGTGATGGTTACCTTGGCGTCTTCTACAGGCGACCCGTCGGCGGCCTTGCGGACGCTCACCATGTAGGTCTGCGTTACCTCTTCCTCCGGCTGCGGCTCGATCCTCACCAACAACTGCGGCTTCGCCTCAGGCTCCGGCTCGGGTGCGGGATCAGGCGGGCTGGCCGGCGTGGCGGTTAGCTCACCCAGAACAGCGTCGACCACCAGCCCACTGGGCACAACGACGATGCGCCGGACGCTGATCGTGGCGGCGGGCGAAAACAGCGCCTGGCCGGACGGCGTCAGTGGGACGCTCATGCGCACCCCCGCCGCCAGGCTGCTGATCGCCGAGTTGATCCGTGTGGTCAGCGGGCCCGACAGCATGCCGGAGAAAACCGGCGCGAGCGCAGCGAGCGCGGCCGTCGACAGCGGTGTAATGAAGTCGGGCGAAAGTGACAGGTTGCTGGCCGTAACGTTGACGAATGTGGCCGGCGTCAGGGCATCGCCTGAGGGGGTGAGCGTTAGATCGACGGTCCCGCTGATGCCACTCCTGCGGGGCACGATCAGCGTGGTGTACCAGATTTCGCCGGAGAATTTCGCGCGGATGGCGCCGACGGTCGGCGATGAGCCTAACCCCAGCCTATTTATGGTCAGTTTGAACGGGATGAACATTCCTGAGGTCGCGGCACCGACTGCGGCCGCCACGTACCAGGGGAGGTTGATGGTGATCGGAAGGGTGACCGCCATCCTCATGGTTTCGAACGTGATCGGCACGCGGCCAGTGCCAACTTGGAGCAGGGCCGGGCCGGGCGGCCACGCAGCGATCGGGCCCGAGCGGAAGAAGTCTCCGGGCCCGGCTGGATCGGTGACATGAAGGAGGCTCAGCGCCCCCGGCGGGTCCGACGCTGATGGATACGACAACGTCGTCGGCGACGCAGGCGTCGAGGTGGCGACCAGCGTCGCGATGACCGGCTGCACCTCGGTCAGCACCCCAGTGAACGCCGGAAAGCCCGCGCCATAAAGATTGCCCAGATCAAAGATCAACAGTTCGATGGTGTACGCCACCACCCCTCCAATGGTCGCGGGCGGCATGGAAGATTTCTCGAACAGATTGCTCTGAACGTAACAGCAATGTAAGGCGCGTCGTCGGCTATTACCAGTGCCAATTCAGGGGGCCTGTTTTTTCGAGGGTTTGGGTTAGGTTCTCTTTGTTAGATCCGTGCGGAGCCGGATCACCAGGGCTGCCACGGTCACGGTGCCGCGATAAACGTATGCGCGCTTGTCGTAGCGGGTGGCCACCGCCCGGAAGTTCTTCAGCCGGTTGATCGCCCGCTCGACGACGTTGCGCTTCTTGTAGCGCTCTTTGTCGAACCCGGTCGGGAGTCCGTCGGCCGAGCCGCGCCCTCGGCGATTGTCCCGCTGGTCCCGAGGCTAGGGAATGCTGCGCAGGATCTTACGCCGCCGCAGGTACAAGCGGTTCGCGCGTGAACTGTAGGCCTTGTCCACGCTGACGCTATCCGGCCGGCGGCGAGGGCGGCCGGACCCGATTCGGGGCACCGAAATCTTCTCCAGCACCGCCTGGAACTGCGCGCTACGTATCGCCATGCTGCCCGGGGTGAGCACCAAGGACAGTGGCCGGAAACGACCATGGGCGGACATGCGCTGTGCGGACGCGGTGAAAGCTCACCGTGAGCGGCAGGCCGTTGCCTGAAAAGCCGCCGGCGCCCGGTGGCAGGATCATGACCTCGTCTTCGCCTCCGCGGTCGGGACGCCCCTCGACTCCCATAACGTCCGGCGCGCCTTCCGAAAGGTCATCAAGAAGGCGGGACTGAATGAGAAGGAGTGGACGCCCCGGGAGATGCGGCACAGCTTCGTCTCGCTGCTGTCGGCCAGTGGGGTGCCGATCGAGAACATCTCGCGCCTGGTGGGTCACAGCAGCACGAAGGTCACTGAGATGGTCTACCGCTTCCAGCTCCGGCCCGTGCTCCTGGAGGGGGCCGGGGCGATGGACGACCTCTTCAAGCCGTAGTCACTCAGTTAGTCACTCAGAAGATCAAAGAGGCCGGTCCCGCTGGGCGGAACCGGCCTCTGTCGTGGTGGAGCTATGGGGATTTGAACCCCAGACCCCTTCGATGCGAACGAAGTGCGCTACCGGACTGCGCTATAGCCCCAACGACCTCGACTAGATTAGCAAACTCTGCGGGGTGTTCGCGCCACCGAATCAGTCCCCGGCCGCGCGGCGTCCGTCGGCGTACTGGTCGAAGACCTGGACGCGCCTGCGCGCCTCGAACTTGATGATCTCCGCCTCGCGGGCCGCCTCGGCCAGGGCGTGGCGGCGCTCCCGCAGACGGCGCAGGTGCTCGGCCCGCATCCGGGCGGCCCTCTCCCGCTGCTCCCTGTCCGCGCGTACGGCCACGCGCAGCACGGCGAGGTAGCCGAGCAGGAGCACCCCCGAGGGCGCGACGGCCCACCAGGGCATCACGCGTACGGCCGCGGTGACCACGGAGGCCAGCACGAGCAGGATGCTCCACAGGAGCCGCCGCCGGCGCCGGGCGAGGATCCGGGCGCGGCGGTGGGCGGCGACACGGCGGGCGCGCGCATGCCGCTCCGCCGCGACCTGGTCCGCCGTGACGCCCTCGGTGCCCGGGACGGAAGACGCGGCGAGATCGGCGGAGTCCGCGGACGCGGCCGGCGGGGTGACGACCGTGTCGGCGTCGCCCCCGTCCGCATCCCCGTCGGAGGCGTCGGAGGCGTCGGAGGCGTCGTCCGAGCCGGTCGCCGAGACCTCCGGCGCCTCGGCGCAGTCGGCGGCGGGCCGCTCGGACAGCGTGTTCCCCTCCGCCTGCTCCTCGAACAGCTCGTCGTCCGTGTGCCGGTCGCGGCGCAGCCACATGGGCAGCAGGACGCTGAGCCACATGACGACGATGGCCAGGTAGAGCAGGGCGCTACCCATGCGGCCACCCCCGGACGGCCGTACGGGGGCGCCTGAGGGCATGGTGAACACATCCGTGGCCCTGTATCGGCGGAGAGGTGTTCACGTCACGCACCGTAGGACTGTGTGTCACTGAATGACGAGCATTCAGTCCGGTGTGTCGCGAGATCGTCAAAGCTCTTCATGTAATTCGATCCCGTGCGAACGCGTGATTCCCACAGGCCGACGCGTGCGGACCCGCTACCGGTGGGCGAGCGGCGGGAGGGACGGGATCCGCTTCCTCATGGCGATGCCTCCAGTGACACGGTTTCGGTCGAGTGCCACCGAGCATCACAGCGCCCGCTAGTGATCGGCTTGTCCTTCGATTGCAGCCGGCCGTGCACCGGCTCCTAACCCGGGCTGGACTCGCTGCGGCGGGAGGCCGAGTTCATGGTGCGGCGCCACTGGACGAGCAGCCCGCGCGGCACGTCCTCCACGGTCAGCGCGTAGCAGATGTGGTCGCGCCACGCGCCGTCGATGTGCAGCTGACGCCGGCGGATGCCCTCCTCGCGGAACCCGAGCTTCTCCACGACCCTGCGGCTGGCCTGGTTCTCCGGCCGGATGTTGGCCTCGAGGCGGTGTAAACCGGTGGTGAAGAAGCAGTGGTCCACCGCCATGGCGAGCGCGGTCGGGATGATGCCCCGCCCGGCGAGCGCGCCGTCGACCCAGTAACCCACCTGGGCGGAGCGGGCAGAGCCCCACACGATCGCCCCGACGGTGAGCTGCCCGGCGAACCGCCCCTCGTACGTGACCACCCAGGGCATCGCCATGCCCTGGCGGGCCTCGCGGCGCAGCGTGCCGACCATCGAGACGTACGGCCCGAGACCGGTGCGGAACAGCGGGGTCTCGGGGTTGCTCGGCTCCCACGGGCGGAGCCATTCGGCGTTGCGCAGCCGGGTGTCGCGCCAGTCACGGACGTCACGCAGGCGCAGCGGCCGCAGCCCGACGGGCCCCTCGGCCATGGATGCCGGCCAGCCGCGAAGTCGATCCATTCGTCAATCATCCACCGGAACACGGTCAACGCGCCACGCGGGACGCGCCGCGGTCTCGGCCGGCTCCTCAGCGGGCATGGTCGCCGCCGTGGATCTGGTCCACGACATGGGCCAGGATCGGAGTCAGCACCGCCATGCCGTCCCGTACGCCTCCGGAGGAGCCGGGCAGGTTCACCACCAGCGTCTTCCCGGCCTGCCCGGCGAGACCCCGGGACAGGATCGACGTCGGCACCTTCTCCCGGTTCACCTGCCGGATGGCCTCGGCGATGCCCGGAATCTCCCGGTCGAGCACCCGGCGGGTCATCTCCGGGGTGAGGTCGAGGGGCGTCACCCCGGTGCCGCCCGTGGTGACGATCACGTCGTAGCCCGCGGCGACGCCCTCGCGCAGCGCGGCCTCCACGGCGTCGCCATCGGGGACCACCCGGGGCCCGTCCACCTGATCACAGCCCGCCTCCTTGAGCAGGCCGGCCAGCAGCGGCCCGGAGCGGTCCTCGTAGACGCCCGCGGACGCCCTGTTGGACACCGTCACCACCAAAGCGCGCACGCCTTACTCCTGTCCGGGCCGGGTCCAGTGGCCCGTCTTGCCGCCCGTCTTCTCCTCGACCCGGACGTCGCTGATCACGGCCGCCGGGTCCACCGCCTTGACCATGTCCACCAGCGCGAGCGCCGCGACGGTGACGGCCGTGAGCGCCTCCATCTCGACGCCTGTCCTGTCGGCCGTACGGACCCGGGCGGTGATCTCCACCCCCTCGTCCACGACGGCCAGGTCGACCTTCACGCCGGTCAGGGCGATCGGGTGGCACAGCGGCACGAGGTCGGGGGTGCGCTTGGCGCCCATGATCCCGGCGATCCGCGCCACGCCGAGCGCGTCGCCCTTGGGCACGTCTCCGGCGCGGAGCACGGCCACCGCCTCGGGCGACAGCAGCACGCGCCCGGTCGCGACGGAGGTGCGCGCGCTCACGTCCTTCTCGGAGACGTCCACCATCCGAGCGGCGCCCGACTCGTCCACGTGAGTCAGCTTCATAGCGGTATCACCTCCACCTCGGCGCCCTCGGGCAGCGAGGTCTCGTCCTCCGGCACCACGATCAGCGCGTTCGCCCCGGCCAGCGCCGCGAGCTGGTGCGAGCCCTGCCGGGTCACCGGTGCGACGCTCTCGCCCGTCAGCACGGCTCGCAGGTACGACCGCTTGCCGGCCGGGGACCGCACCGGCGCGGTGACGGTCGCGCGCACGGTCGCGGGCGGCCCGGCCGGAAGGCCCTGCATCGCCCGCAGGGCCGGCTTGACGAAGAGCACGAACGACACGAACGACGAGACCGGGTTGCCGGGCAGCGTGAAGATCGGCACGCGGTCGGGCCCCACGACGCCGAAGCCCTGCGGCATGCCCGGCTGCATGGCGACCTTCTCGAAGGTCACCGTGCCCAGCGGCGACAGCGCCTCCTTGACCGGCTCGTACGCCCCCATCGAGACGCCGCCGCTCGTGATCACGGCGTCGGCCCGCACGAGCTGGGCGTCCAGCGTGTCCATGAACTCCTTGGGGTCGTCGGTCACCGAACCGGCCCGGAACCCCTGCGCCCCCGCCTCGCGTACGGCGGCGGCGAGCATGAAGCTGTTGGACTCCCAGATGCGGCCCGCGCCCAGCGGGGTGCCGGGCTCGCTGAGCTCGGCACCCGTGGACAGCACGACCACCCTCGGCCGGGGCCGCACCAGCACCCGGCGGCGGCCCACCCCGGCGAGTATCCCGATCTGGGCGGGCCCGATCCTGACGCCCTCGCGGAGCACCACGTCGCCCGCCCGCACGTCCTCGCCCGCCCGCCTGATCGCGTTGCCGGGCTGGGCCGGCCTGTCGATCCGTACGCGGGCGGTGCCGCCGTCGGTCCACTCCACGGGAACGACGGCGTCGGCGCCGGTGGGCACGGGCGCCCCGGTCATGATGCGGGTGACCAGGCCGGGGCCGAGGGCGTTGAGCCCGCCGTCCCCCGCCGCGACGTCCCCGATCACGGGCAGCATGACGGGCGCGGCGGCGACGTCCTCGGCCCGTACGGCGTAGCCGTCCATGGCCGAGTTGTCGAACGGCGGCAGCGGGACGGGCGAGGCGACGTCCTCGGCCAGCACGGCGCCGAGGGCGGCCTCGATCTCGACCTCCAGCGGTGCGAGCGGTCGCACCGTCGCGAGGATGTCGGCGAGATGGCGGTCGACGGGTTTCATCGGCTCACTGTCCGGACTTGTCGAGGAACTCCCGCAGCCAGGGCAGGAACTCGGGGGCGAGGTCGTCCCGGTTCGCGGCGAACTGCACCACGGTCTGCAGATACTCCAGCTTGTTGCCGGTGTCGTAGCGACGGCCGCGGAACAACACGCCGTGCACCGGACCGCCCTCCTCCGGGCCCATCGCTGCCAGGGTGCGCAGGGCGTCGGTGAGCTGGATCTCGCCGCCGCGTCCCGGCGGGGTGCGCTCCAGCACGTCGAACACGGCGGGGTCGATCACATAACGGCCGATGACGGCCCAGTTGGAGGGCGCCTCGTCGGCCGGGGGCTTCTCCACGAGGTCCGTGACGCGGACGACGTCGTCGTCGTCGGTCGGCTCGATGGCGGCGGCGCCGTACAGGGAGACGTGCTCGCGCGGCACCTCCATCAGCGCGACGACGCTGCCGCCGTAGGTCGCGCGCACCTCGATCATGCGCCTGAGCAGCGGGTCGCGGGGGTCGATGATGTCGTCGCCGAGCAGGCAGGCGAACGGCTCGTGGCCGACGTGCTGCTTGGCGCACAGGACGGCGTGGCCGAGACCCTTCGGCTCCCCCTGCCGCACGTAGTGCATGGTGGCGAGGTCGACGGGCTCCTTGACCTGGTTGAGCCGCTCTTCGTCGCCCTTCGCGCGAAGAGCGTCCTCAAGCTCGTACGCTACGTCGAAGTGGTCTTCGATCGAACGCTTGTTGCGGCCGGTCACCATGAGGACGTCCAGCAGTCCGGCGGAGACGGCCTCCTCCACCACGTACTGGATGGCCGGCTTGTCGACGATGGGCAGCATCTCCTTGGGGGTCGCCTTCGTGGCGGGAAGGAAGCGGGTGCCGAGACCCGCGGCGGGCACGACGGCTTTGGTCACGGGATCGAAGTCAGCCATGAGTAGACACTAACGGAGCAGTCTTTGGACAAGATGAACCTGCGTCGGCGTATCCTGCGCGGCCGTGCGGAGCTCGATCCCGGGACGTTGCGCGAGTCGTCGGCGGCCATCAGGGAGTTACTCCTCGACCAGCCGTGGGTGCAGATGGCCGGGCTGGTGGCCTGCTACTGGTCGACCGGCACCGAGCCCTCCACGCAGGGGCTGATCCTGGCTCTGTGGAAGCACGGCGCCACGGTGATGCTGCCGGTGCAGCGCCCGGACGGCGACCTCGACTGGGCGGTGTACGACGGGCCCGACTCGCTGGCGCCCGGCCCGAACGGAATCATGGAGCCGGTGGACGTCCGGCGCGGCGTCGACGCCATCCGCACCGCCGGGCTGGTGATCGCGCCGGCCCTCGCCGTCGACCGGGTGACCGGCGTACGGCTCGGCCGCGGCGGCGGGTTCTACGACCGGGCGCTCGCGCGCGTCGGGCCGAATGTGCCAACGGTGGCGCTCCTGCACGAGGGCGAGTTGCTGGAGGGGGTTCCCGCCGAGCCGCATGACCAGCGCGTACGCTTTGCCGCCCTTCCAAGCGGAATCGCCCGCTTGGTACAGATATGACAAGATTGACATAAGAGACGGCGAAAGGAGCGGATCGGTCTGAACGTCTGGCTGCTCCTGTCCGCCGTCGTCGTCATCGCGGCTATCGCGTCCGTACGGATCGCGCATCGCACCGGCCTTCCCTCGCTGCTCCTCTATCTCGGCCTCGGGCTGCTGCTCGGCGAGGGCGGCCCCATCGGCATCAACTTCGACAACGCCCAGACGGCCCAGCAACTCGGCATGGTCGCGCTCGCCGTGATCCTCGCCGAGGGTGGTCTCACCACCAACTGGAAACACGTACGCGAGGCCGTGCCGATAGCGCTCGTGCTCGCCACGGTCGGAATCGCGGTCAGCGTCGTCGTGCTCGCGGCGGGCGTCGCCTTCCTGCTCGGCATGGAGTGGCGGATGGCCCTGCTGCTCGGCGCGTTCCTGGCGTCGACCGACGCGGCGGCCGTGTTCTCCGTGCTGAGACGGCTGCCGCTGCCGCCCCGGCTCGCCGGGATCCTGGAGGCCGAGTCGGGCTTCAACGACGCCCCGACCGTCATCCTCGTGATCATGCTGAGCGCGGGCTCGACGTTCGAGCTCTCGCTGCCGCACATCCTGCTGGACACCACCGTCGAACTGGCCATCGGCGCGGCCGTCGGCCTTGCCGTGGGCCCCGCGGGGGTGTACGCGCTGCGCCGGGTCGCGCTGCCCGCCTCCGGTCTCTACCCGATCGCGGTGCTGGCGCTGGCGTTCGTCACCTACAGCGGGGCGACCCTGCTGCACGGCAGCGGGTTCCTCGCGGTCTACCTGACCACGCTGATCCTGGGCAATGCCAGGCTCCCCCACCGCGCCGCCACGCGCGGCTTCGCCGAGGGCGCCGCCTGGCTCGCCCAGATCGGGCTGTTCGTCATGCTCGGCATGCTCGCGGACCCGCGCGAACTGCCGGGCGTGCTCGTCCCCGCCGTGGTGTCGGGCCTGCTGCTGGTCCTGGTCGCCCGGCCGGCGTCCGTGGTGGTGTCCGCGGCGATCGCCCGGCTTCTGCGCCTCGGTGCGCTGTCGTGGCGCGAGCAGGTGTTCCTCTCGTGGGCCGGGCTGCGCGGGGCGGTGCCCATCGTGCTGGCCGCGATCCCCTGGGCCGCCGGCATGCCGGGGGCGAAGGGCCTGTTCAACGACGTCTTCATCATCGTCATCGTGTTCACGATCCTCCAGGGGCCCACGCTGCCGTACCTCGCCAGGCTGCTCGGCCTGGCCGCGGAGGGCGAGGCCCGCGACCTCGACGTGGAGGCCGCGCCGCTGGAAGAGCTGAACGCGGAGCTGCTGCAGGTCCGCATCCCGCCCGGCTCGCGCATGCACGGTGTGGAGATCTTCGAGCTCCGGCTGCCGCCGGACGCCATGGTCACCCTCGTCGTACGGAACGGGCAGTCGTTCGTGCCCACGCCGACGACCCGGCTGCTGGCGGGCGACCAGCTCCTCGTGGTCACCACTGCCGCCCAGCGCGAGACGGTCGAACGCCGCCTGCGTGCCGTCAGCCGCCGCGGCAAGCTGGCCGGCTGGTACGGCGAACGCGGCGGCTGACCGCCGTCGCCCGGATCGCTCCCGGCGCGGGGCGGAGGTCGCTCGGAGCGAATGGGACAGCACGGGGCAATAAACCGGGCTGGAGTGGCGTTTGGGCTTGTTGACTGCTTACCATTAGCAATCGACCCGGTCGAGTGCCAGTCTCAGGAGGAGCGAGTGCCTACCTACCAGTACGCCTGTACCGCTTGCGGTGAGCAGCTGGAGGCCGTCCAGAAGTTCTCTGACGACCCGCTCACGGAGTGCCCAGCCTGCCAGGGCAAGCTGCGCAAGGTCTTCTCCGCGGTTGGCATCGTGTTCAAGGGCTCCGGGTTCTATCGGACCGACAGCCGTTCGTCGAGCTCGTCCACGACCACGTCCACCACGACGACGTCGTCCTCGAAGTCGTCCGGCGACTCGAGCAAGAAGGAGCCCGCGGCCTCCACGAGCTCGTCTTCGTCTTCGTCTTCGTCGAGCGCCTCCTCGTCGAGCACGTCGTCGTCCGGCTCGACCGCCGCCGCCTGAGGTTATCCACAGGGGTCGACGGCACGCGCCGGGCGTGCGGCGCCGTTCGCTAGTGTCGGCCCATGGTCAATCGCGCAGACATCGGGGTCATCGGCGGCTCGGGGTTCTACTCCCTGCTTGAGGACGCCGAAGAGATCGACATAACGACGCCGTACGGCCCGCCGAGTGACACGATCACCGTGGGCCGCATCGGCGAGCGAACCGTCGCGTTCGTCCCCCGGCACGGCCGCGGCCACACCTTCCCTCCCCACCGCATCCCCTATCGGGCGAACATGTGGGCCCTGCGGTCCCTCGGCGTCCGCCAGGTGCTCGCGCCCAGCGCGGTCGGGTCCCTGCGCCCGGAGATCGGCCCGGGCGCCCTCGTGATCCCCGACCAGCTCGTGGACCGCACGCAGGGCCGTGAGCAGACCTATTACGACGCGGGCGGGGCGGTCCACGTGTCGTTCTCCGACCCCTACTGCCCTTCCGGCCGGGCGGCCGCCGTGGCCACGGCCCGCGAGACGAGCTGGGACACGGTCGACGGCGGCACCCTGGTCGTGGTCCAGGGGCCCCGGTTCTCCACCCGGGCCGAGTCGAAGTGGTTCGCGGGGGCGGGCTGGTCCATCATCGGCATGACCGGCCACCCCGAGGCCGTGCTCGCCCGCGAGCTCGCCCTCTGCTACACGACCCTCGCCCTCGTGACCGACCACGACGCCGGCGTGGAGGCCGGTGAGGGGGTCACCCACGAGGAGGTCCTGGCCTTCTTCGCCGCCAATGTCGAGCGGATGCGCAGTCTGGTCGCGCAGGTCGTCGAGGTCCTTCCGGAGGAGCGCTCCTGTCCCTGCGGCAACGCCCTCGACGGGATCAAGCTGCCGATCGAGCTTCCCTGACGCCGATGCGTGCCATGCCGTACGGCCCTGTCCGGCCGCAGAACCGGCGACAGAACCGGCGACAGAATCGCCGGGAGCATGGGGGCCGTCTGGCGTGGAGCGTCCACGATGCCACCGGTCTCCGCCATGAGGCACGGGGCGAGAGGCGTGCGAGGTGATCATGCGTGATCTGAAGCGGCTGAGGGCGCGCCGCCGCCGTCCGGTCGCCGCCGTCCTCTCCGGTCTCGCGGTGGCCTGCGTGCTGCTGGCCGTCCGCACCCCTGACGGGGTGGAGGTCCTCGCCGCCGCCCGCGACCTTCCCGGAGGCCGGCTGGCCGCCGCCGACGTCGTGGTCGTACGGCTCCCGCCCGACGCTGTGCCCGCCGGGGCGTACGCGCCGGGCACCCCGGTCTCGGGCCGCGTGCTCGCCGGCCCGCTGCGCCGGGGCGAGCTCCTCACCGACGCGCGGCTGCTCGGCCCGGGCCTGTTCCGTCGGACCCTGACCGGGCAGGCGTCCGGCAACCCGGTTGGCGGTGGCCCGCCTACGGTGTCAGAGGCGTCGGCAGTGGGTCCGGGTTTGGTCGCGACGCCGGTCAGGATGGCCGATCCCGACGCCGCCCGCCTGCTGTCGCCGGGAGACGTGATCGACGTCCTGGCGGCCTTCGAGGACGGGCCTTTCCAGGCCCGGACCGTCGCCCAGGAGGTGCGGGTGATCGCCCGGCCGCCCGTCCGTACGGACGGCGGCGCGCTGCTGGTGCTGGCCACGACCTCGGAGCAGGCGGCCCAGCTCGCCCAGGCCCAGGCGCAGGGCAGGCTGTCGATGACCATCCACCCGCAATGACGGGCTGTGCCCGGGCGGCCCTCGGCGCACATGTGGCCGAGCGGGACCTCGGCGGCGCCCTGCCGGCAAGCCCGCGGCTTTGCCGATCTCATCGCTGCCGCGCCCGGTGGGGACGATGAGCTTGGCCCGGTGGTCGGCCGGATCGGGTTCGCGATTCAGTCAAGATCATTGACTGTCGCTGCTCTTTGTCGGACCGTGGTGCCCAGCACAGGGACAGCCACCTCAGAGGAACAGACAGCGGAGGGATCGCGACCATGGCCGGCAGCGAGATCGACACTTACATCGAGACGAAGCTCGACCCGAAATACCGCGAGATCGTCGCAGCCCTGCGCACCCTGGTGGCCGAAGAGGCCCCCGAGGCCGTCGAGTGCCTCACGTACGGCTCGCCCGCGTGGCGGGGCAACAGGATCCTCGCCGTCATCAGCCAGAGCAAGACCCATCTCACCTTCGCCTTCGAGCGGGGCGCGGAGATGTCCGACCCCCACGGGCTTCTGGACGGAGTGGGCAAGAAGACCCGCCACATCAAGATCAAGACGCTGGACGGGATGAACGAGGACGCGCTGCGCGACTACATCGGCCAGGCCGTCCGCCTCGACGCGAACTGACGCGAGCGGTCCCCCGCTCGGAGCCGTGCTCGTCAGAGCTGCGCGCCGAGCTGGGGGTCGTACTCCCAGTGCCAGGGCTCGAAGGGGCTGTGATACGACCAGTCGGGGTGTATCCAGCCATACCGCTTGCTGTTGGCCTCCAGCCAGTTGAACTGGACGGAGCGGAAGTTCTGCACCCCGCCGCACAAGTCGACCGCGAGCCCAAGCCCGTGGTTGCTCTTGCCCGGAGTGGCGGCGAAACCGGGCCGCCGATAGTAGATGGACTGCTGCTCGCCCAGGTTGCGATAGCTGTCGGAGATGCACATCGAGGTGCCGAAGCGCTTCTTGTAGGCGATGTTGAGATCGGCGAAGGCGATCGCCGCGTCCGCCCGCAGCTCCTCTCCGGCCTGTGGCAGGGGGCACAGGATGGTCTGGGGCAGCAGGCCGTTCGGGTACTGCTCCGCCTGACCGATCCTGGTCGGGTCGCAGCCGCCCGCCCCCTTGCTGCTGATCTTCACACCGAGCTTGATCAGCGCCTTGGTCAGCGACCGCACCAGCGTGCTGGAGCGTTTGCGCAGCGCGGTGACCTGCGCACTCAGCTGCGCCTCCTGCAGGAGGTTGGCCGCCCGGAGCTCCTGCGCCTCCTGCGCGAGCCGCTGCTGCCGTTCCAAGAGCTTCACCGCGTCGCCGAGCACGTTGTTGCGCCCCGCGACGATGTGGTCGAGGTCGGCGATCCTCCGGAGCGTCTCCGTGCCGTTCCCCGCCCTGAAGAACGGGCTGAGTCCGTCGAGCGAGGGGTCCTGATACATGGACGACGCGAGGTCGGACAGCGGCTTGCGCATCTTGTTGAGCTCCGCGGTGGCCTGCTGGAGACTCTGCAACTTGGCCGCCAGCGCCTTCTCGACGGCGCCGAACTTCTTCTGCCGCGCCACCAGCGCCCGGTTCGCGTCCTCGATGGACTTGTACGCCTTCTGAGCCTCCCGCCGCAGCTCGGTCAGCGTGGTGGGCTCCTTGCCGAGCGCGCCGGCCGGTGCGCTTTCCCCGGCGGACGCCGTACGAGCCTTCGCGGCCGTGGTGTCGGCCAAGGCCGGCGCGGCCGTGCCGTACGGCGCGGAGACGGTCAGCGAAGTCATCGCCGTGACGACCGCGATCAGCCTGGCTGATCGAGGAGATGACACGATCGATTCCCCCGTTTGCGAACTCTTGACCTGGGTCAGGGACGCACGTTACTACAGCGCCCTGTGTGCCCGAGCCCCGGTTCGCATAAGTGCTATCGACCGGACACGTCGCATTTGCGCGTTTCCCAGCTCAACGCCCGCCTTCAGGCTGGCTCTCATGCTCCCGGCAGAGCTCCCACAGCCACGTGTCCCGCCACTCCGGCGCGCACGTGAACGTCTCCTCCTCGCGAGGCTCCGCCTTCTCCGTGGGCCGGCTCACCTTTGGTGTCGTGGCCGCGTGGACGACCTGTTGGACGGGTCGGGCGATCGGAAGAATCCGTACGACCCCCTCATAGAGCCGCGCGGGACCGGGCGGCGCGGGCACCGGGGTCGGGTCCAGCAGGGGCCTCGTCCCCGCCATCGGGATCACGTGGATCCTCTGGGCCTCCCGACCATCCGTCATCGGGGGTATTGCGGGCCGCATAGCGGGCGTTCCGGCGGAAGCCCGGTCCTCCCCGGTCTCGGCGCGCTTCTCGCCCGCCGTCCCGGCCTTTGCCGGACGCACGGCCGCATTGCCCGACAAGTGGGCTCGCGCCCGCTCCCCGTAGCCGGTGAAGTCGGCCATGAGCATGCCCGAGGCAAGGATCGCCGGCGCGAGCAGCGCCGCGACGAGCAGCACCGATCGCAGCCCGCGCGCGGATCCATGTCGCGTTAGGGTCACGGCCAGCGACGGTAATCCCCCTCCCCCGGCCGGCGTACGACCACTTGCCATCGCTTTACCGCAGGTCAGCCCGCCGATGACCGGCAGGCTGCGAAACGACACCCTTCGGGAGGCGCGAGCGGGCCCAACCTTTCGCTAGGCTTACTGGTGCACATCGTGCGCCTCCGTAGCTCAGGGGATAGAGCACCGCTCTCCTAAAGCGGGTGCCGCAGGTTCGAATCCTGCCGGGGGCACTCTGTGATGTCGCAAGACATCGGAAACCCTCGAACCTACGGGTTCGGGGGTTTCTTTGTGTACTGGGGTTGGTAGTCGCGGGTGGGGTCGATGGTCAGCTCGCGGAGGAGTTCTCCCGTGGTGGCGTTGACCACGCGGACGTGGAGATCGTCGACGAGCAGGATGACGTGGGTTCGGGCGTGGGTTCGTCCGATGCCGATGTGGTGGAGCCGGCCGCTGATCCGCAGGGTGACGACGCCGGTGTGGTCGACGCGGTCGTGGCGGACCCGGGTGTGGGTGTCGCCGTCGCGGGTGCCGGATGGTTGGGCCTTGGGCCGGGTGCTGTAGGCCGTGGCGGGGGTGGCCCGGTGCGGCAGCGACCGGTGGGGGCGGTGGTGGTTGTAGGCGTCGGTGAAGCGGTCGATGAGGGTTTGTAAGTCGCCGATGGTGGTGGGCTGGTCGGGCTGGGCGCGTAGCCATTTTTTCATCGTCTGCTGGAACCGTTCGACCTTTCCGCAGGTGGTGGGATGGTTGGGGGTGGAGTTCTTCTGGATCACGTGCAGGCGGCGTAGTTCGCTTTCGAAGGCGTTGCGGCCGCCGCGGCCGCCGGCCAGGCGGGTGGTGAAGACCATGCCGTTGTCGGTCAAGGTGGAGGCGGGCACGCCGTGAGCGGCACAGGCAAGGCGGAAGGTGTCGCGCACGATCGGGCCGGTGACGCGGGGGTGGGCCGTCACCGACAGGGCGTAGCGGGAGTGGTCGTCCAGCCAGGTGAGGATCTCGGCGTCGGTGCCGTCGGCGAGGCGGTAGTGGGTGAAGTCGGCCTGCCAGGTCTCGTTCGGCTGCTCGGCTTGAAAGCGGATGTAGGACGAGCGTGGTCGTTTGCCCGGCTCGGGGGTGACCATGCCGGCGCGGGTGAGGTAGCGGCTGATCGTGGCCCGGGACACGGTGACCTGGTGGTGCTGGTGCAGGTGCCAGGCGATGGTGTCCGGCCCGGCGTCCAGGCCCTGGCCGGACAGCTGTTTGCGCAGACCGACGATCAGGTCGACGATCTCGGCGTCGATCGCGGTCGGTGAGGTCGTGGGTCGTCGGGATCGGGGCTCGAACGCCGTCTCGCCCTCAGCCCGGTAGCGGGCGACCAGCTTGGACACCCAGCCCTTGGAGACGCCGTAGGAGCGGGCGACGTCCGCCTGTGAACGGCCCTCGACGACGACCGCCGTGATGATGAGTCTGGCCTTCGACACCAGCCGACTGTCGACGAGCAATGCTTGAGACCTGTGGATCGGCCGGGAAGGGGTGTACCTTCCCGGTGATCGTTTGAGGTCACTCACGCATGGCCGACGCGCCAACGTCGGCTGGGAAGGCACACCCGATGCTCACCGTAGTCCCTGACCCCGCTGACGGCGACCGACCCGTGGCAGATAGCCCGGCCTCCTCCTCACTGATCGATGAGATCGTCCGCGAAGGTGCCCGCCGCATGCTCGCCGAAGCGCTTAAGGCCGAGGTCGACGCCTACATCGCCCAGTTCGCCGACCAGCGCGACGAGGCGGGGCGCCGACTGGTGGTGCGTAACGGCTACCACGCATCGCGGGAGGTACTGACCGCGGCCGGCGCCATCGAGGTCAAGGCGCCCAGGATCAACGACAAGCGCGTCGATGAGGTCACCGGCGAGCGTAAGCACTTCGCCTCGGCGATCCTGCCGCCCTGGGCGCGCAAGACGCCGAAGGTCACCGAGGTGCTGCCGCTGCTGTACCTGCACGGCCTGTCCTCGGGGGACTTCGTCCCGGCGCTGGGGCAGTTCCTCGGCTCGGCGGCCGGGCTGTCCGCGCCGGTCATCACGAAGCTGACCGAGCAGTGGAAGGCCGAGCAGCGCACTTTCGCCGACCGCGACCTGTCAGCCGTGGACTACGTCTACCTGTGGGCCGACGGCGTGCACGTCAACATCCGGTTGGAGGAACACCGGTTGTGCCTGCTGGTGATGATCGGGGTGCGCGCCGACGGCCGCAAGGAGCTCATCGCGCTGACTGATGGCTACCGGGAGTCGACCGAGTCGTGGGCGGACTTGCTGCGCGACTGCAAGCGGCGGGGGATGCGGGCGCCGGTGCTGGCGGTCGGGGACGGCGCGCTGGGGTTCTGGGCCGCGCTCGGTGAAGTGTTCCCGCAGGCCAGGGCCCAAAGGTGCTGGTTTCACAAGATTGCTAACGTGCTGGGGGCCATGCCCAAGTCCGCGCAGCCGGGGGCGAAGAAGGCGTTGGCGGAGATCTGGAACGCCGAGGACAAGGACCACGCCCTGGCGGCGGTGAAGGCGTTCCAGTCCGCCTATGGGGCCAAGTACGGCAAGGCCGTGGGCAAGGTTGTCGACGATGTCGATGAGCTGCTGGCCTTCTACGACTTTCCGGCCGAGCATTGGGTGCATCTGCGCACGACCAACCCGATCGAGTCGACGTTCGCGACCGTGCGGCATCGCACCAAGGTCACCAAGGGCCCCGGATCGCGGGCGGCTGGGCTGGCCATGGCGTTCAAGCTGATCGAGGCGGCTCAGGCCCGCTGGCGCGCGGTCAACGCTCCTCACCTTGTCGCTCTGGTCCGCGCTGGAGCGACCTTCATCAACGGCAAGCTTGTCGAACGCCCCGACGATCAGCCCTCACCAGCAGCTGCTTAGAAACTCTGATCCACAGGTCTTGACGATTGCTCCTGTCGACCGCCCGCAGGCCCTAACCGCCTGTGTTTCCCATCTCCGGAGACATGCGTCGCCGGGGTTTCCTATGTCTCGAGACACCCGTTTCCTATGTCCTGAACCAGAACACTGCCGGGGGCACTCTTCTGACCAGCCGCCTAGCCTCTGACCTGGGGCTCAGCGCGGCTCCTCTTAGCGATCACATGCAACGAAGTGGCGCCATATGCAGCCGTAGGTCAATGATCGCGAACCATGCGCGAACCAGTCCCGACAACGTCTCCGCAGGTCACCCCGGGAACATAGAAGGCCCCGGGATGCTCCGGGGCCGTGGTGCGCAAAGTTGTGGATCATTCGTCGAGCGCTTCAGAGATCTTGCCGTTGGCCCGCGCCTGCTGCCCTTCGATGCACTGGCGTAAACCCGCAGCAGCACGTCAACGCTGTGGCCGGCACGCTCAGCCACCTCGGTAGCCGGGACTCCGGCGTTCAGCCACAGCGAGACGGCGGCATGCCGCAGGTCGTACGGCCGCGCCGCCAGCGGTGAGACCGCCTGCTCCACCGTGAAGGCCACCCGGCGGGCCTGCTGCCAGACTCCCGCTGGCCGACGCGGCCAAGGCGCACGCCGCCGCGGCGACCGGCGACACCGGTGGCAAGATCGTCTTCACTTTGGACTGACGAATGGCCGACCGAGAGGCCGGGCCTTCCTTTCCGGCCGGGCCTCTCGATGTCCTGGTGCCCCGGACTTGTGCCTGCATAAGCCTGCGCCGTCGCAAACCAAGGTGCCGCTCCCCGGTCCTGAGCTGGTCAGCCCTTCAGATGGCTGACCACGTACGGCAGAACGGGACTGTTCCATTCCGACGTAAGAACCTGGCCGATGACTACCGGTGCGCCGCCTGGCGCCTTGCTGCCCAGAACATCTACCGTGCGGCCGTCGCGGGTGGTGCCTGTCACCTGGCTCCATGGCACCGGCTTGCTGAATAGGCCGCCTTTCTTCACGCCCTCAAGGCTCAGCACGACCCTGGCGCCGGCGGGTCCAATCGGCACCGTCTGACCGGCCCGCACGGCGGCCACGACCTCGTCTACCAATCGGGGGACCGCGATGGCTTCGATGCGCTCGACAAGCTGGAGCCACCACGTGCGGTACTGGTCGATGTTCTCGTCTCGATGGTTGGTGGTCAAAAAAAATATACGGGTGCGTTTGTCCTGTTTTAGTTGGATCTTGAAGTCGGTTCCCTGGTAGGCTCCATTGAGGTGATTCCGTACGACCTGGTAGGCCACCGCCTTGACGGCCGTGAGGTCGTAGGTGTCCTTGCCATCGATGGTCATCGTGTTCCCGGAAGCTACCAGTGTGTGTCCCCCGTAGCCCTGCACCTGCAAGTAATCGCTCACGCCCGCTACCTCTTGCGTTGGTTGTCCATCGTCCCAGCCGTACGGTTCGGAATGGCCTTGTCAGCCGCGGCTAATCAAGAGTCGGTGGGAGTGGTTGAGTTCGGCTTGCAGGACGCTTGCGTTCGACCATCCGACAGCGCAATACCGGCGTCGTCACCAATCGTTGTACCGCTGTGATGAAGGCCGCCTGATTTGCGCGGAGATACGCGATATCCCGGGACTACATGTGTAGTTCGTTACCCAATTGCCTGCGTGCGGGGTGATGGGTGATGGTCTGAGAGTGACCTTATGCC
>NZ_VIRM01000067.1 GCF_006874475.1 Microbispora hainanensis
CCGATCACTGGCCTCGGGCCGTCGCCACCCTCCCGCGTACGAGACGGCAGGGACGTCGGGGCGCGGCACGGTGTTGCGACGGATCCGGTACACCCCGCCGTACGACAGCAGCTCGAACCAGGTCATCCGGCAGGCGCACGTGTGCGCCAGGACCCGCCCCCGGCCGGGCGATTCGGCACACCAGAGCAGCTTGACATGGCCCGGCCGGGGAACGGCGGGATGCGGCGCGATCCCGGGGCACAGCCCTGTGTCGTCGTCTTCCTCGGGGCCGAAGACGATGGCCGCAATCCAGGGGTACGCCGCCCGCACCCGGCTGACGACCACCTCCAGGTCGGCATCGCTCAACCTGAGCTCCTGGCGGACCTCCGTCAGGGGCTGGAGTCGCAGGACTTGACGCACCGCCTCGTCTCGCCGCTGTTGCGCCCTGGTTCCCGAAATCGCGATGGTCACGGCAGGGCGGCCATATCGGCCAGGCTCTCCTGCTCGGCGATCACTCGGCAGAGTTCGCCCAGATCGTCCCCGTCCACGGTCCTGTGAGCACCGGCCGCCTCAGCCACGACGCTGAACGGCCGCTCGCGTGTCGCCCAGAACCTCCCGGCGTCGGACCGCCACACGCTCCAACGGCTCACCGCCCGAACGATGTGGCGAAGCTCGACCAGGGTCTCTGCCGACAGCTCAACGCGGGCGGACCTCGCCGCCCACCCCTCACCCGTACGGGTGAAGCACCAGTCCGGGAACTCCCGGCGCGCTTCTGCCGCGAGACGATCCATGATCGGTACTTCTTCGGGCACCGCGGTAGCCGGAAAGGTAGGTGGGCTGATCCCGGTCTGCACGAACTCCTCGTGGTGCGCCTTCATGACGAAGTCCTCCCAGGGGCCTCGCAGCCTTACTGCCTTACATGAAGGCTAGCAAGGTTAGCCCGCTTCCGCCTCGGTAAAGGTCTCTCGCCGAACGCCTTACTGCCTAATAAGTAAGGTAGAAAAGTGGTAATCCTGCCGGACTGAGGAGGCTCAGCGTGAACGAGCGCAAGTGGGCGAGTGTCTCCACGCCGTACCTCCAGCCGCACAGGATGGGGCAGGCGGACGCGTGGGCGACGGAGGCGGCGCAGCATGGCCGCAAGGGAACGCATCGACTTGGAGAGGTGGGAGAACAGCCGGCACCCCCGGAGGTCGCGGAGCGGCTTCGGCTCACACCTGGCGAGCAGGTGGTCGTCCGGCACCGGATCGTGCTCCTGGACGATCAGCCCGTGGAACTCGCCGACTCCTACTATCCCGTGACCATCGCCAGGGGAACCCGGCTCGCCGAGCCGCGCAAGATCCCCGGCGGTGCCGTCGCGCTGCTGGCCGAGCTCGGTTACGAGCCTCGGTACGCGGAGGAGGACGTCCACGCCCGACCGGCGTCAGCGGACGAGCGGCAGTCCCTCGGCCTCGATGAGCACGGCTGGGTTCTGGTGCTGACCCGCACACTCCGAGCCGAGAACGGCGAACCGGTCGAGGTCAGCGTCATGACGATGAACCCGTGGGGCCGCTACCTGCGATATGAGACAACCCTGTGATGAGAAAGGAACTCGTACCGTGCCGCGAAAGTCGGACGAGCGACCCCCGCAACTGAAGATCGCCGCCGACCTTCGAGCGAAGATCATGTCAGGCGAACTTGAACCGGGCCAGAAGCTCCCCTCCACAGCCGAACTGGCCGAGACGTACGGCACCGCTGCGGCCACCGCCCACAATGCGACGAAGCTCCTCCAAGCCGAGGGGTTCGCGTACGGCCAGGCTGGCAAAGGCGTCTTCGTCCGCGACCGGCGCCCGTTCGTCGTCCGTACCGCCGCCTACTTCGACCCCGCCGAGCGCGGCGTCACCTACCGGCTGCTCGATGTCGCGGAGGTCGACGCACCCAAGCACGTCGCGGCGGAGCTTGGAGAGGAACGAGCGATACTGCGACACCGGTTGATGCTGCGCGACGAGGAGCCCGTCGAGGTGTCCTGGTCGTATTACCCGCACAGCCTGGCCGCCGACACCGCGCTCAGCCGTCGGGGACGCATCCGAGGGGGCGCGCCGGCCGTACTCGCGGAGCTCGGCCACCCGGAACGTGAGTTCACCGACAGCGTCTCGGTAAGGCCGCCGACCACAGGAGAGGCCGAACTCCTGGAACTTCCCGAGGGCATTCCAGTGATCCGGCAGCTCCGCGTCGTCTACTCCGACGAAGCGCGCCCGGTCGAGGTGTCCATCCTCATCAAGGGCGGCCACCTCTATGAGCTGAGGTATCAGCAGACAATCCCGGGTGAGGCATCCTGAGGCATTCAGAAAGCCGTCACACGAGGAAGCGGCCGAACCGGCCGCGACGGCCCGGCACGCTCAGGTTCGACCAGGTAATCACGTAGTGGCGACCAACTCGATCTCGATGGCCAGGACGCCGAGGGCTTCCTTCTCCGGTCCATAGATGCGCCGGATGGCGGTCAATTGCTGATCTCGCGGGCTGGTCGGGTCGACCTTCTCATGGCCTTCGGTGTCCAGTAGCTCCTCAAAACTGCGATAGCGAGCGACCCGCTTGACCTTGGTCAGGGCGTCGTCGCCGCCGCACGTGAATCGGATGTAGTCGCCTGTGGCGAGGTCCCGCAGCTTGGGGTATTGGACCCGGACCTCGATGGTCTTGCTGCCGTCGGCGACGAGATCGAAGTACCGCCGGTACAGGTTCATCGAGCGAACGCGCACGCTCCGCGGCGTACGGATCTTGTCCGGCGGACCATCGGCGACTGCCCGTGCCTCTTCTTCACCCCGCATGAGGACACAGTGTCGCGCCACCCACCCGAGACGTACGGAACTTCGCTTCACGAGGCTTATGGGCGCGCAAGGCAGACGAGTTGGGACCCGAGCTATCCTTTCACCTCGGAGCCGAGCGTGAAAGGATAAGCCGTATCCTTTCATGATCTTGGTCGGCGTGAAAGGAAACCCGCTCCGGAGTCGCCGGGTTCAGCGTTGTGGACGAGCGGGCACCATCCGCCGGGGTGACGACTCCCGGGTGTCCCATCGAGTGCCGGCCAGGCGGCGCTCGGTGAGGGTGAGCAGGTCGAACACCTCCCGCGCTGAATATCCCCGAGTGTTCCTCTCGACCTGTTTGGGGTGCAGAATGCCTGCTCCCGCGAGCTCTTCCAAGGCCTGCCGCGCGGCGGGGTGAGTGATCTCCAGCAGGCTTTGCACGGTCCGCGCCGTCACAACCGGCACCGCGGGCAGCAGGTCGAGAAGGCGTGCGACCGCCGAGTCGGATCGCGGAGCGGCCCGCATGCCCTGAGACTTACGGAAACGGCGATGGCGGTCCAGCCAGTCTTCCTGCAATTCGCGAAGTTCGTCGGCGAACCGCTCCGCCTGCTCCACCGCCGTACGGGTGGCCGCCAGGAAGACCCGCAGCCAGGTGCCCACGGCCGCCTGAGCGTCAGCGGACGCGCTTTCCCCGGAGTAGCGATAGGCCATGAGGCCCGAGACGTACTCGTCGGACCGTGTCAGCAGCACAAGGCTGATCGGCAGAATCGCGTTCGGTGTCAGCCCACGCCGGGCGAGGACCGTATGGATGAGCGCTCGCCCCACTCGGCCGTTGCCATCGGTGAAGGGATGAATGGTTTCGAACTGGGCGTGGATCAGAGCGGCCTGGACCAGGGCCGCGTGCTCCGCGCTGTTGATGTACGTCACCAGATCCCGCATGAGCGACGGCACACGGTCGGGCGGAGGCGGAACGAATTCGGCATCCAGAGGATGCCACTCGCTCCCGCCGACCCAGTTCTGCACCGTCCGGAGCCCGTGGTGGCGTTCGTCCGGCAGGAGCACCTGATGAAGAGCGACGACGTCGGACACGGAGACCGCGTCGACCGTCACCAGATCGGTGACCGCCCACCGCAGGGCGGTCACGTTGTCGGCGACCAGTTTCTCCGTCGCGGTGAAGCCCTTCGTCACGCCCGTGGTTGGACCGGACAGCTCGGCGAGGGCCACCTGCTGCGGAGACACCTGCAATCCCTCGATCCGGGAGGACGCGATCGCCTCGGATCTGAGCAGGAATCGGGCCAAGCCGTCGACGCCGTGACTCGCGGGGTGCGCGACGAGCCGCCGCACAAGCCTCTCGACCACCGCTGCCTCTTGGGCGACGTCGGACGGCAGGACGAGCACACGGCCGACCATGTGATCCGGTGTGTAGGCATGGCGAGTGTCTCCACGACTGTCCCGTTTGCTGGGGGCGGCCCATGCGTTGGGCCACGACACCTCGACGTACCCGGCCATCCGGTTATCTTTTCCCGTCCTCGGCCGGCCTGGAAGGAAAACCGCGCGCCGCCGCCGTACGGGCGGCACTAACCAAGGGTGGTGTCGCCGAGGGAGGCGAGGAGGGTGCGCAGGGCGCCGGTGAGGTGGTCGCGCTCCCCGGGGTCCAGCGGCGCCAGCAGCCGGGCCTCGTTCGCGACATGCGGCCCCAGCACCTCGTCCACGAGCGCGAGACCGCGGTCGGTGAGCCGCACCCGGACCGACCGCCGGTCATCGGAGTCGGGGATTCGTTCGACCAGTCCCCTGGCCGCCATCCGGTCGATGCGGTTGGTGATCGCACCCGAGGTCACCATCGCCGCCTTATTGAGGGCTCCCGCCGACAGCTCGTACGGCGGGCCGGAGCGGCGCAACGTGGCCAGGACGTCGAACTCCCAGCGCTCCAGGCCGTACGCGGCGAAGAACTCCTTCAGCTCCCGGTCGAGCAGCCGCGACAGCCGGGTGATCCTGCCCATGATCCCCATCGGCCATACGTCCAGGTCAGGCCGTTCCCGCGCCCACTGCGCGAGCAGCAGATCGACCGCGTCACCCATGGCGACCCCTAAGCACTAAGTATCTCAACGTTCATCAGTTTGACGTCGATGCGTTCGGCGTGCTGTTATTTCAACGTTGAGATTATCAACGAGGAGCAATCTTCATGGGCATCTCCGCCGCATCCCGGTCCGGTTCCGCGCCGCACGCCGCGACCCTGGCCCTCACCGCGCTCACGCCACTCGCCTGGGGCTCGACGTACGCCGTGACCACGGAGTTCCTGCCGCCCGACCGCCCGATGTTCACCGCGGTGATGAGAGCGCTGCCCGCCGGGCTGGCGTTGCTGGTCATCGGCCGCGTGCTGCCGCGCGGCATGTGGATCTGGCGGGCCGCGGTGCTCGGCGTGCTGAACATCGGGGCGTTCTTCCCCTTGCTGTTCCTGGCGGCGTACCGGCTGCCCGGCGGCGTCGCGGCCGTGCTTGGCGCGGTGGGCCCGCTGTTCGCGCTCGCCTTCGCCTCCCTGCTGCTCGCCGAGCGTCCGACCACACGCAAGGTGCTCGCCGGAGTCCTCGGACTGCTCGGGGTCGGGCTGGTCGTCCTGCGCGCCGAGGCGCGGCTCGACATGGCCGGGGTGCTCGCCGGGCTGGCCGGGGCCGCGTCCATGTCCGCCGGGACCGTGCTGACCAAGCGCTGGGGCCGCCCCGAGGGGGTCGGGGCCCTCGCCCTCACCGGATGGCAGCTCACCGCCGGCGGGCTGCTGCTCGTTCCCGTCGCCCTGCTCGTCGAGGGCGCACCTCCGGCGCTGAGCGGCGAGAACCTGCTCGGCTACGCCTACCTGGGCATCGTCGGCACCGCGGTCGGCTATTGGATCTGGTTCCGCGGGATCTCCCGGCTCCCCGCCACATCCGTCGCCTTCCTCGCGCTGCTGAGCCCGGTATCCGCGGCCGTCATCGGCTGGGCGGCGCTCGGGCAGTCTCTCAGCCCGATCCAGTTGCTCGGCATGCTCCTCGCCCTCGGCGGCACCCTCCTCGGCCAGGCTCCGGCCGGGCCTTCCCGGCGCGCCGCGGCCCCGCCCCAGCCCACTTCCACCCCCGCCTCCGAGACTCCCCTGCGCCCTCCCGCCACGACAGCCCGTACGAGCTGAGGGCGAGCCTGGTCACCGAAAGGCGGTTCGTCACAGAACGTCGCAACCTATACTCGCTTCGTGTTTGTCCACACGCGAAGCATGGACAACGCTGAGACGGACGGCCAGGTTGACTACGAGAGCATCCGGCGGCGTTTCCCGTGGGTCGGCCACGGCCCTGACGAGGAGCACGAGTTCTCCACGACCTGCCGGGATGTTCTGGCGGGGGCGGGGTGGCCGACGCTGACACGAGCCCCATACGCGGAGTGACCAGCGGGACGTGGGAGGATTTTCCCGGCCGTGCAATGCGCGAGCTGTGGCGACGCACGAACCGTGCCACGCGTGCGCGAACCAGGACGACCGGAGGACGAGCGCGATGCGCGACGAGAAGATCAGCGATTTCCTGTCCCGCCTCGCCGATCGGGTGCCCGCACCGGGCGGTGGTGCCGCAGCGGCGCTGCAGGCCGCGCAGGCCGCGGCCCTGCTGGGCATGGTCGCGCGCTACACCACCGGCGAGAAGTACGCCGAGCACGCGGCCGTGATCGAACGGATCATCGGCGAGACCGACGACCTGCGGTCGACCGCCCTGCGCCTGGCCGAGGACGACGAGGCGGCGTTCACGGCGGTCACCGAGGCGTACAAGCTGCCCAAGGACACCGACGAGGCCAAGGCGGCCCGGTCGGCCGCCATCGCCGAGGCGCTGGTGGGGGCGGGCAGGGTCCCGGCCGAGGTGGTCGCCGTCGCGAGGAAGGCCGTCGGCATCGCCGAGGAACTGCTGCCCATCGGCAACCGCAACGTCGTCTCCGACATCGCCGCCGCCACCGAGGCCGCCCGCGCCGCGGCGACCACCGCCCGGGTGAACATCGAGATCAATCTCGGCGGGATCAAGGACGAGCGCGCCCGTGCCGAACTGGCCGCCGAGGCGGCCGGGGTGGACGAGGTCGCCGCCCGGGCCGAACGGGTCACCGCCGCCGTACGCGAGGAGATCGCCAAATGAGCGCCCGCGTGCTGTCCGGCAAGGAGCTCGCGGCGTCCATCCGGACCGAGACCGCCGAGCGGGCCGCCGCGCTCGCCGAGGCCGGCACACCGCCGAAGCTCGCGGTCGTCGTCGCCACGGCGGACGAGTCCAGCGCCTGGTACGTACGCTCGATCGCCCGCGCCGCCGAGAAGGCCGGCATCGCCTGCGACATCGTCGATCTCGGGGCGGATGCCGCCCCCGGCCTGATCCGCGACAGGCTGACGGCGCTGAGCGCCGACGACACCGTGCACGGGATCATTCTCCAGACCCCGCTGCCGCAGGGAGCGAAGCTGGAGGACCTGGCCGGCGCGATCGCGTTCGAGAAGGACGTCGACGGCGCCAACCCGCTGTCGCTGGGCCGCCTGGCCGCGGGCCTGCCCGCGTTCGCTCCGGCGACCGCCGAGGCCGTCGTGGCGATCCTCGACCACCACGAGATCGACCTGACCGGCCTCCACGTCGCCGTCGTCGGCCGCTCCACCGTGGTCGGCAAACCCGCCGCCCACCTCCTGCTGGACCGGAACGCCACCGTGACGATCTGCCACTCCCGTACGCGGGAGCTGCCCGCCGTCACCTCCGCGGCCGACGTGGTCGTGGCCGCGGTCGGCCGCGCCGGACTGATCACGGCCGAGCACGTGCGGGCCGGGGCGGTGGTCGTGGACGTCGGCACCAACCCGACCGAGGACGGCGGCCTGGTCGGCGACGTCGACGCGGTCGCGGTCGCGGACAAGGCCGGGGCGCTCACGCCCGTGCCCGGCGGGGTCGGCCCTGTCACCACCGCGCTGCTGCTGCGGCACACCGTGAACGCCGCCGTGCAGGCCGCCGGCCGCGGCTGATCACGCCCCGCCCCGGCCCCGCCCCGGCCCCGCCCCGGCCCCGCCCCGGCCCCGCGCCGTCAAAGCGCCTCGTCCGGCACCCTGGCCGCGACGACGGGTGGGGCCACGCTCGACGGGGGGCGCGCCACCACCTGAGCCTTCCAGGCGACGGTCACCAGCAGCGGCACCAGCAGCGCCAGCGTCCAGGTCAGCCCGAGCGCCTGTGCGACGCGGCCGACGAGCGCCGGAGCGAGCAGCATGGCGGAGTACGTCATGGTGGTGAGCCGGGCGACCGCGGCGGTCGCTCCCGTGCCGCCCTCCTCCGTGCCCGCGTGCCCGGCCGCGCTGAAGATCAGTGGCAGCGGTGTCGCCAGCCCGAGACCGGCGAGGGCGAACCCGGCGACCGCGAGGATCGGCGTGGGGGCCACGACCACCGCCGTCAGGCCGGCGGCCGCCAGCGCGGTGCCGCTCCGCACCAGGACCCGTGCCGGGTGCCGGGCGGACAACCGGTCGCCCACCAGCCGTCCGGCCGTCTGGGAGGCGGTGAAGGCGACGAGGCCGAGCGAGGCCACGCCCAGCGAGGCGCCGAGGTCCTCGTGCAGGAACACGCCGCTCCAGGTGATGACGGCCCCCTCACAGGCCAGCACCGCCGCGCCCAGCGCGCCGAGGAGCAGGACGCGGCGCGTCCAGCCCGCCCGCCATCCTCGCCGTCCGGCGCCGTCGTCCGTACGCGCGGGCGGGTGCTCCGCGGAGAACTCCTCGGCCGGCAGCCCCCTGCCCACCACCAGGACGACGGCCGTCACGACCGCTCCCAGGATCAGGTAGTGCGTGGTGAGAGACATACCCGCCTGCGCTGCGACCCCGCCGGTGAACGACCCGGCCACGGAGCCGATGCTCCATGCCGCGTGGCAGCCGTTCATGATGGGACGGTGCGCCGCCCGTTCGACCATCACCGCCTGCGCGTTCATGCCCGTGTCGAGCAGCCCGTTCGCGGCGCCGACGAGGAGCATGGCCGCGGCCAGGTGAACGGGTCCGCCGGCGAGGCCCACTCCGAGCAGGGCGAGGGGAAGCGTGACTGCGGCGATCCGCACGACCCACGCGCTGCCGATCCGCGCCGCGAGGCGCCCGGCGACCTGCGTGGCGGCGAGCGCCGCCACGGCGACCAGGGCGGTCAGGAGCCCGAGCAGCCCAGTCGTCAGATCGTGATCCGTCTTCAGCGACGGCGTGCGGACCGCGAGCGAGGCGATCAGCGCGCCGTTCACGGCGAACACCGCCGTCACCGCCGCGCGTGCCCGTCGCACGGCTCTCCCCTCCCGGCCCTCTCGTCGACGCTCCTGGCCGGCTTCCCGAGCCACCTCGGACATGCGTCCCGCCTTCCCGTACGGCGCCTCCCGACGGGCGCCCCCCTTGGAAGGACGACGGCGCCGACGCGGATTTTCGACATCCGGGCGCGATCGGATGTCGATTTCGGAGACTCACCGCGTCGTAGAGGAGAGCGGCCGCGCGGGGCGGCCCGTGTCCGGAGGAGGAAGCCGTTGAAATACCTGCTGTTGATCTGCGGCGAGGAGTCGGTCGAAGTCAGCCCCGAGCAGGCCGACCCCGAGCCGTGGATCGAGGAGACGGAGCGCCGCGGAGTGCGCCTCGACGGGCATCGCCTGTGCCCGGTCAGCGACGCCACGACGGTGCGAGCCGGACTGGTGACCCAAGGGCCGTTCGCCGAGACCAAGGAGCAGATCGGCGGATTCGACATCATCGAGTGCGCCGACCTGGACGAGGCCATCGAGATCGCCCTGAAGCATCCCGTGGCGTCGTTCGGTTCGATCGAGGTGAGGCCGTTCTGGCCGGAATGAGCGGCGCCGACGTCACCCGGGTCGTCGAGGAGGCGTTCCGCGAGGAGTGGGGCCGCGTCGTCGCCACGCTCATCCGGCTGACCGGCGACTGGGACCTTGCTGAGGAGTGCGCCCAGGACGCCTTCGCCCAGGCAATCGCCCGCTGGCCCCGGGACGGCGTTCCGCGCCGTCCCGGGGCGTGGCTCACCACGGCGGCCCGCAACCGGGCGCTGGACCGACTCCGTCGCGGCACGACCGAGGCGGCGCGGCTCCGCTCCGTCGCGGCCATGCCGGCCGGCCCCGATCCGGAGCCGGTGGAGGAGGACGTGGAGGAGGACGTGGAGGAGGACCACGTGCCCGACGACCGGTTGCGCCTGATGTTCACCTGCTGTCACCCGGCCCTGCCGCTGGAGGCGCAGGTGGCCCTCACCCTCCGTACGCTCGCGGGGCTGACCACGGCCCAGATCGCCGCCGCGTTCATGGTGCCGGAGACGACCATGGCGCAGCGGCTGGTCAGGGCCAAGAAGAAGATCCGCAACGCCGGCATACCCTACGGGGTGCCGCCCGCGCACCTATTGGCCGAGCGGACGGCGGGGGTGCTCGGCGTGCTGTACGTCCTGTTCACCGAGGGATACTCGGCCAGCGGCGGGCCGAGTCCCGCCCGGCCGGAGCTGACCGCCGAGGCCATCCGGCTGGCCCGGGTGCTCGCCGGGCTGATGCCGGGCGAGCCCGAGGCGCAGGGGCTGCTCGCGCTGATGCTGCTGCAGGACTCACGGCGCGTGGCCCGGTTCGACGCGGCGGGCGACATCGTCACCCTGGAGTTCCAGGACCGCGCGCAGTGGGACCACGACGAGATCGAGGAGGGGCTGCGGCTGCTGGACGACGCGTTGGCGTGCCGCCGTCCCGGGCCCTACCAGGTGCAGGCGGCCATCGCCGCCTGTCACGCCACCGCCCTCGACCCGGACGACACCGACTGGCCGCAGATCGCCGGTCTTTACGCACGGCTCGCACGGCTGGCGCCGTCTCCGGTCGTCGAGTTGAACCGGGCGGTGGCAGTCGCGATGGCCGACGGCCCCCTCGCGGGTCTGCGGCTGGTCGACGAACTGCGGGCGGGCGGCGCGCTGGCCGGGCACCATCTGCTCGCCGCGACCCGTGCCGACCTGCTGCGCAGGCTGGGCCGTACGGCGGACGCGGCGCAGGCCTACGAGGAGGCCCTGGCGCTCGCGCCGACCGACGCGGAGCGCCGGTACCTCGCCCGCAGACGTGCCGAGACCGGTGGGACCTGACAGGCGGCCCGGTCGTGCGGCCCCTGCCGGCCGGGCGCCTGCCGCCGGTCGCTGGGGACCGTGCCCCAGAGGCGGCCCGGCGGTGCGGGCCGACGCCTGTCCGGCGGTCGGGCCGTAGGTGTCCAGGGCGAGCGACAGGTTGTGGGCGTCGGTGAGGGTGGCGAGGAGATGGCTCCTGTTCATCTCCACCGCCCGGCATGACCGGCAACGGGAGGAGACCGCCGAAGTCGCCGCCCGCATGGTCGCGGCGCTCCTCGCCGATGACGAGGGCATCCGTGCCGTGCTGCACGCCCTTCCCGTCGTATTTCCCTGGGTGCGGCACCTGAACGACGAGGAGAAGCAGCAGTTCGTGCGGGACCTTGTCGACGCCACTCACGACGCGATCGATCTGGACGTTCACGCCACGCTGCACCGGGTCGTCGTCGAATGGCGGGCCACGGCCCGGATCCTGGCCGATCCGGCACTGACCGAACAGCTCACGCGCGCACTGCCGGACCGGCAACACCGGCTTCGTGGCCGCCTGGCCGTCTGAGAGGCTCGCCGTCCATCGGGTGGTCGCGGCGGCGTCCTACCGTGGACGGAAAAGATGACCGGCGACCGGCCCGCCGGTCCCGCGTTCGGCCGCGGCAGGCGTGACAGCGATCCGCCGACGATGGCCGCGGCGCGCTCTTCCGCTACATTTCGCTCTGCTGCCGCAAGAACGGACTCCCCATGAACGTCGTCCTGTGGGTCATCGCCGGCCTGCTCACCCTCGCCTTCCTCGTCGCCGGGGTGATGAAGCTCGCCCAGCCGAAGGACAGGCTGGCCGCGTCAGGCATGGCCTGGACCGAGGACTTCTCCGCGAGCGCGATCAAGGGGATCGGCGCTCTCGAAGTGCTGATCGCCTTCGGGCTCGTGCTGCCCGCCGTCACGGGCGTCGCCCTGGTGCTGACGCCGGTCGCCGCGCTCGGCATCGCCCTGCTCATGGCCGGAGCGGCCGTCGTCCACGCCCGCCGCGCGGAAGCCCAGGTGATCGTCGTCAACCTGGTGCTCCTGGCGCTGGCCTTCGTGGTCGCCTGGGGCCGCTTCGGCCCGTACGCCTTCTAATCCTTCCTGCGAACGCGCCGCGATGCCCGCGTCCCGATAACCCTGCGCAGCAGGGCGCCCGACAGGATGCGAAAGGCGAAGGGGAGGTCGTCGACCAGGTAGCGGCGGGCGAGCCGCTGGGGCTCGCTGATCAGGCGGAACAGCCATTCGAGGCCGTGGTCGCCCATCCAGCCCGGGGCCCGGCGCACCGATCCGGCCGCGAACGCGATGGCCGCGCCGCACCCCACGAACCAGGCGCCCGGCAGGCCGGTCCGCAGCTCCGCGATGAGCCGGTCCTGCCGGGGAAACCCGAGCCCCACGAAGACCAGCGACGGCCGCGCGGCGACGAGCCTCTCCCGCACCTCCGCCAGCGCCGCCGGGTCGGTCTCGAACCCGTACGGCGGAGCGTGCACGCCCGCCACGACCAGCCCCGGATGCCGCTCGCACAGCGCGTCCCGCGCCGCCGCTGCGACGCCGGGCGGTCCCCCGATCAGGTAGACGGGCAGCTCGCGGGCGGCGGCGGCCCCGGTCAGCGACCAGATCAGGTCGGCTCCGGTCACCCGCTCCGGCAGCGGGCGCCCGAGCAGGCGCGACGCCCAGACCAGCGGCATGCCGTCGGCCACGGCGAGCTCGGCCGCGTCGATCAGCGCACGCAGCGAGGGGTCACGGGCGGCGGCACGACAGATGTCCACGTTCGGCGTGACGACGTGGCCGCCCGTGCCGCGCTCTGCCGCGGCCATCACCCGGGCGACCACCTGGGCCTCGGTGAGCGGATCGAGCAGCACGCCGCCCACACGGACCCTGCCCGCTCGCGCGGCGGCCGTCCCTGCTCTGGCCGTTCCTGCACCGGCAACCGGCGAGCGGACGGCCTCCAGGCATTGCCGTACGGGTGCCGCCGGGCCCACCGCCGCCGGACGTGCGTGTGCGGGCTCGGCCATCAGATGCCGTGGCCGCGACGGTGGAGGGCGTGCAGCACGGCGCGCGGGCTGACCAGCCCTCCGGCGACCGCCAGCGCCACCGCCGCCCTCGGCTCGGCCGGCCGGGCGGAGAGGGCGCGCAGCGACCAGCGGGCGGCCTCGCGCCGCCGGCCGAGGGCCGCGTGGCAGAAGGCGAGCTGCCCGTAGACGCGGGCCGCGCCCCGGGGCTCCGCGGCCAGCCCGGGATGCCGGGCGAGCATCCACTCCAGCCCCGCGATCCGGTCGGCCCAGCGGCCCACGTAGTGGGAGGAGCCCCAGCGCACCCGCACGAGCGGCCGGTCGACGTGGACGATCGGATACCGCCAGGCGGCCCGCAGCGCGAGATCCCAGTCCTCGTTCTGGCCGGCGGGCGCGCTCTCGTCCACCCACGCCCAGCCGCGGCGGAACAGGAACGTCGAGGAGTGCACCATCATCATGCGCGAGCGGGTGAGGTGCCGGTGGGTCACCCGGCCGGTGCCGGCCAGCCGCGGCACCCGGCGGTCGCCATACTCGACCTCGACGGCGCAGCTCGCGAAGCCGGCGTCGGGCTCCTGCGCGAGCGCGGCGACCTGGGCGGCCAGCTTGCCGGGCAGCCAGAGGTCGTCGTCGTCGCAGAAGGCGACGAGATCGGTGCCGAGCACGGCGATCCCGGTGTTGCGCGCTCCCGGCAGGCCGGCCGCCCGCCGGTTGCCCAGCACCCGGACGCTCCTGGCCGCTCCGCCCGCCTCCACGCCAAGCGCGGAACCGGAGACGCCGGACACCTGCCGGGCGACGAGGGAGGCGGGGACGCCGTCCGCCACGACCACCACCTCGACCCGGCCGTCGTACTCCTGGGCGAGCACGCCGGTCAGCGCGGCCCGCAGCGGGCCGGGCCGGTCGCCCCTTGTCGGAATGACGACGCCGACGGACGGCCTCATCGCCGGGCTCCCGGGCGATACACGAGGCGATAGCCGTAAAAGAACAGGAGGGGAAGGGTGATCGCGGTGACCAGCCACCGCTGGGACCACGGGAGGGGCGCCGGACGGTGGCGGATCTCGACCGGCCCCACCGAGAAGCGCATCGGGTTGCCCGAGACGGTGTGCGCGACGCCGAGCAGCGCTTCGCGGTCGTCCAGGAAGGTGAAACCGCCGGTCGGAAGGCCGAGCCGCGCGGCGAGGCGTCCCAGGGTCGCGCGCGGGTCGCGCACCAGATCTTCGTGACGCACCCGCACGACCTCGACGCCCTTGCGGCGCAGCACCTCGAAGGCCAGGTTCTGGGCCAGCCAGTGGACGGCGGTGCGCACGGGCGTCCACCGGGTCATCGGCCGCCCGTCCTCGGGCCTGCGCACTCTGCGCCGCCACGACGCGGCCACCGCCCGCGGATCGCGCACCACCTGCACGACCCGCAGCTCCATGATGGCCGCCAGGCAGTACGCCAGGGAGGCGTGCTTGCTGGAGTCGACGACGACCCGGGCGTCGGCCACCTCCGCCGCCGCCGTGTAGATGCGGGCGTACGACCGGACATATTCGGCCAGTTCGGCCTCACGGGTCGCGAGCCCGAGGGCGAGGACGGGCACGCGGCGGGTCCGGTCGACGCGGGCGCGCAGGCCCGGCAACCACCCCGCCTGGCTCTGCCGCCACTGCCCGAACGCGCGGGCACCCACCTTGGTCCAGAACGGGCACTGGGAGAACCGCTGCCCGCAACCGCACGGCTCGTCCGCGCGTACGCCGCGGTCCCACAAGTGGACGACCTCGCCGAGCGGTGCCACGCCGGGCACCTCGCCGAGGAGGCGTTCGAGCAGAGTGCTACCGCTGCGTCCCAGGCCGCCCACGAAGATCACCGGCTGAGTGTCGGCCACGTGTCCTCCACGGATGGATGCGAAACGTGACGACCCTAGCGCGCACGGTAATCGAACGGCTCCCGATCGCCCAAAGGATCTACGAGCCCCCTGCGCCGCCGCAACCGGAGGTCGAGCCGCTGATCACCGGCCGCCCGCACGCCCGCTCCCGCCGGAATGCCTGCTCAGGAGGAGCGCAGCTCGACGCAGCACTCTCCCGGCCGCGGCACCAGGACGGCCTCCACCGTGGCGGCTTCCAATCCGTTGAGCATGCCGTCAAGGAAGGCGTGGTTGACCCCGCAGACCAGGTCGGGGGCCCGCGCCGCCAGCGGATGGAACGGGCAGTTGCGCAGCCGCACGCATGTGGGTGACTCGCGGCCGGGCTCGAAGCCGTGCCGCGCGAGCAGCCCTTCGAGCAGGGTGAGCGCGCGCTCGGCGCCGAGCCGTCCGGGCTTGGTGCGGGCGCGCTCCGCGGCGCCGATCTCCTCGCCGCGCCGGGAGGCCACCCGCACCGCCGCCTGGCGGGCGCTCTCCCCGTCGCTCTCCGTGAGCACGGCGTCCATGAGGATGTCGGCCAGCACCTCATGGCGGCGTTCGGGGATCGTGACGCGGATGTCGATGTCGGCCGGCTCGTAGACCTTCGGGGTGCGGCCGACCTTGCGGATGCCGCCGACCGCCTCGTAGCGGGCCCGCAGCAGCCCGGCGTCGACCAGTTTGTCCAGATGGAAGGCCGCCAGCTTGCGGGAGATCCCGACCGAGGCGGCCGCCTCGTCCCGGGTCACCGGGCGACGCGCCCTGCGGATGTAGGCGTACATGCCCTGCCGCAGCTCGTCGTCCAGCGCGGCCACCGCACCGATCGCGGGATCCGTCGTCACCCTGCCACCATATCGCCCGCTTCGACGGTCGAAAACCATCACCCCCTCGATGTACGCGAACGTCTTGACCGCAAGACTGAATAAGACCAACATTCATTGGCGTAATACGTCGTACGCGGAGGTCCGGATGACCGGTGAACTGCACGAGGCGAAACGACCGGTGAGCGCGGTGCTCGCCGGGCCGTACGGCCATCCGTTCCATCCCATGCTGGTCGCGGTGCCCATCGGCGCCTGGGTGGCGAGCATGGTCTTCGACCTGGCGTCCCGGTTCGCCCCCGATCCGGGTTTCCTGGCCGAGGGATCGAAGTGGCTGATCGCCATCGGCGTGCTCGGCGCGCTGGCCGCGGCGATGGCCGGGTTCCTCGACCTGTTCGCCATCCCGGCGGGCACTCCGGCGTTCCGCACCGGCCTGCTCCACATGGGGCTGAACCTCGTGATCACCGCCGCGTACGCCGCCGGTTTCCTGTGGCGTCAGGCCCTCTCACCAACGGCGGCGGGCGGGCCGGTCGCGCTCGGCCCGCTGCTGCTCTCGGCGGGCAGCCTGGCGCTGCTCGTGGTCTCCGGCTATCTCGGCGGCAAGCTCGCCTACCGCTATGGCGTACGGGTCGCCGACGAGGTCACCCAGGCCGGCGGGTTCCGGCGCTGACCCCCATCCCACCTGCACAGGAGGAGAACTCATCATGGCTATCGCGGCACTGATCACGTGGCTGCTCACCGCCGTGGGCGGCTTCGTGATGCTGGGCATCTGGATCGCCAGAGGCGGCCGGCGCACCAGCCGCTTCTCACCGGGTCTGATCTTCGGCCACTTCGCGCTGGCCGCCGCGGGGCTGGTCGTGTGGATCGTGTTCCTGGTCGCCGGCGCCGCCGTCCTGGCGTGGGTCGCCCTGGTTCTGCTGGTCCCGGTCGCCCTGCTGGGCTTCGCGATGTTCGCCCGGTGGATCCCCGCCTACCGCGCCCGTACGGCGGTGGCCGGCGGTCCCGGCGCCACCAGCACAGAGCAGGCGCCGGAGCGGCACTTCCCGGTCGCGGTCGTGGCCGGGCACGGCCTGCTGGCCGTCGTCACCGTGGTGCTGGTGCTGCTGGCCGCGCTCGGCACGAGCGGTGCCTGAGATGCGTTCCGGCACCGCCCTGCGGGTGATCGACGAGCAGCGCGACGGCGTGGACCTGGCCGCGGCCGAGCGGGCGGCCGGCGAGTTCCTGGAGGCGCTGGGCATCTCGACGGATTCCGAGAGCCTGCGGGACACCCCGGCGCGGATGGCCCGGGCCTATGCCGAGCTGTTCACGCCGCGTCCGTTCGACCTGACCACCTTCCCCAACGAGGAGGGCTACGACGAGCTCGTGCTGGCCCGCTCGATCCCGGTCCGCTCGGTCTGCGAGCATCACCTGCTGCCCTTCGCCGGGGTCGCCCATGTCGGCTACCTTCCCGGCGACCGCATCCTCGGGCTCTCCAAGCTGGCCCGCGTCGTCGAGCACTTCGCCCGCCGGCCGCAGGTGCAGGAGCGGCTCACCAAGCAGGTGGCCGACTGGCTCGCCGAGCGGTTGCGGCCCCGCGGGGTCGGCGTCGTGATCGAGGCGGAGCACACCTGCATGACCCTGCGGGGAGTGCGCGCCGTCGGCTCGACCACCGTCACCTCGACGCTGCTGGGCATACTCCGGGAGGACGCCCGATCCCGCCAGGAGTTCTTCGCCCTCACCGGCACCCGCCCCTGAACAAGGAGATCATCGTGATACCGCGGAGATTCGTGATCGTCGGAGCCGGTCTGGCCGGAGCCAAGGCCGCCGAGGCCCTGCGGGAGCAGGGGTTCGACGGGCGGATCACGCTGGTCGGCGCCGAGCCGCACCGTCCCTACGAGCGGCCCCCGCTGTCCAAGGGCTACCTGATGGGCACGACCGATCGGGCCGGCCTCTTCGTCCACCCGGAAGGCTGGTACGCCGAGCACGACGTCGAGCTGCGGCTCGGCGTGGCGGCGACCGGCCTCGACCGCGGCGCCCAGCGCGTCGAGCTGACCGACGGCAGCGCGGTCGGCTACGACAAACTGCTGCTGGCCACCGGGGCCCGCCCGCGCACGCCGCCGATCCCCGGCGCGCACGCGCCCCACGTGCGCTACCTGCGCACGATCGAGGACTGCGAGTCGCTCAAGGAGGTCCTCGGGAGCGTGTCGCGGCTGGCCGTGATCGGGGCCGGCTGGATCGGGCTGGAGGTCACCGCGGCGGCCCGGCAGGCCGGCGTCGCGGTCACGGTGCTGGAGGCGGCCGAGCTGCCTTTGCTGCGCGTGCTCGGGCCCGAGGTCGCCCGGGTCTTCGCCGGCCTGCACCGTGACCACGGTGTCGATCTGCGGCTCGGCGTCGTCGTCAGCGAGATCACGCCATCGGGCGTACGGCTGGGCGGCGGCGAGGAGATCCCCGCCGACGCCGTCCTCGTCGGTGTCGGCGCCGAGCCCGAGGTGCGGCTCGCCGTACGCGCCGGGCTGCCGGTGGACAACGGCATCCTGGTGGACGCGGCCCTGCGCACCGGCGACCCGGACATCGTCGCCGCCGGAGACGTCGCCAATGCCCACCACCCCCTGCTGGGCAGGCGCGTACGGGTCGAACACTGGGCCAACGCGCTCAAGCAGCCCAGGGTGGCCGCCGCCACCATGCTGGGCCGGGAGGCGGCCTACGAGGAGCTGCCCTACTTCTACACCGACCAGTTCGACCTCGGCATGGAGTATGTCGGTCACGTCGAGCCCGGCGGCTACGACCAGGTCGTCTTCCGGGGCGACGTCGCGGCGCGGGAGTTCATCGCCTTCTGGCTCAGCGGCGATCGCGTCCTGGCCGGCATGAACGTCAACATCTGGGACGTCGTCGAGCCGATCAAGGCGTTGATCCGCACCGGGACGCCCGTCACCCCTCAAGCGCTGGCCGACCCCGGCCTGCCCTTGGACAAGCTCGTCGCGTCATAGCTCCCGCCGCCCGGCCCCCCTCAGCGCGCGTCGACGATCATCCCGGCGCCGACGGTGCCGTTGGTGGCCTCGTCGATCAGGATGAAGCCGCCGGTGAGGCGGTTGCGCGCGTAGTCGTCCACGAACAACGGCTGGGTCGTCCGCAGCGCCACCCGGCCGATCTCGTTCAGGCCGAGAGCGGTGGCCGACTCGTCCCGGTGCAGGGTGTTGACGTCGAGTCGATAGTGCAGGTCGCGCACGAGGGCCCGGGCCGTACGGGTGGTGTGCTTGATGATCAGCTTGGAGCGCGGCTGGAGCTTCAGGCCGTCGGCCATCCAGCAGATCATCGCGTCGATCTCCTGGGCGGCCTGCGGCTGGTTGTTCGGCCGGCAGATCATGTCGCCCCGGGAGATGTCGATGTCGTCGCCCAGCCGCAGCGTGACCGACATCGGCGCGAACGCCTCCTCCACCGGGCCGTCGAAGGTGTCGATCCCGGTGATCGTCGTGGTCAGGCCGGACGGCAGGTGCAGCACCTCGTCGCCCGGCTTGAGCACGCCGCCCGCGACCTGCCCCGCGTATCCCCGGTAGTCGTGCAGCTCCTGGCTGGTCGCGCTGTGCGGGCGGATGACGTACTGCACGGGGAAGCGCACGTCGACCAGGTTGCGGTCGGAGGCGATGTGCACGTTCTCCAGGTGGTGCAGCAGCGAGGAGCCCTCATACCACGGCATGTTCTCCGAGCGGGAGACCACGTTGTCGCCGTGCAGCGCCGAGATCGGGATGAACGTGAGGTCGGACGCGTTCAGCTTGCTCGCGAACGCGGTGAACTCCTCACGGATCTCCTCGAACCGGGCCTCGGAGTAGTCGACGAGGTCCATCTTGTTGACCGCCAGCACCAGGTGGGGCACCCGCAGCAGCGTGGTCAGGAAGGCGTGCCGGCGCGACTGCTCCAGCACGCCCTTGCGCGCGTCGATCAGGATGATCGCCAGGTCGGCCGTGGAGGCGCCGGTGACCATGTTCCGGGTGTACTGGATGTGCCCCGGGGTGTCGGCGATGATGAACTTCCGCTTGGGCGTGGCGAAGTAGCGGTAGGCCACGTCGATCGTGATGCCCTGCTCGCGCTCGGCCCGCAGGCCGTCGGTGAGCAGCGACAGGTCGGTGTATTCCGTGCCCCGGTCGCGGGAGGTGCGCTCGACCGCTTCGAGCTGGTCTTCGAAGATCGCCTTGGAGTCGAACAGCAGCCGCCCGATCAGCGTCGACTTGCCGTCGTCGACGCTGCCCGCCGTCGCGAAACGAAGGATGTCCATCAGAAGTAGCCTTCCTTCTTGCGATCTTCCATGGCGGCCTCGGAGGCCCGGTCGTCGGCCCGGGTCGCGCCGCGCTCGGTGATCCGGGTGGCGGCGATCTCGTCGATGATCTGGTCGATCGTGGTGGCGGTCGAGGCGACCGCACCGGTGCAGGTCATGTCGCCGACCGTGCGATAGCGGACGACGGCCTCGAACGTGGGCTCGTCGTCGCCCCGCTGGACCACCTCGGCGTCGGCCAGCAGCATGCCGTCACGCTCGAAGACCGCCCGGGTGTGGGAGAAGTAGATCGACGGGATCTCGATGCCCTCGCGCCGGATGTAGTGCCACACGTCCAGCTCGGTCCAGTTCGACAGCGGGAACACCCGGATGTGCTCACCCCTGCTGATCTTGGTGTTGTAGAGGTTCCACAGCTCGGGGCGCTGGTTCTTCGGGTCCCACTGGCCGAACTCGTCGCGGAAGGAGAACACCCGCTCCTTGGCCCTGGCCTTCTCCTCGTCGCGCCGGGCTCCGCCGAACACCGCGTCGAACTCGTGCTCCTCGATGGCGTCCAGCAGCGTCGTGGTCTGCAGCCGGTTGCGGGAGGCCCGCCGCCCGGTCTGCTCGACCACCCGCCCGGCGTCGATCGACGCCTGGACCGAGGCGACCACCAGGCGCGCGCCCAGCTCGGCGACGCGCCGGTCGCGGAACTCGATGACCTCGGGGAAGTTGTGCCCGGTGTCCACGTGCATCAGGGGGAACGGGATCGGCGCCGGCCAGAAGGCCTTCTCCGCGACCCGCAGCATGACGATGGAATCCTTGCCGCCGGAGAAGAGCAGACAGGGGCGCTCGAACTCGGCCGCGACCTCACGCATGATGTGGATCGCCTCGGCCTCGAGCACGTCGAGCTGTGACGTGGTGTAGTCACGCTGAAGCATTAGGGACTTCCTTCACGGAGTCTGGCGATGCAGGTCACGGATTCCGGCGAGCAACGTTGGCGCCAGATCCGGTAGGGAGACCAGGATATCCGGCAGCCAGGGGTTCTCCTGGTTGTAGGTCAGGGGTGTGCCGTCGATCCTGCTCGCGTGGGCTCCCGCCGCGACCGCCACCGCGACCGGCGCGGCCGAGTCCCACTCGTACTGACCCCCGGCGTGCACGTACGCCTCGACCTCTCCGGTGAGGACCGCGGCGATCTTGGCACCGGCCGAGCCGATGGGGACGAGCTCCCCGCCGAGGCGGGCGGCCAGCTCGCGGACGAACTCGGGCGGCCGGGTGCGGCTGACCGCGATGCGGAACGGCTCACGCACCTTCTCCGGCAGCTCGGGCGGCGCCGCGGTCGTGAGCGTACGGCCTTGGGCAGGCAGGGCGACGGCCCCGGCCGCGAGGGCGCCGCGCTGCCAGAGCGCCACGTGGACGGCCCAGTCGGTGCGGCCCTGCTCGGAGAACTCGCGGGTGCCGTCGAGAGGATCGACGATCCAGACGCGCTCGGCCGACAGCCGCCGGGGGTCCATCCGCTCCTCGCTGGTCGCTTCCTCCGACAGCACGGCGTCGTCCGGCCGCAGCCGCCTCAGGGCGTCCATGAGGAACTCGTGGGACGCGCGGTCTCCGGCGTCCTTCAGCGCCCGGCCGTCGTCGAACCCGAGACGGGCGCGCAGGCCCAGGAGCCGCTCCCCCGCCTCCGTCGCCAGCTCGCCGGCGAGGGTGTGGTCGTCCCGCATCGTCATTTCTCAGTACGCTCCCGCCCCGCGTGCGACCGCAGACCACGTCTTCCATAAGATCTGCAGATCCAGCATGAGAGACCAGTTCTCGACATAACGTAGGTCCAACCGTACCGATTCCTCCCAGGAGAGGTCGGACCGGCCGTTGACCTGCCAGAGCCCGGTCAGCCCGGGCCGCACCACGAGCCTGCGGCGCACGTCGTCGCCATAGCGCGCGACCTCCTCGGGCAGCGGCGGACGCGGCCCGACGAGCGACATGTCGCCCCGCAGCACGTTGATGAGCTGCGGCAACTCGTCGACGGAGTAACGCCGCAGCGCGGCGCCGAGCGGGGTCACCCTCGGGTCTCTGCGCACCTTGAACAGCACACCGTCGGCATCGCTGACCAGCTCGATCTTGCGGGCCTCCGCGTCGCGCCGCATGGTGCGGAACTTCAGGATCGTGAACTCCACGCCGTCTCTGCCGACCCTCCGCTGGCGGAACAGGGCGGGCCCCGGGCTGGTCACCCGTACGGCCACGGCGACGGCGGCCAGCAGCGGGGCGAGCAGCACCAGCGCCACGGCGGCGACCAGCCGGTCGAACACGCCCTTGACCACCCGGCGTCCTCCCGCGAGCTCGGGATGCTCCACGTGCAGCAGCGGGAGCCCGGCGACGGGGCGGATCGCGATCCGCGGGCCGGCCACCTCCATCAGCGCGGGCGCCACCACGAGGTCCGTGCGCGTCCGCTCCAGCCGCCAGGCCAGCCGGCGCAGCGCCGTGCCGTCCAGCTCCGGGCAGGCGAGCACCGCAACCGTGTCGGCCCGGACCTGCTCGACCACCAGCGGCACGTCGGTGAAGTCGCCCAGCACCGGCACGTCGGCGACCTGCCCGGAGGCGCGGGTGGGCACGCAGGCGGCCACCACCTCCATGCCGTGGTAGCGCTCCCGGCGGAAGGTCTCGACCAGCTCGGCGATCGCCGCCCGGTGGCCCACCGCCACGACCCTGCGCATGCAGCCCTCGCCCCTGGCCCGCCTGCGGTGCAGCCGCTGCCGCAGGCCGTACCTCGCCGCGAGGGTGAGCACGGTCGTGAGCGGCAGCGCGATCAGCACGTAGCCGCGGGCGATCCCGGTCTTCGACGCGTACGCCACGATCGCGACCCCCGCGATCAGCGTGAACCCGGCCCGCGCGACCCGGCGGAACTCCTCAGCCCCCACACCGATCAGGCGCGGCTCGTACGCCCGGCTCAGCACGAGGATCATCGCCCAGACGGCGGGCAGCGCGGCGCTCACCATCACATAAGGCATGACGTACGGAGTAACCTCGCCGAACCGGATCACCACGGCGGTGACCCCAGCGAGAAGGGCCCCCACGATGTCGCAGAAGGCCGCGGTGAGCCGATATCGCACGGCCCACACGGGCGGGCGCGGCATCGGATGGGCGGGCGTGTCCCGGGACATGCCGACGGCGAGCGCGGCCGTATCGCCGTCCAGCACTGTCGCCCCCCGCAATCCTGCCACTACCGACGGTGATGGAATGCTAGCGGCGTCACCACGGCGTCTCAGGGAGATTCGTTGAAAGCCGAAACGTACATATCGGTCGATGTCGAGGCGGACGGCCCCATTCCGGGGCCGTACTCGATGGTCAGCTTCGGCATGACCGTGGCCGGGCGGATGACCGGGCGGCGGTTCGAGCGGACCGACCCGGAGGCGCTGACGTTCTACGCCGAGTTACGGCCGATCAGCGACGACCATGTGGCGGAGGCGCTGGCGGTGACCGGCCTCGACCGGGCGACGCTGCTGCGTGAGGGACGCGACCCGGCCGAGGCGATGACCGAGGCGGCGGCCTGGGTGCGCGAGGTGTGCGGCGACGACCTGCCGGTGCTCGCGGCCTTCCCGCTGTCGTACGACTGGATGTGGATGTACTGGTACTTCCTCCGCTTCACCGGGCAGTCGCCCTTCGGCCACTCGCGGTGCATCGACATCAAGACGCTGTACGCCGCCAAGGCCGTGGTGCCGGTGGCCTGGGCGACCAAGCGTCAGATGCCGCGCGAGGTGCGTTCGCGGCGCCCGCACACCCACAACGCGCTCGACGACGCGATCGAGCAGGCGGAGCTGCTGCAGAACCTCATGGAGTGGCCGGGCTCGGCACACCGCGAAACCGGCGACGCCGGCGGGGCGGATTCGCGCGGTCTCAGCGGGGCGGCTTCGCCGGATTCAGATCGGCGGCGTGGAAGCGGTTCTGCGTCGCCTCAAGACCGGCGGTCATGAGCGACTCGACCATGTCGGCCGCCCGGTCGACGAGGAACGGCAGGTCCTTGCGCTCGGCGGTGGCGAAGTCGCGCAGCACGAACGTCGCCGGGTCCATGCGGCCCGGCGGGCGGCCGATGCCGAACCTGATCCGGGAGTAATCGCGCGTGCCGAGCGCCTTCGTGATCGACTTCAGGCCGTTGTGGCCGTTGTCTCCGCCGCCGATCTTCGCGCGCAGCGCGCCGTACGGGATGTCCAGCTCGTCGTGGATCACGATCACCCGGTCGGGGGTGACCTTGTAGAAGTCGGCCAGCGCCTTCACCGGGCCGCCCGACAGGTTCATGAACGACAGCGGCTTGGCCAGCACGACCGGGAGCGCGGCCAGACGGCCCTCGACCACCTCGGCCCGCGACCTGTGCGCCTTGAACCGGCCGCCCACCCGGGCCGCCAGCTCGTCGGCCACCATGAAGCCCGCGTTGTGCCGGTTCCCGGCGTACTCCGGCCCGGGGTTGCCCAGGCCCACCACCAGCCACCGCTGCGCGGACGTGTCGGACATCGCTGTCTCCTCCGCTGTCTGCTTCGCTTCGCCGCCTGCTCTGCCGCCTGCTCTGCCGCCGGCTCCACCGCCGGCTCCACCGCCGGCTCACATGGAAGAGTCCTCCACAGACATTCTGCGGAGGACTCTGCCACGAACGGGTCCTACTCGGCGGCCTCGGCGCTCTCGCCCTCGGCGGCCTCGCCCTCCTCGGGCAGCCCGGCCGTCGGCGCGGCGATCACGTGCAGCACCAGCGCCTCGGGGTCGCCGGCGAGCGTCGTGCCGCTCGGCAGCTTCAGGTCGCCCGCGTGCACGGTGTAGCCGGCGTCCTTACCGTTCACGTCCACCTCGACGCCGGTCGGGATGTGGGTCGCCTCGGTCTCGACCGAGATCGTGTTCAGCGGCTGCTCGACGATCGCGCTGCCGATCGGGTCGCCGACGACGGTGACCGGGATCTCGACGGTGACCTTCTCGCCGCGCTTGACCAGCAGCAGGTCGACGTGCTCAAGGAAGCCCTTGATCGGGTCGCGCTGGACGCCCTTGGGCAGCGCGATCTCGTCCACGCCCTCGCCCTGCAGGCGGATGAGCACGTTCGGCGTGCGCAGCGCGAGCAGCAGCTCGTGGCCGGGGAGGGTGAGGTGCTTGGGCTCGGTGCCGTGGCCGTAGAGGACGGCGGGGACCTTGTTGGCCCGGCGGATCTTGCGGGCGGCGCCCTTGCCGAACTCGTTGCGGAGCTCGGCGGCGATGCGTACTTCGGACACGGCACATCTCCTAGGGATGACTCGACGGGATTGGCGCGCTCCCCCTCACCCGCCCTAGCGGAAGGCGTTACGAGCGCAACCCTCTTACCCTACCGTGCGTCGCGCCGATGGCGCGCCAGAAGCATCGCGCCGGAGGCGCGCCAGGAGCGTCGCGCACGCAGGCGCGCCGCTCGGGGTCTGCCGCGAGTCCCCTGGTGGCCGTTAAACTGGCCGCGTGATTCGTACGTTGTGTCAGGGCTGGTGGCGCTCCACGTAGGAGCGGCCATCTCACACGCGTACGACCGGGCCGTTCGGATGGACGGCCCTTTTTCGTGCTCCCTGGACGAGGGGTCGCCGTCGGGACGGCGGACCACCTGCCAAGGGAGAGACCATGACCACGATCATCGACGCCGCCCCGGACGACGACGAGCTCGGCGTGCCGGCCGCCCGGCGCCGCAGCGCCGAGCTGGAAAGACAGATCCACGAGCGGCCGGGACGGTTCCGCGTGCTGACCGGTGACCGTCCGACCGGCCGGCTGCACCTGGGGCACTACTTCGGCACCCTGCACAACCGCGTCCGCCTGCAGAACCTGGGCGTGGACGTGATGGTGCTCGTCGCCGACTATCAGGTCCTGACCGACCGCGACGTCGCCGACCGGCTGGCCGAGCACGTGGAGGACCTGGTGCTCGACTACCTGGCCGTGGGCATCGACCCGGACCGGGCCACGATCTTCACGCACAGCGCCGTCCCCGCACTGAACCAGTTGCTGCTGCCGTTCCTCAGCCTGGTGTCGGTCGCGGAGCTGGGCCGCAATCCCACGGTCAAGGACGAGATCGCACACTCGCGCCAGTCGGCGGTCAGCGGGCTGATGTTCACCTATCCGGTGCACCAGGCCGCCGACATCCTGTTCTGCAAGGCCGGCCTCGTGCCCGTCGGTCAGGACCAGCTTCCCCATCTGGAGGTCGCCCGCACCGTCGCCCGCCGCTTCAACAGCCGTTATGGCCCGGTGTTCCCCGAGCCGGAGGCGCTCCTGTCCGCGGCTCCGCTGCTGCTCGGCACCGACGGCGGCAAGATGAGCAAGAGCCGGGGCAACGCCATCGCGCTGGCCGCGACCGCGGACGAGACCGCCCGGATGATCCGCGGCGCCAAGACCGACGCGGACCGCCACATCACGTACGACCCGGTGGCCCGGCCCGAGGTCTCCAGCCTGGTGCTCCTGGCCGCGCTGTGCCTGGGGCGCGACCCGCACGAGGTGGCCGGGGAGATCGGCGGCCGGGGAGCGGCGGCGTTGAAGGCCGTCGTCACCGACGCGGTCAACGACCATTTCGCGCCCATCCGGGCGCGGCGCGCCGAGCTGGCCCGGGACCGCGCCCACATCCGCCAGGTGCTGCGCGACGGCAACGAATGGGCCAACGCCATCGCCGACGACACCCTCAAGGAGGTGCGGGAGGCGATGAAGGCCCTTTACTGAAGGGAAAACCCGCCGCTTGAGGAACGTCCACGTGAGGGACGTTGCTCACGGGCACGCGTTATTCACCGGCACGTGTCGCTATTCGGCGGCACGTGTCGCCTGAGGACGTGCGCGGGCCCCCGGACGGCCGGTCGGCCTGACCGGGGACCCGTACCGCTCAGCTGTCGCCTTCGAAGAGGCTGGTGACGGAGCCGTCGGTGAAGACCTCGGTGATGGCCCGGGCGAGCAGCGGGGCGATCGACAGGACCGTGAGGCTGTCGAACCTCTTCTCCTCAGGGATCGGCAGCGTGTTGGTCACGACCACCTCGGAGATGCGGGAGTTCTTGAGCCGGTCCACCGCCGGGTCGGAGAAGATCGCGTGCGTGGCGGCCACGATGACGTCGGTCGCGCCGTGCTCATACAGGGCGTCGGCCGCCTTGCAGATCGAGCCGCCCGTGTCGATCATGTCGTCGATCAGCACGCAGGTCCGGCCGCGCACCTTGCCGACCACCTCGTGCACCTTCACCTGGTTGGCCACGTCGAGGTCGCGCCGCTTGTGGATGAACGCCACCGGCGTGCCCAGTGTGTCGGACCAGCGCTCCGCCAGCCGTACGCGGCCGGTGTCGGGGGAGACGATCGTGGTCGTCGCCGGGTCGAGCTTGCCGCGCAGGTAGTTGATCAGGACCGGCAGGGCGAACAGGTGGTCCACCGGACCGTCGAAGAAGCCCTGGATCTGCGAGGTGTGCAGGTCGATGGACATCATGCGGTCGGCGCCGGCCTGCTTGAACAGGTCGGCCATCAGCCTCGCGGTGATCGGCTCGCGACCGCGGCCCTTCTTGTCCTGCCGGCTGTAGCCGTAGAACGGCATGATCACGGTGATCCGCTTGGCGGAGGCCCGCTTGAGGGCGTCCACCATGATCAGCTGCTCCATGATCCACTGGTTGATCGGCGCCGTGTGGCTCTGCATGACGAAGGCGTCGCAGCCGCGCACCGACTCCAGATAGCGCACGTAGATCTCGCCGTTGGCGAAGTCACGCAGCGCCGTCGGCGTGATCTCGACGCCGAGGGCCTGCGCGACCTCGTCGGCCAGCTCGGGGTGGGACCGGCCGGAGAAGAACATCAGGTTCCGCTCGTCGGTCGTCTTCTTGCCGCTCATGCCGCGCTCCTCGCGTGTCGAGCCTGTTCGCCGTACCGGGCATGGTGCTGGGGCCGGGCCGGGTGTAACGCCGTCCCCCCGTCTCGCCCGGGGGCCGCAAACCCCTTCGCCCGGTCGATGTGGTCGGTCACGGTGTCCTCCTGGCCTGGCCCTTCGGCGCTACGCGGCCGGAACCGCGCCTCGTACTCTTTTCCTGTCCCCGTACGGCCCGCGGAGAGGCGGGCCGCAGGTGGTCCTCATGGACGGCGCTGTTCGCCGGTTCTAGGCGCCGGCTCTGGTCACCGGCTCTGGTCACCGGCTCTGGTCACCGGCTCTGGTCACCGGCTCTGGTCACCGGCGGGGTCCCCGCCGTTCGCCGCGGCCGCGTCGCGGGCTTCGGTCGCCCGCCGGGCCGCCTCCGCGGACCGGGTGCCGGCGCGGCGGCGCTCCACCCAGCCCTCGATGTTGCGCTGTTTGCCGCGGGCGACCGCCATCGCCCCGGGCGGCACGTCCGACGTGATCACCGATCCGGCGGCCGTGTAGGCGCCGTCCCCGATGGTGACCGGGGCGACGAGCATGTTGTCGCTGCCCACGCGCACGTGGTCGCCCACGACGGTGTGGTGCTTGGCGACGCCGTCGTAGTTGACGAAGACGCAGGCGGCGCCGATGTTCGAGCCGACCCCGATCGTCGCGTCGCCGACGTACGTCAGGTGCGGGACCTTGGAGCCCTCGCCGATCCGCGCGTTCTTGGTCTCGACGAACGCGCCGATCTTGCCCTTGGCGCCGAGCACGGTGCCAGGGCGCAGGTAGGAGAAGGGCCCCACGACGGCGCCGGGGCCGATCTCCGCGCCGTCGGAGACGGTGTTGCGGACGACGGCCTCCTCCCCGACGACCGTGTCGGTCAGCGTGGTGCCGGGCCCGACCTCGGCTCCCGCCCCGATCCTCGTGGCGCCCTTGAGCTGGGTGCCGGGGTGGATCACGGCGTCGGGCTCCATCTCGACCCCCGCGTCGACCCACGTGCTCGCCGGATCGACGACGGTCACGCCGGCGCGCATGTGCGCCTGGAGGATGCGGTCGTTGAGCATGCGCCGGACGAAGGCGAGCTGGACGCGGTCGTTGACGCCCTCGACCTCGGCGTGGTCGGCGGCCACGTGCGCGCCCACCCGGTGGCCGTCCTCGCGGAGGATGGCCAGCACGTCGGTCAGGTATTCCTCGCCCTGGGCGTTGGCGGCGCCGATCCGCCTCAGGCCGTCGGCCAGCAACGCGCCGTCGAAGGCGTACACGCCGGAGTTCATCTCGGCGATCGCGCGCTGCTCGGGGGTCGCGTCCTTCTCCTCGACGATCTCCAGCACCGCGCCGTCCTCGTCGCGCACGATCCGGCCGTAGCCGGTCGGATCGGGGACGACGGCGGTCAGCACCGTGACGGCGTTGCCGTCGGCGGCGTGCCGTTCCAGCAGGGCCGCCATGGTCTCGGTGCGCAGCAGCGGCGTGTCGCCGTACGTCACCAGGACGGTGCCGTCGAACGGGCCCTCGGCTTCGAGCGCGGTGCGCACGGCGTGGCCGGTGCCGTTCTGCTTCTCCTGGACGACCGTGCGGGCGTCCGCGGCGGTCGTCGCGAGATGGGCGCCGACCTGCTCGCGCGCATGCCCGATGACCACGATCAGCCGCTCGGGCGACAGGCCGCGCGCAGCGGCCAGCATGTGGTCGACCAGCGCTCGGCCACAGACCTCGTGGAGGACTTTAGGGGTTTTCGACTTCATCCGGGTGCCCTCGCCGGCGGCGAGGACGATCACGGCTGCCGGGCGCGGCACACTCACGGATTGAGGCTCCCTCGGCGTCGCGGCTCACTACACGGATCGTGACTGTATGGATTGAGGGCGGCTTCCCACGCGTCCAATACCCAGGAACCGCACGGTCACCCGCTCGACAAGGTGAGCTTACCTGCCGTACCCCAAGAGGGGACCAGCCCCCCTGGGGCTCCGACAAACGGACGAAACAGGCTCCCGGGGGAGGATTCGAACCTCCGTTGACAGAACCAAAATCTGTAGTCTTGCCCCTAGACGACCCGGGATGGGCGCGAAGTGCCGTTTTGTCGGATCCCGGCGCCCGCCGGAATCCGCACTCAGGATACAGAGCAGTCCCCCCGCCGCGCGCCCCCAAAATCCAGCGCGGGGAAATCCCCGGCGGAAGCCGCGGAACGCACGGACGTCCCGTGACGAGCAGGCCGGGCACAGACCGCGCCCCATGCCGCGCGAGCAGGCCGGACGTGGGCTGTGCGCACGCCCGCGAGCAGGCCGGCGCCCGCCTCGCCGACGCGGCCCGGCATCGGCACCACATCAAACGGTCCGGCAGGCCCGCGTGTGGCGCCGGGCGCGACGGCCGGGGATGTTATCGGGAGGACATTCCGGGCAGATCGCCGTCGACGCCGCGGCATCCTCGACGCGGCCGTAAGTGAGCGCGATGCACTACCAGATGGCCGACCGTTGGTGCAAGACGTGGATTCGCCACCAGATGTGGCCCGGAGCGTCACCTTCCACACATTCGCTCTTAGGGATTCCTAACTTACGATGGCGTAGGTTACGGTTCCGTAGCCAGACATTCTTCCCCATCTCGTGAGGTAGCCCATGACCGTCCTGACCGAACGTCCCTCACCACAGCCGAAGCCGGAGTTCGAGCCGGAAGGCAAGAGCAAAGCCGATCTTGTCGTCTTCGCACTCGTCGTCGGCCTTCCGATCCTCGCGGTCATCGCGGCGGTGCCGTTCACCTGGGGATGGGGCCTGGGCTGGACTGATGTCGCGATCGCCGCCGCCTTCTACATCGTGTCCGGCTTGGGGGTCACGGTCGGGTTCCACCGCTATTTCACCCACGGCTCGTTCAAGGCCAACCGGCCTCTGAAGATCGCGCTCGGGATCGCCGGCAGCCTGTCGCTGGAGATGTCGGTGGTGGACTGGGTCGCCGCCCACCGCAAGCACCACAAGTTCTCCGACAAGGAGGGCGACCCGCACTCGCCGTGGCGGTTCGGGCCCGGCTTCAAGTCGATGTGCAAGGGCCTGCTGTACGCGCACGTGGGCTGGCTCTTCGAGGTCGAGCGCGTCAACCGCGCCAAGTACGCCCCGGACCTGCTCAAGGACCCGGACATCATGAAGCTGCACCGGTGGTTCCCGACGCTGGCGATCACCTCGCTGCTGCTCCCGCCGGTCCTGGGCGGCCTCATCACCTGGTCGTGGCAGGGCGCGCTGACCGCGTTCTTCTGGGGCACGCTGATCCGGATCGGGCTGCTGCACCACGTCACCTGGTCGATCAACTCCATCTGCCACGTGTTCGGCGAGGAGGTGTTCGAGTCGCGCGACAAGTCCCGCAACGTGTGGTGGCTGGCCATCCCGTCGTTCGGCGAGTCGTGGCACAACCTGCACCACTCCGACCCCACCTGCGCCCGGCATGGTGCCCTGAAGGGCCAGATCGACCTCAGCGCGGGCCTGATCCGCTGGTTCGAGAAGGCCGGATGGGCCTACGACGTGCGCTGGCCGACCCCAGAGCGGCTGGCGGCGAAGCGCATTGCCTGACGACTCAGTCAGCGGTGACGGCAGGGCCGCTCCGCGTAACGCGGCGGCCCTGTCCCTCACACCGACGTCCCCCACACCGACGCCCCCCGCATCGGCACCCTCTTCCCCGGCGGCTTCCCCGGCGGCTCCTCCGGCGGCTCCTCCGGCGGTGTCCACCACATCCGCCCTCCCGGCACCGGCCCGTTCGGCAACGGCCCGTCAAGCCCCGGCTCGTTCGGTCCCGGCACGTTCGGCCCCGGCACGTTCGGCCCCGGCTCGTTCGGCCTCGGCCGGCCTCGGCACTCGTACGGCCCCCGCCTCCGCGGTGGTCGTACCGGCGCGTCCGGCGACTTCCGCCAAACAACCGCGAACCGGCCCGAACCGGGTTCGAGCCGCCGCACCCGCCATGATGGAACCCGTGAGCGAGTCCTCCCGATCCCGAAGACGCATGACCGGCGCGGAGCGGCGCGAGCAGCTGATCCAGGTCGGCCGTGCCCTGTTCGCGGACAAGGGCTTCGACGGCACCTCGGTCGAGGAGATCGCGGCCAGCGCCAAGGTGTCCAAGCCCGTGGTGTACGAGCACTTCGGCGGCAAGGAGGGCATCTACGCCGTCGTCATCGACCGGGAGATGCAGCGCCTGCTCAGCCTGGTCACCCAGGCCCTGTCGGCCTCGCACGCCCGCATCAAGCTGGAACGGGCCGCGCTCGCCCTCCTCCAGTACATCGAGGAGAGCAGCGAGGGATTCCGCATCCTGGTCCGCGACTCCCACGCCGCCTCGGGCACGGGCACCTTCGCCAGCCTGATCAGCGACATCGCCAGCCAGGTGGAGGACGTGCTGGCCGACGAGTTCAAGGAGCGCGGCTACGACCCCAAGCTCGCGCCGATGTACGCCCAGATGCTCGTGGGGATGACCGCCCTCACCGGACAGTGGTGGCTCGAAGTGCGCAAGCCGCGCCGCGAGGAGGTCGCCGCCCACCTGGTGAACCTGTCCTGGAACGGCCTCACCGGCCTCGACGCCAATCCCATGCTCACCGCCGCGACGCGCGGCCTGATCCTGTCCCCCTCCGCGGAGACCCGTACGGCGAGACCCGCCGAGCGCGAGTCGAAGGAGCAAGAGAAGCTCCGCCGCGACCAGGAGAAGGCTCGTGAACGCGAGCAGCGCGAACGCGCCAAGCAGCTCGAACGTCAGCAGCGCGAGCTGGAGAAGGCCAAGGAGCGCGAACAGCGCGAACGGGCCAAGGAGCTCGAACGGCAGATGAAGGAGCAGGAGAAGCTCCGCCGCGAGCAGGAGAAGGCGCAGGAGCGCGAACAGCGCGAACGCGCCAAGCAGCTCGAACGCCAGCAGCGCGAGCGGGCCAAGGAACTGGAACGCCTTCAGCGCGAGCGGGTGAAGGGATCCGACTGACGGTCTCGCAGGCGCTCGCCGGCGACGTGCGGAAAGCCGCTCAGGATGGTCCGGCGACCCCGCTCAGAGCGATCCCCGCTCAGAGTGATCCGGCGATGCCGAGGGAGGCGGTTTGCGGGCGCTCGCCGGTGACCCGCGGGAGCCACACGCGTGAAGGCGTGGGGATCGGGGCGAACGCCGCCTGACGGAGCGGTCTGACGGTTTCGTTGCGGTTAAGTTAACGTTCTGTTCAACGACTTGGGGCATATTTCGTTATATGTCCGCCCAAAGCTCCCCCGCCCGTGAGCCGGAGGAGACCGACCTCCCCGCGCAGACTCCGCCGCCCAGCGATCGATTCCTCAACCGGGAGGAGAGCTGGCTCCAGTTCAACGAGCGCGTCCTGGAGCTGGCGGAGGACTCCTCGGTGCCGCTGCTCGAACGTGTCAGGTTCCTCGCCATCTTCGCGAGCAACCTGGACGAGTTCTTCCGCGTACGGGTGGCCGGGCTCAGACGGCGGATGGCCACCGGCCTGCTGCTGCGGACGACGGGCGGGCTGAAGCCGAGCGAGGCACTGTCGCGGATCGCGACGGTCGCCGACGACCTCGCCCGCAGGCACGCGGCGGTCTTCCACGAGCGCATCTGCCCGGAGCTCGCCGAGCAGGGCATCGCGATCGTCCGCTGGGACGACCTCGCGCGGGACGAGCGGACGGCGCTGCGCAAGCTCTTCCGTGAGCGGATCCGGCCGGTCCTGACACCGCTGGCCGTCGATCCCGCCCACCCGTTCCCGTACATCTCGGGTCTTTCGCTGAACCTGGCCGTGACCGTGCGGAACCCGGAGGACGGCCACACGGTGTTCGCGCGGGTGAAGGTCCCCTCGCAGCTCCCCCGGTTCGTGACCGCCTCGCCGAACCGGTTCGTCCCGCTTGAGGACGTGATCGCGGCCCACCTGGGCGAGCTGTTCAAGGGCATGCAGATCGTGCAGCACCACGTCTTCCGGGTGACCAGGAACGAGGACCTGGAGGTCGACGAGGACGTCACCGAGAACCTCATGAAGGCGCTGGAGCGCGAGCTGCTGCGCCGCCGGTTCGGGCCGCCGGTGCGGCTGGAGGTCGAGGACACCATCACCCCCCAGGTGCTTGAGCTGCTCGTGGACGAGCTCGGTGTGTCCGAGAACGAGATCTACCGCCTGCCCGGGCCGCTCGACTTAACCGGGCTGCACGCCATCGCCGACCTCGACCGCCCGGAGCTGCACTATCGGCCGTTCGTCCCGGCGGAGGCGATCAGCGCCGAGGACGACCTGTTCACCGTGCTGCGCGAGCGCGACATCCTCGTCCACCACCCGTACGACTCGTTCGCGACCAGCGTGCAGCGGTTCGTGGAGGAGGCGGCGGCCGATCCGGACGTGCTGGCGATCAAGCAGACCCTCTATCGCACCAGCGGCGACTCGCCCATCGTGGACGCGCTGATCGACGCGGCCGAGGCGGGCAAGCAGGTCGTGGTCGTGGTGGAGATCAAGGCGAGGTTCGACGAGCACGCGAACATCTCCTGGGCGCGCAAGCTGGAGACGGCCGGATGCCACGTGGTCTACGGCGTGCTCGGCCTCAAGACGCACTGCAAGCTGGCCATGGTGGTCCGCCAGGAGGCGGGCGGCGAGCTGCGGCGCTACTGCCACATCGGCACCGGCAACTACAACCCGAAGACGGCCCGGCAGTATGAGGACTTCGGGCTGCTGACCGCCGATCCCCAGGTGGGCGAGGACGTCACCGACCTGTTCATCCACCTGACCGGCTACTCCCGCCAGTCGGAGTATCGCCGGCTGCTGGTCGCGCCCAACTCGCTGCGCCAGGGCCTGCTCGCCCGGATCGAGCAGGAGATCGCCCACCGCACGGCGGGCCGTCCGGCCAGGATCCGGATCAAGACCAACTCGATCGTGGACGAGCCGATCATCGACGCGCTGTATCGCGCCTCGCAGGCGGGGGTGCCGGTGGACCTGTGGGTCCGCGGCATCTGCACCCTGCGTCCCGGCGTGCCCGGCCTGTCGGAGAACATCCGCGTACGCAGCGTGCTCGGCCGTTTCCTCGAACACTCCCGGATCTACGAGTTCGGCGGAGGGCGCCGGCCGGAGATCTGGATCGGCAGCGCCGACCTGATGCGCCGCAACCTGGACCGCCGGGTCGAGGCGCTGGTCAAGGTCGCCAGCCCGCAGCAGCGCCGGTATCTGTCCGACCTGCTCGACCTGGCGTTCCGCGACACCACCACCGCCTGGACGCTGCACTCCGACGGCAAGTGGCTGCGTCACCGGGGCGAGGTCGATCTCCAGCACCACCTGATCGCCGGAAGGCGCTGGCGGACCGTGGACGACGTGACGGATTGACGGACTGACGACGTGACGGACTGACGGATCGACGGATCGACGGATCGACGGATCGACGGCGGGGTCGGAAACATGGCCACGGGCATGATCAGGGCGGCCGGGGCGGTCGTCTGGCGGGGGAACGAGGACGCCCCGGAGGTCGCTCTCGTGCACCGCCCGGCGTACGGCGACTGGAGCCTCCCCAAGGGGAAGCTCAAGCGCGGCGAGCACGTGATCGTGGGGGCCCTGCGCGAGGTGCGGGAGGAGACCGGCCTGGAGGTCGTGCTCGGCCGTGCGCTGCCGCCCGTGCACTACATGCACGGTGACCGGCTCAAGCGGGTGGACTACTGGCTCGCCCGCGCTCTCGACGACCGGGTCGCGGCCGACGGCGACGAGGTCGACGAGGTGGTGTGGCTGCCGATCGAGGAGGCGCGGCGGCGCCTGACCTACAAGTGGGACCGCGGCCTGCTGCACGCCGCTCGCGCCGCCCCCTTGTCGACCACGCCGCTGATCCTGGTGCGGCACGCGCTGGCGGGCTCCCGGCAGGAGTGGAAGGGCGACGACGACCTGCGCCCACTGGACGAGCGCGGGCGCGCTCAGGCCGAGGTGCTGGCCACGGTGCTGGGGGCCTACCGTCCGACCGTGCTGGTCAGCTCGCACAGCAGGCGCTGCACGCAGACGCTCACGCCGTACGCCGAGCGGCACGGGCTGGAGGTGCGGGAGGAGACGGCGCTGTCGGAGAGCGGCTACGACCCGCGCAGGGCGGAACGGCTGATGCGCGAGCTGCTCGCCGCGCCCGAGCCGGCGGTGGTGTGCAGCCACGGCAAGGTCCTGCCCGAGCTGCTGGGCATGGCGGGCCGGGCGCTGCGCGGCGTGTGGACCGCCGATCACACCCTCCCCAAGGGCGGCTTCGCCGTGCTCCACCGCGCCTTCCTTCACGGTGCCACCGACCCCGTCCACGTTGTCAGCCTCGAGCGTTATACGACCTGAACCCTCAGGCGAGGCGGGACCAGACGGCGGGGAACTCCTCGTGGGCCCGGGCCGCCTCGGCGCTCTCGATGCCCGCGAGCATGCCGTAGGTGAAGGTGTCCTCCCCGGCCTGGCGGGCCCTTTCCGCCTCCTCCAGCAGCACGCCCTGGGCGACGACGCCGTCCTGGTGCCGTCCGAGCACCTCCTGCACCTCCTTGGCGCGCTCGGCCGCGCCGGACATGCCGGCGGCCTCCGCCGTATATCGGGCGCGCTTGGCGGCCTTGCGCACGTCGTGCATGGCCGTCTCCCGTTCCGCGCCCTCCTCCATACGCCGCGCCGCTTCGTAGGCGTCGGTCACCCGCCGCCAGTTCCGGTCCACGATCTTCGGCAGCGCCTTGTCCGCGTCCTTGGCCGCAGCGGCCGTCAGCGGCGGGCCGGCGGCCAGCGCGTCGAGGGCGTCGAGCAGCGCGAAGTATCGGCTCTCGCTGAGCACGCGCCGGATCCGCTCGTACGCCTCGTGCTCCCTGGCCGCCAGGTCGTCGCCCAGCCTGCGGCGCGCGCCGGCGGTGACGAAGCGGGGATCGAGGCCGTCGAGCCGGGCGGCGAAGCGTGCCCTGATGACCTCCAGGTCACGTGCCTCGCCCAGCACCTCGCCGAGCCACCTGAGCTCCTCCTGGATGTCCTCGGTGCCCGCGACGATCCGCTTGAACGCCTTGAGCGCGCTGCGCAGGCGGCGGCTGGCGACCCTGGCCTTGTGGACGGCGTCCTCCTCGGCCAGCCGCACGTGCGGGTCCTGCGCGATCAGCGCGTCGACGTGAGCGCGGAGGTAGGCGACGACGACCTCTCCGGCCGAACCGGGCTCGGGCCGGGTCCTCGGCGGCGGCGCGGGGATGCGGTCGCCCAGGGCGCGGGCGAGTTTGCTCGCGCTGTCCGCGGGAGCGGCGCCGGCCTTGCGCAGCCGCTTGGCGACCTTCTTGAGGAGGTCGCGTTCGCCCTCCTTGAGCTCGGCCTCGACCTCGCGCCAGCGCCGCACCACCGGCTCGTCACCGAGCACGGTGCCCTTAACGCGGTCGTCGGCGATCTCCACAAGCACAGTGCTGCCCGTGTTGCTCGTGCCACCCGCGCCGCTCGTGCCACCCGCGCCGCTCGTGCCACCCGCGCCGCCTGTGCCGCCCGGGCCGCCCGGGCCGAGCAGCCGGGTGATGCTCCGGCGGGTCTCCAGCTGGGCCACCGGCGCGAGCGGGGCGCCCCGCGTGTACGCGAGGACGAGGCTCGCCAGCTCGGCGGGCACCACCTTGGCGCTGCGGGTGAGCGGCCGGGTGATCTCCTGACGGGCCCCCTTGGCCTTGGGCAGCTTGAGGTGCCAGCCTTCGTCGTCCCCGCCGCGCCGCCGGCGGAGGGTGACGCCGCGAGCCGCCAGCCGCAGATCGGGGGTGTCGAAATAGACCGCGGTCAGCCGGTGGGAAAGCGGCTCGGACACCCCCTCGCACCCCGGCACGCCGCTGAGGTCGGGCAGGGCGAAACCCTCCGGAACGTCGAACTTGTCCTCGATCTCCAGCGCCACCGTTCCCCCTGAATGTCCCGGTTGACGGTCATATCGGCCCCCAAGGTGAACCGTACGTTCCGCTCGCCGAGGACGCGCTCAGTGGTGACGCGCTCAGTGGTGACGCGTTCAGCGGTGACGCGTTCAGCGGTGACGCGCTCAGCGGTGACGCGCTCAGCCCCGCGCGGTCGTGCCGGCGGCGTGCCCCTCCGGCCCGCTCGGGTGCGCGTTCACAGGTGCGCGGCGACGAAGATCCGCCGGAACGGGAACGGCGTGCCGTACGGCCTGGGCGGATAGACGGCGCGCAGGGCGCGGGCGCAGTCGGCGAGGAAGTCGGCGCGGCGCTCGGGCGGCAGCCGGTCGAGCATGGGCCGCAGGGCGGTGCCCTTGATCCAGTTCAGCACGGCGTCCTCCCCCGGCAGCACGTGGATGTAGGTCGTCTCCCACGCGTCCACCGAGAAGCCGAGACCGGCGAGCAGGTCCACGTAGTCGGCCGGCTCCCGGACCGGCGCGTCCCGCGGCACGTCGCCCAGCTCCTCCCGCCAGGTCGTACGGCACAGCTCGCGCACGACGGCGTGACTCGGCGCGTCGAAGTTGCCGGGCACCTGGAAGGCGAGCCAGCCGCCCTCGGTCAGGTGGCTCCTCCATTGGCGCAGCAGGTCGGGGTGTTCCGGCACCCACTGCAGGAGCGCGTTCGAGACGATCACGTCGACCGGGCGCGGCGGACGCCACTCGCGGACGTCGGCCACCTCGAACGTCGGCCCAGGCGGCGCCTTGGCGATCATCGCGGGCGAGGAGTCGACGCCGTGCACCTGAGCGCCGGGCCATCGATCACACAGGGTCGCCGTGAGCTCCCCGGTGCCGCAGCCGAGATCGACGACATACTCGGGCGACTTGGCGCCCACCCGGGCCATGAGCTCGTGGAAGGGACGGCCACGCTCGGCCGCGTACCGCTCGTAGACCACCGGATCCCAGATGTCCGCACCCATGCTCACACCTCCATTATCTTGACGTCGAGATAAATCGATATCGCGGGAGATATCTCGATGTCAAGAGAAGCTAGACTCGGCCCATGACCTTCTCGAGGCCCGTCGAGGACGAAGTGGACCGGCTGGTCGCGGCCTGGAGACAGGAGCGCCCGGACCTGGACGTGACGCCTCTCGAAGTGCTGAGCCGGGTCTCCCGGTTGAGCCGGCACCTGGAACGCGAGCGCCGCGCGGCCTTCGCGTCGCACGACATGGAGTCGTGGGAGTTCGACGTGCTGACGGCCCTGCGCCGCGCCGGGGAACCGTACGAGCTGAGCCCGGGCGCACTGCTGCGCGCCACCCTGGTGACCTCCGGCACGATGACGAACCGCATCGACAGGCTGGCCGCCGGAGGACTGGTCACCCGGCGCCCGGATCCGGAGGACCGGCGCGGCGTGCTGGTGCGGCTGACCCCCGCCGGGATGCACCGCGTGGACGCCGCCTTCGCCGACCTGCTGCGCCGCGAACGCGAACTCCTCGCGGGTCTCGACCAGCACGAGCAGAAGGCTCTCGCCGCCCTGCTGCGCACGCTTCTGATCCCCTTCGACGCCTCCGACGCGGCCGCCCCCTGATCCGGCGGAGCCGTCGTCCCCCCGGCCGGCCACCCCGACATGGAGACGGAACCGGCCGGACGTCGATGGGAAAAGCTGACAAACGTTCCTATCAGGACTAAAGCGTGCCCGTCTTTGCCGTTTGTCGCTTTTGACGTTTTCGGTGGCGCCCCGAACGCCACGCCGGCGCGCCATTGACTCATTCCCATTCGGCATAGATATGGGCATATGGATGTGATTTACGTCACATACCTTCCTTGGATCGGTCCAGCATCGAACAAGGGCCGAGGCGGCCGAATGGGTCTGTGATCAGCGAAGACGGGCCCCACATCGCCACGGTGACGCGGCCACCGCACCGAGGCGAAGACTCTGCGGGCCTGGAGAGGAAACCGTGAAATTTCTGTTTTCAGAGGGTTTCTCGTTATAACTTCCCACCGTTCCTTCACTGACGCATGGGGCGCAAGTGACGCCTCACGACAGACCAGGGAGATCCTCTTGAAGCGCACTCTCGCTCTCGGCGGGGTCGCGGCCGGCCTGCTGGCCTCCGCGGCGATCGCCGCCCCGGCTCACGCCGACTCCATCCCGTCCGTCAACCTCGCCAAGACCAACCTCGCCGCGAAGGAAATCGCCGCGTTCTGGTTCGGTGAGGCGCGAGCCAACCTGATCAACGCCACCCCGTACGGCGTGGAGACCAAGATCTCCGCGAAGCACGTTTCCACGGGTGGCGCGTCCGCCGACACCAAGGCCGGCGTTGTCGGGTCGAGCGGCGACCAGAAGGCCGCCACCGGCAGCCTCAAGAACGTGAACCTGCCGAAGACCACCGGCAAGGTGTTCTTCATCGGCGCCGACGGCAGGCCGCACTGGTGCTCGGCCACCTCGGTCCAGTCGCAGTACAAGAACCTGGTGGCGACCGCGGGTCACTGCGTGTACGACACCAAGTCGAACGCCACGACTCTGGACAGGTGGGTCTTCATCCCCGGCTACTACGAGGGCAAGACCCCGTGGGGCATCTACGTCGGTAAGACCGCTTACACGCACTACGACTACAGCGTGTACGAGGACGGCGACCGCGACTACGCGTTCGTCACCGTCTACAACGGCGTCCAGGTCACGGACGTGCGTTACGACAACCACGGCCGCGACGACCACCACGGCAAGGGCCACAGTGGCCGCTACGACCACGACGGCAAGCACCGCGGCGGACGTGACCACGGCAAGAGCGACTGGCACGCGGGCCCCGTCTCCGTCCGGCAGTTCCAGGCCCTGAACAGGGGCAGGGACCTCACCGGCAACGGCCCCTGGGCCAAGGGCACCGGCGTCCAGACCCACGAGATCAGCGAGCGCGCCTACCAGAGCCACGCGGACTCGTACGTCAGCCGTGACGGCAAGACCCTCTACTTCCGCAAGAAGGTCTGGGACCGCGACGACTACAAGGGTCCGAAGGGCGACGACAAGCCGCTCACGCCGAAGGCCGCGCCCAGCGGCGAGAACAACGAGCTCCAGACGCTGAAGCAGCCGGAGCCGCCCAAGCCCAAGCCGCAGCCGACCGTCACGGTCACGACGACCGCGACCGCGACCGCCACGGTCACGGCGACCGCGACCGTCACCGCGACCGCCACGGTCACCGCGACTCCCACCCACAGGCCGACGGGCAAGCCCGACTGGTGCGACGACCACGGTCGTTTCTCCGGCAAGGACCGTTGCGACCACAACGACCACGCGAAGTACAAGTACTACGCGCGGACGTTCTGGGCACAGACCCGCGACGACCACCGGCCGCACGGCACGCTGAAGATCACGCTGAAGGACGTCGGCAGCCTCGGCTCCAACGTCGGTGGTCAGGGCCTGGCCTACAACCAGAAGATCGGCACCTCGATCTTCATGTTCGGCTACCCGAGCGGGTCGCACCCGGACGGCAACTACGCCTTCACGGGCAAGACCCAGAAGTGGGCGTACGGCAAGACCTTCAAGGCGAGCTCCGCGGCCATCAAGGGCGAGGAGCTCGTGGGGGTCAAGTCCTCCTTCACGGGCGAGGGCGCCATCGGCTCGTCCTGGCTCTACCGCTACAGCAACGCCAAGCGGCTCGGCTACCTGAACGGTGTGACCATCGGTGTCGCCGACACCGACGGCAACGGCCGGATCGACACCAGCATCTCGCCGTACTTCGACGGTGAGACCCTGGGCGTCTACAAGGCCGCCGCGGCCAACTGGTCCGGCAAGATCGTCTGAGTCTCCGACTCCTGACGTCCAGGAGGGCCCGGCTGTTCGCAGCCGGGCCCTTTCCTTTTACCCGCGCTCTTGTGCCTCCCGCCTCTTGTGCCTCCCGCCTCTTGTGCCTCCCGCCTCTGGCGCCTCCCGCCTCTGGCGCCTCCCGCCTTGTGCCCGTCACCCTCGCGCCCAGTGCCTAGTGCTCGCTGACTTGGGCCCGTTGCCTTGTGCCCGATCACGGGGCCCCTCGCTAGTGGGCGACGAGATCGGGCAGCCCGCCCTGTTCGGCATCGCCGCGCCGGCCGCCCGCACGGCCTCTCAGGCCCGTTCTCGGCCTCCCCGGCTTGATCGCCCATGCCGGGTTCGGCCGGCTTTCCTCTCACAGCGGCATTACGGAATGCGCTTCCTCGGGGTCATGACCCCTTCGCGACTTCGCCGGCACGGCCCGGGAGAAAAGCACGCGAATAACGGACAGCCGGGGTCACGAGAAATCAAACGATCAAAACAATGATCACTGACCACAATAAAATCCGAATACGGAAATCATTCATGAGAACGCATGGAGAACACGAGCAAAATACCCTGACACCTGTTTCCGCAGAGCCTCACCGCCGGCTCCCTGAAGAGCGCCCCCATTGCGGACCTGAAAGCATCCTGGAGGCTCCCGCATCCGTGGTCGCGTACCGCTTCTCCGGGTCACGGGAAACCGCCGAGGACAACCGTCGCAGGCGGACCCCATACCGACAACACACCGATCCACCTGCGCAGACATCACGACACCACTGGCCGTCGAGCACGAACGACGCTCGTCGCCTCACCTTCTCAGCGGCGGGCGGACAATCACCGCCGGCATCCTGCCCGAAAACCCCGTGATCATCGTGGGGCCTGGCCAGAAAACCCCGCTCGGCCATCCGGAGAATGCACATCGCGAGCGGTACGGCGATCCCAAGTGCGCTCCGGCGGAGTCTCGAACGCCCCGATTCGGCGACTCAGAGGGCCCGGTGAATATCGGTCATCCGATTAGCTGGCTTACCGGATGGTAACCCCCTGGCGAGAGCTCCCAGGAAACCCCCAGGAAAGCCCTCGCCGCACCGCGACGAGGGCCTCTCGACAGGGTTCCGGCGCAGCGGGAACCCGAGCCGGCCGAGGCGGTGCCTGGCGTTCCAGAGAGGGCCTCACCATGGCCATCAAGGGATCGACCTGCTCCTTCGCACATCTCCTTGATCATCAAGCCGCGTCCTCCGGCCGGCCACACGGACCAAGATCCAGGCGAACGGGCACACTCTGACGCAATCTCGCGGTCATCTGGTTTCGCTCAAACCTGTGATTTACATCACATTGCCTCGTGACCGACCTGGTGCGGAACGTGACCGATATCCCCCTGCACAGCCTGCGATCAGCTCATTTTCAGCTTCCGTTCAGGAAGCGGCTGAAGGCACCAAGTTGGAGGCAATGCGCGAAGCGACCAATTCCACTTACGTCACTCCAATTGGTCCTATAG
>NZ_VIRM01000068.1 GCF_006874475.1 Microbispora hainanensis
GACGCCTACACCCTCGGCACCCACGACTGGGGGCTCGAATACTGACGGCACGGACTGGTTGTGCCAGGTTCAAGAGCTGAGGCTTCGCCGAGGCTGCTGTGCCATGTTGAAGAGCTGGGGCTTCGCCGAGGCTGTGTGTGCTCAACTGCCCTTATAGGTCGTAGCTGCGCTCCGCTTCGCGCTCCGCGCAGGCTTTGCTCCACCACGTTGCTCACCTCGGACAGGCGCGTTCACGGGCAGGCTTTGCTTCACCCATTGTCCACCTCGGACGGACGCGCTCACGGGCGGGCGGGTGCTCCGGCCGGCCGTGATAGTTGCGGTCTGGTGAGCCTCGGGAGCGGCCATCGCGGGCGCGGTGGTACAGGGCACGGTCTTACGCCGGCCTCCGCACCCGCCCGCCCCCGGCGCAGGCGCCGGTGGCATGGGCGGGGCGGGGCCGGTGAAAGGTCAGGAGCAGGCGGAGGCGAGCTGCTGGGTCGCCTGGGTGGCCTTCTGGCCGAACTCGGCGAGCTTGGTCGCGGCGGCCGGGTCCGTCAGGTCGATCTTGAAGGCCGCCCACGAGTCGGCCATGCCGGCGAGCGCCACCTTCAGGTCGCCGTCGGCCTTGCCCGACAGCTCCTTGAGCTGCGCGGCCAGATCACTGGTCGCGGCGTTGAAGCCCTTGACATCGCCGGCCGCGCCGGCCGCCTTGGAGCTGTAGTCGGTGAACGCCTTGGTCGCCTCCTCGCAGACGGCCGTCTGGCCGCCGCTGCAGGCGGCGGTCAGACCGAGAAGGGCGGACGCCGCGACGACGGCGAGGCTGTTCCTGAGGATGTTCATGGTGCCTTCCTGGGAGATCTGCAACACGGCAGACGCTAGGAATCACCTCTTTCACAGTGCTTTCAGCCCGCTTGCAACCGTGTCCTCGAAGATCCTTGGCACGGCCGTTCCGCGTCGTATGCTTGCCGCCATGACGCGACGGCTTGCGGAGGTTGCGAAGAAGGTCGGGGTCAGCGAGGCCACGGTGAGTCGCGTCCTCAACGGCAAGGCCGGGGTGTCCGAGGCCACCCGAGAGGCCGTGCTGACGGCCCTCGACGTGCTCGGGTATGAGCGGCCCACGCAGTTGCGCGGCGAGCGCGCCCGCCTTGTCGGGCTCGTCCTGCCCGAGCTGCAGAACCCCATCTTCCCGGCGTTCGCCGAGGTCGTCGGCGGGGCGCTGGCCCAGCAGGGCTTCACCCCCGTGCTGTGCACGCGTACGGTCGGCGGGATCTCCGAGGCCGACTACGTCGATCTTCTGCTGCAGCAGCAGGTGTCCGGCGTGGTCTTCGCCGGGGGGCTCTACACGCAGACCGGCGTCGTCCACGAGCACTATCTGCGGCTGGTCGAGCGGCGGCTGCCCACCGTGCTGGTCAACGCGGCCGCCGATCACTGGGACTTCCCCCGCGTCTCCTGCGACGACACCATCGCTGTGGAGCAGGCGCTCGGGCATCTGCGCGCGCTCGGCCACCAGCGGATCGGCCTCGTCGTCGGCCCCGCCGACCACATGCCGTCCATCCGCAAGCTGGAGGCGTTCCGGGCCGCGGGCGGCGAGCTGGTCGAGCACACGATGCACTCGCTGGAGGGCGGCCACGCGGCGGCGCTGAAGCTCGTGCGGCAGGACGTCACCGGGATCATCTGCGGCAGCGACCCGCTGGCCCTCGGGGCGATCCGCGCGGCGCGGCGGGCCGGCCGGCGCGTGCCCCAGGACGTGTCCGTTGTGGGATATGACGACTCCGCGCTCATGACGTGCGTCGACCCGCCGCTGACGACCGTGCGTCAGCCGATCGAGGCGATGGGCCGGGCCGCGGTGGAGCTGCTGGTCAGCCAGATCGAGGGCGCCGCCGTCGCCACCGGCGAGCTGTTGTTCGAGCCGGAGCTTGTCGTCCGCTCCTCCACCGGCCGCGTCGGCGTCCCCGTCTCCTGACGGCCTGCCGAGGGGGTCATGCTGTGTGGGGGAGCCCGGAGGAGGAGGCGTCCACTCCTCCTCCGGGCGTCCCGTTCCGGGTTACGAGGCGTACGCCTCGAACTCGGAGATCTGCGCGGCCGGCCAGCCGGTGTTACCGGTGACGTTCAGCCGCAGGTAGCGCCGGGCGGCGGCGGGCACGGCGATGGTGACGCTGTTGCCGGTCGCCGGGTTGAACGTGTAGCCCGCCGGTCCCGCGATCGTCGTGTAGTTCGTGCCGTCGGTGCTGCCGAGGACCGACAGCGTCTGGGTGCGGGTGCCCCAGGCGGAGCTCGGCGGCAGCTTGAGCACCACCCTGGCGACCGTGACAGAGGTGCCGAGGTCGACGGTCAACGCCTGGGGGAAGGCGTTGTTGGCCGATTCCCAGTAGGTCGAGGCGTTTCCGTCGGTGGTGTCGGCCGGGGCGTACGTCTGGGTGCTGCTGGTGGCCGTGACCGTCTTGCCGGCGGCGAGGTTGCCTGTGGGCGGCGGGCTGGGGGAGGCACTTGGTGACGGGCTGGGCGAGGGGCTGGGCGAGGGGCTGGGGGTGCCGCCGGTGCCGTACACCTCGAAGGCCGACAGCTGCCCGGCCGGCCAGCCGGTGTTGCCGGTGACCGTCACCCGGACGTACCGGACGTTGGCGGTGGAGAACGGGATGGTCACCGTGTTGCCGGTGGCGGGGTTGAAGGTGTAGCCGGCCGGTGCCGCGAGTGTCGTGTAGGTGGCGCCGTCGGTGCTGCCGAGGACGGACAGGGTCTGAGTGCGGGTGGCCCAGGCGGTGTCCGGCGGCAGCTTGAGCACCACACGCTGGATCGGGGTCACGGCGCACAGGTCGACGGTGATCGACTGCGGGAAGGCGTTGTTGGCCGACTCCCAATAGGTCGAGGCGTTTCCGTCGGTGGTGTTGGCCGGGGCGTACGTCTGGGTGCTGCTCGTCGCCGTGACCGTCTTGCCCCTGGCGAGGTCGCCGCTGCCGGGAGCGCACGTCGTCGGGCTGGGCGAGGGGGTGGGGGAGGTGGACGGCGAGGGGCTCGGGCTCGGGCCGCTGCCGTCGTAGATGTAGTCGGGCTCGGGCCACTGGCCGGTGCAGACGGTGGAGCTCGGGCTCCAGCCGGAGTTGCCCGTGCCGAACGTGGGGGCGAACCCCGTGCCCACGCAGTTGTGGATGGCCACGCCCGCGCCGATGTGGGCCGCGCTCACGTTGGTGAAGGTCGCCTTCGCCGCCGCCTGGGCCTGGATCAGGTACGTCCCGGTGCCGTCGATGTTCACGTTCGAGAAGTTGACGGTCTGGGTGCTGCCCTCGATGAACTGGATGGCCTCGTAGGAGCTGTCGATGACGTCGGTGTCGGTCACGTTGATCGTGGCGTTGACCGGCTCGTTGAGCGCGTCGAACCAGATCGCGCCGACGCCGAAGTTCCAGTTGTAGTCGCTGTTGCCCGCCCGGATCAGGGTGTTGCGGGCGACGCTGATCGTGCCGGCGACGGCCGTGCCCTGGCCGGAGTTCACCCCGGGATAGCGGTTCGCGACGTGGATGCCGCCGCCGTTGGTGACGGTGTCGCTCACCACGTTGTCGGTGATCTTTATGTCCCGGCCGCCGTACGTGACGATGTTGTTGGCCAGCACCGGCGCGACCACGGTGTTGTGGGTGAACGCGTTGTTCACGTTGGCGATCCGGTCGGGCCACATCGCCAGGCCGTCGTCGCCGCTGTTGCGCACGAAGGTGTTGGTCACCGTGGAGTCGGTGACCCCGGTGTGGAAGTTCACGCCGTCGGCCGTCTGGTCGAGGATGCGGCTGTTCTTCAGCGTGAAGTTGTCCATCGGGCCGTCCATCCAGGCCCCGACCTTGGTGTGCTGGATCCACAGGTTGTCGACGACCGAGTCGGTCATCGCGCCCCCGAGGGCGTTGACCTGGTCTTCGTCCACGCGCTCGGTGATGTCGCCGATGATCGCGAAGTCGCGCAGGGTGACATTGCGGCTCGGCCCGCCCGCCTCGTGCGGCCGGATCGGGCCGGTGTAGCCGCCGCCGCTCACGTACTTGCCGTAGACGCCGACGGCGCGGTTGCGCTGGGTGGGGTGGCGGCCGGTGAGCACGCTGTACCAGGGCCCGGCGCCGCGGAGCGTGACCCCGTCCACCACCACGTGGTCCCACAGGGTGTACGTCCCTGCCGGGATGTAGACCTCCTTGCCCTGGGCCTTCCCGGCGTCGACGGCGGCCTGGAACGCGGCGGTCGAGTCGCTCGTGCCGTCGCGGTCGGCGCCGAAGTCGTCGACCGACAGCGATCCGGCCGGCCGGGGGATCGGGTCGGGCACGAGCTCGAAGTCGGCGAGGTCCACGACGAACCAGGGCGCGACAGCGGTGGAGGCCACCTGGATCCGCACCTTGGTCCCCGCCGGCAGGGTCGACCCGAACGTCGTGCGGGCCTCGTCGTAGAAGTGGTGCGGCTTGTCGCCGGGCGAGTTGCCGAACGGGTAGCCGCCGTAGAACCAGCCATATCGGGAGGTGAACTGCAGGTCCTTGAGCTTCGTGCCGTTGACCCGCAGATCGACCGGCGCCGTGATGCCCGTTCCTGCCGCGTTGTCCGGCACGCTGTAGCGCACGGTCATCGCGTTGGCGGGCGTGGGCAGGGTGAACTCGACGTACTCTCCCGGCGCGTCGAGCCGTACGGCCCGGCGGCCCGACGCCTCCGACGGCAGGTGGGTGTAGACGCGGTCCGGGCCGATCTGCTCGCCGTTGGTCGCGGCGGCCTCGGCCTCGATCTCCGTGAACGGCACGGTCGCGCCTCTTCCCGGGACGGAGAAGGGCGACGGCGAGGTCGCGGCCGACGAGGTGCCGGGGAACGCCACAACGGTCCCCACGGTGATCAGCGCCCCCGCCACCGCGACGGCGGCTCCGGATCTTCTCATGAGCTTCCTTTCCCGCATGCGAGACCCGGGAGATGCGGCGTGGACGCTGGACCGCCACACCTCCGAAGAAGGTGAGTGGCCCACACGATAAGTTGACGAACATCCATCTGCAATATTGCGACGAGAATTCGCAAGATGACATGCGTGTTACGTCATCGCGTCCCCCCAGCATCCGGCCCCCTGGAACGCTCCCCACATTCCCCGCATGAAGGGCGGTGTCGCGCCCACCCCCCCGATCGGCGGCGGGAGGCCCGCGGCTGCACGACCATGGTCTGACCTGCTGGTCCTCAAGGCCTGCGCAAATGGATGCAAGTGTTTGCGCTCGCTGTCGTATAGTTGCGTGCATGACACGACGGCTTGCGGAAGTGGCCAAGAAGGTGGGCGTGAGCGAGGCGACGGTGAGCCGCGTCCTCAACGGCAAGCCGGGGGTCTCCGACGCCACCAGAGAGGCCGTGCTCACCGCTCTCGACGTGCTGGGATACGAACGCCCCACCCAGCTGCGCGGCGACCGCGGCCGGCTGGTCGGCCTGGTCCTCCCGGAACTGCAGAACCCGATCTTCCCGGCGTTCGCCGAGGTCGTCGGTGGTGCGCTGGCCCAGCAGGGGTTCACGTCCGTCCTGTGCACCCGGACCGTTGGTGGGGTCTCCGAGTCCGACTATGTCGACCTGCTCCTCCAGCAGCACGTCTCCGGCATGGTCTTCGCCGGCGGCCTGTACGCCCAGGGGGACGCCTCCCACAGCCACTACCGCAGGGTCCTCGACCGCAAGCTGCCGACCGTGCTCGTCAACGCGGCGGTCGAGCATCTCGGGTTTCCGCAGGTCTCGTGCGACGACGTCGCCGCCGCCGAGATCGCGCTCGCCCACCTCATGGCGCTCGGGCACCGCCAGGTCGCGATGCTGCTCGGCCCGCCCGACCACGTGCCGTCCCAGCGCAAGCTCGCCGCGTTCCGCGCGTACGCCGCCGCCAACGGCCTGGAACTCGGCCCCGATCACGTCGAGCACACGATGTTCTCGCTGGAAGGCGGGCACGCCGCCGCCGCGCGCATGGTCGCCGCGGGCGTGACCGGCATCATCTGCGCCAGCGACGTGCTCGCCCTCGGCGCCATCAGGGCGGCCCGCCGGGCGGGGCTGTCGGTGCCCGAGCACGTCTCCGTCATCGGCTATGACGACTCCGCACTGATGAACTGCGTGGACCCGCCCCTGACCACCGTCCGCCAGCCCATCGACGCCATGGGCCGGGCCGCCGTCGAGCTGCTCGTGGCCCAGATCGACGCGGCCGTGGTGCCCGGCGACGAGCTGCTGTTCGAGCCCGAACTCGTCGTCCGCGCCTCCACCGCCCCCGCCCCCCGACCCTGACAGGCCGGCCCGGCTGGGCGTGCCACGACCTGGGGCTTGGCAGCGTGGTGGGGTTTTTGGCACATCAATGAGGGCGCGGAGCGCCGGGGGCGGGCGGGTGCGGAGGCCGGCGTAAGACCGTGCCCTGTACCACCGCGCCCGCGATGGCCGCTCCCGAGGTTCACCAGACCGCAACTATCACGGCCGGCTGGAGCACCCGCCCGCCCGTGAGCGCGTCCGTCCGAGGTGGAGCAATGGGTGAAGCACAAGCATGCCCGTGAGCGCGAGCCGAGGCGCAGCCCCAAGGACCCGACCAGGCCCATGAGCACAACAGCCGCACAAGCGATGAGCAGGTCTGGCCTCGCGAGCACGCTCGTAAGCGTGCTCGCGGCCGTCGTGGCTGCTTGCCGAGCGTGGCATGTCGGTTGCAGACCGATCACTGTCACTTTTTTGCACAGTTAATGACGAACTATTGCTCAGTCCTGCATGCCTCTGTATGTTTCTCGCAACCGAGCGGATCGGGGCGCTCCAGTCGGCCCCGAGCCGTGTGCTTCGACGGGTCGTGGTGCGCGGTTCCAGAAGGGAACGAGGATGAAATCCCACAAGCTCTCGATACTGCTGGTCTCGGGACTTGCCATTGCAGCGGCCGCGGCGTGCGGCACCGACGACAGCGGCAGCGGCGGCGACAAGGCGAGCGCGGCGCCGGGCAGCGCCGGGCCGGTGTCGATCAGCGTCAACTGCGAGCCGCCGAAGACGAACAAGGCGGAGCGGGCGACCTTCGAGGAGGACCTCGCGGCCTTCCAGCAGCAGAACCCCAACATCAAGGTCTCGAAGGTCACCGACGCCTTCCCCTGCTACGACCCGCGTACGTTCGAGCCCAAGCTGGCCAGCGGTGAGCTGGAGACGGTCTTCTACGTCAACTTTCCCAACGTGGCCCGTCTGATCGAAAGCGGGCAGGCGGCCGACATCACGCCGTACGTCAACGAGATCAAGACGTTCCAGGACTACAACAGCTCGATCGACCTGTTCAAGAAGGACGGCAAGATCTACGGCCTGCCGACCGACGGCTACGGCATGGGCCTCGTGTACAACAAGGAGGTCTTCACCAAGGCCGGTCTCGACCCGAACAACCCGCCCAAGACCTGGGCCGAGGTGCAGGCCGCCGCGAAGAAGATCGCCGGGCTCGGTCCCGGCTACGTCGGGTACGGCGAGTACAGCGGCAACAACGTCGGCGGCTGGCACTTCACCGCCTCCATCTACGGCCGGGGCGGATCGGTCCTCACCGACGACGGCAAGAAGGCCGCCTTCAACACCCCCGAGGGCAAGGCCGTGCTGGAGAACCTCCACCAGATGCGGTGGGTCGACAACAGCATGGGCTCCCAGCTCTACATCGACTGGCCGGCCCTGATGAAGGCCATGGCCGGCGGCAAGATGGGCATGATGCTGGGCGCGCCCGACGTGCTCATCTCGCTGCGCAACGACTTCGGCGGCAAATTCGAGAACTACGCCATCACCGCGCAGCCCGAGGCGAAGGCCCTGTTCAACGGCGGCGCCGGCTACATGATCAACCCGAAGGCCACCCCGGAGCAGATCAAGGCCGGCCTCAAGTGGATCGAGTACAAGTTCCTCACCCCCGGTAAGGGCCAGTTCGACTACGTGCGGGCCAAGGGCGCGAACCTGACGGTCGGCCAGCCCTACCCGGACCTGTACCGCTCGGACACCGAGTCCGGCAAGGCCGTGAACGACCTGCGCCAGCAGAACGCGAACATCGACGCCTCCCAGTTCGCCGGCTGGGTGGAGGGCTCCAAGGGCATCCCGCCCAAGGCCGAGCCCGGGCCGTACGCGCAGGAGATCTACAAGATCCTCGACACCCCGATGTCGGCCGTGCTGACCCGCAAGGACGCGAACATCGACCAGCTTCTCTCCGATGCCGAGTCGAAGGTCAACTCCCTGCTGGCCTCGAAGAGCTGACGCCCTGATAAGCCGGGCCCTAGGGAGTGTCTGACAAATGCTGCCCGTCGCGAGCGGGCCACGCGCAGCAGGGCCATGATTTGTCAGCCACGACCTAAACCCCGGGGCGCCGGCCGCCGCCGTACGCGCGCGGCCGGCGCCCCGGCAATCACGTCGAGATCGGATTCACAACGATGACCACAGCGAGCATCCCGGCAGCGGGCGGCAGGCGGCGGCAGCCGACGAAACTACGGCGCGCCGTGCGGCGCAACGTGACCGCCTACGGCTTCCTGTGCGGCGCTCTGATCTGTTTCGCGTTCTTCTCCTGGTATCCGATGATCCGGGAGGTCATCCTCAGCTTCCAGAAGACCAACTTCGTGGACCCGCCCAAGTGGGTGGGGCTGGAGAACTTCCGCACCGTCGTCAGCGACCCGGCCTTCGGGCCGGCCTGGGTCAACACCGCGCTGTTCACGGTGCTCGCCCTGCTGTGCGGCTACGGGATCCCCTTCGTCACGGCGATCGTCCTCAACGAGCTGCGGCACGCGCGCGCCTACCTGCGCTTCGTGGTCTACCTGCCGGTCATGCTGCCGCCCGCGGTGAGCGTGCTGCTGTTCCAGTGGTTCTACAACCCAGACTACGGGCTGTTCAACCAGGTCCTGGACCTGTTCCACCTGCCCGGCCTGCAGTGGCTCAACTCGACGAGCACCGCGCTGATCTCGCTGGTCATCGTCTCCACCTGGATGAACATGGGCAGCGGCACGCTCATCTATCTCGCCGCCCTGCAGACGATCCCGAGCGAGCTGTACGAGGCCGCCGAACTCGACGGCGCCGGCCTGTTCAAGCGGATCCGGCACGTCACGATCCCGCAGACCAAGCTGATCTTGTTAGTGATGCTGCTGCTCCAGATCGTGGCGACCATGCAGGTGTTCATCGAGCCCTACCTGCTCACCGGCGGCGGCCCGGAGAACGCCACGGTCAGCGTCGTCTACCTCATGTACCAGTACGCCTTCAACTTCGGCAATCTCAACGCGGGCAACGCGCTCGGCCTGATGCTCATGATCGTGCTCATGGTGTTCTCCGCGATCTACCTGCGCGTCTCGCGCGACAACACGGTGTGAGGGGAGCGACCATGTCGGACACCACTGTCATGCCCGGCCGTTCGGCCGGGACGCCCGCCACCTCCGCCCGGCAGGAGCGCCGCGGGCCGCGGCGGCCGCGCAAGCCGATGAACACGCAGTTCCGCACCGCCGTGTCGCCGCACCAGCTCAACACGACGCGGGGCCGGATCGTCTACTGGATCGTGCTGGTGATCGTGGTGGTCAGCTTCACCGCCGCGTTCGTCTTCCCGCTCTACTGGATGATCACCGGTGCGATGAAGTCCACCGAGGAACTCAACGCGATCCCGCCGACCTTCCTGCCGTCGCACTTCTCCCTGGACGGCTACCTGGAGGCGTGGGATCTGCTGGACCTGGGCACGCTGCTCGGCAACACCGCCCTGTACGCCGGCGGCGCCTGGCTGCTGACCCTCGCGGTGGACGTCTCGGCGGCCTACGCCCTGTCGAAGCTCCGCCCGGCGCTCGGCAAGGTCGTGCTGGCCCTGATGCTGTCGACGCTGATGATCCCGCCCATGGTCATCATGCTCCCGGCGTACCTGACGGTGAAGGACGTGCCGTTCCTCCACTGGAACCTGCTCAACACGCCGTGGGCGATCTGGCTGCCGGCCGCGGCCAACGGCTTCAACGTCTTCCTGCTCAAGCGGTTCTTCGACTCGATCCCCAGGGAGTTGCTCGAAGCCGCCGAGATCGACGGCGCGTCGCCGGGCCGCATCCTGTGGTCGGTCGTGATCCCGATCTCCCGGCCCATCCTCGGCGTGGTCTCCATCCTCACCGTCGTCAACGTCTGGCGCGACTTCGTCTGGCCCCTGCTGGTCCTGCCGGACAGCGACAAGATGTCGGTGAGCATCGGCATCGCCTCGCTCTCCTCGCAGATGCCGCAGAACGTGCTGGTCGCCTCCCTGGTGATCGCGAGCATCCCGACCATCGTCGTGTTCTTCCTGTTCCAGCGGCACATCATGGCCGGTCTCACCGCCGGCAGCCTCAAGGGCTGAACGTCCTCCGCCGCTAACACCCGTAAGGAGTTGTATTCAGCATGCCCGGCAACACCTCGACCCCCGAATGGTGGCGCGGGGCCGCTATCTACCAGGTCTACCTGCGCAGCTTCGCCGACGGGAACGGCGACGGGACGGGTGACCTGGCGGGGCTGCGGTCACGCCTGCCCTACCTGGCGGATCTCGGCGTCGACGCCATCTGGCTCAACCCGTGGTATCCCTCGCCGATGGCGGACGGCGGCTACGACGTCGCCGACTACCGCAGCATCGAGCCGGTCTTCGGCACACTGGCGGAGGCGGAGAAGCTGATCGAGGAAGCCCATGACCTGGGCATCCGTACGATCGTCGACGTCGTCCCCAACCACGCGTCCGATCAGCACGCCTGGTTCCAGGAGGCGCTGGCGGCCGGTCCCGGTTCGGAGGCCCGGGAGCGGTTCTGGTTCCGCCCCGGCGTCGGCGACGGCCCGCCCAACGGCTGGAAGTCGATCTTCGGGGGCCCGGCGTGGACGCAGGTGCCGGACGGCGAGTGGTATCTCCACCTGTTCGCCCCCGAGCAGCCCGACTTCAACTGGACCAACCCCCTCGTACGCGAGGAGTTCCTCGACGTGCTGCGGTTCTGGTTCGACCGGGGCGTGGACGGCGTACGCATCGACTCGGCCGCCGTCATCGTCAAGGACCTCGACAGCGTGGAGGAGTCGTACACCGACCACGACGGGGTCCACGAGATCTACCGCGAGTGGCGGCGGGTGTCCGACTCCTACGACGCGCGGATCCTCATCGGGGAGGTGTGGCTGCCCGACCAGGAGCGGTTCGCCAAGTATCTGCGCCCCGACGAGCTCCACACCGCGTTCAACTTCGACTTCCTGTCGAGCGCGTGGGAGCCGGCCGCGCTGCGCGACAGCATCGACCTGACCCTCGCCACCCACGTGCCGATCGGCGCGCCCGCGACCTGGGTGCTGTCGAACCACGACGTCGCCCGTCCGGTCACCCGCTATGGCCGGGCCGTCACGTCCTGGGACAACCAGGAACGCCGGGACGGCATGCCGTCCGACCTGGAGCTCGGCCGCCGCCGGGCGCGGGCGGCGGCGCTGCTCGCGATGGCGCTCCCCGGAAGCGTCTACGTCTACCAGGGGGAGGAGCTCGGCCTGAACGAGGTCGAGGACATCCCCGAGGAGCTCATCGACGACCCGATGTGGGAGCGTTCCGGCCACACGGTCCGCGGCCGTGACGGCTGCCGGGTGCCGCTGCCGTGGTCGGGCACCGAGCCGCCCTTCGGCTACAGCACGGGCGAGCCCTGGCTGCCGCAGCCGGCCGGGTGGCGCGACCTCACCGTGGAGGCCCAGGAGGCCGACGCCGGCTCGATGCTCTCCCTCTATCGCACGGCCCTGCGGCTGCGCCGCGAGCTGCTCGGCGACGGCACGCTGACCTGGCTGCCGTACGGGGACGAGGTGATCGCGTTCCGGCGCGACTCCGGCCTGGTCTGCCTGGTCAACCTCGGCGCCGAGCCGGTCGCGCTCCCGGAGACGGGCTCCGTGCTGCTGGCCAGCGGCCCCCTCGACGGCGGCCTGCTGCCGTCCGACACCGCCATCTGGATCATGGAGGCCTGATGAGAATCCTGCTGGCGGCGGCCCTGGCCGCCACCGGGCTCGTGGTCTTAGCGACGCCCGCGTCCGCCACGGTGAAGCCCACGGTCGTGACGCGGGCCGCCCTCGACCCGGCGCTCGTCGCCGGACGCGGAGCCGACGTCGACTTCGCCGAGCAGGAGGCGGAGAACGCGGCGACGAACGGCACGGTCATCGGCCCCGGCCGCGACGCGTACACGCTGCCCGCGGAGGCGTCCGGCCGCAAGGCGGTCAAGCTGACCCCTGGGCAGTACGTCGAGTTCCGGGTGCCCAAGGCTGCCAACGCGATCACGGTGCGCTACAGCATCCCGGACGCCCCCGGTGGCGGCGGCATCACCGCGCCGCTCGACGTCGCGGTGAACGGCCACAAGCGCGCCACGATGACCCTCACGTCGCAGTACGCCTGGCTCTACAACCAATATCCGTTCTCCAACGATCCGAACGCCGGACTGCTGCACCCCGACTGGTGGATCACCGAGTGCTCCTGCGTGCCGGACGCCACCACCCCGGCGCCGGAGATCACCAAGCCGTTCCGCCCGAACCACTTCTACGACGAGCAGCGTCTCCTGCTCGGCCGTACGTACCGGGCGGGCGACACGGTGCGGCTGACGGTCCCGGCGGGGAGCAAGGCGGCCTGGACGGTCGTCGACCTGCTCGACTCGCACCTCGTCGGGCCGCCGCGCGTCGAGGTCCTGGCCGCGAACGTGCTGCTCTTCGGTGCCGACCCCACAGGCAAGCGCGACTCCGCCGGGGCGATCGACAAGGCGATCGCGTTCGCGAAGCGTACGCACCTGAAGGTCTACATCCCGCCGGGCACCTACCAGGTGAACCGCCACATCGTCGTGGACGACGTGACGATCACCGGTGCCGGAAGCTGGTACACGATCATCAAGGGCCGCCAGGCCGACCTGGCCGCCCCGGCCCCGGACGGCTCGGTGCACACCGGTGCCGGCTTCTACGGCAAGGACGCCGCGGCCGGCGGCAGCCGCAACGTGCACCTGTCCGGCTTCGCCATCGAGGGCGACGTACGGGAGCGCATCGACACCGACCAGGTCAACGGCGTCGGCGGCGCGATGAGCGACTCGACCATCGACGGGCTCTACATCCACCACACCAAGGTCGGCATGTGGTTCGACGGCCCGATGCGCAACATCAAGATCACCAACAACGTGATCGTCGACCAGATCGCGGACGGGCTCAACTTCCACACCGGCGTGACGGGCTCCGTCGTGTCGAACAACTTCTTCCGCAACACCGGCGACGACGCTCTCGCCATGTGGTCGGAGAAGACCGCCGACGCGGGCAACACGTTCGACCACAACACGATCCAGACGCCCGTGCTGGCCAACGGCATCGCGATCTACGGCGGCAGGGACAACACGGTCTCGAACAACCTGATCGCCGACCCGATCAGGGAGGGCAGCGCCATCCAGATCGGCTCCCGGTTCGGCGCCGAGCCGTTCACCGGCAGGCTCCGCGTCAACGGCAACACGACCGTGCGGGCCGGCACGTACGAGCTGAACTGGAACATCGGCCTGGGGGCCATCTGGTTCTACGCCCTGGAGAAGGACATCGACGCCGACATCGAGGTCAGCGGCGACCACTACCTGGACAGCACCTACAACGCGATCATGCTGGTCAGCGAGTGGTCGGTGAAGGACCAGTACGCCATCCCGAAGGTCCGCTTCAAGGACATCCGGGTCGACGGCACGGGCACCTCCGTGGTCAGCGCCCGCGTGAAGGGCTCGGCGTCCTTCGAGAACGTGGACGCCCGCAACGTGGGCGCGGTGGGCGTCAACAACTGCGGGTCCTTCAACTTCCCGCCCACGGGGTCGGAGTTCTCCCTGACCGACCTCGGCGGCAACGACGGCGGCTGGCTCGCTCCCTGGACGCTGCCCAACACCATCACCTGCGACGACCGCCCCCCGGTCGTCCCCCCACCCGCTCCGTCCCCCTGGTGACGGATCTCGCACAGAGGTAGAGGGCTTCCCCAGACACTCGTCCGGGGAAGCCCTTACGCGTTTTTATACGCACGTCAGGGGACGTCGAAGCGGCCCACTTTCACTTCCTGGACGAACGCCTGCCACTCCTCGGCGGTGAAGGAAAGGATGGGACTATCTTCCCCGCACTTTCCATCGCGAACGTCGACCCGACCGTCCCGAAAGGCTACTTCCACGCAGTTGCCTCCGTTACAGGGGGTGATCCAGCCGGAGCCTTCCGACGTCGGTTGCATCATGCGCGCTGCCTCCCGGGCGATCGCCGATCTCACACAAGATCTCGCGCCATGATGATTGTAGCGTTTTACGTAGTGTCAATCCATCTGGTCGGGATGGTGCTTTTGTGGCAGATGTGGCAAGAGGTGTGTGTCAAACAGGCCCGCCTTCACCTCTTGTAGGAATTGCTCCCACTGCTCTCGCCGTATCTCCAGAATGTGGCCCTCGGCGTCCTTGGTGTCGCGCATGCCGATCACGTCGGCGGAGAGCGTGGCCACGGCGACACAATTGCCGTTGTTGCAGCGGCTGGCTGTACGCCACAGGGGCTCATCGGAGCCCTGTCCCTGAGACTTCATCGTCTCCTATGCCTTCTGTTTCGTGTCTACGAGGGAAATTGTTCTTCACAGATCCGAGCGATGCGTGCCACGGACTCTTGTGGGTGCAGCGCCGCCGCTCGCAGATAATCAATCGTTTCCTTGTAGGGCACGAGCTGGGAGGGTTTCTCCAGGTACTCCATGGTCGTCAGGCCTTCGATGAAGACCACGGCCGGCGTGCTGGGATCGGGTATCTCCAGGAACGCGAAGGAGTTGTCCAGCCCCATGTACGCGCCCACAGAGAAAGGGATCACCTGCACCACGACATTGGGCCGCCGGGCGACCTCAATGATGTCGAGAAGTTGCTCGCGCATCACCTGTATGCCGCCGACGTTCCGGTGTAGCGCCGCTTCGTCGATGAGTGTCCAGTAACGCGGCGCGTCCTGCCTGCGTAACAGCTCTTTGCGCTTCATCCGGGCGAGTACGCGGCTGTTGAGGATGTTGTCCGCGATGCCAGGGAGCATGCCGCTGATCAAAGCGCGGGCGTAGTCCTCCGTCTGCAGGAGGCCCGGGAGGAAGCAGCACTGGAACTCAGTGATGCCGGAAGCCCCGGCCTCCAGGTCAACGTATGGATATGCCGCCTCATCCCCCAGATCGCCCAGTTCTTGACGCAGGCCAGGCTCTTTCGCCTCGCGAGCCAACGTCATCAGGGCCTCAATCTGCGCCTCGTTGGCGACCTGGTAAATACGGCACAGATCACGCACGTCCCTGAGGCTTGCACCGCGCTGCCCAGTCTCGAGCCGCGATATCTTCGCGACCGACACCATGAGCTCGTTGGCGACCTCTTCAATGGTCATGCCACGGGCAAGGCGAAGCTCTCTTAGTGTGCTGGCGAGCCGGCGACGTCGCAGGGTCGGATTGGAACTGACCACTGACGTTCACCTCTTCCTGGCCTTGGCTCCACGTCACGTGGCGTAGTCCCTGTAGAGAGGGCACTGATCTTATACCCCAGCGGCGGCGCCTGTTGGCATCTTCACCCGGTATTTTCCGTTGGGATTTGCCAAGCGAGATCGAGGATGCCACTAGCACACCTGTTACTACCTGGCTCCTGGTGACGTCGGAGCGTAGTGCTCGGGTCAACGGGGGGCGGCAGGAGGGTCCCTTTGGCAATTGCCAAGTGATGGTTGCCAACGTCAAGAAGTGGGAATAGTACGCATAAGCCTCAACGTGGCGGCTGGACCAGCCGGTTCCCGGGAGGAGGCGATGCGAGGCGGGGGCCCATCTTCTGGCTCCCTTTTCCCCGGAAACGCGCTGCTGGGCCGATGGTGGCACATCGACCCAGCGCAGACGACCATCCGACCTGCCTGCTCAGCAAAGGGATGATCCCGTGCACTCTAACAACAAGAACATGCGTGCTCCTTCCCCCACTGGATTACGGATGCGCATCATCGCCCTCCTGTGGAGGGTGGGTGAGGAGGCGTTCGCCGAGATAGACGCGTTCGCCTGGGTGCAGCGCTGGGAGATCCGGCGCGCCTGGCACACGCACACCTATCGCGACACGCGGTTCGACGCGCTGGCCGCCTGCACGGTCTGCTCGGCGAAAGGGCGGTGCCCGACAGGGCTGCCATGCCGCCGATGCCGGGGCACCGGGCGCGTCAACCTGCTCGAACCGCCGGCCTCCCGCCGGCCGGAGCGCCCCTCGGGCGGCCGGGCATGAGGCACTCCGTCAGACGGAATCCGCACCTGGTCCTGCGGTTCATCGAGCGGGAGACCTCTCCCGTCGCGCGGCCGGGACCGCTGGTGGTGCTGTGGAGGTGGCGTTACGAGGCGATGCTGCTGGTGGGAGGGCCAGCGGTCGTGGTCGTCGCCGTGCGGACGGCGGGCCCGTCCGTGACGATCGTCGCCGGATCTCTGGTCTGCCTGCTCATCCTGCTGTGGCCGCAGGCGCGCCGGGAGATGGCGGGCCGCTTCTGGTGCGTGGTGACCCCCCACCGCGTACGGAAGGCCTGCGCCGAGGCGTTGATCGTCAACCGGCGGGGCAAGCTGCCCGTGATCCTCCGTACGCGGCCGGAGCCGTTCGGCGAGCGCCTGTGGGTGTGGTGCAGGGCGGGGACCAGCCCGGGCGACCTCGAACGGGCCCGGGACATGATCGCCGCCGCGTGCTGGCTGGCCCACGGGGTGCGGATCACCAGGGACCCGCACCGGACGTCGCTCGTCATCGTGGACGTGCTGAGGCGCGCCGGCCGCCCCGTTCCCGGGGAACTGCCGGAAACCGGAGAGCGGACGCTGAGCCGGTTCCGTCCCTGACAAGGAGGACGGACCCGTGGAGAGGTCAGACAGGGGGCTTCTCGACGGCGGCGACGGTGGACAGTTCGGCGGTGCAGAAGGCGCAGCGCCTGGCGTCGACGGGGATGTCGGACAGGCACTCGGGGCACTTCTTCTCGGTGGCCTCCTTCTTGGTGTCGAAGAGGCTCAGGAAACGGGTCATCGGCAGGACGACCAGCCAGTAGATGACGGCGGCGATGATCAGGAATGTCAACAGGTGGTTGACGAAGTCGCCATACTTGAACACCGCGCCGTTGACGGTGAACGTGAAGCTGGAGAAGTCGGGTTGCCTCCCGCCGGTGACGGCCGCGATCAGGGGGGTGATCAGGTCCTCTACGAGGGCCTGGATGAGCCCGCTGAACGTCGCGCCCACGACCACGGCGACGGCGAGCTCCACCAGATTGCCCCGCATGAGGAACTTCTTGAATCCGCTCATGGGGCAACGGCCTATCTGTTTTACCTTCCCCATGCAAGGGTGTGACCCGTACGGATCTGTAAAGACCTATGCGCGGAAGGGGACGACGATGTCCGAGCGATCGGAAAGCCCCGCCGGCAATTCGTTCGGTGAGCGGCCTCCGACCAGTCATGAACGGATGACGGGGCTGCCGTGGGACGCGTCGTATCACGACGGCCCCGCGCCGTGGGACATCGGAGGTCCGCAGCCGGCGATCGTACGTCTGGCGGCCGAGGGCCGATTCGCCGGAGCGGTTCTCGACGCGGGCTGCGGCAGCGGGGAGAACGCCCTGCACGTCGCCGCGCTGGGACTGCCGGTTCTGGGGATCGACGTGGCCGAGACGGCATTGGCGAGAGCGCGGGCGAAGGCCGGCGAGCGGGGGATCGAGGCCGAGTTCGCCGTGGCCGACGCCCTCCACCTGGAGCGCTTGGGGCGCGGGTTCGAGACGGTGCTCGACTGCGGGCTGTTCCACACTTTCGACGGCGACGAGCGCCTCGGATACGTGTCGAGCCTGGCGTCGGTGACCGAGCGCGGCGGCACCGCGTTCGTGCTGTGCTTCAGTGACAGGGCTCCCGGCACCGGCCCGCATCCGGTCGGCGAGGAAGAGCTGAGGGGGCCGTTCGCCGCGGTCGGCGGATGGGATGTCGTGGCCGTCGAGCCGGATCGGGTTCACACGAGATACCACGACGACGGCGCACCCGCGTGGCTCGCCACGATCAAACGGATCTGACAACCGTCCGGGGGCTGGGCTTCGTCGGCCGGCCCTCCGGCAGCAGAAGATGATTTCGGTCCCAGGTTGACCGGTTAACGGACACCGCTGGACTTTCGGTCCTGACAGAACTCAACAGAGGGTTGTTCTGGGAGCGCTCCCACTTTAGGTATCGCTGGCCTCGATGAGAGCGGCTTCAACCCGGCCGAGCGCGGCCAGCAGTTCCCCCTTCAGCGTGAGCGGCAGACGTCCCTCCTGATAGCGGACCTCGACCTTGGTGCGTATGGCGGCCAGTCCCTCGCCGTTGCCGACGGCGTTGCGCAGCACCTGCTTGAGGTCGAGCGCGACGTCGTCGTCGATGTCGTGGGTGGCCTCCGCGCCGTCCACGAGCAGGTTGAACTGCCGGACCGCGGTGTCGACCCGCATCGGCGCGGCCGTGGTGGCCAGCGGCAGCGGCGCCACGTCGGCCTTACGCGTGGCCGAGGTCTTCGGCTGCCGCACGGTGTCGCCGGCGTGGCGCTCCTTCTTGACGACCTTGACCTTCACCGAGGGGGAGGGGCGGTGCCTGCCCGGCCCTGCCGTACCCAGGGGGTCGGCGACGGGGGCGACGGTGTGCCGGGGTTCGGCCACGGCCGCGGCCTGCGGCGGCGGCGAGGCGGTGACCTGCGACTGCGCGGGCGAGGGGGTGGGCAGGACGGTGACGGCTCCGACCTCGGGGCCCTGTGCCTGGGTGAACCACAGAATGCCGCCAAGGGCGGCTGCCCCGACGGCGGTGGCTCCCCAGCCGGCCCCGCGAGGGCCGGGCGGCTTCTTCATCGAGGTCAGCGCGGCGGCGACGGCCCGCGCGCTGGGCCGGTCGACCGGGTCGGGGCACAGGCAGCGCCGGCACAGGTCGGCGACCTCCTGCGGCAGGCCGGGCACCCCTTCAGGGGTCGGCGGCGGGCCCTCCCGCCGTGCCGCCTCGATGGCCTCCCAGGTCTTCTCCGGGTAAGGCAGCGCGCCCGTGAGCATCTCGAACAGCAGCACGCCGAGCGCGTAGACGTCCACGGCCGGGTCGGCCGTCTTCCCCTTCAACCGCTCGGGTGCGACGTACGGCGGGGTGCCGAAGTCGGCGACGAGCTGGTCGTCGGCCTCGCCGATGAACGCGGCGATCCCGAAGTCGAGCAGCTTGGGCCCGTCGTCGGCGAGCAGCACGTTCTCCGGGGTGACGTCGCGGTGGACGATGCCCCGGTCGTGCGCCGCGGCCAGCACCTTCGCCAGCCCGGCGGCGATCTCCACCGCCTCGGCCCAGGGCAGCGGCCCCTCGATGATCCGGTCGGCCAGCGACCGGCCCTCCAGCAGGCGCATGACCACGAAGGACGCCAGTCTGCCGCCGTTCGTGACCGTCTCGCCGTAGTCGTAGACCTCGATCGCGTCCGGGTGGATCAGCCGGGCCGTGGCCCTGGCCTCCCGGCGCATGAGTTCCCGTCCGGGATTGTCGTCGCCGAGCGAGCCGTCCAGCACCTTGATCGCGACCAGGCGCTGGAGTGACTGGTCGAAGGCGCGCCAAATGACCGACATCCCGCCCGTCGCTATCCGCTCCTGGAGCAGATAGCGACGGGTCAGGACGTCGCCTTCTCGAAGCTCAGGCCGATTCACGAACCACCAGTTCCGTGGGCAGCACCGGATTGCCCTTGGGATTGTCCCCGTCCCCGAGTGTCATGAGAAGCAGTCGTGCGGCGAGCGTGGCCATTTCCTCGACGGGCTGCCTCACGGTGGTCAGCGTCGGGGAGGTGTGCCTGGCCACGGGCGCGTCGTCGTATCCGATGACGGCCACGTCGTCCGGCACCTTCCGCCCGGCGCGGCGCAGTGTCTGCATCGCCCCGGCCGCCATCACGTCCGACGCCGCGAACACGGCGTCGAGGTGCGGCGCCCGTTGCAGCAGCCACTGCATGGCGTGCGCGCCCGACGCATGGGTGAAGTCGCCGTACGCCACCGGCATGTCGAGCACACCGGCGTCGCGAAGCGTCTGCCGGAAGCCCTCCAGCCGGTCGCGCGCGGCCGGCAGGGTCGGCGGCCCGGCGATGGTGGCGATGTGCTTGCGGTTGCTGAGCAGCAGGTGCTCGGCCGCCTGCCGTCCGCCGTCACGGTTGTCCATGTCGACGAACGGGAGGTCGATGCCGTCTGGCGGCCGCCCGGCACAGCGCACGGGGACGCCCGAGGCCGCCAGCGTGACCGCGAGGGGGTGCCGCGCGCGTGCCCCGATCAGCAGGACGCCGTCGACGGCGCCCGCGACCAGCGGCGGTGCGGCGATGGAGGCGGTCGCAGGGGTCGCGGTCATCACGACCATGGGGACCCCGTGCGTCGTCAGCACCTCCTCGCAGGCGGACAGGAGCCTGGCGTAGAACGGCTCGGTGAAAAGGCGTGGACTGTGCTCGCAGACGACCGCGGCGATGATCTGCTCGGCCCGCCTGCCCGCGGATCCCCGGGGGGCGCGGCGCCGTACATAGCCCAGACGCGACATCGCGTCGTGGACTTGTCGGCGGGTCGACGTGGTCACGCGTACCGAGCCGGTCAAGACCCGGGAAGCTGTTGCCGGGGAGACGCCGGCTGCGGCGGCTACCTCTGCGAGGGTGGGAAGATCGGCCATCCGGTCTCCTCGGCCCGAAGGTTCACACGGCTTGGGAGCGCTCCCAAGCGAAAGTATCACTGTTTCGCTCGTGTCAACAGAGGTTTCCTCGGTGTGAAACCTTTCGTAGAGTTTCGCTCCTGTTTGGCACAGTTGGAGGCTAGAGCACAGGGGTGATCCAGGGAAGTGAATGGGAATTTTGACACGCGATGCCCAGCTTGTCCGATAATCACCGTAAATATGCCGAAACGCCGCGCGAGGGCGGCCGGAACCGCCCGGCGGTAGGGTCCTGCGGCAAGGGATCACGGACGGACCCGCTCGCGCCGGGCCCCGGCGGGCGTCGCGGCCGTCCCCGAGCAGAACCGGAAAGGCTTCCAGTGACGACCACTATCCGCCGCCTCCCCGCCGCCACGGTCCGTGTGACGGGAACATTAACGGGCGTGCTCGCGGCGGCCCTGCTCGCCGGATGCGGAACCCCGGACCTGGCGGGCGAGGCCGCCTCACCGGCTCCGGTGGGGCAGGCGGCCGCCTCGCCCGCTGCTACGCCCGAGACGACGCCCACGACGGAGACCGCGACGGAGGCCACGCCGAGCCCCGACGCCACCGAAACCTCCGAGGCCGCCGCGACGCCGGACGAGACCGGCGCGGCGCAGCAGCCCGGCGGGAGCAAGGCCGCCGACGTGGCGTTCGCCCGGAAGATGGTCCCGCACCACCTCCAGGCCCTGGAGATGGCCAGGCTCGCGCAGACCCGGGCGGGCGACCCGTGGGTCGGGCAGTTCGCGGCGAAGGTCGCCACGGCCCGCGACACCGACATCCGCACGTTCAAGGGCTGGCTCGACATGTGGGGCGCGGAGCCCCTGCCGCGCGACCACGCGATGCCGGGCACGCAGACGCGGGCCGAGATCGAGGCGCTGGCCAAGCTGAACGGCCCCTCCTTCGACCGGAAGTACGTGACGCTGATGATCGAGCACGACAACGGCGCGATCAAGCTCGCCCGGACCGAGCAGGCCGACGGCTCCTTCGACGGCGCCAAGGCGCTGGCCACCGCCACCGTCACCGCGCTGGGCGCCGAGGTCAAGGAGCTCAAGAAATACCGCGACCTGCTCGACTGAGCCCTGCCGCCGGGACCCCTCAGTTCTCGTACGTGTCGAGCCTGGGGGGCAGGGCGTTCCAGGTGCAGAACGCCGACGACTCATGGGCGTCCCTGAGGAACGCGACCCGCAGCCACTGGTCCTCCTCCCAGACCTTGACCTCGTAGCCGTCGTTCGGGGCCGCCGTCACCACGTGGCAGTCCGTGGACGTCACCGCGATCGTCGCCCGGCCGCCCTTCAGCGTGAACGTGTGCAGGCTCTCCCCGCCGGTGGCCTTGCGCTGCCGGGGGGCGGGCGATGACTCCGTCGACCGCGCCGGCCGCGTGGCACGGGCCGGGCGCGGCGCCGGGGAGGTCCGCGTGGTCCGCACCGGAGTGGCGGCAGGCCGGGAGGGGGACGGCCGGCCGGGTGTCGCGCCGCCGGAGGGCCGCGGTCGGGACGGCTGCGCGGACGGCTCCGGGGATGGTTCCGTGGACGGCTTCCCGGACGGGCCGCCGGAGGCTTCGCCGTCCGGCGTGGGGGCGCCCGGCGAGGCGGACGGGGGCGCGGCGACGGCCACCACGGGAGCGAGGGGAGCCTCGTCGAGGATCGCGCTGCGCAACACGTCGCGCACGCCGAGCCAGGACACGCCGACGGCGACGGCGGTGGCCCCGCACCAGGCGATCACATAACCGGCGGTCCTTCTCATGTGGCCGATCACTCTAGCCCGTGATCGGAATTGGCGCCCGGTTCTTTTTCGGGCAACCTCTACTCATTTGTGCATGCCTTAAATAGCCATAAAGCCGCGTGTTTCGGATCGCTCTTCCCGGGACGCCGTGCCGGGCGGGAGTGTACGTTTCTGCCCCATGGCGACCGTTCTGGTGGTTGAGGACGACGAGTTCGTCCGATCCGCGATCATCCGCGACCTGACCGGGCGCAGCCACGCGGTCCGCAGCGCGGGCCGGGCGCTCGACGCCCTGCGAGAGATCGCCCACGTCGCCCCCGACGTGGTCGTCCTCGATCTGGGGCTGCCCGACCTCGACGGCGCGGAGGCGCTGAAGATGCTCCGCGCGATCTCCGACGTGCCGGTCATCGTGGCCACCGCGCGGGACGACGAGGCCGAGATCGTCCGACTGCTGCGCGACGGCGCGGACGACTACCTGGTCAAACCGTTCTCCGGCGACCACCTCAACGCCCGGCTTGAGGCCGTGCTGCGCCGGGCCAGGCCCGGGGCGCCGTCGTCGGTCGCGCGGGTCGGCGGCCTGGTGGTCGACGCCGACCGCAGGGAGGCCCGCCTGGACGGTGCGCCGCTCGATCTCACCCGCCGGGAGTTCGACCTGCTGGCCTACCTCGCCGCCCGTCCCGACCGTGTGATCTCGCGCAGGGAGCTGCTGGCGGAGGTGTGGCGGCAGTCGTACGGGGACGACCAGACGATCGACGTCCACCTGTCCTGGCTGCGGCGCAAGCTCGGCGAGAGCGCCTCCCGGCCCCGCTATCTGCACACGGTGCGGGGCGTCGGCGTGCGCCTCAGCCCCCCTGCAGAGGGCTGAACCCAGGTCCTGAGCGGGAGCGGCGGTGAGACGGAGCCTGGCCCTGGTGGCGGTGGCCGTGACGGCGATGGTCGCGCTGGCCTTCCTCATCCCGCTGGCCGTGGCGGTGAAGGAGATCGCCGAGAGCCGCGCGCTCGCGGACGCCGAGCGCCAGGCCGCCACGATCGTGCCCGCCCTCGTGGTGACCGACGACGCCGCCGCGCTGGAGCGCGCGCTGGCCAGCACCCCGGCGGGGACCTCGCGCCTGGCCGTCCACCTCCCGGACGGGCGTACGGTGGGCCGTTCCCGGGTCACGGCGGCCGACGTCGCGAGCGCCGCGGAAAGGGCCAGGACCGTGCCGGTCGGCAAGGGATACGTCCTGCTCAGGCCGGTCGCGCTGGGCGACGGGCGGTGGGCCGTCATCGAGGTGTACGCGCCCGAGGCCGACGCGAGGAAGGGCGTGTCCACCTCCTGGGCGGTGCTGACCGGCGTCGCGGTCACCCTGGTGGTGGGGTCGGTGGTGGTGGCCGACCGGCTCGGAGCCCGGGTGGTGCGGGCGGCCCGCAGGCTCGGGCAGGCGGCGGCGGCCCTCGGGGCGGGCGACCTGACGGTGCGCATCGCCCCTGACGGCCCGCCCGAGCTGGTGGCCGCCGGGCGCGCGTTCAACGCGATGGCCGACCAGGTCGCGGGACTGCTCGCGGCCGAGCGCGAGCTCGCCGCCGACCTGTCGCACCGGCTGCGCACCCCGCTGACCGCGTTGCGGCTCAACCTGGGCGGCACCGGACCCGAGGCCGAGCAGCGCAGGCTCGCCATCGACCGGCTCGAACGGGCGGTCGACGAGATCATCGAGGCCTCCCGGCGGCCGTCCAGGGCGGTGCCGGCGGGATGCGACGCCGCGCTCGTGCTCCGGGAACGGCTCGCCTTCTGGTCGGCGCTGGCCGAGGACCAGGCGCGGCCGTGGCAGCTCGTCGGCGCCGACGAGCCGAGCCCGGTGCCGGTCGCCGCGGCAGACCTCGGCGCGGTGGTCGACGCGCTGCTCGGCAACGTCTTCCGTCACACGCCGCAGGGCACGGCCTTCCGCGTCACCCTGCACCGGGGGAGCGGCATGGTCGGCATCCTCGTCGCCGACGCGGGCCCGGGCATCCCCGATCCCGAGAAGGCGCTGCGGCGGGGCAACAGCGGGGCCGGCTCGACCGGGCTCGGTCTCGACATCGCCCGGCGGCTGGCCGAGTCGACGGGCGGCGGGGTGCGGATCGAGCCCTCGGCGCTCGGGGGCACCGGCGTCAACCTGTGGCTGCACACCGACGGCCGGGCCGCGGGCCCGCGTCGCCGCCTGCTGCGGCGCACCCGGGCCCACGGCTCCCACTCCTGACCTTCTGCCGGGATCGTCCGCCGATCGTCCGAAAACTCCTCCTGTCGCGAGGCGAATTCGGGGGACCGCAACCGAAGAGAAGCCGGGCGGGTGATCACGCGTTCTTCAGGGCCTCCGCGAGGGTGTCGCGCAGCGGCGTGGCCGGCCGGCCGATGAGGCGGGACAGGTCGCCGGGGGTGGCGCCGAGCCAGCCGTCGGCGATACCGGCGTCGGTCTGGGCGAACATCGCCGCGACCGGCTCGGGCAGGCCGTGCGCCTCCAGGATCTTGGCGTACTCGGCGACGGGCAGGTCCCGATATTCGACCGGCGCGCCGGACAGCTCGGAGACCAGGGCGGCCAGCTCGGGCAGGCTCCAGGCGACGTCGCCCGTCAGCTCGTACACCGCGCTGCGGTGGCCGTCACCGGTCAGGACCGCGGCCGCGGCGGCGGCGAAGTCGGCGCGCGCCGCCGAGGCGACGCGGCCGTCGCGCGCGCTGCCCGCGATGACGCCGCTCTGCACGGCCTGCCGGGCCGTCGCGACGTAGTTCTCGTGATACCAGCCGTTGCGCAGGAACGCGAAGGGCACCCCGCTCGCGCGGATGTACTCCTCGGTCGCCTTGTGCTCGGGCGCGAGGCCCAGCGGGGTGGTGTCGGCGTGCAGGATGCTGGTGTAGGCGAGCAGCTCCACACCGGCGGCCTTCGCGGCGTCCACCACGGCCTTGTGCTGGCCGACGCGCCGGCCGACCTCGCTGCCGGAGATGAGCAGGACCTTGGCGGCGCCCTTGAACGCCGGTCCGAGCGTGTCGGGACGGTCGTAGTCGGCCTCGCGCACCTGGACGCCGCGCTCGGCCAGGTCGGCCGCCTTCTGCGGGCTGCGCACCGCCGCCACGATGTGCGAGGCGGGCACGTGCCCGGCGAGCTCCTCGACGACCAGACGGCCGAGGTGTCCGGAGGCTCCGGTCACGACGATCATGGTTTCTCCTCCACAGCGCTTTCCTTTGGTTAGTGCTTTCTATCAGAAAGTACTTCGGGAGCGTAAGCTTGCGGCATGGAGGAGTTCGAGGACTTCGTCGCCGATGTCTTCTCGCGGAAGTGCACGTCGCGTTCGGTGCTGGAGACGATCACCGGCCGGTGGGCGATCCTGGCGCTCGCGGCCCTGTACGAGGCGCCGTACCGCTTCAACGCGCTGCGCCGCCGCGTCGACGGGGTGAGCGAGAAGATGCTGTCCCAGACCCTCCAGGCACTCGAACGCGACGGCATCGTGCTGCGCGAGGCCGAGCACACGATCCCGCCCCGGGTCGAATACAGCCTCACCCCGCTCGGCCGCGAGGCCGCCGAGCGCCTGCTTCCCCTCATCGCCTGGACGGAGGAGCGCATGCCCGACGTCGTCGCGGCCCGCCTTCGCCACGAGGGACGCTGACCGGGAGCGCCACGGGACTCGCCGGCCTTCAGCGCCGCTAAGGACGCCGCCGCGAGTCGGCGCAGGTCACCGGTGCTTTGCTCGCCGATGGGCGGTTCAACCCGTTGCCATACACGCAGTTAACGTGGCGAGACTGTCGAAGCCATTTCCGGGCAGGCACGATGTCTTGTGAACGACATTCAGCACCACGATCCCGCGCGCGGGGTTCCCGGGACCGGCCGGGCCGTGAGCGGGCGCGACCATAGAGCCGGTGGGCTCCGGGACCTTCCCGGCGCGACCGCCGAGCCGGAGGGCGAGGAGGTCCAGTGAGGGAGATCTGGCCGGGGGATTCCTATCCGCTCGGGGCGACGTACGACGGCGCGGGCACCAACTTCTCGCTCTTCTCGGAGGTGGCCGAGCGCGTCGAGCTGTGCCTGTTCGACGACGACGGCAACGAGGAGCGCGTCACGCTGAGCGAGGTGGACGGCTTCGTCTGGCACTGCTACCTGCCCGGTGTGGGGCCGGGCCAGCGGTACGGCTACCGCGTCCACGGGCCCTACTCGCCCGCCGACGGCCTGCGCTGCAACCCCGGCAAGCTGCTGCTGGACCCGTACGCCAAGGCGGTGGAGGGCTCGGTGCAGTGGGACCAGGCGGTGTACGGCTACCGCTTCGGCGAGCCGGACAGCCGGGACGACAGCGACTCGGCGCCCTACGTGCCGAGGTCGATCGTCGTCAACCCCTTCTTCGGCTGGGGACACGACCGGCCGCCGGCCACGCCGTACCACGACACGGTGATCTACGAGGCGCACGTGCGCGGCCTGACGATCAGCCACCCGAAGATCCCCGAGCGGATCCGGGGTACGTACGCGGCCCTGGGCCACCCCGAGATCATCGACCACCTCACCTCGCTCGGCGTGACCGCGATCGAGCTCATGCCGGTGCACCAGTTCGTGACCGACCACATGCTGGAGAAGCGCGGGCTGTCCAACTACTGGGGCTACAACACGATCGGCTTCTTCGCGCCGCACAACGCCTACTCCAGCTCGGGGCAGCGCGGCGGGCAGGTGCTGGAGTTCAAGGCGATGGTGAAGGCCCTGCACGAGGCGGGCATCGAGGTGATCCTCGACGTCGTCTACAACCACACGGCGGAGGGCAACCACCTGGGCCCGACCCTGTCGATGCGGGGCATCGACAACGCCAACTACTACCGCCTGGTCGAGGACGACCGGCGCTACTACATGGACACCACCGGCACCGGCAACAGTCTGCTGATGCGCAGCCCGCACGCGCTGCAGCTGATCATGGACTCGCTGCGCTACTGGGTGCGCGACATGCACGTGGACGGCTTCCGCTTCGACCTCGCGGCCTCCCTCGCCCGCGAGCTGCACGAGGTCGACCGGCTGAGCGCGTTCTTCGACCTCGTGCAGCAGGACCCGGTGCTGTCGCAGGTCAAGCTCATCGCCGAGCCGTGGGACGTCGGCCCCGGCGGCTACCAGGTCGGCAACTTCCCGGCCCGCTGGACCGAATGGAACGGCCGCTACCGCGACACGATCCGCGACATGTGGCGGGGCGAGCCCGCCGCGCTGCCGGAGTTCGCCGGCCGCCTCACCGGGTCGAGCGACCTCTACCAGGACGACAGCCGCCGCCCCGCCGCGTCGATCAACTTCGTCACCTGCCACGACGGGTTCACGCTCCAGGACCTCGTGTCGTACAACGACAAGCACAACGAGGCCAACGGCGAGGACAACCGCGACGGCGCCGACGACAACCGCTCCTGGAACTGCGGGGTGGAGGGCCCGGCCACCGGCCCGGTCGCCCAGCTCCGCGAGCGGCAGAAGCGCAACTTCCTGGCCACGCTGTTCCTGTCGCAGGGCGTGCCGATGCTGTCGCACGGCGACGAGATCGGCCGCACCCAGCAGGGCAACAACAACTCCTACTGCCAGGACAACGAGATCAGCTGGGTCGACTGGGGCGCGACCCTGGACGCCGGCGCGAGGGCCGACGCGGGAACCAGGGAGAAGCGCCAGCTCCTCGACTTCACCCGGCGCCTGGCCCGGCTGCGCCGCGACCACCCGGTCTTCCGCCGCCGCCGCTTCTTCTACGGCCGGCCCGTACGCGGATCGCACGACGAGCTGAGCGACATCGCCTGGCTCACGCCGTCCGGCACGGAGATGACCGACGCCGACTGGACGAACGGCTACGCCAAGGCGCTGGCGGTGTTCCTGAACGGCGACTCCATCACCGAGCCCGACCGGCGCGGCCGGCGGATCAGCGACGACTCCTTCCTGCTGCTGTTCAACGCCCACCACGAGGTCATCAAGTTCACGATCCCGGACGACTACGGCGAGCTGTGGGCCACCGACCTGGACACGGCGATGCCGGTGATGCGCGAGTCGCGTGTGTGCCGGGCCGGCGAGGCCGTGCCCGTGAGCGGCCGGTCGGTGCGGGTGCTGCGCAGGGTCCGGCCGGGGCTGGGAAGTGTCTGACCAGCGCCGATGCCCGAATAGAGTGCGCTTCGGCCGTTAGTCCCTGGCACACCGGGCAGGAGGGGAGCCGCGATGGGCGCTCCTCCTGCCCGACGCGCTGGTGGCAGGGGCGCGCCCGTGCCGTGCACTATGAACACGACCTCCGGAAACGCGCTGTGAAAGGCGGTTCGGTGACTTCTACCTATCGGGTGCAGCTGACGCCCGGCTTCGGATTCGCCCAGGCCGCGAGCCTCGTCGGATATCTCCGCGACCTGGGGGTGGGCCACCTCTATCTGTCGCCGATCCTCCAGTCGTGCCGGGAGTCGCAGCACGGCTACGACGTGACCGACCACGGCCGCCTACGTGAGGAGTTCGGCGGCGAGGAGGGCCTGCGGGCGTTGGCGGCCGAGGGCATGCCCCTGATCTCCGACATCGTGCCCAACCACATGACGGTGCCGGTGCCCGAGTCGGACAACGCCCAGCTCTGGGCGGCGCTGCGCGACGGGCCGGGGTCGCCGGCCTCCCGGTGGTTCGACTTCCAGTGGCCGGTCACCCTGCCCGTGCTCGGCGACGACGCCGGCGAGGCGCTGCGCATCGACGGCGCCGCGGGTGGCAGGGTGCTGCGTTATCACGGCCACGCGTTCCCGATCAGGCCCGGCACCGAGCACCTGCCGCTGCCGGAGCTGCTGGAGGCCCAGCACTACAGGCTGGCCCACTGGCGGGACAGCCCCGGCTATCGGCGGTTCTTCGACGTCTCGTCGCTGATGGGCCTGCGCGTGGAGGACCCCGAGGTCTTCGAGGCCACCCACGCCGTCACCTTCCGCCTCATCGAGGAGGGGCTGATCCACGGGCTGCGCGTCGACCACCCCGACGGCCTGGCCGACCCCCGCGGCTACCTGCGGCGGCTGCGCCCCCACGTGCCCGGACCGCTGTGGGTGGAGAAGATCCTCATCGACGGCGAACGGCTGCCCGCCGACTGGCCGTGCGACGGCACCACCGGATATGACGCGCTCAACATGGTCACCCGGCTGTTCGTCGACCCGGCCGGCCGCGACGCGCTGATCGAGACGTTCGGCCGGCACACCGGCGTGCGCGACGACTACGAGACCGTGCGCCACGACTCCAAGAAGTACGTGATCGACCTGTTCTTCTCCGGCGAGATCGACCGGCTGACCGACGATCTCGGCGATCCGGCGCTGCGCGAGGCCGTCGTGGAGCTGCTGGCCGCGATGCCCGTCTATCGGGCGTACGTGAACCCGGGCGAGCAGCCGTCCGCCGAGTCAGAGGCGATCATCGAGCAGGCCGCGGCCCTGGCGGCCACCAGGACCGACCCCGCCGCGGTGGCCAAGGTGGCCGACCTCGTCCTGTACGGCCCGCCGGAGGCGGTCACCCGCTTCCAGCAGACGTGCGGGCCGGTGATGGCCAAGGGCGTGGAGGACACCGCGCTCTATCGGTGGTATCCGCTGGCCTGCCTCAACGAGGTCGGCGGGGAGCCCGACAGGTTCGGGGTGTCGCCCGCCGAGTTCCACGCGTTCTGCGCCGGGCTGCCGCCGCGGACGATGACCACGCTGTCGACCCACGACACCAAGCGGTCGGAGGACGTGCGCGCCCGGCTCGCGGTGCTGTCGGAGCTGCCCGAGGAGTGGGCGATGGCCGTCGGCTCCTGGGCGGCGGCCGTGTCGTTCGACCCCAGGCTCGACTACCTCGCCTGGCAGTCGCTGATGGCGGCCTGGCCGATCCCGCTCGACCGTTTCACCGACTATCTGCTGAAGGCGGCGCGCGAGGCCAAGACGTCCGTCTCCTGGCTGAACCCCGACCCGGCGTACGAGGAGGGCGTCAGGGACTTCGCCCGGCGGGCCATCGACGCCTGCGGCTACTCGGTCGCCGCGTTCACCGAGGTCGTGGACCGCTACGCCCGGGTCAACTCGCTGGGGCAGAAGGCCGTCCAGCTCCTCATGCCGGGCATCCCCGACGTCTACCAGGGCAACGAGATCACCGACTTCTCGCTGGTCGACCCGGACAACCGGCGGCCGGTGGACTTCGAACGGCGCCGCCGGCTGCTCGCCGAGCCCGACGACAGCTGGGACGGCCAGAAGATCCGCGTCACCGCCGCCGCTCTGCACCTGCGCACGCGGCTCGGCCCCGAGGCGCCGTACGCGCCGGTCGAGGCGGGGGAGCACGCGGTCGCGTTCACGCGGGGCGTCCCCGGGCAGGGGACCGCCGCCGTCGTGGTCGCGACCCGGCTGCCGGTCGGGCTGGAGCGCAGGGGCGGCTGGGGGAGTGAGACCATCACGCTGCCGCCGGGGCGCTGGCGCGACCTGCTCACCGGCGCCGAGCACGCCGGCGAGGTGCGGATGGGCGGCCTGCTGTCGGCCTGTCCGGTCGCGATTCTCGAATCCTGATCAGCGGGGGAGACGACACATGTTCGAGGTGTGGGCGCCGGTGGCGGCGCGGGTCGAGGTCGAGCACGGGGGCGCCCGGCACGCGATGGCGCGGGGCGAGGGCGGGCGGTGGACCGCCCCCGGCGACGAGCACGACCTCGACTACGCCTTCTGGGTGGACGGCGACGGGCCGTTCCCCGATCCCCGCACGCGGCGGCAGCCGTACGGGGTGAACGGCCCGAGCCGGGTCTACCACCACGACAGGTTCGCCTGGACCGACCAGAGCTGGCACGGGCGCGACCTGCGCGGCGGGGTGATCTACGAGCTGCACATCGGCACGTTCTCGCCCGAGGGCACCTTCCAGGGGGTGGCCGACCGGCTCGGCCATCTGGTGGAGCTCGGCGTCGACTTCGTCGAGATCATGCCGGTGCCGCCCGTGCCGGGAAGGCGCAACTGGGGCTACGACGGCGTGGACCTCTACGCGGTCTTCGAGGAGTACGGCGGGCCCGACGGGCTCAAGAGCCTGGTGGACGCCTGCCACCGGGCCGGTCTCGGCGTGATCCTCGACGTCGTCTACAACCACCTCGGGCCGTCCGGCAACTACCTGGCCAAGTTCGGGCCCTACTTCCACGACGCGAAGGGGTCCTACTGGGGCGACGCGGTCAACCTCGACGGGCCCGGCTCGGACGAGGTGCGGCGCTACTTCATCGAGAACGCCCTGCAGTGGCTGCGCGACTACCACGTCGACGGGCTGCGCCTCGACGCCGTGCACGCCCTGCACGACAAGCGTGCCGTCCACTTCCTGGAGGAGCTGTCGGCCGAGGTCGACACGCTGTCGGCCGCCGTGGGCCGTCCGCTGACGCTCATCGCCGAGTCGGACCTCAACGACCCCCGCATGGTCACCCCGCGCGAGGCCGGCGGCCTCGGCATGCACGCGGCCTGGAACGACGACGTCCACCACGCCGTCCACGCGAACGTCACGGGGGAGAGCAACGCCTACTACGGCGACTTCGCCACGCTGTCGTCCCTGGCCAAGGTGCTCACGTCCGGCTATTTCCACGACGGCACCTACTCGTCGTTCCGCGGCCGTTCGCACGGCAGGCCGGCGACCGGGGTGCCCGGCCACCGGTTCGTCTGCTGCGCACAGAACCACGACCAGATCGGCAACCGGCCCGAAGGCGACCGCATGCGGCCCGAGCAGCTCCGCCTCGCCTCCGGGCTGCTGCTGACCTCGCCGTTCACGCCGATGCTGTTCATGGGCGAGGAGTGGGGGGCGACCACGCCGTTCTACTTCTTCACCGACCACTTCGAGCCGCACCTGGCCGCGGGCGAGGGCGAACGGCGCAGGAAGGAGTTCGAGGGCTTCGGCTACGACTGGAAGGCCCCCGAGCCGGGCGACGAGACGACCTTCCTGAGCTCGAAGCTCGACTGGGAGGAGCCGGCCAAGGGCCAGCACGCCGCGCTGCTGGGCTGGTATCGCGACCTGATCGCGCTGCGCAAGTCGCGTCCCGACCTCACCGATCCCCGCCTCGACCGGGTGCGGGTCGAGGTGGACGAGGACCGCCGCGTCGTGGTGATCGAACGCGGCTCGCTGCGGATCGCCGCCAACTTCGCCGACTGCCCGGTGCCCGTACGGCTGGCCGCGTCGCGGCTCCTGCTCGCCTCCGACGACTCCGCCCGCCTGACCGGCCACGTCCTCGACCTCCCCGCCCGCTCCCTGGCCGTCCTGGAGGTCTGACAGCCCCGCAATCTGGCGTCCTCAGAAGCGCTGTCATAGGCTTGCTCGTGCAGAGAACCTGCATGAAAACGCAGATGACGAGTAGACGCCAGGCGTCGATGGGGAGATCGTGGTGCTGCTCCGCTTTCGGGTGGCCAATCACCGATCCATAAGAGATGAGCAGGAGCTGTCGCTCATCGCCACGGAGTTCGACGAGGGGACGGCACGGCCGACCGGCCTCCGCCACCGAGGGCGTGATGTCCTGGCGCAGCCCGTTGTGGGCGTCTTCGGAGCCAATGCCTCGGGGAAGTCCAACCTGCTCAGCGCGCTTCTGGCGATGAGAGAGGCGGTGCGGAACTCGTTCGCCGACTGGGCGAAGTCGCCGGAGGCGGTGCCCCGGGAGCCGTTCAAACTCGACGCCGAGTCACGCGAGAAAACGACCCTCTTCGAAGTCGACCTCATGCTCGGCCGGGAGCCGATCCGCTATACCTACGGCTTCGAGTTGTCGGATGAGCGGGTGGAAGCGGAATGGTTGCACGCCTACCCACACGGCCGCCGGAACGTCTGGTTCGACCGCGAGGCGGCTCGGCCCGTATCGGAAGGCGGGGAGTTCGTCTTCAAGGGAGAGGGCTTCAAGGGCGAACGCGATGCTCTGGTGAAGTTCACCCGGCCCAACGCGCTGTTCCTGTCCACCGGCGTCACGTTCAACGATCCTCAGTTGTCCGCGATCCATCGGTGGTTTCTGCGCGGCCTGCGGACTGTCTGGCCGGGAAGAATCCGCAAGTCCCGGCCGTACCCGACACGTAATCTGCTGACGAACCCGGAGTTCACGGATCGCTATCACGCACGGATCGCCGATCTCCTGCGGTCGGCCGATCTGGGGATCACCAGGCTCGACACGGACCCGGAGACCGGCGAGATCAGACTCTGGCACTGTACGCCGGATGGGGGCGAGGTCCCTCTCGACTTCTATTCGGAAGAATCCCTGGGCACGCATGCCTGGTTCGTCTTCCTGGGCCCCATGCTCAGCGCGTTGGATCAGGGGTCGGTGCTCGTGGTCGACGAACTGGATTCGAGCCTGCATCCCACGCTCGCGGCGGAGGTCGTGCGCGTCTTCCAAGATCCCGATGCCAACCCTCGTGGCGCGCAACTGCTGTTCACGACGCACGACGCGACCCTGCTCGGCGGTGCGGTGCTCGACCGCCCACTCGGCCGGGACCAGGTGTGGATCACCACCAAGAAGCGCTCGGGGGAGACCGAGCTGTACCCGTTGAGCGAGGTGAAGCCGCGCAAGGAGGAGAACCTTGAGCGCGGTTATCTCCGAGGCCGTTACGGTGGGATTCCGCGTGTGACGGCGGGTGAGGTCGCGCGCGAGGTTGCCCGGCAGGAGGCGAAGGCGACGGCGTGAGCAGGCGCATAGAGGACGGCAGGGAGCAGAGAGCACGCAGGAGACGCGGCCGGCTGGACGACGAGCGCCCGCTCACGCGCAGGCTCGGGTCGCGTAGGCGGGAAGTGCGCGTGCTGTACGTGGCATGCGAGGGCGAATCGACGGAACCGGACTATTTGCAGTATCTGAACGAGCAGTTCGGCGACGGTGACGGCCGGGAACGGCAGCCCTTTCGTATTCAGCCGGTCTACCGGAAGAACGGGATGACCCCGTCCCAGGTTGTGGAAGCAGCCAGAGCAGCCGCCGCGGAAGACGAGGCATGGGCGCTCTTCGACCGCGATCGCTGGGACGACATCCCCCAGGCGATCAAAGCGGCGGCTGAGTCCCGGATCGAGCTCGCATTTTCCCATCCGTCCACCGACGTGTGGCGGCTGCTGGTCGCGCTGGGAATCGCCTGAGACATGTGCATCTACTGATCAGGCCTTTGGTAAGGCCTTGTCGAGGATGAGGTCGGCGGCGTGCCAGGCCATCGCCATGATGGGGCCGTTGAGGTTGCCCGAGATCATCGTGGGCAGCACCGAGCAGTCGACGATCCGCAGGTTGTCGAGGCCTCTCACGCGCAGCCGCGCGTCGACCACGTCGTCGTCGTGCGGGCCCATGGCGCAGGTGCCCATCGCGTGGTAGCCGCAGTAGCCGCCGCCGAGCGCCGCGTCGATGATCTCCTCGTCCGAGCCGACCCCGGGACCGGGAAACGTCTCGGACGCCAGCCGTCCCGCGATGGGCTCCTGGGCGAAGTATTCGCGCATGCGGCGGAACAGGTCGACGCCGACCTGCCGGTCGTGCTCCGAGCCGAAGTAGTTGGGCTCGATGTGGAGCGGCGCGGCGGGGTCGGCGGAGGTGATGGCCACGCTGCCCTCCGCCGTCGGGCGGAGGATCTCGGCGACGACCGAGACCCCCGGTTGCCGCTCGACCGCGACCGTCTCGCCCGCCCGGTAGGTCGCCACCGACCACGGCCCCATCAGCAGCTGGGCGTCCGGCCGGTCCAGCTCGGGACGGGTCTTGAGGAAGGCGATCACGTCGTAGGCCGGAGCGGCGAGCGGGCCCCTGTGGTTCATCAGGTAGCGCAGTGCGGTGAGGCCCTGCCGCAACGGCGTGGACAGCATGCGGTTGTAGCCCAGGTCGTCCTTCAGGCGGAACTTCAGCGCCAGGCACCGGTGCTCGCGCATGCGGGCGCCGACCATCGGCCGGTCCAGCCGGACCTCCACGCCGGCCGCCCGCAGCACCTCCGCGGGGCCGATGCCGGACGACTGCAGCAGCTTCGGCGTGCCCAGGCTGCCCAGCGCCAGGACGACCTCCCGGGCCGCCCGATATTCGACGGTGGCGCCGCCGGCGTCCCGGGCGGTGACCCCGACGACCTTGTCGCCGTCGAACAGCAGCCCGGTCACCGTCGTCCCGGTCACGACGGTGAGGTTGCTCCGGTGGCGTACGGGGTGGAGGAAGGCCCGGGCCGCGCTGAACCGCCGCCCGTCCTTGATGGTCGCCATCGCGTGGCCGACCCGTTCGTCGTCGGACTCGTTGACGTCCGGCATCGCGGTCAGGCCGAGTGCGGCGCCGGATGCGATCATCTCGTCGCAGAGCGGATCGGGGTCACGCGGAGGGGACACGTGCAGCGGCCCGCCCGCCCCGCGCGTCGCCGTGGCGCCCAGGGCGTTGTCCTCCATCGCCCGGAAGATCGGCAGAATCGTGTCCCAGCCCCAGCCGGGGTTGCCGAGCCGTACGAGCTCGTCGTAGTCGGCGCGGTGGCCGCGGTTGTACACCATGCCGTTGATGGAGCTCGACCCGCCGAGCACCCGCCCGCGCGGCCAGATCTCGGCCTGCCCGTCGGGACCGAACGGCTGTGTCCGGTAGTGCCAGACCTTCCGCGGATCGTCGAACAGCTTCCCGAACCCCTTGGGCACCTGGTAGAGCGGGTGGCGGTCGGCGCCGCCCGCCTCGACGAGCAGCACGCGGACGGCGGGATCCTCCGACAGCCGGTTCGCCAGGACACATCCGGCCGAACCGGCCCCGATCACCAAATAGTCGATCATGCCCCCATCTTGCCCACGCGGCTCCGGTGAGGACAGATCTCTAGGCGGCCTGGGCGGCGGGCAGTTCGAAGGTGACGGTGTCGGGGACGGCGGTGTAGAGCCGCCAGCTCAGGCAGGTGCGCTGGGCGACGACGGTCACGTGCAGGCCGCGGCCCGCCAGCCAGAGGGCGAGGTCGGCGAAGTAGCCGTCGCCCGACCCGATCACCGCCCGCTCGAACCGCAGGTCCACCCGGGTCGTACGGGCCGCGTCGTCGAGGGCGTGGTCGGCGCCGTCCGGGCCCGAACGGGCCAGCAACTGCACCCCGCGCAGCACGATTCCCACGGAGACGAGCGCGTTGTGGTTGACCGCCACGATGAACTGGTCGAGCGGCCCGACCGGCACCGTCCGCTGGTAGGTGCTCATCACCCGCCGTACGTCATGGGTGGTCGGCAGGGGAGATCCGGTCAGGTTCTCGATGTCCAGGAGATGGATCGCGCGCCCGCGACGCAGTGACCTGAGGCGAGTGATGGGGGTGCTCACGATCCTTGCTCCCTTCCATGCCGACTCCAGGCGTCCATTAGAGCATGTGTTGACACAATCAACCAGACCTTGGCGGGACGTTGCCCATGTCCGGGGCATCGGATATCGTCCGGTCGGATCGAAGAACCGGCGGAAGGCGGAGCGGCGTGCGGCGAGACGTACACGTCACCGCGGCGGACATCGCCCGCCTGGCCGGCGTGGGACGTGCGGCGGTCAGCAACTGGCGGCGCAGGCACGACGACTTTCCCGAGCCCGTGGGAGGCACGTCCACCAGCCCGGCCTTCTCTCTCGCGGAGATCCGTGAGTGGCTGCGCGGCCACACCGAGGGCAGGGACCTTCCCCCGGACGAATGGCTCTGGCAGGACCTGCGCACCACCGTCGACGACGACGATCTCGCCGACCTGATCGCCGACCTCGGGGCCTTCCTGGTGTACGTGCAGCACGAGGCCGACGACTGGGCCAGGCTCTCGGCCGGGGCCGACGAGGAGGTGGCGCGGGAGCTTCCGGCCCGGGTGCGCGCCGCGTGCGCGGAGACCGTCAGCGCGGAGGCGTTCCCCGAGACCGTTCCGGTGACCCGTGTGCCGCTGGTCCGCTCGATCGCCCGCCTGGCCGCCGAACGCGGCGCCCGCGACACCTTCGAGTTCCTGCGTGAGCGGTACTTCGAGGTGCACACCCGGCGCGTCTACTCCACCCCCGCCGAGATCGTGACGCTGACGCTCGACCTCGTGGGCGACGGGTTCCGCTCTCTGCTCGACCCGGCCTGCGGCTCGGGCCGCATCCTCGGCCGCGCGCTCGAACGCTCGCCGGGGGCCCGGCTGCTCGGCCAGGACGCTGATCCCGTGGCCGCCCGGCTCGCCGCCGTACGGCTCGCGCTGCGCTGCGACACCGCGCGGATCAGGGCGGGAGACTCCCTGCGCGCGGACGCCTTCCCGGGCGAGCTGGTGGACGCGGTGGTGTGCAACCCGCCGTTCAACGACCGCAACTGGGGTTACGAGGAGCTGACGGCCGACCCCCGGTGGGAGTACGGCCTGCCGCCGCGCGTGGAGCCGGAGCTGGCCTGGGTGCAGCACGCGCTCGCCCACCTGGCGCCGAGAGGCGTGGCCGTGCTCCTCATGCCTCCAGCCGTCGCCTCCCGCAGATCGGGCCGCCGGATCAGGTCTCAGCTGCTGCGGCGCGGCGCATTGCGCGCGGTCATCGCGCTCCCGCAGGGCGCCGTGCCCAACGTGGCGGTCGGCCTGACGCTGTGGATCCTGTGCCCGCCGCCCGAGGGCGGCACGCCGAGTCAGGTGCTGATGGTCGACACCTCCGGCAGACCGCACGACTACGCCGGGGTGGCCGCCGCGGCCTGGCGCGAGTTCAGCGCCGGTCGCGAGCTGGACGAGCCGGGCGTCAGCAGGTCGGTCCCGCTCGTCGATCTGCTCGACGACGACGTGGACCTCACGCCCGCCCGCTACCTGTCCACCGCCGCCGACGACCTGTCACCGGAGCGCATCGCCGAAGCCCGCTCCCGGCTCGACGAGCTGCTGGGGACCGTCGCCCGGCTGCTGCCGTCCGTCGCGGCGGCGCCGGCGGACGAGCTCGCCCTGGCCCCGCTGCCCGAGCTGGTGCGGCGCGGCATGCTCGTGGTCGAGCAGCAGACACCGGCCCGGCCGGGAGAGAAACCTCTCCGGGGGGCGCCGGTGCTCACCGTCGAGGACGTGCTGGCGGACCGGCCCGCGACGGGATCCTGGGAACAGGCCGGAGCCCGGCCGATCGTCACGCGGCCCGGCGACGTCGTGGTGCCGCAGGTCGTCGCCGTCCCGGTCGCGCGGGTGGTGACGAAGGGCGACGCCCTGCTCGGCCCCTACCTGTCCCTGCTGCGGCCCGATCCCGAGGTGCTCGACCCCGACTTCCTGGCCGGTTTCCTCTGCGCGTCGGTGAACGTCCGCCACTACACCTCCATGTCCTCGCGCTATCGCGTGGACGTACGGCGTGCGGAGCTGCCGCTGCTGCCGTTGGAGGAGCAACGCCGCTATGGCGCGGTGTTCCGGCGCCTGGCCGACTTCCGGTCGGCCCTGCGGGAGGCGGCGACGCTCGGCGAGGACCTGGTCAGGCTGGTCGCCGACGGCCTCGCCCACGGCGCCGTACGGCCGCCGAGCAGGGTCGGCTGACGTGAGCGGTGAGCTGGAGCACCTGGCCGCCCGGCTGCGCGAGTTCGTCCGCGAGCGCGACTGGGAGAGGTTCCACACGCCCAAGAACCTGGCGATGGCCCTCGCCGGAGAGGCGGGGGAGCTGGTCGCCGAGTTCCAGTGGCTGACGGCCGAGGAGTCGTGCGACCTCGGCGAGGACGCCCTGCGCAGGGTCCGCGCCGAGCTCGGGGACGTGACGTTGTATCTGGTCAGGCTGGCCGACGCGCTGGGCGTCGACCTGGCCGAGGCGGCGAACGCCAAGCTGGACGAGAACGAACGCCGCTACGATCCCGAGACCTACCGCGGCTCGGCCAGGAAGGCGCCCCCGCTGACCTCGTGACGTCCCCGTCGCCCGGTCACGCCTCCGGGCGGCGAGGCGGGGGCGGCGTCATCGATCCCTTCGGCCACCTGGCGGGCGACGGCCAGGCGAGGAGCTGGAACCAGACGGACTTGCCGTACGGCGTGAGGGTCCAGCCCCAGTGGTGGGAGCATGCCTGGACGATGGCGAGCCCCCGGCCGTACGGGTCGAGCGCGCCGGCGCGCCGCAGCCGGGGGAGCTCGGGGCAGGGGTCGTGGACGTCCACGACGAGCAGGTCGTTCTCCCGGCTGACCGTGACCCGGACCGTGCCCGCCGGCGAGGCTCCGCCGACGCCGGTCGTGCCGTGGATGAGCGCGTTGGTGATGAGCTCCGACGCCAGGAGCTCGGCGACCTCGGGGACCCCATCGGCCGCGTTCCAGTCGGCGGCCGCATCTCGGACGAACCGCCGCGCCGAGGCGACGCAGCGGGTGTCGCGGGGCAGCCATTTCTCGCCGAGGACGGGGACGAGGCGGTCGGGCGTATAGCGATATTGGGCCAGCACCGTGCGGGCCGCGATTGCCTCGGTCATCGGCGTACTCCCGTTGTCGAAATCCATGTCCAGACTGTCCGCTCACGACTACTGTAAGTGTCGATTTCGTTACCAAGAACGACATTTGAAGGTCGTGTCCATTCGTTGAACTCCGACACAAGGGGGCGTTGTGGTTGATGTCTACTCACCACAGGCGATATGGGGCAGAGAGTTACGGCACTACCGGCAGGCGGCGGGGCTGACCCAGGCCCAGCTGGCCCACAAGGTGCATTTCAGCGAGTCGCTGATCAGCGGTATCGAGACCGGCCAGCTTCCGGCCAGTGCGGAGTTCGCGCGGTGCTGCGACGAGGCGCTGTCCACAGGCGGCGCGCTCTACCGCCTGCTCGACTGGCGCAAGGGCCAGGTGTCCCCCTCCTGGTTCGGCAAGTGGCGCGACAAGGAACAGGTCGCCACCACACTTCGCTCCTATCAGCCGCTTGTCATACCGGGCCTGCTGCAGACAGAGGCGTACGCCCGCGTGCTGTTGTCGGGGGACGAGACGGCGGTGGCCGCACGGCTGGACCGTCAGCGGATCCTCACCCGTGAGGATCCGCCACCTCCGATCCTCCGATGCGTCATCGACGAGGCCGTTTTGCATCGGCCGATCGGGGCAGCGCTGGTCATGCGCGAACAACTGCATCACCTGCTGGCGATGGTGGGCCCGAGGCTGAGCATTCAGGTCGTCCCGCATGGGATGCATTCGGGCTTGCTCGGTGGGTTCTCCATTGCGACGCTGGACGGAGGAAACGATCTGGTCTATATGGAGACGGCCGTCCGGGGCCTCACTACGAGCGACCAAGAGGACGTCACGGCAGCCATCGAGTGCTTCGAAGCCATCCGCACCGAGGCGTTGCCGCTGAGCATGTCCACCGACCTCATCAGAAAGACAGTGGAGGAGAGATGGACCTGAGCCGGGCGCGCTGGCGCAAGTCGAGCTACTCGGGAAGCAACGGCGGGGACTGCGTCGAGGTGGCGGAGATCGATGGCGACGGACCCGAGCACAAGAGCGGCCGGTTGATCGCCGTACGGGACTCAAAGGACCCCGACGGCCCCGTGCTGTTCTTCACCCCTGAGGAGTGGAAGGCGTTCCTGCTCGGCGTCCACGCCGGCGAGTTCGAGCCGGCCCCCTGAGGCCGCGGCCCGTCCAGTACGCCGTGCCGTGACGAGGTCCTCATCCGGGCCGCGGACAGCAGTGCCTTGCTATTCGTTCAGGGTCGTGGACCGGCGGATGCGCTGGACCAAGCGCCAGACGTCGCTGCTGGGATTCGACCTGGACGGCGAGCCGTCGCCGTCATGCTTGCGGTCCAGAGCCTGGGCCCGGCTCATGGCTATCTCGTGGTGCTCGATCAGTTGCTCCAGGCTCTCGTCGTGAGGACCTTGTCGCAACCGAGGAGTGCTTTCGCCGAATCCTGCGCCTCGTAGCGGTCGATGCACGGGTTCGACACCGCGATGTTGATCGAGTTCAGGGACGCCAGTTCGATGGCCCGGGCAAGGGAATGATGCTCGTCGACGTCGAAAACGCACCAGTACTCATCGAAGCTCTGCCACGCCCGCGCTTCTGCTCGCGAAGGTCGGATTCCCTGCGATGACGCGCCGCCTCGACGAGTTGCAGTGGACCGCCGTGAAAGTCTCCGATCACGACGATCACCTGATTTCCGTCTTCCGTCCCTCGGTGAATACCAGGATTTCGCGGCGTTGAACGG
>NZ_VIRM01000069.1 GCF_006874475.1 Microbispora hainanensis
GCGCCGCCCGTAATCGGCCTGCTCATCGCGTTCTTCGCCGTCGGGGTCGAGCACCGCCCGCAAATGGCGGCCGGCCTTGGCCACCTCCGCCGCCCCGGCCTTGCCCGCCAGCTCCACCAGGATCGGCTCCGCCAACCCGGCCTGCTCATCGGTCAGCCCGGCGATGGCGGCGCAGATGGCCTCCACCACCCCCGCCGCCAACTCACCCACGGCGAACTTCTCCCGCACCACCGGTAGGCGCGGCAGCTCAGCCCCCAACATCAGCAGACGGCCCGCACCACCCACCGTCATCCCGGCGGCGGTACGCAGCCAGGAGCGGGTGGAGGCATGCCCATGCTGCTTGGCCTGCCCCGCTCGATGGACCCGGCCTACCCGGTCGGCCAGGGCGCAGGTGATCCGATCCCGGGCGAACAGCAACTCCTCCGCCTCGGCAAGGCACATGTCCACATCGTCGGGAAGCGGGACCAGCGCCAGCTCCTGCGCCACCTCACGAACAGAACCCACCACCACCCACGACGACCGACCCTTGCCCTGACCGGCACCGGGCGCGCCACCGCTGCTGCTATCGGTGTCGTGGTCGGTGTCGCCCTCGGCCTCGGCGCGGCTCGCACGCTGCGGCGGCTCGGAGCCGATGATCGGGAAGGGCTCGCGGGCGGACGAGCCGTCGGACGACCACAGCGGGGAATTGGCGATCAGACGGTCCCACCACTCACCATCAGAATTGTTCGAACGACGAGGGTGCTCAGGATCGATATCGAACAGATCCATCACACCCTCCTCACTTGATTCGAACTGATGTATGTATTCTTTCACAGAGCGTGAGCGAGTGACAACCGTCTGGAGTGAAGGGTTGGAGCTGCAGGTCAAGTCGAAAACAGGGCGTGCCGGCCATCGAAGGGGCGGCCCAGAAGGCAGCGACGGCGCGCAGGGCGCGGTCGAGTTGAACGGGGCGGTCGGCGATCACGTCCGGTATAGGTCACGGTGCGGACTCTGCCGATGCTGGTGAGGTACCAGCGTGAGAGGCGCGCGCAGTGGACGGAGGCGCAGCAGACGGAGGCCCGTTCACGTCGGGAGGCGCCGCCCGTGGCGGGTGCTGGGCGGTGACGGTGGCGCCTCGGCGGGTCAGTCCTTGCGGGCCACCCCGCAGAGCGCGTCGACCTCGGGCGCCTCCCCGAACTGGCTGGGGTCGGGCCGCCACCGCGACACCGACACCACCCCCGGCTCCAGCAGGGTCAGGCCGTCGAAGAAGCGCGCGAACTGCTCGGGCGTACGCAGCCGGTAGGGGTCGCCGCCCTCGGCGCGGATGCGCTCCGCCTCGTCGGCCGCCTCGGGCAGGACGACCTTCGTGCCGTCCTCGAACACCAGGTGGCTGCCGGACGGCAGGGCGTCCATGAGCCGGCGCACGATCGCGTACGCCTCCTCGTCGTCGAGCACCTGGCCCATGATCCCCAGCAGCATGAGGGCCACCGGCTCACCGAAGTCGAGCGTCTTCGACGCGGCGCTCAAGATCTCGTCCGGCCGGCGTACGTCGGCCTCGATGTAGTCGGTCACCCCGGGCGGGCTGCTGGTCAGCAGGGCGTTCGCGTGCACCAGCACGAGGGGGTCGTTGTCCACGTACACGACGCGGGACTCCGGCGCCACCCGCTGCGCCACCTGGTGGGTGTTGTCGGCGGTCGGCAGGCCGGTGCCGATGTCGAGGAACTGCCGGATGCCCGCCTCGCCGGCCAGGTGCCGTACGGCCCGGCCGAGGAAGCCCCGCGACTGGCGGGCGATGTCGACGATGCCCGGGTACGCCTGCCGGATCTGCTCGCCGAGTTCCCGGTCGACGGTGAAGTGGTCCTTGCCGCCCAGGAAGTAGTTCCAGATGCGTGCCGAGTGCGGCACGCTGGTGTCGAGCTTGGGACGGTGCTCCTCGCCGGGGCCGTCCGCGGAGCCTTCGCTCATCCGGTCCTCCTGCCGTCACTGATCACTGACCAACCTTAGAGATTTCCCGGCCCCTGGCATAGCGGTGCGAAACGGCCCTTGAGTCTCCAGCCGGTGGAGAGACCAGACTCGATGTCATGGACGACGACGAGCTGTTCACCATCGGATGGCTCTCCCGCCGCACCGGGATGCCGGTGCGCACGATCCGATACTGGTCGGACGTCGGCGCACTGCCGCCCGTGGAGCGGAGCGAGGGAGGCTACCGGCTCTACGACGCCGGCGCCGTGGCCCGGCTCGAGCTCATCAGGACCCTGCGGGATCTCGGGCTCGGCCTGGACGACGTACGGCGGGTGCTGGAACAGAAGGCCACCCTCGCCGACGTCGCCGCCGTCCATGTGGACGCACTCGACGCGCAGATCCGCACCCTGCGGCTCCGGCGCGCGGTGCTCAGCACCGTCGCGAAGCGACGGGCCGGAACAGAGGAGACGAAACTGTTGAACGAGCTGGCACGGCTGTCCGCCGAGGAGCGGCGGCGCATCATCGAGAACTTCGTGGACGAGGTCTTCGGCGGACAGGACGCCGATCCGGAGCTGAGGAACCGGCTGGGGCACACCGAGATCGACCTGCCCGACGATCCCACGCCGGAGCAGGTGGACGCCTGGGTGGAGCTCGCCGAGCTCGTGCGGGACCCGGGCTTCCGGCAGCGGATGCGCGACATGGTGGAGCACAACACGCGCAACCGCGCGGGACAGGCGCCCGGAGCCTTCACGTGGTTCGCGAAGAAGGTCGCCTGGCAGGTGGGCGAGGCGCGGCAGAACGGGGTGAGCCCCGACTCGCCCGAGGCCGTCGAGGTCGTCGACCGCCTGCTCGGCGACATGGACGCCGACGGCCGGGCCGCCGTCGTGAAGCGCCTGGAGGCCGGCCTGTTCGCCGAGGCCGACCGCTACCGGCATCTCATGGCAGTGATCAACGGCCGGGAGCCCAAGCCGTCCCACGCCGACGACTTCGCCTGGCTCCTCGCCGCCCTGCGCGCCCACCCGTAGCGCCGGTCATCGGGCGCCGGTCATCGGGCGTCGGCGAGCGGTGCGGGAGGGCCGATCCGTTCGAGCACGGCCTGCTGGAAGTGCGCGCAGCCGGTGACGTCGTCGTGGTCGCAGCCCAGCGCGCACTCGACCACATCCAGGGCCGCCCGGGCCTGTTCGATGCGCCGCAGGAGCTCCGCCCGCCGCCGGCGGAGGATCTCCCGCCGTTCGGCGGCTGCGCGGGTGGCCATCATCTCGCGGATCTCGTCGAGGCTGAGCCCGGCCTCCCTCGCTCGGAGGATCAGGGCGACGCGGAAGAGGTCGCCGGGGCCATAACGGCGCCGGTCGCCCGCGACCCGGGCGGGCGTCAGCAGGCCCACCGACTCCCAGTGCCGCAGGACGTGCGTCGCGAGGCCGAACCGGGCGGCCGCCTCGCCGATGCCGATGGTCGCGCTTGACTTCATGTCGACATTAAGTCCGAAGCTGTCCTCCATGTCGAACCGAACCCTCATCGACCTTCTCGATCGTGTGGACAGGCATCCCGGCCAGGTGGCGCTGCGTACACGCTCCTACGAGCTTCTCGGCGCGGCCACCGGAAGCCACGTGGTGGACGTCGGCTGCGGCGCCGGGCTGGCCGTCGCGGAGCTGGCCGCCCTGGGTGCGGAACCGATCGGCCTCGACGTGGACGACCACGTCATCGAGGTCGCCCGGTCCCGGCACCCGGGCCTGGAGTTCCACCGGGCGGACGCCTGCGACCTGCCGTTCGGGGACGGTGAACTGGCCGGTTATCGGGCCGACAAGGTCTACCACGACCTGGCCGACCCGGCGCGGGCGGCGGCCGAGGCATGGCGGGTGCTCGCCCCGGGCGGGCGGATCGTGCTGGTGGGGCAGGACTGGGACACCTTCGTGATCGACTCGGACGACCCCGCCCTCACCCGGGCCATGGTGGCGGCGCGGGCGGACACCGTGCCCAGCCCGCACGCGGCCCGCCGCCACCGCAACCTCCTGCTCGACGCGGGCTTCGAGGACGTCACCGTCGAGGTCCGGACGGGTGTCTTCACGGACGGCTCGCTCCTGCCGATGGTCACCGGTGTGGCCGAGGGCGCGTACGCGGCGGGGGCGGTCACCCGCCGGCAGGCCGACAACTGGATCGCCGAGCAGACCGGCCGGGCGCGGCGGGGCCGGCTGTTCCTCGCGGTGCCCATGTTCCTGGCCGCCGCGCGGCACCCGTAAATGCCCTTTCCCGCCGGGGTTCCGGGCGGCACCCGCCCATGAGGCGTGCGGCGGGACCGGCAGGAATGTCGGTGGCCGGGGCTATGGTGCGTCCGTGACGAGCTTCGATCTTTCATTGCCGAGTGCGGCGGGCGCCGTCCGAGCCGAGGACTGCGTCTGATGGTCACGGCCGACGACGTGCGGCGGGTCGCGCTGACACTGCCCCGCACCGAGGAAGCACTGGTGCGCGACTACGTGAAGTTCCGGGTCAGGGGCATCGTGTACGTCGCGATCTCCCCGGACGAGACGCTGATGGGCTTCGGGTTTCCCAAGGAGGAGCGGGCGGCGCTCGTGGCCTCCGAGCCGGAGAAGTTCCTCATGCCCGTTCCCTCGGACGAGCGCTACCACTGGGTCCGGGTCAGGATGGCGGCCATCGACGAGGCCGAGATGCGGGAGCTCGTCGTCGACGCCTGGCGCATGGTCGTGCCCAAACGCGTGGCCGCCGCCTACGACGCCACCTGACCCCGCCACCTGACCCCGCCACCGACCCGGCCCGCTGAGACGGGAACCCTTCACGTGACCGGCGACAGGCCCGCGTCAGCGTGCGTGGCGGTGCGGGGCGTCGGCAGGCGGCACGGCCGGAGCCTGATCCATAAGCGTGGTCGATGAATCCGGGCCGGACGAGGGGCCGGACGAGGGGCCGGACGAGGGGCCGGACGAGGGACCAGGGTGCTGTGGCCGAATCCGGTGACCGGGGCTCGGCCGGCGGGGCTGGACCATCGGGGCGGGCAGCGTTGGCCGGGGTCAGACCCGGGCACCGCCGTCGACCCGCAGGACGGCTCCGGTCACGAAGGAGGAGCGATCGCTCAGCAGCCAGACGGCGGCCTCGGCGATCTCGGCCGGGTCGGCCCCGCGGCGCAGCGGTGTCAGGGCCGTCAGCCGCTCCTGGAGTCCCGGGGACTCCGCCTCCCAGGCGCGGATCATCTCCGTGAGTGTGTTGCCGGGAGCGATGGCGTTGACGCGGATGCCTTCGGGGCCGTAGGTGACGGCGGCCGACTCGGTGAGGCTGTTGACCGCCCGTTTCATCGCACCGTAGACCGGCAGCTCCGGGTTGCCGCCCCAACTGCCGACGGACGAGTTGTTGACGATGGCACCTGTGCCGGCGGTGGCCCGGATCACCTCCACCTCGGCGACCATGGCCAGCCAGACGCCCTTGAGGTTCACGGAGGAGACGTGGTCGAATTCGGCCTCCGGCATCCGGTCCAACGGGCCGGGCTGCTGGCCGATCGCCCCGTTGTTGAAGGCGACGTCGAGCCGGCCGTACAGGTCGGCCGCGCGGCCCACGGCGGCCCGCACGCTCACCGCGTCGGCCAGGTCGCACACCACGTAGCCGGCGGTGCCGCCCGCCGCGCGGATCTCCTCGGTCACCTCCTTCAGCTGAGCCTCCGTCCGGGCCGCGAGCAGCACTCGTGCGCCCTCCCTGGCGAACAGCCGCGCCGCCGCGGCTCCGATGCCGCGTCCGGCGCCGCTGACGAAGGCGACCTTGCCGTCGAGCAGGCCGGGAGCGCCGGGCCTGGTGGGGGTGGTGGGGGTGGTCGGGTCGATGGTCGGTGTGTTCTCCATGGCAGTGAGCCTGCGCCGGTGGACGCGGCCCCATCCAGGCATCGGCAGTACCTGGCTCGGCCTGCGGCGTCGCGCGCACACTGGAGGTGTGGACCGACGAGAACTGGCCGACTTCCTGCGCAGCAGACGTGAGCGGATCAGCCCTGCCGACGTGGGGCTGCCCGTGGGGCCCAGGCGCCGTACGCCGGGGCTGCGGCGTGAGGAGGCGGCGCAGCTCGCCTTCATCTCGACCGAGTACTACACGCGGCTGGAGCAGGCCCGCGCTCCGCGCCCGTCGCGCGAGGTGCTGGCCGGGCTGGCCCGGGCGTTGCGCCTGTCGGACGCCGAGCGCGCCCACCTCCACCACCTCGCGGGCGCCTCGCCCGCCCCGCCGCCGGGGCCCTCGCGCGAGGTGCGGCAGAGCATCCTGGACCTGCTGGCGAGGCTGCCGCAGGCCGCCGCGTTCGTGACGTCCGCCACGCTTGAGGTGCTCGCCTGGAACGACCTGGCGGCCGCCCTCATGGAGGACTTCTCCGCCCTGTCGCGGCGCGACCGCAACCTGGTGCGGCGCGTGTTCCTGGGCCCCCACCTCCAGGGACGGCGGTTGTACGGGGTCTCCGACGCCGACGACTTCGCCCGGCACGCGGCCCGGCGGCTGCGCGCCGCCGCCGCCCGCTATCCCGACGCGCCCGAGGTGACCGGTCTGGTGGACGAGCTCCTCGCGAAGAGCCCGGAGTTCGCCCGGCTGTGGGCCTCCCACGACGTCACGGACGGGCCCACGCTGTGCAAGACGTTCCAGCACGCCATGGTCGGCCCGATCACCGTCACCTGTGACGTCCTCGACATCGCCGACCGCGATCAGCAGATGGTGATCTACACCGCCGTCCCCGGTTCGCCGTCCGATCAGGCGCTGCGGCTGCTGTCGGTCATCGGCACGCAGCGCATGGACGCCCCCCGATGATCGGCGCGGTGACCGGCGCGGTGACCGGCGCGGTGACCGGCGCGGTGACCTCTCGAACTGATCCATAAGCACGGCCAATAGATCCGCCGCGCCGAGACGGGACGAGGGGAGGATGCGGGCGTCCCGTTCGACGTATGAGGAGTGGTGATGAGGTCGTCTTTTCCCGCATCGACCGTGCTGGGCTATCCGCGGATCGGGCCGGATCGCGAGTTGAAGCGGGCGCTGGAGTCTTACTGGGAGGGGCGTTCCAGCCGTACGGACCTGGAGGAGACCGCGCGGCGGGTGCGGGAGGACACCTGGCGGCGGCTTGCCGCGCTCGGGCTGGAGGGCCTGCCGTCGAACACGTTCTCCTACTACGACCAGGTGCTCGACACGGCGGTGCTGCTGGGCGCGGTGCCCGGGCGTTACCGGCACGACGACGACCTGGCGACCTACTTCGCGATGGCCCGGGGCGCCGAGGGGATCGCCCCGCTGCGCATGACCAAGTGGTTCGACACCAACTACCACTACATCGTTCCCGAGATCGGCCCGGACACCGTCTTCTCGCTCGACGCCGCCAAGCCGCTGGCCGAGGTGCGCGAGGCTCGCGCGCTGGGACTGGAGACCCGGCCGGTGCTGGTCGGGCCGGTGACGTTCCTGCTGCTGTCGCAGGCCGCGCCGGACAGCCCGGACGGCTTCGCCCCGCTCGACCGGCTGGACGACGTGGTCGAGGTGTACGCGCGGCTGCTGGCCGAGCTGGCCGCGGAGGGCGTCGGCTGGGTGCAACTGGACGAGCCCGCCCTGGTCGCCGACCGCACCCCCGCCGAGCTGGCCGCGGTCGAGGCGGCGTACGACCGGCTGGGACGGCTGGAGCACCGGCCCGCGCTGCTGGTCGCCTCCTATTTCGGGGATCTCGGCGACGCGCTGCCCGTGCTGGCCGGAGCGCCGATCGAGGCCGTCGGCCTGGACCTCGTCCGGGGCACCGTCGAGGGCGTCGAGGCCCTGGGTGTGAAGACGCTGGGTGTGGAGGCGCTGGGTGTGAAGGCGCTGGGTGCGGAAGCGCTGCGCGGCAAGACGGTCGTCGCCGGCGTGGTCTCGGGACGGGACGTGTGGCGCACCGACCGGGAGCGCGCGCTGGCCACGCTGCTCGCCGTACGGCAGCGTGCCGGGCGGGTCGTGGTGAGCACGTCGTGCTCGCTCCTCCACGTGCCCTACGACGTGGAGCGTGAGACCGGCCTCGACCCCGCGTTGCGGGAGCGGCTGGCGTTCGCCGAGCAGAAGGTCGCCGAGGTGGTCGGCCTGGCGGCCCTGCTCGCGGCCACACCCGGGCGTGACCTGCCCGACCATCCCGCCGCACAGGAGCGCCCGCACGCCTTCCCGGCCCGTACGGCGGAGGGCCGCGCCCCCTACGCCGTACGGGCGGCGGCGCAGGCCGAGCACCTGAAGCTGCCGCTTCTCCCGGTCACCACGATCGGCTCCTTCCCCCAGACGGGCGAGCTGCGCCGGGCCCGGGCGGCCCTGGCGGCCGGGGAGATCGGCGAGGCGGCCTACGAGAGCATGGTCCGCGCGGAGATCGAGCAGGTGATCGCGCTGCAGGAGCGGCTGGGGCTGGACGTCCTCGTGCACGGCGAGCCCGAGCGCAACGACATGGTGCAGTATTTCGCCGAGCACCTCGACGGCTTCGCCGTCACGCGGCACGGCTGGGTCCAGTCGTACGGCTCGCGCTGCACCCGTCCGCCCATCCTGCACGGCGACGTGCGGCGGCCGGAGCCGATCACGGTGCGGTGGGCGCGGTATGCCCAGTCGCTGACGAGCAGGCCGGTCAAGGGCATGCTCACCGGCCCTGTGACGATCGTGGCCTGGTCGTTCGTCCGCGACGACCTGCCGCTGCGCGAGGTGGTGTTCCAGGTCGCCGACGCCGTACGGCAGGAGGTGGGCGACCTGGAGGAGGCGGGCATCCGCGTCATCCAGGTCGACGAGCCCGCGCTGCGCGAGCTGGTGCCGCTGCGGCGCGCCGAGCAGGCCGCCTACCTGCAGTGGGCGGTCGCGGCCTACCGATGGGCCACCTCGGGAGCGAGCGAGCACACGCAGATCCACACGCATCTGTGCTATTCGGACGCCGACCAGATTCTCGCCGCGATCGACGCCCTCGACGCGGACGTCACGAGCATCGAGTCGGCGCGCTCGCGCGGACGGCTGCTCGGCGCGGTCGGCGCCTTCCCCCGGGGATTGGGGCCGGGCGTGTACGACATCCACTCGCCGCGCGTGCCGGGCGCCGACGAGGTGGAGCACCTGCTCACGGAGGCGCTGCGGACCGTGCCCGCCGAGCGGTTGTGGGTCAACCCCGACTGCGGGCTGAAGACCCGCTCGTACGAGCAGGTCGAGGCGGCGCTCGCCAACGTGGCCGAGGCGGCGGCCCGCCTGCGCGACCGCCTCTCCTGAACGCCGTGTCCCCCTGGGGTTCAGCGGGGCTTGGCGGAACCCCGGGGGACCACCAGGCCGGACTCGTAGGCGAAGACGACGAGCTGGGCCCGGTCGCGCGCGCCGAGCTTCGTCATCGCCCTGCTCACGTGGGTCTTGGCGGTGAACGGGCTGATCACCATGTGCGCGGCGATCTCCTCGTTGGTGAGGCCACGCGCGACCAGGGCGACGACCTCCCGTTCGCGGTTGGTGAGCTGCTCCAGGGCGGCCGTCGGCACGGCGTCCGGCGGCCGGGAGACGTACTCGCTGATGAGCGTCCGGGTGACCGCCGGGGACAGCAGGGCGTCGCCGCGCGCCGCGACCCTGATCGCCTGGACGAGGTCCGCCGGGTCGGTGTCCTTGAGCAGGAAGCCGCTCGCGCCCGCCCGCAGCGCGTCGAACACGTAGCGGTCGAGCCCGTAGTTGGTCAGGATCACCACCCGGGTGGCGGCCAGGCGGGGATCGGCGGCGATGCGGCGAGTGGTCTCGATGCCGTCCATCACCGGCATCTGGATGTCCACGAGCGCGACGTCGGGCACGTGCCGCTCGGCCAGCGCCAGGCCCTGGCTGCCGTCGCCCGCCTCGCCGACCACCTCCACGTCGTCCTCGGCGCCGAGCAGCGCCTTGAATCCGGCCCGGATGAGCGCCTGGTCGTCCACCAGCAGCACCCTGATCACGCCGCTCCCTCCCGGACCGGGAGGGGCAGCTCGGCGTGGACGGTGAAACCGCCGTCCGCCTCCGGACCGGTGTGAAGCCGCCCGCCGAGCGCGGACACCCGCTCGCGCATGCCGGTGAGCCCGACACCCACATGAGAGGAGCCCGCATGAGAGGACTCGTCCGGTGTCGCGGCGCCTCTGCCGTCGTCCTCGACGCGTACGACGAGGGCGGCGGGCAGATAGCGGACCTGTACGGACGCCGAGGCGGGGCCCGCGTGCCGCGCCACGTTGGTGAGCGCCTCCTGCACGATCCGGTAGGCGGTCAGGTCGACCTCGGGCGGCAGGGCGCGGGGCGTGCCGCTGATCGACAGCGTGGCCGGCACGCCCGCCGACCGGGCCCGCTCGACCAGCTCGCCGATCCTGTCGGCCCGGGCGGCGCCGGGCGCGTCGTCGGGGCCGGGTTCGCGCAGCACCTCCAGCGTCGCGCGCAGCTCGCGCATGGCGTCCGCGCTCGCGTCCTGGATCGCCAGCAGCGCGGGCGGCACCTCGTCGCCGCGCTTGCGCGCCAGATGGACGGCCACCCCGGCCTGCACCTTGATGATCGAGATGCTGTGGGTGAGCGAGTCGTGCAGTTCCCTGGCGATGCGCAGCCGCTCCTCGCCGGCGCGGCGCAGCGCGACCTCCTCGCGGGTGCGCTCCGCCTCGACGGCGCGCTGCTCGGCCTGGCGCAGGTACGCCCGCCGCTGCCGGGAGACGACCCCCGCCACGTTGGCGGCGACGAACCAGCCGACGAGCAGGCCCACCCGGTCCACCACCTCGCGCGGGGTCCCCCCGCCGAGGTCCGACAGTTGCACCAGCAGGACACCGGTGAGATAGACGGCGCTGCCCGACGCCGCCCACACGCGACGGCCCGCGGAGGCCGCCGAGAACACCGTGATCAGGAGGGGGAACGCGGTCGCCGTCTCGGGCTGCACCCGCAGGGCGTAGGCCAGCATGCAGACCCCGGAGACGACGAGCGCCGTCACCGGCATCGCCCGCCGCGCGGCCAGGGCGACCGACCCGACCACCAGGAGCAGGTAGCCCACCACCCCCAGTTGCGCGGGCCCGTTCGGTGAGCCGGGCAGCAGGGTGCCGCCCGCGAGCAGCACCGCCACGACACCCCCGAGCACGGCGTCCGACAGGTAGAACCGGGGAAGGCGGCGCCCGGCCTCCGCCTGATCGTCCGCGACCACCGGCCCGTCCGAGACGGCCGCTTCGTCCGACGGGACCGGCTCGTCCGGGAGAGCCGGCGGGGCCGCGAACGCCTGTGGGCCGGGCGGCTCGGGCGGCGCGGGCACGTCCACGATCACCGGTGAATGAGACTCCCGTGGGCTGGAGGAGGCCTGCCGTCCGCGATCGCCGTCCATGTCAGCAGAGTAAACCGAGGACCATTCGGCCCGCCTCCTCCCGGCGGACCGATCCCGCACTACTCCCCCCGGAGTACGGCGGCCGCCCCGCAGCCGCGCGGGGAGCGGCCGGGAACGCCTTCCGCCGTACGACGACGTGGGCGACCGCGCTCGGCAGGATCGGCTCGCATGACAGCACCACCGGCGAGGAGGCCGCGATGCCGACGCCCTACCGATATGTGACCCCGGTGCCCACGGAGGCGGCGACCGGGCTGATCGCCCAGGTCTACGCGCAGATCGCCCGTGATTTCGGCATCGCCCGCATGCCGCTGTTCCTGACGTTGTCCCCGGCCCCCGAGGTGCTCGCCGCCACGTGGGCGATGCTGCGTGAGTCGCTGCTGGCCGGGCGGGCCCCGAGGGCCGCCAAGGAGGTCGTCGCCACCGGGGTCTCCCTCGCCAACAAGTGCCCGTTCTGCGTGGACGCGCACACCGTGCTCCTGCACGCGACCGGTGACCACGAGCTGGCCGAGACCGTGGCGCGCGGGGAGAGGCCGTCCGATCCCGGGCACGCCCGGCTGTTCGCCTGGGCGACCGGCACGGCAACGTCAGGGCAGGCGCCGCCGTGCCCGGACGAGCACGCGGCCGAGCACATCGGCACCGCCCTCGCCTTCCACTTCATCAACCGGATGGTGTCGTCGCTGCTGACCGACGACCTCCTGCCGGGCGGCCTGCAGCGCTCCCGGCTCGTACGCGGCCTGGGCGGCAGGGCCCTCGCCAAGACGGTGCGCCGCAGGCGGCCGCAGGGTGAGGCGCTGCCCCTGTTGCACGGGCTGCCCTCGGGCCCGGCCCCGGCCTGGGCGGCGGGCGCCCCGGCAGGGGTGGCGTTCGCCGCGCTGCGGGCCGCGGCGGGGGAGGGAGGCCACCTGCTGGGCGACTCGGCCAGGGAGGCGGTCGTGGAGGCCGTAGCGGCCTGGGACGGCGAGCACCCGCCGCTGTCCGGCTGGCCGTCCGGTCCGTTGGAGGACGTCGCGCCCGCACGGCGCCCGGCGGCCAAGCTCGCCCTGCTGGCCGCCCTCGCGCCTTACCGGGTGGCCGACGCGGACGTGGCCGCCTGGCGGGAGGCCGGGGGAGGCCGGTCCGACGCCGACCTGGTGCGGCTGCTGGCGTTCGGGGCGATCACCGCCGTCCGGCGGATCGAGGCCGCCCTCGCGGTGCCCGCCTCCTGACGCCGTGCCCGCCTTCTGAAGCCGTGCCCGCCTTCTGAAGCTGCGTCCGCCTTCTGAAGCTGCGCCCGCGTCCTGACGGCGCGCCTTGCCTGCCGGCACTGCGCCGCCGCCTTGGCGCGAGGACTCCGCGCGGCCCTGCGTACGGTCAGACCTCCAGCTCGCCGGACCAGATGGTCACGGCGTGGCCGGCGAGTTCGACGCGGTCGCCGCGCAGGGTGGTGCGCACCGTTCCGCCCCGCTGCGACACCTGCTCGCCGACGAGCGCGTCCCGGCCGAGCCTGGCCGACCAGTGCGGCGCGAGCACGCAGTGGGCCGAACCGGTGACCGGGTCCTCGGGCACGCCCACGCGGGGGCCGAAGAAGCGGGAGACGTAGTCGGCGGAGGTGCCCTCGCCGGACGCCGTCACGATGACGCCACGCGCCTCGACCTCGGCCAGCCGTGTCATGTCGGGCTCGGCGGCCCGGACCTCCTCGGCCGAGCCGACCTCGACCAGCAGGTCGAACTCGCTGCGGCCGGTCCACACCGGGGTGACGCCGAGGGACTCGACGAGGCCGTCCGGCGGCGGGCACGGCGCGGCCTGCTTCGCTGGGAAGTCCATCGCGATCAGCCCGCCGTCCGCCTGCTCGGTCACGAGCACGCCGCTCTTCGTGTCGAACTCCAGGCGCCCGGACTCACCCAGGGAGTAGAGGACGTGCGCGGTGGCCAAGGTGGCGTGCCCGCACAGCGCGACCTCGACCGCGGGGGTGAACCAGCGCAACGAGCACGGCCCCTCACCCCGTCCGAGGACGAAGGCCGTCTCCGAATGGCGCATCTCGGCGGCCACCGCCTGCATCCACTCGTCCGGCACGGTCTCGTCGAGGAGGCAGACCGCGGCGGGATTGCCCCGGAACGGCCGGTCGGTGAAGGAGTCCACGGTGAAGATGCGCATGTCTGCGGATTCTACGGCCGCCCGTCTCCGTCACCTGGACGGCCGAGCGCGGCCAGGGTCTCCCGGGCGATCTGGAGCTCCTCGCGGGGCCGTACGACGAGGACCGGCACGCGGGCGTCCGGCGGACTGACGGCAAGATCCCGGTCGGCATCGGTCACGGCGGGCGGCTCCACACCGAGCAGCGACAGCCCGGCGCACACGGCCTCGCGCACTTCCGGCTGGTCCCAGCCGATCTCGCCCGTGAACACGAGCGCGTCGAGCCGGTCGAGGGCGGCGGTGGCGGCGGCGATCTCCCGGCTCACCCGGTAGGCGAACACGCCGAGCGCCAGGGCGGCGGCCTCCTCCGGCGAGGCGACCAGGTCGCGGGTGTCGCCAGACAGGCCGCCGGAGAGCCCGAGCAGGCCGGATCGGTGCTCCAGCCCGTCGCGCAGCTCCTCCAGCGTGAGGCGTGCGCCGGACAGCAGCCACAGGAGCATGCCGGGATCGACGCTGCCGGAACGCGTGCTCATGGGCACGCCCTCCAACGGCGTGAACCCCATCGAGGTGTCCACGCTCCGGCCGTTCCGCACGGCGCAGACCGAGCATCCGCCGCCGAGATGCGTGAGGACCAGGTTGAGCTCCCCGGGCGGGCGTCCGAGCAGCTCGGCCGCCCGCCGGGCCGCCCACGCGTACGACAGCCCGTGGAAGCCGTAGCGGCGCAGGCCCCAGCGCCGCCGCCACGCGGCGGGCAGGGCGTAGGTCGCGGCGACGGCGGGAAGCCCGGCGTGGAAGGCGGTGTCGGGACACAGCACGTGTGGCACGGACGGCAGCACCCGCCGGGCCGCCTCGACCAGCGCGAGCGCGGGCGACACGTGCAGCGGCGCGAGGTCGGCGTATCCGCGTACGGCATTCACCACGCCGTCGTCGGCGACCGTCGGAGCGCGCACGGCCTCGCCGCCGTGGACGAGCCGGTGGCCGGCGGCGGTCACCTCGGCGTCCGCCCCGGACAGGAAGTCCGACAGCGTACGGTCCGCCGCGCCGGGGTCCGGGCTGTGCTCGCTGTGCTCGGTCCGCAGCACGCGGCCGTCCCGCACCAGGTGTAGTCGCAGGCTGCTGGAGCCCGCGTTCACGGTGAGCACGGTCGGTGTCATGGCGTCCGTCTTTCCGGCGACCCGGCGGGCAAACCCCGGCGGGCCGCCGGAACGAAGCGATCGGGCCAGGACGGTGCAGGCCGATGGGATTACGGACGCACGGGGTTACGGACGCACGGGGTTACGGACGCACGGGGTTACGGACGCACGGGGTTACGGACGCACGGCGCAGAGCAGGCGGTTGTCGCCGCGCTGCCAGAGGGTCCCGATCTCGGCGAAGCCCGCCGCCCGGAGGGCCTCGACGTGGGTGGACAGATGGAGCGACTCCGAGCCGTGGTGTGCCGCGGTGGCCGGCCGGGGCGCCGCGACACCGGCGAGCTCGGGGTCGGCGGCGATGGCATCCCACCACTGACGCCAGTCCTCCGGACGGCCCTCGGCGAAGCGCCGCCGCTCCTCGCTCTCGTGCACGGCCCGCTCCAGCCGGGCCAGCGTCGGCGAGGTGTCCTCGGAGCTGAAGTGGTCGCCGTTGAGGAACAGCCCGCCTGGCCGCAGCACGGTCGCGAGCTCGGCGTACACGGCTCGCAGATGGGGCTCGGCCAGCCAGTGCAACGCGGTCGTGCTCACCGCCGCGTCCGCCGGGCGGTCGAGGCCGAGCGCCTCACTCCATCCCGGCTCACGCAGGTCCAGGTCGGCGAGGCGCAGGCCGTCACGGTCGCCGTACGCCGCCTGGGCGAGCGACAGCAAGAGGGGATCGGCGTCGACCGCGACGACCGTGGCGCGGGGAAGACGGTCGAGCAGACGGGCCGAGAGCGAGCCGGGGCCGCAGCCGAGGTCGATCACCAGGGGGTCCGGACGGCCGGCGCCCGCCTCGACGGCGTCGATCAGCGCGGTGAAGCGCTCCTCCCGGTCAGGAAGGTAGCCCTCCTGCTGGCGGTCCCAACGGTCGATCCACCGGGTGGCCACGTCGGTTGTGATCATGCCGTCTCCTTGTAACTGGCGTGTATCCTTTCGGCAGTTACAACGTAGAACGCAAGGGCGTAACTGGTCAAGTGAACTTCAACAGTCACACTGATGCCGTAGTGGGCATCGCGGTCGGCCTGGTCAACGCGCTGACCGAGGGAGAGGCGCGGGGCCGGCCGTACGCGCCGCCGACGGGTGAGGCACGGGCCGCCGCGGTCGGCGACGTCCTCGCGACCGGCGACAGGCGGGCGCCAGAGGTCTCCGAGGCGGAGGCGGACGCGCTCACGGAGATCGCGGGGCGGCTGCGTGGCGTGTTCGAGGCCGTGACGCGTGGCGACGTGGACGCGGCGGCGCTCGCCGTGAACGGCCTGCTGGCCGAGACGGACGCCCGCCCGCACCTCGACCGGCACGACGGGGAGCCCTGGCACCTGCACTTCCACGGCGCGGGCGGCACCCTGGCCGGCAACTACGCGGCGGGTTGCGCGACGGGCCTGGCCGTCGTGCTCGGCAGCGAGCTGCACGACCGGCTCGGCGTGTGCACCGCGCCGCACTGCGACCGCGTATATGTGGACACCTCCCGCAACGGCACCCGCCGCTTCTGCTCCACGGCCTGCCAGAACCGGGTCAAGACGGCCGCCTTCCGGGCGCGCGGCACCTGACCGTCCGGGCCGCGAACGCCAGGTCCGATCGCCGCCGGACCTTCCGCCGCCGATCCCGGCATGCTCGAACCCATGAACGAGATCAACGACATGAACGGCAAGGCAGCCCTGGTCACCGGGGGCGGACGGGGGATCGGCGCGGCGGTCGCGCTCAAGCTCGCCGAGCGCGGTGCGGACGTGGCGCTGACCTACGAGCGCGACGAGGACAGCGCGGCCTCCGTGGCCGAGAAGGTGAAAGGGATGGGCCGGCGGGCGCTGGTCATCCGGGCCGACAACGGCGACGCGGCGGCGGTCACCGCGGCCGTGGACGAGGCCGCCGCGGAGTTCGGCCGCCTCGACGTCCTCGTGAACAACGCGGCGGTCTTCCACGTCGCGCCGATCGAGGACCTGACGCCGGAGGACGTCGACCGTACGCTCGCGGCCAACGTGCGCGGGCCGTTCCTGGCCGCGCGGGCGGCGGCGGGGCACATGTCCGAGGGCGGCCGGATCATCACCATCGGCAGCAACATGGCCGAGCGGGCCGTCTTCCCGGGCTTCGCCCTGTACGCGATGAGCAAGACGGCCATGACCGGAATGACCAAGGGGCTCGCCCGCGACCTCGGGCCGCGCGGCATCACGGTCAACCTCGTCAACCCCGGCCCGACCGACACCGCCTCGAACCCGGCGGACAGCCCCATGGCGGACACGATCCGGGGCCTGACGGTCCTCGGCCGCTACGCCGAGCCGGAGGACATCGCCGAAACCGTGGCCCATCTGGCGGGCGACGGCGGGCGCTACATCACCGGAGCGACGATCAACGTGGACGGCGGCTGGGCCGTCTGACACCCGCGCCAGCACGTCCCCCGAGCGCACCGCCCGGCCGGACGCCGTCCGGCCCCGGCCCCGGCCCCGGCACCGTCCGGCCGCATCCTCCGATTGCGCCTTCCCGGCTGGGCCCTCCGGCCGTGCCGCGGATTTCTGACGGCCGCAAGACGGGGGAGGGTCAGGCGTCGGCGGCGTCGACGTCGGCGACCACGCAGGAGATGTTGTCGGGGCCGCCGCCCTCGTTGGCCAGCTCGATGAGCCGGTGGACCGTCTCCTGCGGATCGGCCACGGTGGTGAGCACGTGGTGCAGCGCCTCGGGTTCGAGCACGGAGGTGAGCCCGTCGGAGCACAGCAGATAGCGGTCGCCCGGGTACGCCTCGCGCAGCGACAGGTCCGGCTCGGCCAGGCCGCTCGTCTCCAGCGCCCGCAGCAGCAGGGAGCGGCGCGGATGGCGGGCGGCCTGGTCGGGGCTCATGCGCCCGTCGTCCACCAGCGACTGCACCAGGGTGTGGTCGCGCGTGATCTGGTAGAGCGCGCCGTCGCGCAGCATGTAGGCCCGCGAGTCGCCCACGTGGGCCAGGGCGAACTTCCCGTGGCCGTCCCACAGCATCGCGGTGATCGTGGTGCCCATCCGCTCAAGTGCCGGGTCCTGCGCGGCGAGGTCGCCCAGGTGCTGCCCCGCCTCCCGTACGGCGTCCGCGAGGGCGGCGGCGACGTCGGCGGGAGCCGGGCAATCCTCCAGCTTGGCCAGTGTGGAGATGACGGCCGCGCTGGCGACCTCGCCGTGTCCGTGTCCGCCCATCCCGTCGGCGATGGCGAGCAGGCGCTCGCCGGCGTGCACCGAATCTTCGTTGTTGGCACGCGAGCGCCCGACGTCCGATCCCGCGGCGTACCGAATACGGTTGTGCGTCATGGTTTTGAGTAAACCATTGGTTGAGTCACTTCACAAGCACAGTGCTAGGCTCGTGTTCATGAGCCACGACGCCCAGGCGGACAACACGGCGGACACGACCGCGCGCCCGGCCGCCGCGAGCCCGCTCGAGGCCGCCGTCGAGGCGGCGGTCGAAGCGACCGTGAACGCGGGCGACATCGCCCGGCTCGCCGACGTCGGCAGGGCCGCGGTCAGCAACTGGCGCCGCCGCTACGAGGACTTCCCCCAGCCGGTCGGAGGTACCGCCTCCAGCCCGCTTTTCTCGCTTCCCGAGGTGGAGGCGTGGCTGCGCAGGAACGGCAAGTCGTTCGAGGTGTCCCAGGGCGACCGCGTCTGGCAGCGGCTGCGCGCGTCCGCCGACGACCTGCGCCTGGGCGAGGTGCTGGGGGAGGTCGGGGCGTTCCTGCTCTACACGGTCCGCGACCCCGACGGCTGGAAGCTGCTGTCCGCCGCCCCCGACCTCGCCGTACGGCTCCCGCGTGCGGTGGCGGAGGCGACCGCCGACCTGCCCCCGCGCCCGGGGGACGTGTCGCAGGTCGAGCCCGGCCTGCTCCGGCTGGTCGCCGGGATGGCCGAGCGGAGCGGCGCGGCCGGCGCGTTCGAGTTCCTCTGCGAGCGATACGCCGAGGCGCACAGCCGCAGACTGGCGCTGACCCGGCCCGACGTGGCCGCCCTGATGACCCGGCTGGCCTGCCCGGGGGCGCACACGGTGCTCGACCCCGCGTGCGGCATGGGCACGCTCCTGCTGGCCGCCGGAGCCGCTGGGACCACGGCGGCGGCGGGCGACGTGCGCCTGCTGGGCCAGGACGCCAACGAGACGGTGGCGCTGCTCGCGGCGCTGCGGCTGCTGCTGCGCGGCCGGGACGCCCGGGTCGTCCCGGGGGACGCGCTGCGGAACGACGCGTTCCCGCCCGGCCCGCCGCCGGACACGCTCGCCGGCGCGCTCGCGGACGCGGTGGTGTGCGACCCGCCGTTCAACGAGCGGGCGTGGGGCCACGAGGACCTGGTCGGCGATCCGCGCTGGCAGTACGGCATGCCCCCGCGCGGCGAGTCGGAGCTGGCCTGGGTGCAGCACTGCCTCGCCCACGTGCGGCCCGGCGGGCTGGTGGCCATCCTGATGCCGGGCGCCGCGGCGAGCCGCCGCCCGGGACGCCGCATCCGGGCGAACCTGCTGCGGACGGGCGCGCTGCGCGCGGTCCTCACACTGATGCCCGGGGGCCCCGACCTGTGGCTGCTGCGCCGCCCGGAGCCCGGGGAACGGCAGCCGGGCGCGATCCTCGTGGCCGACGCGGGAGACGACCCGGCCTCTGTCGAAGCGGCCTGGCGGGCCCACCTCGCGCAGACCGAGCTCCCGCCCGGCTGCCGTACGGTCAGGATCATCGACATCCTCGACGACGAGGTGGACGTGAGCCCGGCGCGGCACCTCTCGCCCCGGGCCGACACGCGGGGCTTTCCCACGGCCGGTGCGCGCTTCCGGGAGGCGGTCGCGGCGCTGGCCGACGGCATGCCCGACCTGGAGGTGCTCACCGGCGGCGCGGCGGGCTGGGACGTGTCGTGGGCGACGGTGGCCGAGATGGCAAGGGCCGGGCTGGTCACCATCAGGCACTCGACGATGCGTGGGCTGCCCGCCGACGTTCCCGGCGGAGAGGCGGCCGAGGAGGAAGCACCCGAGGGCTTGGTGCCGGTGCTGACGGCCGACGACATCGCGGCCGGGACGGCGCCGTCGCGGCGGATTCCACGCGCCTCCGGCCTGCTCGCCGTACGGCCGGGCGACGTCGTCGCGTCGGCCGTCACCGCCCGGGTGGTCGTGGGGGAGGGGGCGGTTTTGGGCCCCCATCTCAGCCTTTTCCGCGTCGATCCCGGCAAGGTGGATCCCGAGTTCCTCGCCGGGTTCCTGCGCTACGCCGCGGGCGGCGGCCGGCCGCACCTCGGCAGCAGCCGCGTGGAGGCGCGCCGGGCCCGTGTGCCCCAGCTCCCCCTGGCCGTCCAGCGGACGTACGGCACGGCCTTCCGGCGGCTGCTCGCGCTGGAGGACGGCCTGCGCGAGGTGGCCGCGGCGGGTGAGGCGTTCGCGCGGCTCGGCGTCGAGGGCCTGATCGACGGACGCCTCCGCCCCCGTGGGTGACGCGGCCATCGGCTCCCCCGCGGAGACAGTCCTGTTCACCCCGTCACCGAGCCCGAGCATCGCGGACGGATCCGGTAGCTTTTTCCCCGAAAGGCCGACGGGAGGGGCGCATGGTCATCGGCGACCGGTATGAGCTGGACGACCTCCCTCTGGGGCAGGGCGGCATGGGCGCCGTTTACGGCGGGCATGATCGGCGGCTCGACCGCAAGGTGGCGGTGAAGTTCCTGCGGCTGCCCGACGGCCCTGACGAGGAGTTGCAACGCCGGTTCATCCGCGAGGCGCGGATCCTGGCGAAGCTCGATCATCCGGGCGCGCCCGTGCTCTACGACTTCGGCACCTACGAGCAGCGGCTCTTCCAGGTCATGCAGTTCATCGAGGGCGTGACGGTCGCCGACCTGCTGAGCGAGCACGGCCCGCTGCCGGTGCCGTGGGCCGCGGCCATCGCCGCGCAGGCGTGCGCCGTGCTGACCGCCGCGCACGAGCTGTCGATCTGCCACCGGGACCTCAAGCCGACCAACCTCATGCTCTGCCCGGACGGCAGCGTGAAGCTGCTCGACTTCGGGCTCGCCATGCTGCGCGAGACGGACGTCGCGGGGAGGACGGCGCAGTTCACCCGGATCGGGCAGATCCTCGGCACCCCGGCGTACATGTCCCCCGAGCAGATCCAGCGGGGCGTCGCCGGGCCGAAGAGCGACCTCTACTCCCTCGGCTGCGTGCTGCACGAGATGCTGACCGGCGACCAGCTGTTCACCGGGCCCACGGAATACGCCGTGTTCGACAAGCAGGTGAAGGAGCAGCCGCCCCGGGTGCCGGGGGTCCCCGCGGAGCTGGACGGTCTCATCGCCGAGCTGCTGGAGAAGGACCCGGACAAACGGCCGCCCGACGCGCACACGCTGTTCGAGCGGCTGCAGCCGTTCGCGGTCGACCTGCCCCCGCTGCCCGGCTTCCTCAACCCGTCGTCGGTCCCCAGCCCCGGGCGCATGTACGCCCAGATGATCGGCCGCGTCCGCTGACCCGAGCCGCGTCTGCTGACCCGAGCCGCGTCCGCCGGCCCCGGCGGGTCAGCCGCGCCAGGCCGTCAGGACCTCCTCGACCCGGGGGCGGATCCGCTCGCGGGCCGTCATCCGCGGCGTCCCGGCCATCAGCAGCGCGTCATAGTCGGTGTCCAGGTGGCGCACGCTCGCGATCACGGCGAGCGTGATGGCGTTCTCGTCCAGCGCCCGGGCGGCGGCGGTGCGGCCCACCCGCCCGCTCCCGCGTACGGCGGCGTGCGCGGCGATGGCCTCGGCCCGTTCGGCCGGGCAGCGGGGGAACAGACGGCGGATCTGCGCCGCCATCCGCGTCTGGAACTCGGCGTCCTCGCCGGCCCGGCGCTCGCGGTCGCGTTCGCGGCGGCGCAGCCGCGCCTCCTCGTCGGCCAGGCACTGCTCCTCGGCCCGCGTCAGCGCGTCCTCCTCGACCAGCACGCCGAGCCGTTCGTATCTCTTGCGCCGCCGGTTGAAGCGGACCACCACCGCCGACAACCCGCTCTCCTTCTTGGCGCGACGGCTCAGCGCCGCGTTCCCCGCCGGGAGGAAGCACAAGTGGTCCATGTCGGCGCAGGTCAGGCAGTGCGGCTGATCGTCCTCCATGATCAGGTAAGGCCCGGTGTCCCCGCACCCGGCACACGTCCAGGTGTCCAGCGGCGCCACGGCCACGAGGTCGGGGGCCTTGCTCTGCCGTTCGGTGATCTGCCGCCGCCGGGCCTCGCTCAGCTCCGGCGACAGCCAGTGGACGCGGAAGGCGCGTTCCAGGTCGTCGTCGCCCGCCGCCGTGAAGCGCAGCGGCCGCCGGTCGCGGGTGCCCGCGGTGTAGGCCGCCTCGCTCTCCAGCAGGTTCCTGGACAGGGCCCACGCGCGCAGATGCGACAGCGCCTCCGCCATCCGGCCGGCGTCCACGGCGGCCAGCCGTTCCAGGTTGTCGGCGCGGCCCTGCCGCCAGGTCTCCACGTGGCGGTCGTGCAGCCACCGCAGGCCGGTGAGGACGTCGATCGGGGTCACATACTTCCGGGTGGCCAGGGCGATCTCCGCCGCCTGGGCGACCCGTCCGCCGAGCTTGCTGCGCATTCCTCCAAGACTGCCCTATGCCGGCGTGCGCGTACGCCGGTTCACGGCGGCCAGCAGTCCCACGGCCGCCAGGCTGGAGATCGTGGCCGACCCGCCGTACGACACGAACGGCAGAGGCAGCCCCGCGACCGGCAGCAGGCCCATGGTCATCCCGATGTTCACGAACGTCTGGAACGCGAGCCAGCACACCACGCCGCCGGCCACCGCCGTGCCGAACGGCGTGGGGCTCTTGACCGCGATCCACAGGCCGCGCCACAGCAGGACGAGCATCAGCAGGATCACGCAGGCCGCGCCGGCGAAGCCGAGCTCCTCGCCCGCGACCGTGAAGATGAAGTCGGTGTGCTGCTCGGGCACGAAATGGCCCGCCGTCTGCTCGCCGTGGAACAGGCCCTTGCCGAGCAGGCCCCCGGAGCCGATCGCGATCCTGGCCTGGGTGGCGTTGTAGCCCATGCCCATCGGGTCGGCGTCCGGGTCGGCCAGCACCATCAGGCGCTGGAGCTGGTAGGGCCGGATGAGGTCGAGCCGCCACACCAGGAAAAGACCGGCGGCCCCGGCGGCGGCGAACGCCGCGAACCACCTCTTGGGCGCGCCGGACACCACGATCGTCCCGGTCGTCAGCACCAGGAAGACGAGCGCGGTGCCATAGTCGGGCTGCAGCGCGATCAGCCCGACCGGCAGCGCGGCGAGGCCGAGGGCGAGCAGCACGGCCCCGGCGCCCGGCCTGCGCTCGCCGTCGCGCGGCTCGCCCAGCGCCGTCGCGAGCGCGAGCACCGTGGCCGCCTTGGCGAACTCGGACGGCTGGAACTGCAGCCCGTCGCCGAGCACGATCCAGGCGTGCGAGCCGTTGACCGTACGGCCCAGCGGGGTCAGCACGGCGATCAGCCCGGCCAGCCCGAGCAGGTAGAGCACCGGGACGTAGGCGCGCAGCATCCGCAGGTCGATCCGCGAGACGGCCCACAGGAGCGCGAATCCGATGCCCACGCTGAACGCCTGCCGCTGCGGCAGCGTCGAGCCCGGGTCGTTGCGGGTGGCCGACCACACGAGCAGCAGCCCGATCGCCGACAACGCGGCCGCGGGCAGCACCAGGCCCCAGGCGGGGAAGAGGGCGAGGCGCGCCCACGACCTGCGCCTGGTCGCCCGCCTCGTCGGCAGCCGTACGGATAAAGGACCGAGCGCCGTCATCGCCCGCCGTCCTTTTTCCTGTGCTTCTTCTTGTCGTCGTGGGTGAGGGCGGCGATGCCCTCCCAGATCTCCCTGGCGGCGGGGGCCGCCGTGGTCCCGCCCGTGCCGCCCTGCGAGACGACGACCACGACCACATACTTGGGCTTCTTCACGGGGCCGAAGGAGGCGAACCACGAGGTGTCCTGCCTGCCGTACGCCTCGGCGGTGCCGGTCTTCCCGGCGACCGGGAGCCGCTTGAAGGCGTAGCCCTTGAAGGCGCCCGCGGCCGTACCCGTGCGCGGCACTTCGGCGAGCGCGTCGCGGATGAACCGCAGCGTCTTGCGCGAGGCGTCGATCTTTCCCACAACGGGCGGGGTGATGGTGCGGACCACCGTGCCGTCGGGACCCTCGATCCGCTTGCCGATCCTGGGGCTGAAGACCGTGCCGCCGTTGGCGAGCGCGGCGTATCCCCGGGCCAGCTGGAGCGGCGTCACCAGCACGTCGCCCTGGCCGATCGAGAAGTTGGCCGCGTCACCCGCCCACCAGACCCCGCCGGAGCGGCAGTTGTCGGTGGCGAGCGCCTTGAGGTAGGCCGCCCGCTTGCGGTCGGACATCTCCGGATAGCCGGCCTTGGCGCGGCGGCAGGAGTCCGCCTTGGTCCGTTCCCAGTTGGCCTTCTTCCACGCACGGCCGGGCACCCGTCCCGACGCCTCGTGCGGCAGGTCGACGCCGGTGGGCGTGCCGAACCCGAACTCCCCGGCCATCTTCTGCATCGGATCCTTGGGGCGTTTGACCGGCTTGAGCCCGCCGTCACGCCGCCACATCCGGTCCGCGAAGCGGTAGAAGATCGTGTCGCACGACACCACCAGCGCCCGGTGCATGTCCATCCGGCCGAGTTCGGCGCTCTCGAAGTTGTGGAACACCCGGCCGCCGATCGTGTAGCCGCCCGGGCAGTCGTACGACGCCCGCAGCGAGTAGCCCGCCTTGGCCGCCGCGGCCGTCGAGGTCACCTTCCAGGTGGAGCCCGGCGGCCACTGCCCCTGCACGGCCGCGCTGACCAGCGGCAGGCCCTCGTAGTCGTTCTGCGAGATGCCGCCGGTCCACACGCCGGGGTCGTAGGTGGGATAGTCGGCGATCGCCGTCACCCGCCCGGTCTTCGCCTCCAGCACCACCGCCGCGCCGCTGTCGGCGGGCGCGCCCCGTTTGCGCGCGGCGCTCACCGCCCGGGCCAGCGCCCGCTCGGCCACCTCCTGGATGCCCGCGTCGATGCTGGTCACCAGCGTGTCTCCGGCTACGGCGGCCTCCTCGCGGATCAGACCGGTGACCGTGCCCGTGCTGTCCACCGCCACCTGCCTGATCCCGGTGCGCCCGGCCAGCTCGCGGTCATACTGCGCTTCGAGGCCGTCGCGGCCGATCAGCTCCGGGCCTCCCTCGGGGTCGTCGGGGGAGGGCGGCTGCAGATAGCCGAGCACGTGCGCCGCGGCCGAGCCGAGCGGATAGGTCCTGACCGGCCGCAACGCGGTGCTGACGCCGGGGAACTCGTCCTGCCGCTCCGCGATCCACAGCGCCGTGCGCACGCTCACGTCGTCCGCGACCACGATCGGCTGGTACGGCGAGCCGGGCCAGCACGGCCGGGGCACGTCCACGGCGCACAGCCGGGCCCGGTCGGCGATCTCCTGGTAGGGGCGGCCCAGGGCCCGGGCGAGCCGGGTCAGCACGTCCTTCCCGCCGTCGGGCTGGTGGATGAGGGCCATGTAGTCCACCGACACCTGCGGTTTGGTCTCGTTGGCCACCAGCGGCCGGCCGCGTACGTCGAGGATCCGCCCCCGCACCGGCGGCAGGACGACCGAGCGGACCCGCGTCTCCGTGGCCGCCCTGACGTACGACGGGCCGGTGACGATCTGCAGATACCACAGGCGGCCGAGCAGGGTCAGCATGAGCGCGGTCACCACGACGAACACGAGCGTGAGGCGGCCCCGGTGGACGGTCCTACGCAAGCCGCCTCCCCCGGCCGTACCGATCGCGTGAGTTCTCCCGTGATCTGGCCACCCGCCCGAACGACCGGCGACGGGGCAGCAGGGCGAGCGCCGCCGCGACGAGCGCGGCCAGGCCGGCGGTCCAGGCGACGGCGCCGGGCGCGAGGGCCGCGCCCCACGGCGTGCCGTCGAGCAGGGCCGCGAGCACGCCACCTGCGAGTGTCGCGCCCAGGGCCACGGCGGCGGCGACGGCGGCGCGCCGCCCGGCCGAGCCGTCCGCGGTGGTCCGCGCGCACACCCACCCGGCCAGGCACATGACCAGGGCGAGCCGCCCGATGGTGTGGTCGGCGGGTGGCGCGACGTCGGCGGCCAGGCCCGCCGCGAACCCCAGGAACGCTCCCGCTCCGGGCCGCAGCAGCGCCGCCAGCGCGACGACGGCGACCAGCACGATGTCGGGCCCGCCGCCGGGCAGCGGCAGCCCGTTGACCACGGCGACCTGGAGCACCGGTGCGACGAGGACGACGAGCACGCACAGCACGAGCGCCTTCATCACGCCCCCTTCTTGGCGCTGCTCTTCGCCCCGCCCCCGCTTGCCGACGCGTCCACCGGCGCGGCGTCCGGCAGCGGCCCCAGCACGACGGTGACGAGGTCGAGCGCGGTGAAGCGGGCGAAGGGACGCACGAGCGCCGTCCTGGTCAGCGCGTCCGGCGCGGGCTCGACCGTGACCACCGTGCCGATCGGCACGTCCGGCACGTACGGCCGCATGTCGCGCGAGCCCAGCGTCACCACCCGGTCGCCGGGCTTCACCTCGGCCGAGGCGTTCAGCAGGCTCAGCCGCAGCAGCCCGTGCTCGGGGACGCCGGTCACCAGGCCCACCTCGCGTGAGCCCTCCAGCCGGGCCCCGATCGAGGCGCCGGAGGCCGTGGCGAGCTGCACCGTCGCCGTGCCGGGGCCGGAGCGCAGGATCCGGCCGACCAGCCCGTCGCCGTCGAACACGGTCATGTCACGGGTCACGCCGGCCTCGGAGCCGGTGTCGACGGTGACCGTGCCGTCCCGGCCGAAGCCGATGACGTGGGCCGGCACGACCTGGTAGCCGTCCGCCTGGGCGGGGGACGGGATGGTGCGCCGGACGGCCAGCAGGTCGGCGCGCAGCCGGGCGTTCTCGCGTTCGAGCTCCGCCAGGCGGTGCTCGCCCGACGCCCAGCGGACCCCGGCGGACGCCGCGTCCTCCAGCCCGCCGAACACGGCCGACCCAAAGGCCCGCAGCGGTTCGAGCGGGGTGACGGTGTCGGCGGCGATCAGGGCGGCGGAGACGAGCGCGAGCAGCACGGGCGCGCGGCGACCGGAGGAGCGACCGGAGGAGCGACCGGAGGACCTCATCGACGCGTTTCGGGGAGGAACACGTCCTGCATCTCGTCGAAGCGCTCGACGCACCGGCCCGCGCCCAGCACCACCGACTGGAGCGGCTGGTCGACGAGGTTGATCGGCATGCCGACGGCCTTTTCGAGCCGTTCGCCCAGCCCGTCGAGCAGCGCGCCGCCGCCGGTCAGCACGATGCCGTTGTCGATCAGGTCGCCCGCCAGCTCGGCCGGGCACTGGTCCAGCGTGCTCTGCACGGCGTCGACGATCGTCTGCACCTGGTCTTCGATCGCCTCCCTGACCTGCGCCCGGTTGATCGTCGCGGTCTTCGGCAGGCCGGTCACCAGGTCGCGGCCGCGGATCGGCATCGGCGTGGTCTCGTCGCCGCCCGGCCGAGCGCTGCCCAGCTTGATCTTGACGTGCTCGGCCGTACGCTCGCCGAGCATCAGGGAGTGTTCCTTCTTGACGTAGTTGACGATCGCCTCGTCGAGCTCGTCGCCGCCGACCCGCACGGACTTCGAGACGACCACGCCGCCGAGGGAGACGATCGCGACCTCCGTCGTGCCGCCGCCGATGTCCACGACCATGTTGCCGGTCGTGTCCCCCACGTTGAGCCCGGCGCCGATCGCCGCGGCCATCGGCTCCTCGATGATGTGGACGCGGCGGGCGCCCGCCTCGTACGCCGCCTCCCTGACCGCCCGCTGCTCGACGCTCGTGGTGCCGCTCGGCACGGCGACGACGATCCGGGGCTTGGCCAGATAGCGGTTCTTGTGCGCCACCTGGATGAAGTGCCGCAGCATGCGCTCGGCCGCGTCGAGGTCGGCGATCACGCCGTCCTTGAGCGGGCGCAGCGTGGCGATGTGGGGCGGGGTCCGCCCGATCATCTCCTTCGCCGCCGTCCCGACCGCCACGATCCTGTCCGTGTGCAGGTTGACCGCCACCACCGACGGCTCGTCGAGGACGACGCCCTTCTTGCGCACGTACACGAGCGTGTTGGCCGTGCCGAGATCGACCGCCATGTCCCGGCCGAGCAATCCCCACGGGAAACCCATCGCCGACCAGCTTTCAGAAAGGAGGGAGAGCACGCGTGATCGCTGCCCGGCGGCCCTGCCTCTAAACAGAACGGTCCCTCCCGTATGAACCGGACGGCTAGGCGACGCTGAGATAGAGGTCTCTCGCCAGCTTCGTCACCCGCTGGGCCGACTGCGTGAAGGACGCCCCCGAGGGCTGCAGGGTGAGCACCACCATGATCAGCCGGTCGCCGATCACGCCAGTAGTGTGGAGCACCGGACGGCCGAAATCAACCGGGTTGCCGCTTATTGTGATCGCCCCGATACGGTACGACGTCGCCTTCGTGCGGGTGCACTTGACGGGAGGAACCGCGCCATATCCGGACCAGCCCTGCTTGATCGCCCAGGGCCGGGGGACGGCGCGGGGGATGCCGAAGAACTGGTCGAAGCCGTCGCGGGCGCACTGCGACGCCTTGCGCAGGTTGCCGAGGACGAAGTCGCGGACGCGGGGCTCGGCCCGCCGCAGGAGATACCGGTAGACGAGCGCGATGTCGGCCGCGCTGATGGCCGTGTAGCCCCAGAAGCCGGGTTTCGCGGCGGGCGGCGGGGCGGTTTCGGTCAGGCCGATCCTGCGCGCCATCCGCCGCACGATCTCGCCCTGGCCGCCGCGCCGCCACAGGGCCGTCGCCGCGTCGTCGTCGCTGCCGCGGAGCATGGGCGTCAGCAGCGCCATGTCCCGGGCCGGGATCGTCCCCCTGTGCCGTTCCAGATAGTCGGTGGCGATGAGGATCTTCACCACCGACGCCGACCGGAACCGGTGGTGCGCCTGCCGTTGGGCGACCGTCTTGCCCGTGGTCACGTCGACCACGGCGTACCCCGCCGTCACCCCGGCCGGCACCCGCACCGGCTTCGCGGGGGATCGGACGGGACGGCCGGCCGACGCGTCCCTGGTCGCAGGCCCGCTCGCTCCCGCCTCCGCTGGGGCGCCTGAGGATCGCGTGTCCGGGGTGGCCCGCGACGCCGCCCGCGCGGAGCCTGTGACGTCGCCGCCGGCCGCGCAGCCGGTCAGGAGCGCCGGGAGCACGGCGGCCACGGTCAGGACGGCGGCGGTTCTCGATCGCGTCATCCGACCATGCCTACCAGATCGGCTCCCGGCCATGGAGGGAAATGTCCGGTGCCCGGGGTTCCTCCCCGGCCGACTACCACCGCCCGGGCATACTCCCCGGCGACCGGTCGGGGGGCGAGCCTGGAGTGATCAAACCGGTCTCGTAGGCGAGCACGACCGCCTGCACCCTGTCCCTGAGGCCGAGCTTGGACAGGATGCGCGCGACATGAGTCTTCACCGTCGTCGGGCTGAGGCTCAGCAGGCCGGCGAGCTCGGCGTTGCTCAGCCCTGTGGCGAGCAGGCGCAACACATCCAGCTCCCGGCGTGTCAGCTCCGACAGATCCCGGTGTACGGCTGCTCTGGCCTCGTCGCGGCGGGCGAACCGCTCGACCAGCCGACGGGTGATCGTCGGCGCGAGCAGGGCGTCCCCCGCGCGCACCAGACGGACCGCGGCCACCAGATGCTCGGGGGTGACGTCTTTGAGCAGGAAGCCACTGGCTCCCGCGGTGAGTGCGGCGTAGACGTAGTGATCGAGGTCGTAGGTGGTCAGAATGAGGACGCGGGTGTCGCCCATGCCTTCCGCCATGATCTGCCGGGTGGCTTCGAGACCGTCCATCTGCGGCATCCGAACGTCCATGAGCACGACGTCGGGCCGAGTACGCCGGACGGCGGCGACGGCCTCCGATCCGTTGGCCGCCTCGGCCGTCACCTCGATGCCGTCGGCGGCGAGGATCATCCCGAATCCGCTGCGTACCAGCGCTTGATCGTCGGCGATGACCACGCGCGTGGGCCCGTTCACGTGGTGGCCCACAGGATCCGCGCCTTGATCTGGTATCCGCCGTCACCCCGCGCCCCGGCCTGCAGGGTGCCGCCGTAGAGGGCGAGCCGCTCCCGCATCCCGATCAGGCCCCGGCCCCGGCCGTCTCCGGCGCCGGTCGTCCGCCTGCCGCCGGTGTCGGTGATCTCGATCTCCAGCCAGTCGCCGTGGTAATCGATGGTGACGGACGCCGCCGCGCCGGCCGCATGTTTGATCGTGTTGGTCAGGGCCTCCTGGATGACGCGATAGACGGTCAGCTCCACCCCGGGCGGCAGCGGGCGAGGCGGCGGGGAGATCTCGACGCTGACCGGCACTCCGGCTGCGCGAACCCGTTCGATCAAGGAGTCGAGCTGGTCGAGTCCCGGTTGTGGTTCGAGCCCGTCGGCGCTGCCGTCCGCCCGCTCGCTCTCCGGCCCGGCGAGCAGGCCCATGACGTGGCGTAGTTCGGCCATGGCGGCTCGGCCGCCGGCTTCGACCGCCAGCATGGCCTGCTTCGACCGAGCCGGAGCCGTGTCCATCACCGCGCGTGCCGCTCCGGCCTGGATCACCATCACGTTCACGTTGTGGGTGACGACATCGTGCAGTTCGCCGGCGATCCGGGAGCGCTCTTCCTTGACGGCCTTGCGCATGGCCTCCTCCTGTGCGCGCTGTAGTTCCGTTAACCGACGCCGGCCGGCATCGAGTCGCCGCCGCCAGGATCGGACGAAACCGGCGGCGACTCCGGCGCTCATCAGCACCACGAACGGCCCCAGCCAGCTTGGCAACGCCGGGACGGAGTCCTGGAAGGCGGCGCCTGCCAGCACGGCGGCGAGGACGAGACCCCCCATGGCCGGCGCACGGTGCGGGCTGTGGGCCACGGCCCCGTACCCGGCGATGGCGAACGTCAGCACGGTGATCCACGTCGCGTCGTCGCGGGTGGCCAACGCCGCGGCCAGCACCGCCCAGAAGGTGATCAGTGGGTAGAGCCGTCGCACCGCCAGCGGCAGAGCCGTCAGAACCACCAGGAGCGGAAGCGGGCCGGAATCCTCCTGGCCGTCGTCGGGGGCGATGACAGGCCGTCCCCAGCGGTCAGGCGGGACATCGCCGCCTCGCGGCGGTGGAGAGGGCCGCAGTCGCAGGGGCTCCGACAGGGAGTGCGGCTGCCCGTCGACACGATGATCGCCGTCTGTGGCGCCCGCCGTCGCGGCCACGGCCGCAATGGTCAAGGCGATCGCGAGCAGCAGGTCGGCGAGGAGCGACCGGCGCGAAAGCGGGGTGGTTTTCCGCACGGGGCGCAGCACGTCCAGCGTGAACTGCCACCATCCACGTCGTTCGCTCACCGTCTTATTGTCCTGATCGCGCGGCACGTCCCGCGTCAGCCCCAGCGACCGGATCCGACCTCCGCCGGAAGTACATCGCAAGGATGACACCGCCAGAACTCCTCCCCGAGAAGGCGCCGATATCGGCATGGCAGCCGACGCGGACGGATCTCGCCGGCCCCTAGCGTCGTTGCCGCCACCGGCCGCCCGCGCGGGCCCCGTCGAGGCGGCCCCATCAGGAAGGACAGTTCATGGATCACATGTTGGAGAGGGAAAGCCCATCCAGCCGCGCCGTGGGGAACGGCGCAGGCGTCGGTGGCGCCACACCGTCGCCGCCCTCCCGGATCCGCCGAGGCGCCACCGTCGTCGCGGCGCTGATCTCCTGCACCGCCGCCGTCTCCTGCGCCTCCGCGTACGGTTCGGCCGGGTCCGGCGCCCCCTCGCGCGAACCCTCGCCCGGCTCCACCGCATCTGTCGCCGCCGATCCGTCGTCCACCCGGATCAGCACGCCTCGTCTCCCCGAACCGACCGGACCCCAGCCGGTCGGCACCACGTCCCTGTACGTCAAGGACACCTCACGCGTCGATCCCTGGGTCCCGGGCGCGAAGGCGAGGGAACTCATGGTCTCCCTGTGGTATCCGACGAGATCCCGCAGCGGGAAGCGGGCCCCGTACATGACGGCGAAGGAGTCGGAGCTCATCCTGAAAGGCGAAGAGATCCCCGGCGTGCCGTACGACGCGTTGAGCAGAACACGGACCAACGCCTTCGTGGATGCCGAACCGGCCGGCCGCGAACGCGGCCTGCCCCTGGTGGTGCTCTCCCCGGGCTTCACCGAGCCCCGCAGCTCGCTCACCGCCCTGGCCGAGGAACTGGCGAGCAGAGGCTATGTGGTGGCCGGCATCGACCACACCTATGAGAGCCTGGCCACGACCTTCCCCGACGGCCGGGTCGCCACGTGCGTCGCGTGTGAGGCGGACAAGAGCCAGGAGTTCTGGAACAAGGTGGGCCGGAGCCGAGCGGCCGACGTCTCCTTCGTCATCGAGGAACTGACCGGCGCGAACCGCAAGTGGAAGGGCGCCTCGCTGATCGCCCCGTCCCGGATCGCGATGGCCGGGCAGTCGGCAGGAGGCGCGAGTGCCATCGCCGCCATGCTGAAGGACACCCGCATACGTGCCGGGATCGACATGGACGGCACCACATTCGCCCCGATCCCGGACACCGGACTGTCGCGGCCGTTCCTCTTCCTGGGCACGCAGGCCATGCACAGCCCGGCAGGCAAGGACACCACGTGGGATCGTGACTGGGCACATCTGACCGGATGGAAGCGCTGGCTCGTGGTGACCGGGGCAGAGCATGCCTCCTTCACCGACACCGCGCTGCTGGTGGAGCAACTCGGCATCCACCGCAATCCCGGCCTGTCCGGAGAGCGGACCGTGGAGATCACCCGCAGCTATGTCAGGGCTTTCTTCGACCTGCACCTGCGGCACAAGCCCCAGCCCCTGCTGGACAAGCCGTCGAAGCGCTACCCGGAGGTCGAACTGTGTGACGCCGGGCGGAAGACCTGCGCTTAGGCCGGGGCCGTACGGGGACCCGCCGCTGTCGCATCCCGGGCGGTGTGGATCAGCGGCCGTCGAGGAGGGGCTGCTTCGGATCCCAGCGGGTGCCGTCGGCGGCGTCCCTGCGCCGCCGGGCGATCGCCGACAGCGCCTCCAGCACGACCCGGTTGCCCAGGTAGGCCGTGATGTCCGCGTGGTCATACGGCGGGGCCACCTCGACGATCTCCAGGCCGACGACGGGCAGCTCGTAACAGGTCCTGCGTACGGCGTCGAGGAGCTGGCGGGCCGACAGGCCGCCCGGCTCGGGCGTTCCGGTGCCCGGCGCGTGGCCGGGGTCGCAGACGTCCACGTCGACCGACAGGTAGACGCCGTCGCAGTCGTCGACCGCGATCGCGTACGCCTCGGTGAGGCACTCGTCGAGGCCCCTGGCGACGATCTCGGTCATCTCGTACGACCGCATGCGCTGCCCGGCCATCCAGTCGAGGATCTCCGGCCCCGGCCAGTAGCCGCGCAGGCCGATCTGCAGGAAGCGGTCGCCCCGGATGGCCCCCGACTCGATGAGCCGCCGCATCGGCTGCCCGTGGCCGTGCAGGTGGCCGAACTCGATGTCGCCGGTGTCGGCGTGCGCGTCGAAGTGGAGCATGGAGATCCGGCCGAAGCCGTGGCGGCGGGCCACGCCGGTCGCGTCGGGCAGGGCGATCGTGTGGTCGCCGCCGAGGACGACGGGAATCGCCCCGGAGGCCGCGATCCTGGCGACCGCGTCCTCGATCGCGCGCAGGCTGCCCTCGATGTCCCCGGCGTAGGTCTCCACGTCTCCGGCGTCCAGCACCCGCAGGTCCTTGAGGGCGTCCACGCGCAGCGCCAGGCTCGGGCGGGAGCCGTCGTGGGGGAGATAGCAGGTCTGCCGGATGGCGTTCGGGCCGAAGCGCGCACCCGGGCGGTGGGAGGTGCCGCCGTCGAACGGCGCGCCCAGGATGACGACGTCGGCGTCCGCGTAGCCGGCCGGATCGTCGAGGTCGCATCGCTCGACGCCGAGGAACGTGATGTCGGGGCCGAACATCTGGCCGTAGCGGGACACGCCAACTCCTGAGATCAAACCGGCGATCAAACCGGCCTTATCGGACACCACATGCTATTAGCCGACAGAGCTGACGGGCCGCGCCTCGACGAGGAACGGGTCGAGCAGGCCCGGGGTGGCCGCGGTGGCCAGGCGCAGCGCCTCGACGAGCTCCACGTCGCGCACCTGGTAGCCCTGCTTGCCCGCCGCAGTGGTCGCCGTCAGCGTCGCCAGGCCGGCCCGGCGCTGGAAGAACGACCGCTCGATGTTCCAGCCGATGACGCCGTCGCACTCCAGCGCCGCCCGGCGACGGGAGAACGAGCCCCAGCGGGTGACCAGATATCCGGACGTCAGAGCGTGGCCGAGCGAGCGGTAGCGGTCGGCGGCGAGCAGGGCGGTCAGCGGCAGCAGGGCGGCGACCGTGAGCCACGTCCACGAGGGCAGCCCGGCCCACCACCACAGCGCGAGCAGCGCGGCCAGCACCAGCGCGTGCACGCCGTACGCGCGGGTGAACCTGCGGCGCAGCGCGGCGGGGCCGTGCGGGGTCAGGCGCGCGGTGACCGGTGAGGCTTCCGAGGCAGAAGGGGCTCCGGGAACACGGGGGAGCACGAGCCGGGCCACCGACACGGCCTCCGCGCGCGGCGCGGGCGGCAGCAGCAACGATCCGCCGCGCTGCGCGCCCTGCGCGGCCCGCAGCCCGGTCGTCACCGCGGACAGGCGGGCCCCGCGTACGGCGCGCAGCAGCAGCGGCTCGGTGACCTCGACCCCGCGCAGCCGCCGTTCCTCGATGGTGGTGGCCCTCCTGGTCAGCAGCCCGCGGGTCACGTGGAGGGTGCCCTCGGGGTGCCGGGTCAGCCGGAAGTGGCCGAAGGCCAGGACGTAGCCGAGCGTGGAGGCGACGCTGACGAACACCACCAGCACGAGCACCACCGTCGCGATCTCCAGCGGGAGCGACATCTCCCTGAACCACCGCCAGGTCTCCTGGACGGGCCCGACCCTGCCCAGGTCGACGTTGCCCTCCGAGACCAGGCGGGACACGAACCCGGCGACGACGCCCACGGTGACGAGCCCGGACATCGTGAACGGCCCGAACCTCACCCATTCGGGACGCATCCGCGCGAGTTCGGCCTCCGCGGCCGGCGCGCCGTAAGGGACGGCAGGCGCGGCAGAGGCGGCGGCAGGGGCCGCAGGGGCCGCGGAGGGAGAGCGGTGCAGCAGCTCCACGCGCAGGCGGGCGGCCTCGGCGGCGCTCAGCGCGTCGAGCTTGAGCCGGCCCTCGTTCCTGCGGTCCGACGTGCCGGTCCCCACCTCGACACGGGCCAGGCCGAGCACCCGGTGCAGCACGTGGGAGGTGACGTCGACCGTACGGACCCGGTCGCGGGGCACGGTCACCACCTTGCGGGTCACCAGGCCACGGCGGACCTGCACGTGCTCGGGCGTGACGCGGTAGGTCGTGGTGAACCAGCGGAGCATGCCGAGCACGACCATGAGGCCGACGCCCGCGAGGCTCCACAGGTGCCCCTTCCCGCCGCTGCTCGACCCCGCGATCAGCAGGCCGAGCAGCGCCGGGGCGGCCCGCACGACCTCCTGGACCGGATGGATCACCAGCATGCGCGGGCTCAGCCGCCGCCAGGTCAGGGTCGCTTCGACCACGTCGATCACGTGGCGTCACCCGCCGTCGCCTGCGCGGTGGCGGTGAGCTCGGCGACCAGGCGCTGCGCCGTGTCCCGGTCGAGGCCGCCGATCTTGATCGGGCCGGCGGCGGAGGCGGTGGTGACGGTGACGTCGGCCAGGCGGAAGAGCTGCTCCAGCGGGCCGCGCTCGCTGTCCACGGTCTGGATGCGGGAGATCGGGGCGATGCGCCACTCCTGCTTGAACCAGCCCGACTGGGTGAACACGGCCGCGGACGTGGCCTCCCAGCGGTGCACCCGATAGCGCCACTGCGGCATGACCGTGACGTGCGCCACCGCGACGACGGCGGTGACGACAAGAACGGCCACGTGGCCGGCCACCGGCAGACCGGTCCCGTCGCCGTCGGTCACGAGCCAGACGACCTGGGCCGCCAGGATGATCAGCCAGCCGATGGCAGCCCGTGCGGCCCAATACCAGACGGCGGTACGGCTCACGCGGTGCTGAGGAGATCGGAGTGTCGGGGTGTCCACGCCTCAACTCTGCCTGATCGCGCGCGTTCCGGCGTAGTGGGGCCGATCCCGGGTTGCACAGGACAAATGTCATGCCCCGGGGGCGGGTCAGAGGGCGGACAGCAGCTTGTGGACGTGCGAGAGCGGGTCGGCGCCGACCGGGCGGACGGCGACCGTGGACACGCCCGCCTCCCACATCGCCCTGACCAGCGTGGCCGCCTCCTCCGGCGAACCGGCCGCCATGACGACCTCCTCCGGCGCGACCTGGAGGAACCCGGCCTGCTCCTCGGCCGCCTTCCGCAGGGCCGCGCGCGCGTCGTCGCCGACGTAGAGGTGGACGAACGCCACCACTTCGTGATCTCCGGTCGCGCCGATCCCCTCGATCATCGACCGCAGCCGTTCCGGGGTGAAACCCTCGGGGAGGATGGTGCCCTGGGCGACCCGTCCCGACAGGGCCAGCGAGCGCGGGTTCACCACTCCGGCGAGCACCGGCGGCGGCTCGGCCGGCGGGTGGACGAGGCGGACGCCGTCCAGGCTCACCTCGCGTCCGTGCAGGCTGACGGTCTCGCCGCGCAGCAGCGCGCGTACGGACGTGATCGTCTCCTCAAGCAGCGACAGCGGTGACGCGGCGGCGGCGCCCACCTGGCGCATCCACGCCTGCACGCCGTGCCCGATCCCGGCGGCCAGCCGCCGCGGGTGGAGGCGGGCCAGGTTGGCCAGTTCCATCGCCAGCAGCATCGGATTGCGCAGGGGCGCCGGAGCGATGCCGATGCCCACGCGCAGGCGTGAGGTCGCGGCCAGCGCCGTGGCGGCAGAGGAGATCGCGCCCGTCCAGCCGAGGTCCTCCACCACCCACAGGTCGGAGACCGTCGTGCCGTCCAGCTCGGCGGCGAACGACGGGAGCGACTCCGGCGGGAGGTCGCGGTCGAAGACGACTCCAAGCCTCACGGGCGGCCCTCCAGGACAGGTGAGATCGACTCCAGGGGCTTCGAGTATCCAGGACGGAGGGAACCGGCGCATACCGGGACGCTCTACAGGGGACAGAGGAGGGCCGGGCCGCGGCGGGCCCGGCCCGGATCATGGTGGCACCGGCCGTACGGCCGTCACTCGCTCGCGCCCTCGGCGGGGCGGTTGGCCTTCTTCGCCTGCTTCGCCGAGCGGGCTTCCTTGATGGCCATCCTCTTCGCCTTGCCGGTGGACTTCGCGGGCTTCTTCTTCTGAGCGTCGTCAGCCATGATTCCCCCGAATGTACGAGGATGCGCCTTATGTGCGCATCTGAGGGGATTGATACCCAAGAGAGTGGTGAGACACCCGGCCGCTACGGCTCGCGCCCCGAAGACGCGAGCCGTACCGGCACGTCCGGTCAGACCATCTGGCGCTGCTCGGCGCTGAGCGGCGCCGCGATGTCCTCCAGCGAACGCCGGGCGGCCTCCACGCCCATGAACCACTGCACCAGCCCGGCCGCCATCATCAGGCCGGCGCCGATGACGTAGCCGACCACGACGTTGCCGACGACCCCGCTCTCCACCAGGCGGCCGAACAGCACGGGCCCGATGATGCCGCCGAGCCCGGTGCCCACGGCGTAGAACAGCGCGATCGCCAGGGCCCTGGTCTCCATGGGGAAGATCTCCGAGACGGTCAGATAGGCGCTGCTCGCCCCGGCCGAGGCGAAGAAGAACACCACCATCCAGCAGACCGTGAGGGTCATCGGGGTCAGCACGCGCGCGTCGAACAGCGCGGCGGTGCCCAGCAGGAGCAGGCCCGACAGCACGTAGGTGCCCGAGATCATCGTCCGGCGGCCGACCGTGTCGAAGAACCGGCCGAGCAGGACCGGGCCGAGGAAGTTCCCGATGGCGATCGGGACGAGATACCACGGCGTGCTGCCGTCCGGCACCTTGAAGAACTTCGACAGCACCAGCGCGTACGTGAAGAAGATCGAGTTGTAGAGGAACGCCTGGCCGACGAACAGCGACAGGCCGACGGTCGTGCGCTTGGGATAGCGGCGCAGCAGTGTGGCCGCCACCTCCGTCAGCGGCGTGTGGGTCCGCTGGTTGATCCTGATCTCCCCGTGCGCCGCTTCGAGCGCCTTGCCGTTCTCCTCGCGGACCTTCCTCTCGATGCCCCCCACGATCTCCTCGGCCTCGGCGCCGCGGCCGTGGATGAACAGCCAGCGCGGGCTCTCCGGCACCGTTCTGCGGACCAGCAGGATCGCCACACCGAGCACGGCGCCCAGGCCGAACAGCAGGCGCCAGCCGAGATCGGCGGGCAGCAGGCCGGTGTCGAGCGCCGGGATCGCGATGAGCGCGCCGAGCGCCGTGCCGAGCCAGAAGGAGCCGTTCACCACCAGGTCGACCGTGCCGCGCACACGGGCCGGGATGAGCTCGTCGATCGCCGAGTTGATCGCGGCGTACTCGCCCCCGATGCCGGCTCCGGTGAAGAACCGGCACAGGTAGAAGTACCAGGCGTCGTGCGAGAAGGCCGTGGCCACGGTGGCGGCGAGATAGACGGCGAGCGTCACCAGGAAGAGCTTCTTGCGCCCGAACCGGTCGGTCAGGTGGCCGAAGAAGAGAGCGCCGAGGCACGCTCCCGCGACGTACACACCGGCGGCGATCCCGACCTCGCTCTCGGTGAGCCCCAGCCCGCTGTCCGGGGCCGTGATTCGGGGGCCGATGACCCCGACGATGGTCACTTCGAGCCCGTCGAGGATCCAGACGGTGCCGAGTCCGATGAGCACGAGCCAGTGCCAGCGGGCCCATGGGAGCCGATCCAGTCGCGCGGGAATGTCGGTGCTTATTTGCGCCATATCGTCCCCTTCTCCGGAAGATATGGCGCCCGTCTACCCTGGATCCGGCCAGAAATTCGTTCTGCTTGTCACCGGTCCCGGACCCCGACCGGTGCGCACCGCCGGTCAGGCCGTCGTCGTGCTCTCGCTCTCCACGCCCCTGGGCGGCGGCACGGCGGCGTCGTGCCCGACCTCGAACCACACGGAGACCCCGGTGCGGCTGGCCGACACGCCCCACCGGCGGGTGAACAGGTCCACGAGGTGGACGCCGCGCCCCGGCGTGAGCTCGGGAGACGTCCAGCACCCGCAACCCTGGGTCGACAACGTGACGCGGGCCGCGGCGGGCGTGGCCAGGACCGACACGCCGTACCCCGGCGGGCGCCCGCACGAGGCGGCGTGCCGCAGCGACTCGGCGACCAGCTCGCCGATCAGTTGCACGGCGTCGTCGCGGCAGGGGTGGCCGTCACCGAGACGGTTCGCCACGAACCGCCGGGCGGCCCGCACCCGGGAGGGGTCTCCCGAGAAGGGGTGTGAGATCGCGATTCTCCCCGTGAGGTTGAGAATTGTCATCCCGTGATAACTCCCTGTGCACCCGCCTGCGGATGGCGATTCGAGGTCCGTGCAAGACTTCGTTCATCCTGCACTTTGCAAAACGGCAACGCAATATGGCGAATGCACGATTGCATAGTTTCCTTTTGCGGCGAAAGGGAGAGTTCGGTCCATGAGGGGAGTTGGCGGCCCTACTGTCCGGCTCCGTCGGCTTTCCGGCGAGCTGACGCGGCTGCGGCGCGAAGCGGGATTCGCCCGCGAGGAGGTCGCACGACGGCTCGGCATGGCGCCCTCCACCGTCTATCGGATCGAGACCGGCCACACCCGCCCGCACGCCCGGACCATCCGCGACCTGCTCGACCTCTACGGCGTCGAAGGCTCGGAACGCGACGCGCTGATCGCGCTGGCCAGGGACGCCGCCCGGCGCGGATGGTGGCGCGCCTACGACGACGTCCTGCCCGGGCCGTACGTCGGGCTGGAATCCGAGGCGTCGTCGGTGCGCAACTACGAGCCGCTGCTGGTCCCCGGGCTGCTCCAGACGGAGGACTACGCCCGCGCGGTCATCGGCGCCGCCCTCGTCAAGGACCCGGCGGAGATCGAGCGGCGGGCCGCGGCCCGGATGGAACGCCAGCGCCGCCTGACCGGGCCCGCCCCGCTGGAGCTGTGGGCCGTCCTCGACGAGGCGGCGCTGCGCCGCCCCGTGGGCGGGCCGGCCGTGATGGCCGAGCAACTGCGCAGGCTGCAGGAGATGGCCGTCCAGCCGAACGTCACCGTGCAGGTTCTGCCGTTCGACGCGGGCGCCTACCTCGGCATGGGCAACCCGACGGCGATCCTGGCCTTCCCCGACCCCGGCGACGCCGACGTCGTGCTGCTGGAGAACATGAGCGGCGAGCTCTACCTGGAGGACACGGCGGAGATCCGCGGCTACGTCCAGGTCTTCGATCATCTTCGTGCCGCCGCGCTCGGCCCGGAGAAGTCCATGGAAATGATCAACTCGGTCGAGAAGGAGATGGCAGGACGATGAGGGGACTCGTACCGGCGGACGACCTGGCCTGCGCGGTCTGGCGCAAGGCGGCGCGCTCGAACACCGTCGGCAACCAGTGCGTGGAGGTCGCGCGCCTGCGCGACGGCGTCGCCGTGCGCGACTCGAAGGATCCCCAGGGACCCCGGCTGATGTTCACCCCCGGGGAGTGGGAGGCGTTCATCGAGGGGGTCAAGGGCGGGGAGTTCGACCTGTCCTGAACACTCCCGTCCCCGTAGGGCCCGTCTCCGTCGTCCGATGGAGCGGGCCGTACGGCTTTCCGGGGGATGCCCGGGGGAGATGCGGTGGGACTCGGGCTGAATGGCGGGCGCTCCACCGGGCAGGGACCTGGGCATGCGAAGAGAAGACGACCGCGACATTGATACCGTCCGCGACGACGCGGACGAGCCGGACTTCGCCGAGGAGTGGACTCCGTCCGCCACGGACCCGCCGAACGCGGAACCGGACGACAAGAACCCCGACGAACGCTGGGACAAGCCGACAGAGGTGTGAGGGAGGACCGCCATGACCATGGGAGTCGACCCGCGGGACCTGGGCGACGAGGACCTGATCCGCGAGTTGCGCCACCTGCACGAGACCCGGTCGGACACGCTCTTCCACGGGTCGGACGACGCGCTGGAGCGCCACACCTCGCGGACGCAGGAGCTGGAACGCGAATACCTCGAACGCTACCCGGACCGGCAGGTCGATCCGGAGCGGCTCCGTGAGGGGGCGAGGCAGCGCAGTGCCTGACGAACAGAGCGCGGTGCCGGACGCGGTACCGGACACGGTGCGGGACACGGTGCCCGACGCAGTGCGGGACACGGGGCCTGACGCGGTGCGGGACACGGGGCCTGACGAGGACAGCCTGGAGGACGTCCAGGAGATGACGACGGCGGACATGACGGTCTACGAGGCCGTCGCCGCTCTGAACATGGAAAAACGGCCCGCCACCGTCGCCGCGGTCGCCGCGATGACCGGGTTTCCCGAAGACGACGTACGGCGGTGCCTCGGCACGCTGACCGACGGCGGCAGGCTGGTGCC